>WTGP01000021.1 GCA_011523505.1 Gammaproteobacteria bacterium
ATTCTTGAGGACGGGGTAGAGATCGGGTGTGGCACCACCGTTGATCGGCCTTCCGTCGGAGAAACCCGAATCGGCGCTGGGACGAAAATCGACAATCTCGTTCAGATCGGCCACGGCGTCAGCACAGGTCGAGGTTGCGCCCTGGCCTCCCAGGTGGGCATTGCTGGAGGGGCCCGTCTCGGCAACGGCGTGATTCTGGCCGGCCAGGTCGGTGTCGCCAACCGCGCGCAGATCGGCGATGGAGCCATTGCCAGCTCAAAGAGCGGCATCCATGGCGAGGTCGCCGCCGGCGAGGTGGTGAGTGGCTATCCCGCCATTCCCAACCGTGTCTGGCTGCGCTGCTCGGCGGTGTTCAACAAGCTGCCGGAGATCGCGAAGGCACTCCGTGAACTCAAGCGGGAGTCGTCTCAGTAACCTCAGCGGCTGTCCCGCCGTCTCCGGTTGTCATGGCTCAGCACCGCGTTGTTCTCCTGCCCGGTGATGGCATTGGTCCGGAAATCACCGCGGTGGCAAAGATGTTGCTGGAGCAGGTGAGCCAGCGCCACGGCTTCAGCCTGAGCTTCGATGAACAGCCGATCGGCGGCAGCGCCATCGATGCCACCGGCGAGCCCTTGCCCGCCAGCACGCTTGAGGCGTGCAACAACGCGGATGCCGTGCTTCTTGCTGCAATCGGCAGTCCACGCTTCGACGCACTGCCGCGGGACAAACGCCCAGAAACGGGCCTGCTGGGTCTGAGAGCCGGGATGGGATTGTTCGCGAACCTTCGGCCGGTCAAGATCGTCCCCGCGTTGATCGGTTCCAGCAGCCTCAAGGCCGAGGTGATCGAAGGGGTTGATCTGATGGTGGTGCGTGAGCTGACCGGCGGGATCTACTTCGGGCAACCCAAAGGGCGCATCGAAGCCGATGGCGATGAACGCGGCTTCAACACCATGACCTACTCCGGGACGGAGGTGGATCGCATCGCCAAGGTGGCCTTCGACCTGGCCCGGGAACGGCGCGGCACGCTGTGTTCCGTCGACAAGGCGAATGTCCTCGACGTCAGTCAGCTCTGGCGGGATCGCGTCGATGCCATGGCACCCAGCTACAGCGACGTCAGCGTGAGTCACATGTACGTCGACAACGCCGCCATGCAGCTGGTGCGGGACCCCAAGCAGTTCGATGTGCTGCTGACCGGGAACCTGTTCGGAGACATCCTCAGCGATGAAGCGGCGATGTTGACCGGCTCCATCGGCATGCTGCCGTCGGCCTCCCTCGGCAGCGATGGACCAGGCCTGTTTGAACCTGTTCACGGCTCAGCACCCGATATCGCCGGACAGGACAAGGCCAACCCGATGGCGATGGTGCTCTCGGCGGCCATGATGCTGCGCATCGGTCTGAAGCAGGCGGCCGCAGCCCAGGATCTTGAAAATGCCGTTGACAAGGTTCTGGCGGCCGGTTTCAGGACTGGTGATCTGATGGCGGAAGGCTGCACCCAACTGGGATGTCAGGCCATGGGAGAGGAACTGCTGAAGGCTCTCTGACACGAGAATTGGTGTATTCGGGCCCCGATCTGGCAAGATCGCCGGGCCTGTTGTCCCTGCGTCGATGTCGAAGCGTCACCCGGTTGTTGCTGTGACGGGTTCCTCTGGAGCCGGAACCAGCACCGTCAAGCGCGCCTTCGAGCACATCTTCGCGCGGGAAGGCATCACGCCTGCAGTGGTGGAGGGCGACAGCTATCACCGCTACGAGCGGATGCCGATGAAGCAAGCCATGGCAGACGCCCTGGCCGCTGGCAAGAATTTTTCCCACTTCGGCCCTGAGGCCAACCTCTTCGACAAGCTCGAAGAGCTGTTCCGCACCTATGGCGAGACCGGCTCCGGCAAGAAGCGTTATTACCTCCACAGCACCGAAGAGGCTGCTGAGCACAACGCCCGTCTAGGCGTGAACCTCGAGCCCGGTCAGTTCACGCCTTGGGAAGACATCCCGACCGGGACTGATGTTCTCTTCTACGAAGGCCTGCACGGCGGTGTGAAGGGTGAGGGCTACGACGTGGCCGGCCTGGCCGACCTGCTGGTGGGCGTGG
>WTGP01000010.1 GCA_011523505.1 Gammaproteobacteria bacterium
ACCTTCTGCCACAACACGTTTCCGTCACCCGCCCACACCCCGATTCACAAATGGTGGGGAGGCTAATCCCCGTTCGGGCTGAGGGAGAGGACAATTCGCTGCGCCCGCTAGGCTGGGCGCTGCCCCTTTGGGGGGCGGAAAGGCGAGACCGTGGTCCGGTTAACCGTGACAAGGCAGTCGCGACGCGAGGCGCGGGGTTTGTCGTTGACAGCGGCTTCCCTGCCGCCCCTCATGTCGGTTCCTGACCCGCGCGGGCCTTACCGATTCCCTCTTTTGCAGTTCATTTGGGATTGGAACGTGGCATCGGACAAGGCGGCCCTTATCCGTGAGGCCCCTGTCTACGACGGAGACGACCCGAATCTGCTGCCGGCGATCGCCGTGATCGTCCACGCCTTGGCCGACCGTGCCGGTGCGCCTGTGCCCGATTGGGTCGCCGGCCACCGCGCGCCGGAGGACGTGATGATGTTCGCATGGCCGTTCGATGGGCGCTATGCGCGCTGGGTTCGCCGGCGTTCCCTAGCCGTTTGTGCCTATCACCGTGTCTGGTTCCACCCCCGGACGCTCGACAAGGGCACCCCCGACTGGTGGCTGCCCTGGGACTGAGAGGTTGCCCCACCACCGCCTCGACGCCGAGCGGATCGGAGAGCTTTTCCAAGCGGTAGACGCAGGCCTCCACGGCGCCGGTCTGCGCTCGCCCGTCGAGATCGTGGTCGTAGGCGGCGCCGCCATAGCCTTGCAGTGGAACCGGGCCCGGACCACCTACGACGTCGATGTCGTGTCTGAGGGCATCCCATCAGCGTTCTGGCGCGTGGTGGAGGCCGTCGGGCGGGACGAGGGTCTTGAAGACGGCTGGTTGAACGCCGCTGCGCGCGTAAAGGCCCCACCCGGGCCGACGCCGGGGGAACCCCGCTCGGTCTATCTCGGATCGAACCTGCGGGTGTACGGGGCAAGTGCTCACTACGTGTTGGCGATGAAACTGCTCGCAGGTCGAGAAACCGACCGAGCGGACACACCGACCCTCCTCGAGGCTCCCAGCCGCAGAGCAAGGACGAGTTGTACGACCTTTGATGGCGATCAGGCGTACCCCGCGGCCCAGATCCCCGCCTCGACCAGCTACATCATTGACCAGGTATGGGAGGATCACATCCGGTCTCACCCGGAGTTGGCCCGGAGCGAAGGTGGTCGTCCGGTGGGCGTCCACGTCCGTCCTTTCCCACTCGACGACCGCGACTAGGACGTAGTCACGAGCGAGCCCGACGGCTCTCACCGCCCGCTGTCCGGTCCGCACCCGACGCTCGAGGACGCCGAGGCGGCCCGCGACGTCCTGGTGCGGCTCGTAAACGTCCACCCTCGGCAACAACGCATCCTCAGTCCGCCCCGGCAGCCCGGCGGTCCGCCCGACGCCGGCTCTCACACATCGGCGACCCTTGACGAAGCCTCCCACAGTCAGGGGTGTACGCTCCAGAGCCGGACGGCCCCCTGGTATGTGCAGTGCCGGAACCCCGACGGCCACGGAGAACGACAGGTCGCCGCCGTACCCGACCCTACGGGCAGCCTCCAACATCCTGGACCAATTCGGGTTGGGAAAAACCCTGTCCGCCTTGCCGTGTCCGGGCCACGTCGTGGCAAGCGAAATCGTCGACCACGCACATGTTCTGGATAAGGCGGTAGAAGCGTTGCCCGAACATATCAGGGTGGGGCACCGCTGCGTCGACTACCGGGGTCTGGTCCGCTGAAAGGTGCGGTTCCGGGCCGACTCCGTTGCGGGACCCTCGTTCGCGGCCGCTGACCTGGTGAAGGGAAAGGCCCGATCCATCCCCGTGGCGATCATCGCGGCCTGACACCGCCGCCCGGTACACGCGCCGCCACCGATCTGACCCGCGGATCGGCCGAAGACCTGTTCCGCTGACCATCACCCCACTACCCGACCCGCCGGCAGGCCACCGGTTAGTCGTCGTCGATGATGGTGCCGGTGGATGTGCCGTCCTCGATGGTGGCGTTGA
>WTGP01000007.1 GCA_011523505.1 Gammaproteobacteria bacterium
TCCGGATGCAGCGCGGCGCGATTCTCGCTTGGGTTGACGACCTCGCCCGCGAACAGCGCCGCCCGGGCAGCCTCAAGCCCACGCGCCCGCGCCAGCGCCGTGAGAAGTCCGGGCGTCTCGCCGTTCAGCCTTTGGCGACTGTAATCAAGCAGCAGTCCGGCCCCGGCCGGGCCGTCGCTGCGCAGGGAAAAGTCCGCGAACCGGCCCGGCCCGTCCAGCAGTTCGCCCAGCCGCCACCCGCGCGCCTGCCCGGCGTGCCCCAGGAGCGCGGCCCATTCCGGCGCGGAAGTGATGTCGCGGGCTATGGGCAACAACCCCGCTTACAAGCGGTAGATGATGGCGAGCAGGCCGGTCACGGTCATGACGATGGTATACGGCAGCGCCATCAGCACCATGCGCAGGTAGCTCAGGCGAATGGCCGGCGCCAGCGCGGTGGTCAGCAGGAACAGGAAGGCCGCCTGGCCGTTCGGCGTGCCCACGCTGGGAATATTGGTGCCGGTATTGATGGCCACCACCAACAATTCGAACTGCGGGCGATCGATCAGCCCGTCGAACAATGCCTGCTTGACCTCGGCGATATACACCGTGGCCACGAACACGTTGTCGCTGATCAGCGACAGTAGCCCGTTGGCCAGGTACATGATCGCGAGCTGCTCGGTCCCTTCGCGCGTGAAGATCAGGTCGGTTACAGGCTTGAAGAGTTTCTGGTCGTATATGACCGCGACGATGCCGAAGAACACGACCAGCAGCGCGGTAAACGGAAGCGCCTCCTGAAAGGCCTTGCCGAGACGATGCTCTTCCGTGACTCCCGAAAAAGCCGTGGCCAGCACGATGATCATCAGGCCGATCAGGCCCACCTCGGTGTGATGAAGCTGATGCAGACTCAGCGCGACGATCAGTATGACGGCCGCCCCGCCCTGGGCCACCAGAGCGGCGTTCTGCCTTGGCGTGCGCCGTTCGGACGCCTCGCGATCGAAGCGCTCGAGGACCTCGCGCACCGCGGGGCTGAGCTTGACGCCGTAGCCGAACCGTCCGGTCAACTCCAGGACGGCGCAGGTGGCCAGGCCCGCGAACAGCACGGGCATGGTCACTGGCGCCATGTTCATGAAGAACTGCCCGAAATTCCATCCCGCCTCGCCGAATGCGCGGCCAGCTTCCTTCGCAAGCAGGAGGTTCTGCGGCTCGCCGACCAGCGTCGTCACGCCGCCCAGGGCGGTGCCCACGGCGGCATGCATCATCAGGCCGCGAAGGAAGGCCCGGAACTGGCGCAGTTCCGCCATCTTCTCGTCCGGCACCCGCGAGTCGTCGGTCAATCGTTCGGCAACCTCGCCCTCCTTGAGGCCGGACGAAACCGAGTGGTAGATGCGGTAAAAGCCGATCGCTACCGAGATGATGACCGCCGTAACGGTCAGCGCGTCCAGATAGGCGGACAGCACCGCGGCGGTGGCGCTGAAGAGCAGCGAGAGCAGCAGCCGGGAGCGCACGCCCAGGAGAATACGTGTGAAGACGTAAAGCAGCATCTCCTTTAAGAAGAAGATGCCAGCCACCATGAAAATCATCAGCAGGATGACCGGGAAGTTGTCCAGCGTCTTGGTGTACAGCGTTTCCGGCGAGGTCATGCCCATCAGGACCGCCTGAATCGCCAGCAACCCGCCGGGCTGCAAGGGATAGCAGCGCAGCGCCATCGCCAGCGTAAAGATGAATTGCAACACCAGCACCCAGCCCGCAATGAACTCGCCGCCCGGCAGCAGAAACCACAGGATCGGGTTGACGATCAGAAACGCGATGATCGTCTGTTTGTACCAGCGGGGCGAATCACCCAGAAAGTTTTGCGCAAAAGCGGATCGAATGGATTGCCCCACGAATTTCTCCAGTCCGGCAAAAAGCCGGATTCTAATTGACGGAAATCAGTTTTTCTTGAATTCCTTCAGCCAGGCGGCGCCACGGCCGGATTTCGCGTCGATATTTCTCAGCATTTTCTCGTGCTTTTCCAGTTCGTCGGCGCCCGGTTCAAAGCGGGCGAAGTTCAGGCCCTCCCGATCGATGGCCCGCTTCGCGCCCCCGCCCGCTTCCTCGCTCATACTGAGTTCGCCTTGCCCCATGGTCATGCGAAGCCATACGGAGGCCGTCAGGCGGGCGTCCTCCAGGGCATCGTGGTAGCCCCGCTCGCTGGACGCCACGCCCAGGCGCAGGCTCAGCGCGTCGAGGTTGTTGCGCTGCGACGGATAGCGCGCCCGCGCCATCTTCAGCGTGCAGGTCGAGTCGCAGATCTCTCCAAGCCGTTCCTTTCTTTGGGCCTTCTGTAATTCCGCCTCGAGAAACCCCAGGTCGAACTCGATGTTGTGTCCGAGCAGGTGGGCGCCGCGCACGAAGTCGAGGAACTCTTCGGCAAGGTCCGCAAACTTCGGCTGACCCGCCACCTGGTCGTCGCTTATGCCGTGCACCCGGAAGGACTCCGCCGGGATGGGCCGCTGCGGATCGATCAGCCGATGGAAATCGCGGCCGGTGAACTGCCGCTCGACGAGCTCCACGCAGCCGACGGAAATGACGCGGTCGCCGGAATTGGGGTCCAGCCCGGTGGTTTCGACATCGACGGCAACGTGGCGCACGGTTCCCCTCTCCAGCGACGAATCAGGATTTCGCTGCGCCGGTCACAACGAGCGAGTTCATCGCCTCGCGGGCGAGCATGTCCGCGCGCTCGTTGCCCGGATTTCCGGCGTGTCCGCGAACCCATCGCCACTCGACCGAGTGGCGGGCGCAGATCTTGTCGAGATCGCGCCACAGGTCCTCGTTGCGCACAGGCTTCTTGTTCGCGGTCTTCCAGCCGTTGCGCTTCCAATTGTCCAACCAGCCCTTCATGCCCTTCTGCACGTACGTCGAATCGGTATGCAGAACGACCCGGCAGGGCCGCTTCAGAGCTTCGAGCGCGCGCAAGGCGGCGGTCAGTTCCATCCGGTTGTTGGTGGTGTGCGGCTCCGCTCCGCTAATTTCGCGCTCATGATTCCCCGCGCGCAACAGGGCCGCCCAACCGCCGGGCCCCGGGTTGCCCGAGCAGGCGCCGTCGGTATAAATCTCCACCTGCTGCACGGGGAAGAATTGTACCGTTCGGCCGGGCGGGTGCGGTGCCTGTAGAATCGCGCCATGCCGATTCTGGAGGGAAAGCGGGCGCTGGTCGCCGGCATCGCGAGCAAGCGCTCGATTGCCTGGGGCATCGCCCGGTGTTTTCATCGCGAGGGCGCGGAAGTCGCCCTTAGCGCGCTGCCGGGAAGGATGCTCGAGCGGGCCGAGGCCTTCGCGCCGGAAATCGACGCGCCTTTCTGCCTCGGCATGGACGTCAGCAGCGACGAGTCGATCGCGCAAGCCTTTGCGCAGTTGAAGGAATCCTGGCCGAAGCTCGATATCCTGGTCCATTCGATCGCGTTCGCGCCCGGCGACAACCTCAAGGGCGATTTTGCCGACAGCGTGTCGCGGGACGGCTTCCGTATCGCCCACGATATTTCCGCCTACAGCTTCGCCGCGCTCGCGCGCGCCGCCGCGCCGCTGATGGCCGACGGCGGTGCGCTGCTGACCCTTTCCTATTCAGGCTCGACCCGGGCCGTGCAGAACTACAACGTCATGGGGCCCGCCAAGGCCAGCCTGGAGGCGGTAACGCGCGCCCTGGCCATGGACCTGGGCAAGAAGGGCATACGCGTAAACGCGCTTTCGCCGGGACCGGTCAAGACGCTTTCGGCCGCCGGCATTCCGAACTTCCGCAAGATGCTGCACCACTACGAATCCGCGGCGCCGCTCCGGCGCAACGTAACGCTCGACGAAGTGGGCAACGCCGCCGTGTTCCTGTGCTCGCAGATGGCGTCCGGCATTACCGGCGTCGTGTTGCAGGTCGACGCCGGCATGGGCGCCGTCGGCCTCTCCTTCCCCGAATAGCCTTAGGCGAGTTCGGTGAGGATTTCGCCGACCGGGCGGCGCTTCTGCTCGGGAATGATCCGCGGGTAGCCGATCGAGAAAAGGCCCACGACCATTTCGTCCTCCCGGCCCACACCGAGCAACTCGTAGAAACGTTCGTCCCGCGTGACTGCCCCCGTGCTCCACTTGCAGGCGACGCCGCCCTCCCACAGGCACAGCATGAAATTCTGTATCGCGCAGCAGCAGGCGGCGTAGTCCTCGCGCTCGCGAAAAGCGTCCTCCGTGCGGCGGCAGGTAACCGCCATCCAGTGCGGCACCGCCTCCATGAGCTGGCGCCTCTTCTTCGCCGCACCGGCGCCGCGCTTGGCCAGGGTCAACTCCCCGGCGATCTCGACCATGGCGTCCACGCTAGCGGCGCCCAGCAGGAAAAACCGCCAGGGCTCGGTCAGATGATGGTTGGGGGCCCAGCGCGCCGCATCCACGGCCGCCAACAGCAGTTCTCGCGGCGGCGGCTCGGGCTTGAAAAGGGCAACCGTTCGCCGCTCGCGCACCAGGCGCAGGCCCGGCTGCTGCGAGTCACTCACTCTTCATCGCGGCGACGCTGCCGGCTCTCCTCGCCCAGCACGCCGCTCTCGCCCTCCAGCCGGGCGATCGTTACTGCGCCGCAACTGTCGCCGAACACGTTCACGGCGGTGCGCGACATATCGAGAATCCGGTCGAATACGAACAGTACGCCGATCGCCTCCACCGGCAGCCCCACGGCCCCGAGGATCACCGCGATCGCGACGAACGAAGCCGCGGGAACGCCGGCCACGCCGATCGACGTGAGCAGCGCGGCGAAGACAATCGTGAATTGCACGCCGAAGCCTATTTCCAGACCGTAGGCCTGGGCGATGAACATCACGGCTACGCACTCATACAGTGCCGTGCCGTCCATGTTGACGGTTGCGCCCAGCGGCAGAACGAAACCCGTCGTGCGGCTGGAAACTTTCGCATTGTCCTCCACGCAGCGCATCGTGATCGGAAGCGTCGCGGAAGATGAAGCGGTCGAAAACGCGGTCAGCAGCGCCGGCGCCATCGCCCGATACTGGCGCAGCGGGTTCACGCGCGCCACGAACAGCAGTATCAACGGCATCACCACGAGGAAATGAATCGCCAGGGCCGCCAGCACGGTGATCGAGAACACCACCAGTGGCCTTGCCGCGCCCAGCCCCACGTCCGCCACCACTGACGCGACGAGTCCGAAGACCCCGATGGGGGCGAACCGCATGACGAACCGTGTGACCCCCATCATCGCCTCGAAGCAGGCCTGCACGAAACCCGTGACCGGCTCGCGCCGCTCCTTCACGAGGCGGGAAATGAAGTAGCCGAACAGGATGCAGAAAACGATCACGCCGAGCATCTGGCCCTCGGCGGCGGCCATCACGATGTTCGGCGGAAACATCCGCAGAAACACTTCCGCAACGCCGCCCTCGGCGCCTGCCACCCGCGAGGCCACCAGCTCCGAATTGGTCTCGAAATCCAAAAGCCCGCCCACGGCGACCCCGTTGAGGATGCCCGGCTTCACGAGGTTCACGACGGTCAGCCCCACCAGCACGGCGATGGTGGATGTGGCCAGGTAATAGAGCACCGTCTTGCCGCCCAGCCGGCCCAGCGTGCCGGGGCCGCCCAGGCTGGCCACGCCGGAAATGATCGACGTGGCGATCAGCGGCACGATCAGCATTTTCAGCGCATTGAGAAACAGCGTGCCGATGTAGTCGTATATCGAGTCGAAGGTTACGCCGGCCACCAATTCGGCCGTATCGCCGCTGATCAGCCCGGCGATCACGCCCAGCACGATGCCGGCGAAAATCTGCGCGTACAAGGGCCAGCGCAACGGATTCCATTGACTCACGGCGTGTCTCCCAGTGTTTCGGGCGCGATCCAGACGCTGGCCCTGTCGCGCACGCTGGCGCGATAGGCGTCGAATTCCATCATTCCCTCGCGGTCCTCCAAGTCGGCCTTGACTTCGTCGCGCTGATCCCGGGGAATCGTCTCCGGACGCCCCGGAAATACCTCCGAGACTTCAAACAGCGCGTAACGGCCGTCGAGCAGCCTGAGGCCCTCGGCGGAATGCCCTGGCGCGGCGGCGAAAATGGCATTCAGCAGTTCCGAGGGGAAGCCGGCGGCATCCCTGCGCATTTCCTGCTCGTCGAACAACTCCACGCCCTCTTCTCCCGCCAGTTCCGGCAGGCCGTCACCGGCCTGGCGCCGCTGAAGCAACTCCGCTCCCCGGGCCGCGGTGGCCTCCGCGGCCGCGTCGCTGACGAGTATCTCCCGAATGCGATCCGCCACTTCCTCCAGCGGTTGCTGTTCCGATGGCTGATGACGGGCGGCGCGCAGGACGATCGCCCGCTCGGGGTCCAGCTGCAGTATCCGCGAGTTCTCGCCGCGGTCCAGCACGGTCTCCCCGTAGGCCGCGTCGATCACGCGCCGGTTGCCGGCAAACTCTCCCGCGCCCTCGCGGGTAAAGTTCTGGATGGTCTTCAGAGGCAGCTCGAGTTCCTCGGCTATCCACGCCAGTCCGTCATCGCTCTCCAGCGCCATGTCGGCCAGCCGGTCGGCCAGATCATAAAAACGCGCCCGGCTCCGGCGTTCCCCAAGGTCCGCCAGCACCTCCTCCCTGGCATCCTCGAACGGCGCTATGTCTCCTCCGCGCAAACCGTCCAGGCGAATGATGTGATAGCCGAACTGCGTTTGCACCGGCGCCGTGTATTGGCCGACTTCCTCCAGGCCGAACAGCGCTTCCTCGAACTCCGGAACGAACACGCCGCGCTCGTTCCATCCCAGGTCCCCGCCCAGCGAGGCGGAACCCGGATCCTCGGAAAATTCCCCGGCCAAAGCGGCAAAATCCTCGCCGGCCTCAAGCCGGGCAAAAAGCTCGTTGGCGCGGTCCAGCACTTCATCGTCCCCTTCCGGGCTGGCCGCCAGCAGGATGTGACTTGACTGGCGCTGGAACGGGCTTACGAACTGGTCGCGATTCTGCTCGTACCATTCGAAGGCGTCCTGCTCGGTGATCTCCTGCTCTCCAGGCAGGCTCGCGGCATCGATTTCAATGTATTCCAGGTCCAGGTACTCGCGCGTCCAGAAGCCGGATGCGTTCTGCTCGTAATACTCGCTTACCTCATCGTCGGTCACGGCCGCACCGGCGCGAAAAGCCTCCGGAGAAACGAACAGGCCGCGCACCGCCCGGCTTTCCTGCACCAGTTCGATGTAGAAACGAAAATCCACCGGGGTAAAGAACGCGCTTTCGGCGATGCCCCGGTAGAACTGCTGCTGCGTCATCAGCCCGCGCTGCTGATATTCGAACCAGGACGGCGACTCGCCGATATTGGCCAGGGCGCTGCGATACAAATCGCGGGAAAATTCCCCGCGGTCGAGAAACGCGGGAACACTCTGAATCACGCTCGCCAGGCGCTCGTCGCTGATCGTAAAACCGCGCTCTTCGGCATGCGCCTGCATCATGCGCATGTCGATCAGATCGTCGAGCACGAGGGCGCGTAGCTGCTGCTCGAACTCCTCGGGAAGAGCTTCGCCGAACTGTTCGCGCAGCCTGATCTGTTCTTCATCCAGCGTGCGCAGGAACTCGGTCTGGCCGATTTCCACGCCGTCCACGCTGGCCACGGCGGTGCTGGACATGCCCACGTTGCCCCGCATGGTGCCGAATGTGAGCACCAGCGCAAGCCCGATTACGCCGAAGATGATGCCGGCAACCCAGCCGCTGAGCCGGTCACGGATTACCTGGAGCATCGGATCGCTCGATGCACCCTCAAAAGGAGGGTAAGTGGCGGAGTGGACGGGACTCGAACCCGCGACCACCGGATTGACAGCCCGGTATTCTAACCATCTGAACTACCACTCCGCTATGGGTGCTGAGGGGCTTGAACCCCCGACCTTCGCCGTGTAAGAGCGACGCTCTCCCAACTGAGCTAAGCACCCGCCGGCGCCATTACCCTCGCGGAACTCGCCGCAACAGCTGAACGGGGGCAAGCCCCGAAAGCTGGAGGTGGTTAGTTTACGGCATCCCTCAGGGCACGGCCTGCCTTGAATCCGGGAACCGAGGTCGCGGCGATTTGTATCGTCTCTCCGGTACGGGGATTGCGTCCTTGCCGTGCGGCGCGATGCTTGACGCTGAAGGTCCCGAAACCGACCAGAGATACCGAGTCTCCCTGTCCCAAGGCACCGCTAATGGCCCCTAAAACCGCATCCACGGCACGCGCCGCATCCGCTTTCGCAAGGTCCGCAGCCGACGCCACGGCATCCGTAAGTTCCCGTTTGTTCATGCAATTCTCCGTAGGTTTTTCGCCCGGATCTACCGGTTCGATAGGCACTGGCGGTGTCTAAAGGACAATGAAATCCACCCCCAAAATTGGTATAGCGGCACCCAAAACCAGCGATGCCGCCATATCATCCCAACAGCCGGGAATAATTCCCGGATGGCTGGGAATTATGTACTAATCCCCAAGCCGCCGCAATAATACATACTCTTTGCAGCAAGCGCACGCCGCGCCAGCAAAATGCAGGCCTGAACGGCCCTGAGAAACAAGGGCTCAGTGGGTGCGCGGCTGGTCCGGCGGCGGGGGCGCTGCAGGCGTCGAAGTCGCCGCGGCGGCCTGATCGTCGGCAACGGACGCGGGCACCCCGGGCATGTTCTCCAGGGCGTGTTCCAGCACTTCGTCGATCCAGCGCACCGACCGGATATCGAGGCTGCGCTTGACGTTGGCCGGGATCTCGGCCAGGTCCTTCACGCACTCCTCCGGAATCAGGACGCGCTCGATGCCGCCCCGGTGCGCGGCCAGCAGTTTTTCCTTTAGCCCGCCGACCGGCAGTACCTCGCCGCCCAGCGTTATTTCGCCGGTCATGGCGACGTCGGCGCGCACCGGGATGCCGGTCAGCGCCGACACCAGGGCGGTGCACATGCCGATGCCGGCGCTAGGGCCGTCCTTGGGCGTGGCGCCTTCCGGGACATGCACGTGCAGGTCCAGTTCGGACTGAAAGCCCGGATCCAGCCCCAGCGAGGCAGCCCGTGCCCGAACGACGGTCAGCGCGGCCTGGATCGATTCCTGCATGACGTCGCCCAGCTTGCCGGTCAGCGTCAGCTTGCCCTTGCCCGGCGAGACCGAGGCCTCGATGCGCAGCAGCTCGCCGCCGACCTCCGTCCACGCCAGGCCCTGGGCCTGGCCCACGCGGTTCTGGTTTTCGGCGCGGCCGTAGCGGAACTTGCGCACGCCCAGGTACGGCTCGAGCTGGCGTGGGCCGATGCAGATTTCCTTCGGCGAGGGGCGCAGCAACTGCCGCTTGACGACCTTGCGGCAAACCCGGGCGATCTCCCGCTCCAGGTTGCGCACTCCGGCCTCGCGGGTGTAATGGCGAATGATGTTGCGCAGGCCGCCGACCGTGAAGCGGAGCTCGTCCTTGCGCACGCCGTTGTTCTTCATCTGCTTGGCGATCAGGTAGTTGCGCGCAATGGCCAGCTTCTCGTCCTCGGTGTAGCCGGGAATCCGCAGCACTTCCATGCGGTCCAGCAGCGGCGGCGGGATGGCCAGCGTGTTGGCCGTGCAGACGAACATCACGCGCGAAAGATCGAAATCGACCTCCAGGTAGTGGTCGTTGAAGGTGGAATTCTGTTCCGGATCGAGCACCTCCAGCAGCGCCGAAGACGGGTCGCCGCGAAAGTCCATCGACATCTTGTCCACCTCGTCGAACAGGAACAGCGGGTTGCGCACGCCCGACCGCGCCAGGTTCTGGATGATCTTGCCCGGCAGCGCGCCGATGTAGGTGCGGCGGTGGCCGCGTATTTCGGCCTCGTCGCGCACGCCGCCCAGCGACATGCGCACGAAGGAGCGGTTGGTGGCCCTGGCGATCGAACGGCCCAGGGACGTCTTGCCGACACCCGGAGGACCGACCAGGCACAGGATGGGCCCCTTCAGCGACCGGACGCGCTTCTGCACGGCCAGGTACTCGAGGATGCGCTCCTTGATCTTCTCCAGTCCGTAGTGGTCTTCTTCCAGCACCTTTTCGGCCCGCGCCAGGTTGCCGTTGATCCGGCGCTGCTTCTTCCAGGGCACCTTCAGCAGCCAGTCCAGGTAGTTGCGCACCACGGTGGCCTCGGCCGACATCGGCGCCATCATCTTGAGCTTGCCCAGCTCGGTCATGGCCTTTTCCTGGGCCTCCTTGGTCATGCCGGCTTCCTTGATCCCCTTTTCGAGCGAGGTAATCTCGTCCGGCGCCTCGTCTAGCTCGCCCAGCTCCTTCTGGATGGCTTTCATCTGTTCGTTGAGGTAGTACTCGCGCTGGCTCTTCTCCATCTGCGTCTTCACGCGGCCGCGAATCTTGCGCTCGATCTTGAGCATGTCGATCTCGCTGCCCATGAGGCCCACCAGGTATTCCATGCGCTTGCCCGGATCGCCGGTCTCCAGCACGACCTGCTTCTTCTCTAGCGCAAGCTGCATGTGCGCGGCGATCGTGTCGGCCAGCCTGCCGGTGTCGTCCAGCCCCGACACGCCGGCCAGCGCTTCGGGCGGTACGTTCTTGTGCAGCTTCACGTACGACTCGAACTGGCTCAGCAGCGAGCGGCGCAGCGCTTCCATTTCCTCGGGCTTGTCCTTCCCCGCGGCCTCTTCCGAGATGGTCTCGAACTCCGCGCTGAAGAACTTGCCCGACTTGAGCGAATTGAGGCGCGCGCGCAAGACGCCCTGCACCATCACCTTCACCGTGTTGTCCGGCATCTTCATCATCTGCAGCACGGTCGCCAGCGTGCCTACCCGGTAGATGTCGCGCGCCTGCGGTTCGTCCACTTCCGGCTTACGTTGCGCGACCAGCAGGATTTCCTTGCCCACGGCCATCGCGTTTTCCAGCGCCAGGATCGAGGGCTTGCGGCCCACGAACAGCGGAACCACCATGTGCGGGTACACGACCACGTCGCGCAGCGGCAGGACTGCCAATCGGCGCGGCACGGCCAGGTCGGTGCTGGTATCGTCGCTCATGGTGTTACCTCGATATGGGGCTGGCCGGCGTCAAACCCAACCCCGAACGCGTCGGCGGTGATTCGGCCGGTTACCTGCCCCGCAACTGATTTCGCCATGCCGCGAGGGAGAAGACTAGCCATCCGATCCCGTGGCCCTCTCGTATTCCTCGGGCGGCTTCAAGGCCAGCGGTTCGTCGGTCTCGTACACCACCAGGGGCTTGTTCTGGCCCATGATCGCCCCCCGATCGAGGACCACGCGGCGGGCATTCTTCAGCGAGGGAAGATCGAACATCGTGTCCAGCAGCACATCCTCGAGGATGGTGCGCAAACCGCGCGCGCCGGTCTTCCTTTCCATGGCCCGCTCGGCAATGGCCTGGAGGGCGCCCTCGTGGAATTCGAGTTCGCAGTTCTCCATTTCGAACAGCACGCGGTACTGCTTGGTCAGCGCGTTCTTCGGCTCGACCAGGATGGCCATCAGCGCATCGAGATCCAGCGGATAGAGCGTTGCCACCAGCGGCAGCCGCCCGACAAACTCGGGTATCAGCCCGTAGCGGATCAGGTCCTCGGGCTCCACGTGCGAAAGCACATCGCCCAGGCGCTGGCTTTCGTTCTCGTCCCAGACTTCCGCGGTAAAGCCGATACCGCTGCGTTCGGTCCGGTTGCGGATGATCGCGTCCAATCCGGCGAACGCGCCGCCGCAGATGAACAGAATGTTCGAGGTATCGACCTGCAGGAATTCCTGCTGCGGATGCTTGCGTCCGCCCTGCGGCGGCACCGAAGCCACGGTGCCCTCGATGAGCTTGAGCAGCGCCTGCTGGACGCCCTCGCCGGAAACGTCGCGGGTGATGGACGGGTTGTCCGACTTGCGCGAAATCTTGTCGATCTCGTCGATGTAGACGATCCCGGTCTGGGCCTTCTCGACATCGTAGTCGCACTTCTGAAGCAGCTTCTGGATGATGTTCTCGACGTCCTCGCCCACGTAACCGGCCTCGGTCAGCGTTGTGGCGTCGGCGATGGTGAAGGGCACGTTGAGAATGCGCGCAAGCGTCTCGGCCAGCAGGGTCTTGCCGCAGCCGGTCGGTCCGATCAGCAGGATGTTGCTCTTTGCTATCTCCACGTCGGGCGCGTCCTTTTCCCTGCGCCGCGAACGCATTCGTTTGAAGTGGTTGTAGACGGCCACCGACAGCACCTTCTTGGCCCGGTCCTGGCCGATCACGTATTCGTTCAGGAATTTCATGATCCCCGCGGGCAGCGGCAGGGACACCGGCTGATTTTCGGCGCGGTCCTCGAATTCCTCGCGAATGATGTCGATGCACAACTCGACGCACTCGTCGCAGATGTACACGGAAGGGCCCGCTATGAGCTTGCGTACCTCATGCTGGCTCTTTCCGCAGAACGAGCAGTAGAGCAGTTTCCGCTCGCCTCCGCCGCCACGATTATTTTTGCTGGACATAGCTTTAATGCGATGCAGTCACGCTTGTGCGCGCGCTGGCATTGTAACCGCTAGGCGTCGTCCTCTTCCGGCGCGCCCACCTCGTCCCGGCTGGCCAGAACGCGGTCGATGAGCCCGTAGGAGCACGCCTCCTCGCCGCTCATGAAATGGTCCCGGTCGGTGTCACGGGCAATGCGCTTCAGGGGCTGGCCGGTATGTTCGGCCAGTATCCGGTTCAGCCGCTCCCGGGTCTTGAGCATCTCTTTGGCGTGAATGTCCACGTCGGATGCCTGACCCTGAAAGCTGCCCATGGGCTGATGGATCATGACGCGCGAATGCGGCAGGCAGTAGCGCTTGCCCCTGGCGCCGCCCGCAAGAAGCAGGGCCCCCATGCTGGCGGCCTGCCCGAGGCACAGCGTGCTCACGTCGGGCTTGATGAACTGCATGGTGTCGTAAATGGACAGCCCGGAACTCACCAGGCCGCCCGGCGAATTGATGTAGAGGCTGATGTCCTTTCCGGGGTTTTCCGATTCCAGGAAAATCAGCTGGGCCACGATCAGGTTGGCCATGTGGTCGTCCACGGGCCCCACGACGAATACCAGCCTCTCCTTGAGCAGGCGCGAATAGATGTCGTAGGCGCGCTCGCCGCGGGCGGTCTGCTCCACGACCATGGGCACGAGGTTCAGTGCTTTTTCACTCATTGGGCAGTTCCTCCGGAAAGGACGGGGGGCATGGGTTCCATGAACTCGTCGAAGGCCATCGGGCGCGGCGTTACGGCGGCGTTCTCGTACAGCCATTCGAGCACCTGTTCCTCGCGCATCCGCGCGCGCAGGTTGCCGACCAGTTCGCGGTTGCCCGCCAGTTCCGCGAACGCCGCCTCGGGATCGGGAGCTCCGGCGGCAAGCACCTGCAATTGCTCGCGCAGTCTCTGATCGTCCAGCGCGATTTCCTCGCGCGCCGCGAGCTCGGAGATCAGCAGTTGCAGGCGCACGCGCTGCTCCGCCGCGGCGCGCATCCCGGGCATTTCCTCAGGCAACTCGGGCGGCTCCCCGGCTTCCTGCTCGCCGTCCGGGTCCGGAGGAGGCGGCGGCGGTCGCATGGCCTCCCGCGCCTGCTCGACTTCCTGGTCCACCAGAGTTCTGGGCGTCAGGCCGGGGTTTGCGGTCAGCAACTGGTCGAACAGGGCCTGGCGCTTGTGGTCCCGGCATACCGACTCGAGCTCGCGTTCCAGCGTCGCCCGTACGTTCGAGCGCAAATCCTCAATCGAGCCGCTCTCGACCCCCAGTTTCCTGATGAACTCTTCGTCGAGGTCCGGCAGCGAGGGCTCGGAGACGCTCACGACGTCGACCTCGTACAGCACGCGCTTCCCGCGCAGCGTTTCGTCCGGGTAGTCGGGCGGCATCTTCAGGCGGAACTTCTTCTTTCTGGAAGAGGACAATCCCACCAGGCGCTCCTCAAGCTGCGGCATCAGGCGGGTTTCGCCCAGCATCAGGGGCGCCTCCCTGATGTCTCCGGCGTCCACGGTCTGGCGCCGCCTGGAGATGCGGATATTCGCCACCATGCGGTCGCCTTCGCGCGCCGGCCGGTCGACATCCTCCCACTGCGCGTCGCGCCGCCGCAGGCGCTCGATGGTGCGGTCCACGTCCCGCTCGCTGATTTCCACCTGGGGCTCCTCATATGCGAGTTCGTCCAGGCGGTTGAACTCGATGTCCGGGAGCACGTCGAAGGTGGCCTCGTATTCGAGATCGGCGCCTTCGCGCGCCTTGCTGGTCTTGACCTCACCGCCTCCCACTACCCGGAGTTTCCGGTTCTGCGCGCCCTCGCGGAAACTCCGCTCGATGGTCTCGCGGGTCAGTTCGTTCCAGACGTCCTGGCCGTAGCGCTGCCGGATCAGCTTGATCGGCGCCTTGCCGGGCCGGAATCCGCGTATCCGCGTGCGCCGCCGCAGCGCATTCAGGCGCGCCATGAATTCCTGCTGCAGGACGGTCGCGGGGACCTGCACGTGCATGACGCGGCGAAGTCCCTCGCCGTCTTCCACCTTGTAGCTTGCGCTGTCGAGATTCATAAGGCTGAGTGGTTCGATTCCCGGTTCAGGGGAGGGGTAGTGGTGCGAAAGGAGAGATTCGAACTCTCAAGGGGATAACCCCACAGGAACCTAAATCCTGCGCGTCTACCAATTCCGCCACTTCCGCTCCCCCTAATTATAGATTTGCCGGCGCGCTTCGATCCCGCCCTTTCTTCGCCCCCCTCCTCGTTGGAGACGCCATCCTGGCTCGATTCTCGCTGTCCCTGCTTGTC
>WTGP01000024.1 GCA_011523505.1 Gammaproteobacteria bacterium
GCATCCCCCTCGCTCGCGCCCACCGACGGACTCACCGTCACCAACACCGCCACCAGGACAAACCCCGCCCCCCACATCCGCCGGGACAAAGAAAACGCCCGGCGAACCAACGCGCCCCGAGTACGACCGTCACTCACAGAACACCAGAATAACCACCGGCGCCAACCCGACCACCATCCTCACGATCGCCAACGCCTCGCTCGGCTCCGACTCCGGTGAGCCTCGGAAGCGTCACGTTGAGATCAGATCCTGTACCGCTCCTATGAACGCCTCGGCCTGGCGCATCGAGTCGGCGGCGTGTTCCTCTGTCCGGTCGCGCCGGGCGTAGCGATTCACGGCTTCATTCCGCCTTCCTAACAGCAGGTTCAGGACGATCCCCATGTCGTGCGTCAAGTGACCGTCATTCACTACCGTGTCAAATGGCTATCTGGACACTCTTATGACTCTTGGTTTTGATGCCCAAATGGAGAAGGCATGCTTTGGCAGCATAGAACGCCGCATAGTAGCTCTCATTGATGCTCTTCTGGTAGAGGCCGTCACCGCAGAACTGCCGGGCGACGGCTAGGTCACGAAAGCTGTATTCCATCAAGAACCTGACGTCCTGCTCAGACATCTACTCTGCGGCCCTCCCGCCTTATGAAGTAGTGGTACTCGTCATCGCTGGTTTCCAGTTCCTGCAACGTAGTGGCGTGACCGTCCACGAATACGCCCGACGAAAGACGCAACGGGTTCGCCACCGCGTGTATGAGGTCTAGGTCCGCAAGCAGGTCAGCCTCCGCCCTTAACACGACCAGCAGGTCGACGTCAGAGTCGGGGCGGTGGTCTCCCCGCGCCCTGGATCCAAAGAGCCACACTTGCGCCAACCTATTGCCGAAAACCCGCTTGTAGCCTTCGACGGCCTGTGCGATGGTTTCGGCAACCGTGGCTTCGGAGACGGCCGCCTTATCGGCGAGTGCGGAATGCCGGCATACCTCAACCTACATGGCCGAACGATTAGAGGATTGCAGCAGGCTGCTCAAGCCGGACAGTTCTATATACCTTCACATCATCCGGGTTAGTCGTCGTCGATGATGGTGCCGGTGGATGTGCCGTCCTCGATGGTGGCGCCGGTGGGGTTGGAGAGGACCAGATAGAGGGTCTCGTCGCTCTCTCGTCTGCTGTCGGCTCTCGGCACGACATTGATGCTGCGCCGGGTAGTGCCCGGACGGAAAACCAGACGACCCCGCTCCCCCGCATAGTCGAGATACTCGTAGGCGGTGCCCTCCCGGGTCCGGTAGTCGACGGTCACGGTCTGGGTCGACGGTTCGCTGAGGACCACCACGAAGCTGATCGCCCCGGTGTCCTCGTGAGCGGCGGCCCAGCGGTCGTCGATGGTGATGGCGGGCAGGTCGGCAGGTGGCTGGTCGTCGTTGGTGACAGCGGTGTCAACCGGACTGCCCGTGGTGGTTATGCCGCCTGCGAGGTTCTGGCCGGTGGGGGCCTTGGCGCCCGTCCCGAACGTCACCCGCACGGTGCGTTCGTCGGTGTCGGCGTTCGATAGGGCGGTCAGCAACAGGGTGGCCTGCTGTGACCCGGCGGCGAAGACGACTGCGGGGTTCTGGGCGCTGTGCGGGTCTTCGGTGACAAGGGTTATGTGCTGGTTGACGTCCTGGCCCTGCTTGAGAGCGAGGGTGTAGTGGCTGCCGGCGGCGGCGCCCGACACAGCTAACGGCGCGGTGAGGGCCTCACCGGCGGACAACGGCCGTCCGGCGGTGACAGTGACCTCGCGGACGCCGCCGTCCTCGGCTATGGCGCCGCCGGCAGAAGCGGCGAGAGTGACGGTGGTGGCGTCGTCGTCGGCGATGTCGGCCGTGGCGTCGCCGTGGGACGAGGACACGGTGTAGCCGCTGCCCGTGTTGACGGTGACCGTCACCGAGCCGTCGGCCTCGTCGGTGCTGTCACCTGCGGTGGCGACGGTGTAGCTCTTGCTGCCGCCGGCGGAGATGGTCACCGACTTCGCGCCCGTGGACACGCCGAAGTCGCCCGTCTGGGTGACGGTCAGCGAGACGGTCAATGGGCTGGCCGGGGCGGGGGCGGCTGTGACGGTGAAGGCCGCGGCGCCGCCCTCTGTGACGCCCGCCCCGGCGCTGACGCTGATCTCCGGCGTCGCGGGTGGCGGGGGCGGCGGGGGATCGTCATCGTCGGCGACCGCGACAGTGGCTGTGCCCCGGGACGAGGACACGGTGTAGCCGCTGCCGGCGTTGACGGTGACAGTGACCGAGCCGTCGGCCTCGTCGATGCTGTCGCCGGCGGTGGCGACGGTGTAGCTCCTGGCGCCGCCGGCGGGGACCGTGACGGTCTTGGTACCGGTCGACGCGCCGTAGTCGCCGGTCTGGGTGACTGTCACGCTCACCGACAGCGGGGACGCGGGCGCCGGGCTGGCGGTGACGGTGAAGGACGCGTTCTGGCCTTCGGTGACACCGGCGCCGGCGGTCACGCTGACCTCGGGGTCCGGCGGAGGCGGCGGTGGCGGCGGGGGCGGGTCGTCGTCGTCGGCGACCGCGACGGTGGCCGCTCCCTGCGACGAGGACACGGTGTAGCCGCTGCCCGCCTTCAGGGTGACGGTGACCGAGCCGTCGGCCTCGTCGGTGCTGTCACCGGCGGTGGCGACGGTGTAGCTCTTGGCGCCGCCGGCGGGGACCGCGACGGTCTTGGTGCCCGTAGAGGCGCCGTAGTCGCCCTGCTGCGTGACGGTCAGGGTGACCGTCAGCGAGGCCGACGGCGCCGGGGCGGCGGTGATGGTGAAGGTCGCGGCGGCGCCCTCGGTCACGCCCGGGCCGGCGGTGACGCTGATCTCCGGCGTTGCCGGTGCGGCGCGGCAGGCCTGCAGGCGGTCCAGTTCGGCGTACACCTTCTGCCACAACGCGTTGGGGCCGTCGCCCTGCCAGTTCGACTCCTGGCGGTCCGGGCGCGCCTTCAGGTCGGCCACCGTGTAGGTGTCGGCGCCCAGCATGGTGTTGTAGGCGCGGGTGAACGTGTCCAGCAGGTCGGGACGCGCCCCGTTCCACGGGTCCTGAGTCTTGGCCAGGACCTGGGCCAGCAGGGCGGCGTCGGCAGTGACGCAGGCGGGCGCCGGTGGCGGCGCGTCGTCGTCCGCCACGGCCACCGACGCCGTGCCCTGGCTGGACGACACGGCGTAGCCGTTGCCCGCCTTCAGGGTCACGGTCACCGACCCGTCGGCCTCATCGGTGCTGTCGTCGGTCGTGGCGACGGTATGGGACACGCTGCCGCTGACAGGGACGGTCACTGTCTGGCCGCCCGTGGTGCCCGAAGCGGCGAAATCGCCGGTCTGGGTGACCGTCACGCTCACCGACAGCGGGGACGCGGGCGCCGGGCTGGCGGTGATGGTGAAGCCGGCGTTGCCGCCCTCGGTGATACCGGCGCCGGCGGTGACGCTGACCTCCGGCGTCGTCGCAGGCGGCGCGTCGTCGTCGGAGACGCCGACCGTCGCCACCCGTTGAGCGGAGGACACGGTGTAGCCGCTGCCCGCCTTCAGGGTGACGGTCACCGACCCGTCGGCCTCGTCGGCGCTGTCGTCGGTCGTGGCGACGGTGTGGGTCACCGAACCGCTCGTGGGGACGGTCACGGTCTTCGTGCCGGTGGCGCCCGCGCCCGCGTAGTCGCCCTGCTGCGTGACAGCCAGCGAGACGGGCAGAGGCGTGTGCGGCGCAGGGTCGGCGGTGATCGTGAAACTCGCCGACCCGCCCTCGTCGATGTCCGCGCCGGCGGTGACGCTGACCTCCGGCACGTCGTCGTCCGACACGCTCACCGTGTGAACGCCCCGGGAGGATGAGACGGTGTAGCCCTGACCGGCGCTCAGGGTCGCGGTGATTCCGCCGTCCGCTTCGTCCGCGGAGTCATCGACGGTGGCGACGGTGTGCGTCACCGAGCCGCTCGTGGAGATCGTCACGGTCTTCGTGCCGGGGGCACCCGCGGCGGCGTAGTCGCCCTGCTGCGTGACGGTCAGCGAGACGGTCAGCGGCGTTGACGGCGCGGGCGCCGCGGTGACGGTGAAGACCGCGCCGGCGCCTTCGGTGACGCCGGCGGCGCCGCTGACGCTGACCTCAGGAGTCTGCGGCGTCCGAGGAGTCTGCTGCGGGATGCCGCTCACCTCCAGAGTGAACGAACCCCTCACCCGCGATCCGTAGGTGGTGGCCTCGATCGTGTAGTCGCCGGCCGCCAACGTGACCTCGAGCAACGCTGACAGGTGATGCACGCCGGGTCGGCTCCGACCGTCGTCGTTGCGCGCCACCTGCCCGGCCGAACGCTCCCCGAACCCCTTCCTCAGATAGAGATACGTGTCGCTATTGCCGGACCGCTCTCCCCGCAGATCGATCGTGACCCGGCTTTGCTGATCGAGCCTGAAGCTGTAGTACTCGGCGCTCGCAATTGAGTTGCCCCTGGCGGTCAGGCACGCCGCAGTCCATTCTCCGCTGACCTTGCCGGGGCCGGCGAGCTCGTGCATGCAGTGGTCACCCGAGGGCCGGTCGTTGTCCGCCACCGCCACCGTGGCGCCCACGCCGGTCATCGTGCCGGAGACCGTGAGGGGAGTCCTGTACCCCGGACCCGATTGCAACGTGGCCGTGATCGCGCCGTCGGCTTCGCCCGCGTCGTCGTCGACGGTGGCGACGGTTAGCAGCGCGGAGGAGCTGAGCCGCCCGGACCCGGCCGTGGGAATCGTGACGGTCCTGGTACCGGTCGCGCCCGGCGCCGCGTAATAGCCCTGCTGAGCGATCTTCAGCGTGACAGCGAGCGGCGCGGACGGCGCGGGGGTCACGGACACGGTGAAGGTCACGGTCTCGCCTTCTGTTATCCGGTCGGCGTCGCCGGTGATGCTGACGACCGGTTCGTTGTCCGCCACCGCGACGGTGGCCGCGCCCTGCGTCGAGGAAACCATGTAGCCCCCGCCCGGGATCAGCTTCGCCGTGATGGCGCCGTCGAGTTCGCCGACATTGTCATCGACGGTGGCCACGCTGTGTCTCACCGAGCCGGATGTGGGAATCGTCACGGTCTGTCTACCGGTGGCGCCGTTCGCGGCGAAGGCGCCCCAGTCGGTGACTTCCAGCGAGACGCTCAGCGGCGCCGCCGGCGCCGGGTCGGCAGCGATCACGAATCTGGCACTGGCGCCTTCGACGATCGGCGCGCCGGCCGTCACGCTGATTTGAGTCCCCTCCGTTGGGGCGTCGGTCGCCAGGCCTGCCACGGTGAGCAAGAACGGTCCGGCTCTATTCGGCCGGAGGGTGGTCCCCTCGATCGTGTAGTCGCCGGCGGGCAGCGACCGATTGATCCGCGCCCAGGGGTCGCCGCCACTGCTGTCGTAGAACAGCCAACTGCCGGTTCGCTGCCCTAGCCCGCGCCGCAGGTAAAGGAACGAGAAGTGCTGGGAGGACTCGAGGTCGATCGTGACGACGCGCCGCTCGGCGAGGCTGAAGTTGTAGAAGTGGCTGAACGAGCCGACCCTCGAAGACTCGCAGACTCCGTACCACTTCCCCTGGACGGTGCCGTTGCCGGCCAGGTATGTGACACAGTCGACCGCGGGCAGCACCGCGGGCAGACCAGTGGCGGGCAGCACCGCGAAGCCGTGGCCCCATTCGTTGTCCGGCCCGCGCGAGCCGCGGTCGACGGCGTTGGCCTTGAGGTAGTCGGCCACCTGTGCGGGTGTGTAGGTGGGGTTGCGCTCCAGGACGAGCGCGGCCAGACCGCCGAGATGCGGCGCCGCTGCGCTGGTACCGCAGAAACTAATCCAGGAATTGGCGCCGCTTGTGACCAACCCGCAGGTGACAGCGACGATATCGGGCTTGATCCGCCCGTCGGGGGTGGGTCCGCGGCTGCTGTAGTCCGCGAGTGGAGTGGGGTTCCACGCATTGGCGGCGCCCACGGCCAGCATCCCTGAACTGGCGCTGTCGCCGGGGGTCGAGATCGAGCCGCCCGCGGTGGCATGCTCGGCGCTGAAGTGTTTGCTCCAGATCCTGAACTGCAGCCACGAGGGCGCGGCGCTGCCGGCCCGCTTCTTGACGAAGACCGCGTACTGGCCCGGTTCGCCCTCGAAGATGAACCCCTCATAGGGATGGTCCGCAGACCCGCCGTTCTGGGTGTCCGCGCTCACCGCGACGACCTCCCAGGCCGCGGAGGCCGACCGACGGTACCTCAACTCCAGATCCAGGTCCTTGGTCGCGGCGCCCCAGGTGTCGTCCCAGCGCATGAAGATCGTGAACTCGCTCTTGGCGCGCAGCGTGAACGACTGGCCCTCGTCGACGACATCGCCGCGCTTCCACCACTCGTGGTAGCCGTCGCCGTCGCTGTCGGCGAACGCGCCGTACCAGCCGACGTGGGCCTGGTTGCCAGCCGCGTTGACCCACACGATCCCGTTGTCGGCCGCCCACTTGACCGTGTTCAACGGGCTGGGAGACAGCGGCGAGGTGCCGTCGGCGTTGCCGTGGAAGGTCCAGCCGATCGAGTACACGATCACCTTCACGCCCTGCGCGTGCATCCACACCACAGCACGCTGCAGATCGGCCCAGGTGCTGGCGTTCGAGACATACAGCGACGCCTCCGGCGCGATGTCCATCAAAGTCTCGGCCACCCGGGTGCCGTGGTTGTCCCTTCCGTCCGGCGAGTCGCAGTTGACCAGATCGTATGTGGCCACCCCGGCGGCGGGGAAGCACATTCCCCTCACCGTCTGTGGCAACTCGGTCCCCATCAGCCTGCGCAGACCGACGAAGCCGTCCTTGCGCCAGCCCCTGGAGCCATCACTGCGCTTCGGCCTAGAGACCGTATCGATCACGCCGATCTTGACGCCGTGCCCCTCGTAGCCCGCCAAGTGCCAGCGGCCGGCCTGATGCAGGGACAAGCCCCCGCTCGTGATCCTGTCCCGAAGCCGATGCGGCGTCGGCAGCTCGCGCACGCGCGCCACCCCGATCTGATCGGCCAGTTGCGCCAGCAGCGTGGGCGGCACCGCCGCCTCTAGGTAGTCGGATCCCACGTTGGCCGGCGTGATCCCGTGCTCGGCCAAGAACGCCAGCACCCCGTCCTGGTTGCCGTCGAGCTGGATCGTGAGCAGCATCGGCTCGCTCAAGCTCAAGGTGGAGTTGGCGCCGCCCGGCATCGTCGGCGGCTTCGCGCCCTCGGTCATATCCGTGTCGGGGAGACCCTCGCCGGCGCCGTATTGACGAACATCGGCGGCGACGGCGAGCGTGCTGAGCTGCGAGCCGAGATTGTGGTACCTCTGAGCGGGATCGGCCCCGTCGGCGGCTCTGTCCCCCGGTTCGAGGACGTCCGGCAACAGGCCCTCGTCCGGCGACGTCGGATCCTCGGAGGCCGGCGGCGGCGCGATTTCCTCGATGTCCTCGATGTCCTCGATCTGGGTCTCCGCCCCGGCGTCGCCGGCCCACAGCGGCAACACGGCGACGGCCGTGACCAACGCCAACGCAACATGCAGGGTCCGCCGACCAATCACAGCTCGAAACATCGCCTCCAGTCTACCAATAGGGTTGCCGGAAGAAGACGCGGATGGACCTCGAATCGTTGGCCGGCGACCCTTCGACCTGGGGTTTCGACCTGGGGCTTCGCCGCCGGCTATCGACGTCGGGTGAATCCTGAACACGCCTAGCCGGTCGAAGGCTGCGGAGTGGGTTCGCAGTTTCGATGACCCTGGAGTCGTTTCGGTTCCGGGAGGAAAGGGTGCCTTGACACCCTTGCCGGCTACAGACCGCCGAGACGAATTCCCGAGGTGACGGAGCAGTCTGGGTTTGGGAGGTGACGTTGGTCTGAGCACATCGACCGAAGCACCATGTCACGAGTGGTCGCGAGCACCCCGCCGCCACCACCGATGTTGTTGCGGTGCTTGACAACCACCAGCGCGACGCCGCCGGCCAACCACCACCGCAGCCACCAGATCCAGTAGCTCGCTGCTAGCAGGGAGGATAAGGCGACTGATTTCATCCGCTTTCGGCCAACCATCACCGAGACGGCGAGAGGAGATGTGGTCGTAGGTCGTCCGCCTGTCACAGCATCGCCAACTTGTGCCGGCCCCAGAGGATCGACTAGAGCTAGCTAGGGTTTACAATGAACCCCATTCACCACAAGGGCGGCGACGATGACCAAGAAGGTCGAAACGGTGGACATATGGGAAGGTTGCAAGTCGATTGAGCGTATCCCAGGCAAGGTCAGCGGCACATGGCTCTTCGAAGGCACGCGCATGCCCGTCGCAACGCTCTTTGCGATCTTTAAGTCTGGCAATTCGCTGGCTGAGTTCCACGAGTGGTATCCCGGTGTGGAAGAGGGGCTGGTCTTAGACCTGCTTGAGCATATAGAGCTGTCCCTTGAAGATCGTCTCGTATCGTCGTAACTGAACTATGAAAATCATGTTTGATCACAATACACCCGCGGCCCTCCGCAAGTATCTCCCAGGGCACAATGTTGATACGGCGGCCGAGAAGGGCTGGAACGAATTAGTGAATAGCGCCTTGCTGGATTGCGCCGAGACGCATTCCTACGATGTGTTGATCACAGGCGACAAGAAAATGCCCAGCCAGCAGAATCTCTCTGCTAGGCCACTCGGCTTTATCATATTGCCCACCAACGACTGGAAGTACGTAAAGCACATGGCCCCATCCATCCGTGAGGAGCTAGCCACCATACGCCCCGGGGATGTGGTGTTTATCGAAATGCCGAGCCATTGCTCGTGAACTCAAAGTCACATCAACCGCGCAGTCGAAGCGAGTGAAGAACGGCAACGACCTTCCCGCTGAGGTGACGGAGTGCAGGTTCTGGAGCGCGTGGCGGCTCGAACGCTCTGACAGGATGAGGGTCCCGACCTCTGGGACACCCGCATCCTGGGAAATGCTCATGCTGGGTAGGCATTACTGCCACTCTGCGGCTTGCTGACGATCCACACACTAGTACGAGCCGACTCGATCAGCGTACCGTAAACCTTAGGAAACGACTGTGGAACAATTCCCGCGCACGGGTCTAGAGTGGTGGGTCGGCGGCTCCGCTGGAGGAGCTACGGATTGCCCGAAAGCTCTGACCGCCCAGCGGACCGCCACTCCCATCAGGACAGGAGCTACCGAATTGGACGTATCCCAGCAAAACCCTGTCCCGTGTATAGGAGGACACTACCGCAAACGACAAGGTTTGTCACGTTCACGACAGGTTAACGTGACATCTTGGAGTGTGCTGATCATGACGGATGTGATTCCACACAGCCAGAAGGACCTGCCACTCGTCGATCAGTCGTGGAGTTCCGGCCTTCCAACAATGAGGCCGGGTCTACATCACCGACAGTGCGAGCACTCCCTAACCCTCAAACCGAAAACCGCACAAAACGGGGCGAACTCCACCCACCAGCATTACGGTACGGGCAATGTGATCGTGAGCGGCGCCCTCGGGGCAGGGGTGGAGCTCCCCGCCGGCGTTGTTGGTGGGGAATCTCGATGATCGACTCCGGGGAGAATCGATGATCATCATCACGGGGCTATCTTCAGGAGTCGCGCCCTTCACAGAAGAGGAAGTCGAGGCTGCGCGATTTCGTGGTTTTGGTCGATGGAGGAGTCCCGCATCATCTTGAACGATGGGCGCCGGCGTGTCCGCGGGTCATTATGCAGCGAGCGCGGGCGCGTGGCATCAGGGCGTTGCATTTGGTTCGGCCCGCGTTCGGCGACGCGCTCCTGGCCTCGTGCCCGCCGTGGAGGTTCTCCTGTTCGATGATCTGCTTCAGGCCTTCCATGGGTATCACGTCAGCGACTCGCACGGTCCCCCCGGGCATGAGGGCGACGCAGCCGGCGTTGACCAGATGGGCAAGCACCCGCCCCAAGGTCCTCGAGCTGATGTCCAGGCCTGCCGCGATCTGTGTCGGAGGCCCCTCGCCACCGAGTTCGGCGAGTCGGCGCAGATAGGCCTGCTCGGCTTCGTTGAGGTCGTGCCACACGGGAAGCGAGACCCGCTCGTGCATGATCCGGTTCGCCTCGCGCGAAGCCACCACAGCCGCCTGGTCGTCAATGGGATGGTCCGGGGCACCGGCTACCAACCAGGCGTGATGGCCCACCAGCTGCATCTTGTAAGGCAAAGAGCCGGATGCCTCAGCCAACGATGGGAGAGCGTCGCCGTCGAAACTCCCGCCTGCGTCGCGCGCCGTCTGAGCCAGGAACCGCGCCGCGTCCACCGGCGCCAGGGGCGGCATGTCCCTGCGGTCGCATCTGGCGAAAAAGGTCATCCTCTTGTCGTCTAGCAGCGTGTGCTTCATCTCCGAAAGCCCGGCGCCGAGGAACGCGAGCGGCAGCTGTTCGTTCTTGGTGATGTGCTGCAGATCGGCGGACAATCGTCGCAGCTCGGGCCGCTCCCCGCTCTGCATCTCGTCGAGGACCAGCAACACCGCTGAACGGTGTTGAAGAGCGTGATCGGCGAGGGTCGTCAGATGGCGGCGCAGTCCCCATCTCGGACGCATCTCCCGCACCGCCTCACGCTGCCACTCCAGCGGCAACACCTTCACCCTGAAGGACGTCCGTTCGATCCGGCCCGCTCCCGCGTCCGGCGCCGCGTCGTGGAGTTCACGCGCCCACCCGATGTATTCGATGATCCGCTCCTGAACCCCGGACGTGCCGGCATCGAGCGGTAGCACGATCCACCCGGACTCTCGCGCCAGACTGCCCAGGTGGTTCAGGACTACGGTCTTGCCCGAACCTCGGGGTCCGAGCAGCAGTGACGTGAACCGGGGATCGCGAGGCCCCGCGCCCAGGCCCTCCCGGAGCGAAGACACCAGACCCTCGCGCCCCACCAGCAGATGGGGTTCCTGCCCGAAGTCAGGGGTGAACAAGCTGGCCGGGGCGTCGGGAAACGGGCGCAGAGAACCGTTCACAGGCACCAGTCTAGCGCTGAAGTCCACGGCATATGGCTCACTAACGCGCTACATGGCTCAGGAATGCGGCACCCGGCTCATTACATTTCCCAGGCAGGTGATCGACTCCGCCGAGATCGATGACCACCATCGGGAGAAGACACCTTTGACCCTGACCCCACATACCCGCAGAGGCCTTCCTCCAACGGGTGAGTACCCGCGCGACGAGCGCGAGGAACGCGGATGGGACTGTTGACGATCATCGAAATTTCGGTGATCGCCATCAGAACAGCCCATCGACCTCGAAGGGCAGGGCTATGTACAAGCTGTTGGCGGATACTCTCACTGGACGAGTATGTGCTATCCTCGCGGGAAGGCTGCGAGAACGGCGGCGGGCAGCTGAGTCGAACCGCAGCCAGGAGGTGGTTTCTCCACGGCTCCGAGCATGTGAGGCCCCGGTCCTGTACCAACAGGCAATACCCGCCAAGTTGTGGTGACGGGCGATGACTTCGGTTGTCGCCCGTGCCATTCGACAGGTTACCCTCAGGCTCGTCACCTTAGCTATGGCCTGCGGGTGCGACGTCCGCAGCCCAAGGCAACCCAGGCTTCTCGGCCAACTCTCCGAGCGGCGCCGGATCAGGAGCCCCCGGGGGCGCCTCGGTGAGGAGACATACGAGCGCTACATCCGTCCGCAGGTAGAAGCCCGACCACCACGGCGAGGTGGTCGGCATTGATGTGGACAGCGGAAGCTACGCCACCACCCCTCGGCGGGAGTGCCATCGTCGCATTTCTGAGGGCCTGCGAGACCGACAGCCCGGCGCCCGGGTCTGGCTGATGCGGATCGGGCATCGAGCGCTCTACCACTTCGGAGGAAGTTCCCTGAGGAGTGCCAAGCAATCAAGGGCATCGTGAACGCCAATCCAGAACCTGTCATACCCCTTCCCATACGTGTATCAGGGGTAAGATAGACTACCAACAGACCACCATAACAAGCGACAGACGACTAGAACACTGATGATCTAGTGTCCTGTGTCTGAGATTCGCGGCCGATCGACGCCTTCCTTGTCTGTTCCTGTCGCTCGGACGCGAATCTGTCACACCCTCCCTATAGGTTGGCTCATGCCAAGCACCGCCACCGGCCTGAAGCTGCGCAAGCTCCGATCGGCCCGGCCGGGATGGAGGGAACATACAGAAGGGGTTTCGTGGAGCGACCCGCCGTTTCACCCGGCGTCCAGCCGGGTATGGCCGCTCACGCCCCGGACCATGGTGGTGGCGGCGGGGGAGGGACCCGTCGGGGGACGCCCGGCCCGCGGGCGGCGATTTTCGCGCTCTTTCAACGAATCAGGGCACTAGTCGTCGTCGATGATGGTGCCGGTGGATGTGCCGTCCTCGATGGTGGCGTTGACGGGATTGGAGAGGACCAGATAGAGGGTCTCGTCGCTCTCTCGTCTGCTGTCGGCTCTCGGCACGACATTGATGCTGCGCCGGGTAGTGCCCGGACGGAAAACCAGACGACCCCGCTCCCCCGCATAGTCGAGATACTCGTAGGCGGTGCCCTCCCGGGTCCGGTAGTCGACGGTCACGGTCTGGGTCGACGGTTCGCTGAGGACCACCACGAAGCTGATCGCCCCGGTGTCCTCGTGAGCGGCGGCCCAGCGGTCGTCGATGGTGATGGCGGGCAGGTCGGCAGGTGGCTGGTCGTCGTTGGTGACAGCGGTGTCAACCGGACTGCCCGTGGTGGTTATGCCGCCTGCGAGGTTCTGGCCGGTGGGGGCCTTGGCGCCCGTCCCGAACGTCACCCGCACGGTGCGTTCGTCGGTGTCGGCGTTCGATAGGGCGGTCAGCAACAGGGTGGCCTGCTGTGACCCGGCGGCGAAGACGACCGCTGGGTTCTGGGCGCTGTGCGGGTCTTCGGTGACAAGCGTTACGTGCTGGTTGACGTCCTCTCCCTGCTTCAACGTCAGGGTGTAATGGGCGCCTGCGGTGGCGCCGGACACGGCCAAGGGCGCGGTCAGGGTCTCGCCTGTGGCGAGCGTCCGACCGAGGGTGAGGGTGATCTCACGGACGCCACCGTCCTCGGCGATGGCATCGCCGCTGTCGGGGTCGGCGGCCAGGGTGACGGTGGTGGCGTCGTCGTCGGAGACGGCCACCGACGCCGCGCCGTGGGTGGAGGACACCGTGTAGCCCTGGCCGGCATTGACCGCGACGGTCACCGATCCGTCAGGCTCGTCGGTGTCGTCACCGGTGGTGGCGACCGTGTGGCTCTTGCTGCCGCCGGCGGGGATGGCCACCGTCGTCGTGCCCGTCACGGCGCCGAAGTCGCCGGTCCGGGTGACGGTGATGGACACGGTGAGCGGCGATGCGGGCGCCGGGGTGGCCCAGAGGGTGAAGCCCGCCGAGGCGCCCTCGGTCACGCCCGCCCCGGCGGTGACGGTGATCTCCGGCGTGGCGGGGGGAGGCGGCGGTGGCGGGGGCAGCGGGTCGTCGTCGTCTGAGACGGCCACCGATGCTGTTCCCTGCGACGAGGAGACGGTGTAGCCCTGGCCCGCCTTGAGCGTGACGGTGACCGAGCCGTCCGCCTCGTCCGCGTTGTCGCCGGCCGTGGCCACCGTGTAGGACTTGCTGCCCCCCGTCGGGATGACGACCGTCTTCGTCCCCGCCGAGACGCCGTAGTCGCCCGTCTGCGTGACGGTCAGGGTGATGGTCAGCGGCGCAGCGGGCGCCGGGCTGGCCGTGATCGTGAAGGAGGCGCTGCTTCCCTCGGTGATGCCGCCGCCGGCGGTGACGCTGATCTCCGGCGTCGCCGGCGGCGGATCCTGCTGCGAATCGTCGTCGTCGGAGACCGCCACCGTAGCCGCGCCCTGCGTCGAGGACACGGTGTAGCCGCTGCCCGCGTTCACCGTCGCGGTGACCGAGCCGTCAGCCTCGTCAACTTCGTCGCCCGCCGTGGCCACAGCGTGGCTCACCGAACCCGACGTGGGGATCTCGACGGTCCGAGCGCCGACCGTCGCGCCGAACTCGCCCGACTGGGTGACGGTCACCACGACCGTCAACGCCGACGACGGGGCCGGGCTGGCCGTGATCGTGAAGCCGGCGCTGCCGCCCTCGGTTATCCCGCTGCCGGCGCTGACGCTCACCTCCGGCGCGACCGCGGGCGGCGTCGTTCCCTCGCGGCACGCCTCGAGGCGGTCCAACTCGGCGTAGATGCCCTGCCAGAGCGCGTTGGGGCCGGCGCCCTGCCAGTTGGGCGTCTGCCGGTCCGGGCGGGCCTTGAGGTCCGCCACCGTGTAGGTGTCCGTGCCCAGCATCGTGTTGTAGGAACGGGTGAACGTGTCCACCAGGTCGGGCCGCGCCCCACCCCACGGGTCCCCCGTCTTGGCCAGCACCTGCGCGAGCAGGGCGCTGTCGGTGGTGACACAGGCCTGCTGCGCCGCCGCGTCGTCGTCGGCCACGGCGAGCGTCGCCGCCGGCCGGCTCGCCGAGACCGTGTAGCCCTGGCCCGCGTTCACCGTCAGGGTGACCGAGCCGTCGGGCTCGTCGGCGCTGTCGCCCGCCGTGGCGACGGCGTGGCTCACCGAGCCGGAGGTCGGGATCGTGACCGTCCTCGCTCCCGCCTGGGCGCCGAAGTCGCCGCTCGCGATCACGGTCACCGAGACCCGGAGCGGGGCCGTGGGCGC
>WTGP01000014.1 GCA_011523505.1 Gammaproteobacteria bacterium
GCCGCTCACGCCCCGGACCATGGTGGCGGCGGCGGGGGAGGGACCCGTCGGGGGAGGCACGGCCCGCCGGCGGCGTTTTTCGCGCTCTTCCAACGACTCAGGACACTAGACACGCTCGACCAGATGGCGCGTTGGCGAAGGGCATGGAGAGGAAGCGGCTCATGTGTCGTGACCTCATCGCCGGTGAGCAGGTCTGCGGACCCCGCCCACAGCCAAGCTAAAGGAGCCGAAGATGCCGCTACCCACACCGAGGATGCCGACACCGGAGATGCCGACGTACCCGTCTCGCTAGACCGGTTCACGCCTATCTAGCAGCACGTCCCTGAGCACAACAGCGAGAACATCCCTCACATGAGCAACGGTAAACCCCTGCTCGAACGCAGTTTCCCGAATGTCGGGGCTCAACTCATGGGTCTCTACGTGCTGGAAGGCGAGGTCTTCGATCTCGTAGCCACGCCTTCCCTCGGCCTGGGCATCGAGATTCTGGGCTTCCCGCTCCGCCCATATCTTAGCGTCAACAGCGTCAGCGATCCTTTGGCCGTAATCTGTTAGCGCTCTTGGACTAGCTGAACCTATCGGTTCAGCAGGCAACCGCTGGAATATCTTCTTGATATCCGCTCGTATCTCTCTCAGGAGAGAACTGGCCTCAGACTTGTGCGCATTCATCGACCCTATCCAGAGCAGCCACTTGACTAGGGCGCCTACCAAGGCCACAGCGACAACGGCTGCGGGAGTTATCCACCAGCTCGGAATCTCCACGTCAACTCCAGTGCCGGCCGGCAGCATCGACAACGAAGGGATGCTTCTGAGAGGGAGGACGAGAACGCCGGAGATGGGATAAGCCCCTCATGCTTGCCTCCTTCACCCCGCCTCCCGCAGCGCCCGGGCGGTGCTCTGCGGGGCGCGGCCAGGGAGCAACTCGGCCAGGTCGTCCAAGGTGGCGATCACCCGGTCCTGCTCCCGCAGGGCGTTGACCACCGAGACGAGCGCACCCCTGACGGGCCGTGTGTGCGGCCAGTCCACCAGGTCGGGGTGCAGCTCGGCAGTGACGGTGCTCATCGCCACATTGTACCCGAGGGGTGTCACAAGCTGCTGGGGTCAGCACCCGAGCACGCCCCGTGTATCAGGCGCTGTAGTCGTCAACATCGTCAGTTACCCCTCGTTCCCCGGCTGGCGCGCCGACTTATATGGGTCTGCGCGACTTTTAGTGAAACCTCTTAAAAACCGCGCAGACTGTTATAAGCCGGTCTCCGGCGCGGCGAGAAGCTCTTGGTTCGGACGCGATCCGCGCCCGGTTGTTGCCTGGCGTGCGCCGGGCCGTCGTTAGATGGTGGCGTTCGTCGTCAAGACAGCCCCATTGACTGGAACTGAACTGCGCCGGCCGCGTCGGAGCCCCGGTTGGTTATGAGGTTGACAGCATATAGGTTGTGTGGCATACTGGCTGCTTGTGGCGGCTGTCATGTACCACCCGACATTCGTTCGGCAGCTTCGGGAACTGATGCTGTTGCCGTTTCTGAGGATCGGTACATGGATTTGCTGGGTGATGTTATGGCCCTGGTTGGCGCACTCGAAGAGCACGGCCACCATATTGAGGGCTAACCAGGATGGGGATGCGAGCCATCCGATAGTGACCTCGCGGTTCGAGTTGTTCGCGCTGCGGCGAACCCCGCCAACTATCTACACGCCGTATGCCGACGGTCCGCCGGTGCTGCGGATCCCCTATGTCTGGTTCGATATCGGAGGTGGCGGCGAGGTCGCGGTGGTGATGCTCGTCGGGGACAAGACGAAGTTGGGCAACGAGTGGGGTATCCGCGTGCCGTCAGGCAGATCGAGGGCGCCATGATCGGAGAGTGGCATCAACATCAGCCGAGCCATCGCGCTCGGGTAAGGGGGACTCGATGACTGAAGCACGACAAGACGCTGGGTCCTTGGTGGGGTGAAGGGAGGTCGGCTATGGCTGAGAATCAGGGGACCGACAACGTAGCCGGGGATCAGAACTGGGAGAGGGTGCGGGCTATTCTCGACAACCCAGAACTCGGACCTGGTGAGTTCACCGACCGGGAGTGGGCTACAGCAGGGGAGCAGATGGAGGCCATCCGGGAGCAGATCCGCGCTAACCCCCGAGCAGCCGCGGTCGAGGCCGAGACGTTCGCGGAGATCACCAACCGGGTCCGAACACTCAAAGCGATCCGCAAGGCACGCGGTCTCACCCAACAGCAGCTGTCAGATCAGCTCCAGATCAGCCAGGGTGAGGTGTCACGCATCGAAAGGCGAGGCAACCTCCATCTCGCTACCTTGGTCCGTTTCATCGAAGCCACCGGCGGCAAGCTTCGGATCACCGCGGTCTTCGAGGACCAAGAAATGGAGGTCGCTGTTGGCGATCTCCTCCACGCATAACCGGCCTCGTAGCTGTGCGGCTGGAACTAGGGCCTGTTGACGCACCCCCTAATCGCCTGCTGAATCGTTAGTTAGTAGAATATAAAAACCAGTATTGTCACACTTCTCCCGTTCGGTTTCACTGATCGAGAACGTGACCACACTCTAACTGATGCTAACGGACATCGATCCGAATAGTGTCAACAGGCCCTAGTCATCGTCGATGATGGTCATGACCCCGGTGCCGTCGGCTATGGTGGCGCCTTCCGCATGGGACAGCCAGACTTCGAAGTGCTCGTCGCCTTCCGGTTGGTCGTCCTGTTCGAGGAGTATGGTGCCCTCCCAGACGGTATTTCCGGCGGGGATCTTTATCGTGCCCCAGCCGGACAGGTAGTCGGCGCCGCTGCGCGCCCGCCCGTGCAGGCCTTGGTAGGGGTGGGTGGTCCAACGCACTTTTACGTCTTGGTCGGAAGCCTGTGACAGAGTCACCCGGAATACGAGTTCCCAGCCTTCATCACCCGAGGCGTCGTGCACCGACAGCGTGGGCGCGCCTTGAGTCGACGGCGGGTCCTCGGTGACGTCGGTGTCCGGTTCGGGATCCGTCGGCGGCGGCGGGTCCGGCGGTGGGGGTGGGGGTGGTGTGTCGTCGTCCGAGACGGCCACCGATGCCGCGTTCTGCGAGGAGGACACGGTGTAGCCCTGGCCGGTGTTCAGTGTGACGGTGATCGACCCGTCGGCCTCGTCCAAGGCGTCGTTCACCGTTGCCACCTCAGGCTGCGCCGACCCGGTGGTGGGGATGGTCACCGTCTGTGCGCCGGTGGCGCCCGACGCGGCGTAGTCACCCTGCTGGGTGACCGTTACCGTCACTGTCAACGGGGCTGAAGGCGCCGGGTCGGCGGTTACGGTGAACGTGGCGGCGCCGCCCTCGGTCACTCCCGACCCGGCGGTGACGCTGATCTCCGGGTCCGGGTCCGGCGGCGGGGGTGGGGGTGTCTTCTGGTCCGCCCCGCGGCAGGTTTCGAGGAGGTCCAGTTCGGCGTACACCTTCTGCCACAGTGGGTTGGGGCCGTCGCCCTGCCAGTTGGCGTCCTGTTTGTCCGTCCGGGCTTTGATGTCGGCGGTGGTGTAGGTGTCCGTGCCCTTCATCGTGTTGTAGGAGCGGGTGAACATCTCCAACAGGTCCGACCTGGTCCCCTTCCACGGGTCCCGGGTCTTGGCCTCCACCAAGGCCAGCAGGCCGGCGTCGGTGGTGACACAGTTCTCGGGTGTCACCGACGTGTCATCGTCGGCGACAGCCACCGTTGCCGCACCACTGGTGGAGGACACTGTGTAGCCCTGGCCCGCGTTCACCGTGAAGGTGACCGATCCGTCGGCCTCGTCGACATCGTCGTTGACCGTGGCCACGGCATGGCTGACGCTGCCGCTCGTCGGTATCGTCACCGTCCGGGCGCCGGTCGTCCCCGATGCGGCATAGTCGCCGGTCTCAGAGACCGTCAGGCTCACCGAGAGGGGAGACGCCGGCGCCGGACTGGCGGTGACAGTGAAGGAGGCGGAGCCGCCCTCGGTTATCCCGCCGCCGGCGGCGACGCTGACCTCCGGCACGTCGTCGTCGGAGACGTTCACCGTAGCCGCGCCCTGGGTGGAGGACACGGTGTAGCCGTCGCCCGCATTCACGCTCAGCGTGACCGAGCCGTCGGCTTCGTCGGCGCCGTCGTCGAGGGTGGCGACGGTGTGGGTGATGCTGCCGCTCGTGGGTATCGTCACCGTCGCTGTTCCGGTGGACACGCCGTAGTCGCCGCTCTGGGTGACGGCCACGTTGACACTCAACGCTCTGGCCGGGGCCGGGCTGGCGGTGACAGTGAAGGAGGCGGAGCCGCCCTCGGTTATCCCGCTGCCGGCGGCGACGCTGACCTCCGGCGTTGCCTGCTGCGCCTGCTGCCGGCGCAGCGCATCGAGCTTCTTCGCCACCTTCAGCACCAGTGCCCAGCGCTCCGTCGGCTTCCCAGCCCGGACGCTTGCCGCGTGCGCCTCGAGCTCCTCGATGGTGAACCCGCCCTCCTGGCCGAGGATCGTCTTGAGCGCCTTCTCCCAGTTGGCAAGGGCGCGTGCGTTGCCCGTCACGTTCCTGTGCCGCTCTATCATGGCCAGGATGAGACGCTCCGCCTCCGCCAACTCGGCGTCGGGGGCTGCGCTGTCCATGATGGCGAACTCCAGGCTCCGGTTGACCGGGATGTTCGTGGTGTCTGAGCCGTCGAAGTAGACCGTGCCGGTGACCGTCAGGGTGAGCCGCTCGTACTCGTCGACGTCGTCGCCGATGGCGCGCAGCATGAGCACGGCGCGTTCCGCGCCGGGCCCGAAGGTGATCCGCGACTCGGCGGCGTTGAGCGGATGGTCCCGGCTGACGCTCACGCCCGGGCTGGACGCGCTGTCCAGCGTCAGGGTGTAGTCGTCCAGCGGCGTGGCGCCGGATGAGCGCAACGTCGCCACCACCTCCTGGTTTTCCCCGAGGGCGCCGCCGGCGAGGCTGATCGCGATGATCTCGCTGTCGCCGCCCTCCACCAGTTGGGCCAGACCGTGCGGCCAACCCGCCGGCTTCGGCGTGGGCGTGCTGGAACCGCCGGAGCCGAGGGCGTCGGACCCATCGGAGTCCGTCGATGGCGGCGCGTTGGAGCCGATGGCGTCGGAGGGCGGCGCGTTGGAGCCGATGGGGCCGACCGGGTTGCCGTTCTCATCGCCGGGGCCGCCCTGTATCTGCGGCCGGCCGTTCGTGTCCGGCTGCGGGGGCTGGGGCGGCGAGTTCATGCCGACCCGCCCGCCGCCGTCGGTCACCTGCACCGTGATCGGATTGGCAGTGGAGATGTAGGCGCTGTCCGCCACCAGCATCGCTGTGATCGACCCGTCGGGCTCGGTGACGTTGTCACCCTTGGTGGGGATGTCGAAGCTGACGGCCCCGCTGAAGTACGAACTGGCGGGAATCGTCACCGAGTGTTGTATGTTCGGGTTGAAGCGGGCCGTGTCGATCACGTCGCCCGTCTGGCTGACCGTGTACTTGACGGTCACCGGTTCGTAGATGTCGCCGATGTAGCGAACGGTGAAGGTGGCGTACTGGCCCTCTCTGATGGGGTTCCCGCTCTCCCCATCGCGCTGGGCGGTCCAGTACTGGCCGACGGCCAGGCGGACCGTTGGCGGCTGGACAGGGGCGTCGCTGCTGCCCGTCATGTCGATCGCGAGGGACGTCCACGCGTAGCCCCCCTGCCGCCCCGTGGTGCGGAGCTCCGAGTCAAGGAGCCCGGGCGAGCCGCACGCCGTGTTGGTGCGGTCGGTTGGCCCCATTTCCCCCTGCGGCGACAGGTGCACCCGCATCGTCTCCACGGTGACCGAGCCGTAGCCGCCGCCCGAGAGGGTGTGGGTGATGTCCACGCACTCGTTGTACACCCGCGGATTCACGTATATCGCGAACCCGGGCCGGAAGTGGACGGCGCCGCCGCTGTGGCGGACGAGGTCCTCTGGGTTGAGCGTGACCGTGAGCTCGTCATTGGTGAAGGGGCCGTTCTCCCCATAGGGGGGCGCCGTCAGATCGAGGTCCAGCGCGAAGGCGACCCGGCCCGTCTCCGCGTTGGCGTTGTTCTGGTGGTCCACCGCCTTGACGGTCAGCGTCACCGGCCCGGTGGGCTGGTAGCCGGGATGGAACCAGAAGTAGTAGTACATCGGGTTGTTCCGGTTGGGATCGTGCAGGACGTACAGGTCCCGGTGCCAGTAGTAGTCGTCGGTGTTGATCGACCCGTCGGCTTTGCGCGTCGAGGGATCCTCGTAAGCCGTGACCGTCCGCCTGCCGTCGGCCAGGATCTTCGCCCGGGGCAGGTAGTAGAACGACGGCAGATGCCACTTGAGGTAGGGGAACTCATACACCTCGGGCTTGGGGATGGACGCGCCGATCTCGTCGTCGGCGATGACCAGGCTCACCGAGTGCGGATCGCCCCGGCTGTACACGGCATCGTTCATCGGCAGCGTCCACGTCAGCGTGCCGTAGGCGGCGTCGGCGCTGTTGTCGGTGACGCTGATGTCGAAGTCCACGCTCGTGCTGCCCGAGGGGATCGTGGCGCTCGACGGGACAGCCCCCGCGTAGCCTGAGCTGTAGGAAGAACCCGAGGCGAGGTTGGCGATCGCGATGCCCCCGGGCAGCGCGGCCTGGTCCGACTGGATGCGCAGGCGGCGGGTGCCGCCCTCGGCGATGTGGCCGTGGCCGCCCACCACCGACACGGTGAGAGTGGGCAGCGCGCCGCCCTCGTCGTCGGTCAGCACCAGCTGCTGGGAGAAGTCGCTGCCCCGGCCCACGCCGCCGCTGACCGTGGTGGCAAGGCCCCGGCCGCTGAGCACCGAGTCCGAGACCAGGGCCATCGTGATGATCTCATGCCCTGTGTCGCCGTCGTCCAGGCCGGACACCGGGGTGATGGTGATGGTCGCCTCCTGCACCGTCTTGGACCCGGAGCCGGTGAAGAACAGCTTCGGCTCCGCCGAGGTGAGACCCTCGACGGTGACGCCGGTTCCCTGGGCCGCCACCGCGAAGTCGGGCGTGGCGTGGCCGGGCAGCCGCGCCCCCGTCGCGGTGGTCAGGGTCAGCCGGACCTCGATCATCTCGCGGGCCATCAGGGGGCGGGAGAGGGCGAGCTTGGCCACCGCGGTGTCGGCGGCGTCGCCCTCGGTCATCCGGGTGTCGTCGCTGGTCAGCGAGACGAGGGTGGCCTCGCCGTCCTTGATCAGCGCCTCGTCTATCGGTTCTTCCGTGGAGACCGTGTACCCGGTGCAGCCCGTCCCCCCGACCACGCGGGCGGTGATGGCGCCGTCGGGCTCGTCCACGGCCGTGTCGGTGTAGGGCACCGACAGGGTGCCCGTCATGCTGTTGGCCAAGATGGTGACCGTGCGGCGGCCCTCGTTGGCCGCCGACACGCGGTCGCCGCCTATCTCCACCACGTCCACGCAGACGTCCTTGTTGGCCGTCGGCGCCGGGTCGGCGGTGATGGTGAAGCTCAGCGGGCTCTGGTTCTCCTCGCGCACCTGCTGGTCGTAGTCGTTGCGGCTGATGCCCTCGATGTCGGGCAGGCCCACCTTGACCAGCGGGCTGGCGGCCGTGTGGTCGCTGGGCTCGATCGTGAACCAGTCCTGAACCGCTGAGCCGGGCTGCAGGTTGTTATCGGCAATGTCGAGGAACAAAGCGGTCAACGGTTGGGCTTGCTCGGCGTTGTTGTCGTCCGGAATGACGAAGGTGAACCGGGCCTGCGTCGTGTTTCCGGCGATCCGGACGTTTAAGTTATCCCAGATCTGGGTGACGGACCCGGATACCGCCGTCACCGTCGTAACGCCGTGCGTGGATCTGAGCCCTGGGATATTGACCTGCACAATGATAGCGCTGGAGCGCGTCGATGACATGTCGACGGTGACGGTGACGGTGCCGCCCTCGGCCACCCGCTCCGGCGACACCGTCAGGGTCATCGAACGGCCCGTCGCGCTGGTGCTCTTGATGAACAGGGCAGTCGGAAACTTCGAGCCATCGTAGGTGGCGCCCGCGATGCCGCTCACGCCGGTGAAGTAGAGGGATTTCGTTTCCGTGCCCGAGGTGGCCACTGAGTTGGCGCCGGCCGTGCCGATGAGGGTCACCGCGCGGGGCGCTTCGGCGCCGCTGAAGGTGATGGTCCACGCGGTGGTGTCCAGAGTCACCCCGGCGGGCGTGCCGTCCAGGGCGAGGGTGTAATCGCCTCCCAGAAACATACTCTGGGAATGGAACGTGGCGGTGATGGTCTCGCCCGCGACCAGGGAGCGGCTCAGGCTGACTTCCACCGTGGCCGTGTCCGTGCTGCTGCCCTCGGTCATGACGGCGTCGCTGGCGCTCAGGGACACGTGGATGGGCCCCGCCACGATGAACTCGGGGGACATGGCGTACATGGACCGCGTCTCGGTGTTGGCGGCCTGGGTGTTGCTCAGGGGCCCGTAGAACCTCCCCGGCTCCCGGTGCCTGCCGATCTCCACCCTGGCCGCGCCAAGGTAATTGCTACTCCGTGTGGCGCAGGAGTTTTCGCTTCCCGTCCAGGGGTGGTTGCTGTCGGCGTGGGGCGCGCCGTTCTCGTTGCGGTGATCGGCCAGCGTCCCGGCGCGCCACCACTCCGCCGGCTGGATGGAACTCCGCCACGGCTGCTCCTCGTTGCAGAAGTCCTGGTAGTCGTTGGCCACCAGCCCGCCGTCGCCCTCGTCGTCCATCCAGTAGATGGGCACGCCCGTGCGCCAGTTGCCGCCATGGCGGAAGTCCAGGTGGTCGCGCAGGTTCGCGGCCTGGGTTGAGCCGACCATCTTGAAGCCCGAGGCGTAGGGCTGGATCGCGGTCAGCGTGTTGGCGTTCTTGGTGAGCTCGCCCTGCACGTAGCCGTCGTAGGTGGCGATGTCGGTGGCCGTGGCCGCCCACCGCGACGTGGTGCGGAACAGCAGCCGGAAACGGTCCCCCGCGCCCAGGCCGCTCGGCTTCAGCGCCCAATCGGCGGGCACCACATGAACATCGGCAATCGGCGCCGCCTGCGGGGTGGTCTGCGCCGAGGCGTCGGGCACGGGGACGTAAGCCAACAGCAGCCCGATGAGGGCCACCAGGAGGGCAAGGGGGAGAAGCCGGCAGGCGGGGCCGGCGAGACGCGGTGCGGCGCGTCCCGCGCCGGGGCGTGTCGGACGGGCGGATCTCCGAGGGGGGGGGCTATTGGTCATGCCGTATGACCTCTCAATCTCTTCCCAGAGGCCAAAATGATAGCAGCAAAGGAGTCGACCGGACTTGGAACCGGCGCCACGTCCGTTCATCGAGGGACCAACCGTGTGAGCCGCGGGGTGGATGCTCCTTCGGTCGAGCCCGGTTCATCATGGATCGGGGGTTTGCCGCGATGAAATGGGGTGGGAGCCTTGGCTCCTGGTCGTGGGATGGCCACTGGTGTGAGGTTGACCCGCTTAGGTGGACAAAGGCGGGGCGACTCCACGGCCCGTCGGGCAGACGGATTACTATTGATGGCCGACAGATGCGCGACAGGAGGTTTGTTGCCATGGCGCAAAGCAAGGGCGGGACTTCCGCCAATACGAGCGGTAACCGAGGAAGATCAGGCCTGGTGAAGGTCGGACGGTTTGCGGCTCTCAGCGGTTTAGGTTCGATATTAGTGGGTGTCCTCATGCTCCTGTGGCCTGGACGGACGCTGACGATTGTGGCCGTGCTGCTCGGCGCCCACTTGATTGTCTCTGGTATAAGCCTCATCATTGCGAGGGTCAGCGCGGGACAGGGCATAGGTCATAAGATCCTGGGGATCATCGCCGGCGTCGCCACCTTGGTCATCGGTCTTGCGGTGCTGCGCCTCCCGGGCCTTACGCTGGCGGTTGTCGCTTTGTTCGTGGGAGCGGCATGGTTGGTTTCGGGGATGTTCGAAGTGATCGAAGCGATCACGGACCGCGACACCCATCACCGAGGAATACAGATCCTGGGAGGACTGGTCACCGCGGTGGCGGGGTTTATCATTCTCGTGGCGCCCCTCAGATCGCTGTTCGCTCTCGCCGTTTGGGGCGGGTTGTTGATGATCGCGGTTGGCTTGGTTCGGCTGTTGGTGGCGATGCGACTACGCAGGCTGAAGCGCTCATAACCCACCGAAACGGTGAGGCGAGTCCTCCCGGCGAAACGCGGGACAGGAGGGAAGCGACCCCCGGCCTTGGGGCGAGTCCTCCCGGCGAAACGCGGGACAGGAGGGAAGCGACCCCCGGCCTCGGGACGGGACCTGCTCGGTGACGGACTTGAGCCTGAAAACGTCGGCGGGTTCGCCAAGGTCACGGTACAGCCGTTCGAGGCTACACCGGCTCCTTGCCTATACCGCTCCCCACCCGACCGCTGATCGGTTCTGGTCACCGATCACCACAACTCTGGCTCTCAGCGTCGTGGGCATGTGAGGCCGACTACCGGAGGGAAGCTCCCAACGGCGGGCCTTGTCAGGTCTGTACCGACTGGCTGGTTCTTTGGACGCCGTGGCCGCTGGGAGGGCTATGCCCAGCATTCGTTGAGTGCTTGTTCGGCTGTGATTGATGGGACTGCGGGGGTGGGGTGTTGGGTGACCAGCGTGACGCCTGTGTCGTGGAAGCCGAGGCCTGGGGTGTTCTGCGGCTTCCTGCCCGCCTTGGAGTATTCGACAACCGCGTCGACTCCGAGGGCAGCCATTTTGTGGGGGTACTGCATCGATGTGGCGTCGATCTCGCCTGCGGCGACGCGGCCTACTCCCTCACAGCTCCCGTCGACAGAGACGATCAGGACGTCGTTCTCTTTGCCTGCGTCTTCCAGCGCCGAGTATGCGCCGGCCGCGGCGGGCTCGTTGACCGTGTACACCACGTTGATCTCCGGGTTCTGCCGTATCAGGTCTTCCATAGCGGCCTGTCCCCCTGCTGCCGTGCCCATGGTGACAGCCCGCCCGACGATGCGGGGGTCGTCTTCGTCCCACATCGTGGTGGGGTCTGCGATGTCGATACCGAAGCCGCTCAGAAAGCCCTGGTTGCGCGAAACATCAACCGTGATCTGGGCTTCGGACCCGTCCAAAGTGACGATCCTGGCCTCAGGTACCAACGCATCCGTCCTCGCCCGCGCCCATCGACCGATCAACTCGCCGGCCCTGAAGTTGTCCGTGGCGAAGGTGGCGTCAACAGTATCCGGCGCGTCGAAGGGGGTGTCGAGCGCGATCACCAACACACCGGCCTCTCGCGCCTCTCTCACCGTGTCGGCCAGAGCAGCGGGGTCCGAAGGGGTGATGAGAATACCGGCAGCGCCGGCGGCGACCAGGCTCTCGACCGCTTCGACCTGTGTCTCCCAGTCCCCGTCGTAGCGGCCCGCCATAGCGCGCAACTCGACACCCAACTCGTCGGCTCGGCTCAGCGCGGCGTCTCTCATCGTCACGAAGAACGGGTTGGCGTCGGTCTTGGTGACCAGCCCGACAACCAGCCGATCCTCAGGGGCGGGACTCATCACACATCCAGCAACCAAAGCAGCGACCAACACCCATGCCCCCCCTACTCTCGCCAGACGCCCCAAAACAGGAGCAATCCTAACTTCCCGGAGCCGCCGCCTGACCTGCCTTATCCGAATCCAGGGAGAGGACTCGTCGACTTATCGCTGGAGATGGTTAGCCGAGAGGTGACGGAAGTGACGGAAGTGATGGTTGCCCAGTTTTGTGGAGTCGGGACATTTGAATCTGGTGGTGTGCTGACCCGAAAAGGAGGGATCTCATGCCGTATCGATATCCACCCGAGTTCCGCCGAAGGATCTGGACCTGTTGACTGCCGGCAGGTCGGTAGCGTCTCTGTCCTCTGATCTCGGTGTGTCGGATCAGACCATCTACAACCGGCGCCGCCAGGACGCTGTTGACCGGGGCCTGCAGCCTGGTCGGAGTTCTTCGGAGAGTGGAGTCCATTCTTTGTGGTGTACGGGGGGTGGGGGGCCCTTTGATTTAGGGGACCACCACGCGAGGCCGCCGGGGTGGTGCGGTGGCGCACGGCCTGTTCGCGACCACCCCTGACTAGGCACTGCGCCCAGGCTATCGAGACCACGTCTCCTCCAGAACCTGGACTCCGTCTCCTCGCATCAGGCCACTGAGAAGCATTAGGGGCGTTGGTTCCAGGTACTCGCCAACCGGGGCCGAGGCTATCGTTCGACCCCCCAGTGTTGCTATCGAAGGATGGGGACGAGAGGCGCATGGTTCTCTATAAGGAGTCGGCGCGCAAACACGGATACAACGAGCGGGACATCGAACGTGTACTGGACCATCCGATCACGACTACGGAAGGCAACGCGAGGGACGGTTCCCTGATGGTAGTCAAGACCGGCTTCGCGTCGAACGCGGACCATATAGAAGTGTTCTATCAATACCATCCCCGTAGCGGGGAACCTGTCGTATTCCACGCACAGAAATGCTAAGGGAATAGACACGCAGCGTCTCGTTCTCGATAACGCCGCCGTTGACCGACTCGGCCAGGCCAGGCTATCCTTCGGCGACGATGGCTACCACCACAGCGGCGGACCCTCTGATCGAGGAGCACGAACGGCAGATACGCGAACTGACCCGCGCGGCCGAAGCGGGCGAGTTCGACTATATAGGCAGGGAAGCCGTCGAGTACCTGGCTAGCCAGCTGCCCGAAGGGTATGCCCTAGACGGCGAGCATCGGGTGGTACGAACCGACCCTGCTTTGCCCGACCATGTGGACATCCGGTCGCTGGTGTTCGGGAAACCCGGCCCCCTGGTGCGCGTCCCCGTCTACAAGTAGCATCCTTCGCCACCGCCGCACACGCACTCGCAGCGCTCATGGCAGCCGTCATACACAACCTCAAACAACCCGACGAGCCCGCCGCGCCAAGAACGAGCCCGCCGCGCCAAGAACCGCGACAACATCACCGCCCACAGCTCCGAACAAGCCACCCCCGCACCAGACGCACCAACCCCGCACACCGCCGATCCCACACCCACCCGGGC
>WTGP01000029.1 GCA_011523505.1 Gammaproteobacteria bacterium
TCACTCACGCGGCATGGCTGGATCAGGCTTGCGCCCATTGTCCAATATTCCCCACTGCTGCCTCCCGTAGGAGTCTGGGCCGTGTCTCAGTCCCAGTGTGGCTGATCATCCTCTCAGACCAGCTACGGATCGTTGCCTTCGTGAGCCGTTACCTCACGAACTAGCTAATCCGACTTGGGCTCATCCGTCAGCGGGAGCTTTCAAGAAGAGGCCCCCTTTCTTCCATGGAACGTATGCGGTATTAGCCCGAGTTTCCCCGGGTTATTCCCCACTGTCGGGCAGATTCCCAAGTGTTACTCACCCGTCCGCCACTCTACTAGCCCTCCGAAGAGGACGTTCGCGTTCGACTTGCATGTGTTAAGCATGCCGCCAGCGTTCAATCTGAGCCAGGATCAAACTCTTCAATTAAGTATCTTTTGAGCTTGAGTCCTGCGCTTTTGTATGTGTACAAGTACACAGGTCTCTCGCGCGGTCCCGTCAGGGACCCGGAACGCGAGTTCCCACACACAAACTTATCGCCTGTTGAAAAAGAACGTCCGCCGGAGACCTTTCGCTAAAGCCGTTTCCGGACGGCGAGCCGGGTTCACCCGGCAGGATCGGCAATTATAGTCCGGCCGATTTGGCAGTCAAGCTGAAGAAGCGCTTTCTATGCTCACGCGCGCGAAGCGCCGCTTGCCCACCTGAAGAACGCTTGAACTGCCAGCCGGCACGACCATGGCGCGGTCGCTGACACGCTCTCCGTCCAGGCGCACGGCGCCCTGGGCAATGAGCCGCATCGCCTCGGCATTCGAAGCCGCCAAGCCGGCGCGGCGGACCAGTTCGCCCAGCGGCACGCCTGAGTCGCTGCCCGCGATCGTTACTTCGGGCATGTCCGCGGGCGTTTCTCCGCGCCGGTGACGCCGGGAGAAATCCTCGGCCGCCCGATTCGCCGCGCGAGCGCCGTGAAAGCGCGCCGTGAGTTCGTGCGCGAGAGCCATCTTGGCGTCGCGGGGATTGCCGCCGGCTTCCACGTCGGCGCGGAGTTTGTCCAGTTCGGATTGCGAGCGAAGGCTCAACAGTTCCAGGTAGCGCCACATCAGTTCGTCGGAAACCGACATCAGCTTGCCGTACATTTCCGCAGGCGGGTCCATGATCGCGATGTGATTGCCGAGCGACTTGGACATCTTCTGAACGCCGTCGGTTCCTTCCAAAAGCGGAAGGGTCAGGACGATCTGCGAAGGCTGGCCATGTTCGGCCTGGATCTGCCGGCCGAGAAGCAGGTTGAAGGTCTGGTCGGTGCCGCCGAGCTCCACGTCGGCCTCGAGCGCCACCGAGTCGTAGCCCTGGGCGATCGGATACATGAACTCGTGCAGGCCGATCGGGTTGCCCTCGCCGAAACGCTTCCTGAAGTCATCGCGCTCGAGCATGCGCGCCAGCGTGCGCTTGCCCGCCAGCCGAACCAGGTCAGCCGCGCCGAGACTGTTCATCCAGGTCGAGTTGAACTCGACGCGCGTGAGTTCCGGATCGAGTACCCGATGCACCTGTTCGGCGTAGGTGGCGGCGTTTTCCTTCAGCTTTTCCTCGGTCAGCGTTGGACGCGCCTTGCTGCGTCCCGAAGGATCGCCGATCATCCCGGTGAAGTCGCCGATCAGGAAGATCACCTCGTGTCCGAAGTCCTGGAACTGGCGCATCTTGGTGAGGATCACCACGTGCCCCAGGTGCAGGTCCGGCGCCGTGGGATCGAACCCGCACTTCACGCGCAGCGGCCTGCCCCTGCCCAGGCGTTCAAGCAGTTCTTCCTCGCGAACCAGATCCACCGCGCCGCGGCGCAGTTCCCGCAATTGCTGTTCCGGCGAGTTCATGGCGCGAGAATATACGAAATGCGCTTACAAGCGTTGTGCTTCGGACAGGGATGCCATTCTTCGATCCAGCGTCAAAGTCTCAAGGCCAACGCGCGAATAGTCATCCGCGATAAGGCGATCAAACAGTCCGGGACCCTTTGTCGCCGAAAGTGCGTCGATCGCGGACCGGCCGTTCAATGGGGCAACCAACCCGCTTCGCAGGACCTCAAGCAAGGCAGTGCGCGCATCGCCTCTGGTAACGCCGTAATGATGCTGCACCGCAACGTAGGCTTCGCCGATCACCTGGTTGGAAGCAAGAATCTCGGCCTCCTGGTCGCCCACCAGACTGCCGAGCCTGGAAATGCAATATTCGAATTCGTCTTCCGGATCTCTCGTCAGCAACCGCACGAGAATGGAAGTATCAATCCCGAAGCGCCGGGGCATAGGCCTGCCGCCTGAATTCCTGCAAATCAAACGTCCCGATTCCGCGGCGGATCTTGCCGTGGAGTGTGCCCAGGCGGGAATAGTGGATCCGTTTCGGTTTCAGAATATAGCCGTCGGGACCTTCGTGCAGTTCCAGGCGATCGCCGGGCCCGACGCCCAGCGCATCCAGCACGCGCGCCGGGAAAGTAACCTGCCTCTTTGACGTGATCTTGACGATCATCGCACACCTCCTTACCGAATACCTTAATTCAGTAAGGCGACCGAATCAAGTAGTTTATTACGCGCGTTTAGGCAATTTCCGCGTGGCGTCAGGCACGGGGGCCGAAAAGGGCGGTGCCGACGCGCACGAGGGTGGCGCCGCATTCCACGGCGGTTTCAAGGTCGGCGGTCATGCCCATGGACAGCGTGTCCAGGTTCAGGCCGGACGCATTCAGCTCGTCGAACAGAGAACGAAGGCGAAGGTACGCATCTCGGGGCGCGTCGGGCATCGGCATGCCCATGAGACCGCGAAGGCGAAGGCGCGGCTGAGCGCTAATCAGCGCCGCCAGGCCGGGAACTTCTTCGGCAGGCAACGCCGGACGGGCGTCGGCGTACTGCATGCGCACCTGTATGCAAACGTTCAAGGGCGTTGATTCCGCCGGGCGCCGGGCGTTGAGCCGCACGGCGATTCGCTCTCGCGTGAGCGTGTGGACCCAGTCGTAGTGTTGGGCAATCGCGCGCGTCTTGTTGGACTGGACCCGGCCGATGAAATGCCAGCGCGCGCCGGGGCAAGTCCCCTCCATCTTGGCGATCCCTTCCTGGACATAGTTCTCGCCCAGGTCGGTCAGGCCGGCCTCCAGGGCCGCGCGCACCAGGTCCTTTCCGTGGGCCTTGGTCACCGCCAGAATTCGGACCTCCTGCGGCGCGCGACCGGCGCGACCGGCCGCTTCACCGATCCTTTCCCGGACGACGGCCAGGCGTGCGGCGATCTCTTTTCTGTCCACTACTCAACCTGGCGGGGCCATCGTGGAAAAGAAGGACGGGGCGGGGGCATCCGTCGGAGCCCCGTCAGAAGAACGAGACTCCCAGTTGCGCGTAAAACAGCCGGCCCTGCCAGGGCACGATGGAGTCGCTGCGGTAAATGCGGCCGCAGCAGACCTCGAACCGGCCCGGGTCGGGGTAGTTGTCCAGGATGTTCTCGGCCCCGATCCGGAGCGTATAGCGCTCGCGCAGCGTGAAGGCCGCTTCGAGGTCCAGCAGCACTTCCGCCCCGAATTTCTGCACCCGCTCCAGGGCCGCCGTGCTCGCGTTGCTGTAGTCCCCGAAATAGCGGGCGCGCAGCAGCACATCGGACCGGCCCCAGCCGTGTCTCAGCGTAAGCGCGCCGCGGACCGCCGGACTGCCCTCTTCAATGTCGTGGCGCGTTTCGTCGTCCACGAACTTCCCGGTATCCGCGAATCGGGTCCGGTTGAAGTTGAAGGCTGCCTGCAGCGAAGTGGCGCCCAGCCGCGAATCGAACCCGCCCGTGACGACCAGATCGACCCCGCTGGTTTCCGTGGCCACATCGTTGATGAAGAACCGCACCCTGGAGATGTCGTTGGCGCCCGGAACTCCAAGCGCGATCAGCCGGGCAGCCTGGGCCGCGTCCACGGTGAACTGCGACGACATTACGGTGCGGTCGTCCAGCCGGATGCGGTAGTAGTCGAGCGTAAGCCCGAACCCGGCAGGCGAGCGGGCGGCCAGCCCCAGCGTGAGGGAGTGCGAGTGTTCGGGGCCGAGCGGCGAGGCGCCGAACAATCCGGCTGCGGGATGGTCCGGCGGGAAAACCCCCTCGGACCTGGGAATGCCGTTTGCGTCGATACGGGTGGAGACCACCGTGGTGGAAATCTGGGCGGGTGTGGGCGCCCGGAAACCGGAACCGGCCGAGCCGCGCAGGTTGACGCTGTCGCTCAACCGAAAGCGCGCCGCCACTTTCCAGGTGGCCACGTCGCCGAAGTCCTGGAAGTCCTCGTAACGCCCGGCCACCTCCAGCAGCCACCGGTCCGTCAGGTCCGCCGCGAAATCCACATAGGCGGCATAGCTGCCGCGGCTGCGGCGCGAGGCGAAGCCGGGAGGATAGCCGGGGAATCCGTTCGAGCCGATGGGAACCGCATTGTTGACCGGATCGCCGGCGGGACACAGCCTGCCGATCGCCTCAAATCCAGGGATGCGGCATTCCACCACGGTCAGATCGTCGTTCGGGTCGGCGTCCACTTCCGCCTGAGTGATTTCCAGGTTGAACGGATCGGGCACGCCGAACGGACCCACCTCGTAGGAACTGGGGTCGCCGGCATCGATGCGATAGCCCTCGTCGCGGTATTCGAACCCGAAGGCGACGTTCACCGGGCTGGCCAGATTGCCGATGTCCCACGGCCACACGAAATCGGCGTTGACCGCCAGCTCGTCGTTGGCCAGCGCGCCCGGCCGGAAACGGGTGGGCGTATCGGGGCCGAGCGACGGATTGAGGGTGTTTTCTATCCGGTAGGCGATCCGGTCGAATCCGTACCCGGCCGAGAGGTCGAAACTGAGGTCCCGCCAGGCGCTGCCCGCCACGCCGACGGTGATCGCGTAGTCCGTGACGTCGCCGGAAAACTGCGGCGTGAAGCCGGCCGGATACAAGCGGGCCCTGGGATCGTAGATGGCGCCGTCGGAAAGCCGAACCGGCAGGAGTTGGCTCACGCCCGCGCGGCGGTAGAAAAATCCCCCGGACTGATCCTTGGCGGCCCACGTGGCAAAGCCGAACAATTCGAGGCTGTCCGACAGCGGAAGGGAGGCATTGGCCGAGGCAAGCACTTGCCGGCGGTCCGGCTGGCCCCAGATCTGGGCCGGACTGCGAAATTCGCGATTGCCGCCCACGCCCGCGAAGTTGTCCGCGTAGCGGCTGTCGAGATCGTCCGGCACGCCATCGCTGCCGCGCGCCGCCTGCAGAATTTCGCCGGTGGGCGAATAGCGGTAGGTCAGGGCGTCGGGGCCGTAGTAGGTAACGCCGTCCAGCGTGACCTGGTTGAGCGTGGCTTCCAGCGGCGTCTGGCCCGAGCCGGCGATCGTCAGGTCGTAGGGCTGCGAGCGGCTGGTGGGCGCCGAGTCGGAATACTGGCCGCTGAAGTTCAGGTAGCCGCCGTTCGGCAGGGAAAGGCCCACGTTGCCTTCCAGCGTGAATTCTTCGCCATCCCCGTCGCCGTAGCGTCCCGAGCGAGCGCGCAACTCGGCTCCCGAATCGGCCTGCTTGAGGTTGAAATTGATCACGCCCGCAATGGCGTCCGAACCGTACTGGGCGGACGCGCCGTCGCGCAGCACCTCCATGGATTCGATCGCGATCGACGGAATGGATCCGATGTCCGCGCCGTGGGCGCCGAAACCCCCCACCTGCATCAGCGCCGAGCGATGACGGCGTCTGCCGTTCATCAACACCAGCGTGTGGTGGGTATCCAGCCCGCGCATGTGAGTGGGCCTGATGAAACTCGCCCCGTCGGAAATCGGGTGCCGCCGCGCAGCGAAAGACGGCACGATGGCGTTGATCACCTCGATCAGGTCCGACGAGTTGACGCTGGAGATTTCTTCCGCGCTGAACACGTCCACCGGCACCGCGGTATCGACCGCGGCCCGCTCGCGCCGCCGCGTTCCGATCGTCACGATCTCCTCGATCACCCGGGCCTCGGCGCCATCTCCTCGCGCCTCCTGGGCGCCGGCGTTCGCCGCCACCAGCATCAGCAACAGCGTCAGCCCCAGAAGATAAGGCGCGTTCACGGTGCTCACTTCGAATTGGGTGTCGCGGAGCTGCGGCGGCGTTTGGCCATCAGCTTTTCGACCAGTTTCGGACCCTGGCCGGGGCGGCTCCAGGGGCAGACTTCAATGCAGATGGCGCAGCCGTGGGTCTTGACGAAGTACGGGATGCACTTGTCGAAATCGACGTACCAGCGCTTCCCGCCGCGTATCCACTGCTTCTCGTTGAATATGGCATCCGGGGGGCAATCTACCACGCAGCGCTTGCAGCCCGTGCACAGGTCGTCGACGGCGATATCGACCGGTTCATCGAGAGCCAGGGGCAGGTCGGTGAGGATCGCGGCCAGGCGGAAGTTCGAGCCGTGCTCCTTGCTGATCATCGATCCGTGCTTGCCCAGTTGGCCCAGCCCCGCGGCGACCGCCAGCGGGATGTGGAGGATGTCGGTGCTGTTCGGGTTGCCGTAGGCCTTGGCGGGCCAGCCCAGGCGGCGGACGTAACGGCCCAGCCTGAGCGCGATGCGGGCGATCTCGCGGTAGGCGCGCATGACCTCCACGGCTGCCGTGTCCTGCGGCGCATGCGCCATCTTGTCCTGGTTCATCGAAAGGCCAATGCAGATCGCCGTGCCGTGCGGCGCCGTGCGTCCCGCAAACACGGCCTCCTCGGTAACCGGCGCAATGCCCACCAGGTCCGCGCCGAATTTCCGGGCGGCCGCCTTTACGCGCTCGCTCATCTCATCGGGATCCGCTTCGACCCGGCGTGCGGCCACCGGACCGCTGCGCTTGCGCAATTGCCAGGCGTTGGCGACAACGTGCCGGACCACGCCCCAGGGGTTGATCAGCCCGAAGAAGTCGTCCAGCGCCTGCCATTCCAGTTGCGCGTTGCCGGCATTGTGAAAAACGGCCGTTGCCTGGCGGAATTCGCGCTCGCCCAGGCCATTGATCTCGTTGCCGGAACGCGGCGGCTTGAGGTAGCCGAAAGCGTATTCCGGCGGCGGGGGGTCCGTGGGGCGGATCCGGCCGTTAGCGAGACTCATCGTTCTTCGCCGCCAACGCCGTCCACCCAGTACACCCTGCCCTCGCGCTCGCAATCGCCGTAAGCCTTGCGCACACGCCGGCCGGCCGTGAAATAGAACCACAGCATGCCGAATATTCGTCGCGCCAGCGCCCAGTCGCGCCGCCGGCGCGCCGTCAGGCTCTGCGAACCCGCATCCGCATGGTCGACCGTCCTCAAACTCCCGTTCATGGTCGTCCTATTCTTGCATCCGGGGCGCCGGGGGCGTTCAGGAGGGTAGGAAAACGCCGCCCAGCGGCAAGGCCCTGCCGGCCCCGGTGACCGCCGGTTCATTGCCCGGCTCGCGCCGCAGGCGGGCGCGGGCCAGGAGGGCGAATCCGGCGGCTTCCACCCAGTCCGGATGCACGCCCCATGCGTCGGTCGTGACCGGGCTCGATTCCGGACAGTTTGCCGCCAGTCGCTCCATGAGAAAGGTATTCGACGCTCCGCCGCCGCAGACGGCGAGCGCCGCGCCGGCGCAGGAGGCCCGCACCGCGCCGGCGATGCTGGCCGCGGTCAGTTCCAGCAGCGTTGCCTGCACGTCTTCGGGCGACTTGTCCGAAATGCCGGCCCGCTCCAGCCAGTGCAGGTTGAAATGCTCGGGTCCCGTGCTTTTCGGCGCAGGCGATGAAAAATAGTCGTCCGCAAGCAGGCGCTCGAGCAGTCCCGCGTTGATCTGGCCCGATCTCGCCCACTGTCCGTTTTCGTCAAACGCTTCCCCGCGGCAGGTTCGCGCCCACGAATCGAGCAACGTGTTGCCGGGCCCCGTGTCGTAGCCCGTAACGCCGCCGTCGCCGGCCAGGACGCTGAGATTGGCGATGCCCCCGATGTTGACGACCGTCCGGGTCTCGCCGGAACGGCCGAACAACCATTGGTGAAACACGGGCGCCAGGGGCGCCCCCTGGCCGCCCAGCGCCATGTCGGCGCTGCGGAAGTCGCCCACCGCAACCATGCCCGTGAGGGCCGCGATGCGCGCAGGCGATCCGATCTGCACGCTGTGCGGCAAGCGCGCGTCGGGTGCGTGCCAGAGAGTCTGGCCGTGGCTGCCGATCGCCTCGATCCGGTCGGGATCGCAACGCGCACCATCGAGGAGCGCAAGGGCCGTTTCAGCGAATACGGCCGCCACTTCGGCGTCCAGCGCGGCGGCTTCCGCAAGTCCGCATTCCCCCTTGCTGCGGGCGGCAGCCCGCAAACGGACGGCAATCTCCTCCGGATAGGCGCCGGTGTGCGTCGCGGCCAGGCGCGGTTCCGGGCCCGAGCAGTCCACAAGCGCCGCGTCCACGCCGTCCATGCTGGTTCCCGAAATCAGGCCGATAAACAGTGGCCGCATTTCCTGAACCCTAGGACGGATAGATCCAGGTTGCGGGAAACACCGGGCCGTCCACGCACACCCGTTTCATGGCCAGACCGTCCGGCGTATGCGCTTCGACGGTGCATCCGGCGCAGCCGCCCACAGCGCAGGCCATGTATTCCTCCAGGCACAGCTCGGCATAGACGCCGAAATCCGCCGCCAGTTCCGCCGCGGCCTTCAGCATGGGCGTGGGCCCGCAGGCGTACACCGCCACTTCGGACAGCCGCTCCCGCGGCAGAGCGTCCAGCCATTCGCGCGCCGGTTCGGTGAGGTTGCCGCGATGGCAGCCTTCGAGGCCTGCGTTGCTGGCCAGGTGCGAAGGCACGCCCCACTGTTCGGCGAGTCGCAATCGGTTCTGCTTGCCATGCTTTTCCAGGGCAAAGGGAAACGGCAGCTCCGAACCCAGAAACAGCCGGGGGCTCCAATTCCCGTTTCCGGCCAGGCGCCGGGCCTGGAAGAGAACCGGCGGAATGCCCACTCCGCCGCCCAGCAGGAGCACTATAGGGCGCGCTTCGGACAGGGAAAAGCCGTGTCCGATCGGCCCCATGGAATGCAGGACAGACCCGGGTTCGGCGCCGGAAAGCAGAGTCAGTCCCTGTCCCCCGGTCTTGTACAGCAGTTCGATCCAGCCTTCTTCGGCATCGGCAAGCATGATCGAGAGCGGCCGGCGCTGGAGCAGTTCCGAACCGCAGCGCAGATGCACGAAGCTGCCCGGCCGCGCCGCCGCGGCGCAGCGCGGCGTGCGGAGCCGGAGCCGGTACTGGCCTCCCGGATATTCCCGGTGCGACAGCACCTCGCCTTCCTCGACGAAGACTGGTGCCGAGTCACGCCCGGCACGCATAATTTGTCCACATGGGCAACAGGGTCATCAGGAATATGAATTGTGCATTGCCGCGACCGATTTGTCGCGCGCGACAGTTACTCCACGCCGCCTGCATTGCGATCGCCGCGGGACTTGCCGCCCCAACGGCGGCAGCGGAGCTTCCCGACGTGTCCGATCCACGGACCGCCATGGAGACCTGGTTGCGGCTCAAGGGCGATATCGCGGGCGGCGTGACCTACGAATGGGCCGCCGGCACCGCGTACGGCGTGCCGCAGGACGCGGACGGCGTTGCGCTGTTCTCGATCGAGAGCGTCACGATCAGGCAGTTTCGACGCCTGGCCGAAGATCTCTATGAAGAGCGCACGATTGCCTGCCGGCTCTACAGGGACGCGGTTTCCGGCGCGTTTATCGACGAGTTCGTCAATCCCCTGACCGGCAAACGGACCGAGCTCAGGATTCCGTGCGGGCCCGGCCAGCCGGTTCGCTATTCGCCCGAGCGCGTTGCACTGCTGGTGGACGTGCCGTGGGAGAGTTCCATTCTTGGTCGGCCGGTCACTCTTGAATTGCTGCGCGCCGGCGACCAGGCCATCATTCGGCGCAGGGCCTTCAGCGCATTCACCCCGGCCGGCGGGAAGGTACGGCGGGAACTGGCCGTCGATACGTTCACGCTGCCTGCGGCTTCGCTCGCGGACCCCGGTATCACTTCCCTCTCACCGGCATACAGTTGGGACGCGGTCAGGGATTGGTCGGGATTTCTGGACATGGAGGACCTGCCCGGGCACATGTACTGGTCCGTGGTCGGCAGGAAATTCCGCCGGGCGGAAGAGTTGCCGGCGGAATTCCGCGCCGAGCTGGAGGAACGCGATCCGGGCGTGCTTGAGCGGACGCCCGACTGGGAGGCCGGCGACGACTAGTGTCGAGTCCCGCTCCCCGGTGTCGTGTCACTCGGGGTCGGGCATGAGCGGATGGTCCGGCGCCTCTTCCGTTTCGCTGTCCGGCCGAATTGTCTTCAGCATTTCCCGCCAGGCGCCGGGAGCAACGGACTCGTCGCGAACGACCCCGTAGCTCTTGTTGCGGGCATCCGGATTGACAAGGGCGTCAACCGTCAGCATCCCCACGTCCGCGATTGCCACGGCGCCCGTCTCGTAGTCGGCGCGCGCCATCACCCGCAGCGCTTCGCCGCCGTGGGCAGGTTCTTCCTGAAGGGCGCTGGGTCCGATCACGGTGTATGCCAGGCCGCTGCGCTTGAGGTGGTTTTCCCCCATCGTTTTCCAGTGCCTGGCGCGCGCGAAAATGATCATCCGGCTGCGCTCGCGATAGGGCCCCGCCGCCGCGGACGTCACGACGACGAAGTGCCGCACCCCGGCCTCCACCGCCGCATCCACGAGGTTGACCACACCGCGATAATCGACGTGTTCCGGGCCGTTCCCGCCGATCAGGGATCGGGAGCCGATGGCGCAGATCACGTGGTCCACGTCCTGCATGGCCGCAAACACCGCGTCGCGGTCGCGCACGTCCAGCTCTACCCAGTCCCACTGATCGCCGTGGCGCCGCTCGGCGCGCTCGCGGTTGGTGGTGGTCGCGCGCACCGCGTAGCCCTGTTCGTCCAGCAGCCGCATCGCCGCACTGCCGGTGCGCCCGGAAGCGCCGGCAACCAGGACCAGTTCAGCCGCGGGCGCGGCGCTGCTCAGTACGAACGCCGCGGCCAGCGCACAGACGAATTTCCGAGTCTTCATGCTTCATTCTCCTGCCAGTCCCGGGCGATCAGGCAGGCGGCGAGGCTGTCCACCTCTCCCTTGCGGGCCCGCCGGCCAAGTTCGCCGGTTGAACGCTGTTCCCGCAGCCAGGCGTTGGCCTCGCGGGTCGTGAGGTGTTCCCGGACCGTTTCCACCGCCAGCCCGTAGCGGCCTTTCAGGTGTTTGCGAAAGCGTTTGAGCGCGAGCTCGAAACCAGGATCGGGATCGGGTGGACAGCCCAATACCAGGACCTGCGGACCGTAGTCTTGTACGAGCCGGTCCAGCTCGGCCCATTCCGGCAGTCCGGCGCGCGCCGGCAGGTGTTTGCGGGCCGTGATCACGCCCCCCGTGGCGGTCGCGACGCCGACGCGCTTCAATCCGAAGTCGAGGGCTATCGCAGGCTCGGTGCGCATAAGCCGGGGCCTGTTAACCTGATTCTTGCGGTGAGAATGTTCGCGAATCAGGCGTTGCCGGCTTGCAGTCCCAGCCGGGAGACATCCACGCCGAGCAGCGCCGCCGAAGCGGCCCAACGCTGTTCGAACGGGGTTTCGAAAAGGATTTCCTCCGTTGCATCGACGACCAGCCAGGAATTCGAGCGCAGTTCGCGCTCCAGCTGACCCTCTCCCCAACCGGCGCAGCCCAGGGCCAGCAGCGCCCGGCGGGGACCCTCGCCCCCGGCGATCGCCGACAGCACGTCGCGCGAGGTGGTGACCTCGATGTTGCCGCAAATCGAGATCGTGGAATCCCAGCTGCCACCGGCCTCATGCAGCACGAATCCCCGTTCGCGGTTTACGGGTCCGCCCTTGAGGATGCTCTGGTTGGCGAGGTCGCGGTCCCGGCTGTCCAGTGACAACTGCTCGAACACCTCTCCGAGCTTCATGTCGGACGGACGGTTGATGACGATCCCCAGCGCGCCGTCGCTGTTGTGTCCGCACAGGTAGGTCACGGTCTGGCGAAAGCGGGAATCGGGCATCCCCGGCATGGCGATGAGGAGCTTGCCGGAAAGTGAGTCGAGTTCTTCCATGACGGCTGGTTTCTGCCTACCTTCCGGAATTATATCTACCGGAACTAACGGACGGTCTTGCCCACGCGTTCGAGCAGGCTGTCGAACAATCGGGCGGCGGCGTCCACTCCCGCCAGTTTCTGGATTTCCCGGATTCCCGTGGGGCTCGTGATGTTCACCTCGGTCAGGTAGTCGCCGATGATGTCCAGTCCGGCAAACGCCACTCCGCGAACCGCCAGTTCGGAGCCGACGCGCTCGCAGATCTGCAGGTCCCGGGGCGTCAGATCGCATACCTCCGCCCGCGCGCCGGCCATCAGGTTGCCGCGATTGTCATCGGTCCGGGGCACCCGGTTCAGCGCCGGGTTCATCGGGCGACCGTCGATCAGCAGCACCCGGCGGTCGCCGTCAGCGATTTCGGGCAGGTGCCGCTGCGCCATTGCGTAGCGGGTCTCGCCGACGGTGATGGTCTCGAGAATGACCGCCAGGTTCTTGTCCGCTTCGTCGAGGGCAAAGATGGAATGGCCTCCCATCATGTCCAGCGGCTTGACCACGATGCGCCCGTGCTCGGACAGGAAGTCGCGGATCCGGTCCATCGACCGGGTGACGATCGTGGGCGGGGTGAATTCGGGGAACCAGGCGATGAACACCTTCTCGTTGACGTCCCGAAGGGCCTGGGGATCGTTCACCACCAGCGCGCCCTCGTCCTGGGCCCGCTGCAGCACGTAGGTGGCGAAGATGTACTCGGCGTTGAACGGGGGGTCCTTGCGCATGAAGAGCAAGTCCAGTTCTCCAAGCGGCATGTCCCGCGCGGGGCCCAGCCGGAACCAGTCGGCATCGTCATCGGTGACTTCAAGAGGCGCTCCCTCCCCGAAAGCGCGGCCGTCGCGGATATCGATATCGTTGAGGGTGAAGTGATGAAGCGCTATGCCGCGCCGCTGCGCCTCGCGGAGCAGCGCCAGGGTGCTATCCTTTTGCGGCGCGATGGTGCCGATCGGGTCCATCACCACGCCCAGGCTAATGGAATTCATCTGCGGAGAATATGAATTGACGGCGGCTGGCCCCATTTTATGACCAGCGAAGTGCTCCGTCTGAATCCGAACACCGGCCTGATGGACGGCGCGCGGCACTCGCTTTGCCCGCACCGCGACGCCCGGCCGCCGGGTTCCGATGTCAGCCTGCTGGTGCTGCATGCCATTTCGCTGCCGCCCGGCGAGTTCGGCGGCACGGCAATCGAGGACCTGTTCTACGGAAGACTCGACCCCGCGGCCCACCCCTACTTCCGCAGGCTGGCGGACCTGCGCGTGTCGGCGCATTTCCTGGTCCGGCGCGACGGCGAACTGGTGCAGTTCGTGAGCGTGCTGGAACGCGCCTGGCATGCCGGCGAATCCGAGTTTCGGGGCCGCGCCGCCTGTAACGACTATTCCGTCGGACTGGAATTGGAGGGCGATGCGGCCACGCCGTTCACCGATAGGCAATACAATCAGACCTGTGCCGCCATTACGGCCCTGCGGGACGGTCTGCCGTCCCTGCAGAGTGCTCCAGTCGTGGGACACAGCGATATTGCCCCCGGGCGCAAATGGGACCCGGGACAGACCTTAGACTGGGCAAGGCTGGCGGCGGGACTGGCCCGGGCTGGAGAGCGCGACAAATGAAACTATTGGCCCTGCTTATTGGCATATACGCTGAACGCTATCTGGCGCGATGGTCGCATCTGCGCGAGTTCCGTGGGCTGGAGGAGCAGGCGAATCAACTGGCCCAGCGCCTGTTGCGCCTGGACAAGCGCGCCGCGCCGTACATCGTCGCGGGTCTGACGCTCGCATGCGCCGTGCCGGTCGGGGTGGTCGCCTGGCTGCTGCGCGACGACTGGATGATCGCCTGGTTCGTGTTCGCGGTGATCGTCCTGTTGTTCTCCTTCGGGCCGCGCGACCTGAAGGCCGAGGCCCTGGCATTTCACGACAAGGTCGACGCCGGCGATGAAGACGGCGCCAGGGCCCAGGCGGAAGTCATCCTCGGCGGGAGCGCACCGGACAAGCCGAAGGACCAGGCCGCGGCAGTGGAAGAAGCAACCTACCGGGAAGCCAACAATCGCATTTTCGGCGTGATTTTCTGGTTCCTGGTGGCGGGGCCGCTGGGGCCGGCGTTCGCTTTCGGCTTCCGCGCGCTGAACAGCCTGCGCCGCTTCACGGCCACCCTGCCCGGCGGCGAGGAACTGCACCGGGCCGCGGTCAAGCTGCACGGCGTGGTCGCATGGGTTCCGGCCCGAATTACTTCCGCCAGCTTTGCCCTGGCCGGCAATTTCGACGACGCGGTCAACGCCTGGCGCGGCATCACCGCTGACCGGCAGCCCAACCTGTTCGAAGGCAGCGGCGCCGTGCTGAGCGTGGTGGGCGCGCAGGCGCTGGGCGATCGCCCGGACCGGGTGCGCGGCGCCGTCGTGCTGGTCGAGCGCAGCCTGCACTGGGTATGGGGCCCGATCGTTGCCGTGGCCGTAATCCTGGGCGTCGTTTACTAGCGGCCGATCAGGGCTGAAGGCGCCGGGCGCGCCAGGCGCTGGCCTGAAACTTGCCGTCCGCGGCCGGATCAAGATCACGCGACCAGGAAATGCGATCGTGCAGGCGGGCGTCGCCTTGCATCCACAGTTCCACCGTTTGCGCCCACAGCCGGTAGCCGCCCCAGTGCGGGGGACGGCTCACGGCGCCTGGCGGGACGCTGTTGCTCCAGTCGCGTCTGTCGCCGCCGAACCGTGCCGCCGCCTCGTTCATCCGCGCCTCGAGGTCAACCCGCGAGGAGACCGGCTTGCTCTGATCGCTGGCCCAGGCGGCGAGCTGGCTCTTCCAGCCGCGAGTGGCGAAATACCCGTCGCTTTCGGAGGCCGGCGACATGACCACCGGACCGCGAATGCGGGCCTGCAGGCCGAGCCGGTCCCAGTGAAAAAGGGCTGACGCCTCGGGACAGGCCGCAAGCTGGCCGCCCTTGGCGGACATGTAGTTGGTGTAGAACACAAGGTATCCCTTCCCGTCGTCGTAGTGCTTGAGCAGCACGACGCGCGCATCGGCGCGACCGCGCGAATCGGTAGTCGAGAGCACGAACGAATGCGGATTGGGACGGTCGGTCAGCCCGGCGGCGGCGTCCAGCCACTCCCGGAGCAAAGGCAGGGGGTCGGCCGGCGGCGCCCCGCTGAGATCAGCCGCCGGCACTGGCGTCACCGGTCCGCAGCGCGGCGGCATGATGGCGGATGTGGCCCTCGATGAAGCTGGCGACGAAGAAGTAGCCGTGATCGTAGCCGCCGCGCAGGTGGAAACTGACGCGCTGGCCGGACTCGCGGCAGGCCGCGAGAAACTGCTCGACCATCAGTTCCTCCTCGCGGAACGGATCGGCGCTGCCCAGATCAATGCGGATCTCCAGGTCCAGCGGCGCATTGCGCACCAGCGCGCTGGCGTCGTATTCCCGCCAGGCGGGACTCTCGTCACCCAGGTAGGCGGAGAAGGCCGCCCGCCCCCACGGCGAAGACGAGGGATTGGAAATCGGCGCCAGGGCGGAGACCGACCGGTAGCGACCCGGGTTGCGCAGGGCGATCACCAGCGCGCCGTGCCCGCCCATCGAATGTCCGCAGATTCCGCGCCGGTCGGGGTCGATCGGAAAGGAGGACTCGACGAACTGCGGAAGCTCCCGGCTCACGTAGTCGTACATCCGGTAGTGCGCGGACCAGGGCGCCCGGGTCGCATCGACGTAAAAGCCGGCGCCGGAGCCCAGGAAGTCCTCGTCGTCCTCGCCGGGAATACCCGTGTTTCGGGGACTGGTGTCGGGCGCGACCAGCGCCAGACCGGCTTCGGCGGCGAACCGCTGGGCGCCGGCCTTGACGGTGAAGTTCTCCTCGGTGCAGGTCAGGCCGGACAGGAAGTAAAGCGCCGGCGCCTTGCCGCCTTCCGCCAGGCCCGGCGGCAGGAACAATGCGAAACGCATCGGACAGCCGCAGGCGTCCGACTGATGTTCGACCGTAAGCTGCCGGCCTTCGTGGCACCGGCTTTCCGCCACGATTCTCACGGGAGGCCGTTCAGAAATAGACCACCGAACGGATGCTTTCGCCCTCGTGCATTAGGTGGAAGGCGTCGTTGATCTCGTCCAGTTGCATCGTGTGCGTGATCATCCGGTCCACTTCGATTTCTCCGTCCATGTACTGGTCCACCATGCCCGGGAGATCGCTGCGGCCGCGCACTCCGCCGAATGCCGTGCCCCGCCACACGCGTCCCGTTACGAGCTGGAACGGGCGCGTGGCGATCTCCTGCCCCGCGCCGGCGACGCCGATGATGGTGCTCTCGCCCCAGCCCTTGTGGCAGCACTCGAGCGCGGCCCGCATAAGTTCCACGTTGCCCACGCACTCGAACGAATAGTCCACGCCGCCGTCGGTCAGATCCACGATCACATCCTGTATCGGCGCGTCGTGGTCCCTGGGGTTCACGAAGTCGGTGGCGCCCAACTGGCCGGCCATCTCGAACTTGGACGGATTGATGTCGATGCCGATGATGCGTTCGGCGCCGGCCATGACCGCCCCCTGTATGACGCTCAGGCCGATGCCGCCCAGGCCGAAGACCGCCACCGTCGATCCGGCCCGCACCCTGGCCGTATTGAGTACCGCGCCTATGCCGGTCGTGATGCCGCAACCCAACAGGCAGATCTTGTCCAGCGGCGCGGCCGGATTGACCTTCGCAAGGGCGATCTCCGGCAGGACCGTGTACTCCGAAAACGTGGACGTGCCCATGTAGTGCAGGACAGTCTTGCCCCCCGCGGAAAAACGGCTGCTGCCGTCCGGCATTAGCCCCTGGCCCTGGGTAACGCGAATGGCCTGGCAGAGATTGGTGAGGCCGGACTCGCAGAAATTGCATGCCCCGCATTCCGGTGTGTACAGCGGGATAACGTGGTCGCCGGGCTTGACGCTCGTTACGCCGGCGCCGACTTCCTCCACTACCCCTCCGCCCTCGTGGCCGAGTATGGCGGGAAAAGCGCCCTCCGGATCGTCGCCGGACAAGGTATAGGCGTCGGTGTGGCAGACGCCGGTCGCTACGATGCGCACCAGCGCCTCGCCTTCGCGCGGTCCTTCAACGTCCACGGTCTCGATCTGCAGCGGCTCTCCCGCGGCCCAGGCTACGGCTGCGCGTGCTTTCATTGTCCTGTCCCCTTCTGATTCCCGATTGCACGGAATTGTAAGGTGCAACCGGAACGCGCAGGTCAGGCCACGCGGTCGGGCGGTTCCTCGCCGGCAAAGAAACGGTCCAGGTTCTCCTTTACCCGCATTCCCATGGCCTCACGGGTCTCCTGCGTCGCGCTGCCCAGGTGCGGAAGCAGCACGACCCGGCCGATTTCCCTGAGCTCCGCCGGCACCTCCGGTTCGCGGGCATAGACGTCCAGCCCGGCGGCCGCCAGCCGCTTTGAGCGCAGCGCCCCGGCCAGCGCACGCTCGTCAACCAAAGCGCCCCGGGCGGTGTTGATGAGTATCGCGCCCGGGCGCATTCGTCTGAATTGCGATTGGCCGATCATTCGCTCCGTCTTCGGCGTCACCGGGCAGTGCAGCGACACAAAGTCGCTGGTCTCAAGCAGATCGTCCAGATCAGCGCAAACCTCAACTCCCAGGTCGCGCGCTTCCTCGTCCGCCGGAGGCCGGGGGTCAAGGACGCGAACGCGCATCCCGAAGCCCAACCCCGCGCGCCTGGCCACGGCCCTTCCGATCCGGCCGAAGCCCACAAGCCCCAGCGTCTTGCCGCTGACCCGCACCCCCGGAATATGCGTCGGCCGCCAACCGGCCCAGTCGCCGGCCCGCAGCATGCGGTCGCCGCTCGCGACGCCCCGAGCCGTGGCCAGAATCAGCGCCATCGTCAGGTCAGCCGTGCAATCGGTGAGGACATCCGGCGTGTTGGTGACCACAATGCCCGAACGGCGCGCGGCATCCAGGTCGATGTGTTCGAACCCGACGCCGAAGTTGGCAAGAATCCGGGTGCGCGGCGACGGCACGCGCAACACTCCGGCATCCATGCGGTCCGTAACCGTGGGACAGAAACCATCGGCGCGCCGCAGGGCCTGGCGCATGGCCGCCGCGCTCATCGGTTGGTCGTGGTCATTGCGCCAGACCTCGTAGTCCTCCTCGAGGAGCGCCTCGATGCGCCCCGGCCAGCGCCGGCTGAGGACGATCCTGGTCCTGGAACTCACCCCGGCCTACTCGCGCGCGGCCAGGTAGCGGCGGCCGCTTTCCATCAGCCGCACGAACGCCGACTCGTCGCCGTCGCCCACAATCCGGGCGAGCTTCCCGACGGTGGACATCAGCTCGCCCAGTACTTCCGCGCCATGCGGATTCAGCTGCTGGATTTCGAAGTACAGGTGCGGGTTGTCGGCGGCCACCGCGCGGGCAACGTCGAGCTGGGCATCGAAGGTGGTGCTCGACATGCGCGCCAGCACCGGCGCCTGCTCGCCGCTTTCCTCCAGCGCGTGGATGAACGCCAGGTTTATCGCATGGGAGACTCCCAGCACCCAGGCGATCAGCCGGTCGTGCTGGTCCAGCGGCACCGGCAGGATTTCGGCCATCGTGCCGTCGAACACCTCCGCGGCGGACCGGGCCGCCTCCGGCGCACCGACGTCCATCAGCAATATGTGACAGCCGGACAGCAGGTCGGTATCGGGTCCGAACATGGGATGGATGGACGCCACCTGCATTCCGTCCGCGGCCATGCGGGTCAATTCGTCCTTCACCGGCGCCTTGATCGACGCAATGTCGAAGATCAGTCCGGCATGCCGCGCCCGGTGCATGTCCCTGAGAATGCCGGCGCTGGCCGCTACCGGAGCGGCAACCACCGTAAGTTCGAATTCGCCCGAGGCTTCGCGCCAATCCTCCACGTGGGGAAGTTTCCGTGGCGGGGTGTGCGGATCGGCAACGGTTACGGCGTAGCCCTGGGACCCCAGGAACTCGCAGAACCAGCGGCCCATCTGGCCGCCGCCGCCCACCACCAGCGCCCGATGGCCCTCGCCCTGACCGCGCGCCTGCAGCCGGACCCGTTCCTGGCGCGACAACGACGCATTGATCAGCAAGCGCACGATGTTCTCGGCCAGATCGCCCGGCAGGCCGGCCTTTTCCGCCTGATCGCGGGCCCGGCCAACCACGCGCACCTCCTGGGCGAAATCGCGCGAGGGAACGCCGGCATCGTGCTTGACCTTGCCGACCTGCGCGGAAATTTCCTGGCGCTCGGCGAGCAACGCGATGATTTCGCGGTCGATGGCGCCCAGCTGTTTTCTTAGGTCTTCGAGGTTCGGCATGGGGATACCGGGTTACGGCGAACGGCGAATTGTACGGGCGCGCGCACGCCCGGGACCGGCTCCCCCGCCGGGGACGGTTATTCGGATACCGGCTCTTCGGCCAGGTTCAGCGCCGCGGTGACCGAAGCGAAGGGGACGAGCTTGAAGTTCTGGTTCTCTTCCGGTTGGCGATTGAACCCGTCCTGCACGACCAGCACGCCCTGCTCGAATCCCGGCCCCAGGTTGACGGAGGTGACCGCCAGGCCGTCGGTTTCCTCGGCGCCATCGATCCCGGAATCCGGATCGTCGGCCACTCGCACGGAGCCGAGATATCGGTCGCCGTCATTGAGATCGTAGAAGGCAAACGTGAAGTCGCCCTGGCTGGAAGCAACCAGAAACGCGCGCCCCTGCCCGGTTCGATAGATGTCCAGCCCCTCCACGTCTGCGGCCAGGCGGTCCGAATCCACCGAATCAAGAAGCGTTTTCTTGCCGGATCCCCCGGCGCCCGCCGGCATCTTCCAGATGCCATGTTCTTCCTCGCCTATATATGCGATACCCGTACGGTCGTCGACGACACAGCCCTCGGGCTTCGTGGGAAGCGAGAACCGGTCGATGCGCTCCGGCTTCAGTTCGCCCCCTTCAGTCAGACGCCAGATCTCGTATTCTCCGTCGCTGCCGTTCACGTAGGCGTAGGCGATGCCGGCGGCATCCAGGTGCATGCAGATGCCGTACGGATCATCGATTTCCAGCGCCAGCGCCAGCGCCAGTTCCACCTGCCCGTCCGCGGAAACGGTGTATATGTCCATCGCGCGTTCGGTGCGGTTGGTGCCGACCGCCAGGGTCGCCGGACCGCCGGCCATCGCCACGCCCTGGCGCAAATCCACGTTGTTAACGCGCCCGCGCGGCAGGAACTGCACTTCTTGTCCGGAAAGATCGTAAACCGACAGTCCGCTACGCTTGTCGGTCCCCAGAACAAGGCTCAGAGACGCGTCGGCCGGATGTATCCAGATCGCCGGATCGTCGGCGGCGTCGCCCTGGCCGCGCACCGGTTCCGTCTCCACAACGGCATAAACGGCTGGATGATCGGTGCGTGTCGCTACCGCCGGATCGTCCGAGCATCCGCCCGTTATGCCGCCGGCCAGGAACGCGGCCAATCCCGCCGCCATCAGGACGCGGCGCTTGCTCACTGCCGGCCGCATCAGAAGCTGCGGTAGGAGATCCCGAACACGTACGAGCGTCCGATTTCGTCGTACTGGCCGTTGTAGCGCGAACGGCCGTAGTAGCGATAGTTGGGCTCCTCGCCCAGGTTCATGGCGTTGAAGTAAAGCTGAAGCTGCTCGTTCACGTCGTACTTGACGGTCAGGTCGATCTGGTGATGGCCGTCCTCGTACAGGTCGTTGCTCTGGTCCCCCAGGTTGATCTCGGCAATGCGATTGCCGATGAACGCCGAGGACAGCCTGACGCTCCAGCCGTAGTTCTCGTAGCCGACCACGAAATTGGCGACCAGGTCGGCCTGCAACGGCAGTTTCGACTCGTTACCGCGGCCGGCGTCCGGGCCCAGGCCGAGGTCGGCATCGCTGTCGGTAAAAGTGGCGTTGGCCATCAGGATCAGGCCGCTCAGCGCCCCGGGCAACTCGGTGAACTGGCGGGTCCATCCCAGCTCCAGCCCGTAGAGGCTGGCCGACTGGCCGTTGAGCGGCTTGAATACCTCAAGGTCGGTCACGGCGATGTTCCCCGCGTATTCCGACGGGTTCGCGATGGAACTCACGTCGGCATTGAACACGAAGTCGTCGATGCGCTTGTAGAACGCGCCGGCGCTGAATACGCCCATGTTGCCGGGGTAGTACTCCAGGGCAAGATCCATATTGCGCGACTTGTAGGGCTTGAGTTCCGGATTGCCGGCTTCCACGGCCATCTCGATCTCGTCGTCATCCTGCTCGATTTCGATGGCGTCCGGAGTGGGGTTGAGGTCGCCGAACGACGGCCGCGCGATCGAATGGGTATAGGCCCCGCGCAGAACCAGGTTCTTCGAAAGCTTGTAGCGCAGATTGATGCTGGGCAGGATGCTGCTGTAATCGCTCTCGTAGCGGGACCCGGAAATCTGCACGTCGTCCTGGCCGTCCACGTCCACTTCGCGAACGTATGCGCCCCGGGCGGTGAAGTCGGTGCCCTCGTAGCGGACTCCATAAACGAGGCGCAGATCATTCAGGTCGAGCCTCTGCATCAGGTAGAGCGCGGTTACGTTTTCCTCGATATCGTAGTCGGCCGCGGACCCGACCCGCGACCCGTCCTCGTCCATGATGAAGGGACAGGCGCTTTTATCGTAACTCTCCAGCAGGCAGGCCGACGATCCGCCGATGTTGCCCCAGACGAAACTGCTCTGCAGCCCGGGGTTTACGTAGGGCCCGTAGGGGCCCAGCATGTAATCGGCCGAACCGGACACGAACTGATCGAGAGTGGGCACGGAATCGAACGCATCGTCGAACTTCTCGAAGATCCGCAATCCCGCGTCCCGGTTCTTGTCACGCGCGCGGTACTTGCCGCCGAAGCGGATGTAGCCGGGATGTCCGCCGAAAGTCATGTCGCGGGTAATATCGAACTTTAGGGCGGTCTCCTCGTCGTTCGTGAAGTTGTCCTCGATGGTGATTTCGTCCAGCTCGAAGTTGGCCGCCGCTGCACCGTCCGCGCTGTAGGAAAGCGACGGAACCCGGCCCAGGTTCTCGTAGCGCGCATACTCCACCCCACGGAGCTCGAACTGGGAATCGACGCGGCCCGGCTCCTCCTCGCTGGCCTCCGAGTACCCCGCGCTGTATTCCACCGTCCAGTCGCCGATCAGGTGCTCGCCGCCGACAAGCACCGAGAGGATTTCCTGCTCCTCGTAGCGGTCCTTCAACTCGCGCTGCAAACGCGTGTCGGTGGAGGTCAGGCTGTCGTTGTCGTACGCCAGGTCGCCCTTGTCGAGCTTGAACTCGATCCGGTTGCGCAACTCAAGGTCGGAAAAGTCGCTGTACAGCGTGCGCATGTAATAGCTCGTAGTTTCACTGGCGCGAAAGTCCAGGTTCAGCGCCAGGCCGTTGCGCTCGCGGGTGATCTCGTAATTGCGCATCTCCATTTCTTCGTGATAGCGCACCCCGCCGTCTTCCGCCCAGCCTCCGTCGGCCTCCAGATTGTCGGTGCCGAATTCCCGCTCGTTGGTCGAAATGCTCATCGCCAGCCCCAGCTCGCCGCCGGCCAGATCGAAAGCGTTGGTGAAGGTGCCGGAGAACTTGTGGCCGCGGCTGCCCTGCAGGTCGTTGTAGAAGGACTGGCCCTTCAGCTTGTAGCTCATGCCCTCGCGGTCGAAGGCGCTCAGGCTCTTGATATTGATGGTGCCGCCGATGGCGTCGCCGTCCTGGTCCGGGGTCAGCGTCTTGGTCACCTCCAGACTCTCCACGAGGTCAGAAGGAATAACGTCGAGCGCCACGTTGCGCCGGTCGCTTTCCGGCGCCGGCACGTTAAGACCGTTGATGCTGGCCACGTTGAGCTGCGGGTCTATGCCCCGCACGCCCACGAAGCGGCCCTCGCCCTGGTCGCGCTCGACGAACACGCCGTTGATCCTCTGCAGGGCCTCGCTCACGTTTTCGTCGGGGAACTGGCCGATCGAATCGCTGGTGACGACGGAGATCAGGTTGTCGGCGGAGCGCATGCGGTTGATCGCGCCGTAGGCGCCGGCCGCCTGCCCCACGACGATGATGTTCTCCATCAGGCCCACCTGGGAGCCGATCCTGACGTTGGCCTCCTCGGTGGCGTCATCCCGCACCGTCACCCCGACCGAAACCGGTTCCGCTCCCACATAGCTGACTTCCAGTTGGTACTCGCCGGCCGGGACGCTCTGAAACCGGAAGCGGCCCGATGTATCGGTAACGCGCTCGATGTTCAGTTCCGGAAGCGCTACGATCGCGCCCTCGAAATACACTTCGCCGGACTGGTCGCTAACGCGACCCTCGACCGCACCCTCGGCAAGAAGGCTCGAAACGGGCAGAAGAAAGAAAAGCCCCGCCAGGACAGCACGGCGGGCAAGGGTTTGGTACAGAGACATGGGCGCAATCTCCCCGATTGGCAACGATTCAAGACTTGGACGCTTGTGCATTCTCGGCCGCGGGAAAGTCAGAGGCATGACAAAAATGTGACATTTCCATGACGCAGGCAAGTTCACTTTGCGGTAAATTGGCCCGCTTGCGGAGAATTTGCATGAACGGACCAAGCCGGCTAGCGCCATTGGCCGCCCTGCTTGCGCTCAACCCCGTCTGGGCGCAGGTCGCTGCCGTGACCGGCGAACCGCCGACGCTGACCGTAATCCTAGTCGTGGACCAGCTGACCGCGGACCGGACCCGCGAATGGGCGCTGAAGGACTCATCGTCGGGATTCCGGCGCCTCTGGCAGGAGGGCGTGGTTTACGAGAACGCCGCCTACGACCACGCGACCAGCGCCACCGCTCCAGGCCATGCGACGATCGCCACGGGCGTCCACCCGTCGAAGCACGGCGTGATCTCCAATTTCTGGTACGAACGCGAGGTGGGGCGGCCCTTCCCCAGCGTTTGGGACAGGGAATACGGCGTATCCCCGTCCCGCCTGGCCGCGCCCACGCTGGCCGACATTCTTCATTCCCGCTACCAGGGACAAGCGAAGATCTTCTCGGTGTCCATCAAGGACAGGGGAGCGGTTTTCACCGCCGGACGGCAGGGCAAGGCGTTCTGGTATTCCACCCGCAGCGGCGGTTTCGTCACCAACGGCTTCTACTACCCCGAAGGGGCTGAACCCGAATGGCTCTCCGCATACAACGAGACCGCCTACCGGCAGGTTCCGGCGGCCTGGGATTTGCTGATGCCCGGCGAAACCTACGCACGCGAGGACGACCGGCGCCACGAGAGGCCGCCGCAAGGCTGGACCCGGGTCTTCCCCCACGAATACGCCCCGGCGGGCACGCGGCAGTACTACGACCAGTTGCGCTACGCGCCCGACGGCGACCGGATCACGATGGGCCTGGCGCAGATCATTATCGAGAACGAGTCGCTGGGCCGGGACGACGTTCCGGACCTGCTCTCCGTCAGCCTGTCCGCCACCGACCGCATCGGGCACGCCTTCGGGCCCGACAGCCGCGAGTCGGAAGACAATCTCCACCGGCTGGATCGGCTGCTGTCGGAATTTCTGGACTATCTCGACAGCCGCGTCGGTCCCGGTCGCTTCCTTCTGACATTAAGCTCCGACCACGGAATGAGGCCGATTCCGGAATACGCGCCCGGCGCCGATCCCGAAGCGACGCGGGTTTTCTCAAGGCGCCTGACCGAGGCCCTGAACCGCCGGTTGAGTTCCGGCCTCAACGCAACCGGCGCACAGGATTTGAGGGTGGTCGGAGCGCTGAACCGCCAATTGAGTTCGGAACTCGACGTGGACGAAGACCTGGTGACGGGCATCGTGATGCCCTGGGCGTACTTCAACCTTGCGGCCATAGAGCGCCTGGAACTCGACCTGGATTCGGTCCGCCGCATGGCCGGCGAATGGCTTGAGGCCCGCCCCGAGATCGCGCGGACAGTGCCGGTTTCGCAACTGGACGACTGCGGCGGCGACCGGACTTGCGAACTGATCCGCAACGTCTGGTTCGACGGGCGCAGCGGGGAGATGTACGTGGTGGAATCGCAAAACAGTTTCGTCAGTGCGGACCCGCCCGTTTACGCGGCCAGCCATGGATCGCCCTACCTGCCGGACCTGCGCGTGCCGGTACTGTTCTACGGTGCGGACCTGAAAGCGGCGATCGTTGACCGGCCGGTCACCCCGCGCCACATCGCCCCCACGCTGGCCCGGGCGCTGGGCCTGCCGCCAATGGAAAACTGGGAGAAACCGCTGACCGAGGTAACGGGCCGGCCGGGGGAACCGCAATGACGGAATCGGCAAGGATGAAAAACGACAGTAAAACGGGAGAAACTTCAGTGCTTTCGAAACAATGGACACGCCGGCGCCTGCCGGCCGCGGCCGCCGCCCTGCTGACCTGCGCGGTGGGCTGGAGCATGGAGAACACGAACGAGCCGCCGTTCGAGGACAAGTTCCGGCAGCTTGAGGAAATACTTCCGACCCCCAACGCCTACCGCAACGCCGCCGGACAACCCGGCCACGCCTACTGGCAGCAGCAGGTGGACTACTCGATTGAGGTAACGCTGGACGAGGAGAAGCGGCGCATCTCCGCCACCCAGACCGTTACCTATCACAACAACTCGCCCGACACGCTTGGCTATCTGTGGCTGCACCTGGACCAGAACCGGTTCCGCGACGACTCGATCGCGGAAATGAGCCGCACCTTCCAGGACGCCTCCCCGCCGGATGCAGGGCAGGACGATGCGGCGCAGATCAGCCTCGGCAACCTGCGCCGGCTGCAGTACATGGACGACGAGGACCTGGGGTTCGAAATCGGCGCGGTGACCGACAGCAACGGGCAGCCGATGCCGCACGTGATCGTGGGCACCTTGATGCGCATTGACCTTGCGGCGCCGCTGGCGACCGGCGAACGGACCGAGTTCAACGTCGATTTCGCCTACAACATCGTGCACGGCTCCGCATTCCGGGCGCGGGGCGGCTACGAGCACTTCCCCGACGACGCCCGCACCGGCGGAAACCACATCTTCGCCATCGCGCAGTGGTTTCCGCGCCTGGCCGCCTACACCGACTACGAGGGCTGGACCAACAAGGAATTCCTCGGCTCGGGCGAATTCACGCTGGAATTCGGCGACTATGACGTGGCCATCACGGTTCCCTCGGACCACATAGTCTCGGCCACCGGAGTACTGACCAACGGCACGGAAGTGCTGACGGCCGAACAGCAGGCGCGGCTCAGGCAGGCCGAAACCGCCGAACGGCCGGTTTACATCGTCACCCCCGACGAGGCGCGCGAGAACGAACGCGACGGCGCCTCCGACACCGCCACCTGGCGTTTCTCCGCGAAGAACGTGCGCGATTTCGCCTGGTCCTCGTCGCGCAAGTTCATCTGGGACGCGAAGGGCATGCGGCAGCCCGGCGCCGAGCAGGAACAGGTCATGGCCATGTCCTTCTACCCCAAGGAGGGCGGGACGCTGTGGTCGGACTATTCCACCGAGGTCGTGATCCACGCGCTGGAGGTGTACACGCGGTTCACGTTCGACTACCCCTGGCCCACCGCCCAGTCGGTGAGCGTGGGATTCCTCGGCGGCATGGAATACCCGATGATCACCTTCAACGGCCCGCGGACCACCTTGCGGGACGACGGATCGCGCACCTACACCCTCGGCGACAAGCGCTTCCTTATCGGCGTGATCATTCACGAAATCGGCCACTTCTTCTTCCCGATGATCGTGAACTCCGACGAGCGCCAGTGGACCTGGATGGACGAAGGCCTGAACAGCTACCTCGACGCGGTGGCCGGGCGCGAGTGGGACCCGGAGATCAACTGGGCGGTAGAGCCGCACGACATGACCGACTACATGACCTCGACCGACCAGGTGCCGATCATGACCCAGGCCGACAGCCTGCTGCAGGTGGGCCCCAATGCCTACGGCAAACCTACGGCCGCGCTCAATATCCTGCGGGAGACGATTCTGGGCCGCGAGCTGTTCGACTTTGCCCTGAAGGAATACGCCCGCCGATGGAAATTCAAGCGGCCGACGCCGGCCGATTTCTTCCGCACGATGGAAGAAGCCTCGGGCGTGGACCTGGACTGGTTCTGGCGCGGCTGGTTCTACACCACCGACCACGTCGACATCTCGCTCGACCGCGTCTATGAAATGCGTCTGGACACCGAAGACCCGGACGTGGACTACGCCCGGCTTCGCGAGATCAGGGAGTCCGAGCCGCCGTCCGTATTCGTCGAGAAGAACCGGGCCGAGGGGAGGCGCACCTGGGTCGAAAAGAACCCGGACGTGCGCGACTTCTACGATGAGAACGACGAGTTCACGGTAACCGAGGTGGAACGCAAGCGCTACGAGGAATTCCTGGCGGGTCTCGAGGACTGGGAACGCGCCACCCTGGAACGGGCGGTGGACGAAGACCTCAACTACTACATCCTCGAGTTTTCCAATCTCGGCGGGCTGGTCATGCCCATCCTTCTAGAAGTCACCTACGCCGGCGGCCGGCGGGAGCGGATCGACCTGCCGGCCGAGACCTGGCGGCGCGCGGCGCGCGGCGTAAAGAAACTGCTTGTTACGCCGGAAAAGATCGCCAGCATCGTGGTGGACCCGAAGTGGGAGACGGCCGACGCGGACATCGAGAACAACTACTATCCCAGTCGCATGATTCCGTCGCGGATCGAGGGCGTAAGGATGCCGCCGTCAGGAAACCTTGCCGACCGCGACATCATGCACAACGTCAGGAGCGAGGAGAAGGATTGACCGCGAACACGGCCTTGAGATGACCGTCGAAGCCTGACGCGAAGTCAGGGCTTGCGTCCGATCATCAGCGTGTTCGGAATGTCCCGCCAGGCGCAGGCAACGTCAAAGCCGGCCTCGGTCATGGCCTTGAGTTCCGTTTCCAGCGGGTAATACGTGTCCTCACCGGCCCACTCCCTGAAGTGCTCGTAGGCCCGTTCTTCCCCGATGCCGCATGAAACGAGATGCGCCGCCCACTTTGCGTAGTCTTCGCTGCGGCGGGGCTCGCCGGCCGGCATCGTGACGTCGGCATTGACCAGCACGCCGCCCGGCGCAAGCGCGTTCAGGATCCGCTTGTAGAGTTGCGTTTTCTCCGTCATGGCCGGCACATGGTGCAGCGCCAGCGACGCCGCGACCGCATCGCATTCCGGAAGGGGATCAAGAAACGACTGGCGGCGAAAACGAGCCCTTTCACCGAAGCGCTTCAGCCGCACGCGGGCCTGGGCGAGCATCTCCGGGTCCACGTCCAGCAACTCGACCGTGGCGCTTGCGCTTCTCTCCAGAATCGCTTCGGAAAGCGCGCCGGTCCCGGCTCCCAGGTCCAGCACCCGGCGCGGTTGCACGCGGGCGACTTCCCCTGCGGCCCGTCTCAGCGCCTGCTCGTAACCGGGAATCCAGGTGCGGATGGTCCGGTCGTAGACCTCGATTTCCAGGCGGAGATGCTGCTTTACGGAATGACTCATGTTGGTGTGCTGTCCGGGAGTTACGCATCGTAATGCAAGCAGGGTATCCTTTCGCGGGAAGGGGAGAAATTCGTGGCGCCCGAGCAGGACATCATCGACCACAATGGCTATCGGCGCGGCGTCGGCATCGTCATATGGGACGGCCGCGACCGGGTTTTGCTCGCGCGCCGCAGCGACCGTCGTGGCTGGCAGTTTCCCCAGGGTGGCGTTCGGCAGGGGGAACCGCCCCGGGACGCCATGTACCGCGAACTGAAGGAAGAACTGGGGCTGGACCCGTCGCAGGTACGGGAAGTGGCGCGCATGGGCCGGTGGGTGAGTTACAAGCTGCCGCCCAGGTACCGGCGTTCGCGCGCGCCGCGCTGCATCGGACAGAAACAGCTCTGGTGGCTGCTGAGGCTAGCCTGCGCGGACGAGCGCGTTCGTCCCGACCTCGCCGAAGAGCCCGAATTCGACGATTGGAGCTGGGTGGATTACTGGCATCCCGCCGAGGAGGTCGTGTTCTTCAAGCGGTCCGTTTACCAGCAGGTTCTGGAGGAATTCGGGGAGCGCGTCGGCCTGCGGGCGACGGTGAACATGCGGTAAAGTAACCGGCAGGTTGGATTTCCGGGAACGGTTTTGCTGGGCCGCAACAAAGTCCTGGTATGGCGCGGGCGCTATTCCGTCGCGCTGTCTCTCTTCATCGCCCTGGTCTTCGCGGCCGGAGGGTTTGCCGGCTGGTCGCTGCAGCGCAACCTGGCCAGCGACAGAATCGCGATGATGCAGGCGCGCATAGAAAACCTGGAACTGCGCAACCACGAACTCAACCAGATGATCGACGAGGAGGCGGCAGCAGCTCTTCGGTCCCAGGTCAGCGATCTGCAGAGCCAGGTGATGAATCAGCGCATGACCATCTATGGCCTGCAGGAAATCATTACCCCCCAGGAAGCCCGCGCCGGGCTGCGAATTCATTCCGTCAACGTGGAGCCGGGCGGGGACGCCCGGGATTACAAGCTCAGCGTGGGCCTGACGCAGGCGTTGCTGTCGGACAACCAGCGCTGCCGCGGACATCTGGAACTGGCCTTCGCCGGCACCCTGGACGGCGCGGGCCACGAACTCGGACTGCATGAAATCAGCCAGCTGACTGCGAGTCGGATAGAATTCAATTTTGAAAGCAGCACCGAGTTGCGCGCGAACGTGACCCTGCCCGCGAAATTCGAGCCCAGCAAAATCCGGGTACGCGTAACGCCCAGCCCGGAAGAGCAGCACAGCTTTGAACGTGAATTTCCGTGGGCGCCGCTGGCGCCAAGGACATGAAGAATCGACTGAACAACGCGGTTACGACTCTGGTCGGAAGTGACGCCAAAGTTACCGGCAACCTGATTTTCGACCGGGGGTGCCACGTGGCCGGCACCGTCAAGGGCGACGTGTCCGCGACGGACAACAAGAAGAGCGAACTTGCCGTCGCGCAGACCGGGCGCATAGAGGGCAACGCCAGGGCCGCGCGCATGCTGGTACAGGGCACGATCGTGGGCGACCTGAACTGCAGCGGAACGGTAACCCTTAAATCCACCGCGCGCATCGAGGGTTCGATAGCGTACGGGCAGATCGAAATAGAAAAGGGCGCGGTCGTAAAGGGCCAGTTGCTGGTCGGTTCCGCGGATTCGGCCGGTAGCGTGGCTGCGCCCGGGCCCGGTTCGGAGTCGACTTCGACGAGCCGGATGCAACCGTCCCTGACCTGAGTAACGGCCATGGAACCGCAGATCTACGGCGAACAACAGGACAGCGCTCCGCTGGTCTTTACCGAGGCCGCGGCCCGCAAGGTGGGACAGCTGCTGCAGGAAGAGGACAACTCCGCGCTGATGCTGCGGGTCTATATCTCCGGTGGGGGCTGTTCCGGCTTTCAGTACGGGTTTACGTTCGACGACCGGCGCGAGGAAGGCGACGCGTCGGTGGAGCAGCTGGGCGTAACCCTCCTGGTGGACCCCACCAGCCTGCAGTACCTGGAAGGCGCCGAGATCGACTTCAAGGACGACTTGAGCGGGGCACGCTTCGTTATCCGCAATCCGAACGCCCAGAGCACATGCGGATGCGGTTCGAGCTTTTCCGCCTGAGCTGCCCTGCGGTGCGATGACATCCGTACTGGCCACCGCTCTGCTCTCACTTCTGCAAGGTCCCTACCTCCCCGCTCCCGACAACGAACCTCCCGCAAACGCGCCTCTTTGGGTAGCGGGGGAAACGGCCGAAGAGCACTCGTTTTCGGTGACAGCAGACTTCGATTGCCCGCCCGACACCACGGAAGGGCATCTGCAGGTTTCCATTTCCGATACGACGGTGCGCGCCGCCTTCTCGGCGGAGGAAGACACCGGGCGCAGGGTTTTTTCCGTTCGGGTTCCCGCCCGGCAGTTGCGTGGCCTGAGACCGGAACTCTTCTGTCCCGAGCCCGGCGACGCTCCCGGACCGGTTCTGCGGCTCAAGTCGAAGTTCACCGCCCAGGGCGCCCTGGTGTGCCGGGCTTCCACGGGTAAGCAAACGAGCGTCCAAACATCGGTCGCGCTGGATGCCTGGGTGCGCTGCCCTCCCCTGCCCGAGAAACCCCCCGCCGTGAACGAGGGCGTCCCGCCCTCGCAAATTGACTAGCGCAGCCGGTCCTGCAAGTCGGCCAGGGCGCCTGAGCCCGGACAAAGCCGATCGTACGGCAAGTCCGCCAGCGGCGTTTCGCCCAATCGCGCGAGTTCATGCATGTCCGCGCCGCCTTCCTCCACGAACAGCAGGCCGGTGGCCACCTCTCCATTGCCCTGGCGGCGGCTGAGATAAGCCAGGGCCGCGCTGCGGTCGCTTGCATCGTACTCCTGGTCCAGTTTGCGCAGCAGGATGCTGCCTCCGCCGTGCAACTGGACCTGCTGCGCCTCGCCCACGCCGAGTTCGGCCTTGATTTCGACTTCCGGCGGAATGAAGTCCGTGTGGCCGATCGGATACGCGTTCTCGCGCGTAAAGCGGTAGCTCTTGGTCGAGCCCTCGTGGTCGTTGAACGTGACGCAGGGTGAAATCACGTCGATCATCGCAAACCCGCGATGCGCGAGTCCGGCCTTGAGCAGCGGCACCAGCTGTGCGCGGTCTCCGGAAAACCCGCGGGCCACGAAGCCGCAACCCGAGGCAATCGCGAGCAGGCAGGGATCGATGGCCTGCTGTTCGTTCACCTCGCCGCGCTTGGCGGTGCTGCCGGTGTCGGCGGAGGCGGAAAACTGTCCCTTGGTGAGCCCGTAGACGCCGTTGTCCTCGATCAGGTACAGCATGTTGAGGTTGCGGCGCATGGCGTGAACGAACTGGCCGACCCCGATGGACAGCGAATCGCCGTCGCCCGATATTCCGATGTACTGCAGCCGGCCGTTGACCGCGGCGGCGCCGGTGGATACCGAAGGCATGCGCCCGTGGACCGAGTTGAAGCCGTGCGAGGAGGCTGCAAAGTACGCGGGCGTCTTGGACGAACATCCGATCCCGCTGAGCTTGCCCATGCGATGCGGCGGTATGGACAGCTCGAAGACCGCCTGGATCAGCGCGCCGGTGATCGAGTCGTGCCCGCAGCCCGCGCAAAGCGTGGACATGCCGCCCTCGTAGTCGCGCATGGTCAGCCCCAGTTCGTTGCGGGCCAGGGCCGGGTGGCTGACCTTGGGACGGGCGATATAGCTCATGCCGTGTTCTTCATCCGGCAGCGCCTAAGCCGCCCGGTCCCGCAGCATGTCCGCCTCCACCGCGCTGACGATCGAGGTCGCGGGGATCGGCATGCCGTTGTAGTGCAATACTTCCACGAGCTGCTCGGCGCGGCCGCCGGCCTCGTTGATCAGCAGCGTGCGCAACTGCGCGTCGCGGTTCTGCTCCACGACGTAAATGCGCTTGTGATCCTTCAGGAACGTCTCGACTTCCGCGCCGAAGGGGAAGGCATTGATCTTCATGTAGTCCAGCGCCACGCCCCGTCCGGCCAGAATGTCCAGCGCCTCGCGGCAGGCGGAATGGCCGGTGCCCAGGGTGATCATTCCGGCCTGCGCGCCGGGGGCCGTGCGTATTTCGGCCCGCGGCACGATGGTGGCCGCATGGTCCCATTTCCTGCGCAGGCGATCCAGGACCTCCTGGTACTCGCCGGCGTTCTCGGTATAGCCGCCGTACATGTTGTGTCCCGACCCGCGGGTGAAGAAAGCCCCCTTTGGATGCTCGCCCGGCAGCGTGCGGTACGGCACGCCGTCGCCGTCCACGTCCAGGTAGCGATGGAATGCTTCCATTTCCTCGAGCTGTTCGGCGCGCAATACCTTGCCTCGATCGGGCCGGTACTCGTCGTCCCAGGTCAGCTCCTCGCTCATCCAGTCGTTCATGCCCAGGTCCAGGTCCGAAAGCACGATCACCGGCGTCTGCAGCCTCTCGGCCAGGTCAAAGGCCGTTGCCGCCATTTCAAAGCACTCTTTCGGGGTGGAGGGGAAGAGCAGAACGTGGCGCGTGTCGCCGTGCGAGGCGTAGGCGCAGGACAGGATGTCGCCCTGCTGCGTGCGGGTCGGCATGCCGGTGGACGGACCCACCCGCTGCACGTCGAACAGGACAGCCGGAATCTCCGCGTAGTAGCCGTAACCCAGGAACTCGGACATCAGCGAGATACCCGGGCCCGAGGTGGGCGTAAAGGCGCGGGCGCCGTTCCATCCGGCGCCCAGCACCATGCCGATCGCGGCCAGTTCGTCTTCGGCCTGGATCACGCAGTAATCGCGGGAGCCGTCCTCGGCGGTACGGAAGCGGCCGCAGAAACTGCGAAACGCGTCCATCAGCGAAGTGGACGGCGTAATCGGGTACCAGGCGCCGAACGTAGCGCCGCCATAAACGCAGCCCAGCGCCGCCGCCGTGTTGCCGTCGATGATGATTTGCGAGCCCGGACCCTCCATTGAGCGGGCCGTGAAAGGCAAGGGGCAGTGCAGGTTTTCCCGCGCGTAGTCGTAACCCAGGCCGATCGCGATCTGATTGGCCTCCAGCAGCGGCTTCTTGCGGGCGAACGTCTGCCGCAGCAACTCCCGGATGATGTCCAGATCGAGCTCCAGCAACGCGGCCAGCACGCCCACGTAGGCAATGTTCTTCATCAGGATGCGCGCGCGCGCATTGTCGAAGTTCTCGTTGCACATGCGCGCCAGCGGAACGCCCAGGATGTGCACGTCCTCGCGGCGCAGCACCTCGCGGCGCGGCCAGGTGGAGTCGTAGAGCAGGTAGCCGCCGGAGGTCAGCTCGCGAAGGTCGCGCTGATACGTCTCTGCGTTCATGGCCACCGCAATATCCACGCTGCCGGAGCGGGCCAGGTAGCCGCGGTGGCTGGCGCGCACTTCGTACCAGGTGGGCAGGCCCTGGATATTGGACGGGAAGTAGTTCTTGCCCGCGACCGGGATGCCCATCCTGAACAGGGTCTTCATCAGCAACGAATTGGCGCTGGCCGAGCCGGTGCCGTTAACGTTGGCGATGCGAATCGTGAAATCGTTGTCTGCCGGCATGAGCCGTTCTACCAGTGCACTAGGCGGCCGTGCGAACCCGCGCTTCCTTCGTCCCGGCCTCGGCCTTGCGCTTGCCGAGCGAACCCCGGGGCGGCCGCCCTTCGGCTTCGTGGTGCACGTACGGAGTCAGCAATTCGGATTTCTGCATGTCCCAGGCCGCCGTCGGGCAGCGTTCCGCGCACAGTCCGCAATGCACGCAAAGGTCCTCGTCCTTGACCATCACTCTTGCGGTCTGGGGCAGTTCGGCCGAAACGTAAAGCGGCTGGTCGAGGTTGCGCGCCGGAACGGTAAGACGCTCCCGCAGGTCCTCCTCTTCCCCGTTCGGCGCGATGGTCAGGCAATGCACGGGACAGATGTCCACGCAGGCGTCGCATTCGATGCAAAGCGGGGCCTCGAATACCGTCTGTATATCGCAGTTCAGGCAACGTTGCGCTTCGCGCGCGGCCTGTTCGGGCGTAAAGCCCAGCTCCACCTCGATGTCCAGTTTGCGGAACCTCTTCTCCAGGCTCATGTGCTGCATGGCCCGCCTGGGCGCGGTCTCGTAATCGTTGGAATAACTCCACTCGTGGATGCCCATCTTGGCGGCCAGCAGGTTCATGCCGGGAGGCATGCGCTCGGTAATCGGCTCGCCCAGACAGTATTTGTGAATCGAAATGGCCGCCTGGTGGCCGTGCTCCACCGCCCAGATGATGTTCTCGGGGCCGAAGGCCGCGTCACCGCCGAAGAAGACGCCTTCGCGGGTGGATTCATAAGTGACGCGATCGACGATCGGAACGTCCCAGCGGTCGAAATCGATGCCGATGTCCCGCTCGACCCAGGGGAAAGCGGTTTCCTGGCCGATCGCCAGGATCACGTCGTCGCAGGGGAAGAACTCCTGGCCGGTGATGCGGGTGTCCATGATCCTTCCGTCAACGATGTCGTATTCCATCAGGTCGAAGACCATGCCCTTGAGCTTCCCGTCCTCGACCACGAATTCCTTCGGCGAGTGGTTCACGACGATTTCCACTTTTTCTTCTTCGGCGTCTTCCAGCTCCCAGTCGGAAGCCTTGAAAAAGCCGCGCGGCTTGCGCGCCATGACCTTTACGTCGCTGGCACCCAGGCGCAGCGAGGTACGGCAGCAGTCCATGGCCGTGTTGCCGACGCCGATGATGAGCACCCGCTCTCCGATGGAGTCCAGGTGGCCGAAAGCCACGCTTTCCAGCCACTCGATGCCGATATGTATGGACTTGGTGTCGTACCGCCCGGGCAGGTTCAGCTCCTTGCCCTTGGGCGCCCCGGTGCCCACGAAAACCGCGTCGTAGCCGCCGTTGTCCAGCAGGTCGCGCATGCTCTTGATCTCGTGGCCCAGACGCAGGTCGACGTCCATGCGCAGGATCTGATCCATTTCCTCGTCCAGGACTTCGACCGGCAGCCGGAACGCCGGGATGTTGGTGCGCATCAGGCCGCCCGGCTTGTCCAGCGACTCGTACATGACCAGTTCGTACCCGAGCGGCGCCAGGTCGTTGGCTACCGTCAGAGAGGCGCAGCCGGCGCCGATCAGCGCCACGCGCTTGCCGTTCTTTTCCTTCGGCGCGGTGGGCAGCCGATGGTCGATGTCGCCGCGCAGGTCCGCCGCCACGCGCTTGAGCCGGCAGATCGCCACCGGCTTTTCCTCCACCCGGCCGCGCCGGCAGACCGGCTCGCAGGGACGGTCGCAAACCCGGCCCAGGATCGCGGGGAACACGTTGGACTTGCGGTTGAGCATGTAGGCATCGGCGTAGCGTCCCTGCGCAATCAGCCGGATGTACTCGGGTATGTCGGTGTGCGCCGGGCAGCCCCACTGGCAATCGACAACGCGATGGAAATAGTCTGGGTTACTTATATCGGTGGGCTGCATGCAAGCCCCGCGGGAGGAACGGCCGGATGCTCGAACTTGAATTATACAAGTTGGGCAGCCTTGGCAAAGAAAATAGTTCTGGCCCGGAGAACGGATTAGCGGCCATAATTGCGCCATGGCTGATCTGGATCGATACACCGCCCTTGCCCTGCAGACCGGCTCGCTGACGGTCAGCGAGTGCAAGACCCGGGAGGAGGCGCGCGAGTTGATGCGCACGAACCTCAAGCGCACGGCGCGCTCCGTTGCCGGGGGCTGCGCCTTCACGCTCCAGTACATAGGGGAAGCTCCACAGCTTGTCGTGCTGCCCGAGTACTCGTTGACGGGCTTCCCGCTGGGCGCGCCGGTCGAACAGTGGCGGCGCAACGCCGCGCTGGACCCGAAAGGCGAGGAATACGAGGAACTGTCGAGGATTGCCGCTCGCCATTCCATTTACCTGGCGGGCAATTGCTATGAAACCGACCCGGCTTTTCCCGAGCTGTTCTTCCAGACCTGCTTTCTCATCGATCCGTCCGGCGAGGTCATATTGCGCTATCGGCGCATGATTTCGCTGAATGCCCCCACGCCCTTCGACGTGTGGGACGCCTACCTGGACCTGTATGGCGAGGACGGCGTGTTTCCGGTGGCGGACACGCCGCTGGGACGTATCGCCGCGATCGCCTCCGAGGAAATCCTTTATCCCGAGATCGCCCGCGCCCACGCCGTGCGCGGCGCGGAAATCTTCGTGCACCCGACCAGCGAGGCGGGCAGCAACCGCAATACCGGCAAGGAACTTGCCAGGCGCTCGCGGGCGGTGGAGAACATCGCCTACGTCGTGAGCGCCAATTCGGCCTGGCTGGAAAACCTGGCGATCCCGTCCCATTCGACCACGGGCATGTCCAAGGTGGTGGACTTCGAGGGTCACGTACTGGCCGAAGCGGCCCCGGGCGGCGAAAGCATGGTCGCGCATGCCTGCCTCGACCTTGCGGCCCTGCGCGCCCGCAGACGCATGGGAGGCATGACCAACACCCTGGCGAGAATGCCGATGCAGGCATTTGCCTCCACCTACGCCCAGCGGGTCATGCGCACCGGCAGAAGCCTGCTCGATGCGAACGGGAGCGTTCGAAAGCCCGAAGTCGGCGAACTGCGCGCCGGCCTGGCCGCGGACATCGAGCGGCTCGCCAAGGCAGGGCTGCTTTGAGTTCCACAGCCGCGCAGGGGCGCGGCGACACGGTGATTCGGGGCGCGACCCTGATCAACGAAGGAAGACGGTCCGAGCAGGACGTTCTTATCCGGGGTGAGCGCATCGAACAGATCGGCGGCTCGCTCCGCGCGCGGGGGCCGGTTACCGAGATCGAGGCGGGGGGCAAATGGCTGCTGCCAGGCCTGATCGACGACCAGGTGCATTTCCGCGAACCCGGACACGTGCACAAGGGCAACATTGCCAGTGAATCGGCGGCGGCCGTGGCCGGCGGCGTTACCAGCTTCATGGACATGCCCAATGTCTCGCCCGCCACCGTCACCCGGGAAAGACTCGCGGCCAAGTACGCCGCCGCCAGGGGCCGCGCCCGGGGGAACTACGCGTTCTACCTCGGAGCCACCGAAAGCAACCTTGAGGAAATCCAGGCGCTGCAAGGCAGCGAGGCCTGCGGCGTGAAGGTCTTCATGGGCCCCTCGACGGGAGACCTGCTTGTGGAGAACCCCCAGGCGCTCGAACTCATATTCGCGAACTGTCCGGTGCTGATCGCCACCCATTGCGAAGACCGAACGCGCATCGAGGAACAACTGGACCGCGCCCGCCAAGCCTATGGTGAGAACATTCCGGCCGCCGCACATGCTGAAATCCGCGATGCCGAGTGTTGTTACCGCTCTTCCAGCCTGTCCGTGTCACTGGCCAGAAAGCACGGCGCAAAACTGCATGTACTGCATCTGACCACGGCGAAAGAGCTGGACTTGTTCGAACCTGAGGAAGATCTCGGCGGCGCCGGCAGCGTCACGGCGGAAGTCTGCGTGCATCACCTGTGGTTTGACCAGGGGGACTACGAGCGCCTGGGACACCGGATCAAGTGCAACCCCTCGATCAAATCCGGCGCCGACCGCGATGCGTTGCGGCAAGCGCTTGCCGACGGCCGCATCAGCGTGATCGCTACCGATCATGCGCCGCACACCGCCCAGGAAAAGTCGGGCGACTACCTGAGCGCGCCCGCCGGTCTGCCGCTGGTCCAGCATTCGCTGCTCATGCTGCTGGACCTCGCGCGCGCCGGCCACTTCACGGCGGAGCGTGCGGTAGAGGCGGCCTGTCATGCACCGGCGCGCCTCTACGGCATCGCCGATCGCGGCTTTCTGCGCGAAGGCTATTTTGCCGATTGCGTCCTGGTGGACCCCGAAGGCGGTCAGAAGGTGAGTCCCGGCAACCTTCTGTACAAGTGCGGCTGGTCGCCGCTGGAAGGCCATCGCTTCAGCGCACGGATCGACACTACTTTCGTAAACGGCGCGGTCGCCTGGAAGGACGGCAAACTGTCCGGGCCGCCGTCGGGGCGGGCGTTGGTCTGCAATTCAAGGGGAGATTCATGAGTACGGTAATCAAGCGGACCACGCTGGTGGTACGAAGCGTGGAGCGGTCGATGGACTTCTACCGCGATGTCCTGGGATTCAAGGCCGCGTTTGATCAGGAGATCACGATGGCCGGCGCGGGCTACCCCGCAGCCAGGGCCGGCGACCGGGTCCGGCTGGTGATGATGCAGGGCAAGGACCCCGCCGGAAGCATGATCGGCCTGCTGGAGCACCTCGACCCCAGGCTGCCCGAGCCGGACGAACGGGCGGTGGGCATCGGCGATTCCGTCATCGTGATGCACACCGAGGACCTGGACCGCGTGCATCGCGAATGCGAGGCCTCGGGCGCGAGGATTTTCTCCCAGCCCCACGCCTTCACCATTACCGGAGCCGATGGCAAGCCGGCGCAAATGCGGTCGATGACGATATTCGATCCCGACGGCTTCATCCTCGAAGTCAACCAGCGACCCGGATAGCCGGCTCCCAACGGCGGCGGACTATACTGCCTGTCAGAGTTACTTGGGAGACACTTCATGCGTACACCCCTGCCTTTGAGTCTGGTCATTGCCCTGCTGATTGCCGGCTGCGCCGGAGAGCCGGAGTCCGAATCCGCCGATCCGGCGCCTGCCGCCGGGACCGCCGCGGAAGGTCAAGCGGCGCTTTGCCTCGATATGGGCCCGCAGACGCCGCGCGACATCAGCAGCGTCTTCGGTCTGAACATGGAGTCCTTCCCGCTGGCGCCGGAGGCGGGCGAAATGAACCTGTGCAACCTCCATACGCACACCAACGCGGAGCACAAGGGCCCCGGGTTCAGCATGTTTGTCGGCGATGCGCAAGACGGCGGGTACGCCTGCAACGCATCGGCCGATCTCAGCGATGCGGAACTGGCTCCGGCGGAAGGCGCCTACAAGGGCGTGAAGCCCGGCGACACCATCGAGGTGCATTGGGTGCATACCTCATGCGAGGCGACACCCGGAGAAGGCCTGGGCGCCTGTGTGCCGGAGGGTTGCACCGATCCCCTTCTGCGGGTCGAAGCGCAGGTGTTTCTGGTCGTGAACGATCCTCAGGCGCTGGATTTCACGACAATGGCCTATGGCGGAAACATGGTCGATGGCCTGCACCAGGCGATGATGATTCCCGCCACGACCGGCGAGCCGGTGCTGTTCCGCGGCTCCACCACCGGTCCGTCGTACGACCAGAGCAACTGTTCGCCCGTGCGGGTCACCTGGAGCGTGCGGCCGCAGTGCGCCAGGCTCGACATCAACTCCCTGCACCGCTGGGCCGAGCAGGGCAACGTGTTCAACGAAACCAAGTCGCACGGCGTGCGGCAACTCGTCACCGCCCCCGAATTGCTTGCACCGATCACATAGACCGAGGGCCGGCTAGAAGTTATATGTGGCCCGAATCCCGTAGTTCCTCGGAATGGGAGCGGAAACCCGCAGTTCATTCTTTATCGGACCGGGAATGAAGGTGAACAGGTCAATGCCCACGACACCCGCCAAGAACTCGTCATGATCCAAAGCGTTCTGCACAAAGGCCTCGACGGTAATCGTTTCAGTTCGAACGCCGAAACGCACGTTGACCTGGTCGTAGGGCGCCGTCCTCGTGATATTGGAGAAGTCCGTGTAACGGCTTCCCTGGTGCGCCCAGTCCACACGGCCGTACCAGTTCCAGTCGCCGGTCAGATTGTCCTCGTACTGACCTGAAACAGTCCAGGAGATCCGCGGCGCCGCGGGCAGGGAATTGCCCTCCACGCCTTCAAAACTGCCGTAAACGTTATTGCAGTCCACGCAGTTGTAGGAATTGATCTCGGTGTCATTGAGACCGTATGTGCCGGCCAGCGTCAGGTTCTCCGTTGCCTGCCACTGCGCCTCGAACTCGATTCCCCTGAGTGTCGCCTCGCCGGTGTTGAGGACGATGTTGATCAGGTTGGCCACACCGTCGACGACGATCGGAACGTTTTGCCCGACCTGGCCATTGAGCCATTTGTCGTAGTACACCGCCAGCGTGGTCCGGGCGCGGCCGCCCAGCCACATGGTCTTCCAGCCGATTTCGTAGTTGTCGAGCTTTTCTTCTTCGATGTTTATGCCCGCACTCGGCGCCACCGCGCGCAGCGCGTCAATAACGGCCTGGCCCTCGGTGGCCAGGTCCGCATTGAAGCGGCCGGGGCGATAGCCGCGGGAGAACAGCGCATAAACCATGGCGTTTTCCGCATAGTTGTAGTCCAGGGAGACGCGCGGAGCGAAGCTGCTGAACGTCGTGCTGAACTCCGAGGGCACCGTGGGCGGATTGCCCCTGCGGTCGCGGCGCGTGTTCTGCCAGATCTCGTCCCGCTGGTAGCGGGCTTCGACACCCAGGGTCAGTTTCGGCGTGATGTCGTAGTACGCGGCGCCGAACACGGCGGGCGTTTCGGACGCGCGTTCTATGCTGGCCGCAACGAAGGTCGGCCCCACGACCAGTTGCCCGTACACCGTTCCGCCCGGGGAAAAAGCGTCGGTGAAATTGAAGCCGGCCGTCCAGCGCAGGCGCCGGTCCTGCGGCGACGTAACCCGCAACTCCTGGCTCCAGTCCCGCTGCTGGCCTTGCAGCAGCATAGTTCCGTTCGCGTCCGGCCGCACATCGGTCCGGCCCTGGAGGGTGATGAAGACGAAGGCCAGCGGATTGGGCCGCGTTCGACCGTCGCGGTAGTTCAGATCGATGATGTTCTGGTTCTTGTCCTTGTGGATCGCCGTCAGAGACGTGAAGGTATAACCCGACGAATGATCGAAATCGATCCGCAGGTTGGCCTGGAACGCCTCCCGCTTGAGGCCCACTTCCGGATGGAAGCGGGGATCGAAGGCCGGCCAGTTCGGGTTCGGATCGAACAGAGTCTTCTCAAGGATCGAATCGATCACCGTATCGGCCGAGAAGATCGCCGGATCCAGCTCGCCCATGCTCGGCAGCTCGCCACAGACGATTCCGCCCGCGGCGCGGGACCTGGGATTCAGTCCTTCCCGAAGCGGCGCGCTCAACGGATCGCAGGTCCCGTCCGGGTTGGCGCGGCCATTATAGGAATCCTGCTTGAGGGCGAATTGCGCGCCATGGAAATCCTCGTCTTCAAAGTAGTTCACGAACAGCTTCGCTTTCAAGTCGGATGTGGGCGTGAACAGCACCGATGTCGAAAAGGAGTTGGTTGTGCGTCCCCCGAGGCGTTCGCCCGGTTGGCCGTAGTTGTCGATGTACCCGCCCTGTTTCCAGTGACGGCCGCTGACGCGGGCCGAAAGCGTGTCCTCGACGATGGGACCCTCCAGCATGACATGCTGTTCGTTCGATCCGAACTCTCCATATTCGGCGGAAACCCGGCCGCGGAATTCATCGCCGGGTTCCTTCATCACGAAGTTCACGGCGCCGACGAAAGTGGACCGGCCGAAATACGCGCTCTGCGGACCTTTCAGTACTTCTACGCGCTCCGTATCGACAATGCTGGGCAGGAAAGCGCCGACCACCGGAGCGCCGTCGATGAACAGCAGGCCGCCGGCATTGATGCCCACGTTGCCGTTCAGGTACAGGCCGCGGAACGTCAGGGAGTTCGAGGACCGGTCATTGCGGGCGCCCGCCTCCCCCGCCTGGTCGGTGAAACTGAAGCTCGGCGTGAACAACTGAAGGTCGGTCAGCTGCGCCATATCGATGGCTTCCAGTTCGTCGGCGGAAAACGCCGTGACCGCCAGCGGCACTTCCATCAGGTTTTCCTCAACCTTTCGGGCCGTAACTACGATTTCTTCCAGCGCAAATTCCTGGGCGATTGCCCCCGCGCCCGGCAGGAATACCAATGAAATTACTGCGGTCACCACCGCAAACGGATTACGCGTCATGATAGGTCCCCTCCCTTAAGGAAAATACTATCACGCGCCCTTTGCGGGCTTTCCCCTGCAAATGCAAGCGGATCAGCCGCCGTCCCGTGAGTGGTCGAATCGGCCGTTGCGCAGGAAGTGCGCCGCCTGCCGCTGAACCTCGCCGTACCAGATGATGGTCGTGTGCGTTGCCGGCACCAGCAGGAAATCCTTCATTCCGGGCGCCTTCGTCTCGTCCACGGTGACCACCCCGTCACTGGGTTCGGAGGGCGCGCCCGGTATCAGCTTTCTGAGGTTGCGGGTGCCCGCAATGATGCCCAGTTCGAAATCGGGGGCGTCCAGGCGGCGCGGCACCGATTCTTCGCCGGTTCCCAGTTGCGCCAGCGCATCCGGTTCATACACCTTCCCCAGCGGGCTGTCGCCCAAAAAGTCGGCAAACCGGCTGCCCTGGTTGGGAGGAGCCAGCATCACCACCCGCTCTAGTCCCTCTATCGACTGTTGCGACAGGTATTGACGGACCAGTATTCCTCCCATGGAGTGGGTCACGAAGTGAATCCGCGAAAGACCCTGAGCCGAGCACCGCTCAAGGCCCTCCTCCACCGCTTCGATCGCCAGTGATTCGATCGGGTCCGATAGCGAGGGATAGGTGACGTTGGCCACGAAGTAGCCCTGCTCCTCCAGGCTCATTTCCATCGGCTTGAGGAGCAGCGCGAATCCCGCTATGCCGTGCAGCAGCACGACGCAATGGGTGGGCTCCTCGGGATTGCCGGGACGCTCATCGGCATGGGCAGGCTGGCACGCCAGCGCCAGGAAAGCTGCGAGCCCAGGCAGGATTGCCGGTCGCAGGACCGGGATCATGACCGATGAAGCCCGGGACCCCGCCGGGCTCGGCCGGAATCAGTCGTGGTCGTCGTGGTGAACGTGTTCGTGGTAGTGCGGGTGCTCGAAGTCGTGCGGGTGGTTGTGGCCGTCCTGGGCCCGGATCCACTCGTACAGGTTCCGCTTCTGCCGATACAACTGGGCCGCCGCCCGCTCCTGGTTCTCCTCGGGCGTGGTCCACGGATTGAAGTGGAAGTAATTGTGCAACTGCGAGTCCGTCCGCCCGATCGCGATACAGCCGTACGTGCTCTGGAACGCGCCGTGGTTGATCCATGGCGGGCGCCAGAAATAGCCGCCGGTGGGCAGGTAGCCGAACTGCATCATCCAGGAAGTGCCCCAGACGTGATAGCCCTCTTCCATGCAGTCGTGGTACGAGATGTTGTCCTGCCAGAAGTTCGGTGTCATGCAGTACATGAACGTGAATCCGTGGGTAAGCGGATCAAACTTGAGGACCTTCACGAAGCAGCCCGGCGCCACGGACGGCGACACGTTGGCCGGCCCCCAGACGATGTCTTCCAGCGCGTTGACGCTCACCATCTTGTGGCGCTCGGCGCGCGGATGGTCCTCGTCGGACTCCACGAAACTCGGCTCGCCGTAGTTGTAGAACATCAGGCAGCGCGCGCCGTTCGGAGCGCTGATGGCGGGCATTGAAACGCCGGGCGGCAGCCACACGTAGTGACCGGTCTCGAAGGTCTTGTCTCCAACCTGGAGACTTCCTTCCATGACATAGAGCTCCATTTCGGAGTAGCTCATGCCCGGGGGCAGGGAATAACCGGACTCGAATTTCACGACCAGCGAGCAGGCGCCCGTGTCGCTGTCCAGGCTTAGCACCTTGTAGTGCATGCCCTTGCCGAAACCGGGCAGGGTCATGCGCCGGAAGGGAACGTCGGTTTCTACGTAGGGTTCGATATGTGGACGGCCCATCTTGATTTGCTCCCTTATCTCTAAAATACGACCTTGAACGGCCGGTCGGGACGGGTGGGAAGTTCGTCATCGGGGATCTGGCGGCGATTGTCGTAGTGAACGTTGAAGCCGCGCGTCTGGATGCGCTCGAAGAACTTTTCCACCCATACATCACGTTCGTCGGACAGGTCGTCCATGTCCTTGACGATTTGCTGGTAGCGCTTCTCCTGTTCCGCGCTCTCGTCGCTGATCCACTGCTTCGCCTCGGCGGATTTCTCGTATTCGATCAGATTCTTCGCCACGTGATGGCCTCCCAAGGTTTTCCGGATTGCGGCGAACGCCTCGCCGCGCACGCTGCCGGGACACAGGGTCAGGGCATATCCCCCCGGGGACCCTGCTGCCCCGCAGCAGGCGCAGAATACTGGCACAAAGGCCCCGGCAATGCAAACCTCGCTTGCCTGACGACTGTTACGGGGCGCTCCAGGCCCCGGAAAGACAAGAAATCGCCGCTTGTATATAATCCCCCGCTGGCCCGCCAATGGCCTTTGGGGACGGAATGCGCGGGCTTTTGCGCGTTTGGCGCCAATTCCTTATGAAATGCAGGGGACATCTCCCTATGAAATCGATTTACAGACTCACATCCGCCGTTATCGGCTGCGCGCTTCTCGCACCGGGATTCGCCCAGGACGACCAGATGATCGAAGAGGTCATCGTGACCGCCCAGCGCCGCGCGGAAAGCGTGCAGGACGTGCCGATCGCGGTCAGCGCGTTTTCCGACGAACAGCTTCGCGGCCTGCAGGTCACCGAGGTGCTGGACATGGCCCGACTGGTGCCCAACCTGCTGGGCCACAACAACACCGGCCTTGGAACGGCCAACCTCTATTCGCTTCGCGCGCTCAACAACACCGAATCCATCGCCACCTTCGACCCCCCCGTGGGCAGCTACGTGGACGACATCTTCATCAGCCGGCAGAACGCCAACAACTTCGCGCTGTTCGATATCGACCGCATCGAGGTCCTGCGCGGTCCGCAGGGCACGCTGTTCGGCCGCAACACCACAGGCGGCGCGGTGAACGTCATCCTCAAGAAGCCGGCTGAAGAATTCGGTGGTTACGTGGAATTGGGATTCGGCCGCTTCAGCCAGGTCCGTTTCCGCGGTAGCGTGGACCTGCCTGTCCAGGACAACCTGCTGCTGAAACTCTCGGCGTACGCCTCCGATGATGACGGCTTCGTCGAGAATCGCACCACGGGCGAAGACGGCATCAACTACGAGAAGAACGTGGGCGTGCGCGCGGCGCTGCGCTGGCTGGGCGAGACGGTCACCTGGGACGCGGCGGTAGCCTACGTGGACACCGAGCACGCCAACCTGCTCAATTTCCACGACCCCGATGAGGACGAGCGCTACACGCTGACGGGCGTGCGCTCCGACCGGCCACCGCCCTGGGCTCACCCGATACATGGCGCAAAGGCCGGCTTCCCGTTGGGCAACTGGGTCAATTCGCTGTCCCTCTACTCGAACATCGAGGTGGACACAAGATTCGGCACAGTAAACATCATTACCGGGCAGCGCTATCTGGATCACGACTTCACGCTCGACTTCCTGAACCTTGCCCGGCCCTACGGCGGATACTCAATCGCTAACGCCGGAGAGCACGACCAGTTCACCCAGGAAGTCAAGCTGACCGGCTCGACCATGAACGAGGCCCTGGACTATGTGGCGGGCGTCTTCTTCATTCAGGAGGAAAACACCACCGACTTTGCCGACTACCTGGGAATTGGCGGCGCATTCAACGGCTTCCAGCCACTGCTGCTGGCCGACCGGGTCATGGAGAACGACGCCGACGCGCTTGCTGCCTATCTGCAGGCGGACTACCACCTGAACGATCAGCTCACCGTTACCGGTGGCGTGCGCTGGACCGACGAGACCAAGGACATTGCCTATACGCCGAATCCCAATTGGCCCTGGGGCTTCGGCACCGCCGACATCGCGGCGCTGGGCTACCCGACGGAGCAGAACGCCAAGATAACGACCCCGCGTATCGCGCTGGAATACGAGGTCAGCGACGACATGATGCTCTACGCTTCGGCGACCCGCGGATTCAAGTCCGGCGGCTGGAACGCCCGCGGCACCAACGCCGGTGCGATCGAGGTGTTCGGACCCGAGAAGGTCTGGTCGTACGAGGCAGGCTTGCGGTCCGACTGGATGGACGGCCGTTTGCGCCTCAACGTAACGGCCTTCAGCGCGGACGTGACCGATTTTCAATTGCCCTCGGCAGTCTACGACCCCGTAACCGGCGCGCCCACCTTCAGCACGCGCAACTACGCTTCGCTGGAAAACCAGGGCATCGAGGTGGAAATCACCGCCGCTTTGATCGACGGCCTTACGGTGTTTGCCAATATCGGCACGCAGGACGCCGAGTACGCCGAACTCAACCCCTCGATCGTACGGCAGGTCGAACTGTGTAACGCGGACCTGGGGGCAGGCATTGCATATACCGCCAGTCCATTCTGCGGCGCCGGCGTAGTGAATCACCTGGGCAACGTCGCGGACCCCGTGCGGGCGCCGGAATACACCCTCACCGCGGGAGCCGCCTACGAGATCGCGATCGCCTCCGGCTGGGAGCTTACGCCGAGCGCCTACGTCTACAAGATCGGCAAGCACAGCATCGGCTCCAGCGGAACGCCGAACGCGCTCAGCGACGGCTACTCGGTGATCACCGCTTCGGTCACGCTGCGCAACCTCGACCAGGACTGGTCGATCAGCGCCGAATGCCAGAACTGCGCCGACCGCGAGCAGGGCACCTCGTTCTTTATCGGGCTGTACCTGCAGGACCCGCGCACCTGGACCGTGAATTTCCGCAAGGATTTCTAGGCTGACCGCCTGACTCATTCAAGACCTGCCACGTGGCCGCGTGGCAGGTCTTTTTTATTTGGGAGTGCGGGTGACTCCGCTGGCGAGCATGTCGTCTATTTCCGCCCTGGAATAGCCGGCCTCGGTCAGCACTTCCACGCTGTGCTCGCCCAGTTGGGGAGGGTGGCGGCGAATATCGGCCGGGGTGGCCGAGAAATTCACTGGGAATCCCGGCATCCGTAGTTTGCCTTCGGTGGGGTGGTCCATTTCGCTCCAGAAACCGACCGCCTCAAGGTGCTCGTCGCTCTGCAGGTCGTCGAGCGTATTGACCGCATTGACCGGCACGCTGCTGCCTTCGAACAGCTCCATCCATTCGGCGGTCGTGCGGGTTGCCAGAATACGTCCCGTTTCCGCGTAGGTGTCGTCGATATTGCTCACGCGGTCCGACAGCGTGCGGAAACGCTCGTCCTCGATCAGCTCGGGCCGCCCTGCCCGGGTGCAGAAGAGCTCCCAGTGCCGGTCCAGGTACGGCAGCATGGCAATGTAACCGTCCAGCGTCCTGTACGGCTTGCGGTGCTTGCTCATCAGCCGCTTGTAGCCGGCCGTGGCAAGCGGGGGATCGAACACCTGGCCCCACAGGTGCTCGGCCATGACGAAAGACACCATGGTTTCGAACATCGGCACTTCAAGCTCCTGCCCCTCGCCGGTCCGTTCGCGATGAAACAGCGCCGCCAGCACGCCGTAGACCACCGTGATCGCCGTGGTCTTGTCCGCCACCACGCTGGGCGCGTAACGCGGTTCCCCCTGCACCATCGCGTGCAGCATGGCAAAGCCGCTGACCGACTGGATCGAGTCGTCCAGCGCACCGCGCTGGGCATAGGGCCCTTCCTTGCTGTAGCCGTAGGTCCCGCAGTAGATGATCCGCGGGTTGACCGCCCGGAGATCGTCGTATTCAAGCCCCAGGCGCGTCATCACGCCGGGACGGTTGTTGTGTACCAGCACGTCCGCGTCGCGCGCCAGGCGCAGTACCGCTTCCCTACCGGCAGGTTTCTTGAGGTCCAGGACCAGGCCGCGCTTGTTGCGGTTGCAGGTCAGGTAGAGCGCGGCCATGCCGGGGTTGTGGGACGCGCCCAGGGTCCGGTTGGAGTCTCCGTAAGGAGGTTCCACCTTGATGACGTCGGCGCCCATGTCGGCCAGCAACTGGCAGGCCCAGGGACCCAGAACGACGCTGGTGAGCTCCAGCACGCGAATCCCGTCAAGAGGTCCCGCCGTCATCTGTTGCGTCTCGTCATTGGGCGTAAAGGCGCAGGCACGGCGCGAGATTGTATGCGCTTTGCATTTTGCTGCCGAATCCGCAACAATCGGATGCTACGACTCTGGGGAGAAAGCCATGACTCAACCGATCACACATGCCCTGGCCCTGGACCGCAATCGCGACACGCGGGCACGGGAGCGGTTCGTATCCGGTCTGCGTGGTTTCGTGCTGAACGATCTCGCCGCAACCATGCGCACGGACTTCGAATCCGCCGTTGCCACCAATCTGGAAAAGGAGGCCGGCGACAAGGTGCTGGACGGCGCCGACGTGCATCGCGCCATACGTGGTCGGGAGATTTTCAAGGCGTATTCCTCTGCCCGTTGCACGGCCCAGCAAATGGTCTGGGACGTGGTGATGGACAGCATCGAGAAACAGCGCGGGCAACTCAACAACACGGGCAAGAGCCTTGCGGACAAGCCCAAAGCCGGCGGCACCCTGGAACTCGACCCGGATCTTGAGATTCCGCGCTACGTGGAAGCGGTGGACGTCCACCTGATGCCGGGTTGCTACTACAAGGAGTACGGGGGAGAGGACCTGGCGGCAGGCGCCCTTTACGACCAGGGGCTGAACGTGTTCGCGTTCGGCGCCATGGGCAGGGAACTGAACGATATCGGCTGGTCGATGGCGAATTTCTACAAGAACCGCTTCGCCGACCGCCGGCCCCGCCGGATCCTCGACGCGGGCTGCACCATCGGCCATAACACCCTGCCCTGGAAGCAGGTCTTTCCGGATGCCGAGGTGCACGGGATCGACGTGGCGGCGCCCTGTCTGCGCTACGCCCACGCGCGCGCCGAGGCGATGGGCGTCGAAGCGCATTTCCACCAGCAGAGCGCCGAGGACATTCGCTTTCCCGACAACTCCATGGACGTGGTGTTCAGTTCCATGTTCCTGCACGAACTGCCGAACAAGGCGATCCGGCAGTACCTGGCCGAAGCGCATCGCGTGCTGCGCCCGGGCGGCGTGTTGCTCAACATGGAGCTGCCGCCGAACGACCGCATGGCGGCCTACGACCAGTTTTACCTGGACTGGGACAGCTACTACAACAACGAGCCGTTCTACAAGGACTTCCGGGACCAGAACCCGAAGGAACTGACGGTCGCCGCCGGCTTCCCCGCCGACGGGTACTTTGAAGGAGTAATGCCGCGCTACACGTATACCGACGAAGAAGATTTCATCGCGATGGCCCTGGCCGATCCCGAGTTCGGCGAGGACACGGGCCGACTCTCCGACGTGATCTTCTGGTACGGCTTCGGTTCGGTCAAGCAGGGCTAGGCGTGGACGCCGCCGGCGAACGACTGAGCCGCCGAATCAAGGGCGGGCGCAAGTACTTTTTTCAGGACGCCGCTACCGACGCGCTGCTCGCCAGCCTGCTCAAGCTGATGGCCGAACACTGGGTCGTGCGCGAGCGGCTGATGAGCCTGGAGACGCTGATTCTGGGCAAGGGCATGCTGACCCGCGAGGAAATCGAGGAGTTCGAGCCGGATGCGGAGCAGGCCGGCGCCTGGGCGGCGGCCAACGCGGAGATGATCCGCAAGGTGCTGGCGCCATTTGAGGAGTTGGGCGAGGAGCGGAAGCAATGATGCTGGAACACAAGATACTGGTCTTTTTTCATATCTCGCTGTGGGTATTCTGGCTGGGCACCGATCTCGGCGTTTTCCTGGCGGCGAAGATGTCGGAGAACTCGTCGTTGAGCATGGAGACGCGATCCAGCGTCCTCAAGCTTGGCCTGGTGCTCGACCGCCTGCCGCGCACCTGCAACGCGCTGATATTCCCCAGCGGCCTGCAGTTGATCCACGGCATCGGTTTGCTGAACGTCCCCGTATGGGTGCTTTCGATTATCTGGCTGATCGGGCTGGCCTGGGTGCTGATCATGTGGCGCGGCTTTCTGAACCCGGGAACCGCCGCCGAGAAACTCTTCGAGAAAACCAATATGCCGTTCAGCCTGCTGTTGTGCGTCGGCGCGCTTGCATTTGCGGTCGCCACAATGACCGTCGAGGCATTCGCGGCCCCCGCCTGGCTGACCGTCAAACTCGTCGCGGTGGGCCTGATCGGTTTCGCCGTGGTGCCCCTGGACCGTGGCTTTGCCCCGGCGACGGTCACTTTCGCGACCATAGCGCAGTCGGGCTCGACGCCGGAACTGGAGCAGCAATACCATACGCAGTTGCAACCCGTTTACGGATGGGTACTGTTTATTTACGCCATGACGATCGTGGCCGCGTTCTCGGGCACGGTGTTCGGCCCGTAATCAGTCATTTACATACGACTAATACTCCAAGGAGAGATCAGATGATTCGCCTACACGGTCCGCAGCAATCGCGCGCTGCGCGCTGCTTGTGGATGCTTGAGGAACTGGCAATACCGTACGAGCATGTGCCGCTCGACGGCCAGTCGCGCGAGGAACGCAGGAAATCGCTCGGCAAGATCACCCTCACGGGCAAGGCGCCCGCGCTGGAGGACGGCTCGCTCAAGCTGTTCGAATCCACCGCCATCAACCTGTACCTGGCCGCCAAGTACGACGACCGCGAATTGTGGCCCGCCACCCAGGCGCAACGCGCCCATGTGCTTCAGTGGTCCTTCTTTGCGATGACCGAACTGGAGCCGCACATCGTTACGCTCTTCATGCAGAAATTCGTGCACACGGGCGACGACCATAGCGAGGCGGCCGTCAAGGGAGCGGAACAGGCGCTGGCGGAACCGCTGGACGTGCTCGAGAAGCAACTGGCCAAACGCTCCCATCTGCTGGGCGAGCAGTTCACGGCGGCGGACCTGATCTGCGTTTCGGTGCTGGACATGCTGGTGATGCTGCAATTCAGTCTCGAGGGTTGGCCCAAGGTGGACAAGTGGGTATCGGCGTGCAGGGACCGGCCGGCCTATCAACGCTCCCGGGGCGCGCCCTAGCGGTCCGTGGCGGAAGCCGCGGTGCATTCGACCGGCGAGGACAAAGACAAGCCGGAGTCCGTCGTCCTGACGCGGCGCGAAGGCGCCGTGTGCACGGTGCTGATGCACCAGCCGGACAACCTCAACAGCTTTACGCCCGAGTTGCGGGCCGGGTTGACCGAGGCGCTGGAGGAAGCGGCGCGGGACCGGTCCGTGCGGGCAATCGTCCTGGGCGGAAGCGGCAGGTTCTTCAGCGCCGGCGCGAACCTGAAGCGGGGCACGATCGGCGCCGAGTCGATTCGCGATATTCTCATTCGCGAATACAAGCCCATGTTCGACGCGATCGTGCAGGCGCCGCAGCCCGTGATCGCCGCCGTGCAGGGAGGCGCCGCGGGCATCGGAATGTCGCTGGCGATGGCCTGCGACCTGGTGGTGATGGAAGAGAACGCATTCCTGCTGTCCCCTTTCACCAACATCGGCCTGATCCCCGACGGCGGTTCCACCTGGACGCTTGTTCAGGCCATCGGTCACCGTGCGGCCTTCGAATTCGCCGTGGGCGGCGATCGCATGCCGGCGGCGCGCGCCAGGGAACTGAACCTGGCAAACCGTCTGGCGCCGCCCGGCGAGTCCCTTGCGACCGCCGAGAGCTGGGCCGCGGAACTGGCGCTGAAGGCCCCGCTGGCGCTTGCGGCAACCAAGCGCCTGATGCGCACGGCGGGCGCACAGTCCTACGACGATCTTTTTCTGGCGGAGGCCGAAGCGCAGGAGACATGCGGCAACTCCGCCGACGCCGCGGAAGGCATAGCCGCTTTCCTGGAAAAACGACCGCCCCGCTTTACCGGCGAATAACGTGCCGCGCAGGCTTCTCACCGACGACGAGTGGGAGCAATTCTGGCGCCACGGCAGCGTAACCACCTTCGAACGCAGCGGCAATCCGAACTACGACGGCGAGATCCGGGAGTTCTGGGAACGCCAGTTCGCGACGCTGCGCGAAGGCGCGCGGATCGTCGATCTCGCCACCGGCAACGGCGCGGTCGCTCTCCTGGCGGCGGAATATTCCGCCGCGCACGACAGGCAGTTCCGCGTCGATGCGCTTGACAGGGCCGGGATTCGGCCCGAGAAAGACTTGAAGGAGGCCGAAGCGGCACGGGAGTGGCTCAAGAGCGTCCGTTTTCGTGGCGGAGCACCCAACGAGTGCACGGGACTGGAAAGGGAGTGCGCCGACCTCGTTACTTCGCAGTACGGCTTCGAGTACGGAGACCCTTCCGCCAGTGCGCGCGAAGCGATGCGCATTCTGAAACCGGGCGGGCGGATCGCGCTCATCACCCATCACGCCAATTCGGTGGTGGTCAGGGAGGCCCGCGAGGGACTGGAACAGCATCGACTGTGCCTCGGGCGGGAACAGTTGCTGACCCGGGCGCGCCGGGTCGTCGACGCGATGGCATCGGCGGAATCGGACTTCGAAAAGCGAATGCTCAAACACGACGCCAGAACGGAAAACCTGCGCCGCAAGCTGAACGCCGCAGTCGCGCGCGTCCAGCAGCAGGCGGGGCAATTCAGCGATCCGGGCAACGGAATCGGGTTTGTCCTGAACGGGCTGCAGGCCGTGTTTGCTCCCAGGCTTCAAGCGACCGAGAGGCGGGCAACGATCCGCCGGCTGCGGGAGGCGAGCGACGCCTATTGCCGGCGCATGGAGGACCTCCTGGCGGCGACGCCCGACGCCGGCGAGTTCGACCGTCTTCTGGAACACCTGCGTTCGGCGGGGCTGATTGTCGACGGCTGGTTCCCGCTGGTTTACCGGGGAGAGGCGCTGATGGGCTGGGCAGTGGCCGGCCGCAAGCCGCGTGCGGAAGACGCGGCCGCAATGGAGTAGGATTGCGCGGCTTTCCTCAAGGAGTTATTCAGAGTGGACATAAAGGGCAAAACGATAGTCATTACCGGGGCCGCGCGCGGTCTGGGAGCGGCCATGGCGCGCCGGCTGGCGGCACAGGGCGCGAACCTGGCCCTTTGCGACCTGAAGCGGGACAGCCTGGACGACACGGCGGCCGATTGCCGCGCTGCCGGCGCCGAGGTGCGCCGTTACGCAGCCAACGTGTCCGTCGAGAGCGACGTGGAGGCGTTCATGGACGCCGTGGCCTCGGACTGCGGCGCGCTCGACGTGCTGATCAACAACGCCGGCATTACCCGCGACGGCCTGCTGATCAAGTACAAGGACGGCGAACTGCTGGGCAAGATGTCGCGGGAAGACTGGCAGGCTGTCCTCGACGTGAACCTGACCGGCACCTTCCTGTGCGCCCGCGAAGCCGCCGTGCACATGGCTCGCTTCGGCGTCGGCGGCGTGATCATCAACATCTCCAGCCTTTCGCGGGTCGGCAATTTCGGCCAGTCGAACTACTCCGCCACGAAGGCCGGCGTCGCAGCGCTGACCGTCCTATGGGCGCGCGAGCTGGCGCGCCACGGCATCCGCACCGCGGCCATAGCCCCCGGCCTGATCAACACCGAGATGGTGGCTGCGATGAAGCCCGAGGCCCGCGACCGCCTCGCGGCCATGGTGCCGGCGAAGCGCCTGGGCGACCCGGACGAAGTCGCCCAGACCGCGCAGTTCATCCTCGAGAACGACTACATCTCGGGCCGCGTGATCGACCTCGACGGGGGACTGCGCTGGTAAGGCCGGCTAGCTGATGCGCGTAATCACGCTTAACGCCAACGGCATCCGCGCGGCCGCGCGCAAGGGCTTCTATCACTGGCTGCGGCGCCAGAAGGCGGACATTGTTTGCCTGCAGGAGCTCAAGGCGCAGGAGGACCAGCTGCAGGGCCGCGAGTTCTGGCCGCGCAACTGGCACTGCTTCTACGAGTGCGCCGAGAAGAAGGGCTATTCGGGCGTAGGTCTTTATTCGCGCCGGGAGCCGGATGAGGTGCTGCGCGGCTACGGTTCGGCCGAGTTCGACGCCGAGGGCCGCTACCTCGAGGCCCGCTTCGGCCGCTTGAGCGTGGTGTCGCTGTACCTGCCTTCGGGGTCTTCGTCGGAAGAACGCCAGGAAGCCAAGTGGCGGTTTCTCGACGAATTCACGCCGCTGCTCGAGGCGGCGCGCGACAGCGGGCGGCAATACCTGCTTTGCGGCGATTTCAACATCGCGCACCGCGAGATCGACCTCAAGAACTGGCGCGGCAACCGCAAGAACTCGGGTTTCCTGCCCGAGGAGCGCGCCTGGATGGACCTGCTGTTCGGCGAACTCGGATTCGTGGACTGCTTTCGGCGGATCAACCCCGATCCGGACCAGTACACCTGGTGGTCCAA
>WTGP01000012.1:0-157641 GCA_011523505.1 Gammaproteobacteria bacterium
ACCCGCGGGTTGAATGGTAAAAACTCCAGGCAAAGGCGGCGCGTTTGACGCATTCGCGCGCGCGGCGGCCTTTCTCCGCGAATACGCGCCAAATTTCGGGCGCGTTCGCTGCGAGGTTTCCGGCGAGTAATGGCACAATAGTTCAATTCCGCGGCGACAAGCGCGGAACTGCTTGGGAGAGTGAGAAATGCGCGGTGTAAACAAGGTAATTCTGGTCGGCAACCTGGGGCACGATGTGGAAGTCCGCCAGATGACGAACGGCAACCCGGTGGCGAACATCCGGATCGCCACTAACGAGCGATGGACCCGGCGGGACACCGGCCAGGTCCAGGAGCATACGGAGTGGCACAACGTGGTGCTTTTCGGCCGCCGCGCCGAACTGGCGCAGCAGTACCTGCAGAAGGGTTCACGGATCTACGTCGAGGGGCGCTTGCGCACGCGCTCCTGGCAGGACCGCGAGGGACAGGAACGGCGCAGCACCGAAGTGGTGGCCGATGACATGCAGTTCCTCGACCGGCGCGGCGGCGACGGCGACTACGACCAGCGGCGCCCCTCCCAGCCGTCCGGCAACGCCCAGCGAAGCAACCCCGGAGGCGCGGACTCCGGCGTCATGGACGACGAGGTCCCCTTCTGAACCCGCCCCTCCCTCCCGGAAGAAGGGGGTGATCGAAGGCGCGCCTGGCTTATGAGCGGCAAACTCTTTATACGCACCTTCGGGTGCCAGATGAACGAGTACGACTCCGCGCGCATGGCCGACGTGCTGCGCGAGAGCCGCGGCTACACCCTCACCGAAAACCCCGAGGAAGCCGACCTCGTACTGATCAATACCTGCTCGGTCCGCGAGAAACCCCAGGAAAAACTGTTCTCCGAACTCGGCCGCTACAAGGCCCTCAAGCGCAAGCGCCCCGAAATGAAGATCGGCGTGGGCGGCTGCGTCGCAAGCCAGGAAGGCGAGGCCATAGGCAAGCGCGCGCCCTACGTGGACATCATATTCGGCCCGCAAACGCTGCACCGGCTGCCCGGCTTGCTTCAGCAGTCGGCCGCCGCTTCCACACCGGTAGTGGATATCGCATTTCCCGCCGAGGAGAAATTCGAGGAATTGCCGGCGCCGAAGACCGCCTCGCCCGTAGCCCATCTGTCGATCATGGAGGGCTGCAGCAAGTACTGCTCGTTTTGCGTCGTGCCGTACACGCGCGGCGAGGAGATCTCCAGGCCGGTCGCGGACGTGCTGGCCGAGGCGATCCAGCTGGAGCGCCAGGGCGTGCGCGAAATCAACCTGCTGGGCCAGAACGTCAACGGCTATCGCGGAGTTGCGCCTTCGGGCGGACTCGAGGACCTCGCCGGGCTGATCCGCTACGTGTCGAAACTGAAGGGCATCGGCAGGATCCGCTTCACGACCTCCCACCCCATGGAATTCGACGGCCGGCTGATCGACGCCTACGCCCGCTTCGACAAGCTGCCTTCCTACCTGCACCTGCCGGTGCAGAGCGGCTCGGACAGCGTGCTGGCCCGCATGAAGCGCGGCTATACGGCAGACGAATACCGCGACAAGATCGCCCGCCTGCGGCGCGCCAGGGCCGGCATCAGCGTGGCTTCCGACTTTATCGTGGGCTTTCCCGGCGAGACCGAAGAGGAATTCGCCGACACGCTGGCGCTGGTCGAGGACATCGGTTTCGACCAGTCCTTCAGCTTCATGTACAGCCCGCGACCGGGCACGCCCGCCGAACGGATGGAGGAGCAGGTGCCCCACGACGTCAAGCTCGGGCGGCTGCAGCGGCTGCAGGCATTGATTACCGGTCAGGCGCGGCGGATTTCCGCGCAAATGGTCAACACTTCACAGCGGATTCTCGTCGAGCGCCCGGCGCGCCGCGGCGAAGGCCTGCTGGCGGGTCGCACGGGCAACAATCGCTGGGTAAACTTTGACGGGCCGCCCTCGCTGATCGGGCGGTTTGTTGACGTTGCGATTACCGAAGCATTGCCGAATTCACTGCGCGGCCGGCTGCTGCCGGAATCTCTTGCAGCCTGAGGCTTTCCCCCACCCTGAATAGCCAGGTTCATACCCAGGAGGTTGTCCTCCGGCCCGCGGACAATGGCGCGCTGGCCAACCTGTGCGGGGAATTCGACAGGCACCTGCGCCAGATCGAACAGGGCCTGGGCGTGCGGATTTCAAGCAGGGGCAACCGGTTCCGCGTGCGCGGCTCGAAAGAGGCCATCAGCGCGGGCGCCCTGGCGCTGACCGAGCTGTATCGCATGGCCGGCGAGGAATCGCTGGATGCGGCCCGCATCCAGGCTTGCCTTGCGGAATGCGCCGAAAGCGCCGGCCGCCAACCGGCGGCCAACGGCAGCGGCGTCGAAGGGGATTCGTCCGGTGGCCGGGACGGCGATGAAGACGTGCAGCCGGTGGTCGTGACGCCCCGGATCCGCGTGCGTCCGCGAGGCGCCAATCAGCGCCGCTACGTCAAGGAGATTCGTTCGCGCGATCTGACCTTCGGCATCGGGCCCGCCGGGACCGGAAAGACCTGGCTGGCGGTGGCCTGCGCGCTCGAGGCGCACAGCGCCGGACATGTGCAGCGCATCGTTCTGGTGCGTCCGGCCGTGGAGGCCGGCGAGCGGCTGGGTTTCCTGCCCGGCGACCTGGCCAGCAAGGTCGATCCCTACCTGCGGCCGGTTTACGACGCGCTCTACGCGATGCTGGGGCCGGAACGGGTCGCCCGCTGGCTGGAACGCGGCGTGATCGAGGTGGCGCCGCTGGCCTACATGCGCGGCCGATCGCTCAACAGCAGCTTTGTCATACTCGATGAAGGCCAGAACACCACGCCGGAGCAGATGAAGATGTTCCTGACCCGGTTCGGCGCCGATTCCCGCGCCGTCGTCACCGGGGACATCACGCAAGTGGATCTTCCCTCCGATCGCGAGAGCGGCATGCGCCACGCGCTAAGGATACTCAAGTCCGTCCCGGGTATCGCGACCGTCTATTTCACCTCGCGCGACGTGGTCCGTCACGCCCTGGTGAAAAAGATTCTCGAGGCCTACGGCGCAACGGAAAAGTCATGATTCAGGTTGCGATCCAGGACGCTTCGGACCTTGTTCCCAAAGCCGAACTGTCCGGCGCGGGGATACGGGAACTGGTGCGCAGCAGCCTGACGCGCTTCACGCGCGAAGGCGCGGTGACCGTGCGGCTGGTCGAGGAAGCCGAGAGCCGCGAACTGAACCGGAGGTGGCGCGGCGTCGACCGGCCCACCAACGTGCTGGCCTTTCCGTCGGACCGCGAACTGGGAGAAATCGGCGACATCGTGATCTGCATGCCGCTGGTGCGCTCGGAATCCGGCGGCCGCGGCTCCACGCCGGGCGCGCACCTGGCCCACCTCGTCGTGCACGGATCGCTGCACCTGGCGGGGCTTGACCACCACGATCCGGAGCAGGCCCGGACGATGGAGTCGCTCGAATCGGAACTGTTGACGCAGGCCGGATGGCCAGACCCCTGGGCGGAGGAGCGCGAGTGAGCGGCGCCCGGGAATTCCTGGGGCGGCTGGCAGGACGCGGGCGGCTCACCCGCGACGGCTTGCTGGGACAGCTGGCGCAACTGGCAGGCGTGAAGGAGATCACACCGGGCGAGAAGGCGATGATAGAAGGCGTCCTGGAAGTCTCCCGGCGCGAAGTGCACGAAGTGATGGTGCAGCGTTCCAGCATGGTGGTCCTGCGCCTGGACGACAGCCGCGAAAAGCTCCTGTCCACGATCATCAGTTCCGGCCACTCACGTTTCCCGGTCATCGGCGAGAACCGCGACGAGGTGGTCGGGAGTCTGCTGGCCAAGGACGTGCTGCGGGCCCTTACGGATTCGCCGGAAGGCACGCTGGAAATCAAGCCTTTGCTGAGGCCCGTAACGCTGATTCCCGAAACCAAGCGCCTGGACGCCCTGCTGGACGAGTTTCTCCGTGGCCGCAATCATCTCGCCGTGGTCGTGGACGAGTACGGCGGGACCGCCGGGCTGCTCACGATTGAAGACGTCCTGGAGCAGATCGTGGGCGAGATCGGCGACGAACACGATCCCGAGCAGGCGCCGGAACTGGTGCGGCAGGACGACGGCAGAATACTGGTCAGCGCCAAGATGCGGATCGAGGAATTCGACGAGGAGATCGGATCGGAGCTGGATACCGGCGAGTTCGACACGGTGGGCGGGCTGGTCATTCATCGCCTGGGCCGATTGCCCAGGCGGGGCGACTCCGTGGAAGCCGGAGGATGGCGCTTCGAGGTCGTCTCGGCCGACCGGCGACGGGTCAAACGGCTCCGCGTCAGCCGGGTCTAGAGGGTATTCAGGTAGGCGATCAGGGCCCGGCGGAGTTCTTCCCCGGGAAGACCCGCAAAACTCATGCTCGTGCCGGGAACCATTTCCGCCGGGCGCCGCAGCCAGAGATCCAGGTTTTCCTCGCTCCAGACAAAATCCTCGGCCCGCAACGCGTCGGAATAGACCGAACCCTCCGCGCTCGCCACCGGCCGATTGACGATTCCCGCCAGGTGCGGACCGATCTTGTCGCCGGGGTCCGCCTCCGTGGCGTGGCAAGCCTGACAGAGAATGTAAAGCCGTTTCCCCTGCGCCAGCAGTCGGGGGTCGGGAGTTTCGCCGGCCGCCGCGTCCTGTTCCGGCGGAACATCCTGGTCGGCAAACGACAGGGCGGCGGTTCCGCAGAGCAGGGCCGCGCACAGGGCGCCCGCCGCGATCGGCCGCGTATTACCCGAAAACTTCATGCGCTCTGAAGGATTTCGAATGCGGCCCTCTCGCCGCTCTCGAACGCCGCCTCCATCCCGAAGTCCATGCGCCGGGTGTGTTCTCCCGCGAAGTGCAGGCGGTGGTGCGGCACGATCATTTCCCTGGCGAACCTGGAGATCTGGCCCGGACCGAACAGGTGGCGGCACCCCTGGATCAGGGGGTTCTTGCGCCATCCGTACAGGTCCACGAAGCGCATCTTCCCCTTGGTCGAGGGCCGGATCCTCGCGATTTCCGATTCGATCAGGGCGAGGGCCTGGTCGTCGGGCATCTGGTCGATCCGCGCCGCGGAAGGGCCGGTGAAAATTACCGAGAAGCGGTGCGTGTCCTCTCCGGGAAGCTTGTCCAGCACCACCAGCGTCTGAATGGTTTCGTCGCTGAAGAACGACGGTTCCAGCCCGTCGTCTTCCCAGTACGGTTCCTCCACAACCCCCCAGGCGCGCGTCGTGCCGCGGTAGCCCAGCGTCAGCACCGCCTCGGCCTGGCGGCCCGAGAATCCCGGCGAAACCGAAATATTGCGCAAGGTAGTGAACGGCATGGCGGAAACCACGAAATCGGCCCGGTAGCGGCTGCCGTCCAGGCAGCGGATTTCGGCGTCCGACCCCGACATGTCGATCCCCGCGACCACCTTGCCCAGCCTGACCCGGTCGCCCAGCGCGGCGGCCATCGCTTCCGGCAGTCTCGACGTGCCGCCCGCTATCGTCCGCACCGGGAAGGTTTCCTCGCCTTCCTCGCGCGTGGCCGCCAGGCCGAACGGCGTATCCGCGGCCTGGGTCTGCGTCCTTCCGAAATTCGCGTCGAACATGGTCCGGGTCCGCTCCTGCATCATGCCGAGGCTGGAAGTCATGCGCAGATCCATGGGGACGCCCGCCAGCCGCAGGGCGGCCTCCGAGACGCCGTTGTTGATGAACAGTTCGCGCATCGAGATGTCGTAGGCAGCGAATTCCGGGGACAGCCAGTCGTCCAGGTTTATCAGCGGGTTCAGCCGCGACAACAGGCCCATGCCCACCATGATCGGCAGGAGTTCACGCTCATTGTCGGCCATCCTGTTGACCGGTGAATCGGCCCAGTCCGCGGACTTCACCCATGTCCCGTCCACGTAGTTGGACATCGGCAACATGCTGCGGGTGTCCGGCAGAAGCTCGACGTCAAGCCGGGAGCACAGGTCGATGGCCCGCGCATAAGAACGGCCCACCTCGCTGGCGCCGTATTCCGGGCGGGTCTCGACGCCGTCGGCCGTATGGGCGCGTCCGCCGACGCGGTCCGATCCCTCCAGCAGTATCACGTCGATGCCGAACTCCGAAAGCAGCAGGGCGCAGTTGAGTCCCGACAGGCCGCCACCGATCACGACGGCCGTGGTCTTTTCGGCTGCGAAGCTCGCCGCCGGCTTCAGGAACGGGTAGGAAAGAGACAGGGCGGAAAGTGAAAGCGCTCCCTTCAGGACCTGTCTTCTTCTCACACTCATTTCCGCTCCTCCAAAGCCGTGAACGCCTTCCGCCCGCCCTTCGGTCAGGCGCCGCGTCTGCGGATTCTAACTGTTGCGGGAAGCGCGATTCCCAGCAACAGGCACAGCACGACCACGGGCAATTCTCCGTAGCGCACGTAGGGCGTCGCGCCGGCCAGCCGCGGCACGCTTACGTCCAGGAAGCCGCCTTCGTACTTCGGCAGCCGGTCGATGATGCGGCCGCCGGGATCGACCGCCGCGGTAATGCCGGTGCCGGTTGCGCGCAGCAGATAGCGGCCGGTTTCCATCGCGCGCACGCGCGCCATGTCCAGATGCTGCTCGAGGGCGACGGTGTCGCCGAACCAGCCGTCGTTGCTGATGTTGACGAGGACTTCCGCCGCCGGCGCCCATCTTCGCTGCTCGGAACCGAAGGCCGCCTCGTAGCAGATGCTCACGCCGCAGACCGCCTCTCCCGCCGTGAGCGGCGCCTGTCCGGCCGGCCCCGGAACGAGATCGCTGGCGGGAAGGTTCATGCTCAGCAGCCAGTCCCTTATCCCATCGGGCACGGGAAAGAACTCCCCGAAGGGCACCAGGTGGTGCTTGTGATAGGTCCCCTGGCCGTTGCCCAGCACGATCAGGGAATTGAACCGGCCTGCATCGGTTTCGGTGAGTATCCCAAGCGCCAGGGCGAGCCGCCGGGTGCTCATCAGGCGGTCCATTTCGTCAAGATAGTCGCGGACGGAATCCTGCGTCCGGGTGACTGCGACCTCCGGCCAGACGATCAGCGCCGGCCCCCGAGAATCGCCGGGCATCGGTTGTCCGAAGCTCAGCTTTTCGTACCGGTCAAGGGTCGGCACAAACTCCTCTGCCAGCCACTTTCTCTCCTGGGGAATGCCGCCCTGCACGAGCCTCGCGTGCAGTTGGCCCCGCGACTCGCCATCCTGCGCCGGAAGCGAAATCTGCCCCAGCCCCGCGGCGCCGCCAAGCAGCAGGAGCAGGCCCGCGGCCCGCGTTACCGGGCTTTGCGCGCTGCGCCAGACAAGCAGGCATGCGCCGGCCAGCAATACCGTCGCCAGTCCCACCAGGTACATGCCGCCCAGGGACGCCAGCATTGTCGGGAGTCGTCCGGCAAAGACGGGAGCGGTGAGGTAACCGGCGCTGAGCCATGGGAATCCCGTGAAAACCCAGCCCCTGAGCCACTCGGTCAGTACCAGGACGCAAGGCAGCACGAGCAGCAGCGCCGTCCAGGGTCTTTTCGGCTGCATGCGTGCCGCCCAGTAGCCGCCCAGGGCATACCAGCAGCCCATCAGGGCCGCGAGCAGGACGACCAGCGCGACGGCCAGCGCGACCGGCCCGCCGTTGACGATGCGCACGCTGTGATAGATCCAGTAACAGCCGGCAGCGAAGGCGCACAGTCCGAAGGCGAAGCTTCCCGCCGCGGCCGCCTTCGGGTTGTTGGCGGCCCGCTCGCCCGCCCACAGCGACAGGAGCAGGGTCAGTCCCGCCATGCCGACGAACCACCGGACCAGCGTCCACTCCGGGTAGAAGCAGAAAGCCGCCGCCCAAAGCAGCCCTGCCAGCGCGCCAGTGGGAATCGTCCTGTTCACTGCCGGCCGCGTGCTATGCTCGAAGCGTCGAGCGGGATTTCTTCCCGGGAAGTTGGGGGCTTTCGCACATGTTGAAGAAGATCTGCGGCTTGTATCTCTTTGCCGTTGCCGTACTGGTCGCGGTCCACACGGTGGTCGAGCCCTTGTACCACGCATCGGGACCCGGCCAGCCCTACAGTCCATTCTGGACCATAGTGAACCCGTTGACCGCGCTGGCCATTGTATTGGGCACGGTTTTCAGCTACACGCGCAAGACGGGCGCGGGAGGCGAGACGGTCACTCGCGAGTTCCTGACGGCCAACACGCTGTTTTACGGATTCCTGTTCGTGGGGATCATGTTCTTCTGGAACTGGTTCAACCTGTTGAATCCCGCCTTCACCGCCATAGGAGAGGACACGGTATCGCTGGTATGGATCGTCGTCGACGCCGGTGTGGCCTTGCTTGCGGGCGCCGCCGGGATTCACTTGCTGCGGAGCGGCGCCGAAGGCGGATAGCCGTGCGGCCCCTTGCGCGCGCGGCGGCAATCGGACTGCTTCTATCCGCATGCGCTCCTTCGGGTCATGCGTTGGATTGGAGCGACAGCGAACTGCACCTGCAGTACGGGCAGCTCGACGTTCCTTCGTTCGCCGGCGGCGGCAGGGCGAAACATCTGATCACCACCGTGCAGCACGCGCACGGCTGGAAATACGGCGACAACTTCTTCTTTCTGGACATGCTGGATTCGCGGGAGTCCGGCTTCCAGGATTTCGATCTTTATGGCGAGTGGTACTCCAATTTCAGCCTGTCGAAGATTGCGGGCAGAAAAATCGGCGGCGGGCTCATCGCAGACATCGGGCTGGTCCTCGGAATCAACTGGGCCGATGACGCCAACGTCGTCAAGTACCTTCCGGGGATCCGCCTGTCGCTGGACCTGAACGGATTCGCGTTCGCCAACCTGGACATCACCGCGTACGTCGACGACAGCAAGGGCGTCGCATCGGGCGGAGCGCCGCGAGAAAGCGATTCGTACATGGTGGACCTGAGTTTCGCGCGTCCCTTCACGCTGGGCGGGCATGACTTCAGCCTGGAGGGGCACATCGAATACATTGGCAGCCGCAGGAACGTTTTCGGCGACAATGTCGACGGCTGGCTGCTTGCGCAGCCTCAACTACGCTGGAGGGTCACTGAACGATTATGGATGGGTATCGAATATCAATACTGGATGAACAAGCTCGGCGACGGGGCTACCGACGAGAATACCGTGCAGGCCCTGCTGGTATGGCAGTTCTAGCCGCGGCGCCGGTAATTCTGCTGGGGCTGGCCGCGCTTCCGGCGCAGGCCGCGGAGGCGAATGATCCGAGAGTCTTTCAGGACTGCGACGTGTGTCCCGTGATGGTCGAGGTGCCGCCCGGGGACTTCGTCATGGGCGCGGAGGGCGGCGAGGAAGGCCGCCCGGACGGTCCCCCGCACGAGGTCAGCATCGCCAGAGCCTTCGCCATCGGACGGTTTGAAGTCACCAACCGGGAATTCGCCGCATTCGTGGCGGACACCGGCTATGAAACGGAACCGCCCTGCGCGGTGCGGGTCGGCGACGAGTGGATGCTGCATCCGGAAGCCGTCTGGACCGATCTCAAGACCGGCCAGGCAGGGGAACCGGACCACCCGGTGGCCTGCGTCAACTGGCTGGACGCGCGCGCCTACGTCGCATGGCTGGCCGACTTCAGCGGCCAGCCATACCGGCTGCCCAGCGAAGCGGAGTGGGAGTACGCGGCGCGCGGCGGCGCGAGCGGCGATTTTCCCTGGGGGTCGGAACCGGACGAGGCCTGTAGTCAGGCCAATGTGTACGACTCGAGCGCGCAAGCCATGCACGGCTACAGCTGGCAGCCCGCGCTTTGCGACGATGGATTCCCGATGCTGGCCCCGGTCGGCCGCTTGCAGCCCAATGGATTCGGCCTGCACGATGTGGCCGGCAACCTCTGGGAGTGGGTGGAGGACTGCTACGAAGCGCCGTATCCGGCCGACATTCCCACGGACGGAAGCGCATACGGCCCGCCGTCCGGCCAGTGCGATCGGCGCAGCGTCCGCGGCGGTAGCTGGACTTCGCGGATCAGCCGCCAGCGGCTTGCGTTCCGCGGCCGCGATCCCGAGGACCTGCGCTACTCGATCTTCGGCTTCCGCGTCGCCCGCTCCCTCGACTGAAGCCGGATTGAGTCGGCAGGCGGGCGCGCTAGAATGCGCGGCATGAATCGATATACAACAGCAACGGCCGTGCTGATCGGCCTCACGTTCGCAGCGTCGCCCGCTGCCGCCCAGGATACGCAGCCCGAAACATTCCGGGATTGCGAGCAATGTCCCGAGATGGTCGTGGTTCCGGGCGGCAGCTTTGTCATGGGAAGCGAGGAAGCCGTTAGCGAACGCCCGATGGGACCGCCGCACGAAGTGACTATTGCCCGGACATTCGCGCTGGGCAAGTACGAAATCACCAACCGGCAATATCGGGAATTCGTGGAGGCAACCGGCCACGAGATGACCAAAGGATGCCGCGGCAATATCGACCAGGAGTGGAAAGACGACCCCGAAGCGCACTGGACCGATTTGCGGGTGGGGCAGGAGTCCGACCCCGAGCATCCGGTGGCCTGCGTCAGCTGGCTGGACGCCCGTGCGTTCATTGACTGGTTGTCCGGGATCAGCGGCCAGGAATATCGTCTGCCCAGTGAAGCGGAGTGGGAGTATGCGGCGCGTGTCGGCGCCGGCGACTGGTACTACTGGGGAGAAGACCCCGACGAGGGGTGCAAGCACGCCAACATGTACGACACGAGCGCGCACGCCGTGCACGACTTCATCTGGCCCTGGATCGACTGCGACGACGGTCATTCGACCCTGGCGCCGGTCGGCAGTTTCCCGCCGAACGGGTTCGGACTGCATGACATGGTCGGCAATCTCTGGGAATGGGTCGAGGATTGCTATGAAGTGCTTTATCCGGAGGACACGCCCACGGACGGCTCGGCCTACACATTCCCGCCGGGCCAGTGCGAAAACCGCAGCGTGCGGGGCGGCAGCTGGCTCACCAACCCCGACTGGCAGCGCTCCACCTTCCGCGGCCGCGATCCCGAAGACGCGCGCTACAGCTTCTTCGGCTTCCGCGTCGCCCGCTCCCTGACTGAATAGCACGTTGCCCCTTTTGTTTGCCGTGTTCGGCCTGGCGGCCGGGGCGGCGGGCGCGGCCGGCGGTCCGGAAGCCGCTTTCCGCGATTGCGACGGGTGCCCGGAGATGCTCGTGGTGCCGGGCGGCAGTTTCGTGATGGGAGCGCACGGCGGCGAGGAGGGCCGCCCGGAGGGACCGCCGCGCGAGGTGCGCGTGGATCGTGATTTTGCGTTGGGCAGGTACGAGGTAACGAATGCCCAGTTCGAAGCCTTCGTCTCTGCCACGGGATATGAGGTCGCGAAAGGCTGTCGCGGGAAATTCGATGGCGAGTGGGAGAACCATCCGGAGTCGAACTGGACCGACCTGATGCTCGGGCAGGAATACCGGCCGGATCATCCCGTGGCCTGCGTCAGTTGGCTGGATGCGCGCGCCTACGTGGAATGGCTTGCGGAGATGAGCGGCCAGCCGTACCGCCTGCCCACCGAGGCGGAGTGGGAATACGCGGCGCGCGCCGGCGCCGTGGGCCGCTTCACCTGGGGCGACGACCCCGAAGCGGCGTGCGCTTATGCCAATGTGTATGACTCAAGCGCGGATCCCGTCCACGATTTTGCCTGGCAGGCCGCCGACTGCGACGACGGCTACCCGACTCTCGCACCGATCGGCATGTTCCGACCAAATGCCTTTGGTCTGTACGATGTGGCCGGCAACGTCTGGGAATGGGTGGAAGACTGCTACGTCGAGCCGTATACGGCGGAGTTGCCGACCGACGGCTCGGCGATTGCAATCCCACCCGGCCAGTGCGAGCGGCGCGGTGTGCGCGGCGGCAGCTGGATTACGCGCCCGGACCGCCAGCGCCTGACCTTCCGGGGCCGCGACCCGGAGGACATTCACTACACCTTCTTCGGCCTGCGCGTGGCCCGCTCCCTGCCGGATTAGCGGCGGGATTTCTTTTACCGTCTGGACTTAATCAGGCGGCCTGGTCGTAGCCGAGGACGGCTTTGGTTTCGAGGAATTCCTCCAGGCCCTCGGGGCCGGATTCGCGGCCGTTGCCGGACTGCTTGTAGCCTCCGAACGGAGCGCTGAAGTCACCCGATTCGCCGTTGATGCAGACCTGGCCTGCGCGCAGTTGCGCGGCGACGCTCCTCGCCTGTTCGAGGTCGCCGCCCCACACGTATGCGGCGAGGCCGTATTCCGTGTCGTTGGCGATCGCAATTGCCTCGTCCAGGTTGTCGTAGGGAATCACGCAGAGCACCGGCCCGAAAATCTCCTCGCGCGCGATCGTCATGTCGTTGCTCACGTTGCCGAACACCGTCGGCTTGACGAAATAGCCCTTTTCGAGGCCCTCTGGCCTGCCCGGACCGCCGCTCGCCAGCGTCGCGCCTTCCTCGATGCCCTTGCGGATGAGTCCCTGCACCTTGTCGAACTGAACTTCGCTCACCAGCGGCCCCATCGTTGTTTCCTCGGACGCGGGGTCGCCGATTCGAGCCCGCGAGGCGGAGGCTACCGACAACTCCACGGCCTTGTCGTGGAGCTCGGCCGGGACCAGCAGTCGAGTGGGCGCGTTGCACGACTGCCCGGTGTTCATGCAGACGTTGCGCATGCCGTTGATCACGCCCTTGTCCAGCGAGGCTTCGTCCAGGATGAGATTGGGCGATTTGCCGCCAAGTTCCTGGCTGACGCGCTTGACCGTTCCGGCGGCCGTGGCGGCCACCGCAATTCCTCCGCGCGTGGACCCGGTAAACGACACCATGTCGATGTCGGGATGCCCGGCGATGGCCTGGCCGACCCCTGGCCCGTCGCCGTTGACCAGGTTGAAGACCCCGGCGGGCACGCCCGCGGCTTCGATGACTTCGGCGAACACCACGCCGCTCAAGGGCGCGATCTCGCTCGGCTTCAGCACCATGGTGCAGCCGGCCGCCAGCGCCGGCAGGACTTTCAGCGTGATCTGGTTGACCGGCCAGTTCCAGGGCGTGATGAATCCGCACACCCCGATCGGCTCGCGGCGAATCAGCGTAGCGCCGCGCTGCTCCTCGAACTCGAAGTTCTCCAGCAAACGGCGCGCGGTCTTGGCGATGACCACGCCCATGGCCGCCTGCGCTTTCGTGGAAAGGCCCTTCGGTGCGCCCATTTCCACCGTAATCGCCGCCGCCATGTCGTTGTAACGCGCCTTGTAGGCGGCAATGAACGCGTCGATCAGCTCCAGGCGCTCCTGCTTTGAAGTTCGGGAATATGCGGCGAACGCCGTTCGCGCTGCTTCCACGGCGCGGTCCACGTCTGCGGCGCTGCCCAGCGATATCACGCCGTCGGGTTCTTCCGTGGCCGGGTTGATCACGGACAGTTCGTGCGGCTCGGTCGGATCGACCCACTCTCCGCCGATGAAGAACTTGCGGTAGTCGTATTCGGCCATTGCCGGCGCTCTCCTGTAGTCTCGGGTGCAGGTTGGCGAGGATACACTGCTACCACGGCGCGTGCTATCCTGCCGCGCTACTCTTGGGAGAAATGCAGTGCAACAATCTGCGCAAGCCAGTCATCCGAAAGACGAAGTCGCAGTCTCTTTGCGGGCCGGATGGGGCGTAGGCGCCTTGGGAGTGGCGCTGCTGTTCAACACGTATTCGACGCTTCTGCTGTATTACCTCACCAATATTGCCGGCGTGGCGGCCGGCACGGCCGCTTTGTTGCTGGCAATCGCCAAAGGTTACGACTGGGCGACCGACGTGCCCATGGGCATTCTCAGCGATCGGACAAAGAGCCGCTTCGGGCGGCGCCGACCCTGGTTGCTGCTGGGCGCTTTCGTTTGTGCCGGTGCTTTCGTAATGCTCTTCTCGACTCCGGCAGACGCGCCGAACGCCACCAAGGTCGCTTATGTTCTGGGTGCCCTGCTTCTGTTCAATACGGGCTACACGTTGTTCAACGTCCCTCATCTGTCCATGCCCGCCGAAATGTCCAACAGTTACAACGAACGCACCGCCATCATGTCGTTCCGGGCAGTGGCGATCGTGATCGGTACATTCATGGTGGGAGGATTTGCGCCCAGGCTGGCGGACCAGTTCGGCGGAGGTATTGAGGGTTATGCCGTGGTGGGATGGACCCTGGGTATCGGTGCGATGGTTGCCATGCTCGCGTGCTTTCTCGGTACGGCCGGGGCTCGCGCAACGAAACACGTCAAGACCCGTCAAGGTGTGCGCGGACAGTTTCGAACCGCAATCCGCAACGTGCACTTCGGGAAGCTGGCGGTGTTCAAGATGCTGACGCTGCTCGCGACAGGCGTGGCGCAGGGAAGCGTCCTGTTCTTCATAACCGATATTCTCGGTCACCCTGCGGGCGTCATGCTCTACTACGGCCTGGGTTACGCATCCGTATCTTTGATTTCCGCGCCTATCTGGGTTCGCATCTCTCGGTCAATGGGTAAGCACAACGCACTGATCTTCGCGACTCTCGGGTTCATGGTGTTCGTTATGTGGTGGTGGATCGCTCCACCCGGCGAGCCGATCGAGCTGCTGGTCGCGCGCGCCATGGTGTTGTCGTTCTTCGCGATGGGCAAGCTGCTGCTCGGTATGTCGCTTCTGCCCGACGTGCAGGAATACGATTACCTCAAGACCGGGCTGCGGCGGGAAGGTGTCTTCGCCGGCGCCTACAACATGGTGGAGAAGACTGCGTTCATCCTGGCCCCCCTCGTGGTGGGTCTTATTCTGCAGTTGCTCGGCTACGAAGCGACGGTTGACAATATCGACGTGGAGCAGGATCCGCGCGCTCTGACCGGTATCCGCGTTTCCATTGCGGCTATCCCTGCGACGTGCAACCTGCTGGCCGCAATGATCCTGCTCCGCTGGACCCTGACCCGTAAACGCCTCACGGAAATGCGGGCTCAGCGGGCTTCCGCAAGCGCCTGACATCGGCAGGAAAGTCGACAGAGTCCGCGGCCGGGGCGCGCCGCATTGAGAGCGAGGAGGGAGACGCCCCTCGTAGCGTGATCAGGCGGCCTGGTCGCTCTTTGCTGCGTCCGCGGATTTCGCGGGCACCAGCGGGATGGGGTCGATCACCCAGCCCTTTTTCCTGCGGCGGCCGGGGCTGGGGATGGCGAACGCGGTATGCTCGCCGGCCTTGCGGACCTTCTCCATGTCGATGCACCAGCCCCGCGCTTCCCATTCCGCGAGCCACTGGCGGTAGCGGCCCACCGCGTAGTCCGACGGTGTAAGCAGGTCCCTGGTGCTGGCCCGCGGCGCCAGTTTCGGATGCAGCGTAAGCAGAATGTCCCGATCCTGAAAAGCGACGTACTCATTGCGCTTCTTGACGGTCTCGTCATGCGCTTCGTCCTGCATGAAGTTGCGCATCGTGACCATGTACAGCCCCGTGCGGGTCTCATGTACGGGCACGCGGTAGAGGTACTGATAGATCTTCATTACCGGCGAGGGATTGATGTGTGTCCACACCGAAGCGGGCCCGTGATGGCCCGTGCCCACGGTGATGGTGCTGTTCTTCTCCACTCGTGAGGCTTCCCGCATCCTCCTTTCAGGCAGCGGCGGCGCATAGACCTCGTTGTAGAAACCCGTGCCCCATTCCGTTTCCCGAATGTCCAGATCGCTTACCTTGTAGTTCTCGTCCTCTCCCTTCATGCCGTGGGTGTCGTGGACGAATTCGTTGTGCGCCGGGTCGATGCCGTTTTCCACGGCGCGCCTGTATTCAACTTCCCATTCGAAATACTGGAGCGTGGGTTGCCAGCCATCCCGGCCCCATTCGGGAATTTCAAGGATCGGCGGCCGTTCGGGTTCGTCGAGGTCGCCCAGGAAGCAGAACACCAGCCCGTAACGCTCCGTGACGGGGTAGGAATCTACCCGCGCCCGCCCGGGCGCCTTGGCCTTCATGCCGATGGAGGGGACGCGCACGCATTGCCCCTCGCCGTTGAACCGCCAGCCGTGGTACGGACATTGGATGCAACTGTCTTCGACCAGGCCGTCGCCGAGCGAGCCGCCGCGGTGGCAGCAGGTATTGCTGAGGCAGTGGGCCTGTCCGTCCTCGTCGCGCCACAGCACGAAGTCCTGGCCCAGCATGCGCCTCTTCAGCGGCGCTCCTTCCAGTTTCCCGGACTCGACCGCGGGATACCAGAAATTGATGAACATGGGGTCAGGCGGCCTGGTCGGTCTCCACGGCCCGCGCCGGCGTGGCCGGCATCAGCGGGATGGGGTCGATCACCCAGCCCTTCTTCCTGCGCCGTTCCGGACTCGGTATGGCGAACGCGGTATGGCGTTCCTGCTCGCGAACCTTGTCCAGATCGATGCGCCAACCGCGCGCCTCCCATTCCTTCAGTCGTTCCCGGTAGCGCCCGATGGGGTAGTCCGAGGGAGTGAACAGTTCCTTGGTATTGACCCGCGGCGTGATTTTCGGATGGAGTTCATACAGAACGTCGCGATCCTGGGTCGCCACGTACAGGTTGCGCTCCATCATGGTTTCGTCGTAGATGTCTTCCAGCATGAAGTTGCGCATGTTGACCAGGAACAGCCGCGTGTTGTCCTCGTCGATCGGCGATTCGTAAAGATACTGGTAGATGTGCATGACCGGAGTGGGATTGATGAAGGTCCACACGGAAGCCGGGCCGTGGTGGCCGGTGCCGACCCTGATCGTGCGGTTCTTTGTTTCGCCGGAAGCCTCGCGCATCTTCTTTTCGGCCAGGGGCGGCGCATAGACCTTGTTGAAGAAGCCCGTGCCCCAGTCGGTCTCGCGCATGTCCAGCTCGCGTACCTTGTAGTTCTCGTTCATGCCCTTCATGCCGTGGGTGGGATGCACGAACTCGTTATGCGCCGGGTCGATGCCGTTCTCGATCGAGCGCTTGTAGTTGAAGTTCCACTCCAATACCTGGAGGGTGGAGGCCCAGCCTTCCTGGCCCCACTCCTTGATCTCGAGCAACGGCGGCCGTTCCGACTCGTCGAGGTCGCCCAGAAAACAGAAAACCAGGCCGTAGCGTTCCATGACGGGATAGGAGTCAACCCGCGCCCGCCCGGGCGGCTTGGCCTTCATGCCGATGGAGGGCACGCGTACGCACTGCCCGGCGCCGTTGAATCGCCAGCCGTGGTACGGACATTGCACGCAGTTGTCGGCCACCAGGCCGTCGCCGAGAGAGCCGCCGCGGTGGCAGCAGGTATTGCTGAGGCAATGGGCCTGACCGTCCTCGTCGCGCCACAGCACGAAGTCCTGACCCAGCATGCGTTGCTTGAGCGGCTTGTCCTTGAGTTTCTCCGACTCGACCGCCGGATACCAGAAGTTGATGAACATGACTGTGCTCCTGGATTACAGGGCACCTAGTTTATACCGGAACCTGGTTTATACCGGAACCTGCCAGGCGTCGTATCGGAACAGGCCCAGCGATTCCTCGTTACGATTGTTGCGTTCGGCGAAGCGTTCCGTGTCCGGGGCAAAGAACCGGTGAATAATTTCCCCGGACTCCAGCATCACCAGCGTGGTGCGCTCCACGCGGGCGGCCTCGTAGCGCTTAAACGCTTCGGAAACACTGCCGGAATCCGCCATGCATCGCGCCAGCACGACGCCGTCCTCGATCGCCATGACGGCGCCCATCCCCATGAAGGGCAGGGTGGGATGGGCAGCGTCTCCCAGCAGCGCAACCCGGCCGAGGCTCCAGGACTCGAGCGGCCGCCGGGAAAACAGGCCCCACTTGTAGCAGAGTTCCGGCGGGGTGGCGCCGATGATCGCGCGCACCAGGCCATGGAATTCCGAAAACTCGTCCAGCACTTCCTTCACGGTCGATCTTTGCGACCAGCTCTCCACCTGCCAGTCGTCCCGTTCCACGAAAGCGACGTAGTTGACCGTCTCGCCTCCGCGGATGAGGTAGCGCACGAAGAGATGCCCCGGTCCGATGTATGTGCCCGAGGGCGGGTCCACCGCTTCCGCCGGCACCTTGGCGGCGGGGGCCAGGCCGCGCCAGGCGACGTAGCCGGTGAAATTCGGCGCTTCCTGCTCGTGCATCTGCGAGCGGACGGGCGACTTCACGCCGTCGCAGCCCACAAGGACCCGTCCGGAAGCGCTGTTGCCGTTGGCGAACCAGGCTGTGACGCCGTTCGCGTCCTGGGCAAAGCGCTGGAATTCGTGGCCCAGGACAATGCAATCCGGATCGTTGGCCCGCACGGCGTCACCCAGCATGTCGTGCAGGTCGGCCCTGTGGATCTGGTAATAGGGTGCGCCGTACTGCCGGGTGGTCAGGTCGCCGCGCTCGCGTCGGACCAGCACCTGTCCCGTCTGATAGTGATGCACGGCCTGGTATGAAGGCGGGTCGGCCAGCTCCGCCAGTTCGCTTTCCAGACCGAGTCCCATCAGCGCTTTCGACCCGTTCGGGCTCAGCGTAAGTCCGGCCCCCACCTCGCCGAGTTCCGGCGCCTGCTCGTACACCTTCACGGCAATGCCGGCGCGCTGCAGGGCGAGCGCGCAGGTAAGGCCGCCGATGCCGGCCCCGATCAACATGACGGGCTGCTTGCTCATCCGCCGGAATTGTATGCCCGTGTTGACATGTATTGGCGGACATGAGTTGCAGTGCGCGACGGATACAATGCGCGCTCTTATGTACTGCGGGAACTACCCATGCGCAACGCCACAATCGCCGCAGGCCTGCTGGCCTCGTTCGCACTGATGTCCGCCGCACAGGCGCAGACAGTCCTCATTACCGGTTCCAACCGCGGAATCGGGCTGGAATTCGCCAAGCAGTACGCGGACCGGGGCTGGACCGTGATCGCCACCCACCGCCGCGACACGACGCCCGATACGCTGGCGGCGCTCGAGGAGCAGTACCCCGCCGTTCGCGCGGAAAAGCTCGACGTGACCGACCACGCCAGCATCGACGCGCTGGCGGAAAAGCTGGCCGGCATGCCGATCGACGTGCTCATCAACAACGCCGGCATCACGGGCGATTTCACCAAGCCGAGGCCGCAAAGCCTGGGCACGCTGGATTACGACATGGCAGTGCACTTTTTCCGCACCAATGCCCTGGGCGCGCTCAAGGTCAGCGAGGCTTTCCTCGACAACGTGGCTGCCAGCGACCGGAAGAAAATCGTGGCCATCAGTTCACTGGCCGGTTCCTTTGAAGGCGAGTCCGGCGGAAAAGGGGGAATCTACTGGTATCGCTCCAGCAAGGCCGCGCTGAACATGATGATGGTCGGTGTGGCCGCCGATTCGAAGAAGAAGGGAATTACGGTAGCACTGCTGTCGCCCGGCACCGTCAAGGTGGAAAAGGTTGCCGAAATGGTGGAGCGGGCGGGGCTCAAGGGCTTCATCGAGCCGTCCGAGAGCATTGCCGGCATGATCCAGGTGATCGAGAACCTGACGCCGGAAGATTCCGGCGCTTTCATTCGCTACAACGGCGAGCCCCAGCCCTTCTAGCGCATGACCGGCGGCTAGAGGAAGGTTACGCCGCCGTCCACCATCAGGGTCTGGCCGGTGGTCATGCGGCTCAAGTCGCTGGCCAGCCACAGAACGGCGCCCACTACATCCAAGCTGTCCAGCGGCCTTCGGATCGCCTGCTGCGAGGTCGTGGCGCCGATGGCCTTGTCATACTTGTCGCCGAAAAACTCCGCTGAAGCCTGCGTTGACACGATGTTCGGCGCGACCGCGTTCACGCGCACGTTGTAGCGCCCCATTTCCCTGGCAAGGCCCCGGGTTAGGCCGATTACCGCGGCCTTGGAAGTGGTGTAGTGAATGACGTTGGCCATCCCGTAGGTCGCGGCCAGCGAGGCGATATTGATGATGGACCCGCCGTCGCCCGATTTCATGTGCTGCGCGGCTGCCCGGCTGGCCAGCCATACGCCCTTCACGTTCACCGCCATGGTTGCGTCCCAGAGCTCTTCCTCCACTTCGTCGAATCGCGTGAGCTCAAGGTTGCCCCACCAGCCGGCGTTGTTCACGAGCACGTCGATCCTCCCGTAGGCCTCGGCGGTCCGGGCGGCCATGGCTTCGAGATCGGAAAGCGACGTCACGTCCACCTTCGCGGTCAGGACCTCCGCGCCCTGTTCGCGCGCCAGCGCTTCGCTTTCGTCGCAATCCCTGAGGTCGCAGAGCATCAGGCGTGCGCCCAGGCGGGCGAATTCCACCGCGTAGGCCTGTCCAAGCCCGCCGGCCGCTCCCGTAATGACTACCGCCCGCCCGTCAAATCGCATCCGGCTGCCCTCAATCTCCGCAAGGAGGCGTGATGCTAGCATCTTGTCGCCATGTCCGTCGCGAACTCCGCCTCCATTCCCCGCCCGCCTCTGCCTTCCACGACGCTCATGCTGCTTCGCCGGGGCCGCGCCGGACTGGAGGTGCTGATGCTGCGGCGGATACTCCGGTCCGCTTTCGGCGGGGCGTGGGTGTTCCCGGGCGGCGTGCTGGATCACCAGGACCATGACCGGCGGCTTTACCGCCGCTGCCTCGGGCTCAACGATGATCGCGCCAGCCGTTTGCTGGCGCTTCGGCGGGACGGACTGGCCTACTGGGTGGCGGCCATTCGCGAAACATTCGAGGAGGCAGGGTTGCTGCTCGCGGTGAACGGCTGCGGGCAGGGGCGGCGCGCCACGCTTGCCGAACGCAACGCGCTGATTGGCGGCCGGGTCCGGTTTGCCGAGCTGTGCCGGCGGGCAAACTGGAAACTGCCGGTCGGGCGCATGCACTACGTTTCTCACTGGATAACGCCCAGCGCGGCGCCGAGACGATTCTCGACGCGCTTTTTCGTGGCGGAGTCGTCGCCCGGCCTGAATGCGCGGGCGGACGGAAGGGAGGTGTTGCAGGCCCGGTGGTTCGAGCCGGACCGGGCGCTGCGGCAGCAGATCCCTCTGGCTCATCCGACCCGGCATTTTCTGCGAATATTGCGCGAGATGGGAAATATCGACCGGGCGATTGCGTGGGCGGCTTCCGCGGGCCGCGGTTCCGTCCCGGTCACCCGCCCGCAGGTGCGGCGAATCGACGGGAAGCTGATGTCCTGTCTGCCGACCGGCGAAGTGCTCGGGCCGTTCCACATGAAGGATTACCCGGTGACCTGATGCCGGCCGATGCCATCAAGCCCGGGGAACTGGTGGACCTTGCGCCCTCGATCCGGCGACTGACCGCGTTCAATGCCGGGACCATGACCGGCCCCGGCACCAACACCTGGGTCCTCGGGGAAAAGGAAATAGCGGTACTGGATCCAGGCCCTGCCTCGCCCCGGCACGTCGAGAACATCGTGGACCAGGCCCCGGGGGAGGTGCGCTGGATTCTGGTCACCCACACTCACCCCGACCACTCGCCGGGCGCCGCGCTGCTGGCGGAGCTCACGGGCGCTTCGCTGATCGGCCCGACTCCTCCGCCTGGCGACCGTCAGGATTCGAGTTTTTGTCCCGCCGTGCAGCCGAACGATGGCCAGGAGTTCGACCTGGGCGGTTTTGTGCTTCGGGCCGTGCATACGCCCGGCCATGCATCCAACCACTTCTGCTGGTGGCACGCGCCGCTGGGCGTGCTGTTCACCGGCGATCACATCATGCAGGGCTCGACCGTAGTCATTGCGCCTCCCGACGGCGACATGTGCGCCTACATGGCCTCGCTCGGCCGGCTGCTCGACCTGCCCATCCGCGCCATGGCGCCCGGGCACGGCCATTGGATCGATCGTCCCAGGGAAGAAATCAGGGGCCTGATTGCGCACCGTGAAAGGCGCGAGGAAAAGGTGGTCTCGGCCATGGATGCGCTCGGCCCCGCCGCGCTTGAGGCTATCCTTCCCCGGGTGTACGACGACGTGCCCGACCGCCTGCATCCGGTGGCGGCCCTGTCTCTCGAGGCCCACCTTCTGAAGCTTGAACGCGAAGGCCGGGCCCGGCGCGAAGGCGACTCCTGGCGGCTTGCGGAAGGCGCGGCGCAGTGAGCAAGACCATCATCCGGCCGGCCCGGCCCGCGGACACTCCGACGATCGTCCGGTTCAATATCGAGCTGGCCGACGAGTCCGAGGGCTTGCGCCTTGATCCGAAGACGGTCGAGGCCGGCGTGCGCCGGATGTTCTCCGACCCGGCCCTGGGGCGCTATTTCATGGCCGTTTCCTCCACCGGGGAACGGCTGGGGCAGTTGATGATCACGACCGAGTGGAGCGATTGGCGCAACTGCATGATCTGGTGGCTGCAAAGCGTGTATACGGCGCCGGAACACCGGGGCAGCGGCGTGTTCCGGGCGCTCTGCGAACACGTCCTGGGCGAAGCCGGCGAGACGGGGTGCCGGGTGCGCCTGTACGTGGAGCGCGACAACAGCCGCGCGATCGCGGCCTACCGGGCCCTGGGGTTCGACCACTGCGGATACGACGTCATGGAGCATGGCGCATGACCGTAAGTTTCCCTTCATGGTGCCGCGTCGCGACGCTGGTCAGAAGTGTTGTGGGGTTCAAGGCCGTGTGGCTGTGCACGGTGCTGGGCGCCGCGGCCGGCGACGTATGGCTCGGCCCGCTGGCGCTGCTGGCCTTTGCAGGCGTGCAGACGTTCCTTTCGGGGAATCGCAGAAGGGAGCTGCTGGTCCTGGCGAGCGGACTCGCAATGGGCTTGGTCATGGAAACCATCGTGGTGCGGGCGGAATGGGTCAGCTATGCGCCGGGCTGGCCTGATTCGATTCTTGCCCCGGCCTGGATTCTGGCCTTGTGGGGCGCGTTTTCGCTGATGAGCATCGACGGCCTGGCCTGGCTGCGCGGCAGGCGCATACTGGCCGCCGTCCTGGGCGCCACCGGGGCGCCGTTTGCGTATTTCTCGGGAATTGTCCTCGGCGCCGGATCGGAGGCCGAGGTCGCCTTCTACGTGACCGTGGGTTTGTTCTATGCGGCGGCGACGCCGCTGCTGGTCGAATTGGGAGGTGCTTTTAAGGGCGGCGGGGCCGCCCCCGGGGGGAGGAAGAATCCGGGGGCGACCTGACCCTGGTCCCGGGATTGGGGGGAGGTCTCTTGGGAGGGGAGAACCGGGAGCAGGGCGCCGCTTGTTTGAGGACGGGCTATCCGCCCAGGATGGACCAGAACGCGGCGATCGGGGCTACCAACGCGACCGCGAACAATACGGCCTCACCACAAACGCCCAGGTTTCCGGCGCTCGTTCTTGAAATCAGTGTCATGTCTCTTTCTCCTTTGCATCTCTTCTTGATGCACTGCACAAGATACGGGCGAAGGCGTTTTTTTCTTCTCGGCAGGGTAACGATTCGTAACATTTTGTAACGCGGATTGAATTTCCCTCGAAATCGGCAAAACCACCCATAAAATCCATAAGCCATGACGGCCCGCATCTTCCTGATCGACGACGACGCAAAGCTCGCCATGCTTCTGCGGGCGTACTTCAGTCGTTTCGATCTCGAACTCGAGTCCGCGCTGGAAGGCGACACCGGGCTCAGGAAGATGGCGTCCTTCGAACCGGACCTGGTGATTCTCGACGTGATGCTGCCGGGGCGCGACGGCTTCGAGCTGTGCCGCGAGATTCGCAAGACCAGCAGCGTGCCGATCATCATGCTCACCGCGCGCGGCGACGTGACCGACCGCGTCGTGGGTCTGGAGGTGGGGGCCGACGATTACGTGCCCAAGCCGTTCGAGCCGCGCGAACTGGTCGCCCGGATTCAGACCATTCTGCGGCGCGTCCAGCGTTCGTCAACGATGTCGGGAGTGGCGGAACACGGTCCGCTGCGGCTTGACTTCGATCGCCGCGAAGCGCACCTGAACGGCGACCCGCTCGATCTCACGGCCATGGAGTTCAACCTCCTGCAACTGCTTGCCGGCGAGCCGGGCCGCGTCTATACGCGCGACGAAATACTCTCGGAACTGCGCGGCATAGAGCCGAACTTTTTCTCGCGTTCGGTGGACATCAATATCAGCCGTCTGCGCCAGAAACTGGACGACGATCCATCCAATCCCCGCTTCATCCGGACGATTCGCGGCGCCGGCTACGTCTTCCTGAAAGGACAGGGCGAAAGCAGTCGCGACCCCGGGAGCGATGACGTGCCGTCCTCAAACACCACGATCGTTCTATGAATAACCGATTCGCCCGCGCACTGAATCGGCTGGCGCGCAAGCCGGTGAACGCCTGGCGCTCGCTTCCCGTTCGCCTGATACTGATCTTCTTCGCGAGTTATATCGTCATTACGGCGTGCACGGTGGCCCTCTTCTGGTTTTTCCCTCCCCGGGGGAATCCGGAGAACATGACCGTCGTGCGTATCCTTGGTTACCCCATGATCGCGGTGGTTTTCGCCGGCTGCTACCTGGCGGTGCGGCGGCTGTTCTATCCGCTGGAAGACATCCGGCAGGGCACGCGCCGGATCGGGGAAGGGCAGCTCGACTACCGGATCCCGGTCCGCCGCCAGGACGAGCTCGGCAGGCTGTCGGAACGCATCAATCGCATGGCGGACCAGGTGAAGGGGATGCTGGACGGCCAGCGCCAGTTGCTGCTGGCCATGAGCCACGAGTTGCGCACGCCGCTGACCCGCGCCCGGCTGGCGCTTGAATTCATCCACGACAAGGACGTGCGCTCGCACCTGGAGTACGACCTGTCCAGCATGGAACGCATGATCACGGAACTGCTGGAGGGCGAACGCCTGAACACGCAGGGCGGGCGGATGTCGCGCTCGCGGGTCAACCTGAACAAGTTGATGGCCGAAGTCCTGCGCGGCGATTTCCCCAACGACCGCCACCGCGTGTCCCTGAGCGTGCCGCCGGCTACGGCACAGCTGAGCGTGAACGCCGCCCGCCTGAGAATGCTGGTCCGCAACCTGGTGGAGAATGCCCTGCGCTACAACCCCCGGGACGGGATGCCGGTCGAGCTCAGCCTGCGCATGGACGAAGGCGCGGCGGTAATCCGCGTGCAGGACCACGGTCCCGGAATCGAACCCGAGCACCTGGAACGGGTTACCGGCGCCTTTTACAGGGCCGACCCGTCCCGCGGCGCGGGAACCGGACGCCATGGCCTTGGCCTTTACCTGTGCCGCCTGATCGCCGAGGCGCACGGCGGCGAGGTGGAAGTGGCCAGCCCTCCCGGAAGCGGCGCCTGCATCACCGCCCGCATACCCGGCGAACCGCCGAACTGATTCGGTTTTCCAACGCCGCCCACTTGTGCATAATTAGCCGGTTGTCGGTCTGCATGACCGATAGGGAGGACATCCAATGAGATTCAGACTTGCCGTTATTTGCGTCCTTGCTGCGGGCGCGATCATTGCCCCGCGTCCCGCGGTCACGCAGGAAGCCATGCTTGAGGAAATCATCGTGACCGCCCGCAAGCGCGAGGAGTCCGTGCAGGACATCCCGATCGCGGTCAGCGCCTTTACAGCAAACGACATCCGCGAACTGGGCATCAGGTCCGTTAACGATATTGCGCTCTACACCCCGGGCTTCTCGTTCCAGTCCGGTTTCGGGCGCAGTTCCAACCAGGACAGGCCGGCCATGCGCGGACAAACCACGATCATTAACGGAATTGCCAACGTGAAGGCGGTGTCCACGTTTGTGGACGGCATCTATGTGGGCGGCAAGGTTTCGTCCGTCGATATTGCCAACATCGAGCGCGTCGAAATCATCAAGGGCCCGCAATCCGCGCAATACGGGCGGGGCACCTACGCCGGCGCCATCAACTACGTAACCCGGCGGCCTTCGGAAGAACTGGAAGGCGAAATCACCGTGGGCGGCGCCGAGCACGAATCCTATGAGGTGCAGGGCTGGATCAGCGGCCCGCTGATTGAAGATACCGCCTGGTTCCGGCTTGCGGCGGGCTACGACCAGTACGGCGGCGAGCACGTCAACACGCTCACCGGTGACGAGGTCAACGAGGAAAAAACCACCAACATATCCGGCAAGCTGTTCTTCACGCCCAACGAGCGGTTCGAGGCCACGTTGGCGCTGTCCTACCAGAAGGTGGACGACAGCCACCCGGCCCTTGCCCTGCAAGCCCGCGAGCACAACAACTGCTGCTTTCGCGGCGAGTCCACCGGAAGCCCGATCATTACCGGCGTGACCGGCCCCAGGGCGCGCGAGTACTACATTGGCGAGGCCCTGCGCAATCTGCCGGTGGCCCTCAATACCGCGGAACTTGATTCCGACACCGGCGCGGGCAACCGCCTGGATCGGATTACCGCTTCGCTGACCATGCACTACGACCTGGCCAACGATTGGCGCGTGTCCAGCCTCACCGGCCTGATCGACGACGAGTCCGAAACGGGCCTTGACGGAACCTACGGCGGCTACGATTTCGGGGTGGCCTGGGTTAACGGTTACCCGCCTTTCCTGCGTCCCGGCCTGGGCCGGTTATTTTGCGTAACAATCGGCTTCTGCGGCCAATTCAATCGCATACTTGGCAACGACCAGTCCGACTTCTCCCAGGAACTCCGGCTTTCGTCTCCCTCCGACCGCGCATTTCGGGCCACCATCGGCCTCTACTACTACCGGGGCAAGCAACACGAATACCGAGACGACAAGGTGATGACGGAATCGGCCGCGGCCCTCAGCGACCTGTACGGCTGGGGTCTGGTGGCCAGGACAGTGTCGCCCAACTCCACCATCGACTACGACGACGTCACCAACACGGCCGTTTTCGCTGCCCTCGAATGGGACTTGAGCGACAAGTGGACCGCCACGGCCGAGGCGCGCGCCGCGACCGATGAAATAACGCTTGCCGTTTATGAACCCGGCGGGGCAACGCTACGCGGCCGCTACGAAGCCGAGTTCGATTCCGTCAATCCAAGATTCACGCTGAGCTACAAGGCGAATGAGAACGCGAATCTGTATCTGAATATCGCCAAGGGTTCCAAGCCCGGCGACTTCAACACCCAGGTTCCGACCGGCGCGGACGGCAGCCCCGATGAATCCTTCCGCGCCGTGGACGAAGAAGTCGCCTGGAACTACGAAGCGGGATACAAAACGCTGCTGATGGACGGCAGGACGGCGCTCAACGTGGCCGCCTATCTGACTGAAGTGACCGACCAGCAGTTCACGACCGTGATCGAGACGCCCACCGGGGGCAGCGCGTCGCTGCTCGACAACGTGGGCGAGACCCGCGTTGCCGGCCTGGAGGTTGATCTTCAGACGGCGCTGACCGACCAGTTGGTCGTGAATATCGGCTATGCCTGGACCAACGCGGAGATTCAGGAATACGTCAATATCGATCAGGCGGACCTTAACGGCGCCAACGGCTCGCGTCGCGACCTGGCCCGCCTTGGCTCGGTGGCAGGCCAAAAAGTGCCGCGGATACCCGAGCACATGGCCTCTGTGGTGGCGCGCTACAGCGGCAACGCCATGGCGAGTGGCTTTGCCTGGTTCTTCACCGGAGACGTCGTTTACGAAGGCTCGCGCTTTTCGCAAATCCACAACCTGATCGAAACCGGTGCGCTCACCCGGGTTGGCTTGCGAATCGGCGTTCGTCGCGACAACCTGGAAATCGCTCTTTGGGGCAAGAACCTGTTCGATGACGACACTCCTCTCGACATCCTGCGCTACATCGACCGGCGCTCCGGCGGTTTGCCCAGCCACGCGCGCATCCCCGGCTATGTCCCCGGCGAACTGGGCAATCCGTCCAGCACCCCGCGCGGCTTCGCCATCTCGCTGCCCCGCGGCCGCCAGATGGGCGTAACCGTCACCTACGGTTTCTGACCATACTCCCGGGGGAGGGCATCCCGCCGCCCTCCCCCCCGGCAACCCGGGAGTGGGGGCATGTCCCCCACGTCATGCCCCTCGCGGCAGGTTCCCAACGCCATGCCCCTCGCTGCGTCTCGCGCTCCTTCCCGCTCATGTTCCTGTATGCTTGGGCGAACAACCTGAAACATACGGCGAGCTGGTCAACAAGCGGGGGCTTTGAATGAATCTGGCGAACAAGCGTTATTACCCGCCGGGCAGGTACCCGGAAGGCTGGTATCTAGTGGAGATCGCCAGGAATTTGCCCAAGGGCGGACTTCTCCAGAAAGAATGGATGGGCCGGCAGATCGTGGCCTGGCGCGATGCCGAAGGAAGAATTTGCGTGTCCGAGGCCTACTGCCCGCATCTGGGCGGACACCTGGGGCCGGACGGCGGCGGTTGCGTCAGAAACGGGCGTCTTGTCTGTCCCTTCCACGGCTTCGAATACGACGCCACCGGCCGGTGCGTGGCCACGCCGAATGCGCCGCCGCCCAGAACGGCGCGGCTCACTGTGTATGAGACGCGCGAACTCAACGGCCTCATTCTCGCCTGGTGGAGCCCGGTGGGACGCGAACCGCAGTGGGAGCTCCCCGAGTGGCCGGACAAGGAATGGCACCGCCTCCACTACGGGAGCGTACGGCTGCGCGGCCACCCGCAGGAAACCGCGGAAAACTCCGTGGATATCGCCCATTTCCGCTACGTGCATGGCTACGCGGCGGTGAAGCAGGTCGGAGACGTGCAGGTGGACGGCGCCTACCTGTGCAACCGGTTTGTTTTCAGGCGCAACGTTAAGCTGCTTGGCCTGCCGGTTCTTACCGATGTTGCCGCGACAACCCATGTGTGGGGCCTCGGCTACTCCTTCGTCGAGTTTCATGAGCGCGTAAGCGGGCTGAAACTGCGCCAGTGGATCCTTTCCACGCCCATTGACGATACGCACATCAAGCTCGTGGTCGCCCTCCAGATCAGGCGTTGGGAACCCGGGCAGAAATGGCTGGCGACATTGCTGCTTCGGTGTCTTCCCGCGAACTGGCTGACCCGGTTCTTCGTATCGCGGGTCAAGCACGACGTGCGCCAGGACGTGGCCATCTGGGAGAACAAGCGCTACCAGCCGCTGCCCATCCTGAGCCGCTCGGACGGCGAGATCATGACGTACCGGAAATACTGCGAGCAGTTCTATCCGGACGCCGAAGAGAGCCGCGCGCGTGTGCGCAGCCTCAAGCCCGCCCCGATTCATGCCGCGCGCGGCGCCAGGCTGGGCGCCTGATCCCTCCCGGCGGCACAAAACCACTTCCAGGGAGACCCGCGCGCCATGCCGGCGAAACTGCCCACGTCACTGAGGAACGCCTACAGGGGCTGGTCCGTCGCCAGCCGCGTCGAGTCGTTTGAAGGCTGGCTCGACAGGCGGGAAGGCGGCGACGCCGAAGACCGTGGTTATGACCATGCCGAGACGGTCAATGACTACTACTCGCTGTGCAGCGAGTTCATGCAGTTCGGGTGGAACGAATCGCTGCACTTCGCCCCATTGAGGCCGGGCGAAAGCCTTGACGACTCGATCCTCCGGCATCAGCGGCTCATGATCGGCAAGCTCCGGCTCAAGGAGGGGATGACGGTCATTGACGTGGGGTGCGGAGTGGGCGGTCCGATGCGCCGGGTCGCCCGCGAGTCCGGCGCCCGCGTCGTCTGCCTCAACAACAACGAACAGCAACTGGAAAAGGCGAAGCGCAGGAACGTTGAAGCCGGTCTTGATCACATGGCGGACTACGCCCACTGCAGCTTCATGGACATGAGCAGGTTCGGGCCCGACTCCTTCGACGCGGGCTATGCGATCGAGTCCACCTGCCATGCGCCGGACAAGAAGGGCGCTTTTGCCGAGATCTTCCGCGTGTTGAAGCCCGGGGCCTTGTTCTGGGGGCAGGAAATGTGCCTGACGAACAAGTTCGATCCGAACAGCGCCCGCCACCGGGCCATCGAGCGCGAACTCATGCACGGGATCGCGTTGAACGGGATCGCAACCTTCGCGGAGGTCGATCGGGCGCTGGAGGCGGTGGGGTTCGAAGTGATCGAGGGAATGGACAGGGCGACGCAGGAAGATCCGTACACCCCCTGGTATCAGCCTATGGAGGGAGAAACCGGGACGTTCCGGAACCTCCTGCGCAGGACGCCTGCGGGCCGGAAGGCCATGATCGGCATGGTGAAGCTCACGGAGGCGGTCGGACTCTTCCCGAAGGGCTCCAACACGGTGGTCCGGCTCATGGACCGGACCGCGGAGGCTTACGTTGCCGGCGGCAAGACCGGGATATTCACCCCGCTCTACTGTTTTCTCGCGCGCAAACCAGCGCGGACTGCTTGAGTCCGCCCGTATGTGTGCCTCCCTCTCGTTGGGTGCTTCGATCCCGCCCCTTTTTGTGCCTTCCTCTCGTGGGAGACGCCATCCTGGCTCGGAATCGCTATCCTGCTTTTACGCTCCCTCGAGAGGAAGGCACAAAAAGGGGCTACGGTGGGTGCTTAGCCTGTGGTGTCGCGCTGGACCCTGACGTGTTGGCCGGGACTGACGAATTCCTGGCCCACCGTGATCAATGTGACTTCGGCCGGCAATCCGGAAACCCACAGGCCGTCCGGATCTTCCCGGACCACGTCGATCGGGTAGAAGAGAACCCGCTGATCGTCGTCAACGGCGCGCACGCCCATTTCTCCGTTGGCGTCCAGCACCACGTAGGACATCCCCACCTTGTGCGCCGGCTGGGCATGCAGGGCCACTTCGACTTCCGCGCTCAACCCCGAGGAAATCGAAAAGTCCGGGTTGGGGACCGTCACTTCGATGGGATAGGTGCGTGACTGGTCCGCCGACTGCTTGCCGATAAACGTAAGCGAGCCGCGGGCCGTGCCGCCGGTGGCCATCGTGATCCGCACTTCGGCGCCTAGGTCCAGTTGCGGATACTGCTGCTCCGTGACCGCGGCCTCCACGTAGATCGGATCGAGATCGAGAACGGTGGCGCAGGGGCTGCCCATCTGCAGGTAGTCGCCCACCTCCGCATGCGTCTCTTCCACGAAGCCGGCGAACGGCGCAACCACGGCGGTATTCTCAAGTTCCAGTTCGCTGGCCAGGAGCTGGCGGCGCGCTGAACTCAACTGGGCCTTGGCCCGGGCGACCGCGATCTCCTGCTGCAGGCCCCTTTCGCGCAGGGTCTTCATGCCTTCGTACTCCAGCGTCGCCAGATCGACCGCGTCGCCGGCCTCGCGAACGCGCAGTGCGCGGTCATTGACCTCCACCTGGCAAAGCACATCGCCCGCCGACACCTGCGCCCCGATATCGATCGGCCGGTCATCCACGCGGCCGGATGTTTCGGCGCGCACCGTCACCGCATGCCGGGTTCGCGTGCGGCCGCGCAGCGTCAGCGTCCTGGATTGTTCCGAAGCTCGGCTGGTTCGTACCCGCACCACGATGTCATCCCGCGCTTGGGCGCGCGAGGCGACCGACGCCTGCCCGTCGTCGTCGCCGCCGCCCAGAATTCCGGACAGCAGCCATACGGCGCAAACTGCAAGGACCAGCCCGGCCCACAATGGTTTGCGCAGGGATTCCCTGATTTTCATTTATTCGGATTCCGTCTAAACCGTGGCCCGCAGGTCAGAAGTCGTGACGCCTTTTGTCAATGGTAAATCGAAACTTGCTGTTCGGTGCGCTGGTGGGAAACGGATTGAATCTCATCTCATAGTCCGACGGAACGACGCTGATGTCGAAATAGTAGGCGATCAGGAGCAGGTTGATCGTCATTTGCAGTTCCACCCATTTCGACCCCAGGCAATGATGCGTCCCGAGCCCGAACGGCACGTATGCTCCCGCGCGCTTGTGCTCGTCCCGAGGCGGCGCGTAGCGGTCGATATCGAATTTTGTGGGATCGGGAAAAGTCTCTTCCAGGTGGTGCGCGGCGGTGTGCGCAAACACCACGCGAGTGTCCTTCGGAATGTTGTAGCCCTGCACCACGCAGTGGTTCATGGTGGTTCGAAGCTGCATCGGAATGACCGGATACAGGCGCTGGGACTCCAGGAACACCCGGTGGGCGACGTCGATCGCGGACCTCGTGAAATCGTCCTTGCCCGGGTCGCCGTTGGCGAACAGCGTTTCGGCTTCCTTCTGAACCCGGCGGTAGATTTCGGGATGGCTGGCCATGCCGTACACCGCGAAGCTCAGCCCGCTGCCGAGGTAAATGCTGGCGATGAAGCCCGCGACCAGCATGAAGCTCAGATCGGTCTCCGGGAAATACTGGGGATCGCTGGCGTGCAGGCTCAGAATATGATCGACCAGGTCCTTGGGTTTGCCTTTACGCTGCGCCGGCGTGTGCGCATTCAATACCCGGTTGAGCATCTCGAAAATGCGCTTCCTCTTCCTGGCCATGCCGGGCGTCTGCATCATGAATTTCGGCAGGGCTTTCTGCACTTGCGTGACCAGCGAGCGGTGTTCGTAGCTGAGGAGATCGTCGATATGGTCCGACGCGTCCACGCCCACCATGAGCTGCGACACCTGAACGCTCATCAGCTCCTGGCATGCGGCGGCGCCTGGCATCGGTTGCCCCGGGACCCATTTCTCCAGTGACGCACGGCAGAATTTATATACTTCGTCCAGCCTCGCCTCCAGCGTCGCGCGGGAATAACCGGCGCGCAAGGACTTTCTCATTCGGTAATGCTCCGTGCCGTCCATGCCGGGCAAGGTCCGCGACGCACCGTACAGTTGCTCGAAGTCGGCCATGTGGTCCCGCGTGCGGAAATAGGTGCGGCCGTTGCGGTTGATCCATGCGTTGGTGTCCGGGCCGGCAAGCACGACAACGCCCTTTTCCGAGAAAGGCTTCTTGATCCTGAAAACCGGACCGTATTCCCTGTACAGGTCCGTCAGGATCCTTGAAAGGTTGCCCCGCCTCAGGTTTCGATTCGGAATCAGCTTCAGCAGGTTGGCGACCGGAATCGGCCGGGTGCGCCCTACGGGCTGCTGCACCGGGCGTCCCTGACTCTCCCTTACAGCCGCGCCGATGGCCCGTCCCACCAGGTCCATTTTGCAGAGCAGATCGATGCGCTCGCGCGATTCCTCATACTCTTCTTCGGTGAGCAACAGCGGCAGGGCGTCGCATGCGGCAATCAGGCTGATCAGGATCACATCCCGGGGATCGGGAATCTCATCGTCCAGGATGGCGCGAAGGACGCGCGTCTTGACCTGCAGTTTGGTCGATCCGTCGTCCGCGGAGTACGTTCCGGTGCGCGATACCTGGCGGCTCAGGGACCAGAAGCCACCCGAATCGTGGTCCAGAATGTTCTTCTCGACCAGCCGGTCGAGGATGATGTCCATCGCGTCGTCCGATCGCTGCGCGGTCTTTTCGATCCAGTACTGGGCGTTGTGCACCGGCGGGGGCGCCGAGGCGATTTCCTCCAGCACCGGATCCAGCAGGGGGTCGCCCGTCTCCTTGGCGTCCAGGAGCGTAAGCGTCTCCGTATCGGTGTCGATGCGGAATTCGAGCGAAAGGTCCGCGAGCACCGAGCCCGCGATCACGCAGGACAGGTTCCAGGCGCCGACGGGCTCGAAATAGCCGCTGTCTTCGTTAAGAAGAACCAGGGCCAACTCTTCTGCCAATCTCACAACTACCCCCGCAGTCGAATCAGTTGTCCATAAGACACGGGTCAATCATACGCCGGGAGAGCGGTCCGCGTAACTGTCTCCGCCGCGAAGCCGGACCGGCTTCGGCGCCCTGCTGCGCAGGTCCGTCAGAACACCCGAGAACATCCCCTTGAGCCGGCTCGGCAGCACCAGCAGCGCCGGCGTCAGGATCAGCGTCAGGATCGTGGCGAAGGTCAGTCCGGACACGACGGCCTGGGCCAGAGGCACCCAGTAACCCGAAAGCTCGCCTCCGGAGACCCACCTTCGGTTGATGAAATCCACCGATTGATGGCTGGCCAGCGGCAGCAGTCCGATCACGGTGGTGACGGTGGTGAGAAGCACCGGCCGCAGGCGCTGCAGTCCGGTAAGCACAATGAGTTCGCCGATGTCCCGGTCGGGAAATTCCCTGCGGCCCACGTTGTAGGTGTCGATCAGCACGATGTTGTTGTTCACGACGATGCCCGCCAGCGACACCACGCCCACCCCGCTCAATATCGCGCTGAACGGCTGGTTGGTGATGACCAGCCCCAGAAACACTCCGGCCGTGGACAGCACGATCGCCAGCATGATCAGGAAGCTCTGGTAAATGTTGTTGAACTGCGTGACCAGCAACGCGAACATGAGCAGCAGCGCAAAGGAAAAGGCCTTGGAGAGAAAGTCGATCGACTCTTCCTGCTCCTCGGTCGTGCCGCGGAAGCGGATATCCACCTCCGAATCGAAAGTCTGGCTGTCCAGCCACGCCTGGATCTCCCGGATCTTGGCGTCCGGCAGCACGCCGGGCGCCACGCCGGCCCGGATCATGTGGATGTCCTCCTGGTCGGCCCGCTGGATGGTGTCCAGCCGGGGCGTCGCGCGCCGGGTGACGAAATTGGACAACGGCACAGGCCCGTTGCGGGTGACGATCCTCAGGTCGTCGAGTTCGTTGACGCCGCGGTCTTCGGTCGGGTAGCGGATCCTGATGTCCAGCGCATCGTCCGCGTCATCGGGGCGGTATTCGCCCAGCTTGGCGCCGTTCGTCACGAGCTGCGTCGCCAGTCCAACGGTGGAGACGTCGGCGCCGTACAGGCCCGCCACGGCCCGGTCCACTTCCAGTTGCCATTCGATTCCGGGCACGGGAAGCGTGTCCTCGATGTCCCTCAGTCCTTCGACCTCGTTGACGATGTACTCGCGCACCCTTTCGACCACGGGAACAAGGCGCTCACGCTCATTGGAGGAGAACTGCAGGGCGATCGGTTTGCCGGCGGTGATCTGGCTCTCGAACGGCCGCACTTCGATGATCACCCCGCCGAACCTCTCCGTTCGTCGCCGAACTTCCTCCAGCACTTCCATGCCGGTCGTGTCGCGCTGGCTGCTCTCGACCATCTCGACGAACATGGCGCCGATGCGGTCCGCGGTCGAGCCGCCCTGGTATTGCATCCGCTGTCCCTGGGCCTGGCCCGCGCCAGTCGTGGTGAACATGTTCAGGTTCTTGATGCCCGGGACCTCGAGGACCGCTGCCTCCACCTCGGCCACCAGCCGGTAGGCTTCCTCCACGTCCAGGTTGCCGCGGGCGCGCACGAACACCTGGGCGTAGGTGGGGTCGTTCTCGTTGAAGAAAAGCACGCCCAGGTCGCGCGAGCCATGCACCGTGAATATGCCCAGTACCAGCGCGATCACGATGGCGACCGTGACCAGGGGACGGCGCACGGCCAGCGCAAGCAGGCGGCCGTAGCCGCGCGCGAAACGGCCCAGCCGCGACCAGTCCAGTTCCCACATGCTGTCCGCGCCCGCCGCCGCCACGGCGGATACGAGGCTTCGGCGCCGGAACGTCGTGCCCAGGACCGGGGCGAATATCAACGCGTAGAGCAGCGCTCCGATCAGCACCCACAGCAGGGTAATGGGCAGGTATCCCATGAAGGCGCCGGCCACGCCGGGCCAGAACATCAGCGGCACGAAGGCCGCCAGGGTGGTCGCGGTGGAGGCCAGCACGGGCAGGAACATGCGCTTGGCGGCCGCCCCATAAGCCTCAAGTTCGGTTTCGCCTTCCGTGATTCGCCGTTCGGCATCCTCGGTGACCACGATGGCGCCGTCGATCAGCATGCCCAGACCCAGCAGCATGCCGAACATGACCATGAAGTTGAACGAGTGGCCGAACAGCCACAGGAAGATCAGCGCGAACAGGAACGAAACCGGGATGGCGCCGGCCACCAACAAGCTGCTCCTCAGGCCCATGGCCGGGAATATGACCAGCATCACCAGCACCAGAGCGGTCACGATGTTCCCCTGCAATTCGACGATCTGCTTGGCGGCGAACTGGGACGTGTCCTGGGAATAGAACATGTTGACGCCCGCGGGCAGCCGATCGCGGAAACCGTCCGCCACTTCTCGGACCGCGGTTGCCGTTTCGATGCTGTTTGCGCCCGAACGCCGGTACACGAACACCGATATGGAACGCTCGCCGTTGGCGTGGGAGTAGCTGGCCCGGTCCTTGAACGTGCGCCTCACCGAGGCCACGTCGCTCAAGGTCACGACCGTGTCGCCTTCGATGCGCACCGGAATGTCGAGCAGGTCGTCCGTGGATTCGATGACGCTGGGCACCTTGACCGAGACGCTCCCCTGGGCGGAATCCATCGCGCCCGCCGCGATCAGCCGGTTGTTGCGCGTCAGCGCCCCGTAGAGCTCCTCCACGGACATCCGGTAGGTCGCGAGCTGCTCCGGCCGGATGAGGATTTCCATGAACTCCTCGCGGTGCCCCTGCAGCGCCGCCAATTGCACCTGGCCTACCGTTTCGATCCGGTCGCGAAGGCTGCGCGCGGTGGCGTAGAGAGTTTCCTCCGGTGTATTGCGTCCTACCAGGTTGATCTGCAGCACGGGGTAGTCGGTGGTCGCGGTCTCCTCGACGATCGGCTCCTCCGTCGTGGACGGGAACTCGGGCTTGGCCCGATTCACGGCCTCGCGCACGTCGCTCAGTGCTACGTCGAGGTCGATTCCCGTCTGGAACTCCACCCCCACCATGGCCATGTTCTCGGCGCCCGTGCCGGTGATTTCCCGGACGCCTTCAACGGCCTTGAGCTCGATTTCCAGCGGCAGGATCAGCAGCCGCCGGGCGTCTTCCGGAGAGATGCCCTCGTGAACGACCGTGATGACGTAGAACGGGATTTCGATGCGGGGTTCGCTCTCGACCGGGATCGACACGCGCGCGACGATCCCGAAGATCACGATGCCGATCATCGCCAGCAGCGTGGACCGCCGACGCTCAAGCGATAAATCGATGATCCTGTCTTTCATGCGAAATGGCGCCGCCACCCCCGCTGACTTCGCTATTGAGTTGGAGTATAACGAAAAGGCTCAAAACCATTGCTTTAGCTGTCGAATGAAATTGATCCCCTATCGCGAGGCTTGCGCCACCCTTGCCGAGGCCTGTACACCGGGTCCCGAGGAGTCGCTTTCCGCCCGCCAAGCCCCTGGCGCGGTTGCGTCCCGGCCCGCGGTAGGCGCCGTCGCCTCACCGGCATTCAACAACGCGGCCATGGACGGCTTCGCCATATGCGCCGAGGACACGTCCGCCGCCGCGGAAGGTTTTCCGGTCGAGCTTCCGGTTGTTGGCGAGCTGAAGGTCGGTGCGCACGCGGAAACCGCGCTGCCCGGGTCCGGGTGCGCGCTGCGGGTTGCCACGGGCGCCTTGACGCCGCCCCCGCTGGACACGGTCGTACCTCTGGAGCAGGCGACGGTGATCGAGCGGTCCGGCACGACGGTATTGCGTTTTTCCGAACCTGTAGAGAAGGGACGCAACCTGCGCATCATGGGCGAGGAGTATCCGGCCGGCGCCGCGTTCGATTTCACCGGCAAGCGCCTTCACGCCGGGCATGTCGCGCTCTTGTCCGCCGCCGGTATCGGCGAGTTGCACGTTCGCAGGCCGCCCCCGCTGGGCTTGCTCACTACGGGCGACGAGGTGCGCCCTCCCGACGCCGCGCTTGCGCCAGGAGAGATAGCCAACGTCAACGCGGCCTGGATGGCTGCCTGGTGCGCCGAGCGGCGGGTCCCCGTGGCGCATGCGCAACACGTTCGGGATGATCCCGGCGACCTGGCGCGCGGGTTTCGGGATGCCCGCGAGTCCGGCGCCCGGGTCCTGGTCTCAAGCGGGTCCGCTTCGGCGGGGAGGCACGATGTTCTGCGGGGAGCGCTCAAGGAACTGGGAGCCCGGATCGTTTTTCACGGCGTCGCCATGCGGCCCGGCAAACCGGCACTGTTCGCGCTGCTGGACGACGGGACCCCCGTATTCGGGCTTCCCGGCAATCCGCTGGCCACGGCCGCGGGCATGCGATTCCTGGTCTGGCCCGGCATTCGCGCAATCCTGGCAATGAAGCCCGAAAAGCCCCAACGCAAGCCGCTCGCTCACGCCTGCGACCTGCGCGAAGGCCACACACACTTCCTCCTGGCCCGCCGCGACAACGAAACAGGAGCGCTGAAGCTTGTGCATCCCCAACGCCCGGGCCAGGCCGGCGCCCTAGCCGCCGCCTCCTGCTGGCTGCGCCTCGACGGCGGCCGATCAGAAGCAGGCACCCTCGCCGACTCCTACCCCCTCTAACCCAGGATGCTGCCACCGTAGCCCGTTTGTGTGCCTCCCTCTCGTGGGAGCGTAAAAGCAGGATAGCGATTCCGAGCCAGGGATGGCGTCTCCAACGAGAGGGAGGCACACAAACGGGCGGGATCGAAGCGCGGAGTCAGGCGGCGCGGGCGGCGGCGCGGAAGTGTTTGAGGCCGTAGAAGAGGAACAGGCCCGCTATGGGTGACGCGATTGCGCCGACCAGGGCGATCGAACTGCCCACCGCCTCGTTGTAGCCGAACACGCTGTCGATGACGAAGCCCACCGCGGTCGGTCCGGCGATTGCCGACAGGATATTCAGCATCAGCATCCAGACCGCCGAGACCGTGGCGCGCAACTGGTTGGGCGTCACCAGTTGCAGCGCGGCCGGGCCGCTGGCCACCGCGAAGCATCCGAAGAAAGCGTAGGGACAGAAAAGCACCATCGTCCAGAACGGGCTGTCGAGTTGCGTCGTGACAAGGCACAGCGGAGTCAGCGCCGCCGCCGCTATGATGCCCACCCAGAGCGGAGCGTCCACACGCCCGCGCCTTCTCAGGAAATCGGTGAACCAGCCGCCCGCGAACACCGCCGCCGGCGAGCAGATCAGGAGAATCCATCCCAGGTACTGGCCCGCCTCGGATGCCGTGTAGCCGAGGTTGCGGATCAGGTGCGTCGGTCCCCACAGGAGCAGGTTGGCGATCGGCGCGGCCAGGATGGCGAAGCCGAAGAAGTGCGCCAGGAACATGCGCCACCGCTTCGAGAAGAACTCGATCACGACGGGCCAGGGGATTTTCTGATCCACGCCCTCCATCAGGCCCTGGCGCGGTGGCTCGCGCATCGTCAGCGCCAGTAGCGCCACCAGCACGCCGGGCAGGCCCACGATGATGAACGCGAGCTGCCAGGGCTTGAACTGCATCAAGAGGTCGGCAAGCCCCGCGGGAAGCCGATCAAAGGGGATCGCCGCGACCAGCTCGATGACCTGGGCGCCTACCAGGAACGCGACGCCCGCGCCGATGAAGGCGGCACACTGGAACACGCCCAGCGCCGTGCCGATCCGGTCCTTCGGAAAGTAGTCGCTGATAAGCGAGTAGGCGCAGGGAGACAGCGTGGCTTCGCCCACGCCCACGCCCACGCGCGCCAGCGCCAGGTGCCAGAAGTTGCGCGCCAGTCCGCACGCGGCGGTCATCAGGCTCCAGAGGAATATGCCCGCGGCCACGATCAGCCGCCGGCTGCTGCGGTCCGCCAGCCGCCCGATCGGCAGGCCCATCAGCGCGTAAAAGACCGCGAAATACAGTCCTCCCAGCAGGCCGATGGCGAAGTTGTCGATCTGCAGGTCCCGCATGATGGGCGGAACCAGAAGCGAGAGGATCAGCCGGTCCAGGAACGAGAAGATGAAGGCGATCATCAGCACGCCGACGGCGTACCAGGCCACCAGCGGGCTGGGCCGTTGCGGCGTGTTGTTCATGCCGCTACCAGGGCTTTTCGATATCGACGTCGGTGAGCGGGTCGCCGGTGGGCACACCCAGCAGCAGCTTGCCCGTGGGCATCATCCCGGTGTCCCAGTTGAGGCCGCCATGGGTCGAGATCGTGCGCATGTCGCGGTAGTGGCGCTGCACGGGGTTGTTGCCGGTCTGCCCGGTCACGCCCATCATGTTGGCCAGCCGCTCGATGGCGCTAAGGCAGAGTTTGGACGCCATGGCCGGTTCCCGGCGGATGCGCAGACGGTCGATTCCGCGAATCCTCTTGCCGGAACTGCCGGCCTCGTGCAGGAACTGCATCAGGTTGTCGGTGATCAGGTCGGCCACCCGCAGTTCCTCGAAGGATTCCGCGACCCGGATCTGCACCGGAACCTGCTCGACGATGCTCTCGCCGAACATCTGCCCAGTGCGTTCCCGTGTCTGTTCCAGGTAGTGTTCCAGGCCGCCGCGGGTCGCCCCCAGCATCGGCCCGCACAGCAGCGTATAGAAAAGCTGTCCCAGTTCGGTGCGATAGATATAGCTCTCGTGCAGCTTCGCTCCCGGGGGTTCCTTGCCGGCCAGCTCCTCCGATCGCACGGTCCGGTACTCCGGCACGAAACGGTCCTTGACCAGTATGTCCTTGCTTCCGGTGCCCTTCAGCCCCTCCGCATGCCAGGTGTCGACGATCTCATAGTCTTCCGGTAGCAGGTGCGCCATCCGGTATCTCAACCTGCCCTCGGAAGTACGATTCTTGATGTTGTAGCGCCCGCCCACGACGGCGCAGTTCGCGTGGTCCACGCCGCTGGCGAAACGCCACTGGCCGTTCAGCACGAAGCCGCCGTCCACCGGCTCCATCGTTCCGCCGCCGGCAAAGGCGGTCGCGATGATCGCGTCCGGCTTGTCCGGCCAGAATTCCTCCTGCGCCTGTACCGGAAAGCGCCCCAGTATCCAGGTGTGGGACATCACCACGGATGCCACCCAGGACGTGGATCCGCAGCCGCGGCCGAGTTCGCGGGAAACGTCCACGTGTGCGCCCCAGTCCATCTCGAATCCGCCGTAGCGCCTGGGCGTGAAGATCTTGTGGATTCCGGCCGCCTTCAGATCGGCCACGGTTTCATCCGGCAGCGTGCGAAGCTCGTCGGTCGCCTGGGCGCGCTCGCGCAGTACCGGCACCAGCTTGCGCGCCTCGAGTACCAGTTCCTCGCGTGTCGGAATGTAGCTGGGTTGCGCCGCGGTCGCGCTCGTGCTCTTGGTCTGCGCCACTGTGAAGACTCCCTTGGAAACTCCCGTTTATTGCCGCCGGCGGTAAGCTCCCGGCCGGGCGGAATGGGCAAGTTTAGCCTCAATCCGCCGAAATGGCCTGCCTGCTGCTTGGCTTACAATGCGCTCAGGGAGGATTGCGCATGAAACGACTTCGCAGAAAGACGGTGCGGGCAGGCCTTGCTGCACCGTTGCCGGTCATGGTCCTGGGGTTGGTGTTCAGCTTGGCTGGCACTGCTGCCGCAGAACAGGAGGCAGCGTCCGCGGACAGCGCGCCGCCGACCGTCCTGATTACCGGCACGAGTCGCGGAATCGGACTGGCCTTTGCGGAATGGTATGCGGAGCAGGGCTGGAATGTTGTCGCGACCTGCCGGACTCCGGAGCGGGCCGACGACCTGAACGCCCTGGCCGCCGAATACGCCAACCTGAGTGTCGAGCTGCTGGACGTGACCCGGGAGGACCATATACGCGCCCTGGCCGATCGCCACGCGGGCCAGCCTATCGACCTGCTGATCAATAATGCGGCAATCCTTGGCACCCTGCCCGAACAAAGCCTGGGCGGACTGGATTACGACCGCTTCGAGCAGACCATGGCCGTGAACGTCTATGCTCCGCTGCGCCTCTCGGAGGCGCTCGCGGACAACGTCGAGGCCGCCGGAGGAAAAATCGTCGCGATCACCAGCGGCGTCGCTTCGCTGACGCTGATGGGCCGCATGCGGGGCCTGTACTTTTATCGCATGAGCAAATCGGCGCTTAACATGGGCTGGCGGGCCCTGCGCACCGACCTGAAACCGCGCGGCGTAGCCGTTCTGCTGATTTCGCCCGGCATGGTCGATACCCGCTTGCTGCGGGAATCCGGCTACACCGGAGAGGCGCTGACCACGGAAGAAAGCGCGGCCGGGATGGCGGAAATCATCGCCGACGCTACACTTGACGACCCCGGACTGCCGATCAATGTCGACGGTCGGGTTCTACCCTGGTAGGAGAGAACCAATGAAAAAGACCACTATTACCTTGTTTGCCTGCGCTGCCCTTATGGCGTCGTCGCTGGCGGTGGCCGAACCCAGCGGCGACAAGCAATTTCAGGGCGCCAGCAGCGGGCTGGAAGGCCGTGAGCACGAACTTGGGATGGCGATCAGCGTGGTGCTGAAGACCATGCACGAAGACGAGTCGTACGTGCACGAGTTGAACGACGCGCTGGTCAAGGCGCTGCTGTCGCAGATGCAGTTCGCCAAGGACCGCGGCATGATCGACGACCTGATCGCGCACGAGGTCGAGACGCTGCAGCCGCTGTTGAAGCGCATCCGCTCGCACTACGAGCGCACCGGCGACCTCGAGATGGTGATGGTGGGAATGATCGACCGCACCTCCTGCCATTACCAGTTGATCTTCGAGACCGAGAGCAAGCCCGGTTATCGCGCCTGGCAGTCGCCCTGGTCGCGCGTGCTGACGCAGACCCGGCGGCTTGGCCAGCACGACATGACCGAGGCGGAAGTCCACGACATCTGGGTTCGGCAGCGCCTGCAGGCCTATGCCAACGTGATCGGAGTGGGCCTGGAAGTCTCCGAGCTGGGCGACGATGGCCGCGTCTGGGTGCGCGCCGTCGAACGCGACGCGGGCACCGCCGGCCAGTAATCCCTAGTTGCCGCGAAAGCCGCGGGAGACCGCCAGGTAGAGCGCGTTCTCGGGCCGCGCCCCGGCGCGATGCCCGGGCCTGAACGAACGCCAGGCTTCAATCCGGACCCGCCAGTGCGTTCCGCCGGCGACGTTCGGGGGCAGTGCGGTTTCGTAGCCCAGCGTCAGGTCGATTTGCCGGCCGCTCGGTTCCGCGCCGATCCAGGCCGTTTCCCGCAGCACGCCTCCCGCCCGCGTCCTGCCGGTCGGATAATCCATGTAAAGACCGCCGGACTCGTTCCTGAGCGGTTGTGACGCCATGAGCCAGGCCCGCTCGCGTTTCCCGTCCCCCGTACCGCCCCACTGGAGTCCCGTGCTGAACGCGCTGCTCAGCACGCCCCGTGTTTCCCGGAACAGGCCCCGGCCGGCCTCGCCCGAGGTATAGCCCGCCTGCGCCACGGCCATCAGCGTCAGTCCCCCTGCGAACTCCCGCTCCGCCACGAAGCGCGAGAACCAGGTACGTCCCGCGAACCGCCCGTAGGCGCCTTCCGCGCCCGCCCCCAGAAGCCGCTCCGACTCGCTGAGAAGGCCGATTTCCGCCAACAATCGCTGGGCGCCGCCACCGAGGTCCAGGCTCAGGAAGGCGCCCTGCGCCCGTCCGTCCGCTGCCAGCCGCTCGCCGCGCGCAATCCCCGGGTTCTGAAGGAAGAAACCGCTGCGAAGCGTTGCCCGATCGCCCAGTCTGAGCAGATTGCGCGCCACGCCGACCCCCGGAGTTCCCAGCGCCACCCAGGCGTTCTGCAATTGCGCCGGCGGATCCCAGGCCTGCTCCGTGTTTTCCCGGTCGAAGAGCGCGCGGGCGAGACCCCGTGCCGACGAAACCGTCCAATCGCCCGCCGGCGCGGCCGTCGCCGGGCCGGTTTCCGAGGCCCGCACTACGAATCGGGCGAACTGCCGATCGGCCCTGTAGGCGTCATCCAGCGGCCAATGCGCGTTGAAGCTATCCATCGGGATGAAGAACGGCGCATTCATGCTGTCGAAAGCCGCCAGTTCCCGCCCGGCGAAGGCGTTTCGCAGCGCGTCGCCCCAGGCCGGCCCTGCCGCCACGGCGCTGCGGCCCAGTGGCACGGAAGGACCGCTGAGGGTACGGGACAGGGAAGCGCTCATGGCGCCGATCGGCCGGGTGGCCTTCTCGACGTCCAGCAGTCCTTGCCCGTAGGTATTGCGGTCTGCGTAGATGCCTTCCTTGTCGGCCGCGGCGAACAGTCGCGTGACCATCTCGGTGGACCCCAGTTGGCCGCGAAACGCTTCCTCCATCAGCGCCAGGGCGCCCGCGACATGCGGAGCGGCCGCGGAAGTGCCGCCAATCCGGCCATAACCATTAACGGTCCCGACAAATGGCGCGAGAACGCCGTGCCCGGGCGCCGCCATGCAGTAGTCCGCCGCAACGCCGCAGCGATTGGAATACGAAGCAATCGTGCCGTCGGACTGCGTAGCCACGACCGCTATGAAATGTCCTCGCAGAGCAGGGAACAGATAAGGTGTGCCGGCGGTAATGTTGGGAGAGGACGCATCGGCGAGATTGCCCTGCGCGTCGAACTTTCCGAAGGAATTGCCGGCGGCCCACACCAGGATCATCTTTTCCGAGTCCGCCGTTCCTGCCTGAAGCAAGGCGTCGATCGTGCGCCCGAAGGCGCCCCGGTATTCACTCGCGGTGTAGTCCGTTACAACGCCTTCGTAGCCGAAACTGTGATTGATGATTCGCGTGGCCCCGCTGATGCGGCGGTAGATGCCCTGGCCCTGCTCGTCGAGCTGGCGGAACGACGCGCCGTTGCTCAGGTCCACGGGCCGATAGACGGGCGATCCGCTGCCGAGCTGGATTCCGATCGCCAGCAGTTGCGAGTCGTAGGCGACTCCGTGCATCCGGTTGCCCAGCTTGGCCGCCGCTATCAGTCCACCCACGGCGGTTCCGTGCGAGCCCGTATCCCGAATGGCGCTGAACGAGCACGTTCCGCCGGGGCAGGAGTTGGAGGCTATTGCGGATCGGGAGTGGAGCTTTCCTTCCAAGGCGTCGTGTCCGCCGTCCATCCCGGTATCGATAATCCCCACGGTCACGCCGGCTCCGGTATAGCCGCGGGCGTACGCGTAGTCGGCGCCGATTTCCGAAAGGCTCCATTGGCCGGTGAACTCCGGCGAGCCGGAGATCGTCATGCGCTCCGTTTCCTGCGCCGGGGTCAGCCCCGGGTCGTCCGGGAAGCTGGTCGGATCCGGACGGTCGGGCTGCGCGGGCGTGACCGGAGGAGGCGGGGGAGTCTGGTTTCCGCCGCTGCTTCCGCAGGCGGAAATCAAGAGCGTGGACAGTACGAGGAGGGCGACTCTTTTCGTTTTTGTCATATTTCTACATCCGTTGAACCACCCCACATACCCCGGCTTATCATTCCGTTCCCAGTATAGCAATCGGACCATTGCTGCCGGCCATCGACTGCGCGGCAGGAAAAAGGAGAAGTCTCTGTCATGCAAGTAATCCCCGCGAACCGCCTGGCGCCGACCCTGGTTCTGATCTGTCTGTCCGTCGCGGCAATGGGCGAAGAGGCGCCTGCCGCCTACAAGACCGCGTGGGGGCCGCACGGCGTTCACGTGATCGAGAACCATGTGCTGCCGGCCGAGCCCGGACAGCGCAGCCTGCGCGCGAGGATCGCATATCCCGACGCCGCGGGCCCGTTTCCGCTGGTGGTGTATTCGCACGGTTTCGGCTGCTATCGCGAGAGCTATGCGGGGCTGACCGATCACTGGGCCTCGCACGGCTACGCGGTGGTGTTGCCGGAGCATCCCGACTGCCCGACCTCGGAAGGCAAGCTGAGCCCCGAAGATGCCCGCAATCTTCTCTATATCCGTATTTCCGACGTGGGGCGCGTATTGGATGCGCTTTTTGCGCCCGGCCAGGACGTTCCCGGGCTGACGGGCCGGATCGACTACGGCCGCAAGGCGATTGCCGGACACTCTTTCGGCGGAATGATCGCCCAGGTCGTATGGGGTCAACCGCTCAAGGACCTGCACAGTACGGAGAAGGTCAGTTACGCCCTCGGTTTCGATGCCGCCATAGTCATGAGCGGCGTGGGCGAGATGCCGCAGATGGCCGACGGCTCCTTTGACCGGGTGCCGGGACCGGTGCTCGTGACCGGCGGCACGCTGGATACGGGCAACATTGGCGGACCGACGGTGTATCCGTGGGAATGGCGGATGTCGGCTTTCGACCTGACTCCGCCCGGCGACAAGTATTCCGTGGTGCTGGAGGAGGGCGATCACTACCTCGGAGGCTTGATCTGCCGGGACGACCGCGGCGGGCCGGACAACAGCGGCGGCGCCCACGACACCGAAGGCCTCGAAATTCTGGCCGGCGTCACCACGGCGTTCCTGGACGCTTGGCTGAACAACGAACCAGACGCGAAGCGGTTCTTCGAGGAATTCGAGTCCAACGCCGGCATCACCGCCGGCCGCGCCCGCTTCGCCCGGAAATAGCAGGCGAATAGCGCTGGTTTTCGCGGGTCAGGACTGACCGAGGGCGACGCTGTCGCGCCAGGCCTCGATCATGCTGGTGCGAAGCAGGAAGGCGCGGGCCTTTTCGGGATCGGCGGCTACGCGCATGAACTCCGCCTGGCGCTTGCGCTGCGCGTCCGGGTCCAGGGACTCCATGCGCTTCTTGTTTTCTATCGTCTGCTTCTGAACGAACTCGCTAGCGATGGTCCGGCGCTGGTGGTCGTAGACGTCCAGAAGGTCTTCGCTTGCGCCTTCGCGCAGGATCGCGACCAGTTTTTCCGCGAGCACGATCGAGTCGTGGATGCCGCCGTTCATTCCCATGCCGCCCAGGGGGTTGTTGATGTGGGCGGCGTCGCCCGCGATCAGCAGGTTGCCCTGCCGGTACGTCTCGGCAACGCGCTGGTGCACCCAGTACAGCGTGCGGTGCACCACTTCGTAAGGCTCGTCACGGGGGACAATGGCGTTCAGGCGGTCTTCCGCATAATCCGGCGCCAGGAACTTGTCGTCGGGCTCGCCGGGAACGGTGGGCAGAAGCACCCGCCACAGGTCCACGGTGCGCAGCAGCACGCACCACTCGTCGGGGTCGGCCACGTAGTTCACGTTGCTCAACTGGTCCATGTGCGCGGCGAAGTCGAACGGTGTGCTCAGGACCAGAAATTTCTCCGGGTAGGTGAATCCTTCGTAGCGCACCGTCATGCTCTTGCGCACGCAACTGTTGGCGCCATCCGCCCCGATCAGGTAGCGCCCCGTATACAGCTCTTCCTGTTCGCCGGTGAAGCACAGCATCCGGACGCCGTCGCCGTCCTGCCTCGCGCCGATCACTTCCCGCCCGAACAGGACCCGGGCGTTGGGATAGGCCTTGAGCATTTCGCAAACGACCTGCGTGAGCTTGTATTGCTCGCACTGAAGGCGGTAGGGATGCCCGGTGTCGCCGGACAGTAGACCCAGGTCGAATATCGCCGCCTCGCCCGTCGTCCGGTCGCGGTACTGGTAGTCGCGCGTGACCAGCCCCAGGGGGATCAGCCGATGGGTGAGGTCCAGGTCCTCCAGCAGGTCCAGCGTGGGCGGGTGGAAGGTCGAAGCCCGCAGTTCCAGCGGCAGCGTGTCGCAGCCCTCGACCATGATGACGGAGACTCCGGCTCGCGCCAGCGCCAGGGCCGCCGTGCAGCCCACCGGGCCGGCGCCGGCAATCAGTACTTCGGCGTGTCGCTCGGGCATGGCGCGGGTATCTTACCCGCTTATGTTTCCGGCGTTGCGGGCATAATGCCGGGTGTTTTTCGCCGGGTCCCGGTTTATGTTCATTATTTTTGCACTTGTGCTGCTGGGCGCGATGGGCTTCAGCATCGTGCTGCCGTCCATCATGTTCGTGGCCGAGGACTTCGGCGGCGGCGAGGCCATGGCCGGCTGGATTGTCGCAAGCTACGCGATCGGCCAGCTCATAGCGACTCCGATCTGGGGGCGACTGAGCGACCGCTACGGCCGCAAGCTGGTGCTGGCGCTGTGCGCGGCCAGCACCATGATTGCCTTCCTCGGCCTGGCGTTCGCCTACGACGCCTTGACGCTGTTCGTATCGCGCCTCGTCGGCGGTCTTGCCGGCGGATTGTTTTCCGTCAGCCAGGCGTGGGTGGCCGACACGACCACGCCCAAGAACCGGGCCAAGGGAATGGGAATCATGGGGGCCGGAATCAGCCTGGGATTCATCCTCGGGCCGTTCGTCGGCGGAATCCTGGGAGGAGAGACGGCGGACACCGCCACCCTGCTGCAACCCGGTCTCCTGGGCGCGGCGCTGGCGGGGCTGCTGCTGGTGGTCATCCTCCTGTTCATGCGCGAAAGCCTGCCGCCCGAGAAGCGCGTGGCTTCCCAGCCCCTGGGCGCCGAGTTGCGGCAGTGGGGCGAGGTCGGCGCGCGCCCCGCGGTCAAGCGGCTGCTGGTTCTCGGGCTTCTCTGGATGACGGCGGCCGGCATGTTCGAAGTCATGATGCCGCTGTGGGTCGGGGACACCCTGGGCTGGGGGCCGCGCCACGTGGGCGTCCAGTTTCTCTTCCTCGGGCTCTGGGTCGCCGTGGTCCAGGGCCTGATCGCAGGCAGGCTGTCGATCCGCTTCGGCGAGGTGCCGGTCATCGCCGCGGGCATCGTGCTGTATGCAGTGGGAATGTTGCTGCTCGCCTGGTTCGGCGCCGTGGCGGGCCCGCAGTGGATGCGGATCGGCACCGGCGTGCTGGCGGACTTTACCGGCCAACCCTGGCTGGTGCTCGGCCTGGGCCTGCTGGCGAGCGGCAGCGCCCTGCTGGTGCCCAACATCTCCAGCCTGGTTTCCAAATACGCTTCGGTGACCGAACGGGGCACCGTGCTGGGCCTGTTCCAGTCTTCCAACTGGCTGGGCAGGACCATTTCGCCTCCGATCGGAGGCATGCTGTTCCAGTCCGAGGGCGCCAACGCGCCGCTGTTCGGTTCGGTTGTAATACTGGTTCCCTGTCTGGCGGGACTGCTTGTATGGTTTGGCGGCTCGCGGGCGCAGCCGCATAAGGAGGTCGAAGAATGAGTGATGGCAACGTAACGGTTACGCGGCATTTTGTCAGCATCCGCGGCAGGTACGGCGAGCGCCAGGTGCATTACCGGCGCGCGGGCGACGGACCGTCGCTGGTGCTGCTGCACCAGTCGCCGCAGTCGTCGCTGGAATACGTGCCGCTGATGAAGGAGTGGGGCCGGCATTTCACCGTGATCGCGCCGGACACGCCCGGCTATGGCGCGTCGGACCCGCCGGAGGGAGAAGACCTGACCATGGCCGACTTCGCCGACTGCGTGGCGGAGTTCATCCGTGCTCTCGGCATCAGCAAGACCGGCCTGTACGGCTTCCACACCGGCGCCGCGATGTCCGTCGAGACGGCGGCCAGGCATCCGGACCTCGTGACCGCGGTGGCGGTCAACGGCTACGGCGCCTTCAACGACGAGGAACAGGCGGAACTGCTGGCCAACTACCTGCCGGCCTTCGTTCCCGCCTGGGACGGTTCCCATCTCACCTGGCTCTGGAGCCGCCTGCGCCAGCAACTGATGTTCTTCCCCTGGTACGACCTGCGCGCCGTTTCCCGGATGTCGTACGACCTCCCGTCGGCCGACCACCTGCAGAACGAGGTGCTTGAATTCCTGCGCGCCGGCGACAACTACCGCAAGGCCTACGGTTGCGCGTTCTCGCACGACGGCGCGGAAGCCGTGGTGGAACTCAAGGTGCCGGGCCTGGTTACTTGCTGGGTGGGCGACGTCCTGGCGTCCCAGCTCGAACGCATACCGCCGCCGCCCGACGGGGTCGAGGTGTATTCCAGCCCGACTCCTCAAGCGGCGCGGGACAATTGCTTCGAGCTGCTGGCCGCCCATCCCGCTCCGGTCCCGCCGGCCTCGCCGCCGGCGCAGGCGCTTCAAGGACGCCTGTGGAGCGAGATGGTCTCGATTCCCGGCGGCCAGGTCCGCGTTTTTCGCAACACCGACGCCGACGGCACGACGGTGGTCGTGCAGCATGACGCGGCCGGTTCCGGTCGCACGGTGCAGGGACTGGCCGAGTCCCTGATCGGGTCGCACCCGGTGCTGGCTGTGGAGCTGCCCGGGCACGCCGATTCGGACAATACCATCGGCGAGGGCGACGTGAGCGTCGCCGATTACCGTGAGGCGCTGGCGCAGGTTCTGGACGCGCTGGGCCTGGAGCAAGTGAACGGTTACGGCGTCTGGGGCGGGGGGTCCGTGCTCCTCGACATGGCCATCGAAAATCCCGGCCGGGTAGGGCGGCTGGTCATCACCGGACTGATCGACCACACGCCGGAGGAGCAGGCCGATCTGCTGGCGAACTACACGCCGGAGATCGTGCCCCAGTGGCATGGCGGACACCTGCTGGAAGCCTGGCACATGATGCGCGACCAGGGCATCTACTTCCCCTGGTACGCGCGCACGGCGGAGTCGATGCTGCAAGGCGAGCCGTACCTGGATCCGGACATGGTGCACCGCCGCGTGGTCGAGGTGCTGCGTGCGCCGGTCATGTGGCGCAAGGCGTACCACGCGCACTTCAGGTATCGCGCCGGGCAGCGCCTGGCGGACGCGGAGATCCCGGTATTGCTGGCCACGGCGGAATGGGACGTGGCGCGGAACCTGAGCGAGCGCCTGGCGGGCGAATACGCGCACTGCGACTCGCTGCTGCTGCCCGACAACCCGGCGCAATGGGGCGAGGCGGTCACGCCATTCCTGAAAGGAGCCGCAACATGAGCAGAGAATCGACGATTCAGCCCTTCAGTCCGGGCGACGTGTTCGTGGGCGCGACGCTTCTCAACGATCCGGAGGACGATCACGCCGGACCGGGACGCATCATCCAGTACGACGCCGGCCTGAACGAAAAGGGCGTGCTCTGGATCGACGACAGCACCCACCTGGTGGGCGGACTCAAATTCGATCCGGACGGGGTCCTCTGGGCCTTTGACAGCAACGCCCACCTGGTGATCCGGGTGGGCCCCGACGGGCAGCGGCTGCCGCACGTGGAATTCGCCAGGCGCTCGTTCTCGAACGTGAACTTCGGCCCGGAGGGGCAGATTTACCTGGCCGAACACATGGTCGGTAAGGAGATCCGCTATCCGCTCAAGACCGTTCTCACGCGGATGCCCGGGACCGACAGCCTGGGCGACGGCCACGTGTTCGAATACGCGGCCGACGGCCGGCTGGTCGCGGAACACGCCACCGAAACGACCGGCGGCATGGGCGGGTTCCTCGGCGTCACGCATTCCACGCTGGCGCCGGACGGCAGGACGCTCGTTTACGTGTCGGAGACCGGCAAGCGGATCATGCGCTTCGATCTCGAGGCTTCCCGGCAGCTGTCCGACGTAATGAATCTCCCCGAGGAAGACCGCGCCGCCATGTGTTTCGCGGTGGGATACGCGCATGACGGCGCGCTGCTTCACATGCGCGGAAACGCGGTGGAGGTCTTGAGCGAACAGGGCGATCGGCTGCGGGAGTTGCCTCTGCCCGGATTCGGCTGGGCGACGATGTGCGTGTCGGCGGACGGCGAGCATGTGCTCGGCGGCAATTTCTTTACCGGCGAATGCGTGCGGATGAGCCTGGAATCGGGCGAGATCACGGCCACCGCAAACGTGGGCGAAGAGCGCTCGCTGGCCGGAATCGCCGAGTTCGCCGGCGCCTGACCAACGTCGAAAAGGCGGCAGGGCCCTCGCGGGAGGCGGTGTAGGAGCAGGTCATGAGCATGATGGACCGGCATGTCGCGATTGCCGGCGGCGGTAGGGGGATCGGCGAGGCGCTGTGCCGGTCGTTTATCCGCCAGGGTGCGATAGTGCTCGTGGTCGACAAGCTGGACGCCAAGAGCCTGGAATTCGGTTTTCGGCCCCTCGAAGACGCGGACGCCGGTCAACTGCGCTACCGGCAGTGCGACATCACCCGCAGCGAACAGGTCCGGGAATTCACCGCGGAGGTGCAGGACTTCTTCGGCGGAAAAATCGACGTGTTCGTCAACTGCGTGGGCATCAACATGCGCAGGTCCCTGCTCGAGCTGGAAGAAGAAGACTGGGACCGGGTCATGGACACCAACGTAAAGGGCGCCTACTTGCTCGCATCGGCGCTCGCGCCGATGATGAAGTCCGGCGGCGCGATGGTGTTTCTGTCCAGCGCCACCGCCCTGCAGTCCGGCGGGGACGATGCCGCCTACGCCCTGAGCAAGATGACCCTGAACCGCCTGACCACGCTGCTGGCCGCGGAAGTCGCCGGGCGCGGAATCCGGTTGAACGCCGTGTGCCCGGGCCCTATCATGTCCGACCGGGTGATGGACGAGCGCCTGATCGACCCCATCACGTCAGAGCACCGCACCGCCGATGAGGTCAGGGAAGAAATCCTGTCCGAAATGCCGCTGGCGCGTTTTCACCAGACCATTCCGCCGGTCGAGTCCGTCGTGGACGCCGTCAACTTCCTGATCAGCGACGAGGCCCGCTTCATCACCGGCGCCGTCCTGCCGGTGGACGGCGGCAAGTCACTGTCGGGAATCTGAGGCGCCGCCCGGGCATAACCGGGCTGGCTTCAGAAAGCCAGCGAGAACTGAACCGTTACGAAATTGGCGCCTTCGCCGCTTCCGCCTTTGCCAGTCGCGTAGTCGCTGTCGCGCCCCCACTCCACGGCAAGCGTGAACGGCTCGGCGAGTTGCAGGGCAACTATGGCAATCAGGCGCCGGGCGGGCAGTTCCAGCGCGATTGCTTCCCGGGTCGCCTGGTAGCCGAGCGCCGCAGTGGCGTTCCTGCCGCCTGCTTCGAAGTCGTAGGCCGCTTCGAGCAGCCAGCTTGCCGGTTGGGCTCCGCGCCCGGCAAACTCCATTTCCCGCACGGCGTAGGAATCGAGCGCGCCCACGTATTCCGCGATCAGCGTGGCGGCGCCGTAGCGCAGGGCGGCATGCGCCGACAGGCCGGCGATCCGGTCGGCGGGCCCTTCATTTGCGGTCGTGTCCGCAAGCACGCCCAGCACGTTCGCGGAATAGCTCAAGTCGCTGGTGAGCGCCAGGTTCAGGGCCAGGCCGGTTTCCTCGCGCTCGGACGAAAAGGAAACGGCCGCTCCATAGCCGGCGACGCCGCTGTCCGATTCGAGATCGTCGTTCCTGCCGAAGCCGAACAGGGTCGTCGTAAGCCCGCCGGAACTCCACCCCAGGCTCACGGAAAACTCGTTGGTCTCTCCGAGTTCAAGCGTCAGCGGTTCCGAAAACATGCGTGAGTCGAAAACGCCGAACGGCAGAAACTGCTGGCCTGCGGAAACAGACCACGGCCCTTCCGGGGGACCGAAGCGGAGGGTTGCGGTCTCCAGGAAGGTCGCTTCGCTGCCGGGCACATTTTCCCTCTCGCCCAGGTCCGTGTGCTCGTAGAGGAAACCGGCCTCGACCGCAACCCAGTCGGAGATCGTCGCCGCCAGGCTCAAACCGACCTCCGATATGCCGGTATTGGAAAATCCATCCTGGTTTTCCGGGCGCGTGTGCACCGAGTCCAAGTCGACGTGGCCCCCGATTTCCAGCCATTCCGCGCCGGCCGGTTCATCTTCCTGGGCGGACGTGTCCGCACCCTGGGCAGCGCCATGGCACAGCAGCAAACAAAGACCGGCCAGGACAGTGTGCTTCAACTTCGTCGCCTCCGCGTAAAGCGCGGTACCGTACCACGTCCGCTACGCGCGGCTGAATCAAGGGCGTAGGTGCAAGTCGCCCTCGACCGAAGTCCTCGTTCGGACCCGGCGGGGCAGGGGATAAAATTCGCGCTCCGATTTAAAGCTTGCCGGGAGAAAGGCGGATGGCGATACGCATGCGGGACGTGGAATACGGCCACGGGGACGAGGTTTTCGAGGCGCGGATGTACTGGGACGACGCGCGCGGGCCGGCGCCGGCGGTGGCGGTGGCGCATGCCTGGAGCGGGCGCGCCGAGCACGAATGCGAGGCGGCGGAAAAGCTGGCCGGCGAAGGCTACGTGGGGATTGCTCTGGATGTCTACGGCAAGGGCGTCCGCGGCCAGAGCGTGGAAGAGAACATGGCGCTGATGAACCCGCTGATCGAAGACCGGGCGCTTCTGCAGGCCCGCCTGCTGGCCGGACTGGACTGCGCCGCGGCGCAGCCGGAAGTGGACGGCGGCAACATGGCCGCGATCGGCTATTGCTTCGGCGGCCTGTGCGTGCTGGACCTGGCGCGCGTCGGCGCCCCGGTGAAGGGCGTCGTCAGCCTGCACGGCCTGTTCAACCCGCCGGGAAACACCGATGGAAACGCCATAAGTTCGAAGGTGCTGGTGCTGCACGGCTGGGCCGACCCGATGGTTCCGCCCGATACGGTGGTCGGACTGGCCACGGAAATGACGGAGGCGGGCGCGGACTGGCAGATCCATGCCTACGGCCATGCCCTGCATGGCTTCACGCATGACGCGCCCGCGCTGGCCGACGGGATCGGCTACAGCGAGTCGGCGGACCGGCGGTCGTGGCAGTCGGTGCTGAACTTCATGGCGGAACTGTTTGGTTGAGGGCGGGACGCCCGTTTTCCCATGGCTTCGTATTCGACCAACGAGTTCAAGAACGGGCTCAAGGTGATGCTGGGCGACGAGCCCTGCGCGATCCTCGGGACCGAGTTCGTCAAGCCCGGCAAGGGCCAGGCGTTCACCCGCGTCAAACTCCGTTATCTGCGCACCGGCCGCGTGATCGAACGCAACTTCCGCTCGGGCGAGTCGATTCCCGCCGCCGATGTGGTGGACCGGGAAATGGAATACCTCTACAGCACCGGGGACGAATGGGTGTTCATGGACTCGGAGACATACGAGCAGTACGAAGCGAACGAAGCGGCCATGGGCGGCTGCGAACGCTGGCTGGTGGATCAGAGCCGCTGCCGCGTCACGCTGTTCAACGGCGCGCCGCTGACGGTCACGCCGCCGAATTTCGTCGAGCTGAAGGTCACGCAGTCCGATCCGGGTATGAAGGGCGACACCGCCACCGGCGGCGTCAAGCCGGCGACCCTGGAGACCGGGGCCGTCGTGCGCGTGCCGCTGTTTGTGGAGGAAGGCGCGGTCATCAAGGTGGACACGCGCACCGGGGAATACATCGGCCGCGCCTAGTGCCGTGACACGGCCCGCGGGTCAGACTTCGAGAGGTAACCGTTGCCCCAGGGCCTGGCCGCAGCGGACTTCTTCCACGGGTTGGCGCTCGGGCAGCCAGGCAAGCAGGCCGCGTGTCGCCACCAGTATCACCGTGGAGCCGAGGTTGAAGTGTGCCAGGTAGTCGCCGCGCTCGCACTTCGCGCCGCGCGGGCCGGGAAACCTCCAGCGGGTCGGCACCGGCGGAATGCTCGCGTCGGTGCGGATATCGAACGCGGTGCTGATGGAGCCGACGTTGAGCGCGCCGACCATGACCACGCAGAACTTCCCGCCGCCGGTGTCGAAATGCAGCGCCGCCCGCTCGTTGGTCGCCAGCACCCTGGGCGCCGCATCGATGATTGCGGGGTTCACCGACAGCCGCCTTCCGGGCAGGTACACGACTTCGCGCAATTGGCCGGCCAGAGGCATGCGCACCCGGTGATAATCCGACGGTCGCAGGTAGATGACCGCCATATGACCGTCCTCGTAAGGCGCGGCGCAACGCGCGCCGCCCAGCAACTCCTCGATGGAGTAGCCGGCTCCCTTCGCCTGCAGGAGTGAAGTGCCGTTGACCTCCCCGATCCGCGTCAACAATCCGTCGGCGGGACTAACGACGCATTCCTCGCCGTTCTCCGGATTTCGGGCGCCTTCCTTGAGTTCGCGCGAGAAAAACTCGGCCAGGCTGGCGTATCCCTGGGGCACGGGACGGGAGGCCTCCTCCCTGTCGATGGAAAAGAGCCAGGCGAAAATGCGAATCAGCACGCCCCCCGGCCCTCTGAACCGCGAAACGCGCTCCGCCAGGCGGCTGAGCGTCAGCAGCGGCAGAATGAAGTGCAGGCGTACAAGCAGTCGGGCAAGCAAAGTCGGTCGCCTCAGGCGGGACGTTCGATTGTAGCCTTGGCGCGCCAATACCCCTCCAGGATTTCGTTGTCCGACGATGCGCTTTCGTGACCTTGTCGATGAGCTGGCCGCCCGCCTGGCGGGCGGGCGGGTCCATTTCGGCCACGGCATGGGCAGCGCGGAGGAAGAGGCCCTGGCGCTCGCGAATTTCGTTTGCCGGTCGGGCTTGTGGCAGCGCCGTTCCCTGCTCGGGCGGCGCGTATCGCCGGCCGTGCAGGAGCGGGCGCGGGCAATCGCCTTTGCACGCGTCGCGCGCCGTCTGCCGCTGGCCTACCTGACCCGCGAGGCCTGGTTTGGCGGGATGCGCTTTTACGTGGACAAGCGCGTCTGCATTCCGCGCTCGCCGCTTGCCGAACTGATCGAGATCGGTTTCGCGCCCTGGCTGAATCCGGATGGAGCGCGCCGGATCATCGATCTCTGCACCGGTTCGGGCTGCATCGCGGCTGCCTGCGCGTTCGCCTTCCCCGATGCCGAAGTCATCGCGACCGACCTGTCGCCGGCCGCCCTGAGCGTGGCGGAGCGCAACGCGCGCCGGCTTGGCCTGGCGGGCCGCGTCGAGCTTCGCAAGGGAGACCTTTTCGCCGGCGCGCAGGGGAAATTCGATCTCATCGTCGCCAATCCTCCCTATGTGCCTGCCGGCGCGTGCGGTTCCCTGCCGCGCGAATACCGTCATGAACCGCGAATGGCGCTGGCGGCCGGCGCCGACGGGTTGGCGATAGCGTCCCGCATCCTCGAGGAAGCGCCCCGCTACCTTGCCGAGGGCGGGCTGCTGGCGCTGGAGGTCGGCGAGGTGGCGGGCGATCTTGCGGCCTCGCACCCGGAACTGCCGTTCCTCTGGCCTTCGCTGGAACGGGGCGGCGAGGGCGTGCTGCTGCTTCGGGCCTAGGGTTATTCCGGGGGTGGTTTGTTCAGCAGCTTGGCGAGCAGCCGGGCGATTTCCAGGCGCATCACGCGCCGGTCCAGGATCATGTCCAGGGCGCCATGCTCGAGAAGGAACTCGGCGCGCTGAAATCCCTCTGGGAGGTCTTCGCGGACCGTTTGCTTGATTACGCGCGGCCCGGCAAAACCGATGAGCGCGCCGGGCTCGGCGATCACGATATCGCCCTGCATCGCCAGACTTGCGGACACGCCGCCCATCGTGGGGTTGGTAAGAATCGAAATATATGGAAGGCCGGCCTGCGCGAGGGCATGCAAAGCGGCGGTTACCTTGGACAACTGCATCAGCGAGAAAAGCGCCTCCTGCATGCGCGCGCCCCCGGAGGCGGAAAAGTTCACCAGCGGCATGCGATGTTCGCGGCAGTAGCTTGCGGCGCGAACGAACTTTTCGCCCACTACCGAACCCATGGATCCCCCCATGAAGCCGAACTCGAAAGCGCTGGCCACAAGCGGCTGCCCGTACAGCTTGCCGGTCATGGTCACCAGGGCTTCCAGCTCGCCGCTGTTGTCTATTGCCTGCGCGACCCGGTCCGGGTAGCGCTTGGTGTCCCTGAACTTCAGCGGGTCCTTGGGCTGAAGACGGGGCGAAAGCTCCCTGGCCGAGTCGCTGTCCAGGAACAGCTCCAGCCTTCGCCTGGCCCCCAGGCGCATGTGATGCTCGCACTTGGGGCACACATGCTGGATCCGCTCCACTTCGGTCCGGTAAAGCTGCGTTCCGCAGGAATCGCACTTGACCCAGACGCCTTCCGGCACGCTCTTCTTCGGCCGTCGCGTCGTGATCCGCGACGGCATTAATCTCCGCAGCCAGGAAATCGCCATAAGACTTTGATTTTAGCCTAAATATCTTTTGGGATCGGGAGAAGCGTTCCGAGACCAGCCGGGTTTCGTTCGGGCAGCAGGTCCGGCGGATACTCGATCTGTTGAAGGTAGAGGCCCTGGGGAGGCGCGGCCGGACCCGCGGCCTCCCGGCTGCGCGCCGCGAGAATCCCGGCAATCCAGGCCCCCGCCTCGCGCCCGCGCCCGACCAGCGCCAGCGAGCCGGCGATGTTCCTCACCATGCGCTGCAGGAAGCCGTTTGCCCGGCAAAGGATCCATACGCGTTGCCCGCTGCGGCGCACCCGGATGTCCATGATCCTGCGCACGGGCGAGCGGGCCTGGCAGTCGGCGGCCCGAAACGAGCTGAAGTCGTGCTCGCCGGTAAGCGCCTGCGCCGCGCGGTTCATCGCCTCGTCGTCCAGCCGGTCGCGGATCAGCCAGGCGCGATTGCGCTCCAGCGCCGAGCGCACGCTGCGGTTCAGGATCAGGTAGGCGTACGTGCGCGAGAGCGCCGAGTGGCGCGCATGGAAATCGCCCGGCACTTCGCGAACCCAGAGCAGGTTGATGTCGTCGGGCAGGTAGGTATTGGCGCCGAACAGCCAGTCACGCGGGCTCCGCCGGGCGCCGGTCTCGAAATGCGCGACCTGCTCGATGGCGTGAACGCCGGCGTCGGTTCGCCCGGCGCCCATGCATCGAACCTCTTCGTCGGCCACCCGGCTGAGCGCCTCGTTTACGGAGTCCTGAACGTTGGGGCTGGCGCTTTGCGACTGCCAGCCGTGCAAGCCGCTGCCGTCGTATTCCAGCCCCACGGCGAGCCGCGCACGGGTCATGCGCTCTCGGAATCTTTCGGCTCGAGCCTTTGACGCATCCGGCGCAGCGCCTCGGCGAGTTCCCCGGCGTCTTCGCTCTCGCGGGCTTCGACGATATGGGCCAGGACCTCCAGCGCGTCGGCGTCGCGGCCCATTTCCTCAAGCGCCCGCGCCAGGTCCATGTAGTTCTCGGGATCGAGTTCGCTCATCGCGTCCGCCAGGGCGGCGTCGGGTCCCACCGCGATTTCGTCGCCGACTGGTTCGGACGCTTCCTCCTCCTCTGCGCCGCCATCCCGACCCGCCGAAGCATCATCGTTCTTCTTCGAATCGGCGCCGGAGAATCTCCGCACCAGGCGCGGCGGGCCGAAAATGATCCCCGAAAGAACCGAAAAGACCAGCGCGGCGGTAAGCAGCGGCACGCCCCAGAGGCTCCACGGAGAGAACAGTCCTTCCTGCGGAACCACGGGCGAGATCAGGAGCGCAATGAACAGCGAAACGGCCAGTATCGCGATTCTGCCTTTCATGCCCGGGCCTGTTAGCTTAGGGCCCCAATGCGTCGTCGCGAATCAGGAGCTCGGCGATCTGCACGGCGTTGAGCGCGGCCCCCTTGCGCACGTTGTCCGCCACAACCCAGAAACTGAGGCCCTGCTCATGCGAGATGTCCTCGCGCACGCGGCCCACGAACACGGCGTCCGACCGGCTCGCGTCGATCCCAGGAGTCGGATAGCCGCCGGCCCGGTCCTGGCTCATGACGACCACCCCGCGGGCGGCCCGAAACAGCCCGAGCGCTTCCTCGACCGCGACCTTGCGCTTCAGCTCCACGCTTACGGCCTCGGAATGTCCGAAGAAAACGGGCACGCGAACGGCCGTGGCGCTGATCCGCAGTCCTTCGTCGCCCAGGATCTTGCGCGTCTCCCAGACCATCTTCATTTCTTCCTTGGTGTAGCCGTTGGCCTGAAAATCGTCGATGTGCGGCACGGCGTTGAAGGCCGCGCTCGGCGCCGACGCCGCGGGAAGCTGCCCGCCGTTGGCGGGCGTTTCCGCCTCCTCGGCGTCGGCAGGCTCTTCCGGGCGGCCCTTGCCGGCCATCATGTTGGCGGTGTGCCTGACCAGGTCCTCCATCGCCCGGCGCCCGGCGCCGGAGACCGCCTGGTAGGTGGCCACGCTGATCCGCTGGATGCCGATGGCGTCGTAGAGGGGCTTCAGGGCAACGACAAGCTGGATCGTGGAGCAATTCGGATTGGCCACGATTCCGCGCTCGCGGCATTCGGCCAGGGCCGATGGATTGACCTCGGGCACGACCAGCGGCACGTCGTCGTCATAGCGGAACGCCGACGAGTTGTCGATCACGATCGCTCCCTGGGCGGCGGCGCGCGGCGCATGCTCGATCGCGGTTCCCGCGCCGGCCGAGAACAGCGCGAAGTGCACGCCGGAGAAGTCGAAGCCGTTGAGCGCCTGAACCGCAACCTGGCGTTCGCCGAATTCCACGGTCTTGCCGACCGAGCGTTCGCTGGCGACCGCGTGAAGCCGGTCCACCGGAAACTCGCGCTGCGCGAGGATCTGCATCATGGTCTCGCCCACCAGCCCTGTGGCGCCGACCACAGCGACGTTGTAGCCGTTCATCTCAGCTTCCCGCGGTCCGCGCCGCGGCGGCGGGACGAACGCTCGCGGCGGCCGAGGACGCCTGCCGGTCCACGTCGCCGCATTGCGCGCGGTCGCGAAGGTAATGGTCCATCAGCGTGATCGCCAGCATCGCTTCCGCGATCGGGGTGGCGCGCAGGCCCACGCAGGGATCGTGACGCCCGCCGGTGCTGATCTCGGTGGCCGCGCCGCCGCGGGTAACCGTGGCGCCCTTCTTGCGGATGCTGGAGGTGGGCTTCATCGCGATGCTCACCAGCAGGTCCTGTCCGGACGATATGCCGCCCAGCGTGCCCCCGGCGTCGTTCTTCACGAAGCCGCGGGGCGCAATCTCGTCGCGATGTTCCGACCCGCGCTGTTCCACGGCCGCGAAGCCGGCGCCGAATTCCACGCCCTTGACCGCGTTGATGCTCATCAGCGCATGCGCGATCACGGCCTCGAGCTTGTCGAACACGGGTTCGCCGAGCCCGGGCGGCACTCCGCGGGCGCAGACGTTGATCCGCGCGCCGATCGAGTCGCCGGCCAGCCTCAGTTCGTCCATGAACGACTCCAGTTCCTTCAGCCGGCCGGGGTCGCCGCAGAAGAACGGGTTGTCGTTGATGATCTCGGGGTTCGGGCACTCCAGCCGGATCGGCCCGAGTTGCGCCACGTAGCCGTAAATCGTGATGCCCGCCCGCTCGCTCAAGAACTTGCGGGCGATCGCTCCGCCGGCGACCCGCATGGCCGTCTCCCGGGCGGAGGCGCGGCCCCCTCCGCGGTAGTCGCGGATGCCGTACTTCTGCTGGTAGCTGAAATCGGCGTGCCCGGGACGAAACTTGTCCTTGATGGCCGAGTAGTCGCGGGGCCGCTGATCGGTGTTCTCGATCATCAGTCCGATCGGCGTTCCGGTGGTCACGCCCTCGAAAACGCCCGACAGGATCCGCACCTGGTCCGCCTCCTTGCGTTGCGAAGTATGGCGCGAGCGTCCGGGGCGCCGCCGGTCCAGGTCCCCCTGTATGTCCGCCTCGCACAATTCCATGCCGGGCGGGCAGCCGTCCACGATGGCGCCCAGCGCCGGGCCGTGGCTCTCGCCGTAAGTCGTGACGCTGAACAGGCGTCCTATGGTGTTGCCGGACATGCCGTAATCCGCGGGCGGTGGCAGAAACCGAATATTTTACGCTCGCACTCCCAGGCCCCCGCATATAATTCAGTGCGATGCAATCACCGGTGCTTGAGCGGCTGGTGGGGGGAGCGGTCCTGGTGGCCCTGCTCCTGTTGCTGGCCCTGGCAATCGGCCCGCGGGACGGGGTCCGCATGCCGGACGAAGAGGGCTCTCAAAGCCCTGTGGCCCAGGTCGCACCTCAACCCGCCGAACCGGCCAACGACGCCGTGCCGGACGAGTCCCGCCGGGAACCCGGTCCGCGCACCATCGCCCAATGGGTGCCGCCGGGTTCGGTGCCCCACGCGCCGCAGCCCGCCAGGGCTTTCGTCGCACCACCGGAAACGAGCGAACGAGCCACGCCCTCGCCCAGTCCTCGCGAAGCTGCGGAAACGCCCGCGACTCAAGCCGGGCCTCAATGGGCCGTGCAGCTCGGCAGTTTTTCCTCGCGCGCGAATGCCGATTCGCTCTCCGGATGGTGCCGGGAACAGGGATATGGCGTGCAGGTCGTGACCGGGCAGGACGGCGGCCGGACCTTGCACCGGGTGCGCGTGGGTCCCTATGCCTCCAGGGAAGATGCCGACACGGCGATCGCCGAACTGGCCCTTCTGGGACGTAGAGGATTTGTATCGGATTGGGAGACCGCCTCGCCGTGACCCTGTTCGACTGGATCGTCCTGGCGATTTTTCTTTCCGCCGCCTGGCTCGGAATGAAGCGCGGTTTCCTGTCCGCCGCCCTGAATCTTGCGACCTGGGTTGTGGGCGTGTTTCTCGCCTTTGCCTTCGGCGACATTGTCGTGTCCACGATGCTGTCCGGATGGCCGGCGAAGATCGAGACCTGGCTGGCGAACAATCCGCTCGCCGGCGCAATTTTTCGCGGTCCGTCGGTCGCCGAATCCGTGGCGCTTTGGGCGGCCAGGCTGGGCGTGCTCGTGGTCGTGCTCGTGATCGGCTCCACCGTGGCGGGCCTGGCTTCCCGGGCCGTCGAAAACAGCGTGCTGGCTTCCGCGAATCGCGCCTTGGGCGTATTATTGGGCGCAGCCAAAGGCTGGCTGATTGCAGGTGGACTTCTGCTCTTGTGCATACACGTGGGGCCCGAGACCTGGGTGCGGGGTTCGATGAGCCTGCCTTTCCTTGAACCGGTCAGCGACGCCCTGAACCTGCTGCTCCGGGCGCTGGGTGGCCGCTGATGTGCGGGATCGTCGGCCTGATGGGTAACGGCGCGGCGGCGCCGGAAATCTACGACGCCCTCATCATGCTCCAGCACCGGGGTCAGGACGCCGCCGGCATACTGACCGACGACGAAGGCATGTGCCGCAAGCGCCGCGCCCGCGGACTCGTGCGCGAGACGTTCCGCACCCGCCACATGCAGAACCTGCGGGGCTCGGCCGGCCTGGGCCATGTGCGCTATCCGACCGCCGGGTCCGACAAGAACTCCGAAACCCAGCCGTTCTTCGTCAACAGCCCGTACGGGATCGCCCTGGCGCACAACGGCAATCTCACCAACGCGCATGAACTGGCCGGCGAGATGCGCCAGCGCGACCGCCGCTATCTCAATACCGACTCCGACAGCGAGCTGCTGCTCAACGTGTTCGCCCACGAGCTCCTGCGCACCTCGCGCCGGTCGATGGACGCCGATGCCGTGTTCCGCGCGGTGCGCGGCGTGCACAAGCGCTGCAAGGGCGCCTACTCGGTCGTCTGCATGATCCTGGGCTTCGGGCTGGTCGCTTTCCGCGATCCCTACGGCATCCGGCCGATGGTCGTCGGGCGGCGGGAGAGCGGCAAGGGGCCGGAGTACCTGGTGGCTTCGGAAAGCGTTGCGCTGCAGCAGCTCGGCTTCGAACTGGAGCGGGACGTGATGCCGGGCGAGGCCTGGGTCTTTCCGTACGGCGAGGAAGCGGTGACCCGCCAGTGCGCGGCCCGCACGCAATACACGCCCTGCATCTTCGAATACGTCTATTTCGCCCGCCCGGATTCGCTCATGGACAAGATTTCGGTGCACAAGGCGCGCCTGCGAATGGGCGAGCGCCTGGTGGAGAAGATCCAGCGCGAGCACGACACCAGCGATGTGGACGTGGTGATTCCGATCCCGGACACCAGCCGCACCAGCGCCATGGAAGTCGCGAACCGGCTGAACGTCAAGTACCGCGAGGGCTTCATCAAGAACCGCTACATCGGCCGCACCTTCATCATGCCGGGCCAGGACGAGCGCAAGCGCTCGGTGCGCCAGAAGCTCAACCCCATCAACCTGGAATTCCGCGGCAAGAACGTGCTGCTGGTGGACGATTCCATCGTGCGCGGCACGACCTCGCGCCAGATCGTCGAGATGTCGCGGGAGGCGGGCGCCAGGAAGGTGTACTTCGCCTCGGCCGCCCCGCCGGTCCGCTACCAGAACGTCTACGGGATCGACATGCCGGCGCCGGACGAGCTGATCGCGGCCAATCGCACGGTGGAGGAAGTCGAGGAGAGAATCGGCGCCGACTGGCTGGTGTACCAGGACCTGGGCGATCTGATCTCGGCGGTCAATTTCCGGCGTGCGGAGATCACCGGTTTCGACGTTTCCTGCTTCAACGGCCAGTACGTGACCGGCGGCGTGGACCGCAAGCTGCTCCGCCGGGTCGCCAGGGAGCGCGCCGACAAGGTGCGGGCCAGGCGCAAGTCGCGCAAGCGGAAAGCCAGTAAGGCCGCGCGGGTGGCCGCCGCCGAACCGGTGGCCGCCGCCCGGCCGCCGAAGATGGCCGAACTGCCCGCCCTGGAAGTCGAAAGCGGCTAGAGGTCGAACGCCTCCAGGCGGAACCCCTTCCCGTCGTGCTCCAGCGCCCAGCCGCGCTCGAACCAGTCGCCCAGAACGGTCCGCGTGGCGGGTCCGCCGTCCAGTTCGAATTCGTGCACGTGGGGACGGTGCGTGTGGCCGTGAATGAACCGCCGCACTCCGTTCGCACGCATGGCCTCGGCCACCGCGCCTGCGTTGACGTCCATGATCTCCATCGGCTTGCCGCCGGTTGAAATGCGGCTGGCGTCACGCGCCTGGGCGGCCAGCGCGCGCCGCGCGGTCAGCGGCAGGGCCTGGAACTGCGCCTGCCAGGCCGGATCGCGGACCATGGCGCGGAACTCCTGGTAGTCGCGGTCGTCGGTGCACAGGCTGTCGCCGTGCATCAGCAGCACGCTTTCTCCGCCCAGGTTCACGACGCTGGATTCCGGGAGCAGCGTTACGCCCGTTCGGCCGGAAAAGCCGTCCCCCACCAGGAAGTCCCGGTTGCCGTGCACGAACCACGCCGGGACCCCGCCTTTAGTCAGTTCCGCCAGCGCGTCCATGATCGCGCCGGCGTGGGGATCGTCGTCGTCATCGCCCACCCAGGCTTCGAACAGATCGCCCAGTATGTAGAGCGCCTCGGCCTCGGCGGCGCGATTCTTAAGGAATTCGCGGAAGGCTTGGGTTGCGGCGGGTCGGGTGGCGTCCAGGTGGAGATCGGAGATGAAAAGGGTGCTCATTCAGTCACGCGCAGGACCCGTTCGATGATCACCGGCGCCGCCGGCACGTCGCGATCGAATGTACCGCCCGGACCGGTGGCCCTGTTTCCGATCTCGTCCACTACGTCCATGCCGCTGACTACCTGCCCGAACACGGCATATCCCCAGCGACCCGGCCGCGGATTCAGCGCCACGTTGTCCTGAAGATTGATGTAGAACTGGTTTTTCGCCGAATGCGGATCGCCGGTGCGCGCCATGGCGATGGTGCCGCGCAGATTGGAGCGGCCGTTGCCGGACTCGTTGGGCAGTGTTTCGTCGATCTGGCGCTCCTGAAAATCGACCGACCATCCGCCGCCCTGGATCACGAAGTCCTGGATCACGCGATGGAAGATCGTGCCCTCGTAGAAGCGGCTGCCGGTCAGAAGCAGGAATTGCTTTACCGTCAGCGGGGCGTCTTGGGCGAACAGCTCCAGCGTGAACGCGCCCGCGGTCGTTTCCACCCGGACCCGCGGAAACGGGTCCATTTCCGCCTCCTCTTCGGCCGGTTCCTGCGCGCCGGCGGCGCCGGCGCCCAGCGCCAGCACGCATAGCGCGGCGACCCACACCCGGGAGGTTTGAATTCTCGTATGTCTCATTTCGGTTTGTCCTGCGAAATCGTCGTGTTGTAAATGGCGGCATCCAGCGTGTTCTGCAAGAGCATGGCGACGGTCATAGGCCCCACTCCGCCCGGCACCGGGGCAATCCAGGCCGCACGCTTGCGCGCCTCCTCGAATTCTACGTCGCCGCGCAGCTTCCCGTCGCTCATTCGCGTAATGCCGATGTCCATCACCACGGCGCCCTCGCGTATCCAGGCGCCCGGAATGAGCGCCGGCTTGCCCACCGCGCTGCAGAGGATTTCCGCCTGCCGGACGTGCTGCTCGAGGTTGGTCGTGAACCGGTGGCAGACCGTAACGGTCGCACCGGCCAGCAGCAGTTCCAGCGCCAGCGGCCGCCCCACCAGGTTCGATGCGCCGATCACCACGCAATGCTGCCCCTTCGGATCGACGCCGATCTTTTCCAGCATGCGGATCACCCCGACCGCGGTGCAGGGGCGCAGCCTGGGCGTGCGCAGCGCCAGCAGTCCGAAGGTCAGCGGATGGAACCCGTCCACGTCCTTGCCCGGGTCAATGCGCCGGATGACGCTCAGCGAGTTGATGTGCCCGGGCAGGGGCAGTTGCACCAGGATGCCGTCAACGTTCGCGTCCTCATTGAACTCGTCGATCAACGCCAGCAGGGTCGGCTCGTCCGTGTCCGCCGGGAGGTTGTGATCGAGCGATGCGATACCGGCGGCAGCGCAGGCCCGCCGCTTGTTCCGCACGTAAACCTGCGAGGCCGGGTCCGCGCCCACCAGGACCGTGGCCAGCGCCGGCGCCCGGTGGCCTTCGGCAAGCCGTTTCTCGACCGTCTGCCGGATTTCCTCACGGATCGCGGAAGCTATGGCCTTGCCGTCAATCAGTTGCGCGGTCATGAGGATCCGGTTGGCCCTGAACAGAGTGGATTCTACCGACTGCATTGCCTGCTCACCAGCGCGGCCGGCATGCAGTTACGCTCCCCGTTCAGGTGACGGCGGGCCGCAAGGTTGCTATCATCCGGGGCTGCTTCAGCGGCCTTCAGGGTGCCGCATCCGGGAGAGGAAACCATGCGATTTTCGATCATTCTCTGGGCCATGGTGCAGGCATTGCGGTTCACCAGGCTCCGCTACGCCGAGTTCAGGAACCGCCTGAAGGAAAGAAACGTCATCGCGCAGTTCAAGCTGCAGGACAATTCCGCCGGGCGCTGGGTCCAGATCGAAAACGGCAGGATCCGCTCGGGCACGGGCGTTCACGAGAATCCCGACTTTGCCGTGGTCTTCAAAAACCGGGCGATCGCCGAAGAATTCCTGACGCCTCCGTTCGACCAGCTCGTGCGCGTGGACGCCGCCAAGAACTTCAAGCTGACGGTGCAGGGATCGGACGAGGCGTCGGTGTGGTTCATGATCACGCTGAACCGCATGCAGTCCATCCGCTGGAAGATCGGCACCGACATGGGCAACGGCGTGACCCGCTTCACCAACGGCACCAACGGCGGCCCGATCTTCGTTTATGTCAAGGAAGGCAAGATCATCCGCATTACCCCCGTGGAGTTCGACAAGGACGACGCGCCTTCATGGACCATCAAGGCGCGAGGCAAGGAATTCACGCCGCCGCGACACACCACGCTGGCCGCGCACGGCCTCTGTCAGAAGTCCATGGTCTATTCGAAGAACCGCATCCTCCATCCGATGAAGCGGGTGGACTTCGATGTCGACGGCGAGCGCAATATCCAGAACCGCGGCAAGTCGGAGTTCGTGCGCATCAGCTGGGACGAGGCGCTGGATATCGTCGTCAAGGAAATCAAGCGCTCCAAGAAGCATGGCCCCGGCGCGGTGCTGGTCACGCACGGCTCGCACCACCAGTGGGGCAACCTCGGGCACTACCTGAGCGCGTTCAACCGCTTCTGGAACCTGCTCGGCTGCTCCAAGCTGCACAACAACCCGGACAGCTGGGAAGGCTGGTACTGGGGCGCCATGCACCACTGGGGCAACAGCCTGCGGCTGGGCACGCCGGAGTTCTACGGCACCGTCGAGGACTGCCTCAAGGAAGCGGAGCTGATGGTGTTCTGGTCCAGCGACCCCGACGCCAGCTACGGCTACGAGGGCACGGTGCGGCGCGAGTGGGCCAAGGAGCTGGGCATCCCCATGGTCCACATCGACCCGTTCCTGAACCACACGGCCGCGCACCTGGGCGGCAAGTGGATCTCGCCCAAGCCCGGCACCGATTCCGCGCTGGCCCAGGCGCTCTGTTACGTCTGGATCACCGAGGACCTCTACGACAAGGAATTCGTCGAGACGCGCACGACCGGCTTCGACGAATGGAAGGCCTACATCCTCGGCGAGTCCGACGGCACGGCGAAAACGCCCGAATGGCAGGAAGCCGAGACCCGGGTGCCCGCGCGCGAGGTCCGGGCGCTGGCCCGCGAATGGGGCAGCAAGAAGACCTACCTGGGCGCCGGCGGCTGGGGTTGCGGCCTGGGCGGCGCCGGGCGCGGCCCCATGGGCGTCCAGTGGGCGCGGATGATGACCATCCTGGGCGCGATGCAGGGCTTCGGCCGGGCGGGCGTGAACTTCGGCAACCTCCAGTTCGGGGCCCCGCTGGACTTCTCCTTCTACTTCCCCGGCTATGCCGAAGGCAGCATGTCGGGCGAGCTGACCTACAGCGCCAACGCGGCCAACAACTATCAGCGCATGCCGCACGTCGTGACGATGAACTCGTCGCGCCAGAACATTCCCAAGATCCGCCTGCCCGAGGCGATCATGGAAGGCAGCGCGATGGGCTTCCTCACCGACGTCTCCTCGGTGCGCGGCCAGTTCCTGCGCTACGGCTACCCGGCGCCCGGTCACGCCAAGATCCAGATGATGTACAAGTACGGCAGCCCCAACTTCGGCACGATGGTCGATTCCAACCGCTGGGTGCAGATGTACCAGTCGGAGAACCTGCCGTTCGTCGTAAACCAGTCGATCTGGTGGGAGGGCGAGACGCCGTACTCGGACGTCATACTGCCCGCCTGCACCGTGTTCGAGCGCTGGGACATCGGCGAGTACTACAACGTCGGCGCGGGCTACGTGCACCACATGTTCTCGATGGTCAATCACCGCGTGGTGTCGCTGCAGCACAAGTGCATCGAGCCGCTGGGCGAATCGAAGTCCGACTACGACATATTCCTGGCCGTGATCGAGCGCCTGGGGCTGGGCGCGATGTACTCGGAAGGCGGCAACACCGAACTCGAGTGGTGCAAGCGCGTGTTCGATTCGTCCGACGTGGCCAAGCACACCACCTGGAAGGAGTTCCTGAAGAAGGGCTATTTCGTCGTGCCGGCGGACCCGGAGGACGCGCGCGCCCCCACGGCCAACCGCTGGTACTACGAGGGCCGGAAGAAGGATACGCCCGAGCCCTATCCGCTGCCGGCGGACTACGTGGGCGAGTTCGGCGAGGGACTGCAAACGACGTCCGGCAAGTTCGAGTTCCTGCCCGACACACTGAACCAGATCGACGACCCGGCGCGGCCGCCGCTCAACAAGTACCAGAAGAGCTACGAGAACGCCGAGGCCGAGCCGGCCCTGGCGGACTTTCCGCTGCAACTGCTGACGCCGCACACGCGCTATCCGTTCCACATCATGGGCGACGACGAGGGCTGCACGCTGCAAGACATCCGCGAGCACCGCGTCACGGTGAACGGCCATTCCTACCTGGTGGCGCGCGTCAACCGCGCCGACGCCGAGGCCAGAGGGGTCAAGGATGACGACCTCATACGCCTCTGGAACCTCAGGGGCTCGGTGGTCTGCGCGGCCCAGGTGACGGACCGGCTGCGTCCGGGCGTGGTCAGCGCCTGCACCGGGTCGGCGCAGTACAGGCCTGTCGGCGAGCCCGGCAATTCGACCGACCTGGGCGGCTGCGTGAACATGCTCAATCCCAAGAAGACGATCACCGAGCAGGCCAGCGGGATGGCGCCCAACACCTCGCTGATCCAGTTTGAGAAATGGACCGGCGTCGATACCTGGCAACGGGCGGAGGCCGCGTGATGGCCAAGAAATGGAACATGATCGTCGATATCGAGCGCTGCGATAACTGCCGCAACTGCTTCCTGGCGACCAAGGACGAGCACATCGGCAACGAGTTCCCCGGCTATTCCGCGCCGCAGCCGGACCGCGGTCACAGCTGGGTGGACATCAAGCGCCACGAGCGCGGCGCGTGGCCGGCGGTCGAGGCGCACTTCATGCCGGTCATGTGCAACCACTGCGACGACGCGCCCTGCATGAAGGCGGCGAAGGACGGCGCCATCACCAAGCGCTCCGACGGCATCGTGGTCATCGATCCGGTCAAGTCCAAAGGGCAGAAGGAAATCGTGGACGCCTGCCCGTACGGCGCGATCTACTGGAACGAGGAGGAGCAGGTGCCGCAGTCCTGGTTCTTCGACGCGCACCTGCTTGACGGGGGCTGGGACAAGACCCGCGTGGAGCAGGCCTGCCCCACAAACGTGTTCCGCTCGCTCAAGGTCGAGGACAAGGAGATGCAGCGGATCGCCGAGGAAGAGGACCTGGAGGTCCTGAAGCCGGAACTGGATTCACGGCCGCGCGTCTATTACAAGAACATGCACCTGATGACCACCTGCTTTGTCGCGGGGTCGGTGGTAGTCGATGTGGACGGCGTCGAGGAGTGCGCGGCGGGCGCCGAAGTGGTGCTGATGCGGGACGGCCGGGAACTGGCGCGCACCCAAACCGACACCTTCGGCGACTTCCGGTTCGACAAGCTCGCCGGGAACAGCGGCGGCTATCGTGTGGAAGTGAACTCGGAATCGTCCGGCAGCGCATCGGCGGCCTTCGACCTCACGGAAGAAAGCCTGCATATCGGAGTGCTCGCCCTGTCGGCCTGAATCGCCACGGAACGTGCCACACACTTCGCACCGGTCAGGCGCCCCAGAAACAACTCCGGCTGACTGGATCGCGGCAAGTTCGATATAGTCCGTGTTATGAACACAGGTATGAAAGGGGGACCGGAGAGCCCGCATGTACTGGTTCGTGCCGTGACTCTAGCCGCGCTGGCGGGATGTCTCGCCAATGCCTCCCACGCCCAGATCCTTGAGCCGGGCGAGACATTTTCCGATCGGCTTCTTGACGGCAGCCTGGGGCCTGAAATGGTGGTCATTCCTGCCGGGAGTTTTCGGATGGGATGCGTGTCGGGATTGGGCTGCAACGAAGAAGAGATGCCGGTTCACGAGGTTGTGATCCCCAATTCATTTGCGCTGGCTCGCCACGAGGTAACTTACGGGCAGTGGGATGCTTGCGTAGACAGTGGCGGTTGCAGCTATGACCCCATTCCTGGAAACGGACGCATACCCTTTCGGGCGGACAGAGCGGTCTTCGCGGGTTGGCTCGATGCCCAGTCGTTCGTGATGTGGCTGTCCAGTGAGACTGGGGAGGACTACCGCTTGCCTACCGAAGCGGAGTGGGAGTATGCGGCGCGGGCCGGGTCGGAAACGCAGTACAGCTGGGGGAACGAATTGGGACGAGATCGGGCCAATTGCTGGCATTGCGGTTTGAAAATCGGCGACAGCAAGTCAGTTGTGGGGTCGTTTGACGCAAATGCATTCGGTTTGCACGACATGCATGGCAGCGTGTCGGAACTGGTGCAGGATTGCTGGAACGAAAATTACGACGGCGCTCCGTTGGATGGAAGCGCCTGGAAGAGCGGGCAATGCAGCATGCGCGTAGTGCGCGGAGGCGCAATGAACAGTGGTCCGAACCAACTTCGCTCCGCTTCCCGATACCATTCGCCCGGCGCATGCGGCTTGGTTACGGGTTTTCGTGTCGCCCGTTCGCTTACTCGAAACTCCGAATCACTGAAAACTGACACGGCTTCGCAGCACTAGTTTCCGAGCGAACCCCCCGTCGTCGGCGTAAAACGCGAATTGCGGCGGAACCGCCGGTCGTTCTTCAATGCTGCCACGCTACGGGCGTTTGTGAACGACTCCCTCCTTCATGACGAACAACACGTTTTCCAGGGTTCCGATCTCTTCGTAGGGATTGCCTGAAACCGCGATCAGGTCGGCCTGCAATCCTTCGGTGATCCGGCCGACCTGATCGCCGATCCCCAGCAAGTCGGCCGCGCGCACGGTGGCCGCGCGGATCGCCTCGGCAGGCGTCATCCCGAATTCCACCATGCGCGAGAACTGCCGGGCATTGTCGCCATGCGGAAACACGCCGCTGTCCGTGCCGAAGACTATTTCTATGCCCGCGGCATGCGCTCTTCTGAAGCTATCGCGCTGGATCTTCCCGACCTGGCGCTCTTTTTCCAGCGACTCCGCCAACATGCCGCTCTCTTCGCCTTCCGAGAGAATGTACTCGGTAACGTAGATGTCCATGACGAAGGTCGTGCCACGCTCCTTCGCCAGCTCGATGATTTCGTCGGTCAGGAAACTCGCGTGCTCGACCGAGTCGACGCCGGCCAGGATCGCGTTTCGGATGCCTGCCGTTCCATGCGCGTGGACCGCGACCTTGCGTCCGTGCGCGCGGGCCTCGTCCACTAGCGCCTCCAGTTCCTCGAGCGTGTACTGCACCGCGTCGAGTCTCGTTCCGCTGGACAGGACCCCGCCGGTCGTGCACGTCTTGATGAGGTCTACGCCGAACTTCACGTTCTGGCGAACCATCTGGCGGACCTGCCAGGGTCCGTCGGCGACACCGGTTCCCTTCACCCCGTATTCGTGCGGCAAGAGGTTTCTGTCGCTGCAATGACCGCCGGTAATGCCCACGGGCGGGCCGGAAACCAGCATTCTGGGCCCAGCCACTTCACCGGCGGCGATCGCGTCCCGGAGGGCGACGTCCGCGTAGCCGGGCGCACCCACGTTCCGCACTGTCGTGAATCCCGCCTGCAGCGTGGCCGCCGCGTTCTTGACGCCATTGATCGTGGCTTCCGGAAGCGACACGACCAGTGTTCTCAGTCCGTGGTCGTCCGAGTCGTGCAGCAAGTGGGTATGGGCGTCGATCAGGCCGGGCAGAAGCGTGTAGCCGGACAGATCGATGAACTCGGAATCCGCCGGAATCGGCTGTTCGCTGGACGGAGTTACGGCGACAATCACGCCGTCCTCGATGGCGATGGTCCGGTCAGCGAGGATTTCCCCCGCTTCCACATCGACTATCGCGCCGGCGCGAACGTACGTATCGGGTTCCGCGTGGCCGGCCTGGCCAAGCAGCAACGCGATCGCAAGAAATCCCGCGTTGCGCAAGACCAACGGAATTCCCGGAGTTCTTGTTGTGTATTCGTTCACTAACGGGATGATAGACCTTGAATTGGCTACGAGGCGCTTGCAAATGGCTTGAGCAGGGGAAGGACGCGGTCTGCCATCCCGGGATCGCGAGCGTCGGCAATACCCGGTACACTCTGGCGTGCACGCAAGCCAGCGCTGATGGAGGCCGCAAATGCCTGAAGGGCCTGAGCCCGGTTCCTGGGCGTCCCTGTATCGAGACCATGTCGCGGAGTGGGACAGGCGGGTCGCCGATGCGTGCGGCGCGTGCGGAGTTGACGGGGTCGTCGTGTTCTCGGGTGCGGCGAAGGTTCGCCACCGGGACGATCTCGAGTATCCGTTCTTCGCCGAACCCTACTTCAAGGCCTGGGTACCGAACGCTTATCCCGACTCCGTCCTGAAGATCGTTCCGGGCGAAACCCCGGTCCTGGTCTGGTTGCGGCATGAAGACTTCTGGCACATGCCGGCGCCCGAGCCTTCCGGGTTCTGGGCCGAACAACTGGAGATTCGCTGCGTTTCGAAGAAGGGAGACCTGCTGAAGGAACTGGGCGGGGTGTCGCGGTTGGCCGGCATCGGCGAGGAAGCGCAGGAAGCAATGGGATTCGCGAGCGTCAACGACGAGAAGCTGCTGACGCATCTGGATTACCACCGTGCCTGCAAGACGCGCTACGAGGTCGCATGCATCGAGGAAGCGAACCGTGCGGCGGCGCCGGGGCATGCCGCCACCGGGGACGCTCTGACGGGGCGGCCTTCGGAATTCGAACTCAATGGCATCTATTGCCGCTCGTCGGGACAGCGCGAGTCGTCGCTGCCGTATCAGAGCATCGTGGCCCTGAATGAACACGCCGCGGTCCTGCATTACCAGAACCTCGACCCGCAGCCTCCCGAGCAGTTCCGCTCATTCCTGATCGACGCCGGCGCCAATCACAACGGCTATGCTTCGGACATCACCCGCACATGGACTTCGCCGGGCGATCCTTTCGCCGACCTGATCGAGTCGCTCGATGTCCTCCAGCGGACGATATGCGAGGAGGCATGTTCGGGGATCAGCTTCATATCACTGCACGATCGGACGCATCAATTGCTGGCCGAAGTGCTGGCGGAACACGGAATCATCCGTTGCTCCGCGGATGAAGGTTACGAACGAGGCCTTACGCGCACCTTTCTTCCGCACGGACTCGGCCACCTGCTGGGCCTGCAGGTCCACGACGCCGGCGGCCGCCTGGAATCGCCCGACGGAGCCGAGCGCAATCCCCCGTCCGAGCATCCGTTCCTGCGCCTGACCCGGCCGCTGGAGCCCGGCTTCGTCGTGACCATCGAACCGGGCCTGTATTTCATACCCGCCTTGCTGAACGAGGTCCGCAACGGGCCTCTCCGTGCAACCGTCAACTGGGAAGCCGTGGAGCGCTGGCAGCCCTATGGGGGAATCCGGATTGAGGACGACGTGCTGGTAACCGGGAACGGCAGCCGGAACCTGACCCGGCCCGCATTGGAGCGCTGCGGCATCGCCTGACGGCATGCCGTTTTCGTCAGCTCAGCGCAAAGCCCGCGTAACCGTTTTCGACGACCTGCTCGCACCGCTCCACGTAGGCCGGGAAGCCACCCACGTACGGTAGGAAGCCGCCGGGCTTGCCCGGGATATTGGCGCCCGTGTACCAGGACGCGCAGTCCCCGCGTATCGAGCGTTGCGCCACCTCGTCGTTGTGGACCGCCCAGGCGTCCTCGTCTTGCGCCTCGGCTTCGATCGCGTCCAGTCCGCGCTCGCGCATGTGCGCGAGGCAATCGGCAATCCAGTCCACGTGCTGCTCCACGCCCGTGACCATGTTGATCAGCACCGACGGGCTGCCCGGGCCGTTCACCATGAACAGGTTGGGGAATCCGTGGGTCGCCAGGCCGAGATAGACGCGCGGGCCGTCCGTCCACTTCTCGCGCAGGGTCAGGCCGTTGCGGCCGCGCAGGTCCATGGCCAGCAGCGCGCCCGTGATCGCGTCGTATCCGGTCGCGAACACGATCGCGTCCACCGCATGCACCCTGCCTCCAACGCGAATACCCTCGGGCACGATGCCGTCGATCGGGTCCCGGCTGATATCCACCAGCGACACGTTCCCGCGGTTGTAGGTGGGGTAGTAATCCGTGTCCACGCACATGCGCTTGCAGCCCAGCGGAAAGTCGGGCGTCAGAAGTTCGGCCACCTTCTCGTCGTCCACAAGCTTGCGGATCTTGCGGCGCACGAAGTCGGACGCGGTCCGGTTGGCTTGCGCGTCGAACAGCAGATCGGCGAACGCGCCTTGGAACGCCAGCCCGTGGTCTCCCCACCAGCGCTCGTACACGTCCTCGCGCTGTTGTTCGGAAACGGCCAGCGCGGACCGGCCCGCCGGTTTGAACGGCAGCGCGGTGAAGCCTTTTTTCGATGCGGCGCGAATCTCGCCGTAGCGGGACTTCACGTCGTCCAATTCATCCGGATCGAGCGGACGGTTGCTGGCCGGGACGGCGTAATTTGGCGTGCGCTGAAACACCGAAACGTGCCTGGCCTGCGCAGCGATCAGCGGAATGCACTGGATGCCGGACGATCCCGTGCCGATGACGGCCACCTTCAGGTCCGTGAAATCCACTTCTTCATGCGGCCATTGGCCGGTGTGATACGTGGTGCCGGCGAACGTGTCGCGCCCCGGGATGTCCGGGAGGTTGGGCGTCGACAGAACGCCGCTGGCCATGACGCAGAAGCGTGCCTTGTGCGTTTGCCCGTCGTTGGTGATGACCGTCCAGTGCGAGGGGGTCTTATCGGTAGCCTCCTGGAACGTGGCCGCCGTGACGCGCGTATTGAACTGAATGTCGCGGCGCAGGTCGAACCGGTCGGCCACGTGCCGGATGTAGGAAAGGATTTCCGGCTGCGACGCATACCGCTCGGTCCATTCCCACTCCTGCTGCAGATCGTCGTCGAACTGGTACGAGTAATAGATGCTCTCGATATCGCAGCGGCACCCCGGATAGCGGTTCCAGTACCAGGTGCCCCCCACATCGCCGCCCGCTTCGAAGGCTTGCACGGAAAAACCCAGCCGGCGGAATTTATACAGCGCGTAGACGCCGGCGAACCCGGCGCCGACCACGATCACGTCCAGGAGCGCGCCGGGCGGACCGCTTCCCGCGTCGCGTTCAGCCAATTTGCTCACGGCTGCGGGGATGCGCGTGTCCGCAGCGCGCATTCCGCCTGGTTGGGGAAGGGTTGACGGTCTTCACGATAGAGCGGCACGATATCTTCTTTCCGGTTGGCTTGCAGCACCTCCTCGAACCCGAAGGGGAGTCCCCTGGCGGCGTCCGGCAATTCGGCGCACACAAAATGAGTGCCTACGGTGTATCGGCAGTCCTCCGGCAAGGCGCCGGAGAAGCCTGCGCGGTTGCCGCTGCGCAGCCGCCCGTCGACGAACGTGGCCAGCACTTCCTGTGCCGTCGCGCGCAGCAGGTCGTCGAACGGATCGCCGGATTGCTTCCGGAAAACCATAATGTCCGCCGCCAGCCCCGCTTCCAGCTTGCCCGTGACCGCCTCGAGCCCCAGCGCGTAGGCGCCGTTGCCGGTGGCCATTTGCCATAAGTCCGCCGACGACAGGACCGGGCTGCCCGACCCGCGTCCGAAGAGCTCCGCTGCGCACCGCAGTTCCTCGAGCATGTTGTACGAACCCGAAACCGACCAATCCGTGCCGATCGCCATCCGCACGTTCTCCCGAATCAGCGCGGGAATGTCGGCCGTTTCGCCGTAGAGGGCGACGTTGGAGCGCGGCGACCAGATCAGCGTCACGTCGAGATCGCCCAGCCTTCCGATATCGCCGGAATCCAGGCCCACCCCGTGGATCAGCGAGAAGCGCCGATCCGATTTGCGCGTTGCAACATAGTCAAGAAAGAATAGGCCTTCCAACCGGGCGGCAAGGTCCGTGCCCTCGGCCACGTGCGGTACGTACGGTGCGCGCGCGGGAAGGTCCTCGGTCAACTCCGGGCGGAAGGCTTCCGTGCCTGGGTCGGGAAACGATCGCAACCGCCGGATGCGCCGCATTGCTTCCGGGCCGAAGGGAAACGTCCTGATGTCGGCGGGGTATTCGTATTGCGGGCGCTGCCGGGAGCCGGCGTTCTTTGCCAGGCCCCGGACCGCGCCCGACCCGGCGATCAGCGTCGTGCCGGCAAGCAGGTGCCGAAGCTCGATCCAGAAGAGCGTCTTCGCGTCGTCCGTGCCGTCCTTGTAGCGAATCTTGTCCGAGCCGTCCCCAAATCCGGACTCGGGGATCCATTCGTCGCGATGCGCATAGACGGGCAGCGCCTCCCGGTCCCCCGCCGTCAACATCTGGAAGCTGTAGCGCGTGTGCTCGTGCGGGTTGATCAGCCCGGGAGACACGTAGTTCCTTCCGCAGTCGAATACCACGGCGTTCCCCGCCGCGGACTCGATTCCGTCGTCAGGAACCAGCTCGACGATCCTGCCCCCGGAGACGAGAACCGCGCCATACTGCGCGCCGCCCGTACCTGTCAGCAGGTTGCCGACGATCAGCGTCTTCTCCGATTCGAACCCACCCGCTGTGAACCGGCAGGTCCCCGCAGGCACAACGCTTACGTGTTCATCCGAATCGAACGCGTGAGCAGCCGATGAATCCGCCGCCGCGCCCATCAGCATCGCCCAAAAGAGCAACGCCGCCGCCAGCGACCGAGTCACGGAAACCCTGACCCGCACGGGACCTGCAGCAATCATTTGGCCGGTAGGCCTGCGGCGAGCGTGGCTATTCGCTGGCGGCTTTTTCCTTTGCCTCGGCCGTCCAGGCTTCCCTTACCGTGCGGCCGCGCTCGAGAAGGGGCGTGAATTTTTCGTAATCCACCTCCTTCTCCCTGAGCTTGTCGATATAGGCCGTGGGTGTGAGGGGCGACTCCGCCCAATGGATAAACCGCCATCCCTCGGGCTTCTTGCGCAATACCGCGCTCATCCGGATTTCCTCTCCCAGGGGGCTCCTCCCTCGCATCTTCATTTCGAAATGCATGTACCACACGGCAATGGCCAGATCGTCGGCGATGAGCTTGACCGAAATGTCATACATCTCCTCGCGCAGCGCTTCCAGCACCGGGTTCGGCAGGGGCGGAGCCAGATAGGCCCTGAGCGGCTCCCAACCGAGGAACCAGCGCTCCTGTTCCTCGGCCAGATAGAAGGGCACCTCTTCGTCCTGGTCCCACAGGTCCAGCACCTTGCGGAAATCCTGGGTGTTCCAGACTTCCGCGGTGTGGTGAATAAAGGCCTTTATGGCTTCGATTTCGTCCTGCTCGGCAGCCTGGGCCGAATCGATCGAATGTGCAGTCATGGTCAATGCCACTCCCAATAGAAAAGTCGCCCGCAGCGACGTAAACACGGTTGAACGCACGATTTTCCCCTTGCAGGTGCCAACACGGCAATCGTAACTGCTTGCTTTCCTCGGGCAAATAGCGCGTCAGGCGCCGGCAATCAGCAAGCGGTAGCCGATGTCGAGTTCCGTTTCCTTCAGAAGCGCTCCGTACTTGCGTTGCCAGTTACCGGATTCGAGGTCGCCGCTCAGTTGCGCGAGCCCGGTCTCGGTTTCCGACAGCTTGGAGAACGTGGACATCGCGCCGCGCACGCGCTCGTCGAGATAGGCGTCGGGGCGCCGCCAGCAGGAGCCGAGAAAGCCGTCGGTGCAATCGTGTGGAACGGGGACTGTCTGCACTGTTACGGATCCCAATTCGCGCTCGAAGTCGCGGATCGACGGAAATATCCGACGGTCGATCTCGAAGAGTTCCGGGAAATAGTCGGTCAACCAGAATCCCCGCGCTTCGGGGTCGCATGTCAGCACAACGACACGGTCGCGCGCAACGCGCCTCAGCTCCTGAAGCCCTTTCGCCCGGTCGCGCCAGTGATGCACGGACAGGATCGCCATCGCCGCGTCGAAACTGTCATTCCCGAACGGCAGGGAGTCCGCCGTAGCCTGGATCGCGGAGGCGCTGTCGGGCGGCCGTTGCGCGATCATCGTCAGCGACGGCTCCACGGCCACGACATGCCGGTCGGTCGGCTCATAAGAGCCTGCCCCGGCGCCAACGTTGATGACGGACTTCGCGTCGCCAAGCGCACACCATATCGCCTTCTCGATGCGCGGATCGGGCCGTCGAAAGTCCGCGTACCCGCGCCCGATCCTGTCGTACAGCGCCGTCATCGCGGCAGGATAACAGGCGCCCAAGGCGTCGCTTGTCGGTTATTTGGGCGGGAGGCTTGCGGCGAATGCGGCTGCTTCTTCCACCCAGGTTTTCAGGTCCGGCTTTGACTCTATTCCGGCTGGTTCCACCAGCGCCCATCCCGTCATGACGCGGCCCGTGATGTTGGCGGGCTGAGTGTGCGGCCGGGCAAGCGTTTCCTCGTGCTTGTCTTTCCCCAGGCGAACGATCAGCGAACCCTTCCATGTCCCGAGGCACATGTTGCCGTTGATCAGGAAGCAAACGCCCCCGAACATCTTCTTCTCGGAGAAACCCGCATGCCCCTCAAGCAACGGACGGATTCGCTCAATCAATACCTCGTCTTCTTTCACGCTTCCTCCTTCCAAGGCTTCTCAACTCTATGCCCGTGATCCGAATAATACCTCTATTCGAATCATAATATTGCGATACGTGGCAGATATATGATTCGAATAGAGGTATTATTCGGATCATTCCAATCGAACCGGAACGGAAGGACCCGTCATGACCTACATCTGGGAACTTGAGAACTGGCCGCATTTCACGTGGAATGTGGAGGTTGTCCAGGACAACAGCTATCGCTACGCGCTTGCTGTAAACCGGCTCGCCCGCGACGTGCAGCCGCTTTCCGATCAGGAGCGCACCAACTCGATGATCGATCTGATGGTCGCCGAGGCCCAGAAGACATCGCGGATTGAGGGCGAGACTGTCGATCCCGAGGCCGTTCGCTCATCCATCCTCAAGCAACTGGGCCTGGCCGATGAGGATCGATGGAAGGACCCTGACGCTCGCGGTATCGCTCATCTGGTGGTTCAGTCCCGCCAGGAATTCGCCAAGCCGCTGACCGTTGAGGCCTTGTGCTCCTGGCACCGGGAATTCCTCAGCGAACGGATGCGTAACGCGGGACGCTGGCGTACCGAGCCGGTCTGGATCGTGTCCGGCGTTGCCGGGAAGGAAAAAGTGCACTTTGAGGGGCCTCCGGCTTCCAGGGTCGCCGGCGAAATGGAGACCTTCGTCGAATGGTTCAACGCCAGCAGTTCATTGCCGGGACCGGTGCGCTCCGGCGTCGCCCACTTGTACTTCGAGTCCATTCATCCGTTTGCGGACGGAAATGGGCGCATGGGGAGGGCGATAGCCGAGATTGCGCTGTCCCAGGAGCTGGGCTACCCGGCATTGCTGAGCCTGTCCGCCGCCATTGATCGGCAACGCAAGGAGTACTATCGGATGCTCAACCAGGCCAGCCGGCAAAGCAGTATGGACATTACCAACTGGCTGGAATGGTGGACGCGGTGCGTCCTGAATTCTCAGGAGCAGGCCAGGGAGCAGATCGCGTTCGTGATTCGCAAGGCCGCGTTCTGGCGCAGCTACGGGAAGCGCGTCAACGACCGCCAGGAGAAGGTGTTGGCCCGCATGTTGCGCGAAGGTCCCGAGGGCTTCAAGGGCGGCATGAGTGCGCGCAAATACGTAGCGCTGACGGGTTGCTCAGGACCAACGGCCACCCGGGACCTGTCCTATCTCACGAAAATCGGGGCGCTTGAGCGGCTGCCCGCCGGCGGGCGCAGCACGCGCTATGACCTGCGCTTGCCGGGATGACATGTTGCGTAGTCTCCTTCGTCAGGGGACGTTCGTTATCGCGGTTCGGCAAGCCAGTCCTGAATCTTGTCGATGCGGTTGGTCTGTATCGCCCCGCCGTATCCGAAAGGAACCATCAGCGCATACTCGGAGGTCTCCGGCAGATCGTGAATGGACTCCGTCTGGTACGGGTGCGTCAGGATCACCATCGTATCGACACTCCGCATTCGGTCCACGAATCGATGCGGCCAACCCCAGAGCGCCCACGCGTAGTTGGCGTACATCCCGATTGCGGTGTTTCGGCACGTGTCCGGCACGTAGCCGGTCCAGCCCACGATCATGTAGTCCCGAAGGCATCTTCCGGCCGTCGCTCGCGAGACTGCGCGAATGGATGGATGCTTTTTCCGGATTGCGTCCACGGCATCCGAACCGCCGAATATCAGCAGCCGCTTGACCTCCTCGGGACCGCGCGCAACAAGAAAATCGCCCAGGCGGACCGCCTCGTTCCGATCGTTGCTCTTTAGATCGATGACGAAACCTTTCCGCCGGAAGCGGTCAAGGACCTCTTCAAGCGAAGGCATCAGGCCAATCCCTTTGCCCCTCAGCGGATACTCGTTGTTCTCCGTGTAGTAGCCGTAGCCGACATCCAGAGCCTTGAGCTCCGCCATCGAATAGTCGATCAGGGGCCCGGTCGCGTCCGTCTTGCAGTCGAGGACATCGTCGTGGAACACCGCAAACTGTCCGTCCGCAGTCGCACGAACGTCGAACTCAACGTAGTCGGCGCCGAGATCGAAGGCGGCTTCGATAGAAGGAATCGTGTTTTCGATGTAGCTGTGTTCGCTGTCGTGAATACGGCTGACGCACGCGGAGTAATCCTCGTGTTCCGGATGCATCTCCGGCGCCAATCCTCGATGCGCAATCACCAGAGGCCTGTCGTCGCCCGGCGAAAACAGCGAAGTATTGTTGAGCCACACCAGCCCCAGCAAGGCAGCCACGAAAAGCAGCACCCGTCTCGCCAGTTTCTTCAAGCCTTCAATCCACCCATAGCCGAATGCTATCCGAACTTTCTCCGGCGAATCTGTTGATGTCTTAAGCACATCGATTCGGTGCGAAATCAAGGGTAAGATTGCTGTGGCAACGATTGATGCAATTCCTTGGCGAGGCTTGGTTTTGACCGAAAAACGCTTTCAGATTTCCGTAATGACTTGCGCCGAGAGCGGGGTTCTTGTTGGCACGAGTCCCGACATTCCCGGCCTTACCTTGGAAGCGGATTCTCGCGAGCAACTTCTGGCGGCGGTTTCCGATGTTGTGCCTCAACTGCTGACGCACAACCTCAATTTGCCGGAAGACCAACTCGCAGAATGCGTTGTTGAAGTGACCTTCACCAATCCGTCCGTCGAACCGATGGCGGAAACTGCCATGGTGCCTTCGTGTCCGCGCATACTGGTGGAGCATGTGGACGCAGCAGTCGTCCATTCTTGATGGCGACCTATGAAAGGGCAGTAAGAAAAAGACTAAGAAACGCAGGCTGGAGTAAACACCGGCAAGGCCGAACAAGCCATCAGATCTGGCGCAATCCCAAAAGGCCGGAGTTGGACATTGTCGTGCCAAGCAAGATCAAGAGCCGACACACGGCAAACAGCGTCCTGAAGCAGGCAGGCCTCGCGAAACTTTCATAAGAAGCGGAACAGGTTATAGGACAGAGCAAATTTGGCTCGGTCTCTTCATTCGACGCGCCGATAGATGAAGCCAAGCAGGAGCGCGAACAGACTGAACTGAACGATGAGATACGCGGTTTCCATGGCGATGAAGCCGCCCGCGTTCGGCACATTCTGTTTCGCTACCAAGGCAAGGACATGCGAAGTCCAGAAAAACAGCCCCATGAGGCCCGCGTATTGAAAGGCCCGGGCAAAGCCGGCGCGGCCCGACTGAAACAGCGGATAGATCACTGCCAAGACCAGGCCCTGAATGACGATCGCCGCCAGGCCTGCGAGGACGTTCGGCTCCCCCTCGAAATAACCGAAGTCCTGATACTGCTCTTCGAAGAGCCCCAGATGCCAAATCAGTGCGAGCGGGAACACGATCACGACATAGCCTGCCGCCGCTAGGAACATCTTTGTCATCGCTCGATCCTCACATTCCCAAGGCGCGCCTTCATTTCCTTCTGGACCACACCCGCCATGAAATCGGCGTAACGCTCCATATCCTGATTCACGCTGGCTGCTTCGAGAGCCGCCAAATAGGCTTGTCGCTGCTCGACTCGGATAATGGTCCAGGGATATCCGCCGGACGCGAGCATGGCATTCATCAGGAACCGCGCGATGCGCCCGTTGCCGTCCGGGTAGGGATGGATGTAGCCGAATAGCCAGTGTCCGGCCGCCGCCCGCACAGCAGGCTCGGGCTCTTCCTCCAGCAGTTTGCACAATGCCGTCATAGCCCCTGGAATGATCTCCCGGCGCGGCGGCACGTGGCGCGATCCTCGCAGAAATACGGCCTGATTGCGATAGCCGGCCAGACTCGCCGGCTCAAGCACGCCCGCAGCCACGAACGGCTGAAAGAGTTGCAGGCACCACAGGGCATGATCGCTCTTGAACTGTACTCCGGGCCGAACACCCTGGAGGATGCGGCGCGTGGTTTCCTGTACTGCCTGGAACGCCTGCCAGTAGCCACGCGCCGCCAACGCGTTTCGATCATTGCGGTCGGATTCCGCGGCCTCAGGATTCCAACTGCCCGAACGGACTCTTTCAATCAGTTCCGGCGTTACCCGGTACCCCTCGATTGACAGCGAGTGATAGGCATCCTGCACGTAGACATCCTGCATGTGCTTGAGATACCTGCGTTGGGAATCCTGGTCAGCCGGCAGTTCCGGCGGATTAGGAAATCTGGCCAGAACCGGCTCGCGCGCCGCCTCCCACAATGCCCGCAGGCGTTGGGCAATTGCGGGCGCCGTTGGAGCAGCCAGAACAGGCTTCCGTCCATCGTCGCCCCCGGAAACAAATGGATTCGTTTCCCGAAGCCGATGCTCGGTCTCGCGCATCACGCGCGCGATTTCGTTCGCTGCGTCTTCCCGGCCGATGTGCCGAAACGCGCCGGCCAATCGGCCGGCAATCACCGAATTGGAGCCCGCCAGTAGCCGGCGCAGCAGTCCGGATGTCTGCTCCATTCCGGCAAGCACCGTTCGCGCCTCGATCGGACAATCGCGAAAGAACGCAGGCGGCGCGCGCACCAGGGCAGCCTCGGGTGTGAACACGCGAAGCCCATTTTTCTCGCACAAATCGTCCGCGGGCGGCATCCGCGCCGTTTTCAGATCGAATAACGAGGTCCCGAATGGCAGCCCAATTCGATTGTTCGTGCCCCGGACGGCATGCACCAGGACCTGCTTGGGCACGGCCGTGTTCTCCGCATGCAGCAGCAGAGACTCCACCGGCGCCAGGTGCCACTGGTCTCCGAATCGATGGGCGCCATAGCGTGCGCAAAACTCCCAGAACGAGGCGTACCACGGCGTCGTATCGGTCGGAGAGACGCCAGGGTCGCCAAGCATGTACCAACCCTTGATGATCGGCCGAAGAAAACCATTGCGCTTCAGCCGCTCGCGGTGCTCCCGCCCGAAGTCTCCGGACCGGAAAACATGCCGCTCCGTTCCCTGCAGATCGTGCAGGATTGCCAGCGAGGCAGCCAGTTTTTCATTTGGCGAAGGCATGGAATTGCTCCATTGGCGGATAGCGGGACGCCAGGACGACAAGATTGATGGGAAAGGGTATTATCGAGGCATAGAGTCAAGTATATCCTGCGGAATAGCTACAAGTATATTGCGCAAATCAGCCCTCAATGTATTGTGTTCCAAATTTATTAGGCGAGTATTGCGGGATCACCTGATCTATTTTCCTGGCATGAAATCAAGTATGACGCGTGTCATGACTTCACGTAAATTCAATCGGCACTGTCTGTTTCGCGACCAGGGCCGGGACATGCGACGTCCAGCTTCGGCTAGCCGGCGAAATCCTGTTTATCCAGGAAGCGCGACATCATGCCGGCGCACTCTTTCGGCTTTTCGATCTGCAGGTAGTGAGTTGTGTCGGGGACGAAATCGTAATCCACATCGGCCCAACTGCGGGTCGTGAAGCCAGGCAGGAATGAGAACGGCAGGGTGGGGTCCGCACCAATCACCTTGACGGGGCATCGAAGGCTGCCCAGCTCCGGTTCGTAGTTATAGGCGAAAAAGTACTCGTTAACCCGGGCCTCATATTCGGGCGGGCACCGGGGTTCATATCCGTCTCCATCGGCAGCTGAACGCAGCAGGGCTTCCGAAGCGAGTTCCGGCACGCCGGGCAGCGCGCGCACCATCAAGCCGGAATCCCTGAACGCCTGCGCGAAATGCTCCCGCTTTTCGAAGCTTCCGTGCCGCCAGAGCGCAAGCCGCCGGAAACGCTGATACAGCCGGTCGAGGTCGAGCTGGTCGCCGCTCTTTGCGAAGATGGGCGGATCGAACAGCACCAGTGCGAGCGCGTTCGCCCCAGGCGGACTGTGGTTCAGGATGGTAATGGCCGACAGAGAATGGAACACGCCAACCCAGGGTTTGTCCCCGAAGAGCCTCTCGATGCCCCGGAAGATCCGTTCGTTATCGGAAACGAACGTGGCGATATCGTGATTGGGACTGGCGCTTGGAGGATTTCTTCCATGGTTGCGGAAGTCGTAGACGATGACGTCGAATCGCTCCGTGAGTAGCGACCAGAACGGGTAGTAGAGATCGATCGCCAGGCCGTTACCGTGGCTCAGGACCAACCGAGGTCCCCGGCGATTGCCATAGCGGCGCAGAGCGATTCGAGTGCCATCTTCCGTACAGACTGCAGCCGAGCATTCCGCCTCCGGGATCTTCCACACAGGCCCCACCTTGTTTCGGCGACGCGGAAGGATATACAAGCAATCGCGTTACAACAATCCCCAAATTGTGGGAGCCTTGAGGCTTGCTTGCCCCCGGTGGTCGAATCGTTAGAGGCCTTCGCTTAATTCGACCAGTTCGTAATGGGTCTGCATGTACCCGTCGACCTGACCCTTGAGAAACACGTAGTCACCGTCGTTTGTGGTCCATACGTTGTAGATCGGGTGTTCTTCGGGCAGGCCCCCGACCACCACGAATTGAAAGTGATGCGCCGTAAACGAGCCTGCACCCACCGTGATGTCCTCATCCCCGTGATAGATCACCGTAGGCCGGGCTGTCGCAATGGTCGGCCCTGTCGCACCGCGATGATCGGTCGACGACAAAAAATGTTCAAACGTCTGCGGTTCACCGGGTTTGGATAAATCCACACCGGCGCAGACCCAACCGTCATTCTGAATGGCATGGCCGCCGAAGACGGGGCAAATACCCGAGTACGGCACACGTTGAGACAACCGGCCTTCCGTGGTTGTGACTGTCTCGCACTCGGCAACCCCATTGGCAAAGCGAAACCAGCCCGAGCCGCGGAATTCATCCCCGATGGTGATGCGGACAAAGGCGTCAATAGGTGAAAAGCCGCTGTCGACGGTGAGCTGGACAAAACGCAATACACTGGGCCGGTCATCGATTTCACCGTGAGACATCAGCGACCGGCGGCCATCGGAATGCCGCGTCAGGGTCCACACTTCCCGGCCCCGTTCCTCACCCATGCGGTCCGGCTTCCTGGAGGTGTATAGCAGGCGCCCCTTGCGGGACAAATGGTCGCGCTGGTGGTACTCCTTGATCATGAATGAAGTCCCCTGGCCGCCAGTCTTTTATCCAAGTGTCTTTTCATATTCCACCAATTCGTAATGGGTCTGCATGTACCCGGCGACTCCACCCTTGAGGAAAGTGTATTCCCCGTCTGTTGATGTATACACCTCATAGGGCGGGTGTTCTTCGGGAAGGTCGGTGTTGGTCGGCACCTGGAAGTGATGGGCATCAAACGTGCCGGCGCCGACGGTTATTTTTTCGTCACCCACATACACCAGGTCCAAACGCAGGGGGTAAAGCATCGGGCCGGTCGCCCCTCTGTGGTCGGGCGAGCACAGCAGCAACTCGTCGATGCTTTGCTGGCCGGGACCTTTGCTCAGGTCGTAGTGGGAAAAGTGCCAGCTGTCGCAGGCGATGGCATGGTTCTGAAAAGACTTCAATGGGCCGTGTTTGTGGTCCATGCGCTGGGACACCCGGCCTTCCAATGCGGTGTAAGTCTCACACTCCGTATAGTCGTCATGGAACTTGAACCACCCCGTGCCCATAAACCTGTCGCCGACGGTAAGCCGGACGAAACAATCCTGGGGCATCCAGTTTTCGTCCACCGTGTAAGTGGCATCGCGCATAACGGAGGGGCGGTCGTCGATTTCCGTATGAACGCCAATGGTGCGGCCACCCCAACCGTATTTGGTGATGGTGAAGAACTCCCGGCCGCGTTCCTGATCCAACCGTTCAGGTTTTTTCGACGTATAGGCGATCACACCCCGGACGACTGTGTGATCGATTTGGGTAACCGGCAGGCCTGTGCTCGCATCGTTCATGTGGGTCCCTCCTGAAACCGGTTCCGACCGGTTCCTGTCATTGATTGTTGCCCCGCGCCATCATACGCTGGCCGGTGCGGTTGTCTACGGACCCCATGCACGCACGACCTGTCGAGACCGCGCGTACTCCCTGTATCGCTTCAGATAAAAGCGTCTGCGTCAAGACGATCGAGAATCGCAATGACTTCTTCCGTTCTTTTGGTTCTTATGAGATCGATCGCGCGCTTGCCCTCCAGTTGGGGATGAGGTGCGTAAAGCCAAGCGCGGACTTGTTCCTGGCGGTAGTACTCGCCAAGTCGCATGATTACGTATGCCAGGTCGGAAATAATGAGTTGCGTGGCCGGGCGAGGTGATTTGTGACCATTCACCCAGCGGGAAACGGTGGCCTTGGAGACCCCGGTAAAGTTCGCGATATCGGTTCCTCTCAGTCCGCCGGATTCCTTCATCTGGTCGAGGAACAGATTGACCGGCCTCGTATGTGCGGTGTTCACCAGGCTATCCTCTGAGAAGAATTCGTAGTCCGAATACGTTCGGGCTTTCTCGTCGCCGAACGGTATACATCAAGCGCTCGATCCTTTTCCTGCCAGTCGCCGTAGACTTTCATAACCTCACGGACGCCTGGGCGGGCAAGAGCGGCCTCAAGCAGTTCGGCATGTTTCTGTGCACGCTCTGACGCCGAGCGTTTTTCCAATATCTGCGTCGCGTCTTGATGGTCTGGTTGCGTCATCAGGTAGTCCTTCCAGTCTGGATCAAGCTCCCGTTCTTCCATGTTCGGTGTAGGACCGTTCTACTTTTTCTTGGGCGGAGGCGGGGGCGGCGCAGGCTTTTTCGCGTTCGCAGGCTTGGGAGAGACACCATCCTGAGCTGTTATGGGCGTCGCGCGCAGCGGCGGAACTGCCGATGGGCGTGGCGGTTTTGGCGGTTGTTTCATGCGGTCAGTCCTTGCTATCAGAATCCGTCGCCGTGGGTAGAAATTCTATCATTTCCACTTCCGAAGCCGGAATCAGCATATGTGAAACACCAGCGATCGGGCGGCGATCCTCATCTTCCAACCACTCGCATTCCTCAATCAGGAAGTGCTGATCGTCTGGCCGACTCGGCCATTCTCGCGGCCATCCAAACAGCCGCCGTTCTCCCTTGAGGTGCAAGACCACGTAGCAATTAGTATGAATCGCAAAGGCCGAGTACTGGGCCGAGCGATAGGAGCTCTGGCGAGTCAGTTTCCACTTACGTAACCAACCATGCGGCAGATCCCTATTCCAAAGCCAGGCCGCAAACAGCCCCGCAACGATGGCGATCAACACCGACATAGCTATCCCGGCTGTATCGTCGTACGCGGGCGCAATTATTTCGGTATCTCTGTTCCACCAAACCAGGCGCGTGGCAACCTGCACGATCACGGTGAAAATAAAGACTTGCGCCAGCGAATCAAATCCACTGGGCTTTGGATTTGATATGAGTGTTCGAAAAAGACCTGTTGCCACAAAACCTGGCAGCAAGAACCAGAGCACTGCGATCGCTTCGCTACTTGCCCAAGACATAAGTCGGACTCCTTCCCCAGGTACTCATTCAACAAAATTCTCGTTGGCGCGGCGGAGTTACTCCAATCCGGGACGTTCGTGAAATGTAGTTTGTCCGCGGGACCACTTGGAAGCGGTAAAGTGGGTGCGTTTAACAGGTATAGCCGCCTCGGCCAAGTGCCGCTGCGATGCGATTGGCGGAAGTGATTAGCCGGCCGAGATAGAACCTAATGAAGATCATCTCCTGGAACATGAAGCAGAAGCACGATTCGTGGCGTCGCCTGCTCGAGATGGACATCGACCTTGCGCTGCTCCAGGAAGCCGGCAAGCCGCCTCCGGATGTCGCAAAGCAGATCCAGGCCAAACCTGCGATCGAGATCGATTCGGCGCCATGGCAGACCACGACCGCAGGCGGCAGAACCTCGTTCAGAACCGCGATAGCCAAGCTCTCTGACCGCATCGAAGTCGAATGGATCGAAGCGAAATCGCCAGGGACGGCAGACTCCAGGGATTTAGTCGTCAGTTGGCCCGGCACGCTTACAGCGGCGAGGGTCAAGCCGGCCTCAGGCGCCCCTGTGCTGGCTGTCTCGATGTATGCGCAGTGGCTTCGCACGCATAGTTTGGCGGCAAACAACTTCATATTTGCGGACAGTTCCGTTCACCACGTTATTTCCGACTTGTCGGTTTTCGTTACGAAGGCGGACGGGCATCGCGTTCTGGCCGCCGGCGATCTGAATATCCTGCGCGGTTACGGCGAACATGGCGACGCCTACTGGGCCGCCCGGTACCAGACTGTGTTTGATCGGCTGGAGGCTATGGGGTTGCCTTGCGTCGGTCCGGATTCCCGGAATGGCCGCCAGGCCGATCCGTGGCCGGACGAATTGCCACGGGACAGTCGGAACGTCCCCACATTTCATTCCAACCGCTAAAAAACCGGCGACCGCTACCCGCCAATTGGATTACGTCTTCGCCTCCAGAGGACTCGCTGACTCGCTTACCGTGCGTGCCCTCAACAAGCCGGAGGAATGGGGGCCGAGCGATCATTGCCGGATTGAGATTGAGCTCAAGTAACCGACAATCCAAGCAACCGGTGCGGCCTTGGGCTGGCGTCGCCAGTCCTGCAAGCAGAAAGAACTGAGCAGGCTACCTGCTTCGCATAGCTATTGCGGCGTCGGTGGTTCGGCTTTATGTCCTTGATTCGTCATTACTGGCTGATCTCGCTCAAGGACTTCCAGATATGCCCCTGGCTGAACCTTCTCAATCGCGGATTTAATGGTATCAACCTGACGTGAGACGCGCGGCCAATCCGGCGCGACCACTATTATCGCGAGCCGCCTGCCCTGTAAGTTCTGTTGAAACTGAATGCCTTGGTCTGTTGTGGGCAATATGTCATAGCCTTCTTCTTCGGCCAAATCCAGAAGTTCTCCGTTTCGAAGCGTTTGCCATCCAAGATCTTTGACGAGATCAACAATGTGGCCTCTAAGAGCGTTCCGCAACGGCGCGGGAGTGCCCTGGTCGAACAGTATTCTCAAAGACGGAGTTCTTGAAGTACGGGGGCCTTCATTTCGCGGGCTTCGTGTTCAATCACAGCTTCAACCTGCTCACGTGTCGCCCCGGGGTACCACTCCAGGAATTGGTCAATGGTCGCACCTCGCTTGAGGTTTTCGAAGAGAGTTGCCACGGGAATTCTCGTGTTGCGAAAAATCAGCGCTCCACTCAACTTGTCAGGATCGCGCTCAACGGCACGACAAGTATTCCAGTCAGTCGCCATGGCATACCCCTAATTGGACCATGTGGTAGGAGAGAAAATTATACAAAAGCCAAAACTCTTTAGAGAAAGTCAGTACCTATAATCGCCCATCGCCAGCCTGAAGTGGGGTCGAAATGATGAGTGAGCGCCGGCAATCGAAAGCAATAGCTGCCAGTGAAGTGCCGCCAAGTGTCAAAGCGTCGAACTATCCGGAACCGTACGCGAGCCAGATGAACAAGCGTGAGAAAAGGAAGATAGGTGATTTTTTCGGCCTCAGGAATTTCGGCGTGAACCTGACCAGGCTTGCCCCCGGTGGTCGGTCTGCGCTAATGCACGCTCACAGCAAGCAAGACGAACTGATCTATGTCCTGCAGGGCGAGCCGGCGCTTGTCACCGAATCCGGAGCGCGACCGCTGGCGCCCGGCATGTGCGCCGGTTTCCCCGCGGGAGGCGAGGCGCATCACCTGGTCAACCATACCGACAAGGAAGTGGTTTTCCTGGAGATCGGTGACCGGACACCGGCTGACGAGGTGAACTATCCAAATGACGATCTCCAGGCCGTAATGGGCCAGGATGGACACTGGCAGTTCATGCGCAAAGACGGGACGCCTTACTAGCGACCAAGAGTTGCTGCGATATTCGCGTTTCCGAAGAGATGAAATACCAGCGGTTTCTATTTCCCGGTCATTGCTTTCGGGTTATGCCAAGCATCTTCTCAATTGTTTCAATCGCTAGAGGACCGACCTTGTCCAGCAACCCGACTACCAGTGGCTCACCCAGAACCTGGGCGGCCACTGTTCTGGGCTTGCCTCTTTCGACAAGTGCTAGCCAAAAATAGTCGTCTGCAATCGTGTATTCACCATCCCAAACATAGAGCCATGGTTGGGCGCATTGATCGTTTTGCCATGCTTCCCACATCGACTTGATAATCTTTTCCCCAACTTCAGAATTTTCTGGACGAAAATGCTCGTATCTCCGCTTAATTATTACTTCCTGGAAATTAAGGACGACACCGTAAACCGGTATCTCACCCTTTACGGCGCGATTGAGTAAGTCCTGAAACAGGCGATCGTCTGGCGGCCGGAGGCTCGTATCTAGTCTTGTTGACATCTGAGCAAATCAGTCCGTTTCCGCTGAACCGAAAGCAGTGGGTTGCATCAAACGGCTGACAGAATTGTGATTGCTGAATCTCAACGGTACTTTATCAATGCTTCAGATTTACGAGCGGTCGCCCCTACGCCATCGGAAGGAAGCAAACGTCGTCGCCATGAGCAGGAATATTATCTTTCCACTTTCGAGGCCGGAGCCAGCATACATGCAACAGTAGCGGTCGGGCGCCGATCTTTCGGCCTAATTTGGTTCGCTAGAGACGAGGGAAAAACCGGTTAAGGGTGGGAAAATTCTCAGCCCAGATGGAGCCGTTTATGGAAGAGAATTCAAGAATACGGGGAGCAGATCACAGAATACAAGAAGCAAAAGGCAATCACATGCGGTCAAAGTCGGTATGCTCTATGCCACATCATGGACACGCCGGGCATGCTGGCGAAACATCCGTCACATCGACGCCAAATGTAGCTGCGTCAAAGTCAGTTGTCATTCGTAAGTGTCCTTCCTGCAAGTCTCTTACGTTTGCAGTGAACATCTCTCGGGACATTGCATACATACCTGTCCGGGCGCCTTCGAAAAAGCAATTCCAAGCCGCAGCCGCATTCGCGTAGCCAAAAATATCGTCCAGGTCTGAAGAACTCAGTTCTTGAAGATCGTCGAGTCCGTTTGGAAACTTAGAGATCAATGCTGCCGTGAACCAATCACCCGCACCGGCGCTATCCGCGATATTTTCTGCCAATAAAGCTGACCTGTAATTCCAACCACTCACTCGCCCCGCCAACCGCGATCGAAATCGAAACCCGGAACTGCCGCTAGTCTGGATTTCGATTCTGGTACTGTCGCTAAACTCCATCGCGTTTAGCGGCTCAGGAAAGCGCTCATCTGCGTACTTGACAATGTGAGCGATGCGCATTGCTTCGAGCATGTGCTGTGAGTTCACGCTGGCGCTGGGCTCGAATACCACTAGCGCACCCGCCTCGGCAGCGGCTTGGGCCAGCGTTAGCATCCCACGGGAGGCTCGATCAAGGAAAAAGACCGTTGGAGGAATCCAATGTGAGAGTGTCTCAAGCGCAGTATCGTTCCGTACAGCACGAAAACTAGGCAGCCGCGATCGGCAGTAGGGACACTGAATGGAAAAGCGATGTGACTTCATGTCCGCTGAATTTCGATTGATCCGATGCACAATAATTGGCGTGGGAGCTTGGGGCCGTAGGGTCGCGTAATCTAGGTTCACGCCCAATTCCATAAGGTCGCGTCGTACGATTTGAGACGCAACATCACCATTTAGCCGCGTGATTGGAAAGCTCTGCCAACCAAGAAAACTCAAGATTGCAAGAACATTGCCGCAAGTACCACCGGCAAACCATCGCGCCGGCTGTTCGTCATCGGGGCCGAAAATTAAGTCAAGTGTTAACAAGCCAGTGCCATAAACACGACGGGAATTTGCAGATGCCATCAGCCAGTATTCGCCCCTCTGCCACTCGAATACGGCTCGCCCGCGAGCCACAGGTGCAGCAAGTTTACTTCACTTTCGGGTGCTTGTTCGATTAGATCCCAATCAACTCTGTAGGCGATTGACTCTACATAACGAACCGGCAGGTCGCGCTCGATGGCTGCCATTACAGCACCGAGCGCCAGCGCCTTACTACCTGTTGGCGTCAGAAGCAATTGGGATCCGCCCGCTTCTTGGAAGACGACAGTGCGTTCATCGTCAATACGTAGCACGGTACGGTACAAATCAAGCGGATTGCCTTCAGCCGCGAAAATGACATTTCTTGGCGCCACCTGCCATGTATTGAGTATTTCGTCGGTGAAGTGCTCAAGTAGTCGATCGCCCGCTCGCGGATCTCGGGAGGGAAAGGGAAGTATTGGGCAAACGTCGTGTGGACGAATTTCGTCGTAGATTCGGTTTAATGCATCGCGCTGGTCAAAGGCTAATTGCGGCAACCAAAGCCTTGCTGATTCGGAGGTGCTTTCCAGTCCATATTTTCCCTTGAAGCCATAAATTTCTTTGGACTTGTCTAATGGCATGGCAGAAACGCTGCTATCAACAATGGAATTTTCTGCGAGAACAACATGCATTTGGCGATGCTGCGGATTCTGATCCGCCCATTCCAGCACACAACGAATAATTGGAAAACTTATTCCAGACGATAATGCACTGACGTCAATAACGATGTCCGTCCAGCCGCTAGAGAGCTCTTGGTCGACTCTTGTAACAGCCGAACGCCCACCAACAACTGATAAGTCAGGGCTCAAGATATCAATAGGCACGACAACTAGGTCCTTTAGTTCGCTTGTCAAAGCCGCACGAATTGTATCGGCTCTCGATATCAAGTCCGGTGTCGTCTCGGGGCGTTCTTCTTTGAGCAGCAATGCTCTCAGGCGATTGCCAAGTAGTTTGTGGAGTTCTAGCGGAAAGAAAGGTGCCCGGGGATCAAACCCTGCCCCACCCAACAGTAGCACACGACGATCAGAATCTTCGAAATGCTCCCTCAGCAAGTCCTTGACGTTTTCACCTTGATGGCTAGGGCAGTTGATCCAGCGCACTATGCTCCTCGTCTGGCCAGCACGTCAGAAAGTTCGCCCACCGACCCTTCAATGAATCCACCTCGATAGAAAGGCAGTCCGTAGTGAAGAATGGACGCGCCCCCGAGCTCCACGAGGCACCACAATTTTCTCTTTGTCTTGTGGTTCGGCGCTAGTTGAATTGCATTGTACGCAATCCCAAACTGAAGCACTTGAGCCAGCCGCTCATGTTTCTGTGGCAACTCATCAAATTCTGACTGCAGAATTCCGTAGGCATTTGCACCGGCCCCCAGCGGGGCATTGTCCTTAAGTGTTTCATTTAGGCAATGCGATGAGATTAGTTTAATCAGAGTACGCACATTTTCACATTCAGGAAAAGACCACGACTTGAGAATCTCCGTGCCACGTCCTCGGAGGAGTTGATGTTGTTCACGTGAACTCAACGAGACGGTTCGATTTCGCACAATTTTGATCTCGGCCTGCTCTACGAGTCGTTCTGCTATCTGCAAGAACAACTCCGCATTGTTTGAGCCGCTGTCGCACAGAGTGCTCATGCCCCAGTAATAGGGGCGCCGGAACTTATGCATCAAATGTATTTGAGCGCCATGAGCTACGCCGCTATCGCACTTCAGCGGCTTGTTGGGCTCAATATCTTCACGATTGTTGGAAAACAGATCGCCTGGACGTACGCGGTTTGCGTAGCGGTGCAGCAATATCCGTTCCATTGCGATTTGGACATCCTCTCCGACATCCCTATCCGTTGTTCCCTTGACGTAGTTAGACACCAATTGCTTGATTTGCTCGCGCCGATGCTCGCTTATCCCGAATCGCATACAGTCCCGCCGAACAAGATCCCGTAACGATGCTATTTGCCCGCTCGGAAGCTTCGGTGAGTCGTTAGCAAGAATTGATGCAAGCTCAGCAATTCCTCTCTGATCGAACGCGGGCATCATGCTGATGTAGCGATTCGACATATCGCGCGCCATTTTTTGGAAGCGCTTACGGTCAACAGATCGTTTTTGATTACTCTGAAACCGGATCTCTGTGATATCCCGTTTTGTCTGAACCCGCATTAGATCTTCCAATGCGCGGCTTGGCACCCCATAAAGCACTTGCTCGGGCGACAATGCGTCAAGCCGCGTCATAATCCATCGACCGACGCGTAACTCGCGTCTAACCAACCACGACTTGAGGCAATCAAACTGTGCGACATGCAATTCATGAGCGTCGTCAAAAACGACCAACGGTCGCAGTTCGGAAACGAAATCGCCTAAGTCCACTTCGAATTTCTCGATAACGTCAAAGGGACGATACGGTGCTTTGACAACCGTCGGCAGTCGATCAATAGCTGGCGGAAGAAGCGCAGCGGAAATCTCATATATGGCGAGTTCCACTCGACGTGCTTTCTCATATAAGTTGTCGATACTGTCAACTCCGATGCTCAATGCTGCAGCTTCGGCGTCGCTTCGGGCGACAATAGTGACATCTTGAGAGGAATGACCCGCGGCCCTTAGGTTTTGGACCCAGGCTAGGCAGGCGCGTGCTTGTAGCATTGATTCCAATAATCGAGTGCGTATTTCCTCTGGGTAGGGAAATTCCCAAAAGTCACGGTACTCACCGGTCAAGGGAATGCGACAGGTCAATGTTGCGGGCACTCCGTCGCGTAACATCCCACAATCCGCAAGCGCCGCCGCGACATCTCTATACGAGGCCAGATCGATGTGGTTTAAGAGTGTTTTTACTGTGCGATATTGAAACAATCTAGCCAGTGTTGTCTTACCGCTTCCTGGTGTGCCGCTTATCATCACGAGGCGATCGTAAAGTCGATCACGGTTTTCCCGGAAGAAGACATTGATTGGAGAAGGTGTTATGGCAGCAAGAAAGCTCTCGTCGTCAACGAAAAACTCTGTGGCGCGTTTCTTGAACGGGTTGCTCAATTGCCTTGCCGACTAATTGTGTCTCTGGTGTCGGCGAAAGAGGGGCCGCATTGCGATTTCTGCCTCGCCGCTAGATTCCGCCCAAAGCAGTGCAAGGGAATTGTTTGGTGTGTTGTGTTCCAAAACGAGTGGTAATGAGCAGGCTGCATACCCACGTTTCAAATTATCGATTCCGCATTCATTGAGGTGCTTCTCAGACTCTATGTTCGGGTCATAATATTTTTCAGCTAGAGCTAGAAACTGAGGGTCTGTTTCACTGGTTATTTTGATTGAACTATCGAACACAGCGCTAAAGGAAAACTCTACGTCCCCAAACCAGCAATTGCCTCGTTCACTCGCAGCGTGTTCCTCACGTTCAATCGCGGTGTGTTTGGCATGTTCCGTAGCGAGATAGTGATGAACGTAAAGTGTCCAATTCTCCTCCATTGGATAGATATCCAGTTCTTGTCTTGCACGTTCCAGAGAATTCCAAAGCCGTATGAGTTTCCCCTTCCATTCTTCCGCGCGGGGCGGTTTCCGCAATAGGGAAGTACCGCTCGCAGTAAAGTCGTCGATCACAAAAAGGCAACGGAATCGAGCATCGCAATTTTCTGTGTCTTTGCGTAGATCATCCAGAAGATCTTGCCACTTATCAGGATCAATCTGAGTAAACCCAACAACTTGCTCGTTGGTCAGAGCGCCTTTAGCCGCATATCGCAGCAGGTCGGTTCTTGCGCCGTCGCTAAGACCCATGAATAGCACTTGCCGCAAACAGTGGGCGAACCTTTCGGTGCCCCCCGGGTGCGACCATAAGCGAAAACGCTCAATACCTAAATCATTTGCTGCCATCTTGGCAACTGTCGGTCTTATTCGTTCGAAGTAGCAAAGATCTACAAGCTTTGATAGTTCCGCGGGTCCCACATATACCAGCCGCTTTTTTAAGAACTCGTAGGCTATTTGGCGTTCATCCGATGTTTCGAATTGGGTAAGCCAAGTGATAAGAGATTCCAGGAATTGAACCCCGGCGACAAAGTCGCGATAGCCGTCGTACTTGAATCTCGACATGAGTCGCAACCATTGGTACTCGGTTCGTGCATGATCATCAGACCAGTCCATAACGCTTCCCAGAGTTCGCAAACAAAGTGCTTCGTTCACAATCGAATCCTTGCCACACCGTCTGTCGCTTGCATGCGATTCAAGTAGTACAGCGTGCCACTAACGTCTCTGCATCTGGCTGGAAGAAGATTCCAACAGGTTTCCGGGTCGGCCGACACTTCGCGCACGCTCAATCCCAGTGGTGATCGCAATAGCTCACAGTCATTCCCTGGCCACTGACCGCTGTCACCGATTCGAAGCACGCAGGATTCACTAATCGCAAATTCCTCGGATATAGCGGACACTAATGCCACCTTCGATACGCTCTTGGGTATGACATCCAAGGAGTGACCTGAAGCCATGACCTTTAATTTGCCGTCCGCTACTTCAGTGGCCAGCGCTTGGACTGCGGTCCATAGTCGTGTCATTTGCACAATTTGAGAAGGTCGAATCGAGATTTGCAGTGGATAGTTCCGAACGGCTGTCCCTTCTGTATTAATGGGGCTGCGTAATAGTCGTTTCCAGAATTGCTCCAGAATTGGATCTAAGAAATCACCGTCAACTTCACGGTCGACATTGAGTCGAGCAATTTGTGATGCATTGTGGTACCCAAGCATTACTCGTGCTTGGAGCTCACGCGGAATGATGGGTTGCAGTTCTTGGCGCGCCGAGTCACCTCTCCCGGTTGCGATGCCAATCGGGATACCACCTTTTAGTAACTCCACCAATCGCTCAGTAATCGCTTCGATAGGCGAGTTAAATCGTGCTTTGGTCGCAACAAGTGTGCCATCGTAGTCAAATACAATGGCGCGAATTGTGCTGCTGTTTAGTCGATTTCGAAAAGTTGAGTATTTCTTCAACCAAGTTGAAGAGGAGACATGGCGATCTCCTGTCACGCCAAGCGCATTTGCTTTACGGCCAATAATGGTTTGCTGGACCGAACGACGCGCCATAGTACCTGCGAGGCGAGCGCGCAAGTGGTATAGCCTGCGACCAAATTCTGGGATACGCGGACGGCCTGGATCAATCCCGTGAAGGTCGCCCAGCCAACCGGCAATACGAATTGAAAAGTAAATCGACAGTACTTGGGCAATCGCAAAATTAGCGCCGAGCGGCAAAGTGACTCGCGGTACGTGTGTAGGTATGAGTTCCAGCGTTTGTCTCGCTAATTCTTGCTCTCCGGGGCCCACGAATGCCACAGCAAGACTCTCCGCGCCAAAACGATTGATCCAGTTATGCCGACCGTGCGCGAAATTTCGAAAGTCTGACACGCTTGATGCAATCAGGGCGCTCTCGGTGAATTTTGATTCCAGGTCCAACGCTCCCGCTCTTCCGCTAGGACCGTGCAAGATGATCGCATTGGAACGACCGTTCGCGGCCGACAATAATTTCTCCTGCAAACCTTCTTCCGTGAAATCGGTCTCGAAGGCGGATTGGATTAGTGTGGCCAAGCTTGGCGGCAGCGACTCGAATGACGCAGCGAGAATTACCGTCGAAACAAATAGCGAATTTGTTGCCAGGAAGCCGTCCTTCCCGATATTCGCGTCGAACGAAAAAATACGCTCAACCAATGCCTTGCGTGCATCCTTCTCGAGCGGACTGTCAATCCTTGAGCAGAAAACTGTCAGTTCATTAGCTTCATAAATCGACGCGCACCTTAATGCTCGTCTTATGTCCAGGTTCCTGCCGGTCCCTGAAAATAGCCACAAACTGCAGGCCTGATCCTTGGGCACGGACGCTTCCAATTCGAGCGGGGTAACTGCGTACCCCGGAGATTTGTGGTAATTGCGATGGAGAGCAACCGCTGACGAAGCCGCAGAATAAGAGCCGCCTGAACCGCTTGCAATAAGTGTCTTGCCAGACTGATCCTGCCACAATTGCTGTAGCTGATCGCAACTCCATGTAGTTGCCCATTCATAGGCGTCTGGTAGTGAACGAAGTTCGTTCTTGTATGGTCGGCCCACTTCGATTAACAGGAAACGAAATATATTTCTCTAATGGATGTACATCTTAAGGTGAACTTGAGGCATTGGGAAATGAAATGTTCCCAGAAAGAGTAACGCCCTTTCCGAAGCGCAATTGTTTTAACTTCGTCGCAGGAGAATCTTGCTGATAGTGGTCGCGGCGCCGGGGAGCGCGGACACTTAGATCTCGCCTTTATTTCTTAGCGGATCAATGCTCCGACGAGCTGTAAACCGAATCCGAAAACGAGTAGTGTCAGGGCCAGACGCGCCATACGTTCGAATCGTCGGCGGCCCGCCTCAATGGCGGCGTCTTCTTCCTTGGATGTTTCCAGCAATAAGTGGCCAACCTGCGGCGATCGGCTGGGCAAGCCAAACCGGAACAGCAGGAACACCCCGGCTATATCGCATAACAGCCCGATGCTCACCAGGCATTGGCTAAGCGAAAGGGCCATGCACATAGTGTTCAATCTTCGGTCGGAGCGTTGTTTGCCAAGGATAGAATCTTCGTTACAACGTGGACAAGCGGGATTCCGCGCGCGAGAAGTTGCCTGAACTTCACTTTCAAGGCCTCGCGTTTCTGGATGGCATTTAGGAAGTCATATCCTTGGTTTGTAATGCGAACCACGTCCTTTTCGGGATTTGTCCACTGGGCACACCCGATATCGACCAAGAGTTCGGTATGGTGGAGCCGATTCTGTTCTTCTTCGCTCATTCCCATCGTAGGGGCAGCAATGAGCCGACCCCAAGCGTCGTTCGACATTTCCTGTAGCAAGTCGATTAAGAGTTGTGGATTTCTGATGCAAGTACTCCCTAATGTGTTAGTGCGGGGGAATTATCCAGGAACAAAGCCATGTGTAAGCGCGCGAACTAGCGGAAACAGGTGAAGGTATTGGTCTCGATCTTTCTAAGGATCGATTCGACTGCTGCTGCGACCCGCCGACGCTATGCTATACATCTACTTATCATCCGCTGTTGGCAACCATTGAAGCTCGGCCTCGATCCGTCGACGATAGGCCGTATCAATCTGCCGGGGTGCCCGACGAATATATTGTTCTGCGTTGTCTCGTGCGGTCCCCGATAGAGATCGAAGGTGCCTTAGTACGTCTCCTACGTCAGGTTGCCCTTTCGTACCGCCCTTGAGTCCTGGCGGCAACCCTGTCCAGATAACCGAGTCGATATTTCTTGCACGCGCCCACTTGCTCAGTAGAGGTATCTCGGGTGGAGACTCCTTTCCCCTCGACCAACGGCCTATGTGTTTCTTCTTTGTGCCTTCCCGCCGTTTCAGTTGCTTTATCGCGACTTCGAGACAATCGCTGTCCATGAGGGTCCATAACGATCGCACGGGGCGGGCGTCAGGCGAGATTACCAATGTGATGCGATCATCCTTGGATTGTCGCGCGAATTCGACTGGAATCATCGGACCGTCATCGGACCAGGACCGCTTTATTGGTAAGTCTCGAGGATCCCAGATTAGGGAACCCCAGCCCAGACACGCGATGTTGTGGTTCATCACCACGATGCCCTCTTCGCAGACCGGGCGTACTCGACATGTCTGGCGTGAGTTTCCGCGGTCACGGGTAGGGCGGCTGTTGTTATCTTTGCCCGGATCGCCTCCATCCTCTCTCGCATCAGGCTTCGACTCGACGATGCGCGAACGGAGAAGGCGATGTACTGGTGCAACTCCGCAAGGCTCATGCAGACGACGCCTCGCATTCGCCAGCCACGGAACCGCTTTGCCATATCCTCGTGCTCTTCAAACCGCACGAACTTCTCCTCCGTTTTCAGCTCGGCGTCGCCCACGAACACTGCAACGGGCCGGATTTCCCAAGGATCAACGACGCCGAGTTTGACCAGGGCCTTCGCGTGTCCTTCGTTCTGCAGCAGTGGATTGTAGAAAGCGAATCGCTTCGACTTGATTCCCATCATGCGGGACCACCGGCCCGCCTTGAACGATTGCGTCCACCGTTGCTGCCCGGGGCTTGCGAATATCCACCCGCCCATGTCCTTGGTCTCGATCACGAATACGCCGGCGGGCGAAATGAGGATGTGATCGATCTGTGCCGTCCCTCCCCCAGAGCGAAGCAGCACATTATTGAGCAGCGGCCAGTCCCGATAACGCCTCGTCAATACCGATTGGACCCGTCGCTCGCCGGCGTTTGCCTTCGGCGCGGGTTTCTGCAATACCGAAGTGGGTTTCGGACCGTGCCGATGCAGCGCCTCTGTCGGTGACGCGGCCCGGGTATCAGGCGTCGAAATTGGGGTTCTGCGTTTGCGGCGAAACAGAAGCAACAGTGCCACCACGACGAGTGCTCCTCCCAGCCACCCGCTCCAAGCGACAACTGCTTCGTCCCATCCAGGCGTAACCACTGCGTCATGGACGACGATTCTCTGACCCACCTGCACATAGTCCGCTTCTTCGATCCGATTCCACTCCTGCAATTGCTCGACGGTGACGCCGTACCGCGCGGCAATTTCCGAGAGCGTCTCTCCCGGTTCCACGTGCACTTCTGTCGTTTCGCTCATTGCCCGTAAGCGATCGCTTCCCTCGGTAACGGCGACACGGATGCGCGATGCGTATGAGATTCAGCCAGAATCGCTCCCATCACCTACCGAAATGCCGCCCTGGGACCTCAATTGCTGATTTAGACGCGCAAGCGGTTCCGAGAACGCGTCCTCCAGTTTGACGAAGTACTCGCACAGCCACTCGATCATCTTGGGCCAGTTCTCGTCATTAAACCCATCAAACGGGTGCGCATAGCAGATTCGGCTCGCCTTCTTGTCGTCAAGCCTATGCCACTGGAATTCAGCACCAAAACGCTCTTCGATATCCTGCTTTTGCTGTTCGAGCTGATCGAAGATCCATTTGTTCTCATTTTGAGAACGCGTGAGGGAGAGTTCCACGCGCGCCTCGTTGTTGGTAAAAATCAGGTTGTAGGCGCAGCCCGATACACCAGTCGCGCTGGCCAGCCAGTGGAATTGGGACGGACTGATGTTCTCGTATCGCGAGATTCCGCGCCTTCGGAATTCCTCTTTCGTCCTCATCCAAAATGCCCGCCGCATCTCGTAACGGCGTTGTTGGGTGCCCTGCACCGACTTTTCCTCGGATTCCTTGGCCGCCATCCCGATCATGTAATCTTCCGCTTCGGGCATCGGGATGATCTGTTGCAGATCGATCAGAACATCGTCGCCGAAACTATAGGGCACGACCCGGAAGCATTGCGCTCGAACTCCGTGTCCGATTAACCACAGTATCGTTGCCGTTACTTCCTTGCGGAAATTCGCCGCGACCAGTATCAAACGCTGGTCATTACCCGCGTTCAGCACCATGTCGTCGAGATCTTCGACTTCTAGGAATTCGCACAGGTTCGTAACGGCGCTCTCACCGGTAGTCCACCGATCAAGGTACTTCTGATAGATTTCGACGATCTCCGACTTCTTAAGGCTGGAGCAATAGGCCACGTATTTAAGTGCTTGCCACACTACATCGCGGCCAGAATCGTCACGCTTGTTTTCGATGACCACCAGCCGACGTTCCTTGTCGAGCGCCAGCAGATCGAGGCGCTCGTTGGTGTCCGCGAACCCGTCGAATTCCTTCTGGATGACCAGAAGTTCCTCGCCGAGCGCCTCCGGTGTGCGCGCCAGCCACTCCTGAAGGTGGCGCCGCTCGTGTAGATTCAGATCGCTAAAGCGCTGTTTCTCAAGCGGGACGAGGCGATTTTCCGACAGGTTCACCTTGAACATAGGGACTCACAGATTGAAGTTGACGGGCGCCAGATTATGCCTCTTGGCTGACCTTTCTCAATTGTGGACTTAACGGCAGGACAGGTATCCTAGTCAGTCGCCAAGACATGCACCTAACCTAGACCAGTAAAATCGCCGGGCAGTTGATCCTTAGGGAACGATCCCGGCAATAGAAATCCGACTAGTCGGTGCCGGGACTTTACGGCGCTACAAAAAACACCAATAACAAATCGAAAATGGCGTCGAGACGCATGCAGTCCTACCTAAACAAGCCTCTTCCCGGCTTGGAATCCTTATATAGGTATGAGGGGCAGACACGATGACCCCGAACGAGTTCATTGCCAAGTGGCAAGCCTCCGAGTTGAAGGAGCGTTCGGCGGCCCAGGAGCACTTCATTGATCTTTGCCGATTGCTCGGAGAGCCCACACCCGCAGACGACGACCCGACCGGCGATCGCTACTGCTTTGAACGGGGAGCACGTAAGGACACCGGCGGCGACGGCTGGGCGGATGTCTGGAAGCGGGGGCACTTCGCTTGGGAGTACAAGGGCAAGCACGCCAATCTCGATAAGGCATTCCAGCAGTTGCGGCGGTACGCCTTGGCGCTGGAGAACCCGCCGCTACTGATCGTTTCGGACATGGCCCGGTTCCGGATCACCACGAATTGGACCAACAGCATTAGCGTGGTGCGCGAATTCTCACTGGCCGAACTCGAGGACGGCGCGAACCGCAACCTGCTCAAATGGGCAATGTCGGATCCGGAGCGCTTGCGGCCGGGAGAAACGCGGCAGATGGTGACGGAGCGGGCGGCCGCAACGTTTTCCGAACTGGCGCAGTCCCTGCGGGACCGGGGACATGAACCACAGGCCGTAGCGCACTTCGTGAACCGCCTGGTGTTCTGCATGTTCGCTGAAGATATCGGTCTGCTGCCGGATGACATGTTCACTCGGATGCTCGAACAGGCACGTACGCAGCCAGATGAATTCGTGGTGCTTGCCCAGGATCTGTTCGGAGCCATGTCTACGGGCGGTCGTATCGGATTCGAACCGGTCGCATGGTTCAATGGCGGACTGTTTGACGATGACAGCGCGCTGCCGCTGGGCGCGGCGGAGATTCAGACGGCGCTCAAGGCTGCAGCGCTCGACTGGTCTGAAATTGATCCTTCCATCCTGGGCACGCTATTCGAACGCGGACTCGATCCGGACAAGCGGTCGCAACTGGGTGCGCACTACACCGACCGCGACAAGATCATGCGAATCGTGGATCCTGTGATCGTCCGTCCCCTACTCGCCGAATGGGAGCACACCAAGGCCGACATTGAGGCAGCGATGGTGCGGGCGGCAAAGGCTGGATCGCCATCGGCGCGGACGAAGGTGCACAACAAAGCGAAGGGGATACTCCGTGCGTTTCTTGAGCGGCTTCGGACATTCACTGTGCTGGATCCTGCTTGCGGATCGGGGAACTTCCTCTACCTGGCGTTGCAGGCGCTCAAGGATATCGAACACCGGGTTCATATAGAGGCCGAGGCGATGGGTCTTGAGCGCGGCTTCCCTGCTGTCGGTCCGATCAACGTAAAGGGCATCGAGATCAATCCCTACGCCGCCGAACTCGCACGGGTGTCCGTATGGATTGGCGAGATCCAATGGATGCGGCGCAATGGCTTCAGCGAGGAGCGCGATCCGATACTTAAGCCGCTGGACAATATTGAATGCCGGGATGCAATCCTCGCGCCGGATGGGAGTGAGTCGGAGTGGCCACACGCTGATGTCGTAATAGGGAATCCACCGTTTCTGGGTAACAGGAAGGCGCGTAAAGAATTGGGCAACAGCTATGTCGACATGTTATCGGCTGCCTACCGTGGCCTGATCAAAGGAAAACCCGACTTGGTTTGCTACTGGTTTGCAAAAGCAGGACGCTTAATTGAGAACGGAGCAATTTTGCGCACGGGTCTAGTCGCTACAAACTCAATTCGTGGTGGTACTAACCGATTAGTTCTGAAGCGAATTCTCGAACATTCCGTAATCTACGATGCGTGGCCCGATGAACCTTGGGTAGTGGAAGGTGCCGCGGTCCGAGTGTCCTTAGTATGTTTTACCCTAAAGAACGCAGCCGTTCCGATTCGCTACGAAGACGCAGAAACATCGCAGATCAATGCGAATCTTTCAGCCGGGCCACTTGATTTAACCCTTGCTGAACGAATAAGAGAAAACCGAGGCGTGGCATTCCAGGGTGTTGTAAAGCGAGGGAAGTTTGATGTCTCTGGCGATATGGCGAGAGATTGGCTTTGTTTGCCAGCCAACCCGAACGGTCGCACTAATGCCGAAGTCTTACGTCCCCGGACTAACGCCATGGACATTACACGCCGACCATCAGGCAAGTGGATCGTAGATTTTGGTGAGAATATGTGCGAAGAAGAGGCGGCCCTATTCGAGGCGCCTTTTGAGTACGTGGAACAACATGTCAAAACTGAACGCCAACAGAACAGTGAACCGGAAAGTCGGGAGTTCTGGTTCAGACATTGGAATACGCGCCCCGCAATGCGGAAGGCACTCAAAGGGAAAGCGCGCTTTATCGCCACTCCGTGTGTCGCCAAGCACCGGTTGTTTGTCTGGCTGAAAGCGGGGGTTTGCCCGGATCATGCGCTAATCGTCTTCGCTCGAGACGACGACACAATCTTCGGGATACTGCACAGCCGCTTTCACGAGACCTGGTCACTACGGCAAGGCACCGACTTGGTAGACAGACCGCGTTACACACCCACTACTACATTCGGGACGTTCCCCTTCCCGAAAGGTCTCTCTCCGGACATTCCAGCCGAGAACTTTGCGAACGATACACGAGCGATCGTCATAGCCGAGGCGGCCGGGCGCTTGGTTCAATTGCGCGACCGCTGGCTCAATCCGCCTGAATGGGTGGAATGGGTGAATGAGCCAGTGCCAGGCTTTCCCAAGCGGCCCGTTGCGCGGGACGCAACGGCCGCCAAGGAACTCAAGGCCCGTACGCTCACCAAACTCTACAACGCTCGACCGCAATGGCTGGCCGATGCCCATGCCAGGCTCGATACCGCTGTGGCGAACGCGTATGGGTGGGATGCTGATATTTCGGAGGAAGACGCGTTGGCGGAGCTACTAGCGCTCAATTTGTCCCAATAGCCAGTACCTCTGATCATCTTGGGAAGCACCTGGGTCCTAGAGACAATAGAGGTGCCGGCTTGGCCCGCAGGGTCGCGTAATCTTCTAATTTGTGAATGAAGCGAAAGAGGACGGCGGGTCCTCAGGCCCTGGAGATATTCTTGTTCCGCGTGTTTCGTACCTCGGACTCCTTGGGCAGCGTTCTTGGCGGTGCGGCCTAGGATTATCTACTTGGGGAAAAGAGGGGTTGAATAGCCAATGAACGAGAACGGATCTCGTTCAATTGTGCAGTCGGCTTCATTCATTTGGCATTCTGCCAAGCTAATACCCTCTGCCCGAAGGCAACTCAAGTAGTACACGTTCGCGGCGCGGTGTTTGTTTCTTCGCTGGCGGGGATCAAGGCCTCGGATGAAGCCTCCGGCCTGCACCGGCGTGAGTCCTGTGGCGCTTACCGAGGCGGAGATATAGCAAAACTCCGCTTTGGCCTGATCCATGCCGTCGCATCCGTCTGGACAAACTAATCGAAATCCGTCCCTGTATTGAATGTCAATACGGGCGGCTTCCAGATCCCTTTCAACCATCGCAATGAGTTGGGTTGCAAGAGGAGCCAACTCCTCCAACTCTGTGTTATCTGCAAGTTTCTGAATCTTGGCAAGCAGAGGCTCTACGCGCCGAATGTAGTCGCTGCTGTTTTCTTGTTCGAATCGTTCAGCCTGTCCGGTTAGGTTACGGAGCATGAGGAATTCGAGCAGAGACGATATTCGCGGCTCCCATTCGTCGAGAAAATCAATTGTAAATTCCTCCGGAATCCTTTCGCCTAAGCCATAAACAGCGACTCGAGCGGCTGTGCCTATTGCAGCAATTTCGCCCCAGATCAGGAGATCAGCCCGGTGCGTTTCGAGGAGGGACCAAGCTGCTTCCAGTTCAATTGCGGGTCTTTCCTCGGTACTTTCGATGATGTCCTCCTCGATCAAGGGGGAATCGATTTTCAGGCAAGCCCATCCCTGCGTTCCAAGGCCATTGAAAAGATCGCCGGTATATCGTGAATCTGAATCACCGCGGAGTTGAGGGATCAGTATGGTGAACTTATCGACTGATGCCTTGCCGGAGTCCGTGTTTATAACAATAGGAGTCCTTAGGTCACGGCAGGTTTCAATGCCGAAAAACGCCAGCAACCCCAAGGCCAGTAAGCCAAGGCCAATCCACGTTGGTGCTTTTCTCAATCGTTTCTCCCTAACGGCACATTTTGTGGCCGTGATAATTCCGTTGTGCTTCCTAGTGTGCTACCAACATCGCGCTTTGCAATGCGCTGTGCACTGGCGAGCCAACCCAATACCACGCACGATCTGAATCACGTGTACGAGCCAGTTATTCAGCACACGATTCCAAGGATGCTCGGACATCCAGCCTTTCGATGGTAATGATAATTTCCGTAATTTTGAACGAGTGAACTCGTTGATCTTCCTGAATGCCGCACTGTCCCTGATCCGATCCTCGCGCGGCTGAAGCAGCGTGTGTTCGATAGCGTATTCTCGCTCACCGACCTTGAGGCGCAGGTTCACGGGCGGACCGTTGCCGTCCCTCTCCGGATGCCGAATGCCTGAGCGCGTGCCGTTCGTGCAGATTTCGATGTGCCTGACTACAGTGTCGCAGGCCTTGCCTTCGCTATTTTTTTTGATGAGCATGGGCGCGACAGTGTAGGATGAAATCGAGAGGCGGGCCATGGGCAATGGTTGGCCGGTTGCCTCGTCAGGATTCCAAATCAGGTTCGGGAACTGGCCACGCTCTGCTTTTTCCGCGTAGCATTTGCGGGCCGCCGTTGGGCGCCGCCCAGTGGCGCTATGAGTTCCGCCTGCGTGTGAGGCCTTTCAAGAAACCTCTGAACCTTGCCCTTGCACCGGTCTGCGTCGCTTTACGTTCCTTCAGCGCTTGAGCAGCTTCCCTTTCCTGGGCCTGCCTTGTTGCCCAGCGTTGCATTGGCGAGCACCACAAAATCTGGTTGTTGCGAATCCAAAAGTGACTCCGGCACTTGAGGTTGGAGTTGCCGATCGATGGATCGAAAGTGACACTCTTGCCGTCATACATCATCCGGAACCTGATAGGGTCCAGCACGAACTCTGAGAGCTGGCCGCACCCGCAGGGGCATCTCAGCACGACCGTCCTGTGCTTCATGCTGATGTACACGACCCCCGGGACCAGGTCCTTTCCGTCCGACGGGATGTACTCGACGAATTCTGGGATTACCGATCTCAGGCGCCGCCTCATGACTCCGTCTTCTTCAGCAGGTCGTTGCCTTCGATTTGGTAACGGACGAGCCAGCCCTTCGTCTCTTCTTCGTACTGCCCTATGTGTCGCCGCCACATGCCTACTGCCAGCGCTGCGTTCAATGCGCCCACATCCGCCAGCTGCAATGCACGATATTCCTCCTCGCCGACTCCTTCGATCGTCGGAATGCCTATCCGCCATCGGCCCGGGTCTTCGCCGGAGAAGAAGACCTGACAGCTGCCCCGAACGCGTCCGTTCCGGCGTTGAATTCCCATACCGACGTCCACGAAGGGGATTTCGGCTTCTTCCAGCTTCTGGCACAAGGCGGAGCGTACGTCGGTCTTGTCCACCGCGATGAAGACGAAATTCAGCCCATCGAACGAGTCGACGGGGTCGTCCGAACGCCAGTACTGCCCGCAGACTGAAAGGCCGCGTCGCATTTGATCGTATTGGGTCCCGTAGAACTCGGCCTTGTTGTTGTCGATTGCTTCCTGGCCTGCCCAGCCCGGGGCCCGAAGAAGATTGCGTCCTTCTATGTCGTCTCCATCCCAGATCCGTATTTCCCGGACATCCGTCTTGCTCATCATGTCCAGGATCCATAGCCCTACACCGCCGAGACCCACGATCCCGATTCGTTGGCCTCTTGCGCGAGCCCGCCAGTCCTGCATGGCTTGGTCGTCCTCGCCTTCGATTTCGAACCGGAAGATGGGCTCGACCTGCTTGCGTTGTTCTTCACCGAGCGCGCCGGCGACCCGCGACACATATACGGTCAAAGCGTGCCACGCGTTGTCGTAATCTCCGTCATCACGCATGATTGAAATGACGCACTGGTCGGTCCCGTCGGTCCAGAGCATATTGCCGACCGGGTTCCCGTCTGCCTGGTATGCGTGTCCCTTGTCGACCCCGGTTAAGAGGGCAGCGTGAGCTGCTCGGTTCGCGTTCTCCAGTGCTCGCAGGGCTAGTCCGTCACCTTGTATTCCGACCGAGATTTGGCACGTTCCTACAGCGCCGCTCCTTTTTCTGTATGGCACGCCTACTATTGAGATGAGGTTGTCTTCCACTTCAACCGTCCATCCGCGCCGCCCGGCGTCCTGCCGCAACAGCTCCTCATATTCGGTCATTGGATTTGCGCCTGTCCCGGTCCGGGTCAGGCCGGGCCATACGGGTTGTGCTTAGGACAGGTGCGCCGGATCCACCTGAACGCTAAAGCCGTCTTCAACTTTCACGCTCTCTCCTTGCAGCAGGATGCCTTTTTCGCCATTTGCCCTTGTGTAGTGAATGGCTGGATTGCCTTGGATCGTCCGATCGGGACTAAGTTTGTCCCACTCTTCCTTGACTTCCTCGTACTTGATTTCGTTTCGGGGCCACTTCACGCTCCGCCCCGCGATCACGATCTCGTATCCCGCCTTGCGATCTTCCATTCTTATGGCCTCCACTCTGGTATTGCCGGGGTTTTTCGGCGGGTACCTTATCACGGCGGGCCACTTTTCGGACGACTCAGAGACAGTACTATGGACCGCGTGGTATGCGGTTTGCGTGCCCATGAGACGCTAAACTCACTGCACAGTCTTCGATACGTTTTGATTCGAGCAAATGAACTGCGATGCCCGGAAAAACCGACATTGAATGGACCGATGCGACCTGGAACCCTGTAACGGGTTGCACGAAGATCACCCGGGGCTGCGATAATTGCTACGCGGAGCGCTTCGCCGAGCGCTGGCGCGGGATCAAGGGACATCCTTACGAACAGGGCTTTGATCTGCGCTTGTGGCCATCGCGGTTGGATCAGCCCCTGAAGTGGAAAAAGCCCCGGATGATCTTCGTCAATTCGATGAGCGATTTGTTTCACAAGAAGGTCGACCGACACTTCATTGACCAGGTCTTCGAGCGGATGGAGGAGGCCAATCAACATATCTACCAGGTCCTAACCAAGCGGAGCTCGCTCATGCGGAATTACTTGCGCAGGCGGTATGCGGAGCGTGCGGCTCCGGCGCACATTTGGTGCGGCGTGTCGGTGGAGGACTGTACTGGGCTGGCACGAATCCGCCATCTGCAGGCGGCACCTGCAACCATTCGGTTTCTGTCGATCGAGCCATTGCTGGGGCCGCTGGAGGACCTCGACCTGGAAGGCATCTCCTGGGTCATCGTCGGCGGCGAAAGCGGTCCTAAAGCCCGCAAGATGCGTGGCGAGTGGGTGGCGAGAATCCGCGATCAATGCGAGCAAGCTGGGGTCGCATTCTTCTTCAAACAGTGGGGTGGAAGAACGCCGAAGTCGAACGGGCGCGAACTAGACGGGCTTGAATATAATTCGCTGCCGGCATTGCCGTAATTGGAGGAGGCGTTGTCGTTTGAATGGGCGCCGGGCGAGCAGCCGCCGATACTTGAGCCACACAGCGAAGCCAAGTTGCGGGTATTGCGGGCCTATCTGCACGCCTACTGCGATACGTTAAACCTTCGGTTCCAGCGCGACGAATTCCGCTTAGATCTCGTTGACGGGTTCTGCGGGGGCGGAACCTACCGCGAAATAGATGGATCTATTGTTTCCGGTAGCCCCCTGATCATGCTCGAGGAAATGCAGGCCGCCGACCAGCGTTTGAACCAGAACCGAAGGAAGGCCTTGAGCGTGGACTATCAATGCTACTTCGTGGACAAAGAGCGGCCGCACATCGAACACTTGCGTGATGTGCTCAGTGAGCGAGGATACGGGTCTGAGGATGACCGCATCCTGGTGAGGGAAGGCCGTTTTGAAGCGGAATGCGGCGCCATCATCGAATCCATCCTCCGCCGTCAGCCCCGCGCAGGGCGAGCAATCTTTCTGCTGGACCAGACCGGGTACTCGCAGGTGGACCTGGACTTGATCCGCGGCATCTTTCGCCAGCTGCCTGCCGCCGAGGTGATCTTGACCTACGCTGCCGATGCGCTGATCAATTTTCTGGCGGGCCGTCCGGAGGTCCTGGTCCGGCTTGAAGGATTGGGACTGGACCGCGCGCAGGCCCTTGATCTCATTGAGCATAAACAGAGGGGCCAGCATGCGCTCATCCAGCGTACGTTGAAAGACCTAATACTTAGCGCAACCGGAGCAACCTACTACACCCCTTTTTTCATTCGCCCTGTAGTCTCCCGGCGTGCGCTGTGGTTTGTCCACCTTTCGAAGCATCCAACGGCCCGTGATGTCATGTTGCAGCTTCATTGGGAACTGAGCAATACGTTTGAGCACTACGGCAACGGAGGCCTCGGCATGCTGGGCTGGGATGCGATGAAAGATCTAGACGCGCTCGACCTGTTCAATTTCACCGCGGAAGACGAGGAGGCCGTACGCCTGGACTTGATGGAATCCCTTCCACGTGAATTGGATGCCGCGGTGTCGAAGGAGCCGGTGCCGGTCGGTGCGGTATACCGCCAGGTAGCCAATCAAACTGCCGCGACCCGCTCGCAATTGGACAAGGTCATCCTACAGCTATTCCGTGAGCGGGAATACGACATTCGTGACAAGAACAACCGGCGTCGAACGCGGCGTATCCTGCGCTTGCAGCCTACCGATCACATCCTCCTGCCGGACAATCTGACGCTGCCGTTTCGAGCAAAATAGCGCTTACCCAAATCGCGGTCATCAGGTTCCGCTCCGCCAGCGCATCGGCACGTTTTTTCCGCTGTCATATTGAGTTCTGCTAGGCTGGTTGTCGGGGTGCTACATTCGCTCAGCCAAGCCTGCACAAGTACTCTAGGCGGAAGCCCGCGAATCGCTGACCGGAGCCCTGCCGAATTTACATTGTCGACCCTTTACAAACTCTAACCGCAGTGCATTGGGCCTACAACAATAGCGTCCCCCAAACCTTCACAAAGGCCATCGTAAGGGCCACCACATCTCAATGAAACACATGAAATATCTATATATCAATAACTAAAGAGATTGTGATGGGCCGTGAGGGAATCGAACCCGCAACCAATGGATTAAGAGTCCACTGCTCTACCTAGTTGAGCTAACGGCCCAGTGTGGGTGTGGCGTTGAACGGAACGCCAGCCGGTGGGGGTGCAATATTGCCACAGCCGGCGGTGAAGGGTGGGGTGGACGATGGGACTCGAACCCACGACGACCAGATCCACAATCTGGGGCTCTACCAACTGAGCTACGCCCACCACGGTTGATGCTGCTGCCCGGCTCGCGCCTGGGGCGCCGTTTCCGCCGATGGCGCGCCTGGCAGGACTCGAACCTGCAACCACCGGCTTAGAAGGCCGATGCTCTATCCGGTTGAGCTACAGGCGCATCGACTGGTTAGTCCGGGAAAGCGGCGGCCCTTTGGCGCAGTGGTCGGGGTAAACGGATTTGAACCGTTGACCTTCTGCTCCCAAAGCAGACGCGCTACCAGACTGCGCCATACCCCGCCGCGTGCCGAGCCAGCGGGGGGGATGATAACACTGGCGGGGGTTTGGGAGGTCGGGACGACCTCCCTCCCGGGCATTCTCCCAAGTTAGGTGGCGGGTTCGGCGTAGGCGTCTATGTTGCGGGCTTCGGGGGACGAGTCGGAGAGGATGAGCTTGTGGCGGTAGAAGCGTTCGACGCCGGCGGGGCCCATGCGGGAGCGGCCCAGGCCCGAGAGGTTGAAGGGTTCCTGCTCGAATTCGTGGACCGAGCCGGACAGCGATGCTTCGTTCACGCTGATGACGCCGCCGTTCAGGCGCCGGCCCACTTCCACGCCTTCTTCCTCGCTCCCGGCGAAGACGTTGGCGCTCAGGCCGTAGCGCGAGTCGTTGGCCAGCTCGACGGCCTCCTCGATGCTGTCGAAGGGCATGACGGGCAGCACCGGTCCGAAGGTCTCGTCGATCATGATGCGCATCGTGTGGTTGACGCCGCTCACGACGGTCGCCGGATACCAGGTGCCGCCGTTATCGACGTGCTTGCCCCCGCAATGCACGGTCGCGCCCTTCTCCACGGCGTCGTCGATGTGCGACTGAATGGTCGCGAGCTGCTTCTCGAAGATCAGCGGGCCGATGTGGCCCTTGTCGGGCGCTTCGGTGTTGAGCGTTACGTCGGCGGCCAGTTCGGCGAGCCGCTCGACCAGCGCGTCGTGCAGCGGGCGGGCCACGTAGATGCGCTCCACGGACTGGCAGGCCTGACCGGTTGCCGCCACCGAACCGCGCAACAGCACTTGGGCGGTGCGCTCCAGGTCCGCCGACTCCAGGACTATGGCCGGGTCCTTGCCGCCCATTTCCAGGTACGCGGGAATGAAGTTGCTGGCCGCTCGTTCGGCGACGATGCGCCCGGTGCGTACGCTGCCGGTGAAGCAGACGGCGTCCGAGTTGTCGATCACGGCCTCGCCGGTCGGCCCCGCGCCCATCGCGTAATCGACAACGTCGGCAAGTCCGGGGACCTGGGCGAAGCACTCGCGAACGGGGTCCGCGTGACGCGGTGTGATCTCGCTGGGCTTGTAGAGGATCGCGCTGCCCGCGAGTAGCGCCGGGACCGAGTCGATCATTCCCAGCAGGAAGGGGAAGTTCCAGGGCGAGATGATGCCGACCAGCGGGAAGGGGACCAGTTGCGTGCGCGCCATGATGGTGGGCACGGCACTGTTTCGCGCCGCTTCTTTCTTCAGCAGTTCCCGGGCGAAACCGGCCATGCGGTCGGTCATGTGGCGCAGGTTGTCGATCTCGATGTGCGTGATCAGGACGCGTCCCGTGTCCGCGCAGAGCGCGTCGAAGATCGCCTGGCGGTTGTCCTGCACGGCGTCGGCGAACGCGTTCATCGCCTCGATGCGTTTCTCCAGTCCCAGGTCCAGCCAGGCGGGCTGGTTCATGCGCAGGCGGTCGGCGGTGGACGCTACTTCATCGGGCGTGGCGGGCTTGAGCAGGTAGTCGCGCTCGCCGGTGCGAGGGTTGCGGACGCGGATCGATTCGAACGAAGCGGATGCAGTCATGGGCCTGAAATCTCCGGGGTTGAAGAGGCAGGCATTTTGCCATGATTGCTGCTTACTGCGTTCTGATGCGCACTCCCAGGAAAACGCGGCGGCCGCGGGGGTCCGCGGAGCGGGGATCGTAGTTGCCGGCTATGGCCACGTAGGGCGGGTCCTCGTCGAGCAGGTTGGCGGCGCCGAGCGTGATGGTCGTCTCGTAGTCGGCGCCGAGGCCGGGGAAGCTGCCCAATGACCAGCGGACGTTCGCGTCCAGCGTGGTGAAGCCGTCGATCGAACCGCCGCCGTCGTCTTCATAGCCGCCGATGTGGCGCACCAGTCCGTTGACTTCCCACGGCCCCCTGGCCCAGGACAGGCCGGCCGAGCCCCGGAATTGCTGGTTGGGCGCGCCGACGTTGGCCCGGTTGAGCTTGCCCAGCGCATCGATTTCGACGCCCGCGTTCGTCACGTCGTATCTGAAAAGCCAGGTGGCCTCGGTCCATCCCGAAAGCAGCCCGGCGCCGGTATCCATACTGCCGCGCGCCGAGAGATCGATGCCGGTGGTCTTGATCCGGTCGGCGTTGATGAACGCCACGTTGACGATGGAGACGGTGCCGGCCGAAGTTCGTTCGATGCGCGCGTCGAACGGGTCGGCGTTAACAATCGCCTGGGCGTTCTCCTTGCGCAGCACGTCCTTGAACTCATAGTGCCAGTAGTCGGCGCTCAGCGCCCAGGATGCGCTTCCCTGCCAGGTGACGCCCAGGTTGTATGCGCTTGACGTTTCCGGTTGCAGCGTGGGGTCGCCCACGGTGCGGCGGCCGGCGAAGGTCCTCGATCCGTCGTGATCGACGATGTTGGTGAAATTGGTTTGCGCGCCGCGGGTCTGAAACGGCGATGGCGCACGGAAGGAGGTGCTGTAGGAGCCCCGCAACGACAAGGTGTCCAGGGGCCGGTAAAGGAGCGTGACCTTCGGGTCCAGCGTATTGCCCACGCCGGACCCGTAGTCCTCGTAACGCAGCGCGCCGGTGAGCTCCAGGCTGTCGGTGAGCGGCAGCCAGACCTCGCCATAGACGGCATAGACCGAATCGTCCGCGTCGAAGTCGGGGTTGCCGATCAGAAACGCCCAGCCGTCCTGGCGGGTCACGGTGTCGAAGCGGAAGTCCAGCGACTGTTTGCGGTGTTGGGCGCCGACGGCATAGGCGCCCCCGAAAACGAGCAGGTCGCCGTTGACGTTGGCCTCGACGGTCGTCAGTCGCGAGTCGCCCAGGCCGATGTAGTCGCCGATGATGAACTCGTACAGGTCGCGCCCGTTGGCCAGCGGCGAGCCCGGGTCCGCCTCGAAGTTCGAACTGAAGGGGTTGAAGAACAGGCAGCCGCCTTGTCCCGGCGCGCGGTCCGGTCCGGAAGCGCAGTTGCTGCCGCCGAAGCCGTTCAGCGCGGCCTGGAAGTTCGCCGCGTGTACGTCGCGCGGGTTGAGCACGGCGTCGTTGGCGCCGTACACGACGGAGACGTTCCACGACGTCGAATCCGTCAGCTCGCCCTCCAGACCGGCGGCGACCCTCAGGGTTTCGTGCTCGTAGTAGTTGATCTCCGGCGGATGCGCGTAACCGTAGGGCCGTCCCTGGAAGAACACGTCTTCGCCGTAGGGATTGGCCGGGTGATACGCCGGCACCACGGGCGTGTTCAGCACCGGAAAGCTGGGCGATACCTCGCGGCTGATGTCGTTCCTGGCGTAGCCGAACTCGGCCCAGAGGGCTGTTTTCCCGCCCCGGTTCCAGTCTCCCTGGCCCCACAGTTGCAGCCGTCGTTCGTTGGGCACCGTCGTGATTTGCGGGGCGTAATCGAAACGGCAGATTTCGCCGCCACCGGTAAGCTGCTGTAAAAGTCCCTCGTAGCGCGCGCAACCGGGATCGGCCACCGTTTGTCCCATGGACGGCACGTTGAAGCTGGCCGGATTGCCGAAACCGCTGGTGGAGGGCCGCAGCCAATCGACTTCGGCCAGTATCAGGCTGGTGCGGTCCAGGTAGCTGGCGGCCACCAGGAACCCGCCGTCGCCTGCGCCGAAGTCGCCGCCATATACCGCATCGACGGTGAGGTCTTCCTGGGAACCGTCGTTGGTGCGCGCGCGGAACTCGGTTTGCAGCTCGAACCCGTTGTAGCCGCGGCGGGTGATGAAGTTCACGACGCCGGCCACCGCCTCGGAGCCGTAAATCGCGGCGGCGCCGTCCTTGAGGATCTCGACGCGCTCCACCGCGAGCATGGGCGCCAGCGCCGCCAGGTCCACGAAACTGAAACCGTCGTCAGTCTGCGCCGAGGAAAGCACCTGTCTCCTGCCGTTGACGAGCACCAGGGTGGAGGCGACGCCCAGTCCGCGCAGGTTGACGTTGGCCGTGCCCACCGTGTAGTTCTGCGACAGGTTGTCGGAATTGTTCTCCGAGCCCGCGTTGATCGAGAGGACCCCCACCATGTCGCGAATGTCCTTGAGCCCCGCGTCCATCAGGTCCGGCCCTTCATGGATCGTGAGCGGCGACGGCGAATCGCTCTGCCGGCTGATGCGGCTGCCGGTCCTGGCCGTGACGACGATCTCGTCGATCGCGTCTGCCTGGTCGGTTTGGTCGGTTGGGTCGGTTTGCGCCGCGCCGTCCGGGGTGGCCAGCGCCGTTGCCAGCACCAGCGCGAGCGCGAACCCTGTCGGCTTTACATTCCCCCGCAACATGCCCGGATTATAGGGAGTAGGCGCCTTCCGCGGTGCCCACGATCACGACTTCGGGGCGGTGGTGGGCGAACAGGCCCACGGTGACCACGCCGGGGACCTGGTTGATTTCGGTTTCGAGTTCGACCGGGTCGAGGATCTTGAGATTGTGCACGTCGAGGATCTCGTTGCCGTAATCGGTGACCACGCCTTCGCGGTACTGCGGCTGGCCGCCCAGTTCGACGAGCTTGCGGGCCACCGACGAACGCGCCATCGGGATGACCTCGACGGGAAGCGGAAACTTGCCCAGCAGTTTCACCCGCTTGCTTTCGTCCACGATGCAGACGAAACGGCGCGAGGACGCCACGAGTATTTTTTCGCCGGTCAGCGCTGCGCCGCCGCCCTTGATCAGGCGCCGGTGGTCGTCGGTCTCGTCGGCGCCGTCCACGTAGAGGTCCAGCGTGCCGCACTGACTCAAGGGCGACACCTCGAAACCGAGGTCGCTCAGCAGATCGGTGGTCGCCTGCGAGCTGGAAGCGACGGCCGTGATCCGGTCGCGCACCTCCGGGAGCAGGGCGATGAACTCGTTGGTTGTGCTGCCCGTGCCGACGCCCAGGCGGCAGTCGTGGCGGATGTGCTCGATCGCGGCCCGCGCGGCGTGGCGCTTGGCCGCCAGCGCTGCCTCTTTATCGGTCTTTTTCGATCGCAATCGGCTCTACCGTCGTTGCGGAGGCGAGAAATCGTCTCGCCGGTTCCCGGGTGCCGCCATTATATGGAGCGGGCGGCTTCCCCCAGGGGACGGGGGCATGTCCCTCGAGGCGTCCCGCCCCGGAAACGCTGGCTTCCTCCCGGGCGCGAGGGCGTCCCGCCCTCAATTAGCGCCGGAACTCGTGGATCTGCCGCTCGGTGATCACCGCATCTACCGGCACGTCAGTCGGCTTCGCATCGAGCTGCCCCACCTGCTGGAAGTCGTAGCCCAGGCCCACCAGCATAGGCCGCCGCCAGTTCTTCGCGGTATTGCGAAAAGCGAACGCGCGATCGTAGTAGCCGCCGCCCTGGCCGAGGCGGTTGCCGCCGGAGTCGAAGGCCACCAGCGGCAGAAGAACCACGTTCGGCCTTCTCGCGCTTACCCAGCTCCCGGGGCGCCATTCCGGCTCGAGTATTCCCCATCGGTTCGGCGTCAGCGCCTGGCCGGGATCGTACGGTGCGAACCGCATGTGGCGGCCGACGACCACGGGCAGCAGCACATCCGCGCCGCGCCCCAGCGCCCATTCGATGATCGGCTCGCAGGACATTTCGCCGCGGTGGGGCATGTAGGCCGCGATGCAGCGTGCGTGTTGCAGTGCCGGAAGCGTGCGCGCCAGTTGTGCGCATTGCCCGGCGGCTTGGTCGCGCAGGGGGGCGCTCAGGTTCGCGCGCGCCTTGCGCAGTGAGGAGCGCAGGTTGTCAATCGGCATGTTGTGGCGTTGTTTCTAGGGCGGGACGCCCTCGCTCCCAGGGTGCCTTCGTGTCGGCGGAGTCAGCCTGCCGCTTGCGCCTTTGCGCCGTCGGCGGCAGCGGCTTTTTCGAGGCGCCGTTCGACGCGCCGGCGAACGCTGCGCACGCTGTCGAGGGTTTCCGTGGCGCTGCTGTCGGTTTCGCGCTGCGATTGCAGCAGATTGGTGGCGAGCCTCAGGGCCGCCAGCATGAAGACGTTGGTCGTGTCGAGCAGGGGGTCCGCGTGCTGCACGTTCTCGATCTGCTCGTCGAGCAGCGAAGCCGCGCTCTTCAGCACCTCGCGGTCCCCAGGTTCACAGGCGATTGTGTGATCCTCGCCCAGGATTCGAAGCCTGACGGTCTCGAACTTTTCGGTCACACGCTGCGTTCCATGCTGCGCAGCCGCTGAACCATCTCGGCGACCCGCTGACGTGCTTCCTCCCGTGTATTGAACAGCCTGGAGCGCTCGCCCTGTAGCTTTTCGCACTGGGTCAGCAGCGCGGCATTCTCGCGGCGCAACTGATCGTTCAGGTCGAGCAGTTCGTCGACGCGCTCCGACAGCAATTCGATCTCGTTGTGCAGGTTTTGTTCCTGTGCCATAACCCGCGAATATAGCACGAAGCGCCTCTTTCGAGTGGACGCGCGGGGAACTGGCGACCGGCTAAAATCGGCAAATGCTCCAGGCCGAAGACTTCGCCCGCCGGCGCCGCGCCCTTCTCGGCGCGCTCGGTCCGGGCTGCGCGGCCATCGTTCCCGCGAGCCCGGTGAGGGTCCGCAGCCGCGACGTCGATTACCCGTATCGCCCGGACACCAACCTGCTCTACCTGACCGGTTTCCGCGAGCCGGAGGCGGTGGCCGTGCTCGTGCCCGGCCGCGCCAAAGGCGAGTTCGTGCTGTTCTGCCGCGACCGCGATCCCCAGCGCGAACTCTGGGACGGCAAACGCGCCGGCCCCGACGGAGCGAAGGAACAATTCGGCGCGGATTCCGCCTATCCCATCGGCGCGCTGGACGAGGTCATGCCCAAGTTGCTCAAGGGCTGCGACACGGTGCACTACGACCTCGGCAGCAACCCGGATTTCGAGGCGCGGCTGGGCGGATGGCTGAAGAAAATGCGCGACGGGTCCAGGGAGCGCAACAAGGCGCCGGTGCAGGTGGCCGCGCTGGACTTTTACCTGCATGAAATGCGCCTGTGCAAGCACGAAACGGAGTTGGACTGCATGCGCAGATCCGCGGCGGTGGCGGTGGACGCCCACAAGCGGGCGATGCGGCGCACGCGTCCGGACATGTACGAGTACCAAGTGGAAGCGGAGATCGTCTATCGCTTCAACCGCAGCGGGGCGACCGAGTCGTATCCCTCGATCGTCGCTTCCGGCGCGAATGCCTGCATCCTGCATTACAACGAGAACGACTGCCGGATGCGCGACGGCGACCTGCTGCTGGTCGATGCGGGCTGCGAACTCGAAGGCTACGCGTCCGACATTACCCGGACCTGGCCGGTCGGCGGCGCCTATTCCCCCGAGCAGCGCGCCGTCTACGAGATCGTGCTGGAGGCTCAGCGTGCGGCGATCGAAACGATGGAACCCGGCGTGGCCATCCTCGATCCGCACCATGCCGCCGTCGACGTGATCACGCGAGGGCTCAAGCGGATCGGACTGCTCGAGGGCAAGGTGTCCGACCTGGTGCGCGACGGGGCCTACCGCGAGTTCTTCATGCACCGCACCTCGCACTGGCTGGGGATGGACGTGCACGACGTCGGTGACTACGAGACCGACGGCGAACCGCGCAAGCTCGAACCCGGCATGTGCTGCACGGTCGAACCGGGCATCTATATCGCGGCGGAGAACCGCGACGTGCCCAAGGGGTTTCGCGGAATCGGGATTCGCATCGAGGACGACGTGGCGGTGACCGAGTCCGGGCACGAGGTGCTGACGGCCGCGCTGCCCAAGGACCCGGACGAAATCGAAGCGCTGGTCGGATCCGGCTGATGTACGCGGTCCTGGTGGCCGGCGGCGGGCTGACGGGCGCCAGTCTCGCGGTGGCGCTGGCGGACCTCGGACTGAAGGTCGCCGTGGTCGAGGCCGTTCCGCCGGAGGACCCGGGGCAGCCCAGCCTCGACGACCGCACCAGCGCGATCGCCCGCACCGGCGTCCGGATCCTAGAGAACCTGGGCGTCTGGCCGCGGCTTGCCGAGACGCCGAGCCCGATCCGGGCGGTGGAGGTTTCCGAGCGCGGCTGCTTCGGAGGCGCCCGGATCGACGCCGAATCGCAGGGGCTGGACAGCCTGGGCAGCGTGGTCCGCAACCGGGTGCTGGGACGGGCGCTGTGGGACCGGCTGCGCGAGTCGGATTGCATCGACATTTTTTGCCCGGCCAGGGTGCGCTCGGTAGAGGTGGAGTCCGGCCGGGTGCGCGCAATCGTCAAGGCCGGTTCGGGGAAGCCGAAGACAGTCACGGCCCGTTTGCTGGCGGTGGCGGAAGGCGCGCGCTCGCCGTTGCGCGAACAGTTCGGAATTCAAGCGGAACACAAGGAATACCCACAGGTCGCGCTGACGGGCCTGGCCGAGGTCCGCAAGGTGGTCCGGCCGGACACCGCCTGGGAGCGCTTTACCGCCGACGGCCCGCTGGCCCTGCTGCCCGCGGGCGGGCGCCGCTACGGTTTCGTGATCGTATCGAACCGCGGCGCGGAGAAGCTCGGGGAAATGAACGACGCGGACCTGCTTGCGCGTTTACAGGAACTCATGGGCTACCGAGCCGGGGAGTTCGTCGCGGTCGGGCCGCGCGCCGTCTATCCGCTGGCGCTGGACCGGGCCGAACGGGTCACGGCGCCCCGTTCGGTGCTGCTGGGCGCGGCGGCCAACAGCGTCCATCCGCTTGTGGCCCAGGGATTCAACCTGGCGCTGCGCGACGTTGCGGCGTTGTCGGAAACGCTGGCCGCCGGCGGTCGCCCGCCGTCCGATCCCGGCGATCCGACCCTGCTGGCGCGCTATGCCTTGTGGCGGCGGCGCGACCAGGCCAACGTAGTGCGCTTTACCGACGGTCTTGCGCGGCTGAGCCGGACCTCCTGGCTGCGCCCCTTGCGCGGACTGGGCCTGCAGGCGTTCGACGTCCTGCCGCAGGCCAGGCCGCTGCTGGCGCGTTTCGCGCTGGGGCAGGGCGGGCGCATGTCGCGCCTGGCGCGCGGACTGCCGTTGTGAGTGCGCGCTTTCAGGCCGCGGTCGCCGGTGGCGGGACCGTGGGCCTGGCCTGCGCGCTGCTGCTTGACCGCCGCTGCGACTGGGACGTTGCCCTGGTCGAGCGTTCACCGCCCCGGGACGAGGAAGGCGAGGGACCGCAACGCGCGCTGACGCTCTCGCCCGGCGCCGTGGAAGTGCTTACGGAGTGCGGCCTGCCTTCGCGCCCGGGCCATGCGTTTTCCCGGATGGTGGTCTGGCGGGGAGAGGGCGGGCCCGCATCCGGAAACTCGATTACCTTCGATGCGGCCGAGCTGGGCGTCAAGGCGCTGGGCTGCGTGGCCCACCAGGCGCCGCTGCGGCGCGCGCTCTGGGACCTGGCGCAGGATTGCAGGGGGATTCGCGTTTACTCCGGCGCGGAGCTGGCGTCCGTGCGGATCGACGAGGATTGCGGACATCTCGATCTCGACAACGGCGATGAGATCGGCGCCGAACTCCTGATCGGCGCGGACGGAGCGCAATCGAAGTTGCGTTCGGCGCTGGGAATCGAATTCCGTTCCATCGGCTATGGCCAGACCGGACTGGTGTTCGAGGCGGACTGCAGCGAGCCCGGCGGCGACACGGCCTGGCAAAGGTTTGCCGACGACGGCGTGCTGGCCCTGCTGCCCTTGAGCGAGACCCGGATGAGCATCGTCTGGAGCCTGCCTGACGAGCGGGCCGAACAGCTCAAGCGGCTCGACGACAAAGGTCTGGAGGCGGAGCTGAACGAGGCCGGCGCGGGGGTGGCGGGCAATCTCGTTGCCGCGACTCCGATTGCCTCGTTTCCCCTGCGCCGCGGTAAGGCGGAACAAGCCTGCGGGGAGCGCTACGCATTGGTGGGGGAAGCAGCGCGCACCGTGCATCCGCTCGCGGGCCAGGGGCTCAACCTGGGACTGGGCGACGCGGAGGCTCTGGTGCGCGTCTGCGCCGGCCAGGGCAATGCGCTGATCGGTGACGCCCGGGTGCTGGGCCGTTTCGCGCGCGAGAGGGCGCGTTACGGGGAGGAAATGTCATGGGGCATCCACGCGATCAACGCGGCCTTTGAGGGTGCGATGGCGCCGCTTGCGGCGCTGGGGATGGGCGCGGTGGATCGGGCGCCGCCACTGAAGCGCGCGCTGGCGGCGCGCGCGATGCGCTGACGTTCCCCTGGAGTCGCAGCGGGAGCGTCCAGCCTTGCCCCTGCCCTCGCTCCCAGGTGACTTTCTCAGTTGCTTACGCTTGTGCGTTCCCACTCGCCGTCGGCGAGGCGCAGCCGCGAACTCGGCCAGTGGCCGGGGTCGAGCTTGACGGTGGCGACCTTGGTTGCGCCGGTGGGCGTTATGCCCTCGACGCGAATGATGGGCTTGTCTCCCGCCCGCTGAAGCGCGCCGGCGAACTCGCCCAGGCTGGCGACGGGGTGGCCGTCAAGCGCGGTGACCTGCAAGTAGCGGATCGGCAACAGATAACGGTGGGCCGGCGATCCGAAGGTGTAGTGCTGGATCGTGACGCCCTGCGGCCTGATCGCAAGCTGGGCCGCCATTCCGCGCTGCGGGTCCTGGATCAGCGCGCCGGCCCAGAACAGGACCTCCTGCAGGCCCTGCCAGCCCAGTTCCACCGTGTCGAAATCCAGTTTCAGCTCTTCGCCGTTGCGCCAGACCAGCAACTCGGCCCGCTGCGCGCCGGCGATCGCCTGCTCGACTTCCCGCGGCCGCGTGGCCATCCGGCCGTTGATGGTCAGCAACAGGTCTCCCGGTCGCACCTGGTCGGCGGCGGGCGTGCCGGCCACGGTTCGCTCCGCCATCAGCACCTGGCGGCGTTCCCGGTCGTGTTCTTCCACCTTCAGCCGCCAGTCCTCCGGCAGTCCGCGGCGCAAGGCCACCGACAGCGGCGCGCGTTGCCACTCCACCTCCAGCGAGCGCCAGGACGCCTCCCGCCGGAGGTGGTCGAGCATCACGCGGACATGTTCAATGGGTAAACCGGCGACGATTTCGTTGGGGCGGTTTCTCGATCCCGACGCGAAACTGCTCCACAGGGCCGCGACCCTGGCGCGGGAATCCAGCAGCACGCCGGAAATCTGCACGTCGGCGTTCTCCACTTCCAGTATTTCGAGGTTGGCCTCGCGAAAGCCGCCGAAGTTCGACGGCATCAGGTTGACCGGCTTCAGATCGCCGGCTTCGTAGGACCGGATTACCGGCTCCAGGTCGGGGCGAAAGCCGGCCAGGAAGATATCCTCGCCGGCCCGGGGCGCCCGGGGAGCGAAGACGGCGGCCCGCAGGGGCGTGTCGCCCAGAAGCGCCGGGTCGTACTGAAGCACGGCGAGGTTGTGCACCGGGTGGATGGCGGCGACCCTGGCCGTGACCTCCAGCGTTCCGTTGAAGGTCAGCACAGCGTCGCCCATGGTCTCGGGCACGGTATTGCGGTCCACGACGACCCAGCCCCGCTCGGTGTCCACGATCAGCCCGGCGCCGTAGTAGTGCTGTCCGTTGACCGCGGACACCACGTACGGCATGTCGAAGCGCACGTGCACCAGCGAAGGCGCGATCCGGCGCAGCCTCGAATCGTCGAACTCGCGTGGCTGGGTCATTCGCGGCTCGGGCGCCCCGGCCTGCGGGGCGGACTTCAGCGGCCGGCAAGACCAGTCCTGGCTGGACTCGCCCTGCCGGCAGCGTTCGGCCGAAAACCAGCCCCGGCCGGTGCGGGCGCTGCGTAACTGGTTGGCCCGCGGATTGCGCGGCGTGCTGTAGCGGACCTGGGCCACGTCTTCGTGTCCCAGCGCCGACAGGGCCTGCTCGACGTCGTCCAGCGTCTCCAGCGGCCGTCCGTTGATTTCACGCAGGATCGATCCGTTCTCGATCGAGGCCAGGCCCAGCATGTAGCCGGGTTGCGCCACATAGATGGTGTTCAGCGGCACGTTGAAATGGCGGGCCTGCTGATACGAGGTCGGGTGCAGAAAGGACCCGCCGAAAGCGATGTACTCGCGCGGGGTGACCGCATGCAGGTCGCTGACTTCGATGACCGCGTCCATGATCCGGCCGCGGCGTTCGATCAGCAGCTTCACCGGCTGGCCGACGCTCTTGTCGAGCATGGCTTCCAGGCGCAGGAAGTCGGGGAACTCCTCGTCTTCGATCCGCAGCAGGATGTCGCCCGGCGTCAATGCGGATGAAGCCGCGGACCCCTGCAAGGTCGAGCGCACGACCAGCAGCCCCGCGCTGTCCGGAAAGGCCGCCCTGGCGTCGGCCTCGGCTTCCTCTCCCAGGCCCAGCCGCCGCAGTTCGTCGTACGGCAACTGCTCGAAGGTGGTCAGCAGGCCGCCGCGCGGCACCGGCTTGCCTCCCTGTACCAGCGCCAGCGCCCTGCGGACCCGTTCCAGCGGCAGGAAATAGCTGGTTTGCGCGCGCACCTGGCCGCCCGCGTTCAGGGCCACCGCGCGTCCCTCGATGTCGATGACCGGGCTGCCCGAAGAGCCGCCCGAGGTGCCGGAAGCCGCCTGTATGTAGAAGGTGTTGAAATCGTTGTAGCGGCCGAAACCGTAGTTGGGCGCGGCCCGGTCCAGCCGCGCGATGGTTCCGGCAAGAATCGAGAACCGTTCGCCCGCGTCGTTCCCCACCACCCGGATTTCGCGCCCGAGCTGCGCCGCTTCGGGGGCCAGTTCGAGACCCTGGGGGCGGATGTGGCGCAGCGCGGCCGGATCGTAGCGGAAGAAGCCGAAATCGTGTACCGGATCGGCGTAGAGCCGATCGAGTTCGATCTCCTCCTGGTTGGCGAACAGCGCCTCGCCCTTCACCGGGCCGGTCGATACGATATGCCGGTTGGTCAGGATGATCCCGCGCTGCGCGTCCACCACGAAGCCGGTCCCGTCGAGCAGCGTGTTGGACTCGGTGTCGAAGGGCCGTGTCTTGTTGACCCTCAGCGAAACGACCGAGGGGCGGATCTCCTCCAGGGTCTCCCGCCAGGCGGCCTCGTTATCCTGCGCCTGCGCGCTCAGGCCCAGCAGCGTCATTCCCGCTGCCGCCCAGATCAATCTCATAGCCGTAGTTCTCCTTGAATTCACGCTCAAGCCGCTCCCGATCAAACCGATGGTTCTGCGTTCCCGCGCTGCCCGCCTTGATGGCGCCCAGCAGCGCCGCCAGCCGTCCCGAATCTTTCCAGTCCCATCCTCTCACGATACCGTAAGCCAGGCCCGCCCGGAAGGCGTCGCCGCAACCGGTCGGGTCCACGACTTCTTCGGCACGCGCCGGCGGAATGGTTTCGCATTGTCCCGCCCGGTAGATCTTTGCCCCCTGCGCGCCTTCCGTCACGATCAGCGCGCCGGTCTCGGCGCAGATCCGCTCCCGGTTCCAGCCCGTGGCGCGTTTCAGCATTTCCGCCTCGTAACTGTTGACCGCGACCCAGCCGGCCATGCGGACGAACTCGCGCAGTTCCTTGCCGCTGAAGTTCGGAAGCCCCTGGCCCGGATCGAACAGGAACGGCAGGCCGGCCTCGTGCATCTGCCGGGCGTGGTCGAGCATGGCCTGGCGGCCGTCCGGCGAAATGAGCCCCATTTGCGCGCCCGTTTCCGCCGGCAGCTCCCGGCAGTGCGCGTGGTTCATGGCGCCCGGGTGGAAGGCGGTGATCTGGTTGTCGTCCAGGTCGGTGATGATGTAGGCCTGCGCGGTGAGCTGGTCGGGCAGTTCGCTGATCAGCGCCGTGTCCATTCCCAGTTGCTCGATGCGCAGGCGGTACGGGGCGAAATCGCTGCCCGCGGCGGCCAGCATGAGCGGCCTGTCGCCGAGCAGCGCCAGGTTGTAGGCGATGTTTCCGGCGCAGCCGCCGAATTCGCGCCGGAACTCGGGAACTTCGAAGGCCACGTTGAGGATATGGACCTTGTCGGGCAGGATGTGCTCGCCGAAGCGCCCGCGAAACAGCATGATGTTGTCGTACGCAAGCGAGCCGCATACGACGGTGGTGCGGGCTCCGGACATGGGACCGGCAGCCTCGTCAGTCGAATCGCCGCTTCGCCGGCGTCAGGATGCGCTCAACGACGCGAATTCCGCGGCAAAATCCGCTTGCGGCTCCCCGTCCTCGGCGTGAATCTCGAACACCTTGTTGAGCGCCGCCTCGTGCGCCAGCGCCGAGACGCAGACCCGCGCCACGTCGGCGCGCGTGATCCAGATGCCCTCCGATTGGGTATCGCCCTGCTCGAAGATGATGGTCTGGTTTCGGCCTGGATCGTCGCTCAGTCCCCCCGGACGGACGATCGTGTAGGGGACGCCGCTGGCCGCCACCGCTTCCTCGCCCCTGCGCTTCCAGATCAGGATGTTGTTGAACATGCGGTTCAGGTAGTGATCGTCGTCGGTCACGCCCCGCGAGGAAACCAGCACGTACTGGCCGACTCCCGCCGCGAGCGCCGCTTCGGCCAGGTTGCGGGCGCCCTCGAAATCGACCTTCTCGGCGCTGTTCTCGGGCCCTCCGCTTGCGCTGGCGCTGGCCGTGTTGATCACCGCCCCGACACCATCCAGCGCGGGGGCGATGCTGGCCGGGTCCTTGAGATCGCCCACCACCGCTTCCACGTCCGCACCCAGGCGGTCGATGGCCTTGGCCGTGTCGCGCACGAAGGCGCGAACCGGGTAGCCCTGGTTCATGAGTTCCGCGACGACCAGTGAACCGGTCCCGCCGGTGGCGCCTACCACCAGCACCAGGGGCTTCGATGGCTCCTGGTCCTGGGCCGCGGGTTCCTCGGCGGGCGCTTCGCCGCTCTGCCCGCAGGCGGCCGCGACCAGGGAAGCCGCCGCCAGAAAACCGATCAGTTTGAACGGGCGCATGGTCAGGATCCTCCAAGTGCCGCGAATTCGCCGGAAAAGCCGGTTTGCGGTTCGCCGTCGCGCGCGTAGATTTCAAACACCTTGTTGCGCGCTCCCTCGTCCTTGACCGCGGCGACGGTGACCCGCGCCACGTCGGCGCGGCTGATGGCCTTTTCCAGGCCCGGAAGGTCGCCCTGCTCGAAGATGACCGTCTGCTCGCTGCCGGGCCCGTCGTTCAGACCGCCCGGACGAATGATCGTGTAGGGGATGCCGCTGGCCGCGACCGCCTCCTCGCCCTTGCGCTTCCAGATCAGGATGTTGTTGAACAGGCGGTTCAACTGGTGGTCGTCCTGCGTCGCGCCCATCGATGAGATCAGGACATAGTGGCCTACGCCGGCCGCCGCCGCCGCGTCGGCCAGATTGCGGGCGCCCTTGAAATCGACGTGCTCCGGCATGTTGTCGTCCGGCGCGGGGACGCCGGAACCGGCCGCGTTGACGACCACGCCCACGCCGTCCAGCGTGGCCGCGATGCTGGCCGGGTCCCTCAAGTCGCCGACAACGGCTTCCACGTCCGCACCCAGGCGCTCGGCCGCCTTGGCCGCGTCGCGCACGAACGCGCGCACCGGATAGCCCTTCGCCTTGAGTTGCGCGACCACCAGCGAGCCCGTCTTGCCCGTTGCTCCAGCTACCAGTACCAGCGGTTTCATGTCTTCCTCCGTTGCCGCTTCTTCGGCCTGAACCGGAGCCACCTGTCCGGATACGGCGATCAGCAGGGAGGCCGCAACGGCGGCAGGCAGCGATATGAATGTGCGCATGGATGTGTCCCCTGAACGTTCAGGGCGCGTATCTTATCAATGCCGGGAACGCTACGCGTCAAGCGAGCGCAGTCCGACCGCGTGGCGGATGTCCCTCATCAGCGGTTCGCTGATCTCGCGCGCCCGCGCCGCGCCGCGCTGCAGTTCGGCCTCGATGTCGCCCGGATTGGCGATCAGGCGGTCGTATACCTCCCGTCCCGGCGCCAGCAGCGCGTCGAGGTATTCGAACAGTTCGTTCTTCATTTCCGCCCAGCCGATGCCCGCCGCGTAGCGCTCGCGCATCGCGGCGGTCTCTTCCGGACTCGCTACCGAGCGGTACAGGTCGAACAGCAGGCTGTCGTCCGGGTCCTTGGGCTCGCCGGGCGCCTGCGAGTTGGTCCTGATCCGCATGATGTATTTGCGCAGTCGTTTCGCGGGGCAGAACAGCGGCACGACGTTGCCGTAGCTCTTGGACATCTTGCGCCCGTCCGGGCCCAGCAGCACCGCGCGGTGCTCGTCGATGTCGGCTTGAGGCACGGTCAGCAGTTCGCCGTAGTGATGGTTGAAACGCTGGGCGATGTCGCGGGCCATCTCCACGTGCTGGCGCTGGTCCTTGCCCACCGGCACCCGGTCGGCCTTGAACATCAGGATGTCGGCGGCCATCAGGATGGGGTAGCAGAACAGCCCCATCGTGATCCCGCGGTCCAGGTCGGCCACGCCGGCCTCGCGATTGGCGTCGTTCGCGGCCTTGTACGCGTGCGAGCGGTTCATCAGGCCCTTGGCCGTGAGCGTGGTGAGGACCCAGGTCAGCTCCGGGATCTCGGGGATGTCCGACTGCCGGTAGAACACGGCGTTTTCGGTGTCCAGCCCCGCCGCCAGCCAGGCGGCGGCCACCTCCAGGCTGGACTGCGCCACTTCGTCGGCGTCGCGGTTCTTGACCAGCGCGTGGAAGTCGGCCAGGAAGAAGAAGCTGCATCCGGCCGGCGCGCTGCGGCTCGCCTCCACCGCCGGGCGAATCGCGCCCACGTAATTGCCCAGGTGGGGCGTGCCGGTGGTCGTGATCCCGGTGAGCGTAACGAGGTTCTTGCCGTTCATAGCGCGCACATGCTAGCAGCCCGCGGGGCTTCCGCCACGGGCTGCTACAGCCCCGCCGCCTGGCCGTCCTTGCGCGGATCGGACGCGCCGGTCAGCACGCCGGTCTTGCTGTCGTGTTTAACGGCCTGATAGCCGCCGAAGACCCACGGCGTGTAGCTGAGGTTGTGGCTCATGCCGGCCAACTGCCTGCGCACTTCCGCTTCGAACCCGGGCTCCAGTGCGAGTTGGCCGCCGTCCGCCGCCGCAGCGTGGCCGGTGGGCTGGCTGGAGCCGCTGTGGTACGCGCGCGGGGCGTCGCCGGCCGCCTGCAGGTCCATGCCGAAGTCCACGACGTTGGCGATGATCTGCGCCTGTCCCTGCGGCTGCATACCGCCGCCCATCACGCCGAAGGCGAGGCGCTCGCCCGACGAGAAGCGCGCCAGGCCCGGAATGATGGTGTGAAACGGGCGTTTTCCGGGAACCAGCGCGTTCGGGTGGTCTTCGTCTAGATTGAACAGTTCGCCGCGGTTCTGCAGCACGAAGCCCAAGTCGGCGGGCGTCATGCCGGACCCCATGCCGCGGTAGTTGGACTGGATCAGCGACACCAGCAGGCCGTCATTGTCTCCGGTGGCCAGATAGACGGTTTGTGGGGAGTCCAGCCTCGGGTCGCCGTGCCGAACGGTCGTCGCGGCGTGTTCGGGATCGATCAGCCTGCCCCGCTCGAGTGCGTATTCCTTCGAAATCAGCTCATCGACCGGGGCCGGCGCGAACGACGGATCCGCATAGAAACGCGCCCGGTCCTCGAACGCCAGTTTCTTCGCCTCGGTAAGCAGGTGCAGGTGTTCCACAGAGCCGAACCCCGCGGATGCAAGGTCGTGCTGTTCCAGCAGGTTGAGAATCTGCAGTGTCGCGATCCCCTGGGTGTTGGGGGGCAGGGCATAAACGTCGTTGCCGCGATAACTCGTCGCCACCGGCTTGACCCATTCCGAAGCGTGCGAGGCCAGGTCGGACTCGTCCAGGTAGCCGCCGTTCTCGCGCATGTAGGCCGCGATCTTCCAGGCGATTTCTCCCCGGTAGAACGCCTCCCTGCCGTCTTTCGCCAGCAGTTCATAGGTCGCGGCCAGGCGCGGGTTCCGGAATACCTGGCCTTTGGCGGGCGCCGCGCCGCCGGGCATGAAACTGTCCGCAAATCCGGGGTATTCGGCCAGGACCCGCACGTTCATGGCCCAGGCGTCGGCCGTGAGCTGGGCCACCGGGAAGCCCTCCCGGGCCAGCGCGATGGCCGGGCCCAGGAGTTCCGCAAAATCCATGCGGCCGAAACGGGCGTGTAATTCGAACCAGCCGTCCACGGCGCCGGGCGTGGAAACCGGCAGCGGCCCGCGCGCAGGTATGTAATCGAGCCCCGCCTTGCGGAAAACCTCCATGTTGAGCGAGCGCGGCGCCCGCCCGCTTGCGTTCAGTCCGGCGGGCGTGTCCTTGTCCGGCTCCCAGACCATCGCGAACAGGTCGCCGCCGATGCCGCAGCCGGTCGGTTCGGTCAGTCCCAGTACGGCATTGGCGGCGATCGCCGCATCGACTGCGTTGCCGCCGGATCGGAGTATGTCGAGCCCGGCCTGGGTGGCGAACACCTGGCTGGTCGCCACCATTCCCCGGGTGCTTAACGCCTCGGAACGCGAGGCGAACGGCGACCCGGCCCCGCGTTCGTAAACGGCTTTCACAGCGCGTCGGCCAGTTCGTTCATGGCTTGCGCCAGCTGGAAGTCCAACTCGGTGATGCCGCCGGCCTCGTGCGTGTTCAGATGCACGTCCACCTTCGACCACACGTTGAACCACTCCGGATGATGGTTGAGCTTTTCGGCCGCCAGCGCCGCGCCGGTCATGAAAGCGAACGCCCTCCGGAAGTCCGCGAACCGAAACGACCGGTGCAGCTTGCCTCCGTCCAGCCCCCAGCCCGGCAGATCGCCAAGCCGCTCCGCCACCTCTTCCGTCGAAAGTAAATCAGCCATCACATCCTCTCCTACAAAGGCTCATATTGCCATACAACGCGCGCGGAAAACTTGATTTATTCGGCGCTTTTTGGGAAGCTAGGCGGTTGGCGTTTCAGCACGAAGCGCCGGTTTGCTCGCATTTCAAGCCACCAACTGAATTTCCCGCGCCGGCTGGGCGGCCGGCGCAACGATGGCGGCGCTGCACACGGTTTGAGTATCGGCCCATGACTGCACAAAGCGGATCCTTGCCCGGACGACGGAACTTCGGTCCCCCACCGAAGCAGGGACTGTACGATCCCGCGCTGGAGAAGGACAGTTGCGGCATCGGCTTCGTCTGCGACATCAAGGGCCGTCAAAGCCGGGGCGTCGTGAAGGACGCGCTCGGCATGAACTGCTCGATGGAGCATCGCGGCGGCATCGGCTACGAAAAGAACACCGGCGACGGCGCGGGCATCCTCCTGGGCCTGCCGGACCGCTTCCTGCGCCGCGCCGCGGCGGAAAACCTCGGCGTCGAATTGCCCGAGCGCGGCCATTACGGCGTGGGCATCGTGTTCCTGCCCACCGACCCGGAGGAACGGGATCGGTGCCTTGCACTTCTGGAGCGCGAAATCGAGAACGCGGGCCAGCGGCTGCTGGGCTGGCGGGAGCTGCCGATCGATCCCGACGGCGCGGACATCGGCAAGGCGGCCAGGGCCGCGATGCCGCACATGGTTCAGTTATTCGTCGGCGCCGACGCAGGCGCCGACCTTACCGAGGACGAGTTCGAGCGCAAGCTCTACCTGATCCGCAAGCACGCGACCCATCTGCTGCGCGGCGACGAGAGCCTGGCGCAGCGGCAGCTCTTCTACATCTGTTCGCTTTCGTCGAAGGTCATTATCTACAAGGGCATGCTCACGCCCAACCAGATGGCGCCGTTCTTCACGGACCTGAGCCAGCCGGATTTCGAGTCGCACCTGGCCATGGTGCATTCGCGCTTCAGCACCAACACCTTCCCGTCGTGGGACCGCGCGCAGCCCAACCGCTTCATGTGCCACAACGGCGAGATCAACACGCTGCTGGGCAACGTCAACGCGATGAACGCCCGCGAGGGCGTGCTGAGCTCGCCGCTGTTCGGCGACGACCTGGCCAAGCTCTTTCCCGTAGTGGAGCCCGACTGTTCCGACTCCGGGACCTTCGACAACGTGCTTGAGTTCCTGCTGATGACCGGGCGCAAGCTGCAGGAAGCGGTGCTGATGATGATTCCCGAAGCCTGGCAGCAGCACGGCGGGATGGACGCAGCCAAGCGCGCCTTCTACGAGTATCACTCCTGCCTGATGGAGCCCTGGGACGGTCCGGCCTCGATCGCGTTCACGGACGGCACCTATATCGGCGCCGTGCTCGACCGCAACGGGCTGCGGCCCAGCCGTTACTACGTTACCGACGACGACCGCTGCATCATGGCTTCGGAAGTCGGCGTGGTGCGGGTCGCCCCGGAGCGCGTCGTGAAGAAGGGGCGTCTCAAGCCGGGCCGCATATTCCTGATCGACTTCGAGCAGGGCCGCATGATCCCGGACGAGGAAATCAAGGGCGAATGGGCGGCGGCCCGTCCTTACGGCGACTGGCTCGAAAGGCAGCGCATCGCACTCGACGAACTGCCGCCGGCGCTGCCCCCGGCGCGCGATCCGGCCACGCTGACGGCGCGCATGAACGCTTTCGGCTACACCGTCGAGACCATGGACATCATGCTGCAGCCGCTGGTCCGGGAACTGCGCGATCCGCTCGGCTCCATGGGCAACGACGCCGCGCTGGCCGTGATGTCCGACAAGCCGCGCATGCTCTACGACTACTTCAAGCAGCGCTTCGCGCAGGTGACCAACCCGGCCATCGACTCGATCCGTGAAGAAGTCATCATGGCGCTGGACTGCTACTGCGGCCCGGAACAAAACCTGCTGGAGACCACGGAGGAGCACGCGCACCGGCTGCGCATCCCGCATCCCATTCTGTCCAACGAGAAACTGGCCGCCATCAGGCACCTCGACTACCGGGGCTGGAAGACGGCGTCCATCGACATCACGTACGAAGCCGGTTCGGGCGTGGCGGGCCTGACGGCCGCGCTGGACCGCATCTGCGCCGAAGCCAGCCGGGCCATCGACGAGGGCTACAGCCTCATCGTGCTTTCCGACCGAGCCATCGGGCAGGAGCGGGTGGCGATCAGCGCCCTGCTCGCGGTGGGGGCCGTGCATCATCACCTGGTCGAGACCCATGCGCGCACGCGCATCGGCATCATCCTGGAAACCGGCGAGGCCCGGGAAGTGCACCACCATTGCCTGCTGACCGGCTACGGCGCCGACGCCATCAATCCGTATCTCGCCTTCGAGGCCTTGTGGGATTCGCTCGAGAAGGGCTATTTCGACGATGCGCCGCACGTCTCCACGCGCCGCGACGTCGTCGAGGCCTACCGCAAGGGCACGGCCAAGGGCATGCTCAAGGTGATGGCCAAGATGGGCATCTCCACGCTGCAGTCCTACAAGGGCGCGCAGATCTTCGAGGCCGTGGGGCTGGCGGACGACGTCATCGAGCGCGCCTTCAGGGGCACCGCGAGCCGGGTGCAGGGCGTGGGCCTGGAGGTGCTCGCCGAGGAGATGGAGCGCCGTCACGCGCTGGGCTATCCGGGGCGCAACGGCAACATCGCGGTGCTGCCGAACCCCGGCGACTTCCACTGGCGCCGGCACGGCGACACGCACATGTGGGACCCGCAGGCCATCGCCGACCTGCAGGTGGCCGCGCGGACCAACGACGAGAGCGCCTACTGGCGCTTCGCCGACCATGCGAACCGGGAGAACACCGCCAAGGCCAACCTGCGCGGGCTGCTGGAGTTCGCGAGCGGCGCCAACGGCGGGCCCATCGAACTCGACGAGGTCGAACCCGAAAGCGAGATCGTGAAGCGCTTCGCCACCGGCGCGATGAGTTTCGGCTCCATCAGCGCCGAATCCCACGAAATGCTGGCCGTGGCCATGAACCGCATCGGCGGCAAGTCGAACACCGGCGAGGGCGGCGAGGATTCGCGCCGCTACACGCCGATGCCGAACGGCGATTCCGCGCGCAGCGCGATCAAGCAGGTGGCCAGCGGCCGGTTCGGCGTGACCATCAACTACCTGACCAACGCCGACGAACTGCAGATCAAGATCGTGCAGGGCGCCAAGCCGGGGGAGGGCGGCGAACTGCCCGGGCGCAAGGTCGATGACACCATCGCCGCGATACGCCATTCGACGCCCGGCGTGGGGCTCATCAGCCCGCCGCCGCACCACGACATCTATTCGATCGAGGACATCGCCCAGCTCATCCACGACCTGAAGAACGGCAACCCCGAGGCGCGCATCAGCGTCAAGCTCGGCGCCGAGATCGGCGTGGGGGCGGTGGCCGCGGGCGTCACCAAGGCGCGCTCGGACCACCTCGTGATCGCCGGGGATTCCGGCGGCACCGGGGCCTCGCCGCTCACTTCGATCAAGCACGCGGGGCTGCCCTGGGAACTGGGCATCGCCGAGACGCACCAGACGCTGGTCGTGAACAACCTGCGCTCGCGGGTGGTGCTGCAGACCGACGGCCAGCTCAAGACCGGGCGCGACGTCGCGATCGCCTGCCTGCTCGGCGCCGAGGAGTTCGGCTTCTCGACCGCGCCGCTGATCGCGCTGGGCTGCATCATGATGCGCAAGTGCCACCTCAACACCTGCCCGGTGGGGATCGCGACGCAGGATCCGGCCCTGCGCGCCAAGTTCGAGGGACTGCCGGAACACGTCATCAACTATTTCTTCATGGTCGCGAAGGAGCTGCGGCAGATCATGGCCGAGCTGGGCTTCCGCACGGTCAACGAGATGGTGGGGCGGGTGGACGCGCTCGACGCCTCAGCGGCGGTCGATCACTGGAAGGCCGGCGGCATCGACCTCACGGAACTGCTGACGCCGGCGGAGGAGCCGCCGGACTTTCTGGGCGCGTACGCCATGCACGAGCAGGACCACGGGCTCGAGCGCGCGCTGGACTACAGGCTGATCGAGCTGGCCGAACCGGCGCTGGAGCGCGGTGAAAAGGTCTACGAGGAGTTGCCCATCAGCAATGCCAATCGGGTCGTGGGCGGGATCCTTTCCAACGCCATCATTCGGCGCCGCGGTCCGGAGATGCTGCCGGACGGCTCCATCCACTTCAAGTTCCGCGGTCACGCCGGGCAGAGCTTCGGCTGCTGGCTGGCCCGCGGCGTGACACTGGAGGTCGAGGGCGACGCCAACGACTACGTGGGCAAGGGCCTGTCCGGCGGGCGCGTGATCATCTACCCGCCCGCGGAGTCGCGCTTCACGCCGGAGGACAACATCCTGGTCGGCAACGTCGTGCTCTACGGCGCCACCTCCGGCGAGTGCTTCTTCCGGGGGGTGGCGGCGGAGCGGTTCTGCGTGCGCAACAGCGGCGCGCGCGCGGTCGTCGAGGGCGTCGGCGACCACGGCTGCGAATACATGACCGGCGGGCGCGTGGTGATACTCGGGCGCACCGGGCGCAATTTCGCCGCCGGCATGAGCGGCGGCGTGGCCTACGTCTGGAACCCGCACGGGGAATTCGCCGACCTCTGCAACCCCGAGATGGTCGAGCTGGAACCGCTGGAGGCGGAACCGGACCGGGCCGAGGTGCGGGAGCTGATCGAACGGCACCTGCGCTTCACCGGCTCCACCGTCGCCCGGGCGATACTCGAAGACTGGCGGAACAGCGTCGGGCAGTTCGTCAAGGTCATGCCCGTGGACTACAAGCGGGTGCTTGAACAGCTCAAGACCGCTGCCGCCGCGGCCTGACGACCTGAGCACAAGCGCGATGGGCAAGACGACGGGGTTCATGGAGTACGCGCGCGCGTCCGCGCCGTATCGCGACGCGAACGAGCGCCTGCGCGATTTCCGCGAGATCTACACCGGACCCGACGCCGCGCACCTCGCCCGGCAGGGCGCGCGCTGCATGGATTGCGGAGTGCCGTTCTGCCAGTCGGACGACGGCTGCCCGATCCACAACCTGATCCCGGAGTGGAACGACCTGATCTACCGGGACCAGTGGCGCGAAGCGCTCGACCGCCTGCACAAGACCAACAACTTTCCCGAATTCACCGGGCGGGTATGCCCGGCGCCCTGTGAAGGCGCCTGCGTGCTGGGGATCACCGACCCCGCGGTCACGATCAAGGACATCGAGATGGCCATCGCCGACCGGGGTTTCGAGGAGGGCTGGATCGTCGCCGAGCCTCCGTCTTTCCGCACCGGACGGCGCGTCGCGGTGATCGGCTCCGGGCCCGCCGGGCTGGCCGCCGCGCAACAGTTGAACCGGGCCGGCCACGTCGCCGTCATCTACGAGCGCGCCGACCGCATCGGCGGCCTTTTGACCTACGGCATCCCCAACATGAAGCTCGACAAGGTGGAAATCGTCGATCGGCGCCTGGACCTGATGCGCGAGGAGGGCGTGCAGTTCCGCGTCAACGCGGACGTCGGCGACGGGTCCGAAGGCTCCATCGACGTGCGCGAACTGGCGAAGGAATACGACGCCGTGCTGCTGGCGACCGGGGCGACCGTTCCGCGCGACCTGCCGATACCGGGGCGCGACCTCGAAGGCGTGCACTTCGCGATGGACTTTCTGACGCAGAACACGCGCAGCCTGCTCGATTCGAATCTCGCCGACGGTAACTACATTTCCGCGAAGGACAAGGACGTGATCGTGATCGGCGGCGGCGACACCGGCACCGACTGCATCGGCACGGCGCTTCGCCACGGCTGCAAAAGCCTGGTCAATTTCGAGCTGTTCCCGCAGCCGCCGGCGACGCGCGCGCCGAACAATCTCTGGCCCACCTGGCCGGTGATTTTCCGCACCGAATACGGCCACGAGGAGTCCGCGACGATGTTCGGCAAGGACCCGCGCGTCTACCTGATCTCGTCAACGGAATTCGTCGCGCGCACGGACGGCGGGACGCGCGAGAACGCGTCCCGCGGCAACGGAACCGCGATAATTGGACGACACGTCGCCGGTATTCGCACTGTTGACGTCCAATTGAAGGACGGCAAGTTCGAAAACGTGCCCGGCAGCGAACGCGAGTGGCCGGCCGACCTGGTGCTGCTGGCGATGGGTTTTCTGCGCCCCGAGCACGCCGTCTCCGACGCGCTGGACCTGGCCTACGACGAGCGCGGCAACTACCGGGCGGAGTACGGCCAGTACCGGACCAACGTGGAGAACGTGTTCGCCGCCGGCGACTGCCGCCGGGGCCAGTCACTGATCGTGAACGCCATCAACGAAGGCCGCGAAGCCGCCCGCGAAATCGACCGCCACCTCATGGGCTCCACCGAACTCCCCTAACAACGCAACCTCGGACAGCCCTCCGTTCTTTCCGCTCCCCCTCCTCTTCGGAGACGCATGAACCCATCCATGGGGCTCGGCGGCGGCTATCCTGCCGCCGACGCTCCGCAGAGGAGGGGGAGCGGAAAGAACGGAGGGCTTAGGCGGTGCCCCAGCCGGGGTGGAAGCCGAGGGGGAGGCCGGCTTCGGGGGTGAAGCCGTACATCTCGGTGCTGGGTAGTGCTTCGTTGACGACGTCGCGGACCTTCAGCAGGCGGTCGAGGTCGATGCCGGTGTTGAGGCCCATGGACTCGAGCATGAAGACAAGGTCTTCGGTGACGATGTTGCCGCTGGCTCCGGGGGCGAACGGGCACCCGCCGATGCCGCCCAACGAACTGTCGAGCGTGGTGATGCCTTCTTCCAGCGCCGCCATGGCGTTGGCCAGCCCCAGGCCGCGGGTGTTGTGCAGATGCACGCCGGTGAGCTTTTCCTCGCCGATCTCGGACTTTACCCTGCGCACCAGCCGCTTGATCTGCGCGGGGTTCGCGTAGCCGGTCGTGTCCGACAGCCCCACCTCCCGGCAACCCGCCTCAACCAGCGCATGGGCCAGTTCCAGCACCTTGCTTTCGGGCACCGGCCCTTCCATCGTGCAGCCGAATGCGGTGGCGATTCCGGCCTCGAAAATCGGGCGGCGCTCCTCGGGAAGTTCGTCCAGCATCTCGTTGATGCGGCGGACTTCCTCAAGCATTTCGGGGTGGTTCTTGCGCACGTTCGCCTTGCTGTGCGTCTCGCTGGCCGAAACCGGGATGCTCACCTTGTGCGTGCCGGCGGCGACCGCCCGTTCCACGCCCTTGAGGTTCGGCGCCAGGGTGGTGACGTGCAACCCCGGGATGGTCACGGCGTAACGCACGAGCTCCTCGCAGTCGGACATCTGCGGCAGCAGTTTGGGCGGCACGAAGGAGCCGACTTCGATTTCGGGCACGCCTGCGGCGGCCTCGGCCCGGATCCAGGCCTTCTTGGCCTCGGTGGGCATGATCACGTCGAGGCTCTGCAGGCCGTCGCGCGGCCCCACCTCGCTTACGAGAACGTCAATGGACATATGGCTCTTCTTCCGGGCCCTGTGGACAGGCCCTAGCTGCTGCGGCTGGCCGCCTGCGCCCGCTGCTGGCTCTTGCGGCCGATCCGCGTGAGATGAACGCGGCTGGTCTTGCCCGCGCGCCGCTCGTTCAATCGCGATACGAGACTCGTGACCTCTTCGCGCACCTCGTCGGCCTCGCCCTGCTTGTAGCCCGTAATCGTGGTGGTTCCCTGGGTCAGCTCGTAGCGGTACCAGTTATCGGCGTCGGAACCGTCCGGAGAAGCGGTCTGTTCCAGGGTTACGATCTCGAAGGGCCGGGCGGCCGGCATTACGTTGGTGTCATCGGTCATAACCGGAACATTTTACACCCCCCGCCAGGCGCGCCCTTCGGCCGGAAACCGTTGGCCGAGGCAGCCGGAAAACTGGCATTCGGGCGGCTGTGAGGCTACATTACCGGGCGGAGGGACTCCGGCACTTTTTCATGAATAATTCCGATGGGCCGGCCACCGTCACGTTGACAGGCCTCGCGCCGCTGGAAGTCCTCAAGGGAGGCAGCGGCCCGCAACTCGTCTGGCTGCATGGCGAAGAAGGACAGCGCGGCTGGCTGCCGCACCACGCGCGCCTGGCCGAGCGTTTCACGGTCCTGGCGCCGACCCTGCCCGGCATCGGCGCATCGGCGCTGCCCGAGTGGGTGAACGGCGTGCCCGACATCGCGAAGGTCCTGCTTGCGGCGCTCGACGTCGGCGGGATCGGCAACTGCATGCTCGGCGGCGCTTCCATGGGCGGCTGGATCGCGGCGGAAATGGCCTCTATGGAGCCCGGCCGGTTCCGGGGACTGGTTCTGACCGGTTCGCAGGGCACCGCCACCGGTGAGATGAACACGCCCGACCTGTTCCTGATGCCCTACCGCAGGTACATCTCCTTCGGCTACAACGACGCCCGCTCGGCCGCGTTCCAGGACCTGTGGGCGGGCGAACTCGACGACGACGCGGTGACCCAGGACCTGGAAGTGATGGAGCTCTCGGCGCTGCTCGGCTTCAAGCCGTACATGCACGACCGCTCGCTGCTGCCGGCGCTGGCGCGCTTCACGAATCCGGCGCTGCTGCTGTGGGGCGCCAACGATGTCATCACGCCGCCGGCGGTCGCGGAGCGCTTCCTGGACGCGTTGCCCGCGGCCGAACTGGTCACGATCGGCGACGCCGGGCACTACGCGCACCTGGAGAAGCCCGTCGAGTTCGCCGAGGCCGTGGCCGGTTTCGGCGCCGGATTGAAGGCGGACTGAACCATGTTCCAACTGCACTACTTCGTCAACCATCCCTACCTGGGTTATCCGCATGAGGCGGCGGCCGAGTTCGGCGCCGTGATGCTCAAGTTCTCCAATCGCCATTTCGACGGAGAGCGCGCGGCCGAGTTGTTCGAGCGCTATCACGAGGAATACGTGGTGGCCGAACAGGCGGGCTTCGACTCCATCGTCGTCAACGAGCATCACAACGCCCCCGCAGCCATGTCCCCCGCGCCCAACCTGTTCGCGGTGGTTGTGGCCAAGCTCACCGAACGCGTGAAGATATTCATCGCCGGCAACATTCTGCCGATCAACGGCAACCCGGTCCGCCTGGCCGAGGAGCTGGCGCTGATCGACCTGTTCTCGAAGGGCCGGCTCATTTCCGGTTTCGTGCGGGGCGGTGCGGTGGAGTCGCTGGCCATGTCGATCAACACGCTGCACAACCGGGAGATGTTCGCCGAGGCGCACGACCTGATCCTGAAGACCTGGACCGAGCCCGGCCCCTTCGTGTGGGAGGGGAAGCACTACAACTACCGTTGCGTCAATCCCTGGGCGCTCCCGCTGCAGAAGCCGCATCCTCCGATCATGATTCCGGGGTCCACGAGCCGCGAGACCGTGGAGTTCGCCGCCGAGCGCGGCTACCCCTACGTGGCCCTGGCCACCCGGCTGGAGGCCACCGACAAGCTTTTCGCCGACTACAACCAGATCGCGGAAGAGCACGGCCATACGCCGACGCCCGCCCACCGCGGCTATTTCACCCGCGTGCACGTGGCGCCCACCGACGAGCAGGCGCTCGAGGAGGGCCGCGAGCAGTTCGGAGGCCGGGTGGCGCAGGTCACGAGCATGGTGGACATGAAGATCCATCCCGACGTGGGCGCCTGGATGGCGCCGCCGGGCTACGTGAGCCGCGAGGCGGCCATCGCCAGGCGCCGCTACATGGGCGGAACGCCCTATGCCTTCTTCACCCAGGGCTACGAGAAGGCGCTGGAGACCCGCCAGATCATCATCGGAAGCCCCGAAACGGTCGCGCGGCAACTGAACGAACTGCGCCTGAGGTTCGGCGTGGGCCACCTGGGCATTTCCCACTTCGCCGTGGAAGACTACGGGCGATCGCTGCGCAACCTGGAGCTTCTCGGCAACGAGGTGTTTCCGCGCCTGCGCGAAATGGCCGCCGGGGACTGAGTTTGGCCGCCGCCGAAAGCGGGCAGGCCCGCGCCGTGGCCGGCGCCCCGCCACAGCATCCTCCGGGCTACGTGGGCAAGCTGCCCCTGTCGCTCAAGGCGGGCTGGGGAGTGGGCTCGATGGGCTGCCTGGGGATGCTGTTCATCGTCAACGTTTTCGTCCTCTATTTCCTGGTCAATCACCTGGGGATGGACCCGGCGCTGGCGGGGCTGATCCTCTTCATCACGCGGATCTACGACGTGTTCAGCGACCCCATGATCGGGTTTTTGAGCGACACCACCCGCAGCCGCTGGGGCCGGCGGCGCCCATGGATGGCGCTGGGCGCGTTCATGTCCGGGCTGGCGCTGATCCTCACGTTCAACGTGCCGGCGCTGGCGTCGATGAATGCGCTGGCGCTCTACCAGCTCATCGTGTTGATTGCCTATTTCACCGGCTACACGCTGTTCTACGTGCCGTTCATGGCGATGCCCGCGGAAATGACCGACGACTACAACGAGCGCACGTCGATCATGTCCTGGCGGGTGGGGTATTCCAACTTCGCCGGCATCCTGATCGCCGCCGGCATGCCGGCGCTGATCGACTACCTGGGCGCCGACCGCAGGGCCTACGGGATCGTCGCGCTCCTGGTGGGCATCCTGATCGGCGCGACCATGATGACGACGGTGCTGCTGACCCGGCGCGCCCGGGAGTTGCCCAGCTCGCAGCAGGACCGCTATTCGGTCCGAGAGTATTTCCGGGCGCTGGCGAACAACCGGCCCTTCCTCACTCTGGCCGCGCTCAAGGGCACGCTGTACCTGGGCGTGGGCGTCAACGGCAGCGCGCTGCTGTTCTTCATGACCTACGTGCTGGAGCGGGGCGAACAGGGCCTGGCGCTTTCCACGCTGGCGGGCAACATCGCCGGCCTTTGCACGGTGCCGCTCTGGGCTTACTTCAGCCGCGGCAGGGACAAGCGCTGGGTCTATTTGATCGCCATCATCGGCTCCGGCCTCATGCTCATCTCATGGGCGTTCGCCACGCCCACCGAAGGCAACCTGATTTTTATCATCCGGTCCTGCTTTATCGGGATCTTCAGCGCCGGGGGGCTGACGATCGGGTTCTCGATGCTGCCGGACACGATCGAATACGACCGCATCCGCACCGGGAAGGTCCGCACCGCGCTCTACACCGGGGTCCTGGGCTTCGTCGAAAAGACCGGCTTCGCGCTGGGCCCGTTGCTCATGGGCTTTTACTTTTCCGCTGCGGGCCTTGTCGAGACCACGCTGGGCGCCGTCGAGCAGCCGGACAGCGCGATTACCGCCATCGTGTACGGCAAGGCCTGGATTCCCGCGACGCTGCAGGCGCTGGCGCTGTTCTGGCTGGTGTCCTACCGGCTTACGGAGAAGCAGCTCGCCGACATGCGCGTCGCGCCGGGCGCGATCGACGCCCCGGCGGCGGCGCGCGATTAGCGGCGAGCTCAGGCCGGACGGCCGTTCCGGAGTTCGCCCTTCAGCACCTTGCCGTAAGCGTTGCGCGGTAGTGCGGGGAGCGCATCGACGATTCTGGGAATCTTGAAGCGGGCCAGCCGGCCCTCGCAGAAAGCCGCGAGTTCCTCCGCGCTCAGCTTTGCGCCGGCGCGCAGCACCACGAAGGCCTTGAGGCTTTCGCCCCAGCGCTCGTCTGGCACGCCCACGACGGCGGCGTCGAGGATGTCCGGATGGCGCAGCAGTTCCTCCTCGACTTCGCGCGGGAAGATGTTGACGCCGCCGCTGATCACCATGTCCTTCTTGCGGTCAACGATGTAGATATAACCCTCTTCGTCGCGCCGGGCCATATCGCCCACCGACACCCAGCCGTCGCGAAAGGCTTCGGCGGTCTCGCGGGGCTTTCGCCAGTAGCCGTTGAACAGGAACGGGCTGTTCGAGAACAGTTCGCCGACTTCTCCGGGACCGGCCTCGCCGCCGTCGTCCAGCAGCCTGACCTCGGTGGACGTGAACGGCTGCCCCACGCAGCGCTCCTTGCGAAGCTGGTCGGCGGGGCGCAGGTTGCAGACGATGCCGGCCTCGGTGGACCCGTAGGTCTCGTGGAGTATGCCGTTGCCGAAGTGGTCCACGATCCGCTCCTTGGTGGCCTGCGGCAGCGCCGCGGCGTTGGAGATGATGGACTTGAGCGCCGGCGCGGAGTGTTTCGACAGCACCGCTTTCTCCAGCGCGAAGATGGCGTGAAAGTGGGTCGGCACCATGAATGCGCCGGTCGCCGCGCCCTGGTCGAGCCGTCGCAGCACTTCGCCGGGGTCGAAGCGCGACAGCAGATCGAGCTGTCCGCCAAGGTAGATCGAGGCAATGCTGAACGCCAGGCCGCCGCCGTGGCACAGCGGCGTGAACCCCAGGAACCGGTCGTCGGGCGAATAGCAGCCGTACTCGGACGCCATTCCGTGGAACTGCAGGATGCGCGACCGATGCGAAACCAGCACGCCCTTGGGTTTGCCGGTGGTGCCCGAGGTGTAGGGAATCGTGAAGGTCTCCCACTCGTGCACCGGCGCCAGCTCGGCCCGCGGCCGGGCGGCGGCCAGCCGGCGCTCGAGGTCGTCGCCGATCACGAACACCTGCTCGACGGACGCGAACTCCGTGTCCCGCGCCAGCTCGGCGCGTTCGGCATCGACGAACAGCACGCGCGCTTCGGCGTCGTCGCAGATGCCGGCCACTTCCCGCGGACTCAGCCCGGGATTGACGGTGGCCAGCGGAATCCCGGCCTGGGCCGCGCCCGCCACGATCTCCAGGTACTCGATGCAGTTCCCGGCCAGGATCGCGCCGTGGGTCCCCGGCTCGAGCTTCAGCCCGTCCAGCATCCAGGCGCTGACCCTGTCGAAGCGCGACACCAGGTCGCGGTAGCTCCGCTCCTTCTCGCCATGGCGCACGGCGATCTTTCCGGGATTGCGGCCCATGGCGGCCCGGATGCCGCCGGCCACGGACAGCGGCCGGTACGACGCGGGAAGCCCCGGGGCGCCGTTCGCGCCCATCACTGCGAGGGGAGCCGGAAGACGCGGAGCGCGTTGTCGCGCAGCAGGCGCCGGCGGGATTCCGGCCTGAGTTCCAGTTCGTTGACCTCGGCAACCGCGCGCTCGGGGTCGATGACCGGCCAGTCGGTGCCGAACATCACCTTGTCGCGCCCGTACGAGTTCAGGTAGTGGACGAAGGGCGCCGGCCAGTAGCGCGGCGCGTAGGCGTCGCCGGCGGTATAGACGTTCTCGTGCTTCCAGCACATCGCGATCATCTCCTCGGTCCAGGGCACGCCGATGTGAATGCCGATCAGCTTCAGTTCGGGAAAATCGACCGCCACCGGGTCCAGCGCGATCGGCCGCCCCACCGAAGGCAGGCGCGTCGAGCGGCTGTAAACGAGGTTCTGGCCGACCTGCATCATGATCGGGATATCGAGCTCGCAGCACTTGGCGTAATAGGGATACATGCGGGCCGCGTCGGGCGGCATCGCGAACCAGTGCGGGTACCAGTGGGCGCCGACGAAGCCCAGTTCCTCCACCGCGTACTCCAGCTCCTTCAGCCCCGCCATTCCGCGCGTGGGGTCGATCCCCGCCAGGCCCGAGAAGCGCTCCGGATGCTCCGCGCAAACTTCGCTGACGTAGTCATAAGGCACCTCGAAAGAGTCCTTGAGGCCCATTTGCCCCGCGCGCACGGCAACGAGCAGCGAACGCTCGATCCCGGCGCGGTCCATCCGGGCGAGGTAGTCGTCGATCCCGACGCCGCCGCGCATGTGCTCGGGCATGCGGATCTGGTCCCTGAACGCGTCGTCCAGGCCGGTGCGGCCCTCGGCCACCGTTTGCGGCGTATAGAGATTGCAGACGATGTCGATGATGCCGGACATGCGGCGTTATGCGGCGGTCAGCCCCCGCCGTTCTCCCAACTGAGAATGTCCCGGCCGAGCAGGCGCCCGAAGGTGATCGCGGGCGTCAGCGACATGCCGCCCACGAAGGCGTTGCCGCTGAGCTTGCTGAATCCCAGGGCCTCGCCCGCGGCATAGAGGTTCGGGATCGCCGAGCCGTCTTCGCGCAGGACCCGCAAGTCCGCGTCCACGTCGATGCCCGCCGGGCTGATCACGGTAAAGCCGACCGCCTTGATCGCGTAGAACGGCGGCGTGCCGATCGGGCGGATCATGTGCTCGCGGCCGAACTCGGGGTCGTGGCGGTCCTCCACCGCCCGGTTGAATTGCGCTGTAGTGCGCTCGAGCGTTTCGGGCTCCACTCCGATCTGCGCGGCCAGATCGGCAAGGCTGTCCGCCTTGAGAAAATGCGCGTGCTTGCCGAACCGCGCCGCCATCTCCTCGCGGGTCTCCAGCGTGATTACCGGCGCGTTCTGCCGCATGGGTTCGTCGAAGATCACGTAGAGCTTGAAATCCGGCAAGGCCAGCACCGCCCGTTCGATGTGGTCGATGCTGGGATGGTCCTCGCGCACGAACCGTTTGCCCTCGCCGTTCACGTAGAACTCCCAGGGCCTGCGAATGGCCGGGTTCAGGCGCAGATGGGCGCCCGACAGCGGGTCGTCGGCGTCTTCGCGGAAGCCGGCCACGGTCGTGAGGAACGAGTCGCCGCCCGACACCGTGGCGCCCAGTTCCTGCGCCGCGCGGATGCCGTCGCCGCGCGAGTACGGATTGCAGTACGAGGTTAGCGTGTACTGCGGCGTGATTTCGGCCCACATCTCGAGGTTGGCCGCATAGCCACCCGATGCAAGGACGACGTTCCGTCCGTAATGGCGCTCCGTGGCTCCGGACGCCGTTTCCACTTCCACGCCGGTCACGGCGCCCGAATCGTCCTGAAGCAGCCGGGTGAACCGCGTTTCAAGCCTCAGATCGATGAGCCCGTCCGCGGCCAGCCGCTCGAACGGGGGCGTCATGGCCTCCAGGACGCTGACGCCCAGCTTCTCGCCCCAGCAGTAGCGGCGCGTGCGGTAGGGCTCATGGGCGCTGCCGGCCACCGGGTGCCCGGGCAGCGGCTCGAAGCCCAGGCCCGTGAGCCAGTCCAGCGTGTCGCTCGCGTTGTCGATCGCCATGCGCCCCAGGGCCGGGTCCATCGTGCCGTTGCAGATGCGCATCGCGTCCTCGTAGTGTTCTTCGGCGCTGTCATCGATTCCGGCGGCCTCCTGCAGCCGGGTGCCGGCCGCGCTCATCTGGCCGGACGACCAATACAGCGTCCCCCCGATCCGCTTGTCGGCCTCGATCTGCAGCACCCTGGCGCCTCGCTCGGCCGCGAAAATGCCCGCCGGCATTCCGGTCGAACCCGCGCCGATGATGATCACGTCGTAGTTGTCGCTCATGTTTGATTCCCGTTTTGCCGCTTCCCGCCCGGCGCCTGCGCCGGGCCGCGCCTATGTTTCCACAGAAATCGCGCAGTGGCTACTCCCGCCGTTGGCTCAGGCCTCGGCTGCCTTGACTGCGCGACCCGGAAGCACAAGATCGTGTTCGATGCTGCGGGAGGCGAGGTAGAACAAGGCGGCGGAGCCGAGGCTGCACGTCACGGACACGATCAGCAGCGACACGCCCAACGAATCCGCGCCCAGCGTACCCGCCAGGAAATCGCTGGCCACGCCGACCGACTGCGGGCCGATGATGCCGGCGATCAGGTTGATGATCAGGATCATGAGCGCCGAGGCGACCGCCCGGGTGCGGACTTCGGCGACGCCCTGGATGGTGGCGAACAGTACCGGCCCCTGCATCACGCCCACGCAGGCCGGCACGATCAGCCAGAGCAGCGCGGCCGTGGGGTCCGGGACGAGGAGCACGAGGGCATAGAAGGGCGCCGCCAGGACCTGCACGCCGGCGCAGAGATAGATCGGCGGCTTCGCACCGTACTTCGCTAGCCGGCTGGCCAGCAGCCCGCCGAGCAGGGTGCCCGCGGCGTGGGGCAGGGCCTTGGTGAAGGCCAGCCAGGTGCCTACCGTGGCGATTTCCAGTCCGTGGGTGCGGGTGTAGAACGACGGCAGCCAGGCCAGCAGGGCGGTGCTGACCAGGCCGTACATGCTGCCGCCCAAGACCATGTAGCGGAACGTGCCTTTCGACCACAGGCTGCGGAAAGCCGGGTACATCGGCGGCGCCTTCTCCGCGACCTCGAGGCCCTCGCTGTGGCCGCGCGGCGGATCGCGCAGCGTGAAATACACGACCAGCGCGATCAGCACGCCCGGCGCGCCGAAGGCCACCAGCGTTACACGCCAGCCGTAGGCGTCGGTGATCCAGCCGCCGACCAGGAAGGCCAGGAACACGCCCACGGACGAGCCCAGTCCGAGTACGGCCATGGCCATGGCGCGCTCTCGGGGAGAAAAGTAGTCGGATATCAGTGAATGCGAGGGTGGCGTGCAGCCCGCTTCGCCGATGCCAACAAGAACCCGGAATACCGCCAGCTGCACGAACGACCGGGCCAGCCCGCACAGGCAGGTCATCAGGCTCCAGAGCGCCAGCGCCGCGGCAATGATTTTCTTTCGCGAGCGGCGGTCCGCCAGGCTGGCGATCGGAACGCCCAGCAGCGCGTAGAAGACCGTGAAGGCGGCGCCGGTGATGAAGCCGATCTGGGTGTCGCTGAGCCCCAGGTCGGTCTTGATCTGCGGGAGCAGGATGCCGATCACGTAGCGGTCGGCGTAGTTGAGCGTCATTACGACAAGCAACAACCCGAGCACGTAGCGCCGGTACAGGACCGTCGCGGCAAAAGGCCTGGTGGCCCTGGATGCGGAATCCGTCATGGAATCCGCCGGCTAGGCAGCGATCACTTCAATGAGTTCGCCGACCGCGCCGCGTAGCGTGAAGCCGTCCGGTTCCGGATTGCCGTGCATGGGCAGGGCGCCTTCGCCCACGGGCTCGATACCGTTGGAGTCGCACTGCGCGCGGCACTTGTCGAGGTCGTTGACGCGGATGGTGAGCATCGCCAGTCCGGTCCGGTCCAGCGAGGTCGGATACACGGTGCCGCTGTCCGCCTTGAATTCCCACACTTCGATGCTGACCCCCGAGCCGACGTTGCCCCAGAGGAAATAGCTGTCGTCCGGCGCCCCTATCAGTTCGTTGGCGTTGCGCTGGAAACATTCGAGCTGCGAGCTGCGCCTGAGGCCCAGCGCCTGCTCGTAGAACGCGTCCACGGGTCGCTGGTCGAGACTGGTGATGGCGGCGTTGTGAAACCCGGAATGCAGTCCCGGCAGCATCCATTCCGGCCGGTCGCCGCGCACATTTGCGGTAATGAACATTTGCTCTCCGCCCGGCCCGAAAGCCGCGTAACTCATCACGTCCACGTCGCGTCGCCATGTCGTGTTGCGGAAATAGTAATAACGCGGCGGAGTAATGACCGGGGTGTTCGCCGACGCGAGGCGATGGTAGGACTCGGCCGGGTCCCGTGTCCCGCCTTCCATGACCAGCAGCCCTGGGTCCCAGGGGCCGGAGTCGGGCCGCGGGCGGTTGGCCCCGGCCCCCTGCGGCGCTTCGAGCACTCGTACCTGTGCGCTACGGGAGGGCTTCGGCATGTGCAGCGTCGCATAGCGCCTTCCGGCTTTGCCGACGCCGGGGGCGGTCGTGGCATCCGCCGGCAGCGCGCCCTCATCGGCGATGGCCATGCCGATCACTTCGGTGTAGAACCGGATGCTGGCGTCCACGTCGGGCGATACGGTCGTGAACACCACGATCTTTGCTTCCAGGGGATTGGACTCTTCCGGTGGCGTAAGCGTCATCCCCGACCGAGTGTGCGGCGTCGCCTCCACGTTCTCGCCCGCGGCGGTTTTTCCGGCCGCCGTGCCGCCAATAATCCCCGCCGAAACCGCCATGGCCGATGCCTGCAAAACGTCTCTCCTGTTCATCTACCGCCCCCCGGCGCCTGAGTGGAGTGCGAATGTATCATGCGGGCTCGCCGTGCAGGGGAAGCCGTGACTGAAGGCTTTGACTTCTTTGTGCCGGGGCCGGCCGGGAAACTCGCGACCCGCAGCAAGGGTCTTGCGCCCGGTTGCGCCCACGTCGTGGTGCTGGTGCAGGGCGCCAATCTGACTGGCCAGGCAGGGTTCGACTTCAGCTTTCCGGGTGGTGAGGACTACTCGCTGATGGATGCCCTGGTGGAGCGGGGCCTGGCCGCGGTGACCTTCTCCCTGCGCGGTTACGGCCGGTCAGACGCGTCCGATGATCCGCTCACGGTCGATACCGACGCCGCGATAGAGGACCTGGCGAGCGTCGTGGACTGGCTGGCTGCCGAGGGCCACCCGCGCCCTCACCTGCTGGGCTGGTCCTGGGGCGGCCGGATCGTCGCCCGCTACGGCGAACGGCACCCGGACCGGGTCGCCCGCATGGTGCTGCTCGATCCGGCGCTGGGCGGCGGCAACCTGATTCCCTTCGAGCCGGAAGAGCCGTGGTGGAGCGGGGGCTGGGACTACTTCTTCGAACGCGAAGCGCAGTACGGGGCCGAGGAAATGCGCCGGGCGCTGGCGGATTACGTGGTCGAGCACGAGCCGCACTCGCCCAACGGCATCCGGCGCGAGAACGCGAAGGGCAGCATTCCGGCCGACCCCGAGGCGCTGGACTGTCCCGTGCTGATGATCTACGGCAGCGGCGCGGGCAAGGCCGCCTACATGCACGGCGGAATACAGCGGGCCGAGTATTTCGAGCGGCTGCCGACCGAGAACAAGGCGCTGGTGATCGTGCCGGGGGGCGGCGACTACGCGCATCTGCAGCCGGCCCGGCACAGGATCCACGAGGCAATCGCCGGCTTCCTGCTGAAGGGCTAGCGGCGCAAGAGTTCGAGCATGCAGGCGCAGCGCGTCCTCATCGTCGGCGGGGGGATTGGGGGACTGACGGCCGCGATGGCGCTGTCGCGGGCCGGCCATTCCGTGCGGCTTTACGAGCAGGCCCCGGCATTCGGCGAGATCGGCGCGGGCATCATGCTGACGCCCAACGCAACGCGGGTGCTGAGGCATTTCGGGCTCGGCGCGGCGCTGGACCGTCGCGGCATGCGCCCGCCCGCTTCCCGCTACCGGCGTTTCGACGACGCGGCGCTTATGGGCGATGCGCCGTTGGCGGCCGTCATGGAATCGACCCACGGCGCTCCCTGGCTGCACATCCACCGCAGCGATCTGCTCGAAGCGCTGCTCGCCGCCGTGGGGGAGCAGGGCGCCACGGACCTTTACGCCGGACACCGGGCGACGGGCTGCGAACAGGATGGCGCAGGCGTCACCGTGCGGTTCGGCAACGGCGCATCGGCGGAGGGCGATCTGCTCGTGGCGTGCGACGGCGTGCGTTCGACCGTGCGCGCGCAGCTTGTCGAACGTGCACAGGCGCGGTTCCGCGGGCAGGTCGCGTGGCGTGCGCTGGTCCCCGCGGGGGGCTTGCCGGAGCGCGTAACCGACCGGTCGTCGGTCGTCTGGATCGGCGAGGACCGGCATATCGTGCAATACGTGCTGCGCGGCGGTTCGCTGGTGAACTACGTGGCCATCGCCGCCCAGCGGGAATGGGTGGAGGAGGGCTGGAATCGGCCCGCGCCACTCGAAGAAGTGCAGAAGGAATTCGCCGGCTGGCATGAGGATGTGCAGTCACTACTGTCGGCAACTCCGGCGGACGCGCTTTACAAGTGGGGGCTGTTCGACCGCGACCCCCTGGAGCAATGGATTCACGGCCGAATCGCGCTGCTGGGCGACGCGGCCCATCCCATGCTGCCCTTCATGGCGCAGGGCTCGGCCATGGCGATCGAGGACGCCGCGGTCCTGGCGCGGTGCATCGGCGCCTTCGACGACCTGGACGCGGCCTTGTCGCGCTACCAGGGAGTGCGCCGCGAACGCACGGCGCGCGTCATCCTGCAATCCAGGGCGCAGACGAACCTGTACCAGCGCCTGACGGGGGACAAGAAACGGCAGCGCGCCGCCAGCACCGAGTGGGTCTATGGATTCGACGCGACGAGCTGCGCGATCCAGTAACCGCTAGTCGAAATCCAGTTCCGGAATCTCCTCCAGCGGCGGCGGTTCCGGGATCGAGCGCACGTAGTTGTAGATCTGCCGGAGCTGATCGTCGCTGAGCACCTTCGGCGAATAGGCCGGCATCAGGTTCGTGAACCGGACCAGCCGCGCGAACGCTTCATAGGGCAGGACGGTGCGGGCGATACGGACGCCGGCCACGCCTCCCTGTCCTTCGTAACCGTGGCACTGCCAGCACTGCTGGCTGATATACAGCGCAAGGCCCTCATCGGCATCGTCGCCTTCGCGAACTTCGTCGCCGGGCTCGTCAGCCCAGGCAACCGCACAACCCAGCGTCCACAGCAGCAGCACCGGGACGGCAAGGCCCAGCGCCCGGTAGATCCGCGAACGCGCGCTCATCTCGGCTGACAGCGAACGTCCACGAACGCCGGCTCCCCGCCGTCGACGACCTCCGCGGCGCGGACCAGGGCCGGACCCAGATCGGCCGGATCCAGGATCGGCCCCTCCGCCCACACGCCCGTGGCGCGGGCAATGCCGGCCAGGTCGATGTCGGGATTGCGCAATTCGTTGCCTACCCGCCAACTGCTTTCGATACCCCGCTGGCGCCGCGCCGCCATGCGCTGCAGGTGCATGTATTCCTGGTGATAGCCCTGGTTGTTGTGGGTGACCGTCAGCAGCGGAATGCCGTGATAGGCGGCGGTCCAGAACGCGCCCGGCGTGTACATCATGTCGCCGTCCTTCTGCACGTTGAGAGCGAACCGGCCCTCGGGGCGGTGGGCCAACGCCGCGCCGACCGCCGCCGGCGCGCCGTAGCCGAGGCCGGCCCCGCCCGACCGGCCGATGTACTGATAGTGCCTTTCGATGGGCCACAGCCGGCGCGCCCAGCGGCTTTGCGCGCCGTCGTCGGAGACCAGCGCCCAGTCCCGGTCCTTGACCACCTGCCACAGTTCGGCGTAGAGGCGGGCCGTGCTGACCGGAACCGCGTTCCAGCCGTAGCGCGCGTCGTCCAGGGCCTGGCCGCGGGCGAGCGAGTGGACCTCCCGCCAGCGGGCTTCCCTCGCGGCGTTGCTAGCGCGCCGCGCGGGCGTCATCCCCGACAGCACGGCATCGGTCAGCAGGGGCAAGGTGGCCTGCGCGTCCCCGGCAATGGAGAGGTCCGACGGATAGAAACGCTGGAAATTCTGGTAGTTGGACTTCGTGAACAGGTCGTTGGAGCCGATGCTGATCACGCGGGCGTCCGGCCGGGCCTTGCGCACGCTGTCCCGGTGGACCCGGTCGCGCACGGTATTGATCACGCCCCAGACGTCGAAGAGCTCCAGCCCGAGCACGACGTCGGCCTGGGCCACCGCGGCCGCTCCCTGCGAGAGGTGGTGCGTGTTCGGGAAGTTCATGCGCCCGAACTGGTTGACCACCGGCGCCTGCAGGGCTTCGGCCAGTGCGACGAGCCGCTCCACGCCCACCTGGTCGCGGGCCATCAGGTCCGCCACGATCACGGGCGATTCGGCTTCGAGCAGCCAGCGCGCCGCTTCGGCAACTGCGGCCTCGTCGCCGGTGGGCGGCCGGTTGAGCGTAACGGCAACCGGACCGAGGTCCCGGTCGCCCGCCTCGGCCTCCTGCAGATGCCCGTCCAGCACCACGGCCACGGGCCCGGCCGGCGGCGTCATCGCGATCTTCAGGCCGCGGGCCATGGACTCGGCGTAGTGCCGCAGGGAAAGCGGCATGTCGTCCCACTTGATGTAGTCGCGTATGACCCGCACGCAGTCCTGCGCGGAATGCGACCACTCCACGCCCGCCCGGCGATCCGTCGCCTCCAGGTGGTTGCCCGCAAGCAACATCATCGGCGCCCGGTCGCACCAGGCGTTATAGACCGCCATGGAAGCGTGCTGCAGTCCCACGGTGCCGTGGCAGAGCACGCCCATGGGCTTTCCGCCGACCTTGTAGTAGCCATGGGCCATGGCCGCCGCCTGTTCCTCGTGCACGCAGGTCAGCAGTTCGGGCGCCTTGTTGCCGCCGTAGTTGACGATGGATTCCTGCAGTCCCCGGAAGCTGGAACCCGGGTTGGTGGCGATGTATTCGAGGCCGAGCCGCCGGATGACGTCCAGCATGAAATCGGAACCCGGATTGCGGACGAAATACTCGCGCGCCTGCCCGGCGGTATAGCCGTCCGGTATTTCGGATTCCATCGCCTCCTGGGCGGCCGTGGGCGGCATCGCGCCCGGCTCCTGCGCATCGCCGGCCGCCTCCTGTGCAGACGTCGTGCCCGCGGCGCCGGCGCCCGCGGCTGCCACGCCGGCCGCCACTGCGGACGAAAGAAAATCCCTGCGATTAACGCGCGCCGCTTCCTCCCGCTCGGACGGGTCTGGATGGGGCTGCTTGTCAGGCTTCACGTTTCCTCCCCGGCATCACGCTGAAGAAATTCCATGATACGGCCCGCGGCTACGGTTGGCACTGCCGTAGCCCTGCAGGCGCCCCCTTCTTCCAGGAGCGTTGGAGCAAGGATAGCGAGAATCGAGCCAGGATGGCGCCTCCGGGAAGAAGGGGGCACAAGCAGGGCGGGATCGAAGCGCAGCTACCATATCGAGAATGCCGAAACGCTCTTCCAATGCGCGAACAACCCGTAACGGCGCCAGGCCGGCGCTCGACATCCGCCGCTACGCGCCCGCGCTCGGCGCCGAAGTCCGGGGCGTCGATCTCGCGGACGGCCTCGATCGCGCGACGTACGAGCAGGTCCGCGCGGCCCTGCTCGCCCACCAGGTGCTGTTCTTCAAGGACCAGACGGAGATTTCCCCGCGAACCCAGATCGAGATCGGCAGGATGTTCGGCGAGCTTCACATGCACCCCGCCGCCCCTCAGATGGCGGGCTATCCCGAAATCTTCGAAATCTACGTGAGCAGGAACTCGAAGATCGCCAACGGCGAATTCTGGCACTCCGACGTGTCCTGCGACGAAGTGCCGCCGCTCGGCACGATCCTGCAACTGCACGTCCTTCCTCCAATCGGCGGCGACACGCTCTTCGCCAACATGTACGCGGCCCATGACGCTCTATCCGAGCCTATGAAGCGGATTCTCGAAGGACTGAGCGCCGTACACGAATCCGAGCACGTCTATCGCGAGCGCTATTCCGATCGCGGCGTGGACGACACCGGCAGGGAATATCCAAGCGCGACCCACCCCGTCGTCCGCACGCACCCGGAGACCGGCCGCAAGGCGCTTTACGTAAACCGCACGTTCACGACCCGGATCAAGGAACTCGAAGCGGCCGAGAGCGAAGCGCTGCTCGGGTTCCTCTTCGATCACTGCGAAGGCATCGACTTTCAGATCCGGTATCGCTGGGAACGCAACGACGTCGCCTTCTGGGACAACCGCTGCGCGATGCACCGGGCGATCTGGGACTACTGGCCCGAACGGCGCAAGGGGCGGCGCGTCACGATCAAGGGCGACCGGCCGGCTTGATCGTGGGGCCGGCCCGCAGGAATTTCCTGACCAGGGCCGCCGTGGCTTCCGGCTGTTCCAGGACCAGGTAGTGGCCGCAGTCGGGGAGAACCGCGAGTTCGCAGCCGGGGATCATGTGCTGAATTTGCGAAAAGCCGAGCCCGTCTCCCGCCGGGCTGAACGGCGTCATGTTGTCCTCTTCCCCCGCGATCAGCAGCGAGGGCGCCCTGATCCGGCGCGCCCAGGGACTCAAATCGACATGCTCAAGCATTTTCGTGCCGCGCACGAAGGCGTCGGGATCGGTCCGGCTGAACGCCTCGCGCATCGAGGCAAGCTGCGCTTCGGCTTCCTCCCGCTCGTAGAACGCCCTCCCGAAACCGGCCACGGCGGTCAGGTCCGATACGGCCGCCATGCCGCTGTCGCGCGCGGCCCGTCTCCAGGTTGCGCGCATCATGCGGGCCGCGCCGTCGTAGCGGGCCAGAAAGCAGCTCAGCACCAGCCGGTTTACCGACTCCGGATACATCGCCGCCAGGATCAGCGCCACCATCGCGCCGAAGGAAGTCCCGTGCACGTGCACCGGCGCCAGTCCCAGCGCCCCGATGAACTCGTGCACCTGATCGGCAATGCCCTCCAGCCCGCCTTCCCGCGGCGCGCCGGAACTCTGGCCGTAACCGGGCAGATCGAAATCGATGACCTCGAAATCGGCGGCGACGAAGGGCGTCAGGCGCTCGAAATTGCGGTGCCCGAACGCCGACCCATGGATGTGCAGCACCGGCACGCCGCTGCCGGCGCGCCGGTACCAGATCGTTTCTCCGCCGGGCAGCGAGACGGTCGTCACGGCAAGCGGCTCAGGCAATCCGGCACAGCGACATCAGGCCGTCGATGTCCGCGGCCGATTCCAGGCTCCACACCGCGGCGAGAATCTCGTCGGCGCGGCCCGCCGGCAATACGGGTTCGGCCGCGGCGCGAAAGATCGCGGCCAGTTCGTCGTCGCTCATTCGCCGGCCGGGGCTGCCGAGGAACGCATCCACCGAGGTGGACTCGATCGTGCCGTCGGTGAACTCGACCTCCATCGAGCAGCCGTCGAAACTCTCGCGGTTCTCGTCGCGCACCAGTTCCACGCGTGAGCGCAGCGCCAGGATTTCGGGATCGGTGTAGGCGGGCTCGCTCATCTCGGCCAGCGTAAAGCGGCCGCGCCGCCAGGCCGCCGCGACGCAGAAACACAGGTCGAAGCGCGCCGTGAGTTCGCTGTGCGGATCGCCGAAGCGCTCCATGCGTTCGTCGCAGATGTCCACGACGATGGGCTCGACCATGATGCGCACCCGCGCCACTTTCCGCCCCGCGGCCCGCTTCAGCAATTCCAGCGCGCATTCGATGGGTGCGTGGGTGATGGTTTCCGTGGGCACCGACTTGTAGCTCTGGCCGTGTATGCACCAGGGCGCCCCCAGCGATTCGAGGATTTCCCCGATCTTCTCCGCCGGTTCGTCGGAATACGACTCGCGCATTCCCTTGTCGCCCTCGAAGGCGGTCGCCGGGGCGTCCATGCCGCGTGCGGCCAGTTCGGCCGCTGTCAGGCCCGACATGGCGGTGGCGCCGGTGATGTAGGACAGCGTCATGCTTCCCACCGACTCGTAGGTGCCGAAAGCCGTGCACATGGCGATGGCCAGCGCGTTGCGCATGCGCTCTCCGTCCAGTCCCGCCAGCAGCGAGCAGGCGGCGGCCGCGCCCACTCCGCCCGTCAGTCCGGCCGGCACGAAACCGCGGTAGTAGCCGGTGGGCATCAGCGCCCGGGCGCAGGCCAGCTCCACTTCGATGCCCAGCGCCAGCGCGTCCACTAATTTACGGCCGCTGTTGCCGCCGGACTGGGCGGCCGCCAGCGCCGCGGGCAGGACCGCGGAGGTGGCGTGCATGTAGCAGGGAATGTAGGTGTCGTGAAAATCCAGCACTTCGAACAACGCGCCGTTCACCATCGCCGCGCGGGCCGGCTCCATGCGCGTCCCCAGCCACAGGACCTGCGCATTGCCCTGGCCGCCGGTCGCGCCGGCCCAGTCGTTCAGAATGCGGACCACTTCGTGATCCGTCGCGCCCACCGAAGCTTTGAGCTGATTCAGCAACAGGCGCTTCGCCTCGTGGCGGACGTCGTCCGGGACGCCGCCGGCGGCATGTTCCCGAGCAAACGCCACCAGGCGTTCGGCCACCGTGAGATTCATGCGTCCTCTCCGGATGCGCCGTCCCGCGCCGCGGCGCCGTAGATCCATTCCAGCAGGCCGGGTTCCGTCTGGTTGTCCGCGCCCAGCGCGCGGATGGCCTGGTGGGCGGCATATCCGCGCAGCCCGACGAGGGTAGGCCGGCCCGCGTACACGCTCGTGTAGCAGGCCGCGATCGGATAGGCGTGAATCGTGCGGATCGCGCCGGCCCAATCCAAGCCGGCCCGGTCGCCGAGCAGGTCCCGGCCCACCTCCCGCTCGCTCAACACGATTTCAACGGTGGCCTGGTACTGCTGTTCCACCGGGTGCGTTTTGATCGGATAACCGGCCTTGCGCTCGGCCTCCATGTCCGGCACTTCGAACAGGCTCATGCGCACGCGCAGCACGCCATCGAACTCCGACCAGCGCCGGGCCAGTGTCCGGACGCATTCCCGAAACGAGGACTCGTCCGCCCGCCGGCGCAGGAACAGCGCGTAGGCCGGCTTGGCCGGCGGACCCTGGGGCGTGGCGTCGGCCGTGCGGTCCACCAGGGTGAGGGCGTTCGACCCCACGGCGCGATAGGTCGTGCTCCTGTCCACGATGAGATCGATGTCGCCGAGCAGGTGGGGCTTCACTTCGGGCGGCGGCGTTGCGTCGAAGGCCGCAAGGCCGGCCGCGTCCAGGTAGCGCACGTCCGAATTCCACATGAGCCGCTCGCCGAGGGGACAATCGAGTTCGACACCCTTGACGGCGCCGAACAGCGCGGAATCGACCTCGTCGTACTGGTAGTGCCGGTAATCGTAAATTCCGGAACGGCGGGTAATGGCGGGACTGTGGACGTCGCGCCAGTACCGGCGTACCCAGGAAAGCGGCAGTTCCGGCTTCTTCCAGCCGCAGGTGATGCGGGCAAGGCCCGCCCGGTTTTCCACGTCGGTAAGGATGGTCGTTCCTTGCGATGCTTCGGCCGTGTTTATAACATGTACGCGCGATTTACTGCAGTCGAACGGAACCTTCCATATGACCATTCTCGTAGCCGGTGCGACCGGCAATGTCGGCCGCCCGACGGTGGCGGCCCTGCTTTCCTCGGGTGAAACCGTGCGCGCGCTGAGCCGCTCGGAAGACAAGCTCGGCGACCTTCCGGACGGCGCGGAAGGGGCCGTGGCGGACCTGGAAACGGGCAGCGGACTGGACGCGGCTTTCGACGGCGTGGACCGGTTTTTCCTGATCACCGCCAACGGGGAAACGGAAACGCAGCGCGGTCTGAATGCCGTCAACGCCGCGAAGGCGGCAGGCGTCGGGAGGATCGTTTACCTGTCGGTGCACAATCCGGACCAGGAGCCCCCGATCCCGCACAGCCGCAGCAAACTGCCCATCGAGGCGGCGATCAGGGAAAGCGGCGCGGAGTACACGATCCTGCGCCCCAGTTATTTCAATCAGACCGATCTCTCCGTGGTGCGCGTCGTCAAGGACTTCGGCGTCTACCCGATGCCCATCGGCACGATCGGCCAGAACCGCGTGGACACCCGCGACATCGCCGACTGCGCCGTGCGCGCATTGACGGAAGACGGACACAACGGCGCCGAATACGACCTGCACGGCCCGGACACGATCAGCGGTCCCGGCGCGGCGGCGGTCTACGCCAGGCACTTCGGACGCGAGGTCTTCTACGGCGGCGACGACGTGGAGAAATGGGGCGAGTCGGTGAAGGCCTTTCTCGCGCCCTGGCTGCTGGACTCGCTCAAGAAGATGTTTCTGGCCCAGCAGGCGCATGGCCCCGCGGCCAGCGAAGCCGAGGTCGCCGCGTCGCAGGAGGCGGTCGGCCATCCCCTGCGCAGCTTCGACGCTTTCGTGGCCGAACTGGCCGGGTAGTTGGGGCCGCTACCGCTGCTGATACCGCGCCCGGCCAGCTGGCCGGGGCGGATCGCAGAATGGGCTGCGCCCATAGTCCAGGGCGTACGCGTCATGGACATATAACGCGCCGCAGTAATCGCACTCGGTGATCACAAGTTCGTGCGTCTCCCCCAGGGCGCGTAGCAGGGTGGCGGCGAGTTCCAGCGACATTTCTCCGCCGGGCATCATGCGACGGTGCATTTCGTAGGCGTCGCACAGGCGGCGCCCCTGCGACAGAAGGCTCAGCGAACCCGGCACCCTGCACCGGGCCGGGCCGTCCGGCACGAGCAGTCCGGCGTGCATGAATAGCGAAACCAGGACGGTCGATTCGCAATGCCGGTGGCGGGTCTTGAAGAAATGGGCCACGCGGCTGGGCGGCCGGCCCCGCT
>WTGP01000012.1:157741-167349 GCA_011523505.1 Gammaproteobacteria bacterium
TGCCGGTGGCGGGTCTTGAAGAAATGGGCCACGCGGCTGGGCGGCCGGCCCCGCTTGCGCCGGGGCAGCCTGTTTTTGCCATGCTCGGCCACATAGCTGACATAGGCCTTGCGTATGCGGTCGCTGGAGAGGCCCGTGTACCGTCCGATTGTGCTCGTGCGGGCCTGCAATCCGAGCATGCGGATGGCCAGATGGAAGCGGTCCAGTTCACCGTCATAACGGCTTTGCGTTACACGCATGGGGCAGGCTTTCTACCGAATTCCAACCGCGATTGCAATCGAAAAATTGGACAATCAGGCCACTTTTTCGGGGTTGATCGCGAACGCGGTGTTTGTCTCAATAGTAAAGGAAAGAAAAACAACGACAATATGTCGAACCCGCAAGGAGTAACGAATGGCAGACGAATCAGAAGAACGAAAGCGACTGGAAGAAATCTTCGAAATCAACCGTCGCTTTGTCGATTTGATTGCTCAACTTGACGGTGAAGCAGCCGAAAGCAAGTATGGGCTTCCCGAAGAATTATGCCGCGAAATCAGGGCATTGACGGATTCGCAGCGCGATCTGGTGGCTAGCGTGCCGCTGCTGCTGGTTACCGTTACCCGCGGCGCCGTCGAGAAGGCGGAGACGGTGCGTGACAGCGAAGAAGGAGAGGACCGGGGCATGCTCGGGAACGAGGCCGCGGAGCAGGTGTTCGGCGCGGCGCTGATGACCTGGCTCACACAGGACGCCCAGCAGAAGCACACGCTCTCGTCGCTCTGGCTGGGCGCCGCCGGCCAGGAAGGAGAACCCGTGCGCAATCTGAACTTCGGCGACATTCAGGGCCTGGCCCCCCACTCGGGTAGCATTCTGAAGGCCCGGTTCGCCGACCGGCCCAAGGTATGGAGCGAACTGCTGGAAGCTGCGAGATCCGATGATCCGCAGCGCCAGCATCTCGCCCGGCTGGCCGTGCTTCCGCACTCCTATCCCATCAGGGGCAACACCGGACCCGGTTCCTGGCGCAAACGCCGGCGCTAGAGCCGCGGCAGCGGGGTCGGGCGACCCGGCTAAAAACGCCGGTGCGGCTATACTTCGAGCCTTCGGAGGGCCTGTAGCTCAGTGGTAAGAGCAGGTGGCTCATAACCACTTGGTCGCAGGTTCGAATCCTGCCAGGCCCACTGTGTGCTGTCGGACAGCACACCAGGCCGCCCCTTCCGAAACCGGGTGGCCGCATGGGGGTTGAGCATGATGGAATTCGTTGATCAGGCCGTCGAACTCCTGACGCGCCTGTTTCTTCTTGCGGTCGGGACCACGCTGCTGGCGCTGTTCGTGCTGCTGATCGTGGACCTTGCGCAGACTGCCAACGCCGTTCGCCGCAATTACCCGGTCATCGGCCGTTTCCGCCGGATTTTCGAGGTCATGGGCGAGTTCATGCGGCAGTACATGTTCGCGATGGACCGGGAGGAAATGCCGTTCAACCGGGCGCAGCGCAACTGGGTCGGCCGGGCTTCCAGCGCCGGCTCCATGACCGTGGCCTTCGGCTCGACCCGCGAAACGCGCTGGCCGGGCACGGCCATCTTCGCCAACGCGCCCTTCGGTCTGCTGGACGAGGAATGCCGCGACACCTCGAAGGTGACGGTGGGCGCGGACGGTCCCAATCCCTACACGACCAACCGCATCTTTCACATTTCCGGAATGAGTTTCGGGGCCATATCCAGGCCGGCGGTCACGGCGCTCGGCAAGGGCGCGGCGACGGCCGGATGCTGGATGAACACCGGCGAGGGCGGGCTCTCGCCCTGGCACCTGGAGGCCGGCAACGACATCGTGTTTCAGTTCGGGACGGCCAAGAACGGCGTACGCACGCCCGATGGCGCGCTTAGCGAGGAACGCCTCGGGGAAGTCGGCTCGAACCCGCAGGTGAAAATGATCGAGATCAAACTGAGCCAGGGCGCCAAACCCGGCAAGGGCGGGATCCTGCCGGGCGCGAAGGTGACCGGCGAGATTGCCCGCATCCGCGGTATCCGTACCGGCGAGGACGCCGTAAGCCCGAACCGCCATCGCGAGGTGAGCAACAACGGGGAGCTGCTGGACCTGATCGCCAGGGTTCGGGACGTGGGCGGCAAACCCACCGGCTACAAGGCCGTGGTCGGCAATCCCCAGTGGCTGGATGAGCTGTTCGAACTGATCAACCGGCGCGGGCCGGACGCGGCGCCCGATTTCATTACCGTGGACTCCGGCGACGGCGGCACGGGCGCGGCCCCGATGCCGCTCATGGACAACGTGGGCATGGTGCTGCGGGAGAGCCTGATCATGCTGGTGGACGCGCTTGAGCGCCACGGCCTTCGCGATCGTGTGCGGGTGGTGGCCAGCGGCAAGCTGATCACGCCCACGGAGGTGGCCTGGGCACTGTGCGCGGGGGCGGACTTTGCGGTGTCAGCCAGGGGCTTCATGTTCGCCCTGGGCTGCATACAGGCGATGCGCTGCAACAAGAACACCTGCCCCACGGGCATCACCACCCACAACCGGCGGCTGCAACGCGGTCTCGATCCGCCCACCAAGGCGGTGAGTGTGGCCAATTACCAGCGCCGGATCGAGGAGGAACTGAAGATCATCGCGCATTCCTGCGGTGTCGCCGAGCCGCGGCTGCTGCGCCGCGAGCATTGCCGGATCGTTCAGCCGGACGGCCGCAGCCGGCCGCTGTCGGAGATCTACCCGAAGGCAGCGTAAGATATAAGCATGTCGATATCGATACGCACATGCTTCGCAAGCCTGATAGGCGCGATGGTTCTTGCATCGGCATCGGCGCCGGCGGCGGCCCAGAGTTCCCTTTCGCAGTCGGTTTTCGGGGCTGACCCGAAACTTTCCGACGGGGCACTGGCGCTGCGCCTGGGCGACTATGAGGAGGGTATCCGTTTGACGCTGGAAGGGTTGCGGGCGCCGGCGGGAGCGGCCCACAGCATTCGCACGCGGTCTTCCGCGCACAACAACCTTTGCGCGGGCTACGTGATGGGCGGCGATTTCCGCGAGGCGCTGGAGCACTGCAACGAGTCCCTGAGGCTTAAACCCAACAACTGGCATGCCTACTCCAACCGCGCCGTGCTCTATACCCTGACCGGTAACCTGAACAAGGCGGCCGAGGACATAGAGCGGGGCAAGCGCATCAACCCCGATGCAAAGCGGCTCAGGGAAGCGGAGGAATTCCTCAATGCGCGCAGGGCGGCACGCGACCGGACCGTGAAGCAGACCTGATGGTTCCCACGCGGAAACCGGGAGTTTCCTGACAGCGTAGTCGCCGGATTCGCTCATGCTAACGAGAAAGGAGCTTATCCGTTACGGATTGGCGGCCGCTGTGCTGGCGCCGTGGGGAAGAGTGCTCGGCGGGACGGCGAGCCATTTCCTCCAGGCGGACACCGACCCGGCGGCAACCGGCACCGGGGGCCCGCCGCATGCCGGCGAGATCGTGCTTGGCGTATCGGCCGCGTTTTCCGGGCCTTCCCGGGGGCTGGGCACCGAACTCTATCGCGGCGCAAGCGCGTATTTCAGCCAGGTTAACGAGAACGGCGGCATCAACGGGCGCAGGATCGCGCTGAAAATGTACGACGACGGCTACCAGCCCGATCCCTGCGTGGAAAACACGATGAAGCTGATGCTGGAAGACCAGGTTTTCCTGCTGTTCGGCTACGTGGGCACGCCCACCGTCACACGCGTGCTGCCGCTGCTGAAGAAGTTCCAGGACGAGAACATCTTCATGTTCTTTCCGTTCACCGGCGCCCAGCCGCAGAGGCAGCCGCCGTACGGCGATTTCGCTTTCAACCTCAGGGCCTCGTACGCGCAGGAGACCGCGGGCCTGGTCAACAACTTCGTGGGCATAGGCAAGGAGCGCATCGCGGTCTTCTACCAGGCGGACGCCTACGGCCGCAGCGGCTGGGCCGGCGTGCGGGCGGCCCTGGCCCCGCACGGCCTGCGCATCGCCGGAGAGGCCACCTACAGCCGCGGCGCGCCATTCACAGGCACCATGCGCCGCCAGGTCGAAATCCTCAAGGCTGCCTCGCCGGACGCGGTGGTGTGCATCGGGGCCTACGCGGCCTGCGCCGCGTTCGCGCGCGACGCCGTGGACCTCGGGCTCGAGGTTCCCATCGCCAACCTGTCCTTCGTGGGCAGCGAGAACATGCTCAAATTGCTGACCGAGGGGCGCGAGGACAGCGAGTCCTACACCCGGCTGCTGGTCAATTCCCAGGTCGTTCCTAGCTACGAGGACCTGTCGCTGCCCTCCGTGCGCGAATACCGCGAACTCATGGACCGCTACGACCCGCAGGTCCCGCCCGAACTGGTCAAGGAGGAGTACGCGCCCTTCCCGCACAGTTTCGGCAGCCTGGAGGGCTTCCTCAACGCCAAGCTCCTGGCCGAAATACTCCGCCGGCTGGACGGCGAGGTCGATCGGGCAAGGCTGGAGGAAGCGGTGTTTTCGGTGCGGGATTTCGATCTCGGGGTCGGCGAGGCGGTTTCTTTCGGGCCGGACCGGCGCCAGGGACTGCAGACTGTTTATTACACGGTCGTCGAGGACGGCCGTTTCGTGGCCTTGGAGGATTGGCAAGCCAAATTTGCATGACATGAAAATCGAGAAACTATTCCGGCGCACGCGATTCGGCATATTCGCCATTTTCGGCGTGATCGTTTTTTCGACGTCCGCCCTGTGCGTGTATACGGTCAATACGCAGCTGTCGGCCGAGTACGAGATCAACAGCAGGAACATCGCCAAGACCGTGGCGGACTCCAGCGTGGACATTCTCCTGAACCGCGACATGGCCACCCTGCAGTCGCTGGTGGACCAGTTCATCGAAATTCAGGGGATCCGTTACATCTACATCACCAGCGAAACCGGCGAATACCTTGCGCATACCTTTGTGCCGGGCATACCCGAGGCCATTCTCGAAAGCGACCACCGCAGCACCGAACCCGTGGAGCGGGAGATTCCGGGAATGGGCAATTTCGTGGAAGTCGGCAGCCCGATCCTGGCCGGTGTGGCCGGGACCGTTCATGTGGGCATGGACCTGGACGTGGTGGCGCTCAAGATTCAGCGGGCTATCGGGCAGCAGATTTTTCTTGTTGCCGGGATCCTGGTGTTCGGCGTACTGGCCGCGATCTGGCTCGTAAACCTGGCGGCGCGGCCGCTCGGCGAGTTGCTGGCCTACGCGGTGGACCTCGCCAGGGATAAGGACGAAGACGCGGTGTCGGACCGGGAAATACTGGCCCGTGACGATGAAGCGGGTCACCTGGCCCGCCTGTTCCTGTACGTGGCCCTGAACGGGCCCAAACCCGAGTCCCTGAAGGCCGCGCCGCTGGCGTAACGATGAAAACGATTCGCTTGCCGCGGACCGTCATCGCGCTTTTCTGCACGACGCTGCAGGTGTGCCTGGGCACGGTTTACGCCTGGAGCTTCTTTCAGACGATCCTTGTAAGGCAATCGGGTTGGACCTTTACCCAGTCGGCATGGGCATTCAGCATCACGATCTTTACGCTCGGCGTCTCGGCGGCATGGGCCGGGCAGGCGCTGCCGCGGCAGGGGCCGAGGCGGCTGGCGCTTCTGGGCAGCGCATTGTTCTCCATCGGCTACCTGATCGGCGGCCTCGCGCTGTACCTGGACTGGATTCCGCTGTTCTACCTGGGCTATGGAGTGATCGGCGGCGCGGGCATCGGGATGGGATACGTGACGCCGGTCGCCACCGTCGCGAAATGGTTCCCCGACCGCAAGGGACTGGTGACCGGCATCGTGGTGATGGGATTCGGAGTGGGCGCCTTCCTGCTCAGCAAGGGCCTGGCGCCCCTGCTCGTATTGCAGGCGGGCCAGGACCTGTCGCTGGTGTTCGTGTGGCTGGGCGTGATTTTCGCCTGCGTGCTGATTCCCTGCAGCCTCTTTCTGAGCAATCCTCCGGAAACGGAGCCGGCGCCCGGGACTCCGTCCGCGCCGCAGGCATCCGCCGCCGCCGGAACGGAGTCGGTGTGGCCGTACATCAGGTCCCCGGCTTTCGTCATTCTCTGGATCGTTTTCTTTTTCAATATCGCCGCGGGCATCTCCGTGATCAGTTTCCAGTCGGAGTTGCTGCAGGAGGTGTGGGGGCTGTCCGATCCTTCGCTCGAACCGGCCATACTTGCCGAATACGGCGCAACGCTGATTGCCGTGAGTTCCCTGTGCAACGGCGTGGGGCGCCTGTTCTGGGGATTGCTGTCCGACCGCATCGGACGGGTGGCCGTGTTCCGGATCCTGCTGGCCAGCCAGATGGTGGTGTTCGGCATCCTGATGACCGAAACCAATCCCATCGTGTTTTCCGCGCTGGTCTGTTACGTGCTGCTGTGTTTCGGCGGCGGGTTCGCCACCATGCCGTCGTTCGTGCTGGACGTTTTCGGTCCGAAGAAGATGTCCACCATCTACGGCGCCATCCTCACCGCCTGGGCGGCGGCCGGCATTGCCGGGCCGGTGTACGTGGGCTACCTGAAGGACGTGTATCCCGACCGGGCCGTGCTCTACTGCTTCCTGATCGGCGTGATGATGCTCGGCGCCGGCTTCGTGTTTTCCTACCTCCTGAGCGACAGCCGGATCCGGCTGGGCCGGCCCACGATGGAGGCGACGCTGCGCGAGTACGGCATCCCGCAAACGGCGTCCTAGTGCGTACAATATAGGGGCTGCGTAAGCGTAGTGCGGGTAAGCGCATGAGTACCGACAATCTGCTGCCGGACGACTACTTCACCGGCGAAGAAGAGTATCCCGAAGGTTTCCAGGAAGCGATAGACGCCGTCATCAACGGCGGCAACAGGCTGCTGGAATCCAACGACGAGCCGGACGCCTGGGACGTGGCCTCGGGCCTGCTGGCCGGCGCCGTTCATTTCTGGCTGTTTTCACGCCAGCCCTGCAGCGATCCGCTGTGCGAGTCCTGCGCCTCGGTATCGACCGCCGAGCAGCGGCTGGCCCGCCTCATGGAGGAGGTCAAGCAGCATTGCGAGGAGAGCGAGTACTTCCACACGCCGCTGGACCGCAACGCCGGCACGGCCTGAGCCGGCGCCCGTCAGGGGACAGCACACTGGATCGGCAATGGCGCGGATATACGTAACCGACCGGGAGGGCGAATCCCTGGTCGTGGAAGGCCAGACCGGCGCCAGCGTCATGGAGACCCTGCGCGAGCTGGACAACGGGGTCGAGGCGCTGTGCGGCGGCATGTGCTCCTGCGCTACCTGCCACAGCTACATCGATTCCTCCTGGCAAGACAAGTTGCCGCCCCGATCGCCGGAGGAAGAAGAGTTGTTGTCGGAACTGGAGTACTTCACGGAGAATTCGCGGCTGACCTGCCAGCTCAGGTTCTCCGAGGAACTGGACGGCCTTACCCTCACCATCGCCCCCGAAGAGTAAGGGGCTTTGCCGGCTTGCGCCGCTTCAACGCGCACCATGCGGGCTGATTTTCCTCCGCCGGACATGCCCGAAGGGGCGGAAGCCCTGCGCGGGGAGGTGCGCGCATTCCTCGCCGACGCCTTGCGGGACGTGCCGCTAAGCGAGCGGGCCCTGTCCTGGGACGCCTGCAACCCGGATTTCAGCCGCCGAATGGGCGAGGCCGGCTTCATCGGGCTGAGTTTCCCGGAGGAGTACGGCGGCGGCGGACGCACGCAACTGGAGCGGTTCGTGGTGCTGGAGGAATGCCTGGCCGCCGGCGCGCCGACCGGCTTTCACTGGTTCGCCGACCGGCAGAGCGGTCCGCTGATCCTGCGCTACGGCAGCGAGGAACTCAAGCGGAAAATAATCCCGCGCATCTGCCGCGGGGAACTGTGTTTCTGCATCGGCATGAGCGAGCCCGATTCGGGATCGGACCTGGCGTCGCTGCGCACCCGGGCGACGAGGACTTCGTCGGGCTGGCGGGTCAACGGGACGAAGATCTGGACCACCAACGCGCACCGCGCGCACTACATGATCGCGCTGTTTCGCACCGGGGAGGGCCAGCGCCGGAACGAGGGGCTGTCGCAGTTCCTGGTGGACCTGCGCAGCACGCCCGGCATACGCATCGCGCCGATCCGGGACATTGCCGGCCGCGAACACTTCAACGAGGTCCATTTCGAGGACGCATTGCTGGCCGAAGACGCGTTGATCGGCGCGGAGAACGAGGGCTGGGCGCAGGTGACCGAGGAACTGGCGCTGGAGCGCTCCGGTCCCGAGCGGTATCTGTCCTGCCATGCGCTGTTCAACGAGCTATTGGGGGTCCTGAAGGAACGCGAGGCGGGCGACACCGCCGCTGAAGCGATCGGCGGCGCGGTCGCGCAGCTGGGAGCGCTGCGCGCCATGTCGCTGTCGGTCGCGGCGAAGCTGGAGAGCGGCGAATCGCCGGCCCTGGAAGCGGCCATGGTCAAGGACATGGGCACCCGCTTCGAGCAGTCGATCCCCTCTCTTGCCCAGGAACTGGTCGATCTGCCCCCGGCCGCGTCCGCCGGTGCCTTGCCGTACCAGCAGGCGCTTCACCTGATGACAATTCTGGCGCCATCGTTCTCGCTCCGGGGCGGCAGCGGTGAAATCCTGCGCGGCATCATCGCGCGCGGGCTGGGCTTGCGGTAATGACCAGCGATTCTCTGCTCCTGGATACGGTGGAGCGCTTGTTCTCCGAACTGCTCACGCCCGAATACCTCGCCGGGGCGGAACGCTCGGGTGCGGGGGAGTTCCTGGCGCTGGCTGGCGAGATTGGCCTGGACACCGTACTGGTTGGGCAGGAAGAAGGGGGCTACGGTGGGAGCTGGTCCGATGCCTTCGTCATCGCCGAAGCCTGCGGGCGCCATGCGGCGCCGGGCCACTTGCCGGAGATCATGGTGAGGCGCGGTATGGGCGAGAGCGCGGAGCAGGCGGAGAGGCGCTCCGGAAGTTTGCCGCTGCCGGCAGGCGCTCTGTTGCGATCGGCGCAGATGGCGGGCGCGGCCCAGGCGCTGCTGGAGCGGTCCGTTCGCTACTGCGGAGAACGGGAGCAGTTCGGCCGTCCGGTGGGCAGGTTTCAGGCGGTGCAGCAGCAGCTGGCCGAGCTGGCGGGCTATGCCGCCTGCATGCAGGCGGCCTCGCGGCGGGCATTCGCGGAGGTACAGCGCCACGGCATGCCGGCGGGTGAGGACGATCCGGCCTGGCTGGCCGTGGCCATCGCCAAGTGCCGCTGCTCCGAACTGGCGCACCCGGTGACGCAGATCGCGCATGGCGTCCATGGAGCGATCGGGTTCACCGAGGAATTCGGGCTGCAGTTCTTCAGCCTTCCGCTATGGCGCTGGCGCGCCGAATATGGCCGCCATACCGACTGGGCGCTCGCCATCGGCCGGCGCGCCATCGCCGACGGTCCAAACGCGACCTGGGCGGCCCTCACGCGCTGATCGTCGGCGCGTTGGGGGGCTGGCGCTGCGCCTGTTGGAGCTTTTCGCCACCCCTGCGTTTGGGAGCGTAAAAGCAGGATAGCGATTCCGAGCCAGGGATGGCGACTCCCGAACGCAGGGGTGGCGAAAAGCTCCGCCCACCAGCGCAAATGCGCGTTGGCGGCCCGTACAATTCACCGCCATGAGTTCGTATCCGTTCGCCGAAATCGAACCGAAGTGGCAAGCGCGCTGGGAGCGTGAAGAAACCTTCA
>WTGP01000013.1 GCA_011523505.1 Gammaproteobacteria bacterium
GCCTTCGGTCACCGCCGCCGCATTGTTCACGGATACGGTGGGGGCGGTGTCGTCGTCGGTGATGGTGCCGGTTGCGGTGGTTTTGCCGGCTTTGAGGGTGGCCTTGGTGGGGGCGGAGAGGGTGACGGTGATGGTTTCGTTGGGTTCGTCGGTGGTGTCGCCGCGGATGGGGATGGTGATGTTGGTGGTTTTTTGTCCGGCTGGGATGGTGAGGCTGAGCGGGTTGGGTGGGGTGTAGTCGGCGCCGCTGGTGGCGGTCCCGCCGAGGGTGTAGGGGACGGTTATCTTCTTGCCGCTTGTTGCCGAGAGTGTGACGGTGAAGGTCATGTTGGTGGTGCTGCTGTCGCCTTCGGTCACCGCCGCCGCATTGTTCACGGATACGGTGGGTGGGTCGTCGTCGTCGGTGATGGTGCCGGTGGCTTTGGTTGCGCCTTTGACGGTCGAGAGGGTGGCTGCGGTGGCGGCTGTGAGGGTGACGGTGATGGTTTCGTTGGGTTCGTCGGTGGTGTCGCCGTGGATGGGGATGGTGATGTTGGCGGTTTTTTGTCCGGTTGGGATGGTGATGCTGAGCGGGTTGGGTGGGGTGTAGTCGGCGCCGCTGGTGGCGGTCCCGCCGAGGGTGTAGGGGACGGTTATCTTCTTGCCGCTTGTTGCCGAGAGTGTGACGGGGAAGGTCATGTTGGTGGTGCTGCTGTTGCCTTCGGTCACCGCGGTGGCGTCGTCCACTGATACGGTGGGTGGGTCGTCGTCGTCGGTGATGGTGACGGTGGCGTCGGCAATGGTGAGGCCGGTGGCGGTTGCGTGGATGGTGAGGGTTTCGTTGGGTTCGTCCAGGGTGTCGTTTCGGGGGGTGAGGGTGAAGGTCTTCTTTCCGCTCGACTCTCCGGCTGGGATGGTGAGGGTCAGGTCGGCCACCGCGGTGTAGTCGGTTCCCGACACGGCCGGGTCACCGTTTTTGCCCACCTTGACGGTGAGTTCACGATCGGTGGAGAAGGTGACAGCGCCACCCAAGGTGGCGGTCACCGTCACGGTGGGGGCGGTCTCGACGTTTTCCGCCACTGACGCCGGGCTGACACTCAGGGTCACTGCGGATGCCATGTCGTCGTCGGTGATGGTGCCGGTGGCTTTGGTTGCGCCTTTGACGGTCGAGAGGGTGGCTGCGGTGGCGGCTGTGAGGGTGACGGTGATGGTTTCGTTGGGTTCGGCGATCAGGTCTCCCACCACGGGGATCACGATGTTGGCGGTTTGTTGTCCGGTTGGGATGGTGACGCTGAGCGGGTTGGGTTGGGTGTAGTCGACGCCGCCGGCGGCGGTCCCACCCAGGATGTAGGGGACGGTGACTTTCTGTCCCGACACTGCCGAGAGTGAGACCCGGAAGGTCATGTCGGTGGTGCTGCTGTTGCCTTCGGTCACCGCCGTCGCGTCCTGCACGGATACGGTGGGTGTCGGGTCGTCGTCGGTGATGGTGACGGTGGCGTCGGCAATGGTGAGGCCGGTGGCGGTTGCGTGGATGGTGAGGGTTTCGTTGGGTTCGTCCAGGGTGTCGTTTCGGGGGGTGAGGGTGAAGGTCTTCTTTCCGCTCGATTCTCCGGCTGCGATGGTGAGAGTCTGGACGCCCACGGCGGTGTAGTCGGTTCCTGAGACGGCGGGGTCACCCTTTTTGCCGATTTTGACGGTGACGGTGGTGTCGGTGGGGAAGGTGACGGCGCCGGTCAGGGTGGCGGTCACCGTCACGGTGGGGGCGGTTTTGACGTTTTCCGCCACCGACGTCGGGCTGACGGTCAGCGTGGCCTTGGAGGGCGCGGTGTCGTCGTCGGTGATGGTGCCGGTGGCGGTGGCGGACTCCGTCACGGGCCCCGGGAACGGGTCGTCCTCTTCGTCTCCTCCGTTCCCCCCGTTCTCGTCGTTTTGAGAGGAGCCGGCCTGCGCCTCCTGATCGGTGACGACCCCCGCGGCGCCCGGCAGCATTGCGTTGACAGCCTCCGTCAAGGTCACCTCTACCGTCTCATTGGGTTCGGCGACCAGGTCTCCCACCACGGGAATAACGATGCTTGCGGTTTCCTTCCCGGCTGCGATGGTGACGCCGAGGGGGTCGGGCTCGGTGTAGTCGACGCCTGTGGTGGCGGTCCCGCCCAGGGTGTAGATGACGGTGACTTTCTTGGCGCTGGGCGCTGACAGTGACACGGGGAAGGTCATGTCGGTGGCGCCCGGGCCGTTGCCTTCGGTCACCGCCGCCGCATCGTCCACCGAGACGGTCGGCGGGTCGTCGTCGTCGGTGATGGTTCCCTTGCCGCTGGGGTTGGCGGCCAGGGTGGCGTTGGTGGGTGATGACAAGGTCACCAGGAAGGTCTCATCCTCCTCGTCCAGCGTGTCCTGGGCGGTTGGCACTTCCACCGTTATGCTGCTCTGCCCGGCCGGAATGGTCACGGTCCGGGCGGTGGTGACGGCGGTGTAATCGGTGCCCGCCGTCGCCCGGAAGGCTTTCCGGGCGGGGTCGTCTCCGGTGGTCCATTTAACGGTCACCTCCCGCCCGGACGCCGGTGTCAGAGTGATGGTGAACTGCGCCTTGCCTCCCTCCGCCGCCGAAACGTCCCCGACCGAGACCACCGGGGGATCGTCGTCGTCGGCGATCGTGCCGGTGGCGGTGTCTTCCCCCGAGACGGTGGAGACGGCGGCGTTGGTGGCCTTGGTCAACGTCACCGTCACGGTCTCGTTCTCTTCGTCTGTTTCGTCACCCAACACGGCAACCTTGAGGGTTGCGGCCCGCTTTCCGGCTTCGATGGTGAAGCTGAGCGGGTCGGGTTCGGTGTAGTCGTCCCCGGCGGCGGCGGTCCCGCCCAGGGTGTAGGTGACGGTGACGTCCTTTTCGCTCTTGGCCGAGAGCTTCACCCTGAAATTCATGTCGGTGGTTTCGTCCGATCCGCCCTCGGTTACCTGTTTGTCACTCCTGATCGAGACCGCGGGCAGGTTGTAGTTGCTGATCGTGCCGGTGGCGGTGGCGCCATCGTCTGAGAGGGTGGCGCCGCTTGGTTCGGAGAGGACCACCAGGAGGGTTTCGTCCTTCTCGTCCAGGGTGTCCTGGAGGGTGGGCACTTCCACCACTACGCTGCTCTGTCCGGCCGGGATGGTGACGGTCTGCGGGGTGGCGACGGCGGTGTAGTCAGTGTCCGCGGTCGCCTGGTTGGCGCCGTCGGAGGGGTCATCGGCGGTGTTCCACTTGACCGTGACGTCCTCGGACAGTACGGCCTCCATGTTGATGGTGAACCGAATCGGATCACCCTCCGAGGCCGCGGCGTCCCCGACGGACAACACTTTCCGATCGTCGTCCTCGATGGTGATGACCGCCCGGGCCTCATTCCCCGAAAGGGACACCACGCTCGCTCCGGGGTCCTGGAAAGAGAACTTCACCTCATCGCTGCGCTTGGCCGGATCGCTGTGCAAGGCTGTCGCATCGAACAAGCGGAGCAGGAATGTCTCGTCATCCTCGATTCGAAGGTCCTCGGTGGTGGAAATCGAGAAGTGGAGTGGCGTTGTGAGGTACTTTCCTTTGGCCCACAGATATTCACGGGTCGATGTGGTGACGGTGGTGTAGTCGTTGGCGTCGGCGGGGTGGTCGCCGTCCCCGTGCTCGGCGGTCACCCACTTTGCAAAGACAGGACCCTGCGAGTCCGCGGTGGGAACCATTGTGACCTTGACCGCGTCGCCCTCGCTGTTTCCGTAAACCTGGTTCTCGGGGTCCGCCGCGCAGCATTTGTCCACGGTGACGTTGATGACCGCCAGGGTGACGTCGGTCACCGTGACCTGGACGGCTCGGGTGGCGGTGTTCCCGTCCTCGTCAGCGGCGCGGACGGTGACCTCGTATGTGTTGTCCTCGTCCTTGTCCGCCGGCTTTTCGTGGTCCCGGGCGGGCAGGGTCAGTTCGCCGCTGTCGTGGTCGATGGTGAACAGAGCGGCGTCGTCTCCCTCGATGGTCCAGCCGACCTCCCCAACCGGGGCGCCGGAGAGTGTCGGAACAAAGGTCCATTCCTGGTTCTCCGGGACCGTGGTGTTGGTCGGGCCGGCGAACGCCACCGAACCGGAGTCGTCGTCGCGGATGGTGATCAGGGAGAGGCGGCCTGACGATTCATCGCGGACACGACCCGCGAAATGCGGTTCCGGGTGGTCTCCGAGAAACACATCGACATTGAATTCGACGGAGATCCCCAGATCCTCGTCGGACTCGGGCAGGTTGTCCTCGACGGTGTCGATGTATCTGGTGATCACGGTGTCCCCGGGCTGGACGTCGACTCTCCCTGATGCGCCGATCCCGTCGAAGGGCGTATAGTCGGACCCCGCGCCTGCGGCCGGGATACCAGCCCCGGGCGCCTCTCCGTACCACCCTATGGAGTTGGTCCAGATAGCCGGTTGGGGGACCGGCGGTTCGAACTTGAAGAACACCGCGGCCCGCTCGCCCTCGTCCACCACCCGGTCGGGGATGATGAGGCGCGGCCGGCCGTCGGTGGGGTCCTCGGAGATGGTGACCGTGGCGGTCCCGCCGGTGGGATGGACGTTGATTCCCTTCGTGGGGTCGTGCAGGGACACGGTAAAGGTCTCCGACCCCTCACTGAGATCATCGTCGATGATGGGGATGCTGATCGTCTTGGTGGTCTGGCCTTGCCCGAAGGTCACCCTCCGCGGCACGTTGGGGCGATAGTCCTCCCAAACCCGGGCCGTCCCGTCGGCGAAGTCGAACTGCACCGTCTGGTCATTGGCCGGCGCCCGGTCCAGGGTGATGGTGAGCCTGGCCTGCCCGACGCTCTCGTCGACCCGGACGTCGGCTATCGAGGCCTGTGCCGTGTCGTCGTCGAGGATGGTGAACGTCCGGATCGGACCCCGCCGGGACAGCGGGTCCAATCGCCTGCCGAACCCACGGTCGAACTGGGTCTGGATCCATACCGCGAACGTCTCGTTTCTCTCCGGAAGATCATCCGCCACCACGGCCAGGTCGAAGCTGAACTGGTACCGGCCCTGGCCGAAGCTCTTCTGGTAGGGACTGGACTCTATTCGCTCATGGCACTGGTTTCCCCGCCCTGAATGTCCCGGGGTGTACGCGTCTCTGACGGTCTGCTCCCAGTCCACCGCGGCGGTGCCGGTGTACTCGCCGTATTTGTACTTGTTGTCGGGGTCGTTGATGAAGCAGATGAAGAACCGGAAGTCGCTTCTGTCGTCCTGGTTCTCGAGCGCCGCCTCTTCCTGGGAGACGTCGGTGCGGTTGACCCGGACGGTGACGATCGTGTCGTTCTTGCCGGTGCCTTCGGTGATGATGGTGGGAACCGACTCGTCCACCCACAGGCGCCAGGCGTCGTCGTCGGTGATGGTGGCGTAGGCGGTGGGACGCACCAGCGTGACGCCCTTGTCCGAGCTGCTGATAACCGCCCGGAAGTTCTCCTCTATCTCGGCTTGGTCGTCGTCCAAAATGGTGGCGGAGACCTGCTTACGGGTCTCGCCCGGGGCGAAGGTGACGGTGGTGGGCGCCACTGCGGTGAAATCCTTCTCTCCCCGCGCCTTCAGGCCGCCGCTTCGCGCCGCGTCGTGGATTCCGCCCAGCCCGTCCATGGTCTCCCATGTGATGGTGACCGGCTTGGTCGGGGCGGGGATCATGGTGATGGTGAAGGTCGCCGCCGAGGAGTCCCCTTCGGTGACCGGCGTGGCGTCGGCGATCGAAACAGTTATCCCGTCGTCGTCGGTTATGGCGCCCGCCGCGGTGGGATCGGCGAACTTCGCCTCGGGGGCGTGGAGGAGCTGGACCCCGAGCTTTTCCGTCGGTTCGGGCCGAAGGTCGGGAATCGACTCCACCATGATCGTCTTGGTCAGTTCTCCCGGCGCGAAGGTGATGCTCCGGCGTTGCTCGACCCCCCGGTAGTCCCGGTCCGAGGTGGTGGCCGTCCCGTCCTCGGTCAGCCAGTGGACTTCCACCGGCTTCTCCGAGGCCTTCGCCAGGGTGACGGCGAACTCCAGGACTCCCCCCTCGACGGTCGTGGCGTCGGCGACGGACATCGCGGCCCGGGGATCATTGTCGCGGATCACTCCCACCGCCTCCCCTTCGTCCACCACCGCCCCGGTCGCCGACTCCAGGACCACTGTGAACCGCTGGTCCGGTTCGTCGGTCTGGTCGTCGGTGGTGGTGACGGTGAACACCGGCCCTTCGGTCTCCCCGGCGGCGATGGTGACCTTTTGCGACCGGGCTGTGTAGTCCTTTCCGGCCCGGGCCGTGTGGGGCGCCTCGTATCCTTCGGCGCCGTCGCGGGTCTTGACCGTAAAGGTGACGTCGGTGGGGGCCGCCGGGTTCAATGTCAACTTGAAGTTGATGTCGCCGCCCTCGGTGACCTTGTTCTCGACCCGGGCCACCGACAGGGCCGGGCCGTCCAGTATGTGGGCGGTGGGCAATCCGCTTCTCAGGTTCGACAGAACCTGGTGGGAGCCCACCCCGAATATCTTTCTCCAATCGGATTCGTATCTCCCTCTGAGCTCCACCCGTTGGATGGAGAACCCGAAGGTCTCGATTCCCTCGTTGTCGACCGCATCGGCCACGGTGCGAAAACTCGCCGTTGCTGTCGTTTGGCCGGGAGGGATGCCCAATTGCGCTCCGAAGAAACTTTGGTAGTCGTGCCCGTCCCTGGCGGTGCCGTCCTTTGGAAAAACGATCACATCCAGATGGTGTTTGATGGGCCGGGAGAGCTCGAGTTTCAGGACGGCGTTCTCGCCTTCGGGGATGGTGTCGTCCGTCAGGGTCAGAGTGATTTTGACGTTGGAGTCGTTGTCGATGATCGTTCCGGGGGCCGAGACGGCGCCGTCGCAGGTCTTGGCGACCTTCAGACAGGCCTTGATCGGATTGCTGAACCGCACCCACACCTGTTCGTCCGGCTCTTCCAGATAGTCGCCCTTCACTTGCACCTCCAGATACCGGGTCCGCCGCCCCGGTTCGAAGGTCAGAGTCCCGGGGGTCACAGCGGTGTAGTCGGCGCCCGATGCGGCATTGGGCCCCGGGTTGGCGCCCGCCCCTGCGGCGTAGTCCACCGTCACTGTGAAGGAGGTTTCGCCCTCCAGGGTCACCGGATAGCGCAGGATGGCGGGGTCGTCGCCTTCGTCGGGCTCGGTCACCTCGGGCGATCCGAAGGAGATCGTGGGCGGGTCGTCGTCGTCGGTGATGGTGGCGCGGGGATGCAGCAGCTTCAGGCTCGCCGACGACGACGACTGGCCGGTCTTGGCCCGGAACTGGATTCCCCGGTTGGCCAGGAAGGTGGCCCGAAAGCATTCGCTTGGCTCGTCGATGCGGTCCGAAGCGGTGGGAACGGAGAAGGTGGCGCTCTGCTGCCCTCCGGTCATCGTGAAGTCGGTGAAGGATATGGCCCGGTAGTCGATGTCCTCCTGGGCCGAGCCGACCTGGTTTTGGTCGTCGCGGCACCCCGGGAATCTCGACGCCCCCGCGCTGAACGTCACCGACTCGCCGGCCAGAAGCGCCCGTTCCAAGGTCAGGGTGAACTCGGCGGTCTCCCCCTCGGTCACGGTCACATCGGCGACCTCCGCCCACAGAGGGCCGTCGTTGTCGGCGATGACTCCCGTCGCATAGGTTTTGAAGTCAGGTTTTCCGTTGCCGTCGAAGTCGGGGAATTCCAGGTCGAAGAAGGCGAGACTGAGCTGCAGGATCACCGTTTCGTCCTCCTCGATCAGGGTGTCCTGGGTGGTCGGGATGCTGATCGTCGCGATTCGTCCGGTATTGGAGATGCCGTCCAGGCGCACGGTGCCCTTTTTGATGGGGGTGTAGTCGACGCCACCGGTGGCGGTCCCCCCGGACACCACCTGGTAGTCGACGGTCCCCTTCCCGGTGGCTCCCTCCTCCAAAACCACGAAGAACTCCAGGTCGTTTCCTTCGGTGGTCTGGACCTGGGTGTGGTGGAACGACACGATGGATTTCTCCCGTTCGACGATGGTGACTGTCACGTCGAGTCTCCCGGACGGCTCGTCATCGTCGACAAACCTGAATCGGGCGCCGCCCTGCAGTGTGACCCCGAAGGTCTCGCTCCCCTCCTTGATCCTGTCCGTGATGACGGGGATGGTGACGGTCTGCGGCGTCCCGGCCCGCAGAGTGATGGTCTGGTTCACGGCTCGGTAATCCTGGCCGGCTCTGGCTGTCCCGTCCGAGGTCTGGACGCGGAAGGTCGCCGAGGCGCCGCTGACCAGCTCCATGGGCAGGGTGACCGACGCTCCCGACTCCTCGGCCACGGTGATGTCCGCGCGGGGGAGTGACACTTCCACCACCGGGGTGGTCTGGGCCTGGGCCGGTCCGTGAAGCAGGGCGGAGGCCGCCAAGGCCGCGATCAGGATCAGCAGGCGGATCAACCCGCCTCGACGAATGGCGTGACCTCGGAGCACCCGGGACCATGATCGGCTCTGGAGTATCGGCCGCCGCATTGGTCTCACGAGCATTCAATGCTACTACATCTATTGAGGAAGTAACAAATGTGATAGCATGGTTGTCTCCTCGCCGGTCGGGCGCAGTGCCGAACCTCACCGGGACCGGGACGTGACATGCCTCTGGCCTGGGAGTATCGGGTCGGTTGATGACGACAAAACCGCGTGTTCTACGGGGTGCCCCCACCGGGCTAGAGCGGTGATCGCGATCGCTTCGGACGGCCGCCCCCGGCCGTCGGAGCGTCTCCGGGCATCTGAGCGAACGGGGCCTGCGAGGGGCCACCCGAATGGCGCACCTGCTCTTTCCGGTGGGGGAACGGGTACAATCGCCGGATGGATGACCCGACCCGTACGGGCTCGTTGCCGGATCAGAAGCTGGACAGCTACCTGCCCGTCCGTCTATCAGACCTCGGTGTCTTGCTGAATCGGCATTGGACGGCGGTCCTGGCGCCCTACGGCATCGTTCCGATGGAGTTCAGACTTCTCTCCGTCCTGGTGCAGCGAGGAACCGGCACCGCGGTGGAGATCGCGGCCGTTCTCCCCACCGACGCCTCGTTCATCAGCAGGATGGTCCAACGCCTGGCCGAGAAACAGATGCTCGCCAGGAGGCGCTCAAGCTCGGATCGCAGAATCGTCACGCTGCGTCCTACCGAGGCCGGACACGAGCTCGTTCGCCGACTCGCCCGGCGCGTGCAGGACATGGAGCGCGACCTTGTGCGGGGGATCCCGGCTGATGAACTCTCCCGAGCGGGGGAGGCCATCTCCGCCATGATCAAGAACCTCGAGGAGACGAAGGAGTCCCTGTGAGTCCGGCGACCCTCCGACGAGCGAGCGACGCGCGACAGCTCGGCCGAGGAAGAACCCCGGCACGGGTTCTGCCGGCGCAGCGGGAGGACGTCCTGCGACGATGTGGGCCGCCCTGCCGATCCCGCTAGTATCCCGAGTCGGCTTGTGCCCTCCGGTTCTCGGTAAGGTTGCAGGCGGGTTTCCAAACAGAGATCAACGTGCACAATCGTCAATAGCGTTGAACCACTTGAAAGGCTTGAATGTCTAGTAGAAGGTTAGCCCACACCTCCACACCCGACTACACGATGGGCTACAGCCCGGACTACATCAGTTTTCTCACACGCATCGGTGAGCAGAAGCCGTCCCGGTTTCCGATCCCCCATCTCGCTCCCGGGCACAACATTCTCGATGTCGGGTGTGGGCCGGGGTCCCTGTCGATACGGTTGGCTGATGCCGTCGCACCTGGCGAGTTGTTCGGAGTCGACATCGAGCCATCGCAGATCGATCAGGCGCGTCGCCTCGCCGAGGAGCGAGGTTGCGGCAACGCGACGTTCCAGATGGCCGATGTGGTGGACCTGCCTTTCGAGGATGACTTCTTCGACATGGTCCACTGTGGCACAGTTCTCACCTATGTCCCCGACACCTCCGTCGCGCTGGAGGAAGTGAAGCGTGTGCTGCGGCCGGGCGGGCGCGTGGCCTGCCGGGACATGATTGTGGACTCATGTTTCATACACCCCGAACTGGGATTGATGCAGCGGGGGTTGGAGGCGTTCGCAGACCTGGTCACGGCGGACGACGGCCATCCCCAGATGGGAAAGGATCTCAAGTTTCATCTCCAGCAGGCGGGATTCACTGATGTCGCCGTTTCCGCTTCTTTCGACGTGCACCACCTTCCGGAGGAGATCGCGGCCTTCCACGGAATGATCAAGGGGTGGTTGAACGGCGAGCTGGCGCGAGCCGCGAAGGCGTACGGGGCGGCGACGGATGGCCTCCTGCACGAGTTCGGTTTGGTCATGGAGGAGTGGCGAAGTCACCCCGCAGCATTGGTCGGCATCGCCTTCGGCCATGCCCTGGCCGTCCGGCCTTGATCCGGCGCCCGGGGTTGGCATCCGTCGAACATCTCGACGGTTCGATCCAAGGGGTTCTGAAGTGGCCGGCAGTCTATGGGCGATTCCGATGATCGGGGCCGGGGAATCTGATTGATCGCCATTTAGATGGATCGAGTGACTATGGAACCTGACAGCACCGCCGACCCGATTGCCGATGCAGAGCCTCAACCCGAGAGCGCCGCGCGGCGAGAGGCTATGGAGTGGCTCGACTGGTTGGTCGAGAATGGGAGGCACGACTGGATCCGAGCCTCCAAGATGGCGCTTCGCGCCCGACCGATGCCGGAGCTACCGTGTCGCATTCTGGCGGCGACGGCGTACGTGGACGCCGTGGGTCACCTGCCCTATCTGATGCTGATGGCCGGCAGGAAGCAGGCCAACCGCTACTGGCAGTACACGACGCTGGATGTGGGTACCGGCCTCCCTCACCCACGGGAGAGGGCACTATCCGACATAACCGGACTGGTCGATACGTTGATGAGCATTGCGGACGTGCCCCATCATTACCCTGCACGACGATTGCGCGCCGGCTCGCGTCCGTGATCGAGCTGTACACCTCCGCCTTCGACGCTGCAACCGTCAGCACTGTGCTGGAGACGGCTGGTCTCGTATGGGGAGCGGAGGACGACCTGCTCGACGTGGAGACGGTCCTAGATGTTCTCGAGGAGCTGATGGATAACGCCGTGAGGCACTCGGGCGAGAAAGGGGGATCTCTCTCCTTGCTGCGCTACGGACGCAAGCTCGTCGCCCGGGTGGAGGACTCCGGGGTGGGGATTCACCGGAACATGGCCACCGCTTCGGAGGAGCGCAGCGTCGAGTTGGCTTTCGAACCAGGCCCGGTAGGCACATCGACCGGATCACCTATGCGGGGCGGTGGCCTCTGGCTCGCTCTCCAGTCGACCGCGGAGAATCCCCGACTCACCCTGTGTCTCCACACGGGCAGCACCGTCTATGCCGCCTCGAACGGCGAGGGATACGCGACCTCCGGCAGTGGGGACTACCATCAGGGGGTACTGGTCGAGCTGATGTGCCCCGTGAGGGGGTAGAGCGGCGAAGGGCCTGCCGGTGTGATCCAAGCGAGCCGACTTCGGCGGTTCGCTGAGGACCACCACGAAGGTTGTCGCTCCGGTGTCTTCGCGGGCGCGGACGTATCGGTGGTCGATCGAGGGGGCCGCAACAAATCGGCCTGGTGCTCAGAGCCGGCCCGGTCCCGAGTCTGACGAGTTCCCGGTGCGGGTGGGGCCGGTCCGCGCCGCCCGCATGATCTCGGCGATCTCCTGGCCCACCTCCTCAACGCGTGTGCTTCCACGTATTCCTCCTGTGCCAACATCAGCCGTGGGGCTCCCTCTCCTCGCTGCCCGATCTGACAGTCAGCAGCTTGGAGAGGACCCCCCTCAGCGTCTGGTATTTCGGGTCACAGGGATGCTCCTATGGTTGTCAAATCGGCGGCGGGGTCGCCTCGTGGGTGTGGAGC
>WTGP01000027.1 GCA_011523505.1 Gammaproteobacteria bacterium
TCTCAATACCCATGCTTGACAACATGGATACTCCAACGCTCCCACGAGGAGGGGGACGAACGAAGGGCTTTAGCTGGCGTCTCGCTGGGCTGTTCGGCCCGTCGGCGGGATTAGTTGGCTGCGTTCTGACGTGCGAAAGCGGCCTTTCCCTCGGCGATGGTTTCCAGCACCAGGCGTGACTGTCCGCCCACCGCGCGGGCGAGTTCCTCCGGCACATGGGCCACCGCGGCCGCCCACTGGTCACGTTCGGCCTGTTCCGGCCAGCGTGGCGTAATGCCGAAACTATCCGCGTTTTCAAGATCGTGCCGCGCCTCCTCCCGCGTGCCCCGGCGGGTTTCGGCGATGCTGGGGTAGGCGTGGGCGATGATCTCGCGGTCCCCGTCCGCCAGGCCATCCCACCAGGCCTTGTCGGCCACGATGACCGACATGCCGAAGCAATGCGCGGTGAGCGTAACGTGTGGCGCCTCGCCTGAAGTTCCGGTTCGCACATACAGGGTCAGGGAATTTTCACCCGCCTCGATCAGGCCTGTTTGCAGCGAGGGCACGATTTCTCCAAAGCCCAGCGGAATGACGTCCGCGCCCAGCGCTTCGCCGAAAAGTCGCGAGGCTTCGCTCGCCGAAACGCGGAAACGGCGACTCCGCATGTCTTCCGGCGACAGCACCGGCGTGACGGAGTAGATGTGGTGGAAACCGATTTCGCTCCAGGACACCAGGTGCAGGCTCTGTGCGGCAAGCAGCGTGGTGAACAGTTCGGTCAGGAAGTGGTCATATACAAAATCCGCCTCTTCCTCGGATTCGAACAGAAACGGCGCGTACAGCATCGCGATTTCCGGCACCAGGGTGGAGGTCATCATCGCGGAGAGGTTGCCGATCTGCACCCGGCCGCGCCGCAGTCCTGCCGCAATCTGCTCCTCGGAAAACTGCCCATGCACCAGCATGCGGACTTTGAACCGGCCCTGGGTGCCTTCCTCCACCTTGCGCTGGAACGTGAACCAGTGCGTTTCGCCGATGGTGTTCGGAAACGCCGTGCCGGCCGCCGTGATTTCCGTAACCTCGGCCGCGTCATCCGCTCCCCGCGGCGCGTCGGCGGACGGCCCGCAACCCGCGGCGACGAGCAGGCACAGGGCAGCCGGAAGCGGGAATCTCCTCATCTATGGTGCCGGCGCATCATTAGCGATACGCAGGCGACGGCAATTGCGCAAAGCGTCATCATCACGATGAAGCCGGGCGTATAGGTTGTAAACCGATCCGCCGACCACGCGATATAGACTCCGCCAAGCGATCCGGCCAGGGAATCGATCAACAGGAAAACACCCAGGCAGACCCCGTAGTTGCGCCCGGCATAGTATTCGGCAATGACCAGCTGGATCATGGTGAAGGCGCCGGCGTATCCGACCCCGTAGACAATCGCGTACGCCAGGGGCCAGGTGGTCTCGCCCGGCACCGCAAGAAAGAGCAGCGCCAGCCCCAGTCCCAGGTTCAGCACGCTGGCCATCATGACCTTGAGCTTGTCGAACTTGTCCGCCAGATAGCCGAAAAGGACTTTTCCAACGATGGCCGCGAAGAAGAAACTGCTGTAAATCCCCGTGGTGCTCAGGTCGTTCAGCAGCAGTTCGTTCCTGAAAAACAGAGCCTGATTGTTCAGCATGGCGACGATGCAGAACCACAGTGTCCCGGTCGCAAAGGCCAGCAGGTAGAAGACCGGCGAGCGCACCAGATCCGCCAACACTGTGGTGAACCGGTCGGGCGCCGGGCGTATTTCCGGCTCTGGGTCCGCCACGCCGTCGGCGGCCAGCCCCTTGTCTCTCGGATAGTTGCTTACCAGGAACAGGGTCGGCAGAATCATCATCGCGCCGCCCAGCACCGCCATAACCCAGACCGCCAGTCGCCAGTCGGGCAGAAAGTAATTGACCAGCCAGGGGAAGGCCGCGCCGCCCAGGCTCGAAGCCATCATCAGGATGCCGAACGCCAGGCCGCGATAGTGCACGAACCAGCGCGAAAGCAGCATCAGGCTGGGACTCAAGCCGGCCAGCGAGAGCGAGAGCGCAAACAGCACGTAGAGCGCCATCAGCTGCCAAAGCTCCTCCACCATGGGATACAGGGCCAGCACAAGGGTTATTCCCATGGTACCGATCAGCATCAGGCGCCGTATGGAATACCGGTCCAGCAGCCATCCGGCCACCGGATTCAAAAAGGCGACGAGCGCGAAGAACATGTTCGCCGGCCGCGTAGCCTGCTCGTTGGTCCAGTCGAACTCGGCCGCCAGGTTCGGGAAGATTCGCGGCATCGTGTTGAGGAGGATGCCGTTGGAGGCGGCGTATATCAGAAACAGGCCGACGAGCAACCACCAGCCGTAGAAGATCCGGCCGCGCAAAGAGACTTCCTGCATTGTTATCCTCCCCGGAACAGCCGGCCCTTGAGGGGCGACCACCAAAATCGAATGCCCAGCAACAGGGCAAGAATGGCGCAATATACCAGCGGCTCGATCGTGTCGGCCTTGACCTGCCAGTAGAAATGCCAGCAGGCCAGGATCGCGGCCGGGTAAATCAGCCGGTGCAGCCGGTTCCAGCGCCGGCCAAGGCGCCGCTGCCAGCCCCGGGTGGAGGTGATCGCCAGAGGGATCAGTAACAGCACCGCGCCCATGCCGACGGTGATGAAGGTCCGCTTGAGCAGGTCCTCGCCCAGGTGGGCGAAATCGAGCTGCAGGTCTAGCAGGAAATAGGCCAGCGGGTGCAGCGTGCAGTAAAAGAAGGCAAACAGGCCCAGCATCCGGCGGAAGCGGTACAGGCGCGGCTTTTTCAGCAGGCGCGCCGCGGGCGTGACGCACAGCGTGACCAGTAACAGGCGCAACGCCCAGAGGCCGAGTTCGTCCTGGATTTCCTCGGCGGGATTCGCGCCCAGCCCCGGCTCGACCACTTCGGCTATGCGCAGCACAAGCCAGATTACGGGCAACAGGCAGGCGGCGAACAGCAGCGGCTTGTACACCCGCACGTTCATTTCAGCGGCAGCCTGTTGAGCGGCTTGCGCCCGTTCGGTCAGTAATTGCGGCGCAGGTCGAGGCCGGAATACAGGTGGGCCACCTGCTCGCCGTATCCGTTGAACATCTGCGTCGGGATGCGGCGTGCGAACAGCCCGGAAAAACCGGAGCCGATGCGCCGCTCGGTGGCCTGGCTCCAGCGGGGATGGTCCACCTCCGGATTGACGTTGGCGTAAAAGCCGTATTCCTGCGGGGCGGAGATATTCCAGCTGGTCGGAGGCCGCTGTTCCTGCAGGCGGATGCTCACGATCGACTTGATGCCCTTGAAACCGTACTTCCAAGGTGCGATAAGCCGCAGCGGGGCGCCGTTCTGATTGGGCAGCGTGACCCCGTACACGCCCACGGTCAGCAAAGTCAACGGATTGGTCGCCTCTTCGATCGTCAGACCCTCGACGTAAGGCCAGCGGAGAACGCGCCGCCGCTGTCCCGGCATTTCGTCGGGACGATAAACCGTCTGGAACGCGACATATTTCGCGCGGGACGTCGGGCGGAAGCGCTTGAGCACTTCACCCAGCGGCACGCCCACCCACGGAATGATCATCGACCAGGCTTCGACGCAACGCATACGGTAGACCCGCTCTTCCAGTCCGATGCCGGACAGTAGACCCTCGACGTCGAACTCGCCGGTCACTTCCGCTTCGCCCTCCACCCGAACGGTCCATGGTTCGGGCAGGAAATCTCCCGAGTTACGGTGCGGGTCGTCCTTGCCGGTCCCGAACTCGTAGTAATTGTTGTAGGTCGTGATTTCCTCATAGCTGTTCGGCGGCTCGTCGGTGCCGAAGGGGCCGGGCGTTACGCCGGGCAATTCCTTCTGGCCGGTGCCGGCCGCGAGATTGGCGGGCGCGGCGCGGGCCGTGCCCACCAGGCCTGCCGCGGCGAGACCTGCAATTACGGAACGGCGATTGAAGTAGGTGCTTTCGGAGGTTATTTCCGAGGATGGAATATCGGTCTTATTGCGTATCGACATACCGCAATACTAACTCAGCGCAACGCCCTCGCGCGCCCGGCCATGCGGAAGAGCGAATCGCGATTGCTTGAGGGCGAAACGCCCTCGCTAGCGGGATTAGCGGCTGTAGCCGCGCTCCTCGTGCTGGGTGAGATCCAGACCCTCGATTTCGTCCTCTTCGCTCACGCGCAGCGGCGTGATGAGTCCGACGACCTTGAGGATGACCCAGGTGGCCAACGCGGTCCATGCAAACGTCGCCGCCAAGCCTACCGCCTGGACGAAGAGCTGCGAACCCAGATTCATGCCCTCGGCATAGCCGGCGCCGCCCAGGTTGGCATTCACGAACACGGCGCAGAGCAGCAGCCCCAGGGACCCGCCCACGCCGTGGACCGGGAACACGTCCAGCGAATCGTCGATCACCAGCACCCGCTTGATGATGCGCGTCGCATAGAAGCACACGACGCCCGCAGCCAGGCCGATGATCAGCGCGCCGATCGGGCCGACGAAGCCGGAGGCCGGCGTGATCGTGCCCAGCCCCGCGACCATGCCGGTCACGACGCCCAGCACGCTGGGCTTGCCGAACTTGATCCACTCCATCGCCATCCAGCCCATTGCGCCGGCCGATGCGCCGATATGGGTGACCAGCAGGGCCATCGCCGCGGCGCCGTCCGCCGCCAGCGCGCTGCCCCCGTTGAATCCGAACCAGCCTACCCAGAGCATGCCGGCGCCGGCCACCGTGAGCGGCAGGCTATGCGGCGGCATCGGCTTTTGCGGAAAGCCCGTTCGCGAACCCAGCACCATGGCGGCAACCAGCGCTCCCACGCCCGCGGTCAGGTGCACCACCGCGCCGCCGGCGAAGTCCAGGAATCCCATGTCGGCCAGCCAGCCGCCGCCCCAAACCCAGTGACAGACCGGGGCATAGACGAGCAGCGACCACAGCACCGAGAACAGCACCATCGCGGAAAACTGCATGCGCTCGGCAAATCCGCCCACGATCAGGGCGCAGGTGATGATCGCGAAGGTGAGCTGGAAGGCGATGAAGATCGTTTCCGGCGCGGTGCCGGCGAGCGAATCGACGGTCACTCCGGCCAGAAACGCGCTGCCGAAGCCGCCCACCACCTGATTCATGGCGCCGCCGTCGCTGAACGCCAGGCTGTATTGCACGATGACCCACAGGAACGTGACGATCCCGGCGATCGTAAAGCATTGCATCAGCACCGACAACACGTTGCGGCGGCCTACCAGACCGCCGTAGAACAACGCCAGCCCCGGCAGCGTCATGAACAGGACCAGGGCCGTGGAAGTCAGTAACCACGCGGTGTCGGCCTTGTCCAGCGTGTCGGCGCTCGCAACGCCCGACAACAGCAACCCGGCCACAGCGATCAATATCGCTCTACTCATAGAAAGTTCCCCTTTTGAAGGGACGCCGGCTACCCGCCGGGGCCCCGATAAGCTACGCCCGCTACAGCGCCGAGTCACCGCTCTCCCCGGTGCGGACCCGGAAGGCCTCCTCAAGATCCATCACGAAGACCTTGCCGTCTCCGACCTTGCCGGTCTTTCCGGAGTCGATGATGGCCTCCACCACCCGCTCGGCCAATTCGTCGGTACACGCAACCTCGATCTTGGTCTTGGGGATGAAATCCACCATGTATTCGGCGCCCCGATACAGCTCCGTATGGCCACGTTGTCGCCCGAAACCCTGCACCTCGGAGACGGTCATGCCGTTGATCCCGAGGTCGGACAAGGTGTTGCGTACATGATCCAGCCTGAACGGCTTGATGATGGCCATTACTAGTTTCATTGAAGCCTTCCTTGCGGCTTGGCGCGGCAGTGAATTGCCGGGCGCGGATTCTATCAATGACGGCTGATCGCTGTCAAAAGCTGGCCGTGCGCTTCCTCGCCCGGACCCTTGGCCGCCAGGGGGTGCTCGAGCAACGCAACCACGGCGAGCCGGCGGCCGCTGTCGGCCAGGACATATCCGGCGATTGCCGACACCCCGTTGAGGCTGCCGGTCTTGATGTGCGCCCGCCCGCCGAACGGGGTTTCGCTGTAGGTTTTCGTCAGTGTGCCGTCGCGCCCGGCGATCGGCAGGGAGGCGGCGAGTTCGGGGAAGCGGGAGCCCCGGCCGGCATGCACCAGCAGTCTTCCCAGGTCGGCAGCGGATATCCGGGAAACCCGCGACAGGCCGGACCCATTGTCCAGAATCAGGCTGGGAAGCTCCAGCCCTTCGCGTTTCAGGACCTCGCCGGCGGCCTTACGCGCCTTGTCCAGCGTTGCCGGCGGCCCGAACGTCTCCGCGCCCAGCGTCAGCAGCAACTGGCGCGCCATTACGTTATTGCTGTGCTTGTTCATGAATCGCACGGCCTGGAACGCGAACTCCGACTTGAATTCCAGCCAGGGCTCGGCGTCCTCCGGCGCACTGCCCAGGCGATAACCCCCCGAGATCTCGCCGCCGCCTTCCCGCCACAGGGCCTCGAACAGCCCGTAGGCATAGGCCGGGCCGGAGAGCGCCCGGCGCGAAATCGAGTAGCTGTTGCAGCGGCGGCTGTAGTTCCCGTCCAGCTCGACGCGGCTGTCGCCTTCGCCGGTGATTCGCACTGCCACTCCGCGCTGAAATCCGCCGCATCGTCCGTTGCTCAGCCGTAGCCGATTGACCAGTTCCAGCCCGGACAGCGGCGGCTCCAGCCGGGCATGAACGCGGCCCCGGGCTAGGTCCGGTTCAACGATTACCCGGATCGCCTGAAAGTTCATCAGCAGCGCGTAGGGCGATGCGCTGAAGGAGCGATGCCGGTCGGCCTCGAAGCCGGCCACCGGCGTATCGTCGGCCGGCAGCCACCGGTCGTCGAGCACCAGCGGGCCGTCGATCCGGCGCAGGCCCCTCTGCCTCAACTGCTGCTGCAGCAGCCAGACGCGTTCCATGACCAGGTGCGGATCCCCGCGCCCTTCGAGTATCAATGGGCCTTCCAGCACGCCATTGCGCAGTTCGCCGCCCAGATGGACGCGCGTGATCCAGCGGTATTCCGGTCCGAGCCCCTCCAGCGCCAGCCAGCCGGTCAACACCTTGATTACCGATGCCGGCTTTCTCGGGACGTCCGCACGGTGACTCAGCAGAGGCTGGTCCTCGGCCACGTCCCGGACCCAGACGGAATAGTTATCGCGCGGAATGCCGTAGTGCGCGAGCACCCGGTTGACGGCGGCCGGGAGAGCATCCTGCGCAAGTGCCGCCGGCGGACAGCAAAGCAGCGCGCTCAGCGCCAGGGCGCGGGCTGACTGGCTAGGCCGAAGCACGAACACGGCCGCGAGCCGGCGATCCGATGACTTCCCAGCCCTTTTCGCGGGCGATCGCCGCCAGCGCCAAATCCGGGTTGACCGCGACCGGAAGGCCGCAGGCGCCGAGCAGGGGGAGATCGCTCAGCGAGTTTCCGTAGGCGGTTGTGTCCGCAAGGGTTGTTTCGAAACGCGCGCAGAGGTCCCGCGCCGAGGCCAGCTTGGCTTCGCCCACGCAATGCACGATCGGCGGCCCGAATCCGTAGCGCCCGGCGGCCACCGCGCATTCGGTGGCGACGACGTTGTCGACGCCCAGTCTCTCGGCGATCGCGTCGGCGAGGACGCTCGGCGTTCCCGAAAGCAACACGACGATATCGCCTCCTTGTTGATGGGCCCGCAAGCGTTCAAGGCAGGGCCCATGGAGCGCGCTGTCCAGTCTGTCGGCGGCCCACTCGCGCGCCAGCGATTCCGTGCCGCCCACCGTGCGCCGCCAGAGCAGCGACTTGTTCTTGGCGAACACCCCCGTTCCGTAGCGGGGAAAGTAGCGCAGGGCGAACAGTGCGTAGGCCAACGGCCTGACCGGGCCGATCCGCCCTCTTAGGAAGAGCCAGAGCATGAAGCGCTTTTCGCTGCTGGGCTCGTTCAGCAGCGTGCCGTCGATATCGAACAGCGCGAGCCCCGGCACGGATTTCGGCCCATTCATGGAGTTCCGCGATTACGCGGGAACAGGGACCGCCGCTCCGCGGCCAGAAATTCCATGATCACCGGCATTCCCCGCAGCAGGCACAGCGCCACGGCAAGGTAAGTCAACGCCATGGCCAGCCACTCCCATATCGGTTGGAGCAGCGCCCAGATTTCCGTCATGGAAGGCAGCAGTGCTTCCACTCCAACGGGCAGCGGCCTGATCATGAACAGGCCGACAAACGCGCAAGCCTTGATCGTGGCGTAAAAGCCGCGCATGAAGCGGCCCGCGACCAGCCAACGGGCCGCGGGCGAGTCCAGCAGCGCAAGAGGACTGCGCCGGTCGGCCTGTACCATGCTGGCCCGAATGGCGTCCACCAGCCCGCCGCGCACCACGAAAACGATGGGAATCCAGATGGGAATGAGGTCCAGGTCCGCCAGCACGATCCAGAGCGTCAGCTCCACGATGCGGTCGACGGCGATATCGAATAGCGCGCCGAACAGGCTCTCCTCGCCCCGGCGGCGGGCCACCCACCCGTCCAGCCCGTCGGATATGAAGACCACGGCGAGAATGGGCCATATCCACAATTGCACCGGCGAAACCGGTCGGTAGGCGATGGCCACCACGACGAGCAACAGGAAGAGGCGGCTCAGCGTGATCAGGTTCGCCATGACCGAATTATAGACAGCGGATGCCGATCTTATAATTGCCGCCGTCATCGCCGACTTCGGGTAAATGGGCGCACTTTCTTTTCTGCTGGGCACGGTCGCGGACCTATACATGTTGTGCTTCGTGATCCGTCTGGCGCTGTACTGGCACGGCTCCGATCCGCGCAATCCCGTGGCCGCCGTGGTGCTGCGCCTGACCAATCCGGTGGTTCTGCCGTTCAGGCTGCTCGTGAAGCCTTCGCAGCGCCTGGAGACGCATGTGCTGCTGACGTTTCTGGCGCTGCAATGCCTGCTGGTGTGGCTTACGGTCAACGCGGGGTGCCTGGTCGAGCCCTCGCTGTTCCAGCTCGTGGGGTTCGGCCTGATCCGCGCCGTGCGCCTGGTCCTTTGGTTCTACCTGCTGGCGGTCGTCGCCTGGGCCCTGTTGAGCTGGTTCTCGCCGAGCGGATACAACCCGATCGTGGGCGTGCTGCACCGTATCTGCACGCCCGCGCTGGCGCCGATCCGGCGCATTCTGCCCGGGATGGGCGGCATCGATTTCAGCCCCCTGGTGTTCATCCTGGGCGTGCAGCTCGTGCTGGCCTTTCTGCCGGGCGCCGAAGTGGCGCGGGCCCTGAGTTGCAGCCCGGGCTTCTCGCCGATCTAGCCGGAGGCCTTGTTACTCGGTTTCCGGGGTTTCTTCTGCGTCTTCGGGGTTGTCCGGCGCAAGCAGTTCCAGCCCCTCGATCGTTTCCACCACGACGTCGTCAAGCGGAATCAGCGCTTCCGGCACAGGCAGCAATATTTGGCCTTGCGCACCATCGCCGATGGGCACGAGGGGGTCGGTGCTGACCACGATCGGCGTGTCGGGACGTATCGAAGGCAACGGATCCGGAATGGGCCCCTGGGCTTCGGCCTGGGCCACTTCCTCGGGCGTGGCGAGACGCACGGCAAAGGTCACGATGCGCACGAAGCCCTCTTCGTATTCCTCCTGGAACATTGCGCCGAGGATCAGCATGGCCAGGACGACGAAGCTGGCGATGACGGCCGAGAAGCCGAATCGGATCGCGGTGCGCCGCTTGCGCCTGGCCTCGCGTGCGCGGCCGTCGTCCGGCTGGGGGGGCTTGAGGTGCTTCACGTCTTGTTGAACCGCAGCGATGCGGAGTTGATGCAGTAACGCATTCCGGTGGGCCGGGGCCCGTCGGGGAAAACGTGGCCCAGGTGGGCGCCGCAATTCGAGCAGACGACTTCGACCCGCTGCATGCCGTGGCTGCTGTCGACGTGCTCGGCCACCGAGCCGTCGGAGGCGGGCTGGAAGAAGCTTGGCCAGCCGGTGCCGGAGTCGAACTTGGCGTCGGAACGGAACAGTTCGTGTCCGCAGCAAACGCACTCGTAGGCGCCGGTTTCCTTGTTGAACAGCAGCTCCCCGGTAAACGGGCGCTCGGTGCCCTTCTCCTGGGTGACGTGGTACTGCTCCGGCGTCAGCCGCGTCATGAGTTCATTGTTCTTCGGAGCCTTGTGCATGGAGTGATTGTAGACCCAATGGCCCCGCAGCCGGTCAGGCTTCGAGGAGGCGGTTTACGCGGCGGACGAACTCGCCCGGGTTTTCGAGTTCCCTCCCCTGGGTCAGCACTGCCTGCTCGTGCAGCAGGCGGGTGAGGTCCTCGAACAGTTCGGCGTCGCCTTCGCGCAGGGCCAGGCGCTTGAACAGGCCGTGGCCGGTATTGATCTCCAGGATCGGTTTGGTTTCCGGAAGTTCCTGGCCGGTGGCGCGCAATATGCGCTGCATCTGCACGCCCATTTCATGCTCTCCCAGCGCCAGGCAGGACGGCGAGTCGGTAAGCCGCGACGTGGAGCGCACGTCGGAGACTGCGTCGCCCAGCACGCTCTTCATGCGATTGAACAAGGCATCGGCATCCTCGCCGTCTATGCCAGCCGCCGTCTCCACCGGCGCCGTGCCCGGCAACTCGTCCGCAGCCAGTGCGCCGCGGGTGATGTCGCGGAATCGCAGTCCCTCGTACTCGCCCAGGTGCCCCACCACCCATTCGTCGATCGGGTCCGACAGCAGAAGCACTTCCAGGCCGCGCTGGGTAAACGCCTCGAGCTGCGGGCTGGATCGCGCCGCCGCGGGGCCGGCCGCGGCGATGTAGTAGATCTCCTTCTGATCGTCCGGCTTGCGGTTGACGTAGTTCCCAAGCGTTTCGGTCTGCCGGTCGTCGTCCGAGGACGTGGAGGCAAAGCGCAGCAGGCCCAGGATCCGGTCCCGGTTGCCCGGGTCCTCGACCACGCCCTCCTTGAACACGCGGCCGAATTCGTCCCAGAAAACCTGGTAGTTGTCGGCGTCGTTCCCGGCAAGCCGGTCCAGCATGTCCAGCACCCGGCGAGCAAGCGCCTGGCGCATAGCGCGCACGTCGTCGTTCTGCTGGAGGAGTTCGCGCGAAACGTTCAGCGGCAGGTCCTTCGTGTCCACAACGCCCCGCACGAAACGCAGGTACAGCGGCAGGAACTGCTCTGCGTCGTCCATGATGAAGACCCGCTGGACGTACAGCTTCACCCCCCGCGGCGACTCGCGGTTGAACAGGTCGAACGGCGCCCTCCGGGGCACGAACAGCAGGCTGGCGTATTCGCGCCGTCCTTCCACCTGGTTGTGTGCGTAACTGAGCGGGTCCTCGCTGTCGCGGGCGATGTGCCGGTAGAACTCCTGGTATTCCTCGGGCTTGATGTCGCGCTTCGGGCGTGTCCACAGCGCCTGGGCCGTATTGACGACTTCCCGGGACGGCTCCGGGGCCGCCTCGTCCTCGTCCCCGCCCGCCTCAGTGCCGGGCATGGTCACGGGGAAGGCGATGTGGTCGGAGTAGCGCTGAATCAGGGAACGCAGATGGTAGGGCTCCGCGAATCCCTTCTCTTCCTCCTTGAGATAAAGCCGCACCGACGTGCCGCGCCGCTCCAGCGGGACGGACCGCACCGTGAACTTGCCCTGGCCCTCGGACGACCAGCTCACGCCCTCTTCGGCATCCAGTCCCGCGCGCCGCGTACGCACCTCCACGCGCGAAGCCACGATGAAGGACGAATAAAAACCCACTCCGAACTGGCCGATCAGCCGGGCGTCCTCCTGCTCGTCCCCGGACAGTCCGGCCAGGAAGTCGCTGGTGCCGGACTTGGCGATGGTTCCCAGTTGCTGGATCACCTCGTCCTCCGACATGCCGATGCCGTTGTCGCTGACTTCGACCCAGCCCTCCTCGGCATCGAAGTCCACCGCGATCGCGAGGTCCGTATCGTCGGCGATCAGTTCGGGGCGGGAGATGGCCTCGAAGCGCAAGCGGTCGCAGGCGTCGGAGGCATTCGAGATCAGTTCGCGCAGGAATATCTCCTTGTGGCTGTACAAGGAGTGGATCATCAGCTTCAGGAGCTGGCGGACCTCGGCCTGAAAGCTGCGGGTGCGCGCCCTGCCGGTCTTCCTTGCAGAAGTGTCCTGCGCCATCTTCGGCTGCCCTAGGGTTTGATCGTGATCGGGGTGCCGATGCGGGTCATCATCCATATCTCCAGCATTGCGGCGTTGCTGACGGCAATGCAGCCGTCGGTCCAGTCACGCGTCGAGTAATAGTTGCGGTCTCGCCCGTTGGTGGGCCTGATCGGACGGCCATGCACCATGATGAGTCCGCCGGCAGGCACCTCGGCCTGTTCGGCGCGGGTCCGGTCCGATTCGTTGGGATAGGAGATCTGCAGGGCCAGCATGTAACTGGAATCCGGCTTGCGGGCCGAAATGTGGTAATCGCCCTCGGGCGTGCGGTAATCGCCCTCGCGCATCTTGTGGCCCCTCGGGGCCAGGCCGAGGACGATCGGAAATGTGCGCACCGTTTCTCCATCCTTGATGAGATATAGCCGGCGCAGCGATTTATCAACCGTGATCGAATCGATCACCGGCAGTACGGCGGGCTCTGCCGCCGCAGCCGACGCGGCGCCGAGACATATTCCCAGCAACAGACAGAACGCCAGCCGCACCGCCGTAGCTCTTTCTTGTCCCCTTCCTCTGGGGGCGTCGGCGGCAGGAGCCGCCGCCGAGCCCCATGGATGGGTTAATGCGTCCCCCGGAGGAAGGGGGCAGGAAAGAGCGGAATCGAAGCCGCGTGCGTTCATGGATCAGGAGGGAGTGCGGCCGTTCTTCGCCTGCAGCCTGGGGAACATCAGTTCGGCGCCGACCTCCAGGCTGTCGGGATCCAGGCCCGGGTTGTACTGACGCAGCAGCCACATGGGCACGTCGTTGCGCCGCATGAGCTGCCAGACGGAATCACCCCTTCGCACCCTGTATTCGCTGACCCCGACGACGTGGTAGTCGGAGAAGAACGCCTGCTGCAGTTCGTGGTGGAAGGCCACGCGGCGCCGGGTGAACGTATCCCGGCTTACCCTGCTGAAGTCCAGGCGCAGGCGCTTGCCGATGCTCACCGGACTGCCGAAGCTCAGACCGTTCAGGTCCCGCAGGCGCTGCGTCCGCACTTCCAGCCAGTCGGCGTAGTGTCCCAGCGTTTCCGCGGCCTCCACCTGCACCAGGTCGCCGTCCAGCACCGTGTAGTCGTTGGGGTCCGCCAGGCTGACCACGCCGAAGGACGGGCCGGTGGGGGCGGGCTCCACCGCCGGCGCCGAAGCGACGATGCCGTTGTCGTCGTCGGCTGCCGGTTCCGGCGCCTCCACGGCCACCGGAGGCTGTGGAATCGGCAGGTTCGCCGATGTCAGGCGAAGTTCCTGGCCCACGTATATCCGATTCCTGTTCCCTATGTCGTTCAACGCAAGCAGCTCGTCCTCGGACAGACCGGCCCGGCGGGCGATCCTGCCGACAGTGTCGCCCCGGCGCACGCGGTAGGTTTCGGCGCCGTCGGGTATTGGTTCGCGCGCGGCCAGCCCCGGGATCTCCAGCGTCTGGCCGGCGCGGATGCGGTGCATGTTTCGCAGGTTGTTGGCCTGCATGAGCCTCGTCACGCTCGTCCCGTAGCGTTGCGCGATCAGCGACAGCGTGTCGCCGGGCTGAATGACGTAGTTGCGGTCGCGGATCTGGCTGGCGAAGCGCTGATCGCTCGAGATCGCCGCTACGCGGATCTCGGCGTCCGCCATCGCGGGCACCCGCAGCAGGTAGTTCCTGGGAACGTACTTGGAATCGCCCAGCACCGGCTGGCGCAAGCCGGGGTTCAGGCTCGCCAGCATCGAGGAATCCACGGACAGGGCGCCGGCCAGCGTGCTCAGGCGCATGTAGTCCGGCACCTGCACCATCGCGTATTCGATCGGCGGATCCAGGATTACCGGCCCGAACAGACGTTCGGCTTCCTCCTCCACCTCGATCGCGGCAATGAGTTCGACGTAGAAGTTGCGTCCGGCGAATTTGAAGGTGCGCCCCTTGTAGCGGCGGACCACGGTCTCGATGTCCTTGGTGCCCAATTGCCTGGCGGCCCGCAGCATCGCGCCCACTCCCTGGTTGTAGGCGGTGATCGCCAGCGGCCAGCTGTCGAGCAGGCTGTGGTTGTAGGTCAGCAGTTGAGCGGCGGCGACGGTCGCCCGCCAGGGATCCAGTCGCTCGTCCATGACGTTGTCGATGCGCATGAACCGTCGCCCGGTGGAGCGTGTGAATTGCCACATGCCCAGGGCGGCCGCCGACGAGCGCGCGTGAGGTACAAACGAGGACTCCACGTGCGGCAAGGCGGCCACGCCCTCGGGCACGCCGTGTTCCTCGAGCGTCCTGAGAATGTGGTCGCGCCAGCGTCCTGATCGCACCAGTCCGTCCCTGAATTTCTCAGCCACTCCCTGCTGCACTCGGATGCGTCCCGCCGCGGCCCTGAGCGTCGCGCGCGACGGGTCGGGCCCCCAGGCGTCAAGGACCCGCTTTTCCTTTTCGCTGAGATTTCCGGGCCGCCCGTCCGCCAGTCGCTGAAGCACGCTGCGGTAGTCGCGCACGGCCGCCCGTATCGCGCTTCGCCGCGCGCTTGGCGAAAGGTCCTTCAGGGATACTTCGCCGTAAACGACGCCCACATACAGGCTGTCGTGCACCAGTCCCGTGTCGCGGCCCGTGGCCCCGAACACCCGCTTCCAGAAGTCGATTTCGGTCCGCAGCCCCTCCGGCACCGGCAGGCCCCCGGCGGCGAACGCGGTCCCCGGGTTCAGGGCAAGAGCCAGCATCATGGCAAGCGCCGGCAGCACGGCGGGTGTTCTGGCGGGCGCCCTCATATTCGGGCAGACTTTCTACACGAAAGCCGCCTGTTTCGCAATCCGCAGGCCGGCTACGCGCCGAGGCCCTGGGACATCTGCGCGAAGCTGGTCAGCGGGAATCCGCACCTCCGGTCCCAATCCGACTGATCGATGACCGGCGCGTTGATCAGGCCGATCATTTCATCGAACTTGCTCAATGCGGCACAGCCCACGGCCGCCGGGTCCGTGGCGCTTCGGTAGCTTGGCCAGGCGCGGTCCCGGGCGTGGCGCCAGAAGGGGCTGTCATACCGGGACCCGCAGCTGTAGTGCCAGCCCACGAACAGGCCGCAGGTGAGCGTGTCGTTGATCAGGAAGCGGTTGACGACGGGCACGTCGTTCTCGTGGTATTCGGCCGGCCGGTTGAACCGCATCTGCAGAATCATCCCGACCTGCATCTCGGCCAGCCGGATCGCGGTCGCTTCCAGCGGTTCCATGAATCCGCCCGCGTTGCCGATGCGGGCCACCGCGCCGTCGTAGATCCGGCGGTGGACAAAATTCGGAAAACGCAGTACGGCGCGTTTTTCGAATTCGGCCACGCCGTCCTGCGCCAGCAGCTCGTCGAAGTCCTTTTCGACTTCCTCCAGGCTGGATACGTCGCGATTGAATATATAGCCGTATGACGTGTGCGCGGTCAGCGGGATCACGAACACCCATCCGTGCGGGCGGGCGATCGCGCGGGTATAGGTGTGTTTGAGGACCGGCCCGTCGGGCGGTTCCTCGATGATCGACGGACAGCGGCGGATCACCGCGGTATTCGTCGGGATGAAGGAGATTTCGATGTGCTCTTCGGGGTCCAGTCGCCTGGGGAACCCGCGCGCGTCAAAGACCAGGTCGTAGCGCTCGGGCGGCAGGTCCTCGAACTCCACCTGCGCCCCACCGTCCACCCTCGTGATGTCCAGCACCCTGGCGTCGATGTGCCTGGCGCGTGTGCCCTCGCTCAGCAAATCGCCCATCACGTCGGCCGACAGGTGGTAGGCGTAGGACACCGCTTGCGGCGTGAAATGGTGAATGAACTCGCTTTTCCGCCGGCCCCATCCCTCGAACTGCACGCCGTACTTGCGGGTGGCGTTCAGGCGCTGCTGAACTTTCTCATGCGGCAGTCCCGACAGCCGATGCAATTGCTGGACCAGGCTGGGCCAGCTTCCCTCGCCTACGCCGATGACCGGAATGCGCGAGTCGTAAATGTGGTGCAGCTCGTGGTCCTTGTCCGGGTGCAGCCGGGACACGCTGGCGGCGGCCAGGGCGCCCGCGGTCCCGCGCCCGACCACGGCGATCTTCCTGCACGAATTGCTGCCCGGCATCGTCACGGCTGGGGTCCCCCCGAAACCACCTATCTCAACATGCCCGAAGACCGATTCTACTTGAGCGCGCGGAATCGGCCTGCGGATGGACAATGCCTGCCGGCCAACCCTATACTCGGCTGCGTTCACATGGGGCTGGAATGAACGGTCTTCGTCGCGAATCAATGCGTCAGGCGGCACTCGTGGCTCAGGTTCCGTGAGCGGGCAAGGCACGGGCAAGAGGCAATTCGAAACCCGATTTGCCGAATGGATGGTCTCCTATCGCTGGCGGGTCATCCTGGCCGCCCTGTTCCTGGTGGCGGTCGCGTCCAGCGGCATACTGCGACTCGGTTTCTCGGGCGACTACCGCATATTTTTCGACGAGGACAATCCTCAGCTTCTGGCGCTGGAAGCGCTGGAGGACACCTACGGCAAGAACGAAAACGTCGTGTTTCTGATCGTCCCCGACGACGGAAACGCGACCTCGGAAACCGCGCTCTCGGCGGCAGTCTGGCTGACGGAAGCCGCCTGGCAGACACCGTATTCCCGGCGGGTCGATTCGCTGACGAACTTCCAGCACACGACGGCCGACGGCGACGACCTGTATGTGCGGGACCTCGTTGACCCGCGGCAGCTGAGCGATCCCGACGCGCGGTCACGCATACGCGCGGTCGCGCTGGCCGATCCCCGTGTCGAGGGCAGCATCCTGGCGACCGGCGGCGACGTGAGCGTGGTGAACGTAACGGTGGAACTGCCCGACGGGGACCAGCTGGAGGCGGTCGCCGAAGTCGCAGGCTTCGCTCGCGAGATCGCCGCACAGGCCGAAGAACAGTTTGCCGGCATGGACCTTCGCGTGGTCGGCACGGTCATGATCAACCAGACCTTCCTGGAAGCATCGATCGAGAGCCAGATGATCTTCCTGCCCGCCAGCCTTGCGCTTATGGCCCTGATCCTGGGGGTCCTCATCCGCGGCATTGCGGGGGTGGCGGCGACCGGGACGGTGATCGTCTTTTCCATTCTCGCGTCGATCGGCCTGGGCGGTTGGGCCGGCCTGCCGTTTTCCCCGCCCATCTCGCCGGCGCCGACCATCGTGCTGATGATTGTCGTGGCCAACTGCGTTCACCTGCTGGTGACATTGCAGCAGCACATGCGCGCCGGGCACTCGAAGCGCGATGCCATCGTCCATTCCGTCAGTCTGAACCTGCACCCGGTGTTCCTGGCCAGCCTCACTACGGCGCTCGGATTCCTGAGCATGAACTTCTCGGAGGTGCCCCCCTACCGCCACCTCGGCAACTTCGTCGCTTTCGGGATCGGCATGTCCTTTCTTCTCTCCGTCACATTCCTGCCGGCCGTGCTTTCGCTGCTCCCGGTCCGTCCCGGTTCGGACCGGCGCCTGGTGGGGCCGCTGCTCGGTTCCATGGCGGACTTTGCGCTGCGGCGCAGAAAGGCGCTGCTGTGGGGATGGGCGGTGGTGGTGATCGCGATGATCGTGGCCATTCCGCGCAACGAACTCAACGACGTACTGGTCCATTTCTTCGACGAAAGCGTCGAGTTCAGGCGCGACACCGATTTCATGGACGAGCACCTGAGCGGCAATACCGTGCTCGATTACTCGCTGGAGGCGGCCGACGCGGGCGGCGTAACCGATCCCGAATTCCTCATCGAGGTATCGGACTTTGCCGAGTGGTTCCGCGAGCAGCCCTCCGTGCGCCATGTCTCGGTCATCACCGACACGTTTCGGCAACTCAACCAGAGCATGCACGGCGACGATCCCGCGTTTTACCGGATTCCCGACAGCCGGGAACTGGCCGCCCAGTACCTGTTGCTCTACGAACTTTCGCTTCCCCAGGGCCTGGATCTCAACAACCAGATCGACACGCTCCGATCGGCTACGCGCATGACGGTGTCGTCCACGACGCTGTATTCGCAGGACCTGCTGGATCTGAACGCGCGCGCAGACGCCTGGCTCAAGGAAAATGCGCCCCGGATCGTCGGGGTCAACAGTTCCGGTCCCTCGGCGCTGTTCGCCTACATCGGCCAGCGCAACATCCGAGCCATGCTGTTGGGCACCATCGTCGTGCTTGTCGCGATTTCCGCCATTCTCCTGGCCGCCCTGCGATCGCTTCGGCTCGGCCTGGTCAGCATCGTGCCCAATCTGCTCCCCGCCGTGATGGGTTTCGGTGTCTGGGGACTGACGGTCGGGCAGGTCGGACTTTCGCTGTCCGTGGTGGTGGCCATGACGATCGGCATAGTCGTGGACGACACGGTGCATTTTCTTGCCAAGTACCGCCGTGCGCGGCGCGAATACGGCCGCGATCCCGAGCAGGCCGTGCACTATGCTTTCGAGACCGCCGGGCGGGCGCTGTTCACGACCACGGTCGTGCTGGTGGCCGGTTTTCTCATATTCGCGTTTTCTCCGTTCCTTCCCACGGCCCAGGTGGGAATCCTCACCGCGATGGTTATCGGCTTCGCACTCATCGCGGATTTGTCCCTGCTGCCCGCGCTGTTGCTGGCAATCGACAAGCCGTCCGGCGGACAAACCGCGCAGAAAAGCGCCCTCGTGCCATAATTTCGCCGGGTCACACCGGGCGCCGCCGTGTTCAACAATCCATTTGACTCATTCCACAAGACCGTTGGCAAGGCCAAGAAGGAGCGCGAACGACTCGACCGGCTGCTGACCATTTCCACGCCGGGAGAGCTCGCCCTGGTGGCGGTCACGGGGCTGGTATTGCTCCTGTTTGTGGCGTGGCTGTTGTTCGGCACCGTGGCCCGCAGTGTCACGATTGAAGGCGTGCTTGTCGAGGCGGGCGAGCGACATTCGGGGGACAATTCGTCCCTGCAAGCGGTGGTGTGGCTCGAAAGAGGCCTGGTGCGCCAGATCGAGTCCGGCATGCCGGCTTCACTGGAAATCGACATGACCGATGGACAGGCGCGCGGTCATGCGGGCGTGGTCGCGGGCCTCGCCGCCGTGCCCCCGGCCGACGGGGCGGCGCCGTTTGAGTCGGCGGCGCCGGTGACCCCGCACCGATTGCAAATCATCCTCGACGAGGGCCAGGAATTCCCTTCCGCCGATGGGCCGGCCTGCCGGATCGTGATCGAACTCGGCAGACAGTCCCCGCTCGCATTTTTCGTACGGAGGCAATCCTGAAATGCCGCCGCGCGCCTCCAATGAGGCTGCCGCATCGGAACCCGTAAAACGCAGGGTCACCACTCCGCTTCTGCTGCAGATGCACGCAACCGAATGCGGCGCTGCCTGCCTTGGCAGCATCCTGGCGTATTTCGGGCGCTGGGCCCCGCTTACCGAACTGCGCGAAAAATGCGAGGTGAGCCGCGACGGCTCCAGCGCCGCAAGCATCCTGCGCGCCGCCAAGCACTACGGTCTCAAGTGCAGCGGACTGAGCCTGACCAGCGCGGCGCTCAAGAAGGTGGAGTTGCCTCTGATCCTGTTCTGGCAATTTCACCATTTCCTGATTCTTGAAGGGTTCGACAGAAACAATTTCTACCTCAACGACCCTTCCACCGGGCGCCGTACGGTTACCGCCGAAGAGTTCGACAAGGGCTACAGCAACGTTGCGCTGAGATTCGAGCGTACGGCGGATTTCCGGCCGGGCGGCGAAAGACCGGGCCTGCTGAGGCAATTGACCACCTGGCGCGCGGGCTCTTGGGGCGTGGTTGCCGGGACGGTTGCCTGCGGACTGATGCTGGCGCTGCTGGCCCTGGTCATTCCCGCAAGCGTCAGTGTTTTCGTGGACCACGTTCTGGCAAACAACCGGCCCCGGGGGGGATTGGTGGCGGCCTTTCTTGGCGCCGGCATCCTGGTTTACGTCCTTTCCCTGCTCAAGCACCGTTTCCTGAACCGTCTGGCGATCCGCATCTCGGTGGTCGGCTTCAACAGCGGCTTGTCGCGGCTGCTGCGCCTGCCGGTGGAGTTCTTCCAGCACAGGCTGGTCGGCGACCTGACCGACCGGGTCACCTCCATCGACCGGATCGCCAAGAACCTGACCGGCCAGCTCCTGGTGCTCATTATCGACATGGCGATGAGCGCGGTGTTTCTGGCGGCGATGCTGGCCTACGATGTCTGGATTGCGCTGACCGTGCTGGCCCTGGCCATCGTCAACGGAGTGCTGGCGTATTTCGTCAAGTCGCTGCGCGCCGATCGAAGCCATGCGATGAGGCGTGAGCAGGGAATGCTGATCGGCGTCGGTATGCAGATGTTGAGTCATGTGGACAACCTGCGCATGACGGCCACGGACGATCGGTTCTTTTCACGCTGGAGCGGCCAGCAGGCGCGCGAACTGGATGCGCGCCGGCGCTATTCCGAACTGGGCTATCTCGACGCCGCGCTTCCCGGTCTCATCGCCGCACTGCGTGCCGCGGCGATCCTGGGCATCGGAGCCACCCGGGTGATGGCCGGGGACATCACGCTGGGTACGCTCGTGGGGCTCTACATTCTGGCGGAGATGTTTCTGGCGCCTATCGGGCGCTTTCTGGAACTCGCGGACCAGCGCCAGGCGCTCGATACGGACATGCAGCGGCTGGAAGACATCTCCAGGGCGGAGGAAGACCCCGTTTTCGCCCGCCGTAGTCCCGAGTCCGAGTCGATCCCCACGTTCAACGGCCGGCTGCAACTTGCCGGCCGCGTCGAATTGCGGGAGGTCACCTTCGGCTACAACAAGGCCAGGCCGCCGCTGATCAAGGACTTCAACCTGGTGATCAGGCCGGGGCGCCGGGTTGCCGTGGTCGGCCCCAGCGGTTCCGGCAAATCCACGCTGTCGCGCCTGGTTGCGGGTATCTATCAGCCCTGGTCCGGCGAAATCCTGTTCGATGGCCATCCGCGGCATGAGATACCCGAAGAAGTACTGCGGCGATCCGTTTCCATGGTGGATCAGGACGTGGTGCTTTTTTCCGCGTCCCTGCGCGACAACATCACCTTGTGGAACCCGGCCGTGCCGGACGAAGCCGTCATCGCCGCCGCGCGGGACGCCTGCATCCACGACGAAATCCTGCGCCGGCCGAACGGATATTCGACTCGGGTCGAGGAAGCGGGAGTGAATTTCAGCGGCGGCCAGCGGCAGCGGCTGGAAATCGCCCGGGCGCTGGTGGGCAATCCGACCGTGCTCATTCTCGACGAGGCGACCAGCGCGCTGGACGCGGCCACGGAAGAATACGTCGACGATGCCTTGCGCCGCAGGGGCGTGAGCTGCCTGATCGTGGCGCACCGGCTGAGCACCGTGAGGGACTGCGACGAAATCATCGTGCTGGAAAAGGGTGTCGAAGTGCAGCGCGGCAACCACGACGAGTTGATCGCGGATCGGGCAGGCACCTATTACAAGCTCGTCAAGGCCGGTTGAAGCGATGCCCCGTACGCAATACACATCCATCGCGGAACTTGCCGGCCGGTCCGGCGAATCCGTAGCCTGCGCCGGCAACCTGCCGGTGGAGCTCGACGACGCGGACAGCGTATGGTTCATCGATCGGGGCGCGGTCGATCTGTTCCTGGTCGAATTCAAGGACGGTGTGGAGCAGACGGCGCCGCAGCATCTCTTGCGCGCGGAGGCCGGCGGCTTTCTGCCGGGCGTAGCGCCCGACGAGGACGACACGACGTTCAGCCTGATCGCGAAGGGATTGCCCGGTACGCTTCTGAAACGCCTGCCGGCAAGCATGCTCTCCAGGGTGGACCCGGCGGAACTGGCCGAGCAGACCGATGCCTGGCTGAGCGGCGTTACCGACACGCTTTTCCGTTACGCAACCCACAGTCCGCGCCCCGATGCGTTGATCGAACCGGGTGAGACACGAACCCTGGGCCCCGGGACGCTGTCCGTTCGTCGCGGAGTGGTTTGGGTATCCCGGCCGCCCGCAGGCGCCAGCCTTTTCATGGACCTGATCGACTGTGCCGAACTCAGCGGGGCAGGCAGTCCGCAGGAAGCCGTGATTCCTCTGACTCAAACCGGCTGGCTCACCCTGTCCGACGCCGCGGCGCTTTCCGCCAGGTCGTCCGAGACGCTTGCGGCGGAAGGCGCGCTGCTTTCGGCGCTGGCTTCCTTTCACGTCGTTGCCTTTGCCCTCGAGCGGCTCAACCGCCGGCTCGCGGTAGTCGACAGCGCGAATCTGGAACGCGCGCGGACAAGCAGCCGCCGCGTGGCCGAGGAAGTCGCCCGGCGCCGGCTGTTCAATATCTATGACCTGCCGGACGATCCGGGCGCGGTCGCGGACGATACGGCTCTTGCGGATGCCGTGAAGATCGTCGGCCGCCGCGAGGGCATCGAATTCAGGATTCCGGCGCGCTCCGGACCCTTCGATTCACCGGTCGGACTGGCCGATATCCTGGATGCCTCCGGCGTGCGTGCCCGGCGGGTGCGATTGAGCGCAGAGGACAAATGGTGGCGGAGCGACAGCAATGCGATGCTGGCCTTCCGGGCCGAGGACGGCCGTCCCGTAGCGCTTCTGCCGGGAATGTTCGGTCGCTATCGGGAATTCGACCCGGCCAGCAAGCGCAGCATCAGGGTGACGGCGGAGCGTGCCGGCGCGTTGCAGGACGATGCATGGATGTTCTATCCGCCATTGCCGCAGGGCAGCGCGGAACCGGCCGATCTTCTCCGAATCGGCCTGCGAGGATCGGGCGCGGACCTGGTGCGGCTGGTTGTGGCGGGACTGCCGGGCGGTCTGATCAAGCTGGCGCCGGCCTTTGCTCTCGGCTTCGTCGCAAACCATATCGTCCAGGGCGGAAGTCCCGGTGCGCTTTACGCCGTGGCGCTGGCGCTGGCGGGCCTGGGCCTGCTCGGCGCACTTCTGCACCTGCTTCAGGGCACGGCGATGATGCGGCTGGAGAGCCGCTCGTCGTCGCGGATCGAGGCTGCCTTCTGGGACCGCCTACTGCGGCTGCCGCGAAGCGTTCTGCGCCGCTACCCGGCCGGCGATCTGGCCATGTCGGGGATGACCTTCCAGAACCTGCGCGACGGATTGCAGGGAGCGCTCGCGGACAGTGTGTTGTCGCTTATTTTCCTGCTCCCGGTATTTGGCGTCATTTTCTTTTACGACGCCACGCTCGGGATCATCGCCCTGGTCTTCAGCCTGACCTCGCTGCTGGTGACTGTGGCGCTCGGATCCGGCCAGGTTTCATCCCATGGCCGCATGATGGGCGCCGTACGCCGCGCAACCGGCAACCTGTTCCAGATCATCAAGGGAATCGCCAAGCTGCGTGTCGAGAACGCGGAAGGGTCGGCTTTCGCCATGTCCGCCAAGGACTATCGTGAGCAGAAACGCGCGGAGTACGAACTGGGCGCGATGCAGGGGCATATGCAGGCCTTCGGCGCCGCGCTCCCCTTCCTCGCGGGCGCGGTACTGCTTTTTGCCGTGGCGACAACTGGCGACAGGACGGTCCCGGTCAGCGACTTCCTCGTCGTTTACACAGTGTTTATCGCATACCAGGCCGCCGTTGCCCGGCTCGGCGAGTCCTTCGGCGTAATCGCCGGCATGCGGCCGGCGTTCGAACACATGCGCCCGCTGCTCGCCGCGGCTCCAGAGACCGCGGTCGAAGGCGAGTCGGTCGAATATCTGGCCGGGGAGATTCTGTTCGACCATATCTCCTTCCGTTACGACCCCGACGGCCCGCTGATTCTCGACGACGTCACGATACGCGCCCGTCCCGGAGAGTTCGTCGCCATTGCCGGCGAGTCCGGGGCCGGCAAGAGCACGCTGTTCCGGCTTGCGCTGGGCGTGGACCAGCCATCTTCCGGGTCGGTCTATTTCGATGGCCGCGACCTGCGGCGCCTGAATCTGAAGCAGCTGCGCCGGAAGATAGGCGTGGTCCCCCAGTCGGTGCAGCTTCATCCCCAGGATCTCTGGGACAATATCGTCGCCCACCACGACGAAGCGTCCACCGAGGAGGCATGGCAGGCGGCCCAGACCGCCGAAATCGAACGCGAGATCAAGTCCATGCCCATGGGCATGATGACGCTGGTCGGCACCAGCGGCGCGGTCCTGTCAGGCGGGGAGAGTCAGCGCATCACGATCGCGCGCGCGCTGATGCGCGGTCCCAGGATTCTGCTGCTGGACGAAGCGACCAATTGGCTCGACAACGAGAGCCAGGCCCAGGTCATGCAGAACCTGGCCGTGTTGACCTCGACCCGGATCGTCATCGCCCACCGCCTGTCGACGCTGGAACACGCCGACCGCATCTACGTGCTGCAGGCCGGCAAGGTCGTGCAAAGCGGCGCCTTCGGGGAACTCATGGAGGAGGACGGGGTATTCCGGGACCTGGTAAAGAGGCAGATCGCTTAAGCGGAATCCGTTGAAGAAACCCCTTAACGCAACGAAATTCCTCGTCGCAAAGGCCGGCTCCGACGGCCCGTTTCGCCAACGCCTGCTGGCGAAGCCGAAAGAAACGATCGAAACGGAGCTGGGCGTGACGATGGCCGACGGCCATCAGATACGCGTTCATGAAGTGACGGACACCGTGACGCATGTCGTGCTTCCTCCGCCAAGCAGGCTCAGCGAGGAAGAACGCGAGGCGGCCAGGACCGGCGTGGCGTCGCTCGAGTATCTCAGGAAGACCATGTACGATCCCGCGCCCGACATTCGTCCGCCGGCCGGGAAGCCGGCAATGGCCCTGGGCGGCTCCCCTGCGCCCGGGGCGCTTGCGACAGCGGGCAGGGAGAGCGTCCGCCGCGGCCTCGCGTTCCTGGATTCCGTCGTGGACGAAAGCGGGGCCTGGCACTGCATCCGGTTCAGCACGGCCGACCCGGACATTCCACGGCATTTCGAAAGGCCCGCTTTCGTTTCCGCTTTCTGCGTACTGGCCCTGGAACGTTGCGGTGAAGCGCGGGCCAGGGCCATCTGCAGTCGCACAAGGCAGTATCTGGTCGACACCATCGAATACCCGGGGTTGTGGCGCTACTACCGTCATCTGCCCCGGGACCTTGACAGCTCCAGTCTCTGTTCACTCGTTATCGCGAACCACCCCTGGATTGTCCTGGGAAGGAACGTTCCCCGAATGCTGGCCAATCGCGACGAGCAGGGACGTTTCCTGACCTGGTTGCTGGACGAAGGCGAGCCTGACGTCGTGTCGCGCTTTCGCATCGAAGCCGACCCCGTGGTCAATGCGAATGTCATCGCCTACCTGGGCGACCATCCCGAAACCAGGGACGCCCAGGCCTGGCTGACGGACCTGATCACCGATGACCGCGTCGAGGGCTCGTCCAAGTGGTATCCCGACGCGGTCGCGACCTACTATGCAACGGCCCGGGCCATGGTACGGGCGCGGCCCGCTTTAGAGGGTCTGCGCCCGGTAATTGCCGACGCCATCCTGGGCTTGCGCGACGGTGGGGAAGGCTTCGGCAACATACTTTCCACCGCCCAGGCGGTGTCGGCGCTCGACGACATCGGATGCCTTGAAAGCGCGAACGTGAAACGCCTTGCGGAAACGTTGATCGGATCGCAGCACGAGGACGGCAGCTGGCCGGAACTGCTGGCGTTCGGCGACCAGACGTTGAGGTGGGGCACGGTAGGGCAGATAGGACACGGCTCCGAAGGCATGACCACCGCGTTTTGCATCGAAGCACTGGAGCGCCTCGTCGAAATCCTCGCCGCCTGACCGATTTGCGCCGATGTCATGCGGTGCTAACATGAATCGCGATGTAAGCGGGGGTGAACATCCCGTAGAGACGCTGCCATGCCGCAGGAAACAGCCGCAAGCGGTGGCTTTGGGCCACACAATGCCGATGTCTCAAGGCTGATCGAGCCTTCGATCCGAACGGCCCTGCCGCACTATCTGCCGCTGGGCGTATTTCCGCTGATTCTTGCCGCCGCGGCCTTTGGCGGCTGGTGGTTGCTGCCGCCGTTTCTGTTCTTTGCCGCCGCCACGCCGCTCGATCGGGCCTTCGGTCTCGACGGCCGCAATATGGATCCGGCCAAGGCGCCGGGCCGCCGCCTGATCTGGCACAACCTGCCGGTCTGGTGCTGGGCGTTTCTTTGGCCCGTCACGCTGGTATTCGGCCTGTGGCAGATTCTGGTCGCGAATCCATTTGCAATCTGGGAGGAAGTGATACTGGCGATCATTCTTACGATGGAGGCGCAGGCGGTCTTTATCGTCGGTCACGAACTGGTTCATCGGCGCACTCCCTGGGAAAGGCGATGGGGCGAGTTCCTGCTTGCCTCGGCCTCCTATCCGCAGTACGCCACGGAACACGTCTATATCCACCATGCGCAGGTGGGCACGCCGCACGACGTGGGGTCCGCCCCCAAGGGCGAGAGTTTCTGGAGTTATTTTCCCAAGGAAATCGTAAGCAACCTCACCAATTCGTGGAAAATGGCAGGCCAGCTCCTGGCGCGCCGCCGACTGCCCGTCTGGCATTACAGCAATCCGTTCTGGCGCTACGGCATCTATGTCGCATTCTGGTACGGACTGGTGTTCTGGATGGGCGGCTTACTCGCGGTCCTGGTCTTTGTCTTCCTCGGTTTCTGCTGCGTGTTCTCGATGAAGATCAGCAATTACCTGCAACACTACGGTCTTCGCCGGGTCCTTCTTCCGAACGGCCGCTGGGAAAAGGTGGCGCCGCGCCATTCCTGGAGCGCCGACTGGAAGTTCAGCAACTGGATGTTCTTCAACATGCAGCGCCACGCGGACCATCACGCGCTGGCCAGCCGCCCCTATCCGCTGCTGCAGATCACCGGCGCGGACGAATCACCGTTCCTGCCGGGCACCTACAGCGACCTGATGAATATCGTGCTGCGGCCGAAGCGCTGGTTCGAAAAGATGGATCCGCTGGTGGATCAATGGCGCGAGCATTTCTACCCGGAGATAGACGACTGGAGCGCCTACGACAGCCCGGTTGGCGCGGCCCGGCCTGAGCATCTGAGCGCAATCATCGAAATCTTCGGGTCCGCCCCCCGGCTGGCGCGATGGATCGAACGCAACCCGGAACTGCTGGACAATCTCAAGGATCCGGAATTCACCGATCTCGACCTGCCCAGAGGGTTCATGTCCGACCCGGAAGTTGAAGCGATTGCGCGTCGCGGGCTGGCGCGAGTGTATTGGACGTTCGAGATGAGCGTTGAGGAAATGAAGGGCCTGATGGCCGAGATTCCGGCAACCGACGCGAAAGACACCACGGAAGTGGTGCGTAACTGGTCGAACGACAAGGCGTTTCAGATCGGAATGCACGTGATGCGCGGAAACCTGTCTCCGGACGAGGCCAGGACCGCGTTGTCGAATCTGGCCGAAGCCTCGATCGCTACCGTGCTGGCCTCGGTGGTTGCGGATTTCGTGGACCGGCGCGGGCCCGTGAGCGAGGGTGGGGCGGCCGCGATATTCCTGGGCGATCTCGCCGGTCGGGAGGCTCATCCCGGCGTTGCGGCCGATTTCCTGTTTGTGCATGACGGCCCGGGCGACGGCGGGCGGCTATGCGCGCTGTTTCTCGACACGCTGACCGGTCTGACGCACAACAGCCTGCTGTTCTCCCCCATCCCGCAAGGGACGGAGCGCTGTGTCGTGCTGCCGTTAGGCGACCTGGCCGAGCATTGCAGGAATTTCGGCGCGGCAAGGGGTTCCGATCTCACCAGGGCGCGTTGCGTGTTCGAAACCGGCGATTCCCGGATAGGGGCCCGCTTCGACGAAGTGCGGCGCGACGTCCTGTCCGAGTGGGGCGCGTCGGCGGCAACGGAGACCGCGCCCGACGCTGAAGCGGAACTCGATGCCTTTCTCACGCGCGCCTGAGGGCGTCCCGGACGGAAACGAATCCTCAGCAAGCCCCAATGAAGACGACGGCTGCCGACCGGGGCATCGTCAAGCTGCCCGCGCTTACGCCCCACCTGGAGTTCCACGTCATCGGCGAGCAGCAGACCCTGCTGGTTTCCGAGTCGTTCAATACGCTGCTGCACGGCGAAATCTATTGCAAGCTCCTGCCTGTGCTGGACGGCCGGCTCGAGCAGGAAGAAATTGCCGCCTCCCTCAAGGCCGGACACACCGACTCCGAAGTTCGAGCGGCCATCGCTTCACTGGCCGCCAGGGGCTACGTAGTCTCCGGCGGGCATGGAATGGACAGGGACCGGGCGGCCTATTGGTCGTCCCTCGGCGCGTCGCCATGCCGGGCGGAGCAACGCCTGGCGGAATCGCGCGTCGAAATAACGGGCGACGAGGGCCGCCTGGCACGGCATCTGGAAGAACTCGGGGCCGCCGTCGGGAACGACGGGCCGAAGCTCAGCGTGATCGTTTGCGACGAATATCTGCAGGAACGCCTTGCGCAGGAGAATCGCCGCCGGCTTGAAGCAGGTGCGCCATGGATGCTGATGCGCCCTCGCGGTATCCAGCCGCTGTTCGGTCCAGTATTCCGGGCGGATGGAGAAGGTCCCTGCTGGGCATGCCTGGCTTACCGGCTTGGCGGTCACCAGGAAGTGCATCAGTTTCTCAGGAATGTCGCCGGCGAGAAGGCCGCATTCAAACCGTTTGCCGCCGACCCCGCGCTGCTCGATGCACTGTACGGGCTGATCGCGGCGGAGATCGTCAAGTGGCTGGTGCTCGGCGAGGCGTCGCCGATTCACGAACAGGCTATGACGATGGACATCGGAACGTTCACGAGCTCGCGGCACCGCGTCATGCGCCGGCCGCAGTGCCCGGCCTGCGGCGACGAAGCCCTTTTCCGTGCGGACCGGGCGCCCGTGGCCTTGCGGCTGAAGTCGAGCCCCAGGGCCGTCAGCAACAGCGGTGGCGCCCGCACCGTGGCTCCCGAAGTCACGCTGGCGAAATACCGCCACCTGGTGAGCCCGATCAGCGGCGTCGTGACCTGGCTGAAGCGCACTACCGACGAGGCCGATTCCTGGCTGCATGTCTATTGGGCGGGGAGCAATCTCGGCATGAGAAGCCGAACCTTGAGTTCGCTCCGGCGCAGCCTGCGCAGCAAGAGCGCCGGCAAGGGCAGCACGCGCGAGCAGTCGGAGGTCAGCGCGCTGTGCGAGGCCCTCGAGCGGTATTCGGGCTGCCTTCATGGAGACGAGATCCGCGCCCGCAGGCGTTTTACCGATTTCGCCGCCGATGGGGAGGCAATTCACCCCAACGACGCGCAGCTCTTCAGCGACACTCAGCTTGACAACGCCGAGAACATCAACGCCAAGGGGCACCCGTACAACATCGTGCCTGGGCGCCTGGATCCCGACGCCGAACTGGACTGGACGCCGGTATGGTCGTTTACGCAGCAGCGCCATCGCTATCTGCCGACCTCGATGCTCTACAGCATGGCGCCCGAGCAGCGCACAGCCGGCGACCTGATTGCCGATTCCAACGGCTGCGCCGCGGGCAACACCCTGGAGGAGGCCATACTGCAGGGCTTCTACGAACTGGCCGAGCGCGACGCTTTCGCCGTCTGGTGGTACAACAGGCTCGAAGTGCCGGCCGTGGATCTGGCCAGCTTCGACGACGAGTACCTTGCGTCCGCGGCGGACTATTACGGCCGCTTCGAGCGGGACCTGTGGATGCTCGACGTGACCTCCGATATCGGAATTCCCGCATTCGTTGCGCTCTCGCGACGGCCGGATGCGGAAACCGAGGACATCATCTACGGTGCCGGCGCCCATGCCGATCCGCGCATAGCGGCCCTGCGCGCGGTTTGCGAATTGAACCAGTGCCTTACCTGGCTGCCGCGCCCAGGAAGCCGCGACGGCCGGCCCATGATCGACGATCCGCTGGCGCTCTGGTGGTGGAAGACCGCCCGGCTTGCGGATTGTTCCTGGCTGGCGCCGGCGCAAGATGCGCCGCCGCGCGACGCCGCCCGCTACACGGTGATCGAGACGGCCGACATGCGCGAGGATGTGGAGCATTGCCGGGCGCTGGTCGAAGCCGCGGGCATGGAGTTCCTGGTCCTGGACCAGACGCGGCCCGACATCGGCATGCCCGTTGTGCGGGTCATCGTGCCGGGCCTGCGCCATTTCTGGGAACGACTAGCTCCGGGACGCCTGTATGAGGTGCCGGTCAGCATGGGCCGCCGCCGCCGCCCGATGGACGAAGCCGACATTAATCCCGCACCGGTCATCGCCTGAGGAGACAGTGTGGACATCGACGAAGCAATAACGCGGACCCAGGACCGGCTTGCGGAAGAGGGCGGCACCATGGCCGACCTGCTGGGGCACCTGAGAAACAGGATTTCGGGCGTACTCATCGGGGACCGTGAATGGCAGCGGGTGCTGGAATGCGCCGGGAGACTTCCGATAACGATGGCCGCCCTGCCATTCGGCTTCGAGCTACCGCTGCACGAGCGCAGGCCGGAAGCGGATTTCGGGGTTTCGCTGGCAAGCGGAACCCGCGCGGGCGCCTGGTTCGAGAAACTTGCGCGCGGCGATGAAAGCGATGAGACGGCGAGAGCCGTCGTGCGCCTGTTCAGGGATATGGAATCCGAAGGCTCGCCGCTGCGCGAGATCGTCGGGCGCAAACTGATGCTGGAATACGACATAGGCTCGGCGCGCGGCAACGGGCATGCGCAACCCGGAATCTTCCTACGGCCCGGCGAACGTCCGATCGTGGGCGGTGACCAGCTGCACGATGTGGGCACGGTGGTTGACGCGCTCGTTTCCTGCGTGGGCTGGGAGATGAGCGATGCTCAGCGGAAGAGCCTCGAAATGGTTTACCGGGCGCAGCCCGTAGACACGCGAATGGATTCCTTCGGCGTATTTCCGTCCCGCTCGCGCGCGATACGCCTGGCGGTAATGGGCTTCGGATCGCAGCAGGAAATATGTTCTTTTCTTCAGGACTCGGGCTGGCCCGGCCGGATTTCGGCCGTGGAGTCCGTGATTGCACGCTTCCGGGAGCGGGCGAACATCGTCCGTTCCGGCGCGAACATCGACGTCGAGGAAAATGGCGTGGGCCCTGCGCTCGGGCTCACGCTCATCGTCAAGCAGAGATATACGAAAGATGCGCGCTACTGGCTTGACGGGCTTACCGATTGGGACCCGTTTCTGGACGCCCTCGGCCATGAGGACCTGGTAGTCGCGGACAAGCTTCGGGCGCTTGCCGGCTGGGTGTCCAAACCCTCCATGCTGTTCGGAAAGACCGGGCGTTACGTATTGTTAAGAGGCATTCACCACATCAAGCTGGTCATCTCCGGGAACAGGCTTCGCAAGGCCAAGGCTTACGTGTTCATGGTGTTGTCCGGAGAGGTGCCGGGCTAGGGGCCCGTCAACCCGTTGCGCAGGACATATGCGCGCGAACCATCCCCCGCTCGCGTTGAGCGGGGGACAGCTTTCAGGATCGAACCGGCGCGGAACCGTAGTTCCGCGTCATGACCGGCGCCTGGCCGGCCGGTTCGGTTTACCAGCAGCAGCAGAGGCCGGCTGAAATGGCCTCGAGTTGCTCTTCGGTGATGTTCGGATCAGGAGGCAATGCGAGATGCACGGTCTGCATGTCGCTCTCATGAACCTGGATCGTCATCGAATCGGGAATCGTAATATCCAATTCCTTGCTGATGGTGTTTTTGGGATCTGCCAACAACTGTTGCCGGAATTCCGCGTCCAGGGCGGACTTCTCGACAATCTGCTGTAGCATCTGTTCTCCACTTCTCATAGTAAACCCCCGTCTTATTGAGTTGCTTCAGAGGCCCGCGCCGCGTTTCCCGTAAAGAATCACAACGCTGGTGGAACTCATTGTAACAGACCATGCCATACAATATTCACTGCGCGTTTTGCAGTCGGGGCGATGCCTTGGATCACAGCAAATTCAGCCAGCCCGCACCTCGACGCGTGCGCTGATGCGATTCCGCGGCGTCTGTGCGGCTCTCGCGCTCATGGTTCCATGGGGCGCCGCTGCGCAGACTCTTGATTTTTCCGGCGACCTGAGCCTGCAGGCCCGCTGGTTTCCGGAAACGCCGGCATTCGCGGGACAGCGTGCGGGAAGCGGAGGCGTGGTCGTTGAGCCCACGCTTTACTGGGACATCACGGAAACGGCCAGCTTTACGTTTACCCCGCTTTATCGCTACGACAGCGCCGATTCGCGGCGCAGCCATGCGGACCTGCGCGAGGCCTACCTGCTGATGTACGGAGACTGGGGCGAAACCGCCTGGGAGCTTCGCCTGGGAGTGGACCGCGTGTTCTGGGGTGTCGTGGAACTGCACAACCTCGTGGATGTCGTCAATCAGTTCGACCTGATCGAGCACCCGCGCGAAGAAGCCAAGCTGGGTCAGCCCATGGCGTACCTGACCCTCTCCGGCGGCTGGGGCATGGCGGAATGGCTGGTCCTGCCCTACCATCGCAAGCGCACGTTTCCGGGGTCTCACGGACGCTTTCGTGGACCTCTGCCGCTTGTTGACGACGCCTTGTACGAAAGTGGCGACGAAGAGCGCCATATCGATCTGGCCGCCCGCTACAGCAACACCATAGGGCGGGTGGACTTTGGCCTGAGCGCGTTCAAGGGAACCAATCGCGAGCCCTTTTTCGTTCCGGCCCTCCCGCCCGGCCTGATTCCCGGTCCGGACACGCCGTTCATTCCCTACTACGAACAGATCCGGCAATTCGGCCTGGACGCGCAGCTCACGACCGGCGACTGGATCTACAAGCTGGAGGCGATTCGCCGCAGCGGCGCCCGCAACCTCGCGGGCGTGGAGGAGAACTACCGCGCCTTCATTCTTGGCCTGGAACGCAATTTTTACGGAATCTTCGGCTCCGCGGCGGACATGATCGTGTTCGCCGAATGGCACGACGACAGTCGCGGGTCGCTGGCAACGACCGCGTGGGCCAATGACCTGTTCGTCGGGGCTTCGGTTGCGTTGAACGACGTGCAAAGCACGGAGTTCATCGTCGGCGTCCTGGGTGATTTGAGCCGCAATTACCGCGCATTGAACGTGGGAATGAATCGCCGCCTGTCGGACAACTGGTCGATGCGCCTGGAAGCGATCGCGCAATTGCGGGTGGATCCGCTGGACATGACGTACGCGGGACGGCGGGACAGTTTCGTGGGGCTGGATATCACATACAGCTACTGATGGAATCGGGGGTGCTGATTGAACGCCTCAAGGCGTACGGCGGGCTGATCCGCCTGGATCGCCCGACAGGCACCCTGCTGTTGCTGTGGCCTACGCTGTTCGCGTTGTGGCTGGCTTCCGGCGGCGATCCGCCGGCCCGCATCCTGCTTGTATTCATTGCCGGCGCCTTCCTGATGCGCTCGGCCGGTTGCGCGGTGAACGACTACGCCGACCGGCGGGTGGACCGACTGGTAAAGCGCACCCGCTCGCGACCGCTCGCGACCGGCGCGATCAGGCCCGCGGAGGCCCTTGCCGTGGCCGGCCTGCTGACGGCCTGCGCCGCCTGGCTGGTCTTCAGCCTGCCGCCGCCGGTAATCGGACTGGCGGTGATGGGAGCGGCCATCGCCGGCTTTTATCCTTTCGCGAAACGGATCATGCCGGCCCCGCAACTGGTGCTCGGGGTGGCGTTTTCGTGGGGCGTTCCGATGGCGTACGCCGCCGTTTCGGATTTCGGGAATCCCTCCCTATGGTTGCTGTGGCCGCTGACTTTCCTGTGGGTGGTGATTTACGACACCGTTTACGCCATGGTGGATCGGGACGACGATGAGCGGATCGGCGTTCCGTCCACGGCGATCGTCCTGGGCCGGCACGACGTGCTGTTCATCGTCGTGGCGCATGCCACGTACCTGGCGGGCATGATCGGGCTGGGATGGGCGGCCGGCCTTGGGCCGGCTTACTTCGCGGGTGTCGCCGGCGCGATGCTGTGCGCGGGCCGGCAGATTGCGCTGATACGCGGCAGGGACCGCGAGCGGTGCTTTCAGGCTTTCAACAACAATTCGCTGCTGGGCTTTCTGCTCTTCGCCGGGCTGGCGCTCGACATGCTCTTCACCACAGGTTGACGAGGTACACCCCGGGATGCGATTCCGGGCTGTCTTTGTGATACGATCAGGAAGTCTGGTTGGACTTGCGGTAAACATAAGCGGGGCGCAGAGCCGTGATCACTAAGGCAGACAGACATGTTGTCCGCTGAGGACATGCAGCGCCATCTCATTCAGAGGGCGGCTGACGATAGCGATTTCCGCAGGGGGCTCATAGCGGATCCCAAGGGCACCCTGTACCAGGAATTCGGCATCGAGATTCCCGACCATATTGAGTTTCACGTGCATCAAAGCGACATGCGCACCGTGCATGTCGTTCTGCCGCCCGACCCGGTGCTGGACGAGGAGCAACTCGAAGCGATTTCGGCCGGCATGTGCTGCTGCGGAATCTGACCGGGTTCCGTACTGCCGGATGGCTGGCCTGGCTGCCGGCCGGTATTGGCCTGCTCTCCGCAGGGGCCGCGAACGGCCAGTCCATCGAAGCGGCGCGCACGGCGCTTGGCGAGGGCCGGTTCGTCGAGGCCGCGGAAGTCGCCGAAGCCCTGGACACTTCCGACGGATACGCGCTGGCGGCCGAAGCGCTGGCGATACACGGGCATTACCTGGCTGCGGAAGACACGAAAGCCGAACTGCTCGGCCGCGCCATGCAATTTGGACAGAAGGCAATTCGAAAGGACTCGGAGAACCCGGCGGCGCATCTTCAACACGCTCACGCCATGGGGCGCTATACGCAGGCGGTGGGCACGCTGGGGGTCAAGCGCGAATATGCCGGACGGGTGCGGGCGGCGCTGGAGCGCGCACTGCTACTGAAACCGGGACTGGCCGAGGCGCATCTGAGCCTGGGAGCCTGGCACGCGGAGGCCATCCGGGGCGGTGGATTCATGGCAAGGGTGCTGTTCGGGGCCAGCGGCAATGAAGCCCGCGCCCACTACAATGCCGCGCTTGAGCTTGCGCCGGACGCCAAGATCGTTCACGCGGAATATGCCCTGGGGCTGTTGCTTCTGGACAGGCGCAGACACCTCGAAGAAGCCCTCAGCCTTCTGCAGCGCGCCAGGGAGTTGCCCTCCCGGGACGCCCACGACCGCATCGTTCACGATCGGGTGATTGCGAAACTGGCGGAGCTTGACACTTGAACATGGCGTTAGAATCCATCGACCGGACACTTGCAGGGCGGCGCCAGGGTTTTGACGACGAAGCCGATACTTGAGATTCCATCCGCCTACAGGGCCGGATACGAAAAAGCCCGTCTTGAGGATCAGGAAGCGTCCGACAACTACGTCCGGCACACGACCATTGGCGATCCCCGGCTGGATCCGGTCATGGAGGAAATCGCGGACTTGCCGCCTCCGGCCCTGCATCGGTTCATCCATGCCGGGATAGAACAGCAGCAGGATCAACTCAAGCGGGCGCCGAAGGCCATGCGCGATTTCTTCGAGGAAATCGAGCACGCTCCGGAGTGGTTCGATTACAAGGCCTGCGACGCTGGAATCCGCGCCTTTTTTGCAAACGCGAATTTCGTCCTGGTCGCATTCGTCGCGGGCGTCCTGATCGAAGGGTTTACCTCGCTGATCGCAACCTCATTCAATATCACCTCGCGCACCGTTACCGGGCCCGGAGACCGGCGGCTGAGACAGAACAACCGGCAACTGATGGAGATCTTCGTGCCGGGAGGATTGCACCGCCAGGGTGACGGGTGGAAGCTATCGGTGCGGGTCAGGTTCGTTCACGCCCGCATCCGCAGCCTACTGGCGAAAGCGGAGCCCTGGGATGCGGGAGCATGGGGCACTCCGCTGAGCGCGGCGCACCTCGGCTACGCGATATGCGTGTTCTCGATTCGCCTGGTGGAACAGGCAACGTCGGTGGGCGCGAAGTTTACGAAAGACGAGATCGCGAGTTTTCTGGCCTTGTGGCGCTATGTGGGCCACCTCATGGGCATACCCGATTCCATTCTTTACGCCGATGAAGCGCAGGCGCAACACCTGATCAGGACTACACTGAAGTGCGAACCTCCGCCCGGGCGTCATTCCATCGAAATGGCCCAGGCGTTTGTGCACAACGTGCCCACGGTCGCGGGAATCGAGGATCCCAGGGAGGCCGATTCCGTGCGTGGCCTGGTATTCCGGCTTTCCCGCGCGCTGATCGGCAACGACCTGGCCGACGCCTTGCAGTTTCCGAGAAGCAGCCGAATGGGCACGCTCTATTTCTTCCGCATGAAGCAGATCGTCACGCGGATGCTCAAGGGAACCCGGTCGGCGCATCTGGCGGATTTCCTTCAACTTCTCGATGTTTCCCAGTACGATGAGGAAGGAATGAGCTACGCGATGCCGGACCACTGGCACACTTCGAAGCAGAGCCCCTGGTAAGCATGACCGTGATTTTCGTCGAAGCCCGCGGACCGGCCTGTTTCCGGAGCAACTACGGGCCGGCGCGATGAACCCGGCGCTTCTCGACCGGTACATCGCCGCGGTCCTGCGCTACCGCTGGCTGGTTGTTGCCGGCGCCACCCTGGTCATGCTGGCGATGGCGGCCGGCGGGCGGTTCATCACGGTTTCCAACGACCATCGGATCCTGTTCGGCGAGGACAACCCGCAACTCGTCGCCTACGACGCCCTTGAGGACACCTACACGTCGTCGAATACGGCGCTGATAGCCGTGACGCCCAGGCAGGGCACCGTATTCACTCGCGAGACGCTCGGGGCCATCGAGAGGCTGACCGAAGAGGCCTGGCAGGCGCCCTATTCGAGCCGCGTTGACTCGCTGACCAACTACAGCCACAGCGAGGCACTGGGCGATGACCTGATCGTCGGCCCATTGGTGGAGGACGCCGCGTCCCTGAGCGACGCCGACCTGGACCGGATCGAGGAAATCGCGAACGACTCCATTGAGCTTGTCGGCCGCATGCTGGCCGAAGACGGCAGGGTGGCCGGCCTGGCCATCAATTTCATACCGCCCAGGGAGACCCATGACGCTTCGGTCGTGGAACTCAACGCGTACCTCGACGACATGCTGGCCCGGGCGCGCGCCGAGAGCCCGGAGATCGAATTCCATATCACCGGCGACATCGTGATGCAGCGCGCGTTTGCGCAGGCCACCCAGGACGACCTGGAGAGGCTGACTCCGATCGTGTTCTTCCTGATCGTTGCCGTGGCCTACCTGATCCTGCGTTCGATTACGGGCGCCCTGAGCATGGTCGTGATGATCCTGTTTTCGGTGGGCACGGCGATGGGTCTGGCGGGGTGGAACCAGACGGTCTTCAGTCCCGTGAACGCCGGAGTGCCGATCATCGTCATGGCGATAACGGTTGCCCAGTCGGTGCATATCACCACGATGACCCTGACGGCCATGCGCCGCGGACTGGACAGGATGGAGGCAGTCGCCGAATCGCTGCGCGTGAACGCCTTCCCGGTCTTTCTGGCTTCGCTCACGACCGTGATCGGGTTCCTGAGCCTGAATGCCTCCGATTCCCCGCCGTTCCACACGCTCGGAAATTACGTCGCCTTCGGCGTGGGCTGCACCTTCGTCTATTCCATGTCCCTGCTGCCGGCCCTGCTTTCCATCCTGCCCCTGCGCGTGAAACCGGCGGCTGCCGGAGAAGTGACTTTCTTCGACCGCTTCGGCGGGTTCGTGGTGGCGCGACGGAAACCGCTGCTGTGGCTGACCACGATTCCCGCGCTGTTGCTGCTGGCCGGCATTTTTCGCATCGAGCTCAACGACAGCCTGCCCAACTACTTCGACGAGCGCTATGAATTCCGTCGGGATTCGGACTACATCATCGAAAACCTGACCGGCCTTGAGTCGCAGGAGTATTCGCTGGCGTCCCCGGGCGAGGGCGGAATCACCAGCCCCGAATACCTTCGCCAGATCGACGCCTTCGCCGAGTGGTGCCGCAGCCAGCCGGAAGTGACCTATGTGCGCGTGTTTTCGGACACCATGAAACGTCTGAACAAGAATATGCACGAGGACGATCCGGCCTACTATCGATTGCCGGAAGATCAGGCGCTGGCCACGCAGTACCTTTTGCTGTACGAGCTTTCCCTGCCGTTCGGAATGGACCTGAACGACCGCATCGACATCAGCAAGTCGTCCACCCGCATGTCGGTGGTCATGCGGGACATAACCAGCAACGAGCAGCAGGTGCTCGCGGAGCGAGCCCGCGGCTGGCTTGCGGAGAATGCCCCCGGCCTTACGACGGAAGCGACCGGTCTCAGCGTCATCGTCTCGCACATCACGGAGCGAAACATCAAGTCCATGCTGCGCGGCACCGTAATCGCTATGTCGCTGATTTCGCTGGTCCTGGTCGTGGTCTTCAAGAGCCTGCGATTCGGCCTGCTGAGCCTGATCCCCAACTTCATCCCCGCCGGCATGAGCTTCGGCCTGTGGGGCTACCTGGTCGGCAGAGTGGGGATCGCGGCTTCGGTGGTGACTGTCGTGGCCTTCGGCATCATCGTGGACGACACGATTCACTTCCTGACGAAATACCTGAAGATACGTCGCGAGGGCCGTTCCGCCGCCGACGCGGTCCGTTATGCTTTCAGCACCGTGGGCAAGGCCCTGGGAACCACGACCGCGGTGTTGTCGGCCGGGTTCCTGGTGTTCGCGGCATCCGGGTTCGAGGTCAGTTGGGCGCTCGGAATACTGGTGGCCATGACGATCATGTTCGCCTTCCTCGCCGACTTCCTGCTTTTGCCGCCCCTGCTGATGGCATTTGATCGGAGAAAACTATGAATCGTGAGCCAAGCCGGGCACGTCCCTTCCGTGATACGGCCCGTTTCACCCTCTTGCTGGCGCTGGCGGGACTGGTGTCGTCGCCCGCTCTTGCGCAGGATCCCTCGCCGGAGGAAATCGGTCTTGCGATCGCGCACGAGGCGGCCGCCCGCAACGATGGTTTCGGTAACTTCACGGCCAATCTGACCATGATCCTGCGCAACCGTCAGGGCCAGGAGAGCCGCCGCCAGATCCGTTTCAAGGTCCTGGAAGTGGAGGGCGACGGCGACAAGAGCCTGTTCGTCTTCGACCAGCCGCGCGACGTTCAGGGCACGGCCCTGCTGACCCACGGTCATCTCACGGCCCAGGACGACCAGTGGCTTTATCTGCCGGCGTTGAAGCGGGTCAAGCGCATAAGTTCCTCGACCCGTACCGGGTCCTTCATGGGCAGCGAGTTCTCCTACGAGGACATGAGCAACCCGGAAGTCGAGAAATACTCCTACCGTTTCCTGCGCGAGGAACCGTGCGGCGAATTGACCTGCACGGTCAACGAACAGGTGCCGGTGGACACGAAATCTAGCTACAGCCGACAACTGGTATGGCAGGACAAGGAGCACCTGCGCACCTGGATGGTCCACTATTACGACCGCAAGAACTCACATCTGAAGACATTGGTTTTCGCGGGATACCGGCAGTACCTGGATCGATACTGGCGGGCCGGCGAAATGACGATGGAGAATCATCTGACGGGCAAGAGCACGGTGCTTAACTGGACGGACCTGGAGTTCGGCACGGACCTCGGCGACGGCGATTTCTCCCAGGCGGCCCTGAGGCGCGTGCGCTGACACGTCAGCAGACCTTAGCTGCCGTCTCTGTCGAGTTCGCTTTTGAGTGCGCGGGCGGTCAGGCGGGCTATCAGGAAAATCAGCGACGCCGTGACGACGAGCCCCGCGATAAACAGGGACTGCGGAATCATCGGAGCGCCGGTCTGCTCCAGGGATGCCAGGCTGCCCGCCACGGAGCCCAGGTAGACATAGAGAAAAATGGCCGGCAGCATGCCGACCAGCGTGCCGAACAGGTACGCCCCGAAGCGCACGTTGGTTAGCCCCAGGGCGTAGTTCAGCAGGTTGTAGGGGATCACGACGGAAAGGCGCGCGAGCAGCACGATCAGCCAGCCCCTGCGGGCCACCGCGCGGTCCAGGGCGCGGAAGCGCGGCATGGCCTCGAGCCGGGATTCGACCCAGTCCCTCGCCAGGAACCTGCCCACGAGAAACGCGCAGCATGCGCCCAGAGTGGCCGCCAGGGACACGAGGGCCACGCCCAGGGCAACCCCGAAGAGCACGCCCGCCGCAAGGGTCAGAACGGAACCCGGAACCATGAACACCGCGGCCAGGACGTAGGCGAGAATGAAGCTGGCCCAGGCGATGCGCGGATGCGCCTGCGCCCAGTCGGTGGACTGGATCAGCCACTCGCGCGCCGGCAGCATCCAGACGGCGACGAGCAGCGCGGTCAGCGTAAGCAGCAGTATCAGCGCCCGCCGCTTCATGCTATGCGTTGTGTCTCACGATACTAGGCACGGTTCCGCGCGACCTGGCGGTAGGCGGGCGCGCAGACCCGGAATATGGCCGCCGCGAGAGGCATGGTGCAGACGGCCATGGTCGCCAGCGCCAGGGGCAGTCGATCCGGCGAACCGAAAACCCGCTCGGTCAGCAGCGCCACTCCCACCGGGCCCAGCGACAGGCCGAGCAGATTTACGCAGAACAGGTACACGGCGATGATTCGCGCCCGGAACCGATTCGGAGTCACCTCGTTCAGCGCCACCGGCGAGATGCCGAAGGGCATGCTGATCAGGCACTGCGTTACGCCGATCAGCGCCAGCGCCAGCGTTGCGGTGGACGCGAACGGAAAGGCCACGGCGAAGGGAAGGGCGATCAGCGCGATTGCGAAGGCAACCCGTATTTCGGCGTCCCGCGGCCAGCGCCGGCGAAGCCGCTGCGCCGCCACGCTGCCCAGGTACACGCCGAGCGGCGCCGTCACCAGCGTGACCGAGCCCAGGCCCAGGCCCGTCTGGGCCTGGGTCCAGCCGAATTCCCGGATCAGAAAAGACGGCGTCCAGGCGCCGAAGCTGTACGAATAGGTGACCTGGCAGGAAAAGCCCAGAAAATGGGTCAGGTACAAGGTCCGTTGCGGTCCGCCCAGGAATCGGACGAAGGACCTTGCGCTGACGCCGGCTTCGGGCGCCTCTCCGAAACGCGCCGTTTCGCGCACCGAGGCCAGCGTGAGCACTCCGAGCAGAACGCCCGGCAGGCCCACGACGATGAAGACGACCTGCCAGCCCTTGAGCGAGCCGAGCACGGGCAGTTCGGCGCTGCCCCCGCCCGCCACCCAGTTGATGACCAGTCCCCCGGTGAGTGTGGCCAGCCCGATACCGAGGTACAGGCCCGCGGCATAAGTGGCGGTTGCCCGCAAACGGGCTTTCGGCGGGAAGTAATCGGCGATCAGCGAGTACGCGGCGGGCGAGAGTGCCGCCTGGCCCACGCCGACCAGCATTCGGGCGACGAACAGCTGAGCGTAGTTGCTTGCGAGTCCGCAGGCCGCCGTAGCCAGACTCCACAATACGACTCCCACGGCAATGACGGCTGGGCGGTTCCACAAGTCGGCCATCCCGGCGGCGAACAGGCCCAGGGTGGTGTAGAAAGCAGCGAAAGCCAGGCCGTACAACATGCCGATCTCGACATCGCTCAGGTCGAGGTCGCGCTTCAGGGGTTCGACCAGCAGGGTGATGATATTGCGGTCGAGAAACGAGCACAGGTAGAGGACCATCAGCAGGATCACGACGTACCATGCGTAGCCGCGCCGGGGCCATCGGGGCGTCTCGGTTACTCCGCTCACGCTACCGTTTCCCGCTCATGTGGATAACTTTGTGGACAACATCGTCCCTAGCCCTTGGCTCTATTGGCTCTTGCAGTTTTCCACAGCGGGGGAAGATTTCAGCAGATTTGGGAAAGACATGCAATATCAATAACTTGGCAGAGGTTGGCAAAGATGTTGTGCGAAAGTCGCCGCAATGTGAACTGCGCAATACGATTTTCCGCCGAGTGTGAATAACTGCCTTGCGGCGGGCATATTATCCCGCCGCCGCGCCCCGTCTTCCCAGCAGCCGCACCAATGCACGAGCCGCCAGCCCGCGGTGGCTTTTCCGTCCCTTTTCCGCGGCGGTCATCAGCGCCGCGCACTTGCCCGTGCGCCCGTCCAGGAATACCGGATCGTAACCAAACCCCCGGCGCCCTTCGGTCCTCTCGGCTATGCGCCCTTCCCAGACGCCTTCGGCAATCAGGGGCGCTTGTTCGTTATCGGGCATGGCCAGGACCAGCACGCAGCGGAAGCGGGCGGTGCGCTTCCCGGCCGGCACGCCGTCAAGGTCTTTCAGCAGTTTCCGGATATTGGCCCGGGCGTTTCCGTCGTCCCCGGCGTAGCGCGAGGAATGGATTCCCGGCGCCCCGCCGAGCGCGTCCACTTCCAGGCCGGAGTCATCGCTGAGCGCCGGCAGGCCGGATTGCCCGGCAGCGGCGAAGGCCTTCAGCCGGGCGTTTTCCTCAAAGCTTGAACCGGTTTCCTCCGCCGCTGCAAGAGCGAGTTCTCGCATGTCGATCAAGCGGATTTGTCCCTTGAGCAACTCGCGCAGCTCGCGCAGCTTGCCGGGGTTGCCCGAGGCCAGAACAACTCTTGGGATGCGGGGCATGTCAGGAAGAGGGGTTTCTGTAGTCCTCCGGAAAGTATGTACCCAAAAGGCAGCAGCTCGACCACGCGCTGTGCGCTATTCTCTGGTTCCCGAAAGAGGTCCTGCCGGAAAGTAAAGCATGTCCAAGTCCCCCGCGCCCGCCGAGGATCGCTATCCGCATCTGTTCACCCCCATCTCGCTGGGGCCGGTGCAACTGGATCATCGGGTGATCATTCCGGGGCACTCCATGGTGCATGGGGATTCATCCGGCCTGATTACCGAGCGCTATCACGCCTACCTGGTGCGGCGGGCCCTTGGTGGGGCCGCTCTGGTGGGTATCGAGTCCGCTCCGGTGCATCCCGACAGCCTCACCTGGACCGGCCAACTGGAGCTGTGGCGGGACGAGATCATCGACCCGCTGGCCCGCACCGCCGAGGCGGTCCATGATGCCGGATCCAGGCTGTCCATCATCCTCTGGCACGGCGGCCACAACGTGCCTTTCGGGCGCGGCGCGGTCGCGCTGGCCCCGTCGGCGATTCCTTCCGTGCAGATCGGCCAGGTGCCCAAGGCCATTTCCGTTGCCGAGATCAGGGACATGGTGGGCTATTACGCCGACGCGGCCGAGCGTTGCGCCAGGGCCGGGATCGACGTTATCGAGGTCCAGACCGCGTCCGACTACCTGCTCGGTTCGTTTCTCAGTCCGCAGCTCAATCACAGGACCGACGGCTACGGCGGGTCGGTGGCGAACCGCTGCCGCTTCGTCGTCGAGGTTCTGGAAGCGATAAGAAAGAGAGTTTCCGGACAGGTGGCCGTGGGTTTGCGCACTTCGGTCTTCCACGCCATTCCGGGGGACCCGGACGGCTACGGCATCGAAGAATCCCTGGCCGCCATGGTGACGATTGCCGAGGCGGGCGTTACCGACTACATAAGCGTCATGAGCGGTTCGAACGCCAATTTTGCGGAGACCATTTCACCCATGGGCTATCCGCGGGTCCAACTGGCGGAGCAGTCTGCGCGCTTCACGGAGGCCCTGCCGGTTCCGGTCACCGTGGCCGGGCGCATCCGCAGCCCCGATGAAGCCGAGGCCGTCGTTGCCAACGGCCAGGCCGACATCGTGGCCATGGCCCGCGCCTTCATCGCCGATCCCGACTGGGTCCTGAAGGTGCGCCGGGGCGAGGAGGAGCGCATTCGTCCCTGCATGTCCTGCAACCAGGTCTGTCTGGGCTTCGCGACGCTCGCCCTGCCGGCCGGGTGCAACATCAACGCGGCGGCGGGACGGGAGTTCGAACTGCCCCGCAGGGCGCCCGCCCCGAGCCGCAAGCACATCGCCGTCGTGGGAGGCGGACCGGCCGGACTCGAATGCGCCCGCGTTGCGGCGCGGCGCGGCCACGCCGTTACCTTGTATGAAGCCACCGGGGAACTCGGCGGCGCGCTGCGCCTCGCCGCGATATGCCCGCACCGCGAGGAGATGCTGCCGGCACTTCGCTGGTGGGAGCGGGAACTTGCCCGGCTGGGCGTTACGGTACGGTTGAACACCGCGATCCATGATCCCGCGAAACTGGATGCGGACGAAGTCGTCTGGGCCACCGGCGGCTCGCCCGGCTGGACCTGGCTCTGGCGCAATCGGCCGCGTATGACCGACGGCATTCCCGGCGCGCAGCGGCTGCCTCACGGTCGCGACATCCTGTCCGGCAAGGAGTCAGTCTCGGGAAGCGTCCTGGTGATCGACGAGGAAGGGAACTGGCCGGCAGTCAACCTGGTGGAATACCTGGCAGCGATGGACGGCGTTTCCGGCGTGACCGTCGCCACGGCCAGCGCCCTGTTCGGCGACCCGGAGCTGTCCCTGACCGGAGAACTGCCCCTGGTTACCCGCCGCCTCGAATCCGCGGGCGTTGAAGTTTGCGCCGGCACATTCGTGAAAGAGGTGAGGGACGACACCGCCATAACGACGGACGGCAAGGAGTTGGGATCCTTCGACGCCCTGGTGCTGTCCATGGGCGCGGTCGCCAACCCCTCGCCGGACGGCGTAAGCGCAATCGGAGACTGCGTCGCACCCCGGTCCATCTGGGCGGCGGTTCAGGACGGCGCCCGCCTGGCGCAAGAACTCTAGAGCGCCTCTTCCTGGGCCGCCAGGACCTGCTTGATGCCGTCGGCCGCAAGGTCGAGCATGCGGTCCAGTTCCTCGCGCAGAAACGCGTGCGCCTCGGCCGTGCCCTGCACCTCGATGATGCCCCCGGCCTCGTTCATCACCACGTTGACGTCGGCCTCGGCCTCGGAATCCTCGGCGTAGTCGAGGTCCAGCACTTCAAGCCCGCGATACAGTCCGACGGACACCGCCGCCACCTGCCCGTGCAGCGGGTAACGGGCGAACCTGCGCCGCCATGAGCGCCGGCTGCAGGCCAGGCTCAGCGCCAGCCAGCCCCCGGATATCGCGGCCGTGCGCGTCCCGCCGTCGGCCTGTATGACATCGCAATCGACGACGATCGTATGTTCGCCGAGAGCTTCGAAATCCACGCAGGCGCGCAGCGAGCGTCCGATCAGGCGCTGGATTTCCATCGTGCGTCCCGATTGGCGTCCGCTGCTCGCCTCCCGGCGGCTGCGTGTGTGCGTGGCCCCCGGCAGCATGCCGTATTCCGCTGTTACCCAACCGCGGCCGCTGCCGCGCAGGAAATGAGGCACCGTGGCTTCCACGCTTGCCGTGCAAAGCACGCGCGTTTCGCCGAAACGGGCGAGAACCGAGCCGCCGGGATGGGTCGTGTAGCCGGTCTCGAACGCGACAGTACGCATCCGGTCCGGTTCACGGCCACTGGGACGGCGCACGGCGGAAGTGGATTTTGTGCGCATCTGTCCAAATATGTTAGCGTCGGCCGCGACTTTTTGCATTCGGGCCTCGTTTCCGCTACCTATGCCTCGGAGCGAAGCTAAAATTAGCCGGCATTAATTGGGCGGGGGCAGAAAAAGGCCGTTTCAATGATTCGCAGCATGACTGGCTATGCCAAAGAGGAATACCGCAGCGAGAGTGGCTGGCTGCAGTGGGAATTGAAGTCGGTCAACCATCGCCATCTGGATGTCGAAGTCCGCATGCCCAGCGCGTTTCGCGAGATGGAGCCCGAGATACGCAATCTGCTGGCGACCCACGTTGGGCGCGGGCACGTTGACGCCCGCCTGAGCTGGCGCCCGGCGGAAAAGTTCGCCGACCGGATCAAGGTCAATACCGGCCTGGCGGTGCGGGTCATCGGATACGCGCGGGTCCTGGCGGAGCAGATGCGCCGTCCCGCGGCGGTCAGCCCGCTTGACGTCATGCGTTGGCCGGGCGTGATCGAGGAACATTCCGCCGACCAGAGCCACATGTCCGGAGAGGTCCGCAAATTACTGCACAAGGCAGTCGACACCCTGCGCGCGACCCAGGCCAGCGAAGGCAGAAAACTGAAGAAATCCATCGAGAGCCGCTGCTCCAAGATGGACAAGATCCTCAAGAAGTTCCGTTCCCGCACGCCCGAACTCAGAGAGCGGGCCATGGTCCGCATGACGGAACGCCTCGACGCGATCAGGGTGCGGGTCGATGCCGAGCGCCTGGAGAAGGAAGTGGCGCTGCTGCTGATGCGCTACGACATCAGCGAGGAGCTCGATCGGCTGGAAGCCCACCTGGTGGCGCTGCGGTCCGCGCTCAAGGACAGCGAACCGGTCGGAAAGCGGGTGAATTTCCTTCTCCAGGAAATCGGCCGCGAGACTAATACGCTGGCCGCCAAGTCGGGAGACGCGCGCGGTACGCACGAAGCCGTGGATATGCGGGTTCTCGTCGAGCAAATGCGCGAGCAGGCCCAGAATATCCTGTGACGCCCCGCCTGTTTGTCGTTTCCGCCCCCTCGGGCACCGGCAAGACCACGATCGTCAAGCGTTTGGTCGAGGAGAATCCGGGCGTCAGCCTGGCGGTTTCACACACCACGCGCCCGCCCCGCGAACAGGAGCAGGACAAGCGGGACTATTACTTTGTCAGCGATACCGCCTTCGATGAAATCCGCGGCGATGACGGGTTTCTGGAACACGCAGACGTATTCGGCAACCGCTATGGCACCAGCCGGCGGGAGGTAAACGAGAAACTTGCAAGCGGCCGCCAGGTAATCCTGGAAATCGACTGGCAGGGCGCCGAGCAGGTGCGCCGCGCGAAGCCCGACGCGCAGTGTATTTTCCTTCTGCCGCCTTCCCGCGACGAACTGGAGAAGCGCCTCAGGGGCCGCAACACCGACAAGCCGGAGGTGGTGGAGCGGAGGTTTTCCGAAGCGCGCCACGACGTACGGAAGTGGACCGACTTTCACTACGTGCTCGTGAATGACGACATCGATGAGACCTGTCGCAGGATGTCGAAGATCCTGAAGGGCGACGGGGCGCAGTACGCGGTGTCCGACGAAAGGCACCGGGCGCGCGTCGAAGAACTTATCGGGGCCGGCGACTGGTAGTACCTTGCGGCGGCAGGCGTAGTGATGCAGAATTCCGGGTAAGGACTTCTCCACAGAGCAAAGGCAATGGCGCGAATTACCGTAGAAGACTGCCAGCAGCGGATCGAGAACATTTTCGACCTCGTTCGCGTGGCGGCTACGCGCGCGCGCAGGCTTGCCAACGGCGCCGAGCCCCTGGTTCCGCGCGAGAACGAAAAGCCCTCGGTGGTCGCGCTGCGCGAGATCGCGGCCGGGCTTGTTACGGAAGAGAGCCTCAACGAGCAGGAACGGTCCGTCGAGGAAGCATTCGCGACTCCGGGAGAAGTTCGCGAGTATTAGGTCGGACGGCCGGCGCTTGTACCGGCAGTCCAAGGTCCGAGCGTCCGCCATCCCGTAACCGGGGACACGGCAAGAACCATGCAGCAGGCGGTTGTTCTGCCCGGCACGCAGAAAATCCGGGTATCCGGCGGCGGCATCCGCAGGCTGCTCGCCGACCTGGACTACCTGTCCGAGGAAGAGCGCGACCAGGTGCGGCAGGCCTACGAATACGGTGCGCGCGCCCACCACGATCAGCGGCGGCGTTCCGGCGAGCCGTACATTTCCCATCCGGTCGCCGTCGCCACCATCCTCGCCCAGCTGCGGCTGGACTCGGAAACCATAATCGCCGCGCTGTTGCATGACGTAATCGAAGATACGCCTACGCTCAGGGTCAATCTTGAAGACCATTTCGGGCAGCAGGTGGCCGCGATCGTTGACGGCGTAACCAAGCTGACCCGCCTGAGGAAAGCCGGTCATTCGGAAACCCAGGCGGCCAGTTTCCGCAAGATGATGCTGGCCATGGTCGACGATATCCGCGTCATCCTGGTCAAGCTGGCCGACCGCCTCCACAACATGCGAACGCTGGACGCGCTGGACCGGGAACGCCAGCAACGAATCGCGCGCGAGACGCTGGAGATCTACGCGCCCATCGCCAACCGCCTGGGCATTCGCACGATTCGCCGGGAGATGGAGGACCTGGGTTTTCGCTACGCCTGGCCGCAGCGTTACCGGGTGATCAACCGGCACCTGAACCAGCGGCCCAGGCACCCGCGCGCGGTGCTCAGGCGCGTTTCGGACCGCCTGCGGCGTGCGCTCAAATCGGCCAACCTGGAAGGCAGCATTTCCGCCCGGGCCAAGTCCGCCTACAGCATCTATAACAAGATGCGCGAGAAGCGGCTGACATTCAAGGAAATCGCGGACGTCTTCGGCCTGCGCGTCATCGTTCCGGACATCGACGCCTGCTATCGGTGCCTGGGCATTGCGCACCAGTTGTTCCGCCCCATGCCGGGCAGGTTCAAGGATTACATCGCGATCCCGCGCGTGAACGGTTACCAGTCGCTGCACACGGTGCTGCTGGGCCCGGAAGGCATGCCGCTGGAATTCCAGATCCGCACGCCCGAGATGCATCGCGTGGCGGAAGGCGGAATCGCCGCGCACTGGCAGTACAAGGCCGAGGACAAGAGCGTGCTCCCGGCGCAGTTCCGCACCCAGGAATGGCTGCGGCGCATTACCGAAATGCAGGCCACCGCCCAGGAGGAGGAGTTCTACGATCACGTGAAGGTGGACCTGTTCCCCGACAAGGTTTACGTGTTCACGCCCAAGGGCGAGATCCTTCGCCTGCCGCGGGGCGCCACCTGCCTGGATTTCGCGTATGCCGTGCATACCGATGTCGGGCACCGCTGCGTCGCGGCGCGGGTGGACGGCCAAGTGACGCCGCTGCGCTCGCAGTTGAAGAACGGCCAGAACGTGCAGATACTCACGTCGCGCAACGCGCATCCGAACGCCGGCTGGCTGGAATACGTCGCAACGGCCAAGGCCCGCTCGGCCATCCTCGATTACCTGAAGAACACCCAGACCAGGGAGGCTCGCGAGGTTGGCGCCGTGCTGCTGAACCAGGCGCTGGCCGACCGCGGTTCTTCGCTGCGCAAGATGGGGCGCGGCCCGCTAGAGGAAGCGCTCAAGGAGCTCGGGGTCGCAAGCCGCCAGGAACTTTACGAACAGATCGGCCTGGGGGAACGCCTGGCGACCCTGGCGGCGGCCGTGGTCATGAATCCCGGAAGGAAACGGGCCGGCGACCGGCAGCGCGAACTGACGCCCGTGGACATCGCCGGCGCCGAGGGCATGGTGGTGACTTACGGCAAATGCTGCTATCCGATTCCGGGCGACGAAGTGGTGGGACATACTTCCAGCGGGCGCGGATTCGTCATTCATCGCAACACCTGCGGCAATTTCCGCGCCGAGCGCAAACACAAGGACCGCTGGATTCCGGTCAACTGGAAACGCCGCATCCGGCTGGAGTTTCCGTCCGGGTTGCGCATCCATATCGATCACCGGCCCGGCGTGCTCGCGGAAGTCGCCGCCCGCGTGGCCGAGACCGGCCACAATATCGCCCAGGTGAACATGCAGGACCGCCCCGAGGAAAGCACCGAACTGTTCCTGTCGGTGCTGGTCAAGGACAGGGACCGGCTTGCGCGGGTCATCCGGGCAATACGCACGCTGCCCAGCGTGCATCGCGTGCAGCGTGTTTAATACCCTGTCTGGCATATTATTGACCCCCGAGTCGCCCATGCAACGCACCCCTGTACACACGTCCCGCGCTCCGGCGGCGATCGGTTCCTATTCACAGGCCATCGTCGCGGGCGGCTTCTGCTATGTATCCGGGCAGATTCCGCTGGACCCGGAGACCGGCGAAATGGTTGAAGGCGATATCGGCGCGCAGATCAGGCAGGTTTTCGACAACCTGGCGGCGGTGGCCAGGGCCGCCGGTTGCGATCTCGGCAGGGACGCCGTGAAGATCACGGTGTTTCTGGTGGACCTGGCCCATTTCGGACTGGTCAACGAGGTCATGTCCGGGATGTTTGCCCAGCCCTTTCCCGCCCGCGCCGCGATCGAGGTGGCGGGACTGCCCAGGGGCGCGCAGGTAGAGGCCGACGCGATTCTGGTCGTTCCGTAGTACGAACTCGCTAGCGGAACACGTCGCCCGTTGCCTGCCGATTCCGCCTCCCCGCCGGTCGAAGCCAGCCCGAAACTCACTACGCTCACGGGCATCGGCCCTGCCATTGCCGGCAAGCTTGAGCGGCTGGGCCTGCGAACGGTACGCGACCTGTTGTTCCTGCTGCCGATCCGCTACGAGGACCGCACCCGCATACGCCCCATCATCGAGGTCAGGCCCGGACAGCGGGCGCAGATCGAGGGAATGATCGCCCACGCCCGGGTCATCATGGGCCGCCGCCGGAGCCTGCTCTGCGCGCTGCGCGACGAGACGGCGGAAATCACGCTGCGCTTCTTTCACTTCACCCGGCAGCAACAGTCGGGCCTGAGCGCCGGGACCCGCCTGCTGTGCTACGGCGACGTCCGCCAGGGGCCCAGGGGATACGAGATCGTTCACCCCGAGTACCGAAGGCTGCGTGAATCCGAACCCGCGCCCGTCCAGGATCGGCTTACGCCCGTCTATCCCTCCACCGAGGGCGTCACCCAGCCCCGGCTTCGCAAACTGACCGATCACGCGCTTGCGAATGCACTGGACGACTTGCCGGACCTGATCCCGGCCCGCTTTATGGCCGGCCTCGGTTATCCGGATCTGCACGACGCATTGCGAACCGTGCATCGTCCGCCGAAGGCCATGGCGCTGGAAACGCTGCTGTCCGGACAACATCCCGCCCGCAAGCGCATGGCGTTCGAAGAAATACTGGCCTGGCATATGGGCTTAAGAAGGATGCGGGAGGCAGGTCAGCAGCGCGAGGCTATTCCTTTGACCGCCCACGGCCCGCTCCGCGAGAGGTTCCTGCGCCGGCTGCCTTTCGAGTTGACGCCTGGCCAGCGGCAGGCGATCGAACAGGTCGATGCCGACCTCGTTCGCGACGTGCCCATGATGCGGCTGCTGCAGGGCGATGTGGGCTGCGGCAAGACCGTGGTGATCGCGGGCGCGGTGCTGGCTGCCATTCAGTCGGGGCGGCAAGCGGCAATCATGGCGCCTACCGAATTGCTGGCGGAACAGCACATGCGCACGCTCTCGGATTGGCTTGCGCCGCTGGGCGTGCGCCTGGCCTGGCTGGCGGGCGGGATGTCGCGCTCCGAGCGCCGGGTATTCGAGGCCGAGCTTGCCGGCGGCGATGCCCAGCTTGCCATCGGTACGCACGCCCTGTTCCAGGAAGGCGTCCGGTACCGGTCGCTGGGACTGGTAGTGGTGGACGAACAGCACCGCTTCGGGGTCCATCAGCGGTTGAGCCTGGTGGAGAAGGGATCCGACGGCAGGCAGGCGCCGCACCAGTTGGTGACCACCGCCACGCCGATCCCAAGGTCGCTGGCCATGACTTTCTATGCGGGCCTCGACATTTCCGCCATCCGGGACATGCCGCCCGGACGCCAACCGGTCAATACCGCATTGATTTCGCAGGAGCGGCGCCATGAGGTCATCGAGCGTGTGGCTGCGGCCTGCCGCGCCGGACGGCAGGCCTACTGGGTGTGCCCATTGATCGAGGAATCGGACTATATCGAGTCACAGGCGGCCGAGCCGACCCAGCGCGAGTTGAGCGAGGCGCTGCCCGGCATTCGGGTGGGCCTGCTGCACGGACGGGCAACGCCGCGCGAACGCGATCGGGTGATGGGGGAGTTCGCGGCCGGCACGCTGGGCGTGCTGGTGGCCACGACGGTCATCGAAGTGGGCGTGGACATTCCCAGGGCCAGCCTGATGATCGTGGAAAACGCCGAACGCCTGGGTCTGGCCCAGCTGCACCAGTTGCGCGGGCGCGTGGGCCGGGGTGCGGAAAAAAGCCATTGCGTCCTGATGTACCGGTCGCCGCTGGGAGAAATGGCCCGGGAGAGGCTCAACACGATGCGCAACACCAACGACGGATTTGAAATCGCCCGCAAGGACCTGGAGTTGCGCGGCGCCGGCGAAATCCTGGGCGTCCGCCAGACCGGCGCATTGCAGTTCCGCGTGGCCGACCTGGTGCGCGACGGCGCCTTGGCCGAGCCGGCCCAGCGAGTCGCCGACGAAATGCTCCGTACGAACGGCCCCGAGGTCGAGCAACTGATCCGCCGCTGGGTCGGCGAAGGCGGCCGTTACGCCGGCGTCTGATCCTTTCGTGTATCTTGGCGCCTTCTCATCGAGTCCTGAGGTGCGTTTCATGCGTGTGCCAAGCATTGTCTTGCTCTGCCTTCTGGGGGCCGGCTGCGGCCAGGTGGGCGAGGAAGCCGTTCAGTCGTGCGGTCCGACGGAAACCGATGAGGCCCTGGCCTATGCGGACCAGGTCGCGCACCTGATTCGGGGCGAGGAACTGCGGGCCGTGGTGGCCGAACTGGCGAGCGACGAGTACGAAGGCCGGGCGCCGGGCACCGCGGGCGACGTGAAGGCGCGCGAATGGATCGCGGCGCGGCTCGCGGAGGCGAATATCGCGCCGGGCGCGGACCAGGGCTATGAGCAGCCGTTCGAGCTGGTGTCCGTCACGACCGAACTGCCGGCCGCCTGGCCGTTTTCCACCGGCGTTTCCATTTCGCCGGGCGCCGAATTCGTCGCCAACGTGGGCAATCAAACATCCCTGGCTTCGCTCGCCGACGCCGAACTCGTATTCGTGGGCTACGGCATCCAGGCGCCGGAATACGAATGGGACGATTACAAGTCGCAGGACATGAGCGGCAAGGTGCTGGTGATGCTGAACAACGACCCCGAATGGGATCGCGGCCTGTTTGCCGGCGAGCGCCGCCTCTACTACGGGCGATGGACCTACAAGTACGAGATCGCCGCCCGCCTGGGCGCGGCGGGCGCGATCATCATTCATACGACGCCTTCGGCGGGCTATCCCTGGCAGGTTGTCGAAACCTCGTGGAGCGGCCCGCAGTACGAAATTCCGGCCGAAGGCGAGCCGCGCCTGGAAGTCGCCGCCTGGATCACCGAATCGGCGGCGAGAGCGTTGCTGGCCTCCGCCGGCCACGAACTGGACGCGCTTGTGCAGTCGGCCCGCAGCCGTGACTTCGCGCCTGTGCCGCTGGGGATAAGCACGAGCCTCGAACTCGAGGCCGGCCTTGAGCGCGTGGAGACCGCCAACGTCCTGGGCGTACTGCCTGGATGCGACGAGAATCTGAAGAACGAGGCCGTGGTCGTGACCGCGCACCACGACCATCTGGGCAAAGGCGTCGCTGCTTCGGAGGGCGAGGACGTGATCTACAACGGCGCCTTCGATAACGCGACCGGCGTGGCCGCGGTGCTTTCGCTGGCAAAGGCCCTGGAGGGATTGCCCTCTCCGCCGCGGCGCTCGATCGTGTTCGCGCTGGTGGGGGCGGAAGAGCAGGGGCTGCTCGGATCGGCCTACTACGCGCGGCATCCCACCTTTCATGCGGGGCGCATCGCGGCCAACGTCAATCTGGACGGCGTGAGCATCTGGGGCGAGGCGAGCGACATGATCTTCATCGGCCTGGGGAAGTCCTCGCTCGACCAGGTCGCCGCCGATGTGGCCTCGTACGTCGGAAGGACCCTGCAGGGCGACCAGTTTCCCGACCAGGGCTACTACTACCGGTCCGATCAATTCAGCTTTGCGAAGATCGGCGTTCCGGGCGTCTACCTGGACGGCGGCGTCGAGATCATCGGCAAGCCGGAAGGATGGGGCAGGATGCGGATCAATGCCTACATCACCAGGGACTACCATCAACCCAGCGATGAATTGACCGACGACTGGGTATTCGACGGTATGGTCGCGGACACGCGCTTCGGATTGCTGACCACCTACCTGATCGCCCAGGCGAACGAGATGCAGTCCTGGAACCCCGGGGACGAGTTTGCCGCTGCGCGCGCCGCGGCCCTGGCGGAGCTTGAGGCCGGCTACTAGCGGCGGCGTCCCGTTCCGCGCCACTCGGTCTCGCTTTCGGCGAGCCGCCGGGCCAGGACGAAGAGCAGGTCGGACAGGCGGTTCAGGTACTTCAACGACTCGGGGTTGAGCCCTCCTTCCTCGTCCTGCAGGGCCCATAGCGAGCGTTCCGCGCGCCGGCACACGGCGCGGGCGAAGTGGCAGGCGGCCGCGGCCGGTCCGCCCCCGGGCAGGATGAATTCCTTCAGCGGGGGCAGTTCCCGATTGTGCTCGTCGATGGCGTCTTCGAGCGAGCGCACGTGTTCCGGTGAAGTGGACTTCAGCTCGTCCACGCACAGCTCCGCGCCGGTGTCGAAGAGGCGTTGCTGTACGTCGCCCAGCAACTCACCGATGTCGCCCGGCTGAAGTTCGGCCAGCAAAAGGCCCAGCGCCGCGTTCAGCTCATCGAGGTCGCCGAAGGCGGCGATGCGCGGATGGTGCTTGCGGTAACGGCGCTTCGCGTCGATGCCCGTTTCGCCGGCATCGCCGGTTCGCGTGTAGATTTTCGAAAGGCGGTGTCCCACGTCGCTTAGTTTCCGTCCGCTTCCTCGAAGAACGAGAACTGCACGCCCAAGTGTATGCTCCGGCCGGGCCCACGGAAACCATAGACCTCCTCGAAGCGCGTGTCGCCGAGGTTCTCCGCGCGGATATGCCAGCGCAAACGGGACGTGGCCCGCCAGGTAGCGGTCAGGCTTGCGAGCAGGAAGGAATCCAGCGACACCCGGCGCGAGGGATTGGGCCACGGCGGGTAGAAGATATCCGGCTGTTCGCCGGTGTACGCGAGGTTCAGATTGATGCCGATTGCCGGATCGGCAATTTCGTAATGCGCATTCAGACTGCCGGAATGGCGCGGCCGGCGAAGCTCCTGAACCATGCCGTCGCCGGGAGCCGGTTCCCGCGAGCGAAGCCAGGTGTATGTGCCGGAAAGCGTCAGCCGGGGCAGGATGCCCGCTCGCCCCTGGAATTCGAGGCCGCTTCGGCGGCTTGTGCCGGGCCGGTTATCGGCCGTGAATCCGCCGGCCGCCGGGTCGAATACGAATCCGTTGATCTCGTCCTCCAGCCGCTCGCTGAACCAGGTTAGGCTGCCGGTCAGCGTCCCGGCTCGGCTGCCGTAGCGAACGCCCAGCTCCCAGCCGCGCGAAGATTCCGGAAGGAGGTCGGGATTGCCGATGAAGTTGGAGAAATAACCGAAGCGTTCGATGAATGTGGGGTTCTTGACGCCGATTCCGTAAGCTGCGTGCAGCGCGGTGCCCAGGCCCAGGTGCTTGATCGCACTGACGCGCCACGACACGGCATCGTCATAGTCTCTGTTGCGGTCGAAGCGCAATGCCGCCGCCGCGGCCCAGTCGCCCCTGGCGTCCAGGCGGAATTCCGTCAAAGCCTCGGTTGACCGCGTGTTCAGATCCCGGTTGGGATCGCCGAAGAACGAGGCCTCGGCGCGCTGCAGATAGTCCTCGCGTTCATGCCCCAGTCCGACCGTTATGGACGGCAATACGCCTCCCTCCCCGTTGTTTCGTGCGAAACGCGGGAGAAGAAAGGTGGACTGATAGCCGAGATTCAACTTGTCGCCGCTGGTCTCGCCGATCTCGGACCCGGAAGCGAAGTTGCGGTTTTCCGAGCCGCTGTGCGTTAGGCTGGCGCGATGCGTCCAGCGCCCGCCGGATGTCGTCGCCAGGCCCTGCAGGCCCACTACGGTATGGATTCGCCTCGTTGAACTGTCCGAGTCCGCGGGCACGCCCGAAAGGAAAGAGGTCGCGTCGTATTGGCTCTCCGATCGGGAACGGCGGGCGATGAGGCGCAACGAGAATCGTTCGGAAGGATCGAACCGGGCGATCACGTGGCCGGTATTGTTCCGGTAGCCGTCGGCTTCGTCGCCGGAGCGGGAGATGTTCTGTCCGCCGCTGCTCAGGTGGTCCAGGGAAACGCCGACGCCCCAGCCGTCGCCGCCGGCTGAACCGCTCAGGGATCCCCTGCGCGTATCGAATTGCCCGGCCTCGGCGGAAGTCGTCAGCGATCGTCCGAATTCCTCGGGCGCGCTGATCAGGTTGATCGCTCCGGCGACCGCGTCGCTGCCCCAGAGCGCGCTCAGGGGACCGCGAACGATTTCGATGCGCCGCAGGTTGGCGGCCAGGAAATGCGAGAAATCGAGTTCTCCGCCCAAAGCCGGATCGCCGATCTCGATTCCGTCCATCAGGACCAGCGTGTGGTTGGCTTCCGCCCCCCGCATACGGACCTGGGACAGCGATCCCAGCACGCCGCTGCGGCTCACGGCCACTCCGGGAGTGCCTCGCAGCAGCTCCTCCACGGTCAACGCCTGGCGCCGGTCAAGATACTCCTCGTCCAGCACCGTGAACGTTGCGCCCGCCTGTTCCGAAGCAATAGGAATGCGCGATGCCGTGACCACGATGGTCTCCGGCGCCCCGTCTCCGGATTCCTCCGATTCGCCCTGTGGCTGGGCATGCGCGTATGCGGCCAAGAGAAGCAGAAATAAAGGAAATGCCGGCAGTTGGCGTACCGCCGCGGATTTGATGCAGGCCATGGGAACCTCCCGTTCCGTTAATTGCCCAGGGCAGGAACGGGCGCCAGGCTGAAGGGATTTCCCTTACGCCGCTTGCGCCCGCCGCGCTGCCAACGTGGTTCGCTCGGGCCGGTCTCCGGGCTTTCGAGCGGATTGCAGGTGGTCCTGCAATCCACGCCGCTCGCCTTCCTGCCCTGAGACAGTGGCTGCCTTCACGCGCATGACGCTGGCGTGAGCGGCGTTTGACTCGATTACCGTTGCGGGGGCAGCGCCGGAATTGCACCGGCTTCCCGTTCACCCGACGAATCGCCTCGCACTATACCACCGTCGTTCCGGGGGCATAAGCGCCGGGCTGTATAGAATGCGCCCGCATAGAGCGGGCACACCGTGGCGCTACCCCTGAACAATCCTTCGAACTGGCCGGCACTGTTGGTGCTCGCGCTGATCCGCATGACGGCAGCGCTGCCCCACCGCCTGCGCCTCGCAATCGGCTGCGTGGCAGGCCGTCTGGCCATGGGAGTCATGAGGAAGCGTCGAGCCATTGCGCTGCGCAATCTTCAGTTGTGCTTTCCCGAGTGGTCGGATGCGCGGCGAAAGGCGGTGCTCAGGGCACATTTCGAGTCGTTGGGAATGGGACTGGTGGAGCTGGCCATGGCCGCCTGGTGCCCGGACCGACAGGTACGCGAGCTCGTCGAGGTGAAGGGCGCCGAGCATCTTGGCGACGCGCTCCGCGAGGGCCGGGGCGTCATCGCGATGAGCGGGCATTTCCCGGCGTTGGAATTTACCGCCCGTGCGATGGATTTCCCGCCTCCGGGACTGGTGGCCGTTTATCGGCCGGGCGGCAACGCGGTATTTGCGTACCTCGTCAATCGCGCCCGGTTGAAAACCGCGGCGGACACGTTGTCCAAGTACGACGTGCGCGGCATGGTAAAGGCGCTGCGCTCCGGGTCGGTGCTCTGGTACGCGGGCGACCAGATGACGGACGCCAAGTCCGCGGTCACGGCGCCGTTCTTTGGGGAACCCGCGATGACCGGAACTGCGCTCGGGCGGTTGGCGCGGATCAGCGGCGCGCCCGTCGTGCCCTGGTTTACTCGCAGACTCAAGGACGGGAGATACCAGGTGGAACTGTTCCCCGCTCTCGAGGGACTGGCCGGGGATTCCCCGGAGGAAGAAGCGGAGCGTGTCAATGCGCTGGTGGAGGAGCAGGTGCGCAGGGCGCCCGAGCAATACTACTGGATACACAGGCGCTTCAAGCGCCGCCCGGCGCCGCTGCCGGATCCCTACGACTAACCGAGGTGCTAAGGGCTACCGGAGCCTTGGGGGCGAGGGCGTCTCGCCGTCATCTCCCGCGAGGGTGCGGTCGTGGCGTTCGCGCAAGGCTTGAAAAGCCCGCTGGTCGTAGAGCCCGAGTTTCTTCAGCGACCGCTTGAGCCGCTGCAGCCGGGCATTGGGCCAGCTACCGGGAGAGCGGTGGCGCGCCCGGTCGAAATCGACGAGCCAGACGCCGCCGTCCGGGCCGATCAGGATGTTGTTTGCGTTCAGGTCGGCGTGACAAATTCCGGCGCGGTGAAAACGCGCCGCGACGGCGCCCACGCGGCGCATGATCTCCCGCGCATGGTTCCCCTCGCGCAATGCGCCGGACAGCGGCCGCGCCCCTTCGATCCACTCGGTGATCAGGTTGGCCGAGTAGGTGCTGCCGCGCCGCCTGAAGTGGGCGGCAATCGGCCGCGGCACCGGCAGTCCGGCTTCGCGCATACCCGCCAGCAACCGGAATTCCGCGAACGAACGAACACGCCGCGTTCCCAGGAAGAGGTAGCGGTCCCTGCTGAACAGCGCGGCCCTGCCGCCCCGCAGGTAGTGACGCAGAAACCACTGGCCGCCCTCGCCGATTCGTCCGCCGGCGCCGCGGCCACCGGCAACGGCCGTCCATTGTTGTCGTTGGTGCCAGAAACCGTGCTCGAACCACTCGGGCGTCACCGATCGAGCGACCTGCGCATCGTGTAGGATGCGATCCTTCCCCGCTGTCCGTATTTCTTCAAGCATGTCTAGTCGCAGCCTGTGCGTGATCCGCTTGTCCGCCATCGGGGATTGCTGTCACGCGCTGCCTGTCGTGCAGGCCATCCGAAGCGCCTGGCCGGAGACCCGCATTACCTGGATTATCGGCCAAGTCGAGCATTCCCTGCTGGAAGGGCTTGCCGGAGTGGACTTCCTGGTCTTGGACAAGCGTGCCGGCCGCCGGGGAATGCGCGAACTGAAGGAGAAACTGAAGGCGCGCCGGTTTGACCTGTTGCTGCAGATGCAGGATTCGTTGCGGGCCAGCCGGGTCGCGCTGATGACCGGCTGCCGGCGCCGGGTGGGATTCGACCGGCGCCGGGCGCGGGATTTTCAGTGGCTGTTTACCACCGAGCGGATCGCCCATCGGCCCCGGCAGCACGTGATGGAAGCGCTGTTCGGTTTTGCCGAACACCTCGGGATCGAGCGACCGGAGGCGCCGCGCTGGGACTTCCCCTTGAGCGCCGAAGACCTGCAGGCGGCGGCAGGCATGGCGCCCGAACGGCCGTTCTGCGTCCTGAGTCCGCTGAGCAGCCAGCGCCGCGGCGCGTTTCGGAACTGGCCGGCGGAGCGCTACGCGAGCGTGGCCCGGCATGTCGTGGAGCAGCTCGGCGGCGAGGTACTGCTGACGGGATCGGGGACTGCGAAGGAGCGGGACTACGCTGCGGCGATCGCCGCTCAGCCGGGCGTCACCGACCTGAACGGGCGCACGACGCTCAAGCAGCTCGCGGCGCTGATCGGGCTTGCAAGGCTTGTCGTTTGCCCGGATTCCGGACCCGCGCACATTGGCGCGGCTCTGGGGACGCGCGTGGTGGGACTTTATGCGGGTTCCAATCCGGACCGCTCGGGTCCGTGGGGAAACCGGGAATTCACCGTTAATCGCTATCCGCAGGCCGTGCGCAAATCGCTGGGCAAGGGAGTCGATGAAGTGCGCTTCGGCCGCCGCCTGCATGCCGCTGGCGCAATGAACGAAATCGCAGTCGGCAGCGTGATCGAAACGGTTGAGCGCGCCTGGGCGCTGCCGGGCCGAAATCTTCAGCCGGGATCGCCAGGGTCCGCCGAGGCCAGCGAGAAAACGGCCCCGCAGTAGGGGCAAGTGGCGTCGGTCCCGGGCTCAAGCGGCAGGTAAACCCGCGGATGAGAGTTCCAGCGAACGGTCCAGGGGAGCGGGCAGGATACCGGCAGGTCCTTTTCGGAGACGATATAGCGCCGCTCCATGTTTGAAGTCACTCTCTGTTCGCTACCTTTTTGAGCCATGACGTGAGTATATTTCGGTTACTCGCCCAGATAGCGTCGCCATAGGCCGGACACCGTTTCCGCGCGCTCGGCGACTTCGCCGGCAGGCGTATGCGGCGGCCGTTCGGCCAACGCGCGATGGTGCAGGATCTCGCGGTATTCGAGATAGCATCGCGTCAGGACGTCGGCGTCTTCCGGGGCCAGCACTTCGTGCCGTGCCAGAGTTTCCAGCTGGCGTACGTTGTCGGGCCAGGCCACCAGGTCGGGATGTTCGTGGGCGTGGTTCAGCACCAGGTACTGCACGATGAATTCGATGTCCTGCAATCCGCCGCGGGCGTGTTTGATGTCGAAGCGTCCCTTGCCCACAACGGGCGCTTCGCCCAGCATCCGCCGGCGCATTTCGATGACCTGGTCACGCAGATCGTCGTGCCGCACCGACTCGCACAGAACGCTCACGCGCAGCTTCTCGAAAGCTTCGCGCACATGGGCGGCGCCGGCGATGGCCCGGCTCCTGAGCAGCGCCTGGTGCTCCCAGGTCCAGGCGGACTCGCGCTGGTATTTGTCGAGGGCCTGAAGCGACGACACGAGCATTCCGGAGCGGCCGCTCGGACGCAGGCGCGTGTCCACTTCGTACATTCTTCCGGTGATGCTCCGCGTCGTAAGTACCGAAATCACCCTGCGCGCGACCCGGAAGAAGAAGTCCGAGTTGGCTATGCTCGTGGGCCCATCGGTCACCTGGTCCTCGCCCTGCGCGTCGTAGACGAACACCAGGTCCAGATCCGAGCCGTAGCCCATTTCCAGGCCGGCCAGCTTGCCGTAGGCGATGACCGCAAAACCGGCCGGCTTTCGCTCGCCGTCGACCGTGTAGCCGGGCGATCCGTGCTGCTCCGCGAGTTCTTCCCAGACGTGCTCCAGCGACCGGTCGATCACGAGTTCGGCGATTCCGGTCAGCAGGTCGCTCACCCGCATCAGAGGGAGGCCGCCGGCCAGGTCCAGCACCCCCACCCGGAAGGCCGCCGCCTGCTTGAACTCGCTGATCGCCGCCAGCCGCAATTCCTCCGACTCGTTGGCGGTGCGAACCAGCCGGAAGTCCAGTTCCTCCTCAAGCTGCTCGAGATCCATGACCTGCTGCGTAATGCGGGCGTCGAGCAACTCGTCCACCAGCGCCGGGACCGAGCACAGTTGCTTGGCCAGCGTCTCGCCCAGGCCGCAGACATGCACGAGGCGGTCGCGGGCCGGTCCGTTTTCGTACAGCAGCGCCAGGTACGCGGAGCGCCTGGCGATGGCGGCGATGACCTTGAGCGTGCGGGCCAGCGTGAGGCCGGGTTCCGGTTCCCTGGACGCGGCCTCGATCAGCCGGGGAATAAGCAGGTCCAGCCGCTTCCTTCCGGTCTGGTCCAGGCGCGCGTAGTCGGAGGCCTGGTGGACCGTCTGCATGGAATCCAGCGCAACCTGCGGATCCGGAAAACCATAGGCTTTCAGCACTTCGTCGGCGTTTTCGGCATCTCCCGTCCACACGGCGGCCAGGTCCCCCGGCGGGCCGCTTTCCGCCTCCGGCAGGTCGTCCGGGCGAAACACGATGGTCGAGAAATGCCTGGCTACCGTCTCGCGGTGCGAGTCGGTCTTCTCCGCCAGACTGTCCCAATCCGAATGACCCATGGCGAAGGCCAGGCGGACCCGGCCCTCGTCGTCGTCCGGCAACTCCTGGGTCTGCCGGTCGTCCATCCCCTGCAGCCGGTTCTCAAGCCGTCGCAAAAAGCAATAGGAACGGTCGAGTTCGCCGGACGTGCCGGGGCCCAGGAAGCCCCGCTCGCCCAGGCGCGCAAGCATTCCGCGCAGGCTGCGGCCGCGCAGGTCCGGGTTGGCGCCGCCCCGCACCAGTTGCATCGACTGCGTGATGAACTCGATTTCGCGGATCCCGCCCCGGCCCAGCTTGATGTCGTTGGCCTTGTCCTTGCGCAGCGCCTCGCGTTCGATCTTGCCCTTCATGTCGCGCAGAGACTCGAACACGCTGTAGTCCAGGTAGCGGCGGTAAACGAAAGGCCGCATGATTTCCTCGTAGAGCGCCTCGCTCATCCCGCAAGGGTTGATGACGCGCGCCTTGACCCAGGCGTAGCGCTCCCAGTCACGGGCCGAGCGGGCAAGATAGCTCTCCAGCGACGAGGTCTTGATTACCAGCGGTCCGCTGTTGCCGAAGGGACGCAGGCGGGTATCGACCCGGTACACGAAGGAGTCCACCGTGCGCTGGTTGAGCGCCCGGATCAATTGCTGGCAGACCAGGGTGTGGAAACGCAGCGCGTCGATCGAAACGGATCCGTCGGTTCGTCCGTCCTCGGAATAGACGAAGATGAGGTCGATGTCGGAAGAAAAGTTGAGTTCGCCGCCACCGAGCTTGCCCATGCCGATAACGGCCATCTCGCTGGGCTCGTCCTCCGCCGTGAGCGGCAGGCCGTGCCGTTCCGCCACGTTGGCCCGCGCGAACTCCAGGGCGGCAAGGATGCAGGCCTCGGCCAGTTCGGACAGTTCCTCCAGGCTTTCCTCCAGGCTGCCGAGCCCGTTCAGGTCGCGCCACAGGATCCGGCACATCTCGCGGTGCCGAAACCAGCGGAGTTCGCGCATGAACGAGGGCTCCTGACGGAACTCGCTCAGTGCTTCGCCGGCCAGTCGCGCCAGTTCGCCCGCTTCCAGCGGCCGGGCGAGCCGGTCTTCGGACAGGAGATGATCGAGAATCTCCGGCCTGCGTGTAAAGCTTCTCGACGCGAACGGCGAACAGGCCAATACCCTTGTGAGCGGCGCGAGAAGTTCACTCTGCTCGAGCCTGGGAGCCAGCGCCTCGTCTTCCCGCAACGCGGCGAGCGTCTTGTCGGCGCTTTCGCGCAACAGGCCGGGGACTGGAAGCTTGGCGGCGTTCACTTCAATTGATGGCTTGTGTCCGGAAGCGGCAAAGATTACAACACGCGGAAAGCAAAAAGCCCCGCCTTTCGTCGGAAAGGCAGGGCTTCGTGCATTGAGGCTTCAGCCGCCGCCGGGCTGTGGCGGCGGCGTCCACCGGGAGGAACTACATCATGCCGTCCATGCCGCCGGGCGCGGGCATGGGGGAAGGCTCGTCCTTCTTCGGCTTTTCGGTGACCATGGCCTCGGTCGTCAGCAACAGGCCCGCCACCGAGGCGGCGTTCTGAAGCGCAAGACGCGTGACCTTGGTGGGGTCGATGATGCCTCTGCCAACGAGCTGGCCGTATTCGCCCACGGCCGCGTCGTAGCCGTAGTCGCCTTCGCCTGCGGCAACGTCATTCAGAACCACCGAGGCATCGGCGCCGGCATTGGCGACGATCTGTCGCAGCGGCTCCTCGAGAGCGCGGCGCATGATCTTGATGCCGACATTCTGATCATCATTGTCACCTTCAAGGTTATCCAGCGCCGACTGGCCGCGCAGCAACGCCACGCCGCCGCCCGGAACGATTCCCTCCTCGACGGCGGCACGGGTTGCGTGCAGGGCGTCTTCGACGCGCGCCTTCTTTTCCTTCATTTCGATTTCGGTGGCCGCACCGACCTTGACCACGGCCACGCCGCCGGACAGCTTGGCGACGCGCTCCTGCAGCTTCTCCTTGTCGTAATCGGAGGTCGATTCCTCGATCTCGCGCTGGATCTGCACGACGCGAGCCTGGATCTGCTCGCTCGAGCCGGCGCCGTCGATGATCGTGGAGTGCTCCTTGGTGACCTGGACCTTCTTGGCGGTGCCAAGGTCGGTCAGGGAGGCTTTCTCAAGCGAAAGGCCGACTTCCTCGGAGATCACCTGGCCGTTGGTGAGAATCGCCATGTCGGCCAGCATCGCCTTGCGGCGGTCGCCGAAGCCGGGCGCCTTGACGGCGGCCACCTTGACGATGCCGCGGATGTTGTTGACCACCAGCGTGGCCAGCGCTTCGCCTTCCACGTCCTCGGCCACGATCAGAAGCGGCTTGCCGGACTTGGCGACGGCTTCGAGCACCGGCAACAGGTCGCGGATGTTGGAGACCTTCTTGTCGTGCAGGAGGATGTAGGGCGAGTCCAGCTCGACGCTCTGGGAGTTGGCGTCGTTGATGAAGTACGGCGAGAGATAACCGCGGTCGAACTGCATGCCTTCCACGACGTCCAGTTCGTTGTCCAGTCCGGAACCCTCTTCCACGGTGATCACGCCTTCCTTGCCGACCTTGTCCATCGCGTCGGCGATGATCCGGCCGATGGCTTCATCGGAGTTCGCGGAGATGGTGCCCACCTGCGCGATCGCGGTGTCTTCCTGGCAGGGCTTGGAAATGCCTTCGAGGGCATCGATAACGGCGCTTGACGCCTTGTCGATGCCGCGCTTGATATCCATGGGGTTGAAGCCTGCGGCGACCGCCTTGAGGCCTTCGGTCAGGATCGACTGGGCCAGCACCGTGGCCGTCGTGGTTCCGTCGCCGGCCACGTCGGAGGTATGCGACGCGACCTCCTTGACCATCTGTGCGCCCATGTTCTCGAACTTGTCCTCAAGCTCGATTTCCTTGGCCACCGACACGCCGTCCTTGGTCATGGTGGGAGCGCCGAAACTCTTGTCGAGAATCACGTTGCGGCCCTTGGGCCCCAGCGTAACCTTGACGGCGTTTGCCAGCGTGTTGACGCCGGCCATCATCTTTTGCCGGGCGCCATCGCTGAATTTCACATCTTTTGCAGCCATTGCTGTATTCCTCTGATTGGGTGTGAATAGGAAAGGTGAAAGGAAAAGACGGCTAGTCTTCGATGACGGCCATGACGTCGTCTTCCTTCATGACCAGCAGTTCCTCGCCGTCCACCTTGACTTCCGTGCCGCTGTACTTTCCGAAGAGCACCTTGTCGCCGGCCTTCAGTTCCAGGGGCCGGACCTCGCCGTTCTCGAGCACCTTGCCCTTGCCGGCGGCTATGACCTCGCCCCGGATCGGCTTTTCGGTTGCCGAGTCGGGAATCACGATCCCGCCGGGGGACTTCCGCTCCTCCTCGGTACGGCGAATCAGCACCCTGTCTTGCAGCGGTCGAATTTTCATGTTGCGTTCTCCTCGTGGGAAATGCCGATAGCCGCGCCCCCTCGGCGCGGCGATTTCTGATCAAACGGCCCTCTAATCGAAAGGGCGGGTAAATGATAGGGACGGATGTTGCGATTTCAAGTGCCAAACGCCAAGTAATGGGCACACAAGGCCGTAAATGACGGCAAATCGATGCCCGAACCGGCTATTTTTCGTTTTCCCGGACCTTTTTCGCCGACATTCCGCCCCGTTTCTTCGGGGGGCGGAACCGAATCAGCGAAAGGCGCCGTAACCGGTCATCCTGGACACGTCCGGATAGAAAATGCCCAGCGCGGCCTGATTGTTCGAGCGCGTGGAAAAAATAATGGCGCCTTCGCGGGTTACGTCCAGGTTGGGATTGTCGGCCTGGCGGGGCTCCGGGTAATAGGTGAACTGTTCGGTTTCCGGGTCGAACCGGATCAGGGCGCCGCCGAGACCGCCATCGCCGAACCAGATCCTGTCATCAGGGTCGGCCACGATACCGTAGGGCATCGATGCCTTGAGCCTCGAAAACGGGAGGATGTCGTACTCCTTCTGATCGCCCGTCGATGGATCGAGCCGGCCCAGCCTTCCGGAGCTGAACACCGAGTACCAGATGATGCCCCTGGAGTCGGCTGCCAGCCGGTTGATCGCGCAGGGCTTGAACAGTGCCGGGTATTCCGTGAACTCCTCGGTCGCCGGATCGAAACTCGCGATGGCGCAGCCCAACAGTTCGGCGAACCAGACGATGCCCTTCTGGTCCACTTCGATGCCGTACGGGAACGAATGGCGAGTGGGGATTTCCCACAGCGTTATGTTGCCGGTCTTGTGGTCCCATTTCCCGAGCTTGTTGCCTCGTATAGCGGTGAACCACACGTCGCCGTTTTCCGCCATGTGCGGGCTATGGCCCCGAATGTTGCCCACGACACCGTTCTCGTCCACGACCAAGCCCTCCGGATCCATCGGGTAGCGATCGATCTTTCCGGTTTCCGGATCCAGCCGGCCCAGGTGCTGGCCCTGGTACTCGGCCCAGAAGACATGGCCGTCGCGCGAGATGGTCAGGTCATGCGGAAAGATGTACGACCAGATAGAACCCGGTTCGCCCTTCTTCCTGCCGTACATATCCGTTTCGGGATTGTTTTCGTCGTAGCCGATGGGAAAGTGGCTCCACTGCGCGGTTCGCGGATCGACACGGCTGAGGCCGATCAGGCTGTTGGAGCCCCACAGGTTGCCGTCGTTGTCCATCATCGGCCGATGTATGCGGTGCTTGAATGGCTCGTTGGCCGATCTCTGCGACAGGTCGGCTGCGGGGTGCAAGGGGGTCAGGTACTCGATGAACATCGACGAGGCCAGCGTGGCCTCGTCCAGCGGATACTCAACGTCGAGACGCAGGACCTTGGGCGCACTGTCAGGCCCGAAATTCTCGACCAGGTAGTCGGCGAGAATTTCGTGTTCCTGGTCGGTAATGCTGCGCACCGAATCGGGATCGGCGAATGCGCCGTTCGGGTCGAGCATGACGCTGATCATCGCGTGCCACTGAACCCTGTTCATGCGATTGGCCGGCAGGAAGGAGTGGCCGTGGCAAATCAGGCAGCTGGGCTCCACCAGGTCCCGGCCTGGCCCGGGCGGGTACATCTCGTCGTAGGAAACCAGTTGCGCGTCCGGGCCGGCGCCACCGAATTGCGGCCCCGGCTTGGAGGGATCCTTGAGGGTCAGCGGGTTGTCCGGACCGGGGCGCATCTCAAGGTGCAGTTCAATTGCTCCCTCGCCGTGAATCCGCAGCATCTCGTGCCGGGAGGTCAGGCCGTCCTTTTCGGCCCAGATACGGTAGCCGCCGGGCAACAGGTTGGGTGCGCGAAACCTGCCGTTGTGCGTGTAAACGGTATAGAGCATGTTCTTGTCGAGGTTCCTGGCGTAGACCTGCGCCGCCGCGAACGGCTTGTCCGCCCTTACCGTCCCCGTGAGAACGGCCGTGCCCGGGATGGCCGGCTCGGCGATTGCCGATGTGGCGGCGCCGGCGGCAACGAGAAGAACCGCAGCAATACTTCGCATTGCGCGGCATATGAGATTTGCTGGAATTGCCGAAATCACTTGATTGCTCCCATTAGCTGCGCATGTGGCAAAAAGCCCCAGGCACCTAGCCGATGGTGGCACGCGTGCCTGAGTTTGTAAAGCTAAAATGCGCGTCGAATCGACCCGGCCGGGTCGCGGGTTTTCCGGATGGCGACAGTTATGAAAGCACTGATATGCATGGATTTCGAAAACGACATCGTCCACGCCAGCGGCAAGGTGTCGGGCAAGGGTTATGCGGACTTTGATGCCCGGCACGGCACGCTGTCACGCGTGCGCGGGGTCCAGGACCGCTTCCGCGCTGCCGGTCTGCCCGTCATTCATGTGCGGGTGGGCTTTCACCCCGGTTACGCACAGAGCCCCAAGGGATCGCCGCTCATGGGTCAGGCCCATCAGTTCGGGGCTTTCGATCTCAGCGGCTGGGGCGGCCAGTTCATCGATGCGGTTGCGCCGCAGGGCGAGGAGCTGGTCATTACCAAGCACCGCGTGGGCAGTTTTCACGCAACCGCCATGGAACTGACCTTGCGCAACATGGGCGTTACGCACGTTTTTCTGGCCGGCGTTGCGACCGACATGGTTGTGGAGTCCACGGCCCGGGAAGCGCATGATCGGGATTTCGCCGTGAGCGTCATAGCCGATTGCTGCATAGCGGCCAATGACGAGGACCAGCAGCGCAGTCTCGTCAACATGCGGAAACTGTCCACCATCCTTACCAGCGACGAGATCGAGCTCGACTGAGAGCCCGCCGCCGGCCACCCGACGCTAGCTGCTGTCGACGGGTTCTTCCGGCAGGCCGTAGCGTTTCATGGCCAGCCGCTGTCGCACGACCAGCACGGTCAGGACGGCGAGGGCCGCCAGCAAAATCATCAGAACGGGCCGGCTGGCGACAAACGCGAGCCAACCGTCGGCGGCCTCGGCCAGAATCAGCGTCTGGCGAACCGAGCGCTCAAGGATGGGCGTCAGAATGAAGCCGATCAGCAGCAATACCGGCGGGAAATCATGCTTTGTCATAAGCCAGCCGATCAGTCCGAACACGAACATCAACTGAACGTCGAACAGTGAACCGCGCATCGCGTAGGCGCCGGCGGAGGCGAACACCAGCACCGCCGGGAAAAGCAGTCTCTTGGGAACGGAGACCACTTTCTTGGCCAATGGTATGAAGCCCATTCCGACCACGTAATTGACCAGGTTCGCGAGCAGCATGGCGGCGAAAATCGCGTAGATCGGCTCGGGATTGTCGCGAAAGGCGATCGGTCCCGGCGTGATGCCCTGGATCAGCAACGCTCCGAGTATGAGGGCGGCCGCAACGTCGCCCGGTATGCCAAAGGCCAGCAACGGGATCAGGTTGGCTCCGCCCACGGCGTTGTTGGCCGCCTCCGGCGCTGCAATGCCATGCAGGGAACCGCGCCCGAATTCTTCCGGCTTCGCCGCGGTGCGGCGGGCCTCGTTGTAGGCGATGAACGCGGCGACGGTGGAGCCCAGCCCGGGCAGCGCGCCGGTCAGCGTGCCGATGGCGGAGCTGCGGAAAAGTGTGGGAAGCAATGCCCTGTGTTCCTTTCCGGACAGTCGATTGTCCTCGGGCAGTGAAGAAAACGTAATCGTTTTTTCGGCAAGACGCCTGACCGGTTGCTCCAGTTGTCTGAAGACTTCCGAAATGGCGAGAAACCCGATCAGCATGGGGATCAGGCCGATTCCATCGAACAATTCCGCATTGCCGAAAGTCAGGCGCGGTGAGCCCGTGATCGGATCGAGCCCGATGCAGGCGAGCAGAACGCCGGCGGCAATCGCCGCGACGCCTTTCCAGGAACTGCCGCGGTGCAGTGAGATCAGGCTGAGCAGCGCAAAGAACACGAGAATCGCGTACTCGGCAGGACCGAATCGAATCGCGACCGCCGCCAGGACGCCAGCGCCGAAAATCAGGACGATGTCGGAGAACGAATCACCGAATACGGAGGCGAACAGGACGGTGTGCATGGCTTTTCCGCCTTTTCCGCGTCGCGCCAGGGGATTGCCGTCGATGACCGTCGCCGCCGCCGCCGGCGTTCCCGGGGTACGAAGCAGGATGGCCGGAATGCTCGACCCGAACAGGGACCCCTTGAACATGGCCAGCATCATCGGGATACCGACCCAGGGATCGAAATAGAAACTGAAAGGCACCAGCAGGGCGACCGCCATCGCGGCGGTGAGTCCCGGGATGGAGCCGAGGATCTGGCCCAGCACGATGCCGAGCAATATGCCCGCCAACGCATTGAAATTGAGCGCCAGCGAAATGCCGTCGAGAATGCTCTCCATCGGCTAGATGGGCAGGCCGGGAATCAGGCCGGACCTGGGCAGGCGCACGTTCAGGGCCAGTTCGAACAACAGATAGATTGCCGCCAGCAAGAGAGTGGGGAAAACGATGACGACCCATGGCCGCCTCTCGCCAAGAAGGACGGTGAGCAGCGCCGCCATGCAGATCCCGCCGATGTAGAAACCAACCAGGGCGAAGCCGACGCCAGCGAACGCCAGGCAGATCGCAACCCCGCCAATGGGCATGTAGATGTGACTTTGCCTGCCTTCGCGGGGTTTTCGAGGGGACCGTGTTCCGGTAAGCGAACTCAGCAATCCCCAGGCCAGCGCCAGCACCATCGCGGCGGTGGCCAGCCGGGGCATGAATCGCGGCGACAGGCCTTCACCCGGGCCGGGCCCGCCGTGTGAAATGCCCGCCGGCAGGATCCAGAGGCCAAAAAGGATCGCCGCCGCCAGCAGGGCCGCGATGGCGACTGATTCCCGGCGCGCAGTTTTCATTCATTCGCGCCGAGCAAACGCAAGGCTTCGCGGGTGGCATCGATGTCCGCCAGGACGTGACGCTGAAATTCCTGGTGATCCAGATAGGCCACTCTGCCGCTCAGGCGGTGCGCAATGCTCGAGAAGCTGTCCGACGCCGTAATGGTGCGCATCGCCGCGTCCCACGCTGCGACGACTTCGCCGGGCAGCTCCGCCGGTCCGGCCAGGCCGAAGAAAATGGTGGGCGCCAGGGGATAGGCCATTTGCTGGTAGGTGGGTACCGACGGCAAGTCCGGCAAGGGTTCGGGCCCGATCTCGGCCAGCACGCGGATGTCGCCGGCCGCCAGCGGGCCCGCGTAGTCGGAAATCACGCCCATGTCGATGGTTCCGCCCAGCAGTCCCGCCAGGACTTCCGAAGAACCCTGCATGGGAATGAATGCGGCGTCTATTTCCTCTTGCCGGAATGCCGCCAGCGTCGCGATATGCGGGGCGCCGTTGATGCCCGCGGAGGACCAGCGCAGCCTGCCGGGATTGGCTCGTGCGTATTCGAGCAGGTCCGCGAAGGAACCGAACCGGGACCCCGAGCCAACCAGCACCGGATGAGGAGTGACGATGAAGCGCGACAGGTAGGTGAAGTCCTGCACCGGATCATAGGGGACATCGAGAAAATTCGGAGCCATCACCAGCGGGCTGCTCGAAACGAAGCCGAGGGTGTAGCCGTCGGCGGGAGCGCGGGCTACGGAGCCCACTCCCACCGTGCCGCCTCCTCCGGTCCTGTTCTCCACGAAGACCTTCGCGCCCAGGATCTCCGAGGCCTGTGCCGCGATGGCGCGAGTAAAGGTATCGCCGCCGCCGCCGGGCGCATAGGGAACGATGATCGTGATCGCCCTGGACGGATACTCGTCGCTGCCCGTCTGCCCGCCGCAGCCGGCCGTCAGCGCGGCGGCGGCAAACAGCGCGAACGCGCCGACAAACGCATGACACGCCACCAGGGCCCTGCCGCTTCCCGCTGCGCTCATGGAAGGCTAACCGCGCAACAGCTTGCGGGCGATCAGCATGCGCTGTATTTCATTGGCGCCGCCGCCGATCTGTCCGTGGCGCAGGTAGCGGTAGAACAGCGTCAGGGGCAGTTCCAGCGATTCGCCCATCGCGCCGTGGATCTGGATTGCCTTGTCGAGGGTCCGCGCCCCCCAGACCATCGAGGTGAGTTTCACCATGCCGGCCTCGGTGCGAATGTCCTCGCCGGCATCGGCGCGGGCGGCCATCTGATAGGTGAGCGAGCGCAGTGCCTCCAGGTCGATGTACATGTCGACCAGGTGCCACTGGATGGCCTGGCGCTCGGACAGGGGCTTGCCGAAAGTGACCCGCTGTTTGGACCACTCGATGGACATGTCCAGCGCCCGCTGCATCTTGCCCAGCGCATAAGGGCCGCGCAGGAGGCGGTCGTGGATGGTAAGCCAGCGCTGTCCCAGCCGGAAGCCGTTGCCGACTTCGCCGAGAACGTCGGACTGAGGCACCCGGCAGTCCTCGAAGTGGACGATGTATTGCGATGCGTGCGGGCCCAGCCAGGTCTTGATTCCGGGTTCTTCGACAAGCATGCCGGGATTGTCGCGGTTCACCAGGAACATCGTGATGCCGCCGCGCTGGCGCTTTTCCGGGTCGGTGACCGCCTGCACCATGATCATGTCGGACTCGGCAGCGCCCGATATCCACATCTTGGTGCCGTTCAGGACCCAGTCCTTTCCGTCTCTCACCGCGCGCGTCTGCATCATGCCGCCCGGGTCGGAGCCCGCATTGGGTTCGGTCTGGGCAAAACAGGTGGTCATTTCGCCCTCGATCACCGGCTTGAGGAATCGATCGACCTGGTCGCCCCGGCACTGATAGAGGATGTTGGCCACGTTCGCGAACGGAAAGGGCACAGCGGTGTAGTTGAATTGCTCGAGTATGGCCACCTGGGCGAGCATGGACAGCCCCGAGCCTCCGTGCTTCTCCGGCACCATGAGATACCAGAGGCCGGTGTCGCGGGAAATATCGACCAGGCGCGCTACGACATCGGGACCGAATACCCGTCCGAGGTTGGTTGTTTCCTTGATGCCGAAGGCGTGCGCCGGGTGAGGCAGAAACTCCGCCTCGAGCGGCAGCAATTCGTTGTGAACGATGCGCTTTGCAAGTTCGACGATCTCGCGAATATCGGGCGGTAGCTGAAAATTCCCATTCTCCATCGGGTTGCTCCTGATACCAGTGCTGACAGGCCCTAGCGCAAGGATTTCATCTGCGCCAGGTAGCCGCCCGGATCCACGCTGACGTCGATCAGCGTCGGCCCCTCGCTTTGCAGTGCCTCGGAGACCGCCGCCTGGTACTCATCCGCGCTGTCCACTCGAAATCCACGCCCGCCAAGACCTTCCATGGTGCGTGCAAAATCCGGCGCCCGCCAGCGCACTCCGCGCGCCGGCAAGCCGCGTTCCTGTTGCTTGATGTCGATCAGAGACAGGGACTGGTCATTGAATGCGATGACCACCAAACGGGCCGCCTGTTCGGACGCCACCGACAGTTCACCCAGGCACATCAGCAGTCCTCCATCGCCGGTAAAGGCGATGGCGGGTCGTTCCGGTTCGTGCAGAGCGGACGCGATCGCCGCAGGCAAGGCATAGGCCATTGTAGCCAGACCGTTGGATATGAGGACATCGTGCGGGTGCGCCGCCGGCCAGAACGCCATTGCCGAAAACATGTGCGCACCGGCGTCCACCGCGATACGCGGCGAGACCCCCAGATCGACCGCGGCGCGCAGCGCCAGTTCGACCACCTGCTGCGGTCCCAGCCCCTCGCAGTCGGGATATTCCAGGCGTGCCGCCATATCTCGGCGCAGTTGCGCGATTTCGGAAAGGGCCCAGCCGGACTGCGACAGTCCGCCGCTCAGACGCGCCAAGGCAGGCGCTATCGGACCATGGACGCTTGCGGCGGGTTGTACGTAGTGGACCGGATGCCGAACCTCGGCGATGTCCACCACGGGGCTTTGGTAGCGCCACGGCATGCGAAGCAATTCAACCGGATCCAGGCCGCACAGCACGATGAGGTCCGCTTGCTCAACGCATTCCGATTCGGCCCTGCCGCCGGTAAACGTACCCACGTATTGCGCCCGCCGCTCGTCGAATACGCCTTTCGCCTTGTAGGTGGTCAGGACCGGACAGCACAACGCTTGCGCCATGCCCTCAAGCGCTCGCGAAACGCCCGGGCTTCTCGCTTCCAGCCCCGCTACGATTACCGGGCGGGCGGACCTGCGAAACAGTCGCGCCGCTTTCTCCACGCCGGCTTCATCGATTTGCGCCTCGTGCTCGCGCGGCTGGGATGGCGCCGGGTGGGCAGCCACGGTCCGGCGCGCCTGGCTACCCGCGATTTCGATATGGACCGGGCCGTACGGCGGAGTCTTCGCCAATTCGATCAGGCTGCGAATCTCGGTGGCGGCATCGTCCGTATCCAGGCGGCTGCTACTCTTGCAAACGGGCGCCAGCAACGCGATCTGGTCGAAAACCTGGTGGGTAACGAAGCCGGACTCCTCGCCGGTGAACCCATCGCTGATGAGCATTACCGGAGACCGGTCCAGCGCCGCACAGGCCATTCCGTTTGCCGCATTGGCCACCCCCGGCCCCTTGGTGGTCAGCGCCGCGCCGAGCGTGCCGTCCAGATCGGCCGTTGCCGCCGCCATCATCACCGCCGCGTTCTCGCTGCGCGTCAGCACGAAATCGATACCCTTCCCGGCTGCCGCTTGCATGACGTCCAGGCTGCTGCCGCCTCCGGGCACGCCGAAGATACGCGACACGCCGTGCGCCGCCAGGGCCTCGGCAAGAACTTCCGCAAGGGTCGCCTGTCGCATCACTCGGGGCGGTGGGTCCAAACCATCACGCCGGCGCTCATGGGGCCGCCATGTCGATCAGGAGGTTCAGCATCGGGTCCACCGTTGCGCGCGCGCCCGGAGGCACGACGGCAGTGGATTCGCGTTCCTCGAAAATGCAGGGCCCTTCGAATGTGTTGCCCGGGGAAAGGCCGTATCGGTTGTAGACGGGAACCTCCACGAACCCGATGCCGGTTCCGAAGTAGACGCGGCGCAGCCCCTTGAGCGCATCGGCCGGCCCGGTCGTGCTCCCGGCCTGGGCGAGTTCGATGTCCGGAAGCGGTCCCGAAACGATGACGCGCCATGAAACGATTTCCACCGGCATGCCGGGTTCGACCCGGCCGAACTGCTTCCGGTAGGCCGTCTCGAATGCTTCCCGGATTGCCGCTCGATCGTGTTCCTCGAGCATCTGCCGGCTGACGCGGGCCTCCACATCGTAGCCCTGACCCAGATAGCGCATCGCGGCCAGGTTTTCGACGCGCACCCCGGCATCATCGGTGCCGGCGGCGGAAAGCAACTCCCGTCCATCGTGCTCCATGCCCGAAAGCATGGCCCTGGTGTGTCCGAAATCGAGATCTTCCAGCGCCGTAACGCCGCCCTGCAGGAACGTGAACGAGGTGGGCGAGACCAGGAAACCCAATGCGGAAGCAACCCCGGCGGAAGACGGGCAAACGACCCGCGGCAAGGACAGCTTCCGCGCGATGTTGCAGGCATGAACGGGACCGGCGCCGCCGATGGGGAACATGGCGTAGCCGGCGATGTTCCGCGCCTTTTCCAGCGCGTGGATGGCGGCAGCCTGGGCCATGTTCTCGTTCACGGTCTCATGCACCGCCCAGGCGGCCTCCATGGCCGAGATTCCAAGCGGGTCCGCCAGGTTGCGGTTCAGCGCTTCGTTTGCAGCTTCGACGTCGAGCCTGATGTCGCCGCCCAGGAAATTCTCCGCTGCGAGATAGCCCAGCACCAGGTCCGCATCGGTGACTGTAGCGTCCCGGCCGCCCAGCCCGTAACAGGCCGGACCGGGATCGGCGCCGGCGCTCTCCGGTCCCACCCGCACCAGACCGAGGTGGTCCACCGTAGCGATCGAACCGCCACCGGCGCCCGTTTCGATCATTTCGATCACCGGCACCCTGAGCGGAATGCCGCTGCCTTTTCTGAAGCGATAGACCCGCGCCACTTCGAACTCCGTGGTGCGCAAGGGCTCTCCTTCATCGACCAGGCAAGCCTTGGCGGTAGTCCCGCCCATGTCGAAACACAGAATGTCGTTCTCACCGGCCAGTCTGCCGATCACGGAAGTCGCCTGCACGCCGCCGGCCGGACCCGATTGCACCAGCCGGATCGGGCTGGACGACGCGGTCGATTGGTGGACCGTGCCGCCGTCCGACAGCATCAGAAACAGATCCTTGTCGATGCCCATGCGGCGCAATCCATCGGTCAGGCGCTTCAGATACCGGTCGAATACCGGCAGCACGTATGCATTGCACACGGTGGTGTAGGTCCGCTCGTACTCACCGATTTCCGGCATCACCTCGCTGGAGATGCAAACCACCAGGTCCGGCGCCTCCCGGCGGATGATGTCTCTGACACGGCGCTCATGAACCGGGTTGCGGTACCCATGCAGGAGAGAGATTGCGACCGCGTCCACGCCGGCCGAAGCAATCCGGTGTGCTGCCGATACAACGGCATCCTCATCCAGGGCATGCAGCACCTCGCCTGTCGGGCCGATGCGTTCCGGGACCTCGAAACGCCTGTGCCTGGGAACCAGTGGCCTGGGCATTTCCATGAACAGGTCGTAGGTGTCATAGCGCCACTCGGTGCCGATCTCCAGGATGTCCCTGAAGCCGGCCGTGGTGACCAGCGCAAGCCGGGCGCCGCGCCGCTCGATGATCGCGTTCGCCACCAGCGTCGTGCCGTGAATCAGATGACGCACGCGGTGGGGTTCCACGCCATTGCCGTCGAGAATTTGCTCCAGTCCCTCCAGGGCGCCCTTCGAAGGATCGTTCGGCGTGGTCAGGACTTTCTCATTGAAGAGCCTGCCGGTTCGCGAGTCGAGCAGGACCAGGTCGGTGAAGGTGCCGCCGATGTCGATGCCCACACGAAAAGGCTCATTCATCGCCTTGTTCTCCGCTTGCGGCGCCTGGGCGGTAGGCAAGCGCGCCCTGCGCCGTCACCAGGCCGCTTTCCAGGTCAGCTTGCAGCATGGCCGCATCGCGTTCCGCGGGCGGGCCCATGCCGCCTCCCCCCGGCGTTTCGAAGGTCACGACGTCGTCGGGCTCAAGGTCCATGCGCACCTTCGCGTCGATCCGCTTCCCGTTGACGTAGTCGCGGCCGGCCGAGCCCGGCAGCCCGCCCAGCAAACCGCGGGGCGGGAACTTCACCCGCTCGTGGCGAATCGTCATGGTCACGGGGTGCCGGGAGGTGACCCTGAATCCCAGCCGCTGTGCCGGCCCGCCCCGGTAACGACCGGCCCCGCCCGAGTCCGGGATCAGCGATTTCTCCGTCATCAGCAGCGGTACGCTGTTCTCGAAGTGTTCCACCGGTACGGTCGCTACGTTGCTCGGGAAACTCAGGCAGGCCGGCCCGTCCTGGTGGGGCCGCGCGCCGTGCCCTCCGTTCATGAAAAACATCTTCACGAACCGGCGGCCGTCGTCGTGCCGACCCGAGAAGTAGACGTTCCAGAGCGGCGATCCGCAATCGGCGATGACCCGCTCGGGCATCAGTTGGGCAAGCGCCCCGAAGATGACCGGCGGCAGGTAGTGTCCCGACAGGTGCCGCGCCCAGATCGGCGCCGGGCGTAGCGGGTTGATCAGACAGCCTTCCGGCGCCGTGATCGTGACCCCCCGAAAGCAACCGTCGTTGTTGGGAGTGCCCGGATCGAAGGCGCACTTGATGGCATAAGCGCTATAGGCGCGGGTGAAGTTCATGGCCGAATTGATCGGCCGTTCGACCTGCGGCGAGGTCCCGGCAAAGTCCACCGCAAGCTCGCTGCCCTCGATACGGATTTCGCAGCGGATGGTCAGCGGTTCGTCAAAGCCGTCCACCATGATCCGGTCGCGGTAAACGCCGTCGGACGCCGCCCCGACGGCCCGCCGCATGGCGGCCTCGGAGCGATCGAGAATCTCCCCGGCCAGCGCATCGAGGTCGTCGATACGTTCGTCTTCGAGAATTTGCTGGAGCCTCTTGCGGCCCGAGTCGTAGGCCACGAACTGCGCGCGAATATCGCCCAGCGTTTCCCCGGGCGCGCGGAGGTTCTCGGCAATGAATGCAATTACGTCCTCGTTTTCCTCCCCTTCGCGGACGATCTTGCTGACCGGGATGGTCAGGCCCTCCTCGTAGGAATCGCGGGCGGTCACGGAAGGCGCCCCGCCAATGTCCACGGTATGAAACACGCTGCCAATGAAGCAGATCAATCGATCGCCCCTGAATATCGGGCGAATCATCGTGATGTCGTTCAGGTGCCCGGTGCCGTGATAGCCGTCGTTGGAAATCAGAACGTCCCCGCTCTTGAGCGAAGACGGGGGATAGCGTCGTAGCATCACGGCCAGGGTGCGGGGCATGGTGCCGATGAAGGACGGGATACTGCGCGAGGATTGAGCGAACTGGCGTCCCCGGCTGTCCATCAGCCCGACAGCAAGATCCCAGTTGTCGCGAACCACGGACGAAAACGAGGTTCGTACGAATGTCTGGGCGATCTCGTCCATGAGGCCATTGAACCGGTGCCATGCAACCCCAAGCTGGAGCGCCGAGAATTGTCTTGATTGCACGCCGGTTTCCCTTGTCCGCCGAATCATAGGAGGTTTTGTACGGGCCTACAAGCCTCGGAAAACCCCCCGCGGCTGCTGCATAATCGCTCCTTGATTGCCGCGCAGGGGGGCAGCCGGTTCGATCGCGGACTATTCCCGGGATGCAGAAATACCAGTTGTACATCGACGGCGCCTGGACCGACCCGCTGACCGGGGAATGGATCGACACGGCCAACCCCTATACGGGCAACACCTGGGCAAGAATTCCGCGTGCCGGCGCCGCCGATGTCGAGGCCGCCGTCGAGGCTGCCCACAACGCATTCAGGCAGGGCGAGTGGCCCGCACTGAATGCCACGCAGCGCGGATTGATGCTCAGACGGTTCGCCGAAGTCCTGACCGACAACGCCGAAAGACTGGCGGAGATCGAGGTGCGGGACAACGGCAAGCTCCATGCGGAGGTGCTCAATCAGTGCCGTTACCTGGCTCAATGGTTTCATTACTACGGCGGACTGGCCGACAAGATCGAGGGTTCGGTGCCGCCCATCGACAAGCCGAACGTTCTCAACCTGACCCGTTACGAGCCGCTGGGGGTGTGCGCGTGCATCACGCCCTGGAACTCGCCTTTGCTGCTGCTGGCCTGGAAGGCGGCGCCGGCGCTGGCCGCGGGCAACACCATCGTCGTCAAACCATCGGAATTCACATCGGCCTCGACGCTGGAGTTTGCGGCGCTCTCCGAGCAAGCCGGTTTCCCAAAGGGCGTGATCAACGTTGTCACCGGGTTCGGTCCCGAGGCGGGCGACTCGCTGGTGCGCCATGCGAAGGTAAGAAAGATCGCCTTTACCGGCGGCGAAGCCGGCGGCGCGACAGTCAACAGCAGTGCAGCGCCGGATTTCAAGAGAGTGACCCTGGAACTGGGCGGCAAGTCGGCCAACATCGTGTTCGATGATGCCGATCTCGATCAGGCCGTAAGCGGCGCCATATCCGGAATTTTCGCTGCCAGCGGACAGAGCTGTATTGCCGGGTCCCGGTTACTGCTGCAGGATTCGATTCACGACGATTTTCTCGAGCGTCTGGTCGGGCTGGCGGGCGAGGCGCGCATCGGCGATCCCATGTCGCCGGAAACGCAGGTGGGACCCATTACGACGGAACCGCAATATCGCAAGATTCTCGAATATATCGATATCGCGAAGGGCGAGGGCGCGCGCCTGGTGCTCGGCGGCGGGAGCGTTCCGGCGCCGGACGGCAACCGGGGCCTCTTCGTTCAGCCGACCATATTCGCCGACGTGACTCGCGACATGCGCATTGCACAGGAAGAAGTATTCGGTCCGGTGCTTGCGGTGATGCGCTTCAGGAACGAAGACGAAGCGATTGCGATCGCCAACGATGTCAATTACGGGCTGGCGGCGGGCGTCTGGACCGAGAGCCTGCGGAGAGGAATCACGGTGTCCGAGAGGCTCGAAGCTGGCACCATCTGGGTCAATACCTATCGTTCGACCAGCTACACGACACCCTTCGGCGGCTACAAGGCCAGCGGCCTGGGCAGGGAGAACGGTATGGAGGCGATCAAGGAATATCTGCAGACAAAAAGCGTTTGGTATTATGCGGGAGGGGACGTGGCGAACCCCTATGTACGCCGGTAATTCAAGCGCCGATGCCCGCCGCACGTCTCCGGAAACGCTTGAACGACGGGGCAAGCGGAGGCAGCGAGAAATGAACCCATTGACAAGACTACCGGCAGCGGGTCTGTGCCTGCTGTTATTGGCCGGCTGTTCCGCGGAGTCGCCGGAATCGGAGAATTCCGCGGCTCTCGAGGACCAGGAATTCGGGCGGCTGTCCGGCAAGGTGGACGGGACCGTTGAGGGCCTGCTGCCGGTTGTATATGCCTACAACACCGGCAAGAGCATGGCCTATACCGTATTCGTCGTGGACGGCGAATACCGGGCGGTCAAGATGCTTCCCGGCAGTTACGAAGTAACGATTCGCCCGGCGATCGATCAACTGGAAGGGTTCGACAGCCAGACCGTCAGTATCGACATCGGTGCAGGCGATGATGTTGAAGTGGATTTCTCCCTGACCGGCGTCGGTCCCATGGTCGACTATGCCGGGGGCGTGCCCTATCCCCACGGCGAAATCCTGCCCTACGACGAGGTCTATCCGCCGGGTCCAGGCCGCGATGCCCTGGAGCGCACGTGCCACGGCTGTCACAGCATCCAATTCATTCCCTGGAACTACCCACGCGCCTATTCAGGCGGCCGCGCGCCGAAGAACAGGGAGGCGTGGGCGGTGAGTGTTGATCGTATGCACAAGGGACCGGCATTCGGACGTCTCGGCAAGGCAACGCTCTTCGATCCGGAGTACCTGCCTCCGGAGGACCGGGACGTACTCGTCGACTACCTGGCGGAGCATTTTCCGGCGGACCGCCCGCCCGTGCTCGTTCAGCTCACCGAGGAACCCGAGCTCGATCTTGAAGCGCTCAGGAAAGCCATGTTCATCGAGTACATCTACTACGAGTCCGACGAGTACGAGGTCTGGCCATGGTCGCACCAGGTGGATTTCGATCTCGACGGCAACGTATGGCTGGCCTACACCGCCTGCTGCATCGTCAGGTTCGATCCGCGCACCGGAGAACAGACGGCCTTCGAAGGCCACGGCGGAGGCCACGGGATCGCGGTCGACCAGACCGACGGCACCGTCTGGTACTCGGGCGACGTGGTTCGCCATCTCGATCCCAGGACCGGCAAGGTGGACCACTGGGTATCCGAAGACTGGGCGCTGGGCAGCAATACGCAGATCTTCGATTCCAAGGGGAATCTCTGGCTCTCTCTGCTGGGCGCAGGCGCGCTGGGGAAATGGGACCGGGCGACGGACTCCATCGTTTACTGGGAGGTCCCCGTGCTTCGCAGCCGCCCATACGGGATCATCGTCGATCACAAGGACAAGGTCTGGTTTGCCGACTATCACAACGGCGGCGTCACGCGTTTCGATCCCGAGACGGAAGAATTCCGGCACTACCCCCTGGTCGAGGATGACGCGGCTACGGCGATACGCCGTTTGGGGGTGGATTCCAGGGGCATGATCTGGGCCGGAACCTGGGGCAGCCGCGGATTTGCCGAGGGGCTCCTGTACCGGGTGGATCCGGATACCGGCGAAGTCTTCAGCCGCCATATGGGTTTGCGCTATCCCGCCGCGTACAACGCCGAGGCTGACAGTGAGGACAACATCTGGGTGTCCAACGACAACTACCTGACCAAGTACGACCAGGTCGCGGACGAGTTCACGCACTACCCCATCCCGGTTCGTTCCGACACGCTCAAGACCACGATCACGCGTGACGACGGCATCTGGTTTTTCTATCGCAACGCCGGCAAGTACGCGGGATACGGCGGAAATATAACGGTCCTGTATCCCGACATGGACAATATTCCCACGCTGGGCGCCTATCACTCGGAGACCAGCGCCGGCTATCAGCTGAGCGGCTACGAAGGGCCGCCTTCGCCCCCGGTTCTGGGCGAGGAGCGGCCGGTTCCGGTGGGGGCCCTGAATGCCGGGGATTACATCGAGTTCGCATTGGACAACGGCCTGATCGACGAAGCGCAGGCGGAGTTGATGCGGGCAAGCCAGCCCGATGCCGAAGTGGCCGACGAACGCATTGAGCGCGCCGATTGATCCGGCCCGATAGCACGGCCCCGCTATTCGATCAGCGTTCGCCACTCCGGGTGGTCGGAAACCCTTCCGCGCACCAGGTCGAAATAGTCCCGACGCAGCCGGTCGGTCAGCGGACCGACATTGCCGTCGCCCACGGGTAGACGGTCGATAGCGGTAACCGGAAGGATTTCCTGGCCGGTCCCGCATAGAAAGGCCTCCTCGGCGAAGTACAACTCGCTACGGTCGATCGTCCGCACTTCAGCCGTCGCGCCCGTCAGTTCTTCATGGCGCGTGAGTATCGTGTCGCGCGTAATGCTTTCCAGAATGTTGTTGTCGGCGCTCGGGGTAATGAGGCACCCATCGCGGACCATGAAGAAGCAGGCAATCGGCGCCTCCGATACCTTTCCGTCCGGCGTGAGCATCAGCGCACCGTCATAACCGTCCGCCCTTGCCTGGTGGGCGGCGAGGCGCGCGTTGACATAGTTGGCCGTGGTCTTGATGCGGGGTGGGCTGGCATTGTCCGACAACCGCTGCCACGAACTGACGCCCAGGCTCATGCCCGTGTCGGCGAATGCCGGCTTTGCGCGGGGCATCGCGGCAGCGGTAAAACCCACCGGTCCGGTTGTAGCCAGGAGCCCGGTGCCCTCTATGTAGGCCAGCAGCCGTATGTAAACGTCTGAATCCGGCTCATTGGCCCGGATCAGCCTGACGAGGCACTCGGTCAGATACTCGGCGTCGTAACTGCCGTCGAAACGCATCAGCTTCATCCCGACCTGCAGGCGGCGTATATGGTCGTCCAGCCGGAAGAGGGCGAATTGGCCGGTTTCGGACAGACGATACGCGCGAACGCCCTCGAACACCGTCGCCGCATAGGTTACGGCGAGAGAAAGGGGATGCAGCCGCGCGTCCTCCAGCGGCATCAATTCGCCATTCATCATGATCTGTTTCGGTTGCCACATGGATCACTGTCCTTCGCCCGCTTCCGCCGATCAGCCTGCCGCCGGGCTGCCTGGCAACGTGCCCTCAAATGGTCGCATGATCGCTACATCTGTCAACTCGCGGCAGCCGTACCGCCACTCCGCTCATGGCGGCAGCGTATCCGCACACCCGGTCACGGAATGCTCCGGGCAAAGCTTGTAAACCATTGCGGCTGCGGCTACGATGAAACTCCATCAACAAGCTGCGGCCTTTTCGCATGTGCCTTGTTGTAGAGATGTGACATCTTTGTCGCGTAGCCCCTCAAGGGCTATTCGTCCCGGTTGTGACAGATTTGCCCAGGACCTTGGGATCTGTACCGCGGCTTTGGCCGTAACCATCTGGGGGGATACGCCATGACAAGATCCAGTCACTCGGTCCCGGTCACGATAGCGCTTCTGCTCGCCGCCCCGTTGATTGTGCCCGTCGCGGTCGCACAGGAAGCGGGTTCCGGGAGCGAACTCGTGATCGAGGAAATCATCGTTACCTCGCGCAAGCGCGAAGAGTCGCTGCTGGACGCGCCATTGACCGTGACTGCGTTCGGCGCCAGCGATATCGAGGAAATGGCGCTCGATGAATTGCCCGATCTGGTCGATTTCTCGCCGGGCTTTCACTATGCGGAGCACTCCGTGGGCAGAGGCGGCCGTTTCAACCGCCGTCTGATCTTCCGAGGCATGAACCCGCGCACCGACCGTCAGACCCGCCAGGGCGCGACCGTATTCATAGACGGCGCTCCGATTCTCGGGTCCGAGATCGGCAGCACGGAGAACTACGAACGCATCGAAGTGATCAAGGGCCCGCAAAGCGCGTATTTCGGACGCTCGACGTTCTCCGGCGCCATCAATGCGGTCACCAAGACCCCGGGCAACGAGTGGGCGGGCCGCTTCTCGGCGGAAGCGGCGCGATTCGGCACCACGGATATCGGAGCGCAGATTGAAGGGCCGCTGGTTGAAGGGAAACTGTCGTTCCGGTTGAGCGGGCGGCAGTATGACACGGACGGCGAGTACCGCAACGCCGCCAACGCAACGGGGCGGCTGGGCGCCGAGTCGACCACGGACTTTGCCTTGTCGTTCTTTGCGACGCCGAACGACAACTTCAGCGCCAAGCTGCGGCTTCACTACTGGACGGACGAGGACGGGCCTTCGGTGGGCGTGGCGATCAACCGGGCGGACAACCCGGAACTGTTTGACTGCATGCTTACGGGCGGCGCGGCCGGCGGCGGCGCCTGGCTGTGCGGAGAGGTCCCGTTCCTGGGCCGCGGCAATGTCGGCATGGATACAACCCTGACCCCGGCGCTGCAGGACACATTCTTCAACCAGGCAATGCGGTCCGCGTTCATCTTTGACGTCCCGGCCGGTTTCGGCCTGGAGCGGAATGCCCACGAAGTCAGCCTCGTAATGGATTATGAATTCGCCAATGGCATTACGCTGTCGTCGATCACCGCCGCGCACAAGAACGAGTACGTAAGTTTCGAGGACTTCGACCGGCGCCCGACCGCCGGCTTGATGGGCACGTTCTTCGGCCGGCCGATCCCGGCGGATACCTATAGCCTGTCGCTGACGGGCAACAAGGATTTCAGCCAGGAGTTTCGCCTGACTTCAGCCGCGGACCGCCGCTTGCGCTGGATTGCGGGTGTGAGTTACACCGAGATTGAAGCCCGGCTCCAGGGGTTCTCCGTGTTCCTCGGAAGGACGCCGAACCCGAACGCGAACATAAGTACGTTCGACCCGGAAACCAGGGCCGTATTTGCCGCCGTCAGTTACGATCTGACGGATCAATTGACCCTTAACGTCGAAGCGCGCAGGCAGGCCGACAAGGTGATCGAGGGAATTCTCGGCAGGGAGCCGCTGCAGAACACGTTCAACAGCTTCACGCCGCGCGTAATCGTGGACTGGAAGCCCAGGGAGAACATGACGTTCTATGCGACCTATGCGGAAGGGACCAATCCCGGGCAGTTCAATGCGGGCCTGCTCGGGCGCACCCAGGGTGAACTCGACCAGATTGCCGCTGCCGGCGGCGGTGGCATCGAGGTTGATGAGGAAGAGATCACGAATATCGAGTTCGGCCTGAAGGGCCTGTTCTGGGACAACCGGCTTCAGATCAGCGCGGCGGTCTATTTCGCCGATTGGGGCAATGTCATCGCGCCGGAGATCATTGCAGTCGTCAACGCGGCCGGTCAGCCGGAGAACATTCAGGTCAATTCCACGGGCGGCCAGGCCGATCTTTCCGGCATTGAACTGGAAGGCACCCTGCTCCTGTCGGAAAACCTTACGCTGGATGGCACGTTCGCGTACAACGCCTCCGAGATCAACGACTTCGAGAGTCCGGACGCACTGAACCTGCTGGGCGATCGCACCATTGACGGCATGGGCAATGCGTTTTCCCGATATCCCGAGACCAGCGGCACCCTGTCGCTTACCTACCAGGGGCAATTGCAAACAGGCCGCGACTGGTACGCGCGCGGCGACCTGATCTATCGGGGCAGAACCTGGATGACCAATGCAAACATCACGGAAACGCCTGCATTCACGACCTTCAATCTCAGGGTCGGGACGGATTTCAACGCCTTGCGCGTCGAGGTCTACGGAACGAACATATTCAACGAAGAAGGCTATATGAATCTGCAGCTGTTCCCGGATCTATCGGGCTTGAGCGTAAACCTCAACCGGATGATGATGGCCGGCCTGCTCCCAAGGCCCTCCTACGGCGTTCGCACGAGTTTCGAGTTCTGACGGCGGCCCGAGGCCGTTGGATCGCGCCGGCGGTTCGCGTGTCGCAACGCCGACAACGGCTCGAGAATTGGGTTTATGATGAACAGCGGACGTGGTTGATCACGGGGGGACGTGATGACTCTTACTCAAACTCGAGTCGGACTACTGGCGGCATTCGTGCTGGCGAGTTCAGTTATTCCTGGAACGGCGAACGCGCAGGAGGGAGCGGTCGCCCTTGAAGAGATTGTCGTAACGGCACGGAGGGTGGAAGAGCGGCTGCAGGACGTGCCGCTTGCGATTACCGCCTTCAGCGCGGCGGAAATCCAGTCGGCGGGCATCGAGAACCTGGACGACGTGGCCAACTTGACGCCCGGCATGACCTTCTCGAACCTGATAGGCGAGTTTCTTCCGGTGCCTGTTATTCGCAGTATTGCGCCCACGGCGGTACAGGACCGCGAGAACAACGCGGCGATCTTTGTTGACGGGGTATATGTGTCCGGTCGCGAAGGGCTGAATTTCAGCCAGCTCGACCTCGAACGCATCGAGGTGGTCAAGGGTCCCCAGGCCGCGATGTACGGTCGCAACAGCTTCAGCGGGGCGGTCAATTTCGTCACCGCGCGGCCGACGGACGAATTTCGTGGCAAGGCGGAGCTGACTTTCGGGGACAGAGGCCGGCTTACCGCGTCCGGCGCGATCAGCGGGCCAATTGTGGAAGACAAGCTGCGCGCGCGCGTCGCAATCATCCTGAACCAGTGGGACGGCTCCTACGACAACCAGGTTCCCGATGGTCCGGACATCGGCGGGTTCGAATACGAAACCGTGCAGGGCAGTCTCTACTGGACGCCGACGGACCAGTTCGAGGCGGGCCTGTCTCTCTACGTTTCGACTGACCAGATCGACGTGTCCGCCCTGACCTCTGTTTCAGCGAACTGCGAGAACGTCAGCGCCCGCGGCATGCGGCTGGCGAATTACTGCGGCGAACTGCCGAGCATCGGCAAGAATGACTTGAGCATTCTCACGCGCGCCACCGGGGAGGAACGCGACGTGGAACGCGCCAACCTGACGATGAAGCTGGATACCGCCCTGGGCGAGTTCTCGGCCCTGTCCGGGTTCTCCAAGGTTGAACAGTCATTCCTTTACGACGGCTCCCGCGGCGCCCCGACGACGACATTCGCCTATCAGTCGTTCATCTCGCCGTTTCCCCGCGCCTTCGTTCTCGGCACCTTCGACGCCGAACTGCTTCAGATCGGCGCGGGCGACTCAACCGAGGAGTTCAGCCAGGAGCTTCGCTTCACGAGTCCCGAAGACCGGTCCTGGCGCTATTCGCTGGGCGCCTACTTCTACAGCGTCGAGAAGAAGGAAGGCAACAGCGGTGTGGCGGCGCAGACTCCCCGGCCCCGCACGTTCGCGAATTTCTGCCCCTGCATCCAGTTCTTCCCGGGCGTGGGTTTCGCGCTGACGGCGTTTCCCAGGACTTCGATCGGAGACCTGGCTTTCCGTCAATGGTTTTCGGGGCCCAGGGGCAACGCCACGGGTGAAGTTGATCAAATGCTGGAGACCGATGCCTGGTCGGTGTTCGGTTCCGTGGACGCCAACTTTTCCGACCGGCTGAAGGGCCGGGTGGAATTGCGCTGGACGGATGAGGAAAAGCGCAGTCAGGATTTCGAATCCGGCTCCGACCTGAATAACTCCTGGGATTTCATCTCCTGGCGCGCAACGCTGGACTACAAGCCCAGTGAGAACACGATGTACTACGCGTCGATTGCAGGCGCGGCGAAGAGCGGCGCCTTTGATTTCGACACCGAAGACAATGTCAACGGAGTAACGGTTTCCGTCGTGAGCTATATCGATCCCGAAGAAAACACCTCCTTCGAGTTGGGTACAAAGGGCACCTACCTGGGTGGCCGTTTAAGCACTGACATCGCCGTGTTCTACATCGATTGGACCGAAATCGTCATCCCGCAACTGTTCAACGTGGATCCGGACGGCGTCGCGCTGACCCAACCCCTTGGGCTTGACACGAATGCCGGAGACGCATCGGTCTCTGGGCTGGAGGCGTCGTTTGCTTACGCGTTCACCGACAACCTGACCGGCAGCCTGGGCTTTTCGCTGACGAACTCGGAGTTCGATGACGCACAGATTGAGTCATTCGCTGATTTCCCAAGCTTTGCGCCGGACGGCGACGTGACGGGCAACGAGTTGCTGCGCCAGTCCGCGACCCAGGCTAACGCCACGCTGAACTACCGGCGCGCATTCAGGGGAGACATGGAGTGGTACGTGCGAACCGATGTCCTTTATACCGGCAAGCAATGGGTCGGCGCGGCCAACCAGGCGGAAGTCCCCGCCCATACCTATGTCAACCTCAAGATCGGAATTGACGCCGAGCGTTACTCGGTGGAACTGTGGTCGGACAATCTGCTGGATGACGACAAACCAACAGCGGCATTCCGCGACGTCTGGTTCTCGAACGCCTTGCCCGGCGGCGGGGCCGGCGGTTTCTTCGACACCTTCTTCCCGTGGCGGCTGACGGTTTCTCATCCGCGCCGCCGCCAGGTGGGCGTCACGCTGAGGGCCAATTTCTAAAGGATTTCGTCCAGCCTGAATTCTTCCGGATAGCCCAGGTTGTTGGCTCGTTCGATCGCGCGCGCGTATTCCGCGACTGCGAAGGCCCGCAGGACTCGCAGCGAATCCAGTTCATCCTCGAGCTCTTTGATTTCCCTGCGCCTGTCCTCGATGTTTCCCGCCGGTTTCTTTTCTTCCGCATCGCTCTCGTCGTCGGGTGACTCAAGCTTTCTGATCTCATCCTCAAGCGAGTCGATCCTGGCTTTGGCCGAGTCCATTTGGCCGCGGACGGAACGAATGCTCTCGATAGCGTCGTATACGGATTGCCCGGCCCGGTAGCCGGTCAGAAATGCCGGTTCGGAACTCGCCGGACAGACTCGCTCGTAGCCGTCCCCGTTCCTTCCTTCCCAATAGCCGCTGTCCTGCGTGCAATAGACGTTCAGGCCCGCCTCGCGGCCTGCCATGTATTCGTCGCGGTTCGGCGTAATTCCGTACTTGATGCAGGCGTCGTAGTGCCTGGCCAGTTGCGTCTGGCGCTTGCCCTCCAGACCGTCGTTGCGTCCGACCTCGCGCCAGTCCGCGTTGATGCACTCCGACTCCGACATCGTCGCGCAGCCGCCGGCGATCGACACCGCCAGCAGCAGACAGCAGAACCGCCAACTATCTCTGAAGTCCGTTTTCCGCAGCATGGGCACATGCTACCCGAAGCCAACGCCGGTAAGCTCGGCCGCGGGGTTTGCCACTGTCGTTGCATATAGCGTCATCTGGGACTATCATGCACGCTTCTTCTGCCAAATACAGCTTTATGGCGTCTATTCTTCTTCTTAACGGGCCGAACCTCAATCTCCTGGGGCAGCGCGAGCCCGAGGTGTATGGACGGGACACGCTGGCCGATATCGAGCAGCGCTGCCGCGACGAGGCCGAACGGCTGGGCCACGAGCTCGCCTGCCGTCAGAGCAACAGCGAGGGCGGGATGGTGGACTGGCTGCAGCAGAACGCGCCGGGCGCGCGGTATCTGATCATCAACCCAGGCGCCTACGGACACACGAGCATTGCGCTGCGCGACGCATTGCTGGGACTGGCGCTGCCGTTCGTGGAAGTGCATCTGTCGAACGTGCACGCCCGCGAGGAGTTTCGCCGCTCGTCCATGCTGACGGACATCGCCGTCGGCTGCATCAGCGGCCTGGGGGCGCAGGGTTACCTGCTCGCGATTCAGTTCGTCGCGGAGCAATTGCGGGAAAACCCGTAAGGGAGTTCGGATGGACCTGAGGAAAATCAAGACGCTGATTCAGCTCCTGCAGGAGTCGGAACTGGCGGAGATCGAAATTAGGGACGGCGAGGAGTCGGTGCGTCTCAGCCGGGCCAGCACGGTTACGGCCGCTCCCGCAGCTCCGGCCGTGGCCGTCGCGGCCGTGCCGCCAACGGCTCCGGAGCCGGCGACCGCGCCGGAGCCCGAACCGGCTCCTCCGGCGCAGCCGGAAGGGGAACAGGTGACCTCGCCCATGGTCGGCACGTTCTACTCGGCGCCGTCCCCCACCTCGCCGGCGTTCGTCAAGGTGGGCGACCGGGTCAACGCCGGCGACGTGCTTTGCGTGATCGAGGCCATGAAGACGATGAACCACATCGAGAGCGAGTACTCCGGCGAAGTGGCCGCCGTCCTGGTGGAAAACTCGGAGCCGGTGGAGTACGGCCAGCCCCTTTTCGTTATCCGGACCTAGTGCCGTATTTCGCCATCAGCCGGGCGGACCGCAGTGTTTGAGAAGGTCCTCATAGCCAACCGCGGCGAGATCGCGCTGCGCATACTGCGTGCGTGCCACGAGCTTGGCGTTCAGGTGGTGGCGGTGCATTCCAGCGCCGATACCGAGCTCAAGCACGTCCGGCTGGCGGACGAGTCCGTCTGCATAGGCCCGCCCCCCACTGCGCAGAGCTACCTCAACATTCCCTCGATCATCGCCGCCGCCGAGGTGACCGGCGCGGACGCCATCCATCCCGGTTACGGCTTCCTTGCCGAGAACGCGGACTTCGCCGAGCGCGTGGAGACTTCGGGATTCGTTTTCATCGGGCCACCGGCAAGCGCCATCCAGACCATGGGCGACAAGGTGCGCGCCATCGAGACCATGAAGGCGGCGGGGGTTCCGACCGTGCCGGGATCGGAAGGCGTGCTCGGCGACGACATGGACGAGATCGTCCGGCTGGCCGAGGACATCGGGCTGCCGGTGATCGTCAAGGCCGTGGGCGGGGGCGGTGGCCGCGGAATGCGCGTGGCTCACCTGAGCACCGAACTGCCCGGCCTCATTCCTCTGACCCGCGGCGAGGCGGAAGCCGCTTTCGGCGATCCGCGGTTGTACATGGAAAAGTTCCTGACCCATCCGCGCCATATCGAAATCCAGGTGCTGGCCGACGCGCACGGCAACGCGATCCACCTGGGCGAACGCGATTGCTCGATGCAACGCCGCCACCAGAAAGTCGTCGAGGAAGCGCCCGCCCCCGGCATCACGGTCGAGGAACGCGAGCGCATCGGTCGCCTGTGCACCAACGCCTGCCTCGAGATGGGATACCGAGGCGCAGGCACTTTCGAGTTCCTGTACCAGGACGGCGAGTTCTATTTCATCGAGATGAACACGCGCCTGCAGGTGGAGCATCCGGTCACGGAAATGATTACCGGCCTGGATATCGTCCGGGAGCAGTTGCGGATCGCCGCCGGCGAGCCGCTCGGATTCCGTCAGGAGAACGTCACGTTCAGCGGGCACGCCATCGAGTGCCGCATCAACGCGGAACACCCCGAGACCTTCGCCCCGTCGCCCGGCGAGGTCGCTCTCTGGCACGCCCCCGGGGGACCCGGCATGCGCGTGGACAGCCACCTGTATACCGGCTACACCGTACCGCCATTCTACGATTCGCTGGTGGGCAAGCTGATCGCCTGGGGCGGAAGCCGCACCGCCGCCATCGCGCGCATGCGCCTGGCGCTGGATGAAGTCGTGACCGAGGGCCTGGTGACGAACGTTCCCCTCCATCAATTAATCCTCGCAAGCGAGGGCTTTACGGGCGGCGGCGCGGACATCCATTTCCTCGAGAACTGGCTTCAGTCCGGGGCCGTTTCGGAGGCCCCCACGGGGTCCTGATCTGGCGTGCTATAGTTTCGGCCCGCTCTTCTTCGGGGCGGGTTCGGGGCGACCATACAAACGCATGAGGGGGAGTTGGTTTGACCGCCAACCAGGGGGTAGACAAGGCGCGCCGCGCGGCGCATCTTTCCGGACAGCCGGCCACAACAAACGGATCACGCACGCTTCGGGAATTGACCGGCGAGGCGGTGCGCGACTATTGCCGCACGCTGGACGGCCACTGGCCTACGGGCCTCTACGACATGGTGGTTGCCGAGGTTGAATCGGCCCTGCTGGAAAGCGTCATGGACTATGCCGGCGGCAACCAGACCCGGGCCGCCCGGATGCTCGGAATCGACCGCGGCACGCTTCGCACCAAGCTGCGCCGCCACAGTCTCTGAATACGGCCCCGCGGGGCCCGCAGCAAAGCAAGAAAGCGGTAATGCGGCCCAGGGCGCTGTTCAGCGTTTCGGACAAGACCGGTGCGAGCGATTTCGCGGCCCGCCTTGCCGGCGCGGGCTGGGATCTCGTGGCCTCCGGCGGTACCGCCAGGCTGTTACGCGAGGCGGGTCTGAAGGTCGAGGAAGTCGCGGCCGTGACCGGTTCTCCGGAAATGCTGGGCGGGCGCGTAAAGACCCTGCATCCGGCGATTCACGGCGCCCTGCTGTGCCGGCCGGAACAGGACGCCGAGGACATCGCCAGGCATGGCATACAGCCGATTGCCCTGGCGGTGATCAACCTGTATCCGTTTGTGGAAGCCGCGTCCCGTGTCGACGCCAAGCGTGGGGAGGTGATTGAGCAAATCGACGTGGGTGGCCCGGCCATGATCCGGGCCGCGGCCAAGAACCATGAGCGCGTTGGCGTGGTGGTGGACCCGTCGGACTACGATGCGCTCGCCTTGGAAATCGAAACCGCCGGCGTACTCGGCGAGGACACGCGCCGGCGCCTGGCGGTCAAGGCTTTCGACCACACGGCCCGCTACGACCGGGCGATTTGCGGCTGGCTGGAAGGCCCCGCCGGCGTGTCCGGCGAGACGCTGCCGGAACGGCTGTCCGTGGAACTGGTAAAGCAAGCCGACCTGCGCTACGGCGAGAACCCCCATCAGCAGGCTGCCGTGTACGCGCCTTCAAGCGCACCGGGCGCCGGCGGTCTGCGTCTGCTCGGCGGCAAGCCCCTTTCCTACAACAACCTGGCCGACGCGGACCTGGCGCGCCAATGTGCGTCGGCCCTGCCCGATTACGCCTGCGCCATCATCAAGCACGCTACGCCCTGCGGGGTGGCCGTGAGCGGCAGTGCAAGCGAGGCCTATCAACGCGCGTTCGCTGCCGACCCCGAATCGGCATTCGGAGGCGTCATCGCCTTCAACTGCGCGGTGGACGAGGACACCGCCCGGGCAGTGTCCGGGCAGTTTGCCGAAGTCGTGATCGCGCCCGAGTTCTCGCGCGGCGCCCTGGAGGTCTTGAAGGAGCGCGGGAATCTGCGCATCGTCGAGCAGGGTCCGGCATCTTCCGGCCGGGACGGCGACCTGCCGGGCCTCAAGGTGCTGGACGGCGCCGTCCTCGCGCAAACCTCCGATACCGTCGCCGCGGAACGACACGAGGTCGTAAGCCGGCGCGCGCCCACCGACGAAGAACTGCGCGACGTCGGGTTTGCCTGGACCGTGGCTCGATTCGTGTCGTCCAACGCCGTGGTTTACGCGCGTGACGGGCAGACGCTCGGTATAGGCGGCGGACAGACCAGTCGCGTGATGAGCGCCCGTATCGCTGCCTGGCGGGCGGCGGACTGCGGCTTCGGTCTGAAGGGGTCGGCGATGGCTTCCGACGGCTTCCTGCCGTTCGCCGACGGTCTTGAGGCTGCCGCCGACGAAGGGATCACCGTCGTCATACAACCCGGCGGCTCCATTCGGGACAAGGAAGTCATCGCCGCTGCGGATGCGCGAGGCGTGGCCATGCTGTTCACCGGCGTGCGCCACTTCCGCCACTGATGAAAGTCCTTGTTACCGGTTCCGGCGGCCGCGAGCACGCGCTGGCATGGAAACTGGCGCAATCCGAGCGCATCAGCGAAGTCATGGTCGCGCCCGGCAACGCCGGAACCGCCCGCGAACCGGGCGTGCGCAACGTGCCGCTGGAAGCGGACGAGAACGCACGCCTGGTGGCGTTCGCCATTACGGAAGACATCGAGCTGGTGGTACCCGGCCCGGAAGCGCCGCTGGTCGCGGGTCTGGTCGATCAGATGGAGAGGGCCGGGATGCCCTGCTTCGGCCCCACGGCGGCCGCGGCCCGGCTGGAGGGTTCGAAGGTCTTTTCCAAGGAGGTGCTGGATGCCGCCGGCGCGCCCACCGCCGGCTATCGTGAATTCACGTCACTGGAGCCCGCCCTGACGCATGTCGAAGAGCGGCGCGCGCCCATGGTCGTCAAGGCCGACGGCCTGGCCGCCGGCAAGGGCGTGATCGTTGCTGAAACCCGCGATGAGGCCCGCGCCGCGCTGCGCGACATGCTCGAAGGCGGGTCGTTCGGTGAAGCCGGACGCCGGGTGCTGGTGGAAGACTTCCTGGTGGGCGAAGAAGCCAGCTTCATTGCGCTCGTGGACGGCGAACACGTATTGCCGCTGGCGTCATCGCAGGACCACAAGGCCCGCGACGACGGCGACCGCGGACCGAACACCGGCGGCATGGGCGCCTATTCGCCCGCGCCCGTGCTCGACCCGGATGTGCAGGCACGCGTAATGAACGAGGTCATGCACCCGGTGGTGCGCGTGATGCGGGACAAGGGCACTCCGTTCCGGGGCGTTCTGTATGCGGGCCTGATGATTTCTCCCGACGGCGCCCCGCGGGTGCTGGAGTTCAACGTCCGGTTCGGTGACCCGGAATGCCAGCCGCTGATGATGCGCATGCGCACGGACCTGCTCGACCTGATCGAGGCGACGCGTGAAGGGCGGCTGGACAGGGTCCGTGTGAACTGGGATCCACGCAGCGCGCTGGGCGTGGTCATGGCGTCCGGCGGCTACCCGGGAAGCTATGCCAAGGGCCACGGGATTTCCGGCCTCGACACGGCGGACAACTCGTCCGTAAAGGCGTTTCACGCCGGAACGGCCATGAAGGACGGCAAGGTCGCGACTGCCGGCGGCCGCGTGCTGTGCGTTACCGCGCTCGGCGACTCGTTGCCCGAAGCGCGCGACCGCGCTTACGACGCGGTGTCGGACATTTCCTTCGAAGGCGCTTTCCATCGCTCCGACATCGGCGCCCGCGCCCTGGCGCGCCTTCCCTCGGAGAGCGCATGACCTGGCGCATCGGCATCATCGGAACCGGCGCCGCGCCGACGGGATCCAACGTCCCGCCCGCGCCCATCAGGGAAATCGCGGCGAACGGTTTCGCGCCGGAACTGATCGAACCGCGTTTGCGCACTTTCCCAATGACGCCGTACGACCGCGGCCTGACAGCGCTGGCCTACCTGGACTGCGCACTGGAAGCGGAGAAGGCCGGATTCGACGCCGTGTTCATCAATACCGTGGGCGACTACGGCATCGACGAGATGAAATCGGCAACCGGCATGGTGGTCGTAGGCGCCGGCGAAGCGACCATGGCCATGTGCGTGAACACCGGCCGCCGTTTCTCCATCGTCACGATCTGGCCGCCGAAACTGAATTTCATTCAGCAGGAGCGGCTGAGCAGTTGCGGCATGCAGGACCGCTGTGCGTCCATTCGCAACGTGCAGGAGGACCGAGAAGTCGAAGGAGTCGAACAGGCCGCCGCTACCACTGCGAACCTGAAGGATCGGAACGAATCGCTTAAGAAACGAATCGTCGACGCCATCAACGCCGCAGTATCCGAAGACGGCGCCGACACCATCATGCTCGGCTGCACCTGCATGGCCCCCGTCGGTCCCGACGTTGCGGCGCAGGTGAACGTGCCCGTCTTCGAGTCCATGCGCACCGGCTACAAGACCGCCGAAGCGCTGCTCACGCTCGGCGTGCGCCACAGCGACGCCGCCTACCCCAAACCCAACCCCGACAACCTTGCCGCCGTGGGTGCGTTGGTCGCCGGCCAGGGCAACATGGACCTGGGCGGCGACTGCGAAGTCTGCGTGATTTCTGAAGAATCTGAGAAATCCCGCTAGCGAACGATCAATTCCGCGTCGGCAGGCATATGTCGTAGTCCTGCTGCACGCACAAAGGAATTGTCTTACAATCGCCTTACCATAATTTCTCCGGAGAAATTACCATGCCGGCGCCCGAAAAACTAACAACAACCGTTTCGACTAAGGGTCAGATCATCCTGCCCAAGGCAATTCGCCGGGCATTGAGTTGGGAAGCGGGCAAAAAGCTGGTTGTGGAGCACGCTCCCGAAGGCGTGCTGCTGAAACCCTTACCCGTATTCGCCAGAACCCGGAACAAGGACGTTTTCGGATGCCTTGAGTTTAGCGGTGCCCCGAAGACTGTGGCAGAAATGAGGGCCGGAGTATTGGCCGAGGCAAAGCGGCGGCATGCACGCAATTGATACCAATGTGGTTGTTCGCTACCTGACCGGCGACGATCCGGTCCAGGCTGCAAAGGCGAGAAAGGTGATTGATGCGGGCAATGTGTTTGTCAGCACGACGGTGTTCCTGGAGAGTGAATGGGTGCTGCGTAGCGTTTACGGCTTCTCCGGGAATGATGTCGCGTCTGCCCTGCGCGCCTTCGCGGGCCTGCCGGCCATTGAGGTGGAGAGCCCCACTCTCCTGGCTGAAGCGCTTGACCGTATGGAAGAGGGCATGGATTTTGCCGATGCATTACATCTCGGTGCGGCGGCCGGATGCGAGGCTATGCTGAGTTTTGACCGCGATTTCATTGAAGCGGCCCAGGATGATTCCGTATTGGTGATGGAGCCTTGATGGAAGTGCAACCCGGCCCCGGCTGTGCAGCCAAGTTTGACCGCCTAAGGACGCTCCTGCGTGAGATGTTCCAGTTGGACCGGGGAGATCTCGATTTCGGGCTGTACCGCATCATGAAACTGATGGGGGACGAGGTCTCAACGTTCCTTGATCACGACTTACTGCCGCAGATTCAAGAGCAATTGAACCTGACCACCGCCCCGGAGCGGGCCAGGCTTGAGGAGGAAAAGAAGAATCTGCGCGAAAAGGCCCGCGATCTGGGCCTGGATCCTGACACTAACCCCTCTCCAAGGTTCGAGGAACTGGACGGCAGGCTAGCCGAAATGAGCAAGGACGCCGATGCGGAGGCCGACGTTTACAACCATCTCGCAAACTTCTTTGCGCGCTACTATGCCGAAGGCGACTTTATGTCGCTGCGCCGCTATTCGAGCGGTGGCCGCTCTACCTATCTGATTCCTTACGACGGAGAGGAAGTAAAGCTGTACTGGGCCAATTCTGACCAGTACTACATCAAGACTACTGAGAATTACGCGTCCTACGTTTTCAAGGTGGGTTCAGGCGACGCCGCTAAGCGCGTTCGATTCGAAATCGCTGCAGCCGATAACGAGAAAGACAATGTGAAAGAAGCGACCGACAAACGGCGCCAATTCGTGCTGACGAAAGGCCGGAAGGCCGTTTTGGTGGAAGATGGCGAACTCGTCGCGCGTTTTGACCACAGGCCGCTCACCGACGCCGAGAAGAAGAAGTGGCCGGGCAACGTCGCCAAGCAGCAGGGTCGGATCAACGAAACATCAATTCAGCGAATTCTGACCGCGGCCGATGCGGACTGGCGACCTTTGTTGGCTACTCCCGCCCCGACGGAGGCTGATGAAGAACGCACGCTCCTCGCCAAGCATGTGGATCGCTACACTGCCAAGAACAGCTTCGATTATTTCATTCACAAGGACTTGGGTGGATTTCTGCAGCGCGAGCTGGATCTGTACCTGAACACGGAGGTGTTAAATCTTGATGATCTCGCTACGGGTGACGCGTCCCGGCTTGATCGGGCGTTGGCACGGGTTCGCGTGATCCGCGGTATTGGCCGGAAAATCATCGATTTTCTGGCGCAGTTGGAGGATTTTCAGAAGCAACTCTGGTTGAAGCAGAAGTTCGTGCTCGAAACCCAATGGTGCGTCACGCTGGATCGCGTGCCCCAAGCGTTGTATCCAGAGATCGCCTCAAACGCAGCGCAGTGCGAGGAGTGGGTTGAGTTATTCGCTGCCGACGAGATACTGGGGGAATTGGCCAACGGCAGAGCGGTAGAGAGCCGTTCGCCAAGCGTCGAATTTCTGAATGCCAATCCTTACCTCGTGCTGGACACGCGGCACTTCGAGCGCGATTTCACCGACCGATTGCTGGCAGCACTCTCGGACGGCGGCCCACTTGACGAACAACTAGATGGGCTGCTGATACACGGCGAAAACTTTCAGGCACTGAATCTTCTGCGAGCGCGGTTTCAACAAGACGTGCCGTGTGTCTATATTGATCCCCCGTACAACACGGGAGACTCCGAGATTCACTATAAGAATGGCTACTTGAACTCTTCGTGGTTGACCTTGATGGCCAGCCGTTTGGATGCCTTGAATGGGTTACTTGCAAAGGATGCCGTTCTCTATATTGCAATTGATGATTTCGAAATGGCCAATCTTGCGGAACTTATTGATACCCACTGTCCGTCATTGCGTCGCGACATGATCATCGTAAATCACCATCCACAAGGCGGGAAGGCCAAGACTCTGGCACAAACTCACGAGTACATGATTGTCTGCACGCATGCCACATCCACGAGAACGCTAGTAGGCAGAAATAGAGACAACGGCGATGATGTCGAGTTACGACCGTTCAAGCGTAGCGGAACTGCCGAAAGCAATTTTCGCTATGGGAGACCCAATAGTTTCTACGCGATTCTGGTCCATCCTGAATCTCGGCAACCCGTGGGGCTTGAGCGTCCTCCGGTAGGCGACGAGTATCCGAAGGGCAAGACAGACACCGGCTTGATCAGAATTTATCCCGTTGGCAATCAAGGCCAAGAGCGTGTATGGAGACTTTCATACGAGTCATGCGAGACCTTGATACGCAATGGAAAGCTTCGTTGTTCCGATAGAAATACGATCTACCAGGTAATTGAAGCCGGGGAACGAAAGAAGGCGCTATTTAGCAACTGGACACACCCGCGCTACAACGCCGGAACGTACGGTGCGAACCTACTGCGGGAAATTCTTGGCGAACAAAATCTATTCTCGTACCCGAAATCGCTTTATACCGTCGAAGACGCAATCTTTGCGGTCAGCATCAATGCCGGTGAGCATGTGTTGGACTTCTTTGCGGGGTCTGGAACCACCGGTCATGCCGTCGTTGAATTGAATCGGCAGGATGCTGGTCAGCGCAAGTTCATTCTCGTGGAAATGGGAGATCACTTCGACAGCGTCTTGGTGCCGAGAATGAAGAAAGTTGTCTATTCGTCAGAATGGAAGGATGGAAAGCCGGTCAAGCGGGACGGGGTTAGCCAGTTACTGAAGTGCATTCGACTTGAATCCTACGAGGATACGCTCGACGGCCTTGAGGCGAAGCGAAACTCAGACAACCAATTGCGGCTGCTCAACGATAATCCGGAGTTGGCGGAGGACTACCGTTTGCGCTACCTGCTGGGCCATAAGACGGCTCGAAGCGCCAGCCTTCTGGGTGAGGAACTGCGCGATCCTTTTGCGCACTCGCTTTCCATAGTGCGCGATGGCGTTCGGCGCCAAGAACCGGTGGACTTGCCGGAGACTTTTAATTACCTGATCGGCCTGCGGGTGGAGTCTCGTCGTCGCATTGAGGGCGCGCTTGCAATTACCGGAAAGGATACGGAGGGCCGGAATTGCCTAATTGTCTGGCGCACCCTGGACGAAATGGACCACAAAGCCTTGGATGCTTGGTTCGACCGTAACCGGACGTCATTCGGTGATTCGCTGAACGTGATCTACATTAATGGCGACCACACACTGAACGCAAAGAAGCGCCCCGACGACGCCTGGACCGCAATCACCATCGAACCTATCTTTCGCGATCTGATGTTTAGAGGTTAGTGTCGTGACGAAGAATGGAAACGTAATTTCTAATCACTTGGTTTTTTCTCAGCGATACAGATATGAACCGTTACCAGCGCCAATGCAATTGGAGCAACTTTCAGATGATTTACGGCGGCGTATCTGGAGTGTTCTATACGACTGGCTAGTGGGAGCAAGGAGTCCCGCTATGTACGGATATTTTTTCTCCGGTACAGAAGATAGGTTTATCCAACGTGTGCTGAGTGAGCATAGGAGAAAGCCAGAAGACGAAATCGATACCGATTACGAGCAAGTTCTAAGAGATTTTAAAAGCACGGTTCTTCAGGGTCGCTTCAACATCGTTCTTGATTTACTTGAGATCATCATTAATGAAAGGAATTTTGGGGTGCGTTTTGCGGGAGAAGTGAAGGACGTATTTGAGCTATGCGGAGCACCGTATTGGCTTGATATTTCGCACAAGCCACATCACTTCCACCCACGCACCAGTCAGGACCAAGGACAAGCTACCCAACAAGCAGTTCAAACACTCCATGAAAACCACATGGACGGAGCTACCACACACCTGCGTCAGGCAGTCGAACACGTTAACGCGGGGCAATATGCGGATTCCATTTCGGACAGCATTCACGCGGTTGCGTCTGTTGCCCGAAAAATTGATCCAAAGGCAAATCGCAAGCTGAGTTCCGCACTAGATTCGCTCGAGAGGGCAGGTGTGCTAAAGCATCGTGCGCTAAAAAGAGCTCTCTCTCAACTTTATGGGTACGCAAGTAACGAACAGGGAATTCGGCATGAGTTGGTCGATCAAAGCGCGGCGGACGTTGGCCTGGACGAGGCCATGTTCATGTACGGTGCCTGCGCGTCTTTTGCGGCGTATCTTGCCAGTAAACACCGCGCGCTGGATCAATCGCGTCAAGATAGCGAATGACCGCGCTGCAAAACCGGCTGGATCTAAATCGCTTCATTTGCTCGGAGTTCGGCTATGACGACCTGAGCGAGATGCTCGATAGGCTCCGCGACGTTCCCGCCGGAATCGGCGCCGCGGGCGCGAGCGAGTACGTTCAAGCGCTGTATCTCAATCCGGATCGCGCCTCGCTAGATCGCAACCAACTCGAACAATACGACGCCAACATCGCGGCGCACAGCGTTCGGTTGCGCATGACGGATGAACACGGACGAACCTGGAAGCCACATCAATATCTGGCGCTGCTGTTCACGGAGCACTATCTACGCCGCTATTTTGAAGACCCGGTCGCCCTCCTGGCCGATCTGAACGCTGTAAAGAGCGCAAATCCATTGACCATGTCCATGTCCGATTACGGGCCGGATGACTTGCGCACGCTCGCATTTCAGAGCGCCACCGGTTCCGGTAAGACGCTTCTGATGCATGTGCACATTCTGCAATACCGGCATTACCTGAGCGCCACGGGCGGGCGATTGAACAATATAGTGCTGGTTACCCCGAATGAGCAGATGTCGGCGCAGCATGAGCGTGATTTGCACGAAAGTGGACTGCAGGCACGGATTTTTTCCAGCGAAGCCAGTACGGACGTGTTCTCGCCCGTTGAGATCATCGACCTCAACAAGCTGGCCGAGAAAAAGGGCATAAAGCGTGTGGCTGTGGGCGATTTCGGCGACGACAATCTGGTGCTGGTGGACGAGGGGCATCTGGGCGCGTCGGGCAGGGTATGGCGAGAGCGCCGCCAGGAACTCGCGAGCGGCGGTTTTTCGTTCGAGTATTCCGCAACCTTCAATCAGGTCGTGGGAAGAGACGAGGAGTTGCGAGACGCGTACGGCAAGTGCCTGCTCTTCGACTACCCCTATCGACGTTTCCACGCCGATGGTTATGGCAAGGATTACAGCATTCTTAATCTTCCTGAGGGCGCGCAAGACGAAAACAGCAACATGTACTTGTTGGGCTGCCTGCTCACCTTCTATCAACAGTGCCGCATTTGGCGAAACAGGGGTACGCGCTGGTCGGAGTTCAATCTTGCGAAACCACTTTGGGTGTTTCTGGGCAAGACGGTTACCGGCTCTAGTAGGGCAGACCAGGCCACCCGATCCGACGTGGTTCATATCCTCAAGTTCCTGGGTTGGACGTTGGCGCGCGGCGACCAGGTCCGGCCAATGATTCATAGCCTCCTGAACGGCCAATCCGGTTTGCATGATGAGGCCGGGCGCGATTATTTCGTCGGGCGTTTTCCTTACCTGGACGAAGGCGATGTTGACGGGTTGTACGCGGATTTATGCGAGACGATATTTCACGGGACGGGACAACTGCACGTGGTTTATCTCACGGCGGGGGAGGGCGAACTGCACCTTCGCACTGCCGACAACGATCCATTCGGGGTGGTAAACGTGGGCGATTCGGCGGCGCTCTATCGGCTCCTTACCGAGCAGGACACCCGGGACTTACAGGTGGAGCGCGAGTTGGGCTTTGCTGAACGGCTATTTGAGCATGTCGATAGGGCGGACTCGACCGTGAACGTGGTGATCGGCGCGCGACGCTTCATCGCCGGCTGGAATTCTTGGCGCGTCAGCACCATGGGGCTGATGCACGTGGGCGTTGGCGAGGGGCCGGAAATCATCCAGATGTTTGGCCGCGGCGTGCGGCTGAAAGGCTGGAACATGAGCCTGAAACGGCATCGCGAATGCGGTGTTGAGCCACCCAACGACAGCGCGCAATTGGCGGAACTGGAAAAACTCTACATTTTTGGACTGCGCGCTAACTACATGCAGAGATTTCGTGAATATTTGCAAAAGGAAGGGATGGCCTCGGAGATGGAAACGGCCCGCGTGCTTGTTAGCTGGAATTTTCCTGCGAGCACGGACCTGAAACTGATTCGCTTGAATAGTGACCGGATATACGGACTCTCCGATGAGAGACCCGTGCTACCAGGGCCGGATGCCGAACATACTCCGGTGACCTTGGATCTCTATTCGAGGCTTCAATCCTTGTCTTCCACCGATGCTGCGACTGCAGAAGGCAGGGGCAAGGAATCGGTCAGCTTGACGGAATATGCCGACTTTTTTGGTGTGGGACGTGTTTATGAGCGGCTGCTCTTGCGCAAGCGGAAAAGGGATTGGCGCAATCTGATCATTGAGAAAAAGACTGTGGAGGAGTTATTGCGAAATTCCGGCTGGTACCAACTGTTTCTGCCGCCCGAACGGTTAAAGGGTGGCGAGTTTGGATTGATTCAGACCCTGGAAGATATCGTCGTCGATCTGATCACGGAATATGCGGATAGGTTTTGGCGAGCGCGTCGACAGAGGTGGGAGCACGGGCAGATCGAGGTTGTCACATTGAACGAAGAAGATCCCAACAATGTCGAAGCCTACGAGTTGTCAGTCAACGTCGACAAGGGTGGGTTGGTCAGAGACTCGGGCGATGTCGCCTATGGCGATTTTGGCATCAACCCGATTGAGACATCGCGCCATGCCTACTCGCCGCTGTTACATAGCAATCAAGACTGTGAAGTTGCCATCCGGCCTGTCGCTTTGAATGACGGTGAGAGGCAAGTTGTTGAAGTCCTTAGCGAGTTGGCAAAGAGACAGGATTCCTGCTTGCAGGGCAAAGAAGTCTTCCTTATGCGAAATCAAACGGGTGGACGCGGGATTTCGCTATTCAACGATGTCGCCTACTATCCTGATTTTCTCGTTTGGCTGAAAGACGCCGACAGCCAGCATCTGATCTTCCTTGACCCGAAGGGATTGGTTCATCTCGGACATACAGAAGTTAAGAAGATGCAGATGCACCATGAAATCGCGGAAATCGCGAAACAGGTGCGCGCAGCTCACCCGGACTTGCATTTACACGCCTATATCCTGTCCGTTACCGCGCCTGACAAGATTGGCGCCGAACGGCGCAGTAAGGATAAGTGGGAGGAGGACGGCGTTTATTTCCTACAGGATGCTGATTGCCTACAGCGCGTGATTGCTAATGTGCTGCAATCGGAACAAGAACCAGCTTGATATCCAGTCTGCCCACCGTAGCAACATTTCAAGCGACCTTTTTCGCTAGTCCACACATATGATCTGATTGAACTGAAGGCGCAACATTGCTTCTTCAATGCTGTTGAAAGTCGCCATTCGTGATTGCTGGTTGGTCAACGCCACATACTGGCATTACCACACCCCAGGGATGGGGTGGCGTTGTCCCTCGCTGGTACTGGTAGACAACAATCTGCGGCAGATTTCTCTTGTCGTAGAGCCTCCCAAATCGAAATACGACACTGCTTTGCGCGGCCAAGAAAAGATGAATGCGATTAACACCTCTATTGCTCAAGCCAATTACAGTTTCCAAGAACTGCGAGCCAAGTGCCTTTTGCTTTTCCTCAGACCAGTGGGCATCTGGAGATCCGTTCTTGAGTTCCAGCGTCACTATTGGAATATTGTTTGTCTTTGCCCTAACGTCTTCTGCTCGAACTTGGTACGAGACAGATACTACCAAGCATACTTCGGGTGAGTTACGCGGGAGGCTCCCCATACCTGTGCGCCTGAACCGTTCGCCGTCGTCTATTCCGTCAAGCTTACGCCAAGCGCCTCCTTGCCGATCCCAATCGATAATCTGAACTGCACTCTCATCGTCAATAAGCACGCCAGCAAGAAACGTCATTGGCACCGGTGCAAGACCTCCATACACAATCGTTAAATCCCGGCGGTCAAAGCCATTTGTGCGCTGCCTGATGCTACTGGGCAGTGAAATCAACTCTCCGAGAGCTGCCTCGGGGTCGACGATTTCGCCGTCTTTGATGCCTTGACACAGATTGATCAAGAGAGCATCTCTCCGTCCGGGAACACTTGAGGGCACTGCCTCAACTAATGCATTACCTTGAGTATTGCGTAGACCGCGAAGTTCCACAACGACTACCTTGCTACGTTCGTTGAGTTCTTTCTCCGATTTGAGGCGTTGCGATTCCCACAACAATCCTGCCATTAGCAGCAGAAATCCGATGATGACCCCTGCGAGGCCCAAGACATCAGGAGTTCCCCCCGAACTGTCAAAACCAATTGTGACCTGTCTGTCCCCGACGGGAAGCGAAAGATCCACGCCCCAGCCAGTAACTAAGACAAGCGTTATTACCAGGCCAGTACGCATGACAATTAATGCAGAAGAGCGCCGCCGGAATAGCCAATCGGTCAACGACTTGATGAAGTGCCTAAGCAACATGCTCACCGAAAACTCTGAATGCTCACTACCAATTGGACGAGTGCAATCATCAGAAGCGTCGCCGCCGGGCACGACGGCGGTTCTTGCCCTTGGCGATCCGCCCAATCTGCTTCAAAAGCGGGTCAGGCAGGCTTAACTCGTTGTCTTTGAACTTTTCGAACAAATGGTCGAGCGCACATGACAGATCGTGAGTCAGCGTATGCGGCGTATGATGCTTGTGTAGATCAAGGAGGATGGGTCCATGGCAATGTCGCACTCTCTGGCCGCTCCCGCACGGACAGTTGTGGTGGCCCCTGTATCCGTATTCATACAAGAAACAAATGAAGGCTACGGCTTGTACCTCTTCGCGCAAATTTAGCCTATTGGTGTAGTACTCGATTATTCCTTCTCCACCGTGCTTTTGTTCGCCGAATGGATGCTCCCCGTGTTCGTTCCAGTAGCAATAGCCGTAGAAATAAGGGATTACCAGACCATTCATGAAGCCCAATAGTGATGGCTGTCTCGAAAATATACGCCGCAACTCAATTGGCACTCCCAAACACAGGGTCCCGTTTGGGAAGACATGCTCGTACTCACTATGGATTTTTCCTCCAGTCTCCCTGATTTCTGGAAGTATTGCTGAGTACGCAGTCGGGACTCGCACCTCAATCTCAAAGGTGTCGGCTATGCGCGGGAGGTCTTCGGGAACCGCCTCGAAGGCTAGGTTTCCGGAAATAACAATCTCGCTGTTCGGCTCCTCGTGGGTGTTGAGGCCCTGGTGAATCGCTAGCAGTTCGGTTATCTCAGCCGCCATGTCGTGCATTTGGCCCCCAAGGTCTGGCTGGCCGAGAAATCGTCACCCTAGGCGGCTGGGAAGGAGTAGCGGGTGCAGGCACAATCAGCCCAATGTGATTGGCTACGACTGACGCTCCGAGCGTCGCGATTAATTGACTACGCGCCATATCTGCACTGCCACTACCCACTATGTCCACTAGATCTTTCTTTACAGATGCTACCCACCAAAAGAAGGAACGCGCACGCGCGTGATTATCCTCGTGCCAGCGGTCCGCAAAATTCTCTTCGGGGTTAACGGGATTGCCTATATACCATTTACCGTCAGGTGTTCTGGAGATTAGATTGGATGTTTGGGAAGTGCCGTGAACGAAATCGGAATCGACGAGACTAGCAAAGGCGTGTAGTTTCGAAACAATTGCGCTCAGTGCAGAAAAGACATCCAACTCTCCAGAATAAAGCTGTGCCGTGAGCGTTGTGATGATGATTGAAATTGGCGCGTGTTTCGTTCTCTGGCTGCCGTTGAACTTCGAATCTCGGTGCCGCTTAAATATCTGAATCGTTCGCTGAAGAGGGGTACGAACAAGTTGGTCAGGTACGTCTTCGACCGAGGCATAGACTCCAGCGGCGCGTGACTGTATGAGCTGCTTTTGTTCCCACTGCACTTGATCAAAAGCCCGCCTATTTTTTTGGTCAAACCAGTAGGCGTAGCCCTTCGGGTCGCTTGTCGACCAACGGTAGGTGTTCCCATCCTTATTCGTGATCGAAATTGCGGTTGCCGATAACGATTGTTTTTTCGGCACTGCAGGCAAAATATCGAGGTGGAAACCAATTCCGTCCTTCTCCGCGTACTGAAGTGTCCAGCACCGCTTTCCTTCCTTGTCTCGCATTTGCCTATACACGTCGTGCTCGTTAATGCGTTGGCCAACCATTAACTTGACTGAACCAGCATCAGTCAGATGTCTCGGAATTGGGAGTTGGCAGACCAAGTCGATGTCGTAATCGGACTCAACGCCATGTCTGATTGGTCTTACGACAGTGCCCAATCGAAAAGAACCCTGCGGATAGATATCCGGCGTTCCAGCACATGGATATTCGCCGGCCTCCAACCAACGCCCCACCGCTTGGTAGCGTTCGACTGCATCCCGGTACTTGCTAGGCGGGATATCCAGGTCCTCCGCTACTTTCGCCAGCAGCTTGGAGTATCTTCTTTTATCGATTGTCATCCAATTTCACCTCGTTGTCGCGGCAAGATTTCTTGACCGGTGTTGGCTGATCTGGTACAAATGCGTTTCAATCGTGAAACGGATGGCACCTTACCGTGAATCGTTGCATATGTCAAACGATTACTGTCTCATAAGATAAACGGAGAATCGCCATGCCTCAACCTTCGCTTGATAGCCTTGGTCAGTTGGTTGCAGAACGGCGAGGAAGCCTAGGCATTCGTGCTGCTGCTGCGAAAATCGGGATATCGCCTGCAACTCTGTCCAGGGTTGAAAATGGGCACCTTCCGGACTTGGCCAATTTTCAAAAAATCTGCCGCTGGCTAAGGATTGATCCATCAACAGTGCTGGGCTTTGACAATGATGCCCTCGACAGGCCCGTGGCCGCCGTTCATTTTCGAAAACAGCAGACCATGGAACTCGAAACAGCCAAAGCTCTCGCGGAAATGATCTTAGCGGCTCAACGCGGGCTTATGGCACGGAAACAACTTTGAATCAATGCGCCGCGGATTCAAGGCTTGGTGCGAAAAGACCGCCATCGACTATCGCGGGGAACTAGGTATAGAAGTTGCCGACCGCCTGAACCCAAAAGACTTGGCCCAACATCTTGGTGTATTAGTCTGGAAGCCTGAAGATATACCTGATTTTGATCATCGAAGTTTGCATCAACTAACGCAGGCTGATCCCGAAAGTTGGTCCGCCGTGACGATCCGAATAGCTGAATCTCACTTGACTATTGTCAATTCAACACACTCGCGAGCAAGGCAACGCAGCAGCCTATGTCATGAACTGTCACATTTGATTCTCAAACATGAGCCGGATCGAATCGATCTTTCTCCCGATGGCCATTTGTTGCTAAGTTCTTATGAGGGCGACAAAGAAGAGGAAGCCGACTGGCTCTCCTCTACTTTGTTGGTGCCGCGTGCAGGATTACAAAAGAAGTACCGATCAACTCGTAATTCTCGAGCCTTGGCCAATCACTTTGGCGTCAGTGCTGACATGCTGAACTGGCGTCTGCGGATGACTGGTGTGGTAATACAGACCAATCGGGCGCGCGCGTGGGCGCGACGGCGGGCCGGAATCTAGGCTGAAACTTTGCGCTTAGGCCAAGGCTGTGGCGCGGTCCATTCAGCAACATAGGTCCCGTCACCCGCGTAGCGGGCCGTCTTCCGCGCTCAGGTTGGCACCCTCCGCGCGGATTCTTCCGATACTCGGCTAGAAGTTGTAGGCCAGGCGTATGCCGTAGCTCCTCGGTATGGGAGCGGAGACCCGGACTTCGTTCTTGTTCGGTCCCCGGATAAAGGTGAACAGGTCAACGCCGAGACCACCCTGTATGAATTCATCGTGATCCAGGGCGTTCTCGACGAAGGCCTCGACCGAAAGACTCGTTCCGCGTAAGCCGATGCGAATGTTCACGTTGTCGTAGGGCGACGTCTTCGCGATATTGGAAAAGTCCGTGTAGCGGCTTCCCTGGTGGGCCCAGTCCACGCGGCCGTACCAGTCCCAGTCGCCCATCAGATTGTCTTCGTACTGACCGGAAACGGCCCATGTGACCCGCGGCGCGCTGGGCAGTTCATTCCCCACCACGCCGTCGAAGCTGCCGTAAACCAGGTTGCAGTCGCCGCAAACGAAGGACTTGACCTCGGTATCGTTGAGGCCGTACGAGCCGGCGAACGTCAGGTTCTCGGTGGCCTGAAACTGGCCTTCGAACTCGATGCCCCTGAGTTCCGCCGTGCCGTTGTTCAGGACGATGTTGATCAGGTTGGCCACGCCGTCGGCAACCACGGGAATGCTGTTGCCGACCTGCCCGTTCAGCCATTCGTCGTAGTACAGGGCCAGCGTGGTCCGGGCGCGGCCTCCCAGCCAGGTGGCTTTCCAGCCGAGCTCGTAGTTGTCGAGCTTCTCCTCGAGAATATTGAGGCCGGCCGTGGGCGCCACGGCCCTGAGCGCATCCAGCACGGCCTGACTTGCGCCGGCCAGCACCGCGTTGAAGCGTCCCGGTCGAAAACCGCGCGAATACAGCACGTAAACCGTCGAGTTGTCGGCGTACTTGTAGTCAAGCGAGATGCGCGGAGCGAAGCTCTCGAACGTCGCGCTGAAAGCCAGCGGCGATTCGGGCGGGAGCTGATTCACGCCGATCAGCGTGTTCTCCGAGATCTTGTCCCACTGGTAGCGCGCTTCGGCGCTCAGGGTCAGTTTGGGCGTGATGTCAAAATAGGCGGCGCCGAACACGGCTGGAGTTTCCACCTCGCGTTCCACGATGGCCGCCGTGAAGAACGGCCCGATGATCAGGTTGCCGTACACCGTCTGGCCCGGCGAATACGCATCAAAGTAATTGAAGCCCGCGACCCAGCGGAGGCGCTTGTCCTGGGGCGCCGTGACGCGGAACTCCTGGCTCCAGTCCTCCTGCTCGCTCTGGAGGGCCAGCGTGGTATTCCAGTCCGGACGGACGTCCGTGCGGCCGAATACGCCGATAAAAAGTGGAGCAAATGGGTTGGGCCGCGAGCGGCCGTCGCGGTAGTTCAGGTCGATGACGTTCTGGTTCTTGTCGGTATGGAATGCCGACAGCGAAGTGAACGAGTAACCCGACGAATGGTCGAAGTCGATGCGCAGGCTGGTCTGGAAGGCCTCCCGCTTCAGGCCCGGTTCGCGATGGAAATCGGGATCGAACACGAGCCAGTTGGGATTCGGGTCGAACAGCGTTTTCTCGAGGATCGGATCGATGACCGTGTCGGCGGAAAAGATCGCCGGGTCCACCTCGCCCATGCTCGGCAGCTCGCCGCAAACATAGCCGAACGCGGCGCGTGAGCCCGGTTGAACCCCGGGGCGAAGCGGCGCGCTCAACGGATCGCAACTGCCGTCGATATTGCCGCGCCCATTGAATTGATCCTGCTTGAGCGCGAACTGCGTGGCGGCCCAGTCCTCATCCACGAAGAAATTGACGAACAGCTTCGCCTTCAGCGAGTCGGTGGGCGTGAAAACGATCGAGGTGGAAATGGAATTGGTGGTGCGTTCGCCCAGTTCATCGGACGGATCGGCGTAGTTGTCGATGTATCCCCCCTGACGCCAGTGCCGGCCGCTGACCCGCATCGACAGCTTGTCCTTGACGATGGGGCCCTCGACCATGATGTGCTGTTCGTTGGACCCGAAACTTGAAAAATTGGTGGAGATACGCCCGCCGAATTCATCACCGGGTTCCTTCATGACGAAATTCAGGGCGCCGACGAACGTGGACCGGCCGAAATACGCGCTCTGGGGGCCTTTCAGGATCTCGACCCGCTCGGTGTCGACAATGCTGGGCGAGTAGCCGCCCACTACCGGGGCGCCGTCGATGAACAGCAGTCCGCCGGCGTTTATGCCCACGTTGATGTTCAGGTACAGGCCCCGGAACACCAGGGCGTTGCGCGAACGGTCATTGCGCCCCGACCCGCCCTGCTGGTTGGTGAAGCTGAGACTGGGCGTATACAACTGAATGTCGGTCAGCTCCGCCATGTCGATGGCTTCCAGTTCCTCGGCGGAGAAGGCCGTAATGGCCAACGGCACTTCCATCAGGTTCTCTTCGACCTTTCGGGCCGTCACCACGATTTCTTCCAGCGCCAGTTCCTGCGCGCTCGCCGGTGTGCCCGAAAGCACGAACAACGGAATCGCCGCGGCGGTGGCCGCAATCAGAATACGTCTCATCTTCAGTCCCCTCCAAACAACGCGGCCATGAGAAGAACCGCGGGTAAAGGCCTCATGGCGAAGCCCGGTCTAGCGCGGAAAGCATAACCGACGTCCCACCGCAGGAAAAAGCGAGGTGCTACCCTAGCCAACGCAGATGAGTGCCAGAATGCCCAGGAATCCGATCACCCGGCGCAAGTTCAATTCGGCGGTTGCCCTGACGTCGATGGCCGTGGCCGCTCCGTTTGTCCATACCCGCCGAGCCAGGGCCCGCGAGTCGGCCGACGTGGTAGTGATCGGGGCCGGTCTGTCCGGCCTGAACGCCGCCTGGATACTCAGCGAAGCGGGCGCCGACGTGCTCGTGCTCGAAGGCAGCAACCGTATCGGCGGCCGCGTGTGGACGGCCGGAGAAAAATGGGTAACGAACGCGGGGGAGGTGCCGATCGAGCTGGGGGCATCGCAAGTGGGTCCTTCGTATGCGCGCGTCCTCTACGCCATCGACCGCCTCAAGCTTCCGACCCTGGACGAGGACCGGTCGGTATTGCCGTTCGCCTATCACCTCGACGGCACGCTGATCAAGGGGTCGGAATGGCCCGACTCTCCTCACAACAAAACGGTAGGCGACGAACGCAAGATCCCAGCCGCTCAGTTCGCATCGGCCATGTTGGCCCGGCTCAATCCGCTGACTGAACTGGACGACTGGCTGGACCCGCGTTTCCGGGACCATGACGTTTCCATCCACGACCTGCTTGCGCGCCACGGCGTGTCGGAAGGCGGCATCCGGCTGGCCGGGCACCAGTCCGACCTGCACGGCGTTTCCGCGCTGCGCCTGTTCCAGGAGCAGACCCGTGGTTCGTTCGAGGAACGGTTTGCCGGAGCGCTGGGCGAGGACGGCCGACCTCTTGAACACTGGCCCAAGAACCTTGCCGGCGGAACCGTCGCCCTGCCTCTGGCCATGGCTGCGCAGTTGCCGCGTGAAGTTCGGCTGGGACAGCAGGTTACGGCGATCGATGTCGAACCGGACGCGGTGGACGTGCGCACGCTGGACGGCGGCCGGTATCGCTCCAGGTTCGCCGTTGCGGCGACTCCGTTCACGGTACTGCGGGACGTTGACATCTGGCCCCGCCCGCCCGGTCCGCAGTTCCAGGCGATTGAGCGGCTCAATTACGCTGAAACCACGCGAGCGTTCTGCCGGATCAGGGAGCCCTTCTGGCAGGAGGACGGCTTCGAGCCTTCGCTGTTTTCCGACGGGGCCGTCCGGATGTTCTGGACGATCGACAATCACAAGGGCGAAGGGGAGTACCGGGGGATGTTCGTGCTGACCAACACCGGGGGCAAGCAGGTCGCCGCACGCCCGCCGGAAAGCGCCGTCCGCTTCCTGATCGAAGAGATGGAGCGGATCAGGCCCTCGTCGCGCGGACAGATCGAGATCATTTGCTACCACTCCTGGGAACGCCAGCCGCTGCAACGCGGCTGCAGCCCGATGTTCGCCCCGGGGCAGGTCACCGCGTTCGCGAACGAGATGATCCTGCCTCACGGCCGCCTGCACTTCGCCGGCGAACATACCCGGCGGCTGGATTACGGAATGGAAGCGGCCATGGAAGCGGGAGAACGGGCGGCGCTCGAGATCCTTGATCGGATATAGCGTCCGTTAACATACTGCGCAGCCGCTCTGCCGGGCATGTGTTTTGCCCGGCATGACGGCGCGGTAATTCTGCTTGTGACGATTGCGGGGGACTGAGCATGATCGGCGTTTTCCGCTGCCGGAAGTTTGCGGTCTCGTGGACTGCGGTTGCGCTTCTTGCACCTTCGGCGGCGTTCGCGCAGGACCCGGCGCCCTCCGAACCCGGCGAAACCGTGATCGAGGAGATCGTGGTGGTGGGTTCCCTGATCAAGCGCCGCGTCGTCTATGAAGGACGCGCGCCGGTGCAGACGCTGGACGCGGAGTTGTTCGAGTCGGTAGGCGCCTCCCAGGCGGTGGACATTCTCGGCAGCCTGACCGCCAACACCGGCTCGTACATCGCCACGCAGCAGAACTATCTGCAGGGCGTTGCGCAATTCAGCCTGCGCGGCGTGGGGTTGTCTTCCACGCTCACGCTGATCAATGGACGCAGGGCCGGATTCGCGCCGGTTTCCAACGATGTCGGACAGAGCTTCTTCGATATCAACTCGCTGCCCGTGCTGCTGATCGAGCGCGTCGAGATACTGCGCGACGGCGCTTCGGCCACCTACGGTTCGCAGGCGGTGGCGGGCGTCGCCAACATCGTTACCCGCAAGGGCTTTTCGGGGCTGGAGATTACCGGCGGTTACCGGTCCGCCAGCAACACGGCATACGACCTGGCTTTCGCTGCGGGTCTTGAGGCGCTACGCGGCCATGTCAGCCTTTACGGGGCCTGGCTCACACAGGACGAAAACTTTCGCACCGAGTTCGATTGGCTGATCCCCAGGACCGTCGACCCGGATGGTGACGGAGACATTGTGGAAGGCTCGTTCGATTCGGGCCGGGGATCGCCGGGCAGCTTCCGGCGCGCCGTTGCCAACGTGGACGGCACCTATTCCCCGTATCAGGTTGGCGGCCTCGACACGCCCCGTTTCCCCGACCCCGATTGCCGGGCCGGCGGAGGCTATCCGAGCGGTTCGCTGTGCCGGATGGATTTCTCCGACCAGCGAACGATGATCGCCGCCGAGCAGCGCGCCCAGTTCTTCGCCGACGCCGAGTTCGAGCTGGCCGGCGGCACCACGCTTTTCTCGGAAATCGGTTATTCGGTCAACGAGGTGACGGACCGCGTGGGCAACATGCTGCTGTTCCGGGGCAACGTCGAGCGCACCAACGAGTTCTTCGTGCCCGCCAGCCACCCCTTCAACTTCTGGACCGACCCGGACAACGATGGCGTTCTTGCCTACGTCCCGCCCTCGGACTGGAATCCCGAGGTGCACGAGGCGGTGTCGCTCGGCTACTTCGGCCGGCCTCTGGGCGCGGAGGCGGCCGGCGAAAATTCCGGCGACGAATTGCGCAAGTTCGACAATCTCAGGGCGATGATCGGCCTCGATGCCGAACTCCCCGGCGGTTGGACGGGGCAAGGCTACCTTGCGCGGTCGCGGACGGATCTGTCCGTAAGCTCGGAACGCCACTGGGTGGCCGACGAGTTTGCCCGGGTCGTGGCCGAGGGGCTGTGGAATCCTTTCGGCACGCGCCTGGTCGCGCCGGACCTGGTCACGCCCAAGACCGTGGCCGGCGACGGGCTGGCGCCGGCGCTGGCCGGCCGGCGCGCCGCCAACGATCCGGAGATCCTGCAGCGGTTCCACAGTGTCAGGATGGAGACCGCGGTGAGCGTTCAGGAAGTGGCGGAGTTCGTGGCTTCCGGCGACCTGTTCGAGTGGCGCGGCCGGCCGGTGTCGCTGGCTGCCGGCGCGCACTATCGCCACCTGCATTACTCGTACCAGCCCGACCCACTGAACGCCTCGGGCGAAGGTCCGCGGGAGATTCGCGACTTTCCCCGGGACGCGGACCAGCATGTGTGGGCGGTATTCGCCGAGAGCCTGCTCTGGTTCGGCGATCGCGCCGAATTGCAGCTCGCTGCCCGTCATGAGCGCTACGATCAGGCCGGCAACACCACCGACCCGAAGATCGCCGCGCAGTTCTTCGCCAACGACTGGCTGTCGTTGCGCGCGTCCTGGGGCACGTCCTTTCAGGCGCCCAGCGTGTTCCAGGCGGCCGGCAACATCAGTTCGCGCACGCTCACCGATCCCTTCCGCTTCGACGGTCAGGGCATCGGGCAATGCACGATCGGACCGTCGGGCGAAATCCTGAACCGCGGCGACAACTTCGCCCTCGCCACGGTGCTGCGCGGAGGGGGACTCAAGCCCCAGACGGCGCGGTCGGCAAATCTCGGCCTGCTGTTGCGGCCCCTGGACAATGTTGCCGTGAGCCTGGATTTCTGGACTCTGGACTACCGCAGCGTCATTGCCCAAAGGCGCAGCTTTCAGGCGATCGTGGACGATGACTGCCGCGACGACGGCCGGCCCAACGATCCCCGGGTGCAACGCGATTCCTCGGGGCAGCTCAGCGTGGTTACGACCGACTACGAGAACGTCGGGGCGGTCCGCAGCCGGGGTTTGGATGCCAACGCCTACTACGATCTTGATTCGCCCGCCGGAGATTTTCGCATCAGCGCCGACGCCACCCTGTTGACCCGATTCGACGTGAATTCCGCCGGCGAGGGCTTCGTGGATCAACTCGGCAACCGCAACGACACGAACGGCTTCGCGCCCACTCCCGAGTTGCGGCTCAATCTCGGCCTCGCCTGGCGCCGCGGACCGCACGCGGCCGGCCTGATCGTGCGCTACGTCGATTCCTACAAGAATGACGAAGTCGCGTCCTTGCCGAAAATCTCCTCGTGGACGACGCTGGACGTGAACTACAGCTTTGACCTGGACAGCCTGTTCGGCGGCGAGGCCACGTTGTTCGTGGGCGCCCGCAACCTCACCGACGAGGATCCGCCGCCGTTACCCAGTGGCCGCGAGGGCGTTCACCGCTACAACCTGCGTCCGGGTTACGACGGATTCGTGCACGATATCAAGGGTCGCACGCTCTACGTCCGATTCCGTTATCGCCCCTGGGGCTAGTTCCGGCCGGATCAGTCCGCTATCCATGCGAGGACCATGTCCCTGAGTGCAACAATTCCGATGACGTTGCGCTCCTGATCCACCACCAGCACCCGGCGCAGCCCCAGGTTCGTCAGGTGACGGACCGCGTACCGGACCAGCATTGTGGCGGGGAGCGATACAACCGGTTTCGTCATTACTTCGTACACATGAACGCGGTCCGGGGCGCGATTCCGGGCGATGACCTCGCGGGCGATACCCTGAATATCGATCAATCCGGCTTCATCGTCCGCGTCGCGGCGATTGACCACCAGCGATGTAATCGAGTGGCTGCGCATCAGTGCGGCTGCGTCGGACACCGTTGCAAGCCCGTCGATGCTCCTGACGTCGCCGATCATCACCTCGCTTACGCGAAGATTGCGTTTGTCGGTGCTCATATTTCCTCCTCCACTTCTTTCATCAGTGCCGGCAATTGGGTGCTCATGCCGACCGCGTCCTCGATGGCGATCTGAAATGCGACGCCGGCGCCCGGGTCGGTTTCAAAGCGCCCGGCGTCGCGGATGCGTTCCAGTATTTCCCTCGCCTTCGCTTCCGCCACCAGGAACAGTACAACGTCCCGCATGGCTGTAAGTTCAAGGCCGAGGAACGTCTTTTCGGGCTTCAGTCCTTCTCCGCGCACGCTGGTGATGACCGTCGCGCCCGTTGCGCCGGCTTCGCGCGCGGCATCGATGACGGCGGCGGTCTTTTCGTCCGGAACCAGGGCGACAATGAGCTTCATGTACATCGCTTGGTGCTCCTATTCTGTTTTTGGGCCGCGCAGGCGCGCGATGGCGGAAACGGCCATCGCGTAGGCGAGCACGGACATGATGGGAAAAACGCTGGCGAACGCGATCAGGCCGAAGCCGTCGATCAGGGGACTTCGGCCGGGCACCGTGGCGGCCAGTCCGAGTCCCAGCGCGGCCAGCACCGGTACCGTCACGGTGGATGTGGTGACGCCGCCGCTGTCATACGCCAGCGGGATGATGTTCCGGCCGGAACGAAAGGTCTGTACGATCACGACGGCGTAGGCGGCGATGATGTACCAGGGCAGTGGCGTGCCGGTCACGATCCGCAGGCAGCCCAGCGCCACTCCGACGGCTACTCCCACAGCCACGGCGACTCGCAACCCGTTGGCGGCTATCGAGCCCCCGGAAACTTCCTCCGCCTTGAGAGACACGGCGATCAGCGAAGGTTCCGCCACGGTCGTGGCGAACCCGATTGCCGCGGCAAACGCGTACACGATGAGGTAGTCGTCCCAGCGGACTACGGCCGCCGCCGCGCCCTCGAGCGCAGCGGAAGTGAGTTGCACCGCCATGGTTTCCCCGATCGGAAACAGCGCTTCCTCCAGGCCCACCAGAAACAGCGTAAGGCCCAGCAGAACAAACACGAAGCCCAGCGCGATCCGGCCCGGATTCGGCGGCCGCCGCCGCAATACCGCCGCCTGGAAGAGGAACAGTATGGCGACGATGGGCGCCACGTCCAACAGCGTGCCGAGCCCGGTTTGCAGCAGTGTCGTCACGAATTCCATTACAGCACCATGCCGTAAGCGAGCACAAAAATCATCGGTGTGAGACTGGCGAATGCGATCAGGCCGAAACCGTCCAGCATCGGATCGCGCCCCTTGATCGACGACGCAAGTCCCACGCCAAGAGCCGTGACCAGCGGCACCGTGATAGTGCTCGTGGTCACGCCGCCCGAGTCGTACGCCACGCCGATAATCTCATCCGGTGCGAACAGCGTCATGAGCGTGACCAGCACATAACCGCCGATGATCAGGTAGTGCAGCGGCCATCCCTTGAGAATGCGCAGCACGCCCAGCACGATCGCGAGGCCCACGGAAAAGGCGACTACCATGCGCAGCCGAAAGGCGTAGGTGTTGCGCGCTTCCTCGCTGCCTGCGATTGCGCCCGCCTCGGCCGCTACCTCGGCGGCCTTGTCGCCCACTGCAATAAGGGCCGGTTCCGCCACCGTGGTCCCGAAGCCGAGGCAAAAGGCAAAAGCCAGCAGCGCGGCCGCGCTGCCCTTGTGCGCGAACGCGCGGGCAATCGCTTCTCCCAACGGGAACAGTCCCAGCTCCAGTCCCTGAACGAAAAGCGCCAGCCCCAGCACGACGCACACGAGCCCCACCGCCACGCCGGCCAGATCGGGGAATGGCTGCCGGATTACGGCGGCCTGGAAGAAGGCGATTACGAGAATGATCGGCGCCAGGTCGCGCAGCGCATCGGCGAGCCGCCGCCCGAGCGCCGCAAGATTCCTGAACCGCATCCTTCAACGCCGCCTTTTCGAAGCCCCGATCTTCGCAAACGCCCTGGTGGCGGCGCCGGCAGTGAGCAAACCGCTCAGCCCATCTTCATCGTTTCGAAGAACGCCTTGTTGCGCTTGGTGTCGCGCATCTTGTCGATCAGGAATTCGGCGGCCGCAAGTTCGTCCATGGGATGCAGGAGCTTGCGCAGCACCCAGATCTTCTGAATCTCGTCATCCGCGGTAATCAGGTCTTCGCGCCGCGTGCCGGAGCGGTTGATGTTGATGGCGGGGAAGACGCGCTTCTCGGAAATTCGCCGGTCCAGGTGAATTTCGGAGTTGCCGGTGCCTTTGAACTCCTCGTAGATCACCTCGTCCATCTTCGAACCGGTGTCCACCAGCGCGGTGGCGAGGATGGTCAAACTGCCGCCTTCCTCGATCTTGCGCGCTGCGCCGAAGAAACGCTTGGGACGCTGCAGGGCGGTGGCTTCGACACCGCCTGAGAGCACCCGGCCGGATGAAGGCGTGACCGTGTTGTAGGCGCGCGCCAGCCTCGTAATCGAGTCCAGCAGGATCACGACGTCGCGGCGGTGTTCGGCCAGCCGGCGGGCCTTGTGCAGGACCATCTCGGCTACCTGCACATGCCGCGTGGCCGGTTCGTCGAAGGTGCTGGACACTACTTCGCCGCGCACCGTGCGTTGCATTTCCGTTACTTCCTCCGGACGCTCGTCGATCAGCAGGACGATCAGAAAGGTTTCCGGATAGTTCGCCGCGATCGACTGGGCGATGTTCTGCAGCAGCATGGTCTTTCCGGCCTTGGGCGGCGAAACGATCAGCCCGCGCTGTCCCTTGCCCACGGGAGCGGCCATGTCGATGATGCGCGCGGTCAGGTCCTCGGTGCTGCCGTTGCCCTGTTCGAGCGTGTAGCGTTCCTGCGGAAACAGCGGCGTGAGGTTTTCGAAAAGCACCTTGCCCTGCGAATTTGCCGGGGCTTCGAAATTGATCTTGTGCACTTTCAGCAGCGCGAAGTAGCGTTCGTTATCCAGCGGCGGGCGCACCAGCGCCGCCAGGGTGTCGCCGGTACGCAAATTGAATCGGCGGATCTGCCCCGGCGCCACGTAGATGTCGTCCGGCCCGGCAAGGTATGACTCGTCGGCGGAACGCAGGAAGCCGAAGCCGTCCTGGAGTATTTCCAGCACGCCCTCGGCGTAGATGGATGCGCCCTCGTTGGCGTGGGCCTTGAGGACCGAGAAGATGATGTCCTGCTTGCGGGCCCGGGACAGGCTTTCCAGCCCCAGTTGGCGTCCCTGCTCCAGCACCTTGGCGACCGGCAGCTTCTTGAACTCGCCCAGCTTCAGCACATGGCCGAGCTGTTCCAGTTGCTCGTCGGTGATCGTTTCCTCCGCCGTGAAGACGCCCACGTCATCGTGTTGGCGCCCATCCCGGCGGCGGCCTCGCGGTGCAGCGTTGGGGTTGCGGGGCCGCGGCCGTCGACCGCGCTGTCGTCCAGGATTTCCGGCGTAATTTCTCACAGTTTTTCTTCCAGCATCCTCGTGATCTGTTGCCGCGGCTGCGCCCCGACAAGCTGCATTTCCACCTGTCCGTTCTTGAACAGGATCAGCGTGGGAATGCTGCGGACGTTGTAGCGGAAGGCGGTCTGCTGGGCCTCATCGACGTTGAGTTTGACCACCTGCATTCGGCCTTCGTATTCGTCCGCAATCTGTTCCAGGACCGGCGCGATCATCTTGCAGGGACCGCACCACTCCGCCCAGAAATCAACCAGTACCGGCAACTCATTGTCCAGCACGTCGGCCTGGAAACTGTCTTCCGCTACCTGGGTAACGCTCATATCAGGGTCTCCTCAAGAGGCATGTGGAGAAGAAAAATATCGACGAAGCCCCTCGCCTCGCCTGAAAAAATTCTCGGCCCGCGTCGGTAATCTGCGAATGGTTCGAAAACGGCTGCGCCAGCTTGGAAAGGCCACGCGCCCCCGAACGATCTCGGGCGTGGCGGTAATTCTACATGAAAACTTGCGCGCCGGGTTGGCGCCGCATGGCGCCGGGCACTAGTGTGCCGTCCCGCAAGCACACTAGAATACGCAGCGTCGAAAAAGTCCGCACATTGTCCGAAGAAACCGTTTATTTCGAATCGCTGGAGCTTCCTCCGGCCTTGCGCGCCGGCATAAAGCGCGCCGGCTTCGAAACGCTGACGCCGATACAGGCCAAGACTCTGCCGTTGCTGATGGCCGGGCGGGACGTGGCCGGGCAGGCCCAGACCGGCACCGGCAAGACGGCCGCGTTTCTGCTGGCGCTGTTCGACCGGCTGCTCGGAAATCCCTCGCCGAAGCGGAGCAAGACTTCGGCCCCGCGCGCGGTCGTCCTGGCGCCGACACGCGAACTGGCGCAGCAGATCGAGCGCGACGCGAGCCTGCTCGGAGGCGCGACGGGGCTGAGCATGATGGTCGTGTACGGCGGAGCGGCGTACAAGTCGCAGCGCGAGCGCCTGGGCCGCGGCGTGGACGTGCTGATCGGCACGCCCGGACGGTTGCTGGATTACTACCGCCAAGGCGTTTTCTCCCTGCATGCCGTGGAAGTGATCGTGATCGACGAGGCGGACCGAATGTACGACCTCGGGTTCATCCGCGACATCCGTTACGTGATGCGCCGCCTGCCGCCGCGCGAAAAGCGCCTGAGCATGCTGTTTTCCGCCACCCTGGGATATCTGGTGCTGGAGCTGGCGACACAGCACCTGAACCACCCGGAAATCGTGCGGATCGAGCCGGACAAGAAAGTGGTCGATGAAGTGGAGCAATGGCTCTACTACCCGTCCAGCGAGGAAAAGGCGCCGCTTCTGGCTGCGCTGCTGTCGCGAAAGGAGGTGGAGCGCAGCATGGTCTTCGTGAATACGCGCAGGGAGGCCGACCATCTGTCCCGCTGGCTGGACAAGTGGGCCGGAACCGCGCAGGCGATTTCCGGAGACGTGCCGCAGACGAAGCGCATGCGCATGCTCAAGCGCTTTCACGACGGCGAGCTTCCGGTGCTGGTCGCCACCGATGTCGCCTCCCGGGGCCTGCATGTGCCCGACGTCAGCCACGTATTCAACTACGACCTGCCGCAGAACCCGGAGGACTATGTGCATCGCATCGGGCGCACGGCGCGGGCCGGCGAGATGGGCCACGCGGTGAGTTTTGCGTGCGAGCACTACGCCTATTCGCTGCCGGAAATCGAGACCTTCATCGGCCACTCGATCGAGCGCATGCCGATCGACCAGGACATGCTGGCGCCGTACATGCAGGCGCCGCCTACCAGGGCATACCGCCGCAAGCCTCGGCGCACGGGCGGCCGTGGACGCCGCCGCTAGGCCAGGGTTTCTTAGCACCCACCATGAATTCCACGCGCGCGCCGGACCTGACCGGCCTGATCCGGCCTGTCACCGGACTGGCCTGCGAAGCCGGCCGGCGCATACTCGAGCTGTTTCGCTCGGATGTCCTGGGCGTGGACTACAAGCTGGACCGCACGCCGGTCACCGAAGCCGACCACGCCGCGCACGATCACATCGTTGCCGGTCTCGAGCGCCTGACGCCGGGGATTCCGGTGCTGTCGGAGGAGTCCGGCGCGGAACAGCATGCAAGAGAGCGATCCGGCTGGGACTGGCATTGGCTGGTCGATCCGCTGGACGGCACCCGCGAGTTCATTCGCGGCGGCGAGGAATTCACCGTGAATATTGCGCTGATCCGCGGCGAAGCTCCGGTGCTCGGGGTGGTGGACGCTCCGGCCAAGAGGATCGTGTTCTTCGGTCATGAGGGCGGCGGCGCTCACTCCTGCACTGCGGATTGCGATACTCCGACGCCGATTACCGTCCGGCAGCCTCCCGCCGAACCCCTGCGCGTGCTTGCCAGCCGCTCGCATGCCGGCTCGGCGCTGGAGCTCTATGTCGGCGCGCTGGGTCTAACGCACCGGCGGGCCATCTCCAGTTCGCTGAAGTTCTGCCTGATCGCGCGCGGGGAAGCGGACGTGTATCCGCGCATGTGGCCCATTTCGGAATGGGATACGGCCGCCGGGCAGGCCGTGCTGGAAAGCGCCGGCGGCGCCGTGTTCGATTTGCAGGGCAGGCGGCTGCGTTACGGCAAGGATTCGATCCGCGTTCCGCCGTTCATCGCCTGCGGCGACCCCGCACACGACTGGCTCAAATTCCTCCCGTAGCCTTCGCTCCCGGCTAATCGGCCCAGGCGAGGACGTCGGGGATGTAGCGTTCGGCTTCGGCGAGGTAGGCGGGCGTCAGTTCGTGAAATCCCTGGGTCTTGCGCCCGACTGCGTGCCAGACGGCGTGTCCCGCCTTTTCGGGCATCGCAAGAAAGCGTTGCCATGGCGCCAGGTAAACGGAAGAAAAGACCGCCTCAACGCGGCTGGGTCCCGGGTCGTTCAGCGCCGGCACACTCACTACTGTCGTGCCGTATTCGGCCAGCGGTATGGGACGTTCCTCGGGATAGTCACGCGAACCCACCATCAGCAGCTTGTCGCCGCTGCGCACCCAGCTCAGGTCCAGCGCCGCGGGATCGCCGCCCGCTGCCGGCCGTTCGGTAATGCGTCCCTGTTCGTCCGGTTCCAGAATCATGTGCGAGCCGATCACGTTGGGTTCCACCTGGTTCATCTCGCCGGTAAACGGATTGCGGTATTCCTTGCCATTGAGAATTTCGCCCGTTTCGGGATCCTTGAAAACGGTCATTACCTTCGACCAGATCTCAAAGCGGTTCTCATCGAGGCGTTCCACGCGTTTGGTCTCGCAGCCCTCGGCGGCGAACAGCACGCGCGGATTCTCATCCGGTGTCACCGCCACGTAAACGCCGCTCCACCACCAGGGCGAAACGCCGCCGTTCAAGTCCGCGCGCACACGAACGAAGTTGCGGAACAGGCTCTCGGGGGTGGCGCTCCATGCGTCGCTCAGGTCTTGAGGGGCAGAGTCGCCGTCGTTTCCGGGAGCGCCGGGGGCGCAGGCCGCCGCCAGGCCGCCCAGCGCCAGGGCCGACACTCCAAGCAGGTCCCGGCGGTTCAGTTCGCGGTTCGATTCGGGCATGGACGTCTCCTCTGTTTCGAATGGGCCTTATAGTAGCGCGGCGCGAACGAGATGCTTGATGCACGAACGGGCTCCATTCCATATCAAGGCGCTGCACGGGTTCACCGGATCGGTGGGGAACCTCGTGTTCGTGGTGTTCGAGCTGTTCGTGCTGTTCTTCTACCAGCGCGTCGTGGGCCTGGACGGACGTCTTGTCGGTCTGGCCATTTTCATCAGCCTGGTCGTGGACGCCCTGACCGACCCCGTCATCGGCGACTGGTCCGACCGTCTGCGGGCCAGGTTCGGACGCAGGCACACGATGATGTTCGGTTCGGTGCTGCCGATGGGGCTGTTCTTTTTCCTTCAGTTCACCCCGCCGGCGGGCCTTTCGCAGCAGGGCCTGTTCCTGTGGCTGCTGGTCATGTCGGTCGGCGCACGCGTGATGTTGACCTTCTTCGACGCTCCTGCGGCGGCGGTTACGGCCGAGGTGGCGGTCCGCCCGGCCGATCGGGCCGAAATGGGCATTTATCGCCAGGTGGCGGGACTGGTAGCCTACCTGGGTGTCCTCTACCTTGCCTTCAGCGTTTTCTTCAGCGCCACCGAGGCGTTTCCGATAGGCCAGGAGAACCCCGCCGCCTACGCGCCGTTCGGCGCCGCTGCCGCCGTCGCACTGATGGTGTTCATGACCGTGGCATCGGCCGGGACCTACCGGCACATCCGGCGCTTTGAAAGCAGCCTGCCACCGCCCTCGAGGGCCCGGTTCGACTGGATGAAGACGCTTCGGTCCTGGGGCGAGCTGATCCTCCAGGTGCGCAATACGCGGGCGCTCTTCTGGGGTCTGCTGCTGGCCACGACCATGGGTTCCTGCTTCCGTTCGCTGAACCTGCATTTCGGCCCGTATCTCTGGGGGCTGACCACGGAGCAGATGCAAGACTGGCAGCAGGCGGTTCCCTACGGGATGCTGGCCGCCGCGGTCGGCGCGCGGTTCATCGTTACGCGGACCGAGCCGAAATATCTCTATCTGACGGGCTATGCGATCCTGCTCACGTCCTATGTGGCGCCGCTGTTTCTGACCCTGCTGGGATTGCTGCCCGAATTAGGGAGCGGCGCGCTGGCCGGTGTGCTGTTCGGTTTTCAGTTGGCTGCCGGCCTGGGCGCGGGCCTGCTGATGATCTGTTCGCTGATCATGTTCGCCGAAACGACCGACGAGTACCGGTTCGTGCGCAACGTTTCGCGCACCGCGCTGATCCTGGGTCTGATCACCTTCGGCAACAAGCTCGCCAGCGGCCTGGGCAAGGTGGTTTCGGGCTGGATTCTTGAATGGGTGGGCTTCCCGGACGTGAAGTCCGGCGTGGAGGTGACTCCTCAGGTGGCGAGCGACCTTGCGCTTTACGCCGGGGTGTTCTGCGCGATCGCCGGGCTGGCCGGTCTGGCGGTCCTGTCCACTTTCCGCCTGACGCGCGCGCGCCATGCCGAAATCGTCGCGGGCCTGCGCGAGCGGGACGGGACGATGCAGACCGAGGCGGCATCGGGATAGAAGACCATGCCGACCCTTACGACGGAACAGGTACAGCGGGCCGCCGAGCGCCTCGACGAGGCGGAACGGACGCGGCGCCAGATGGCCCCGCTCACCTTCGATTATCCGGAGATGGACCTGGTGGACGCGCACGCCGTGCAGGACGCCTGGATCCGCATGAAGATGGCCCGCGGCGCAAGGATCCGGGGACGGAAGGTGGGACTGACATCCAAAGCGATGCAGCGGGCCATGAACATCGGCGAGCCGGACTACGGCACGCTGCTGGACGACATGTTCTTCGGCGACGGAGCGGAAATCGAAGCGGCCGGCTTTCTGGATCCGCGGGTGGAAGTGGAGATCGCTTTCGTGCTTGGCGGGCCGCTTGCGGGAGAGAACGTAACGGTAGAGGAGGTGCTGGCGGCAACGGAGGCCGTGTATCCGTCGCTGGAGTTGATCGCGGCGCGCAGCTACCGGGTCGATCCCGCAACCGGACGCACCCGGACTGTGATCGACACCATCGCCGACAATGCGGCTTCCGCCGGCGTGGTCCTGGGCGCCAGGGGCTTCGAACCGGGCGAGGTGGACCTTCCCTGGTCCGGCGGGATTCTCTACCGCAACGGCGAGGTGGAGGAGACCGGCCTGGCGGCCGGGATCATGGGGCACCCCGCCAACGGCGTGGGCTGGCTGGCGCGCAGGTTCGCGGCGCACGGCATCGCCTTGCAGGAGGGCGACGTAATCCTGAGCGGATCGTTCACGCAGCCGGTGGTGGCGCGCGCGGGCGACGAATTTCTGGCAGACTTCGGCCCGCTTGGCCGGATAGGCTGCCGATTTGTATAGAACAGGACGATGGAATTACCGAAAAACCGATTCAAGCGCGCGCTGAGTGAAGACGGCGTGCAATTTGGCCTGTGGCTGGCACTCGCGTCGCCGGTGGCCGCGGAACTGTGTGCGTGCGTCGGCTTCGACTGGCTGCTGATCGACGGGGAGCATGGAGCCGACGATTTTCGTTCGACATATTCGCAATTGCAGGCCATCGAGGGCACCGGGACGCCGGCCATCGTCAGGCTGGCGGACGACGATCCGGTCCGGATCAAGCGCTACCTGGACATGGGCGTGCAGTCCCTGCTGATACCCATGGTGGACACGGCGGAACAGGCGGAGAGGCTGGCGGCAGCCGTTCGCTATCCGCCGCGCGGCATCCGCGGTCTGGCCACCTCGATTACCCGCGCCTCGCGCTGGACTCAAATCGACGACTACGCCCGCCACGCCGACGAGCAGATCTGCCTGATCGTGCAGGCGGAAACCGTTACCGCGCTGGACAACCTGAAGGCCATCGCAGCGGTGGACGGCGTGGATTCGGTGTTCATCGGACCATCCGACCTTTCCGCATCCATGGGGTATCTGGGCCAGCCGGGTCATCCCGAGGTACAGGCCGCGATCGCCCAGGCCCTGCGCGACATCAAGGCCCTGGGCAAGGCGCCGGGCACGCTGGCCGGCTCGCCTGAGGCGATCCGTACGCACGCGGAAAACGGAGCGAAATTTCTCGGGATCGGCAGTGACACGGCCCTGCTCGTGAAAGGGTCGCGGGAATTGCTTTCGTCAAGTTCCGGCTGAGAGGAAAGCCCCGAAGAGGCCCTGTATTTCGTCGAGGGCCTCGGTCAGTGAGTGCCCGGCATTCAGCAGGTGCAGCCGCGCGTGGTTGGCGCGGGCGAAATCGATGCTCCACTCGATCGGCACGATGTCGTCCTGCCAGCCGTGCACGATGAACGCCGGTGCGGAGACGGTTTCTCCCAGTTTCGGCCAGCCGGGAACGGCCAGCGCCGGCGCCATGAGGAACAGTCCGGCAGCGGGCTGCTGCTGAGCGGCGGCGACGGCCACGTAGCCGCCCATGCTGCTGCCCACCAGCAGGATTTCTTCGCTGAAATTGCGCATTCGCGCGATGAGCTTCCTCGCCCTTTCGGCGGGATCGGCCATTCCGCGGTAGTCGATCGAGTCCACCGCGAGGCCCGCGTCTTTCGCATCCTGCGCCAGCGCCGTGATCTTGGTTCCCCACGGGCCGCTTTCCTGGCCGTGCGAAAACAGAACGATTCGGCGCTGGCTCACCCGCACTCAGCCGGTGTTTCGGGCAGGCGGTCCTGGTCGAAGAACTCCCGCAGCATCGCTCCGGCAATCGATGGGTAAGCATCCAGAAACCCATGCCCCCAGCCGGGCAGGTTCACCATCCCGCCGTTTCCGATCAGCCTGGGCGCGCGCAGGCTTTGTTCCCATAGGTCGTCTTCGGGGTTCAGGACCAGCAACGGGACCTTCAGGGCCGGCATCTTCTCCCACAGAGGGTAGTTGAAGGCGGCGCGATGACCCCACCAGGACTTGTCGCCGCCGCGCAGCGATTCGGTGAACATGGCCGCGGCCTTTTCAAGGCCCTGGTGCTGACGATGCCAGCTGATGAACCCCTTCCAGCGTCGCACCAGGTGCGAGCCGTCCTCGGCGATCGGCTTGGGCGCGTACAGGCTTCGGAAATCCTTGAGCTCCTCGTCGGTGAACAGCGGCGCCGAGATCATCACGACGTGACGCACCTGCTGCGGTCGCCGCAATCCCAGTTCGACCGCCGTCTTGGAGCCCGTGTGGTAGCCGACGAGGTCGATTTCCTCCAGACCCAACTGTTCCACGACCGCCTCCATGGCGTCGGCGTAGTCCTCGATCTCCGGCGGCTCGGCCGGCGCGTCCGAAGCGCCGAAACCCGGAGTGTCGGGCGCCACGGCAATTCGGTCGCGTTCCAGTTCCTCGAGCAGGCTCTCGTACACGAGGCCGGAATTCGGGCTCATGTGAAAGCACAGCACCGCACGGCCCGAGCCGCCCGATGCGGGCTGGGCCACGCGCAGGTGCACCTGCCCGTGCGGTCCATCAACATAGATCTTGCGAATCATCTCAGTTCTCCACTCCTTGTCGGTTCGCGGCGCCGACGCTCGGCCCGGAATTATTGAAACTTGTCGCCTTGCCCGCGGACGCCGATGGCCTCGTCCTAACGGGAATCCATCGGAGCTTCGCCGTCCACGACGCGCCTGGCCGGTCCTGCTATCAGCGCATCGGGACCGCGAACGACCTCCCGGTCCTTGTCCGGATACGGCAGATTCATGAGGAAATGCTGCAGGGCGGCGACGCGGGCGCGTTTCTTGTCGTCGGACTTGATGACCGTCCAGGGCGCGTCGGCTGTATCCGTATAGAAGAACATCGCTTCCTTCGCTTCCGTGTAATCCTCCCACTTGTCGAGCGAGGCGATATCGACGGGGGAGATCTTCCACTGTTTCAAGGGGTCGGTACGACGGCTGTCGAAACGACGTGCCTGCTCTTCCTGCGAAACCGAAAAGTAAAACTTGAACAGGTGAATGCCGCTGTTGACCAGCATTCGTTCGAGGTTGGGGCACTGGCGCATGAACTCAAGATATTCCGCGCGCGTGCAAAAGCCCAGTACCCGTTCCACGCCCGCCCGGTTGTACCAGGAGCGGTCGAACAGCACGATTTCACCGGCTGCGGGAAGGTGTGCGATGTAGCGCTGGAAATACCACTGGCCCCGCTCCCGGTCATTGGGCTTCTCCAATGCGACAACGCGCGCGCCGCGCGGGTTCAGATGCTCCATGAAACGCTTGATCGTTCCGCCCTTGCCGGCGGCGTCGCGCCCTTCGAACAGAATCAGCACCTTGGCGCCCGATTCCTTGATCCAGCGCTGCGCCTTCAGCAATTCGACCTGCAGCGTGGCCTTGTGTTCTTCATAGACCCTGCGGCGCATCTTGTCGGTATAGGGATAAACGCCCTCCTGGAACACCCGCTTTATCGCGTCGGGGGAGTGCGGAGTGCGCGGCAGCCCGAGGTCCGCCTGCGCCGCGCGCGCCTTGTCCTCAGCGGTTGCGCGCTGCGGTTGTGGTTTTGCGCCCGGTTTGCGGGCGGCCTGATCGCGCCCGTTGCCTTTTACGCCGACTTCGCGGCTCATGACCAACCTCTGACGAGTACGGTCGGTCGATTATAGAAGACGGGGCGCCGGAAGCCCGCACCAACCTGCTGCAAGCCGCAAATAATGCGGACACCTGGGATACGATTCGATATTGAGCGAACAGACCGGGAGGCAAGAGCATTGAACGGGTTGACCACGACGCTCCGGGCGCTGTTGCCGGGCGCGGCGCTGATCGCGGTGCATGCCTGGGCCCAGCCGAGCCTGGATGATTTCCGGTCCCCGGATGCTCCCTGCCATGACCGCAGCCGCGGTCCGCAGACAGCGGTGGTCGATACCCACGTGCACTTCCGTCCGTTCGGCGGGCCTGCCGTTTCCTTTGAAGACATGGTTGCGTTTCTGGATCGATCGGGGGTCCGGTTCGCGAACGTATACGGCATCGGGCAGATGCTGCCGGTGGGTTCGCCGTGCACCTACTACCTCGATTGTCCGGGCGTTCCGGTGCTGCCCACGCTCAAGAACGACTTCGCGAACGCGGCGAATTTCGTGTCGGACCGGCCGGAAAACGTGCACCTGACCATGTCCATGACCTTTCCCGATCTTGCGCGTCCCGAAACGGTGCTCGCCCGCATGGACCTGCTCGACCGGGAGTTTCCCGGCGTGTTCCGCTGGATGGGGGAGGTCAACCTGGTGAAGCAGGCGTTGTTTCCGAACGCGCACCGGGCGGTCCCGCTTGAGAGGATCGCCGCCTGGGCGCCCTTCATGAAGAGGCTGCGGGAACGCAACATTCCGTTTGCGGTCCATTCGGACCTGGGCCACGATGGCCAGCCCATGCAATACCTTCCCTGGATCGAGGAGGTGCTTAGGCTGTATCCGGACAATCCGATCGTGTGGATGCACCTGGGCCTGTCGCGCGAACTGACACGGATCGACCCGGGTGTGCATCTTGGAGTGCTGCGCCGGCTGCTCGATCACTATCCCGCGCTGATGGTGGACATTTCCTGGCGGGTCATCCACGACAACGTCTTTTCCCGGCCCGAATTACGGGCCGCCTATCTGCCGTTCATCGAAGAGTATTCCACCCGCATCCTCCCCGGTTCGGATTTTCTGGCTTCGGCGGACAAGAATTTCGATGTCTATACGGAGGAGCTGCGCGTTACCAGCGACATCCTGGCCGACCTGAGTGACGAGGCATTCCGCAATATCGCGCTGGGTGAAAACTATTTCCGCCTCCTAGGGCTCGACTACCAGGCGCCGGAAATCTGCCCGGCCGGGCTGCCCGCGGAATAAGGACCCGCAAGCAAATCTTGATCTCCGTGATGAACAGCTTGCGATCGCGCGCGTGGTGGCTGGGCCTGGCGCTGGCCGTTGCGGTAGCGCTGCTGGCCGGCTACTCGGCCGAATGGATCGGCGTTTCGGTGTTCGGTCTGGCCAGGAGCCCGGTAAGCGCGATCATGCTGGCCATCATTCTCGGCATGATCCTCTCCAATTCGCTGAACCTGGCGCCGCTTGCCTCCGACGGGCTCAAGTTCTGTTCCACGACCGTTCTGCGAATCGGCATCGCACTGCTCGGAATTCGCCTGAGTTTGCTGAGCGCCGGCCAGTTCACGCTGGTGGCCCTGCCCTTCGTGGTCCTGGCGATAGCCGCCGGCATGACGGTCGTGGGGTTTCTGGGCCGCAAACTGGAACTGTCGCGGCGTCTGGCGGGACTGATCGCAATCGGAACCAGCATCTGCGGCGCCAGCGCCATCGTGGCCACCGCTCCGTTGATACGGGCCAGGGAATCGGAAGTCAGCTACGCGATCGCCTGCATAACGGTGTTCGGGATTGCCGCGATGTTCGTCTACCCGATATTGGCGCACGGCTTTTTCGAGAATCGCCCCGAACTCGCCGGCCTCTTTCTCGGCACGTCGATTCACGAGACGGCGCAGGTGGCCGGCGCCGGAATGATGTACCAGGCCCAGTACGACGCCCCGGTGGCGCTCGACATCGCGACGGTGACCAAGCTCGTCCGCAACCTGTGCATGATCGCGATGATCCCCCTGGCGGGCGTGCTTTTCGGCGCCGAACGCGGGACGGGCGGCGGTCGGACTGCTGGAGACTACCTGAGAATGATTCCGTGGTTCGTGGTGGGATTCGCAATCTTTTCGGCGCTGCGGACCGCGGGCGACGCCGGAGAGCAGGCGTTCGGCTTTCTTGACCCGAACAGCTGGGCGCAAGTCGTGTCCGTGCTCCGGCGGGCTGCGGAAATCTGCCTGCTGGTGGCTATGGCCGCAGTCGGCCTGAATTCCAGCTTTGCCGGGATTCGCAGCATCGGCCTGCGGCCCTTCCTGCTCGGACTGTTCGCGGCCGCCGCGGTGGGCGGGGTCAGTTTCCTGATGATCTCGCTGTTCGCGCCGGCGCTGCTCAGCATGACCGGCAACTGATCCGGCAGGCAACGCGATCCGCAGTAACGGCCGGGCGAGCGCCCCCGTGTGCCGGTTGATGGAGTGCGCCCCGGCCGGCGCCGGAGAATCAGGCGTTCAGATCAGGAATCTGTTCACTCTCCAGGCGCGTGATCATGTCCTTCAGGCGCAACTTGCGCTTCTTCATACGTTTCAGCATGAATTGATCGGCGCTCGCGTGTTTTGACATTTCCGCGATGGCGAGATCCAGATCCCTGTGCTCGTCCCTGAGTTGCTTGATTCTTTCCCGATTGGCAAAAACCTGTGTTTCGACGTTTGAATTCATCTGGCCTTGAATGCAATGGCGCAGGCACCCCGAAATCCGCTCCCGGTTTCCTGCCCCGCCTACCCCGCATTGTAGCGCGCCGCCGCCCACTTGCAACGCCGCCGAGGGGTTGCGGGGGGTTAAACTCGCTCGGCTATGGTGGAGGCCGTATTGAGGTTGGGACGGGGAATGGCGCTTTGCGCGCTGGCGGTTTTGCCTGCGGGCGTAGCCGCCGCGGACACGCTTTCCGACGTGCTGGAGCGGGGCATGCTGCGATGCGCCGTCATCGAAGCCAGTCCAGGCTTCAGCTCAATCGACGCCAACGGCCGAAGGTACGGCTTCGACATCGACAACTGCCGAACGGTGGCCGCCGCGGTCCTGGGCGACGCGGATGCGATCGAATATGTGCCCATCAACCCCAATACCGCGTTCACCACATTGCAATCCGGAGGCGTGGACGTTTTCCCCGGGGGCGCCACCTGGACATTCCTGCGCGACACTTCACTGGGGCTGGATTACACCGGCACCTACCTGTACGCGGGTCAGGGATTCGTGGTGCGCCGCGCATCCGGCGTATCGCACGTGCCGGACCTGGAAGGCGCCACGATCTGCGTGGCCCAGGGCACGACCAACGAGCAGAACCTGGCGGACTATTTCCGCGCCCGCCGCATGAAATATTCGATCGTGACGTTCGCCGACGTGGAGCGCGGCCTCAACGCCTACCTGGCGGACCGTTGCGACGCCTTTACGACCGAGGTGTTCTCGCTGGCCGGGCGGATCGTGGCGCTGAGGAATCCCGGCGAGCACCGGATTCTGGGCGACGTGATCTCCAAGGAGCCGTTTTCAGGCCTGGTGCGCCAAGGCGACCCGCGCTGGCGCGACATCGTGTTCTGGGCCTTCAACTCGCGCGTGGCGGCCGAAGAATTCGGGCTGACCATGAGCAACGTGGAGGAGATGCGGGCGAGTACCGAGGATGCCGAGATACGCCGGTTTCTCGGGGTGGAGGGCGGCTTCGGACGACAGCTGGGCCTGCGCAACGACTGGGCCTACCAGATAGTCGCCCAGGTCGGCAATTACGGCGAAGTCTTCGATCGGCATTTCGAGCCCCTGGGTCTTGAGCGCGGGCTCAACGCGCTGTGGCGCGACGGCGGCCTCATGATCGCCATGCCGTATCGATAGGCGCGGGTCCGGCGTTCCGGGAGAACTCGTGCGCAAGAACTCCGCCTTCTGGCTGCAGTGCCTGCTGGGTCTGGCGCTCGCGGCGCTGGTTTTCCTGGTGTTCCGCACCACCCAGTCCAACCTGGAACTGCTGGGGGTGCAGTCCGGCTTCGATTTCCTCTGGAAGAAAGCCGGTTTCTCGATCTCGCAGCACCTGATTCCCTACACGGAAGACTCGCCGATCTGGGTCGCGCTGGCCGTTGCAATCCTCAATACCCTGTTGCTGGCGGTGTTCTGCATCTTCCTTGCCAGCCTGCTGGGTCTGTTCGTGGGCATCGGCAGGCTGTCGTCGAACTGGCTGGTTTCCAGACTGTCGCTGGCCTACCTGGAACTGTTCCGCAACATTCCAGTGCTGCTGCAGATCTTCTTCTGGTATTACGTCGCATTGCGGGCCCTGCCGTCACTGGAGTCCAGCATCTTCATCACCGACTACCTGGTGCTGAACAACCGCGGCCTCTATTTCCCGTTCATCGACTTCGCCAACGGTTTTTCCATCAATCCGCCTGTGCCGGGACGTTTCGCGTACGAAGGCGGTTTCTACCTGATGCCGGAGTTTCTTGCGCTGTGGATCGGCCTTTCGCTGTACAACGGCAGCTATATCTCGGAGATCGTCCGGTCGGGCTTTCAGTCCGTCGCGCGCGGTCAATGGGAAGCCGGGGCCGCGCTGGGGCTTAAGCCGGCTACCGTACTGCGCCGGGTGGCCTTCCCGCAGGCATTGCGGGCCGTCCTGCCGCCGCTGACGACGGTGTACATGAACATGTTCAAGGCGACCTCGCTGGCGGCCGCGATCGCCTATCCGGAAATCGTGTCGGTGTTCGTGGGCACGGTCAACAACCTGGCCGGCCGGCCGGTTGAAGTGATGGCCGTTTCGCTGGCCTTCTATGCGGGCGTCAGCTTCCTGGTGGCCTGGCTCATGGGCCGCTGGAACAAGCGGGTAACGTTGCGTGGCCAGTGAACTGAAGACATCCGTTGCCCGCCCGGGCGCGGGCTTGCCCGGCTGGCTCAGGCGCAACCTGTTCTCGTCGTGGTGGAACGCGGCGGTCAGCCTGGTCCTGCTGGGTTTGCTGGCGCTGCTCGCGGCCAGGCTTTTTCAGTGGCTGATCATCGACGCGCAATGGGCCGGGAGCGGACCCTCCGCCTGCGCCGACACGACCAGCCTGTGCTGGCCTTTCGTGCGTGCGCGCTGGCCGCAGTTTATCTACGGCCTGTATCCGTCGGAAGAGGTGTGGAGGGTCAATCTGGGCCTGGCGGCCGGCGCGCTGCTGGGAGCGGCGCTGGCCGTTCGCCGGATGCCTGGCCGGCGCTGGATTGCAGCGTTCCTGCTGCTTGCCTATCCGCCGTTGGCGTGGTGGCTTTTTCGCGGCGGAACGTGGGGACTGACTCCGGTCGAGACCTCTCTGTGGGGCGGTTTTTTTCTCACCCTGGTCGTAACGGGGTCGGTGTTCTGGGTTTCGCTGCTTGCCGGCGTCCTGCTGGCCCTCGGGAGACAGAGCCGTCTGGCGCTGGTACGTCAGGCCTGCACGGTGTGGATCGAGTTCTGGCGCGCGGTGCCGGTGCTGGTGCTGCTGTTCGTGGTGATCATCATGCTGCCGCTGTTCCTGCCGGCGAACATCGAGATCGACCAGCTAGGCCGGGCGATGATCGCATTCGCAATCCTCATGTCCACCTACCTGGCCGAAGCAGTGCGCGGCGGTTTGCAGAGCCTTTCCGCCGGCCAGTACGAAGCGGCCCGGGCGCTGGGACTGAATTGGCGTCAGTCGCGCCTGCACGTGGTGCTGCCTCAGGCTCTGGCGGTGTCCTTGCCTCAGATCACCAGCAACTTCATCGGCCTGTTCAAGGAGACCACCGTGTTGCTGGTGATCGGCCTGTTCGACCTGCTGGGAGAAGTGCAGCGGGCGGCCAGCGATCCCCAATGGCTGGGAACGGGCACGACCGCGGCCGGCTACATCTTCGTGGCCGTGTTCTTCTGGACGGCCTGCTTCTGCCTTTCGCGCGCAAGTTCGCGCCTGGAGCGCCGCATGACGCGCTACCGCGCCGCCGCCAGCTAGGGTCCCGTCGCGGCGCCTTACGCGTCATGCACCAGCGAAACCCATGCCTGCCGCGCGGTTGACGCACGGCGGCCAGAGAAAAAATCCCCTTGCGCACCAGGCGCAAGGGGATTCGTTGTTTCCGTGGGCGATTAGCCCTTAACGCGATTCCAGGTCCTCATGACCAGCACCGAGGCTACGCCGGAATACAGCGCGATCGAAGCCGCGTCAATGATTCCGTCCAGAAGGCCTCCTACCGCGGGTATGTTGCCGAGTGCGTCTGAGTATCCGGCCATCCCGACACCGATTGCAACAGCCAGATAGGCGGTCGCATCTTCCGCATCAACTCCCATGAATCCCCAGACAATGCCGAGAACCGCAAGTACCAGCGGAAGGGTGTTACCGGGGACCGTGCCTTCGGGCAGTAAGCCCTCGAGTATGGCGGCAAGCGCCATCAGCCCTACGACTACTCTATTACCCATTTTGATCCTCCCAAGTTTCAGGTTGAAATTATGAGTTTTCCAGTTCCAGGAACCTTGCAACTCATCCCCATGGCGGAGAAAGATTCAACGCTCCCCTCTTTTAGCACGGATTGACGCCGGACGCAAACGCACGGTCCCGGTCGCGCCGGTAAGCGGTGCGGGGCGAAAAAGACTATTGCCGCAATTGACCCAGGAAGGTCTTCAGGCGTTCGGTTTCGGGATTTTCGAAGAACTGTTCGGGACGCGAGTCTTCCAGGATCTCCCCGCCGTCCATGAACACCACGCGGTCCGCCACCTGGCGGGCGAAGCCCATTTCATGGCTCACGCAAAGCATGGTCATGCCTTGGCGGGCGAGTTCCACCATCACTTCCAGGACTTCCTGGACCATCTCGGGATCCAGGGCCGAGGTCGGTTCGTCAAACAGCATGATCTCGGGTTGCATGCACAGCGCCCTGGCGATCGCGACGCGCTGCTGCTGACCGCCGGAGAGCTGGGCGGGATACTTGCCTTCCTGGCCTTCCAGGCCCATGCGCCGAAGCAGCCCGGCGGCGCGTTCCTCGGCGGCCTCGCGCTTCATTTTGCGGACCTTGACCGGCGCGAGACACAGATTGTCCATAACCGGAAGGTGAGGGAAGAGGTTGAACTGCTGAAAGACCATGCCGACTTTCAGGCGAACCCGGCTGCGCGCGGCGTCGGAATCCAGCGCGATGCCGGCCACTTCCATGACACCCTCCTGGTATTCCTCGAGGCCGTTCATGCATCGGATCAGCGTGGACTTGCCGGACCCCGACGGACCGCAAATCACGATTTTCTCGCCCGACCGGACCTCGAGATCAATCGCGTTGAGAGCCTGGAATTCGCCGTACCACTTGCTGACCTCCCGGGCCCGCACGGCGGCCGCCGTTGCCGGCTGGGTGCTCATTCCGGTTCCTCTCCGCGTATCCACCAGCCTGCGCTGGCGGCTTGCAGGGCAACCCGCCTGGCCCGTTCGCCCCGGTCGATCTCCAGGCTTGCAAACACCTGTTCGGCCACCGGTCCGATCGGAATGCGCAACCGGTCGGGCGGGTCATCGACGACGGAAGCAATGATCCCGGCCGCATTTCGGGGAGGTTCAGCGCTGCGCTTCTGCCCCAGCAGCGCCCGGTGCAGAGGCTCGTAAGCCGCACCCTGGCGGCCGGAAGAAAGTAGCTGCAGGGCGTTTTCGTCGCGGCGGAGCATGTCGGTGTCATAGGGACCGGCGTCCAGCAGGGTAACCCGAACGCCGAATCGCTGCACCTCCAGCGCCAGCGACTCGGACATGCCTTCCAGCGCAAACTTGCTGGCCGCGTACTGGCCATCCGCGGGCAGTCCCACCAGGCCGGACAAAGAAGAGACCATCAGGACGTGGCCTGAACCGCGCGCCCGCATGTCCGGCAGGACCGCGCGCGTCAGCCTCCAGGCGCCGAGCAGATTGACCTCCAGGAGCTCGCGGAATCGCGCCTCGTCGGCGGCCTCCAGCGCGCCGAAAGCGTGCAGCCCGGCGTTGTTGACGAGCACGTCGATGCCACCGGTCTCCAGCCGGACCCGCTCGACCGCCTCGTCCACGGACGATTGCGAGGTCACGTCCAGCAATACTTCGCCGGCTCCGGAATCGGCGGGCAGGGCGCCGGACGCGCGAACTCCGGCGAAGACCCTGTAGCCGCGCGCCGCGAGTTCCCTGGCGGTTGCGAGGCCCAGTCCGCGCGAGGCCCCGCTGATCAGAACGCTGCGAGACACGGCACCAGCCTATCGCATGATCAGCAACAGGTAGTGGTCGGCAAGAAGCACCGCAAACAGGGCGCAGAGGTAAACCATGGAATACCCGAAGGTGGGCATGGCCAGGGAATCGTCGCCGTGGCGGTACATCCGGAATGCGTACCACAGGAACCGGCCTCCCAGGATCACGGCCCCGAGAAGGTAGAGCGGGCCGCTCATCCCCACCAGATACGGCAGCAGCCCGAACACGAACAGCAACACCGTGTACAGAAGGATGTGCAGGCGGGTCAGTTCGACGCCGTGGGTGACGGGCAGCATGGGCATATCGACCTTGGCGTAATCCTCCCGGCGATGGATGGCCAGCGCCCAGAAATGCGGCGGCGTCCATACGAAAACGATGGCGAACAGCACTGCCGCCCCGGGGTCGAACTGGCCGGTCACCGCGATCCAGCCCAGCAGCGGCGGGGCCGCGCCGGCGGCGCCCCCGATCACGATGTTCTGGGGCGTGGCCCGTTTCAGGAACATCGTGTAGATCACGGCGTAGCCCAGCAGCGAGGCAAACGTGAGGATTGCGCACAATACATTGGTGAAGGTCAGCAACAGCCACGTGCCGGCCGCCGCCAGCAGCGCGGCGAATGCGAGCACATGACGGGTTTCCAGAACGCCGCGCGGCAGAGGACGGTTGCGGGTCCTGGCCATGACCGCGTCGATATGTTGATCGACCACCTGGTTGATCGCGGCCGCGGCGCCCGATACCAGCGCAATCCCGGCCGAACCGAACACCAGAACCGTCCAGGGCGGAAACGGCTCCGCGGCCAGCAGCATGCCCACGGTTGCCGTGAAGGTGAGCAGCGCCACGACCTTGGGCTTGGTGATTTCCAGGTAGTCGCGCCACCTTGCGGGCGCCTGCATTATTTCTGTATTCATGCTCCAGTTCCCGTGGGCCGCAGTCCGTGGGCCATCGTCACCAGCGCCAGGACCAAAAGGGCCGCGCAGGCATTGTGCGCCAATGCGCTGGACATGGGCAGGTAGAACCACACATTGGCAATGCCGAGGCCGATCTGAACAAGCGTCAGCGCGCCCACCGCCGCGCCGGCGATGCGCACCTTCCGTGCGGATGCGAAGCACGCGCTGCGCACCGTAAGCCAGCCGACATACAGCAGGACCGCCAGCGCTCCGAGCCGGTGCGTCATGTGAATGGCCGTGCGCGCGGCATAGTCAAGCACGCCATATTCGTAATTCGTACCCAGGCCCCGCCACATCACAAAGGCCTCGGCAAAGTCCATTTCCGGCCACCACTGCCGCTGGCAGGCCGGGAAATCGGGACAGGCCAATGCAGCGTAGTTGGCGCTGGTCCAGCCGCCCAGCGCTATCTGTACGACGACGATCGCAAGACCGACCAGGGTCCAACGGTACAGGCGGCCGTCCTCGCCCTGCGCCCAGGCTGCCGCAGACGGGCTTTGCCGCAGGATCAGCCACCATATCAATGCCAGCGTTCCGAACCCGCCCAGGAGGTGCGCCATCACCACAATCGGCTTCAATTGCCACGTGACCGTCCACATGCCCAAAAGCCCCTGAAACACGACCAGCGCAACCAGGGACAAGGCCGTGGCCAGCACGGCATCCGGCTCGCGACGCTGCCGCCAGGCCAACGCGCCGATGGCGAGAATCAGGAGTCCCAGCGTCGCCGCGGCGTAGCGATGGATCATTTCTATCCAGGCCTTCGCCACGTCCACGGGACGGTCGGGAAACGCGACATTCGCCCGGGCGATCTCCTCGGCGTCCTGCGGCACGTGTAGCTGACCGTAACAACCCGGCCAGTCCGGACACCCGAGGCCCGCGTCGGAGAGGCGCACGAACGCGCCCAGGACAATTACCAGTAGGGCGAAAGGCGTGGCGACAAGCGCCAGTCTGCGAATGTTCATGCCGCTGGATGGGGAACCGGACTCGGTCGGGCGGCGGGATTATACAAACGGGAGTTCGGGATCGTTGCGGGCGTCGACGAAATGCAAGAACGCCAGTCAGTGCTTCTTCAATAGAATGGAGGCTCCACGTGATGATCGAGCCGATAACACAGCGATCCTGCCGGTACCCGGCGATTGGGCCAAACCCTGGAGACGGCTGCACTACGGCGGGCCTGGCATTGGCGGCTATGCTGGCGGCAGCCATCGCACCGGCAGCGTTCGCGAACGAGGAGGCGCAGCGCGAGGCCTTGGCGAGAGTGCTGGAATACGCTGAGGAATCCCACTATTCAAGCATCCGGGTCGATGACCGCATTTCGCGGTCCACACTCGAGAACTACCTGGCGGCGCTGGACGAACTGCGACTCCTGTTCACGCAGGAGGACGAGGCTCTCCTGGGGCAGCGATACGGCGATCGACTCGATGACGCCATGCGGCAGGGGCAGGTCGAACCCGTGTTTGAAATCCACCGCCTCTATCTGCAGCGTCAGGCTCAATACAGGGACTTCGCGAAGAACTATCTGGCCACACGGCCGAGCTTGAACACTTCGCGGGAATGGCTGCGGAATCGCTGGGCAGCGCCGCGGCCACGGAACCGGGTCGAGCAGGAGCAGATCTGGCAGGACCGGGTGCGACATGAGTGGATCAACCTGGTGCTGGACGGGTGGACTTACGAGTCGGCACGCGCCCGACTGCGCCATCGTTTTCTTTTTGGGGATCCACTGGGCGTCGACAGTGAAGGGTTTTCCTTTTCCATAGGCGAGGTGCCCGGGGGGAGGCAACCGGGCGCCGACCCGTATGATGCGAGGTCCGCCTACGCGATGTTTCTCAATGCGTTTGCGCGTGCTCTGGATTCGAATTCGAGTTACGCATCGCCCGAATCCGTCTGGGAACTTGCGGAACGAATGGAAGATCTTGGGCGTGTCAGCTTGTCCCTGGACACCGAAGGGCAATACGTTGCCGTTCGGGAAATTCCGGAGGAAGTTGCCGCAGCCGCGGCACGGGACGTTCAGGTTGGCGACCGGATTGTCGAAGTGGATTTTTTCGGTGATGGTGACTTTATCGATGTGGACGGCTGGCGATCCTTCCATATCCACAATCTTCTCCTGGGGCCCATCGGAACAACTGTTGCGCTACGCGTTCTGCCGGCGGGTGTGCAGACCAGCGCCGTTGAGCGAACGGCGAAACGCATATCAATGGTTACAAAGGAAATGAAGAGGGCGCTGCGCTGGACTCCCAAGTGGCTCATGGACAGGAGCATGAAAAAGATGCTCCAGGAGCAAATGAATGCAAGCAAGTCGGTGCTGACTGTCGACGAAGGTGGCCGAACGCTGCGCGTGGGCGTGGTCCGGATACCGGCGTTCTACGAAAAGTGCACACGGGACGTCAGACGCCTGGTCCGGGAATTGGAGGACGCGGGAGTTGACGCTTTGGTGGTGGATTTGCGGGAGAATTTCTTCGGCGAAGGCAACGAGGTGATTTCGCTGGCCGGGCTGTTTGTCGGCAAGGGCCCGATTTCACAGGAACGCGACCGCGACGGAAGCGTTCAGGTGCAACACAACAAGAGGCAGGAGGCGATCTGGGAAGGCCCCCTGGCGGTACTGGTTGACCAGCGAAGCAGTTCGGCCGCGGAAATCCTTGCGGCGGCGATTCAGGACTATGGCCGAGGCGTGGTTGTTGGTGAGCGCACGTTGGCGAGAGGCACTCTGCAAGAGGAGTTCAAGATCAAGGCCCTGGCCCGCGAGAAGTCGGATGATCCGGTGCTGAGCATCACGAACCGGCAGTATTTTCGCGTCACCGGTGAGAGTTTCGACCAAAAGGGCGTGCAGCCCGACATTCTGCTGACCATGGCGAATGAATACTCTGCACTGCCCCGCGCAGGAGCGCCCGACGTTTACGAATCCGGAAATGAACATGCTGTAAACCGTTCGCCGGGTCCAATCGGTATTCCATCCGCGGATTTCCTGGGGCAGAAGATAGCGCGCGAGTTGTTGGACACATTGGCGCTACGGCATCGGCAACGCGTATCGCAAGACATCGACTGGGGATTGATTGCCGAGTATCTGGAGTTGTCCCGTGAACGAATGCAGAGTCGCACCGAGCCCATCAGCCTCGACAAGCGTCTGCAGAATCAGGCATCTCAATGGGGGGAAGAGCTGGCGCTCGCCACGGCCTGGCTTGAAGCGAAAGGCCCGGAGGCGACCGTAATGGAACCTGCGCTGGCCGAGTATTTCCTTCTAGTGAAGCGTAGTTACGTTCCGGAGACCGAAACACCCAATGTGGAGGCTCCGGAACTTGTGCGGGCCGTCATGCTTGCAAAAGGCTATGTTGCGGTTGCGGATGAGAACGGGTACCGGCAATCGCCTTACGACCTTCCGCTGCGACAAGCGGCAAACATTGCGGCGGATTGGGGCCGGCTTAAGGCAGGCGCCACACCGGTTGCAATCGCGTCGGGTGGCCACCCGGCGGCGGACTAGTGCCCGGATGAACGGCGATGGCGATCGTTACTGCGTTTGGAACTGCACCGAAACGCCGTAGGTGCGGGGTGGGGCGTAGTGCGCCCAGCTGGCACCGGCGAAGCTCGTGCGCTGGTCGGCGTAGAGCGTGTCGCTCAGGTTCTTGCACCATGCGGTGAGGAGCCATCGCCCTCCCGCCGGGGTCCAGCGCACGGAAACGTTGGCCACGCCGTAGGCCTTCTGGAAGGATGCGTCGCGCTCGAAGCGCCCGGGTGCGTTGTCGCTGTTGTGCCAGGCATGGTGCTTCCAGCCGTAATCGAGATGGAAATCCAGGGCCCCGCTGCGGCCCAGGTCCAGGCCGTAGCCGGCTGCGAAAGTGAAGGAGTGCCGGGGCGAATGCGGGATCCGGTTTCCGTCGCGCCGGATGTCGAACCCCTGGATGGTGCCCACGAGGAAGCTGTCGAATCGCGCGTCCAGATAGCCGTAAGCGAGGTTCAGCAGCAGGCTGCCGGACGGCGCCCAGGTCAGCTCCAGCTCCGCTCCGCTGATGCTTGCGCGCGCGGCGTTCTTGACCCGCAGGCCGTCGAATGCGGCGGACGCTTCGTCGAAAAGCAGCGTGATCCGCTGCAGATCGTGGAAGTCGGTTGAAAAAACCGCGGCGTTGACCTGCAGCCTGTCGCCCAGCCAGCGGCTCTTTATCCCGAGTTCGACGTTGGTTGCGGTCTCTTCGCGGATCGGCTGCCCGGCCTCGGATGCGCGGCTGACCTTGGTGTCGAAGCCCCCGGACTTGAATCCCTCCGACCAGCTCGCGTAGGCCATGAGTTCCCGCCCGGCAAAAGGCCGCCATTCCGCCACCACTCGCGGCGTGAGCGCGTCGAAGGATGCCTCGGCCGCCACGTCGTAATTCTCGAAGATGATCTGGAAGGGGATCCCCGGAACCGCGTCGTCGGTGAGCGTACCGATGGTGCGGTTCTCCTTGTCGTCGCGCGTGTAACGCAGGCCCGCGCGCACGGTCAGCACCGGGTTGACCTCCCAGGACGCGTCGGCGAAAGCCGCCCAGCCGGAAGTGCCGGAAACGCCCAGCCAGTCGCCGCGGCTGCCGTTCAGAACGCCGTCCTGGTTTACGACGATTTCCTCGTACTCGAGCCGGTCCACGTCCTCGCGGATGTAATACAGGCCCGCGACGGCCCGCAAGTCCGCCGCCGGATCAAAGGCGTAGCGGACTTCCAGGCTGAACTGGTCCGCTTCCTCCTCCTGGCCGAACAGGTCGTCAAATCCCTGGCCCACCGCCAGGCTGCGCCCGCCGAACTGGTCCAGGGTATTGGCGGAAACGTCCCGGTAGGCGGCGATTGCGGTCAGTTCGCCGCCGCCCATCGCCTGCTTCAGCCGCGCCGAAAGGCCCCATTGGCTGGCGTCGTATCCGATCGGCAAACCGTGCTCGGAAACCCGCGGCCGCCCGGACGAAGCGGATGGAGGAAAGCGGTCCCATCGCGTTACGCTGCGCGTCTGGCTGCCGTTGTCCTCGCGGCTGTAATCGGCGCTGATAAGGAGGTCGCGATCGTCGCCGGACATGACGCGCAGTTGCGCGCGCATGGCCAGCAGGTCTTCGTCGTCGGATTCGGCCCCGCTGACCAGGTCCATTCCGTAACCGTCGCGGGTTTTTCGCACCAGCGAAATCTTCCCGCCGACATTGGGACCCAGGGGGCCGGAAAGCACGCCCTTGAGGTCTGCGGCGTTGAACGAGCCGTAACCCGCCAGAAATTTTGCCTGGGCGCCTTCCATGCTCGGGGCGCGGGTGGTGAGGCTGATGGCGCCTCCCACGACGTTCTTGCCGAACAGCACGCCCTGTGGGCCGCGCAGAACGGACGCTTGTTCCAGGTCGAAGAGTTCGAAGAAATAGGACGTGGAGCGGGCGATGTACACCTCGTCCACGAACAGGATGACCGAGTTTTCCAGCCCGCTGCGGGTGGCGCCGCTGTTGCCTATCCCGCGCACGGTCAGCTCCGACCGGCCGCTGCTGAAGGTGGAGTAGGACAGGTTGGGGATTCGCAGGGCCAGCTCGCCGATCTTCTCCACCCGACCGGCCTCCAGCGCATCGGCGTCGAGCGCGCTGATCGACATGGGCACGTCCTGGAGGTTTTCGCTTCGCTTCTGGGCCGTCACCACGACTTCCTCCAGAACGCCGTCGGCGCGCGCGGAGAGCATGGCTGTTGAACAGGCAAAGAGAAGCGCGATTCCGGCAGGCAGCCCGGCATGAACCCTGATGATGTCGTTAGTCACGGCTCAAGTCCCGAAGAGCGTTTTCTGATTCCCGTACTTTAGCGCGCTGCGCTGCTGCCGGGAACCGGCCCTAAATCCCGGCGCGGGTGTCCTCGAGTATGAGATCGACGACCGATCTGAGCGCCTGCTCTTCGCTGTCGCCTTCCAGAAGGCGCAGGCGGTAGTGATCAGTCTGCCGGTCGGCGCCGCTGCCGTAGTTGACGATATCCAGCGCGTGGCGCAGCTCCGCCTCGCAGCCCAGCGCTTCGGCCTCCTCGCTCAGGTTGTCGATCAACTGCTTCACCAGATCGGCGATGTCCGTGCGACCGCTGCCGGCCATTCCGCCAAGAAAAGCGAGCACCCCATAGCGCTGCGCCACCCAGCGGTTTTCGGCGATTATTTCCGTCAGTGGTTCTTCGGGCAGTTCGTCCGCGTAATGCTGGCGAAGCAGCCGGCGCACGAGGCAGGCGAACCAGGCGACCAGGCACAGCGCGTCTTCCAGCCGCGTGCACAAGTCGCAGATGCGCAACTCAATGGTCGGGTAGCGTTGCGAGGGACGGATGTCCCACCAGATTTCACTGCCGTCGCTGATGAAATTCATGCGCTGGTAGGTGGCCAGGAGCTGTTCGTAGTCGGCTGCGGAATGCAGCGCGTTGGGCAAGCTGGTGCGGGGCAGCGCGCCCACGACGCAAAGCCGGTACGACTTGTAGCCGGTATTGCGGCCCTGGGCAAACGGCGACGAAGCGGACAGCGCCAGCAGCACCGGCAAATAACGGCGCAGGGCGGTCATCACGCGGATACGCGCGTCCTTGTCGCCGAAGCCCGCATGAACGTGCATGCCGCTCACCATGAAGTTGCGCACCGCCTGCTGATACGTCATCTCGAAATCCAGGTAGCGCTGGCGGGGCGTCGTGAGCTGGTCGGTCCATTTGGCGAAGGGGTGGGTTGAAGCGCCCAGGACCTCCGCCCCGAATCGCTCCGCCGCCTCGATTACGAGGCCGCGCGTCTCGCGCAGGGATGAACGCACTCCGGAAACGGACCGGCACACGCGGGTATTGGTTTCGATCTGCGAACGTAGAAACTCCGGCACAACCTTGTGCGGACCGACGCGCGTCTGGCAGTGTTCGAAAATTTGGGGATCGGGGTCGGCGAGCATGTCGCGCGTGTCCGGATCGACGAGAAAGAACTCCTCCTCGACACCCAGCGTGATCGAAAGGTCAGCTTTTTCGATCTTCACAATCCGACCCTCCTCAATCTGAGCGCGTTGCTGATCACCGAAACCGACGACAAGCTCATTGCGGCGGCTGCAATCATGGGCGACAGCAGAAGGCCCAGGAACGGATACAGCACGCCGGCCGCGACCGGCACGCCGGCCGAATTGTAGATGAACGCAAAGAACAGGTTCTGCCTGATATTGCGCATCGTCGCATGCGCCAGCCGCCGGGCCCGGACGATCCCGTTCAGGTCGCCCTTGACCAGCGTGAAGCCCGCGCTTTCGATGGCCACGTCGGCGCCCGTGCCCATCGCGACCCCCACGTCCGCCTGGGCCAGCGCGGGCGCGTCGTTCACTCCGTCGCCCGCCATCGCGACCCTGTCGCCGGCTTCCTGCAGCTCTCTTATGATGCGGGCCTTGTCTTCCGGAAGCACGTCGGCGCGAATCTCATCGATCCCGAGTCTGGAAGCAACGGCCTTCGCGGTGCGTTCGTTGTCGCCCGTGACCATGACGATGCGCAGACCTTCGGCATGCAGCGCCTCCAGCGCCTCCAGCGTCGTTTCCTTGACCGGGTCGGCGACGCTCACAAGCCCGGCCAGGCGGCCCTCGACCATGACGAACATGACCGTCTCGCCCTGGTCGCGGCGCCGGTTCGCCATTTCGCTTGCCTTGCCGCCGTCGAGCCCGAGGTCGGCAAGCAGCCTTGCGTTGCCCAGTGCAACCGCCTTGCCCTCGACCTGTCCCTTGACGCCTTTCCCGGTAACGGCCTCGAATCCTTTCGCTTTGGAAAGGGCGAGGCCACGGTCCTCGGCTCCCGCTACGATCGCCTCGGCCAGCGGGTGCTCGCTGCCCCGTTCGAGTGACGCCGCGAGCCGCAGCAACTCCGCCTCGTCCATCCCGGCCTCCGCGACCACGGCCGCCAGCTTCGGCCTGCCCTCGGTCAGGGTGCCGGTCTTGTCAACGATCAGCGTACCGACCCTGGCGAACCGCTCGAGCGCCTCGGCGTTCCTGATCAGCACGCCGGCCTGCGCACCCCGGCCGGTCGCGGTCATGATGGACATGGGCGTGGCAAGGCCAAGCGCGCAGGGACAGGCGATGATCAGGACCGAGACCGCCGCCACCAGGGCATAGGCCATGGCCGGCGCCGGTCCCCAGTTCGACCAGACGGCAAACGCCGCCACCGCGACCCCGACCACGGCAGGCACGAAGTATCCGGCCACCACGTCGGCCAGTTTCTGGATCGGCGCGCGGCTGCGCTGCGCCTGGGCGACCATCTCGACGATTTGCGACAGCATGGTGTCGGCGCCGACGCGCCTGGCTTCGATGACGAGCGTGCCGCTGCCGTTGATCGTCGCTCCGGTCACCGGATCGCCAACCGCCTTTTCGACCGGGACCGGCTCCCCGGTCAGCATGGATTCGTCAATTGACGAGTGGCCTTCGGCAACCGCCCCGTCCACCGGTACCTTGTCTCCCGGGCGTATCCGCAGGCGATCGCCGACCTGAACGTCTTCGAGCGGGATTTCCTCTTCGCGGCCATCCGGACGAATGATCCGCGCCGTCTTCGGCGCCAGGTCCAGAAGCGCGCGGATCGCGTCGCCCGTCCGCTCCCGGGCGCGCAATTCCAGCACCTGGCCGAGCAATACGAGAACCACGATGACGGCCGCAGCCTCGTAATAGACCCCGACATGGCCCGCGGCGTCGCGGAATCCGTCCGGAAAGATCCCCGGCGCGATCGTCGCGACCACACTGAACGCATAGGCTGCGCCGACGCCCATGGCGATCAGCGTGAACATGTTCAGGCTGCGGTTGATGACGGACTTCACTCCGCGGACGAAGAACGGCCAGCCCGACCAGAGCACGACCGGCGTCGCCAGCACGAGTTCGGCCCAACCTGCGATCGTCCCGCCGATCCAATCGCGCAGGGGCAGACCGATCATGGGGCCCATCGCGAGCGCCAGAACCGGAACCGTCAGCGCGGCCCCGATCCAGAAGCGGCGCGTGAAATCCACGAGTTCCGGATTGGGTCCCTGGTCTCCGGCCGGCACGCCCATCGGCTCCAGCGCCATGCCGCAGCTCGGGCAGTCGGAGGGCTCCTCGCGCACGATCTCGGGGCACATGGGACAGGTGTAAAGCGTGCCCTCGGGCATCGGTTCCGGCTCGGGGAGGCCCTCCAGATAAGCGGCAGGGTCTGACTCGAATTTCTCCCGGCAACGCGCCGCGCAGAAATAGAAGCGCTGGCCGGCGTGTTTGGCGACGTGCCGGGCGCTCGCTCGCGCCACGGTCATGCCGCAGACGGGATCCTCCGCCTCGAGGTAGTCTTCCGGCGAGGCCGCGAACTTGTCGCGGCATCCCACGCAGCAGAAGCGATAGACGTGGCCGTCGTGCTCGTAAGTCGGCTTGTCCGCGTCCGGATCGACGGTCATGGCGCAGACCGGATCTCTCACGACAGCAGCCTCCTGGCGTTCGTGCTCATGCCGGTGCGCGTGAGTAGTCATGGGCTAATTCCCTTTCGTCAACGTGGACTTGTCGATTCTCACCGGTTTTCTCTTCCCTGTATCCTGCCGGGACCGACCTGACGCCGCGTACATCATAATACCGGGGCCAGGAAGATTTCGTAGCTCGCGTGGAGCACCTCGCCGATGCCGGTATTCGAGACCAAGACAGATCCCAGGTCCGGGGAGTTTGCAGCCAACGCGACGGTCAACCGGGAGTATGCCGCCCGGCTGAAGGAACTCAAGGCCGGCATTGCCCTGGGCGGCCCCGAATCCTCGCGCGCAAGGCACCTGGGGCGCGGCAAGATGCTGGTCCGCGACCGCGTGGACATGCTGGTCGATGCCGGCGCCCCGTTCCTCGAAATCGGCCAGCTTGCCGCCCACGAGGTCTACGATCATCCGGTGCCCGCGGCGGGTCTGGTTTGCGGCATCGGGCGGATTCACGGAACGGAATGCATGGTTGTCGCCAACGACGCCACGGTCAAGGGCGGCGCCTACTATCCGCTCACGGTCAAGAAACATTTGCGCGCTCAGGAGATCGCGCTCGAAAACCACCTTCCCTGCATCTATCTCGCCGACTCGGGAGGCGCCTATCTGCCCATGCAGGATGAAGTCTTCCCCGACCGGGAACATTTCGGGCGCATCTTCTACAACCAGGCGAGGCTGTCGGCGCGCAACATTCCGCAGGTGGCGGTGGTCATGGGGTCGTGTACGGCTGGCGGCGCCTACGTTCCGGCGATGAGCGACGAGACCGTTATCGTGAAGGACCAGGGAACCATATTCCTCGGCGGCCCGCCTCTGGTGAAGGCGGCGACCGGCGAGGAGGTGGACAGCGAAACGCTGGGCGGCGGAGACCTTCACACCCGGGTATCCGGCGTCGCCGACTACCTGGCGGAGAATGACGGCCACGCGCTGAGCCTCGCCCGGGGCATCGTTCGTCACCTGAACCGGGACGGCGGGGCGCGGGTGGAGCCTTCGGCGGCGAGGGACCCTCTTTACCCGGCGGAAGAAATTTACGGAATCGTCCCTCGCGGCCTTCGCTACATCTATAACGTGCGCGAGATCATTGCACGCATCGTCGACGGTTCCGAGTTCGAGGAGTTCAAGCCCCGCTACGGGACGACGCTGGTTTGCGCGTTTGCCAGGCTGGGCGGCTACCCGGTCGGCATTCTCGCCAACAACGGAATACTGTTCTCCGAGTCGGCGCTGAAAGGCGCCCATTTCATCCAGCTTTGCAATCGGCGCGGAATTCCGCTGCTGTTTCTGCAGAACATTGCGGGATTCATGGTGGGCAAGGATTTCGAACGCCGCGGCATCGCCAAGGACGGCGCCAAGCTGATCACCGCGGTGGCCTGCGCCCGCGTGCCCAAGCTCACGGTCATCATCGGCGGCTCGTTCGGCGCCGGGAATTACGGAATGTCCGGGCGCGCCTACGGGCCGCGGATGCTGTGGATGTGGCCCAACGCGAGAATCTCGGTGATGGGAGCGGAACAGGCGGCCATGGTCCTGAGCCAGGTCCGCAGCGCCGGCAAGCGCGCCGGCAACGGGGACGAACCGGCGCAAGACGACGAGGCCTTTCAGCAGAAGATTCGGGCCCGGTACGAGCGCCAGGGTCATCCCTACTACGCGAGCGCAAGACTCTGGGACGACGGCGTGATCGATCCCGTCGACACGCGCGATGTGCTGACCCTAAGCCTGTCCGCCGTGATGAATTCGCCGTTACCGGAAGAGGGCCCCTATGGCGTGTTCCGCATGTAAGCGGGGGAAAGCCTGATGCCGGGCCTCTACTACGAGGACTGCGAGGTCGGCGCCGTGATCAGGCACGCACTGCGCCGCACGGTTACCGAAGCCGACAACCTTCTTTTTTCGACGCTCACCCACAACCCCTCGCCCCTGCATCTCGACGAGGAGTACATGCGCGCTACCGAGTTCGGCCAGCGAATCGTGAACAGCTGCTTTACGCTGAGCCTGATGACCGGCGTGTCCGTGGGCGATACGACCATGGGGACGGCCGTCGCCAACCTGGGTTGGGAAGACGCGCGTTTCCCCAGGCCCGTTTTTCACGGCGATACGTTGCGGATCGAGACCGAAATCCTGGACAAGCGCGAGAGCCAATCGCGCCCGGACGCCGGTGTCGTGACCTTCGCCCATCGCGCGTACAACCAGAACGACGAGCTGGTGGGGCATTGCCGGCGCGTCGCGCTGATGCAAAAACGCCCGGCGGGCGGCCAGGCCTAGAAACTGAGCGACCTCAGCGCCTGTATGCGCGCGTCCAGCGGAGGGTGTGAGGAAAACATGCGCCGGATGCCGGAACGCGCCGAGGCCGAAATGCCGAAGGCCGCCATCGACTCGGGCATGGACTGGCCGCGGCCGTAGTTGCGCTTCAACGATTCCAGCGCGTTGATCATGGAGCCCCGGCCGGCCAGGCGGGCCCCGGCCGCGTCGGCGCGAAACTCCCGGCGGCGTGAGTACCACATCACGATGGCGCTGGCCAGGATGCCGAAAACGATCTGGGCGGCGATGGTGACGACGAAGTAGCCGATGCCCAGGCCACGCTCGTTGCGCAAGACGACCCGGTCGACGATAAAGCCCACGATCCGCGAGAAGAACAGCACAAAGGTGTTCAGGACTCCCTGCAGCAAGGTCAGCGTCACCATGTCGCCGTTGGCCACGTGGCCGATTTCGTGACCCAGCACGGCCCGCACCTCTTCGCGGCGCATGTGGCGGAGCAGCCCTTCGCTCACGGCCACCAGCGACTTGTTCCGCCGGGCGCCGGTGGCGAAGGCGTTGGGCTCCGGCGCCGGGAAGATCCCCACTTCGGGCGTCTCGATTCCGGCGCGTCTGGCCAGCTCCCGGGTGGTGTCCAGCAGCCAGACCTCGGTCGGGTTGGAGGGCGCGTCGATGATCTGCGTGCGGGTTACCCGCTTGGCCATCCACTTCGACAGGAAAAGGGACAGGAACGCTCCCCCGAAACCGAAAAACGCGCAGAAAATGAAAAGGCTGGTGTAATTCGGTGCGTGCTCGCCCAACGCTTCCATGACCATGCGGTCGACTCCCAGAAGGTTCAGGACCAATGCGGCAACCGCAAGGACTGCGATGTTGGTCAGGATGAACAGCGAGATGCGGTTGAACATGGGGGACTGCTCCGGCGCGTCGAAAGCGTGTAACTAGTATATGGGGACGAATACCGCGGTTTTGCAAGGCGAGGCAACGCTTGCGGCGCTTCGCGCTCGGAGCCTACACTTGCCGGTCTGATGTCGGATTTTGACGTGATTGTGATCGGCGGCGGGGTCAACGGCCTGGCCTGCGCGGCGACCCTCACGCGCGAGGGGTTGAGCTGCTGCGTGCTTGAGCGCAACAGCTACGTGGGCGGCGGCGCGGTAACGCGCGAAGTGACGCTGCCGGGATTCCGGCACGACCTGTACGGCTCTTCGCACGTATGGATCCACTGCAACGCCGACTTCAAGGCGATCCAGCCGGAACTGGAGCGCTTCGGGCTGAAATACATCGAGCCGGACGACCACATCACGGGCCATCCGGACCAGGGCGGCGGGCCGGGCATCGTGGTTTACAAGAGCGTGGAGCGCACCTGCGAGTCCATCGCCGCCTATTCGTCCGCGGACGCTCGCCGCTACGCCGCGATCTGCGATGACTTCGAGCAGATCCGCGAAGGTTTCATCAAGGCTTTCTTCTCGCCCCCGACGCCGCCGAGCACGTTGCCGCGCGCGCTGGAGCGGAGCGTGGACGGTCTCAAGCGCCTGCGCGAGTTTTCCATGTCGGCGCGCGCCTGGGTGGAGGCCAACTTCGAGAACGATTTCGTGCGGGCGATGATGCTGAACTGGGCGCTGGCGCCGCAGATACTCCCGGACCAGGAGGGCGCGGGGCAGTCCTTCTACATCATGATCCCGGCGATTCACCACTACGGCCAGGCGATCCCCGAAGGCGGGAGCCAGCAACTGCCCAGGGCGATGGCGGCCTTCCTGGAAGGCAACGGCAGCCGCGTCATGACGTCGTCCCCGGTCGAGCAGATCGTCGTGGAGCAGGGACGCGCATGCGGCGCGCGCCTGGAGTCCGGCGAGACGGTGCGCGCGCGCCGGGCGGTCGTGTCCGCGCTGGAGCCGCGCCAGACTTTCCTGCGCATGCTGGACGACGATTTGCTGGACGACGGATTCCTGGAAATGGTGCGCGGCTACTCCTTCGGCAGGATCACGGTCTGCCGGGTGCACCTGGCGCTGAAGGAACCGCCGCGCTTCGTCAACGGCGAGAGCATGAGCCGTTGCGCCTTCCACCGCATGACCGACAGCATGCCGCAGCTGTTGAAGTTCTACGGCGAACTGGCCATGGGCCTGCCGCCGTCCGACCCGTTCCTGTGGTCGGCATGCTGGACGCTGCTCGACCCGACGCGGGCGCCCGACGGCGGGCACACCCTGATATTTGATACCTTCGTTTCCAATTGGCTGGCCGATGGCCGCACCTGGGGCGAAATCGGCGAAAACTATGCGCGCGATGTGCTGCTGCCCAAGCTGCGCCAGTACGCGCCCAACATCGGCGGGGACAACATTCTCGGACAGCATGTGGAAACTGGCGAGAGCCTGGAGCGCGCCAATCCGTCGTTCGTCGAAGGAACCACCAACGGCGGCGAACGGATCGCTTCGCAGCTCGGCTATTTCCGGCCGTTTCCGGGCTATGCGCACTACCGTTCGCCGGTGCAGGGCCTGTACATGACCGGGCCGCACTGTCATCCCGGCGGCGGGATCTCGGCCATGGGCACGATCACCGCGCGGGTCATGCTGGACGACTTCGGTATCCGCGAGGCGGATTTCTGGTAATTGAGAATGGCGTCCTTTCCCGGTCGGGAAGCGACGCTGGAGGAACGACTGATGAGCAGAATCGAGAAATACACGGGCATGGTGATACAGCCGCACGTAACGGTGGCCGAAGACCGCGGCGACATCGAGCGCAACCTCGACCGGGTGCTGAACATGATCGACTTCGGCGTGGGCTACTTCTGGGAGCTGCCGGTGAAGCTGGTAGTGCTGCCCGAATACTTCCTGCAGGGCGTGACCACCCCGGGCAAGGGCGAGCACGGCATCGAGGGCTTCATGAAAAAGGCGATCACCTTCGACGGCCCGGAGATGCGCGCGCTCGGCGACAAGGCGCGCGAGTACGGGCTTTACATCTCCGGCGGCGGAGTGGTGGAGCAGGTCCCCGAGTTTCCCGACCGCTGGTTCAACGCCGCCTTCGTGATCGGGCCCTCCGGCGAGGTGGTCCTTCGCTACCACAAGTGGCACATCCCGGCCAATATCGGCCTGGGGACCAGCCCCCACGACCTGCTCGACCAATACCGCGAGGTGTTCGGCGCCGACATCAAGGACCTGTTTCCGGTGATCGATACGGAAATCGGCAAGCTGGGCACGATGACCTGCCACGACGGCTGCACGCCGGAGGTCTCGCGCGCGCTGGGCTACAACGGCTGCGAGGTGCTCTGCCATCCCACCGCGCTGCAGGAGATCGAAGGCGTGAGCGAGCCCTGGGACTTCTGGACCTTCACCCGCCGCACCCGGGCGCACGACAACATGTGCTACCTGCTGGGCTCGAACTGGGGCACGGTCGATTACGACTACTATCCCAGGGCCTTCTGCCCGGGCGGTTCGTTCATCATCGACTACACCGGCATGATGCTGCGTCACGCCAACTATCCGCAGGAGCAGGTGATCGGCGCCACCATCGACATCGAGGCGTTGCGCGAGCATCGTTCGCGCTGCGGCCATAACTGCTGGGTGGACGTGCGCACCGAGGGCTTCAAACAGATCTACGAAAACCCGATCTACCCGCCCAACCAGTTTCCGCCCGGCAAGCCGCCGCGCACGCTGGCCGACAAGATGGGGCCGCTGGACACCGTGTTCAAGGACATCTACGGGCGCGGCCAGTTCATGCCGCCCGCCGGCATGACGGTCGAGGACATGCCGAAGCTGCACCGCAAGCGCGTCGGCGCAGCCCAGGACCGCGGCACGCTGAAGAAGAGCGACTAGGCGGGGGCAGCGGAATGCGCGTGAAAAGCGACCTGGCCGACCTCGATATCAAACTCGGGCGCATCAGCCGCCAGGGCGATGAACTGGTGGTGGACAGCGCGCCGGAGAGCAACCTGGACGCGCGCATCCGGGTTGACGCCTCGGATGCGCGCAGCATGCTGGGCAAGGTCCTTAAATCGGGGGCCGTCTGGAGTTTCCTGCTTCGCCTGCCGTTTTCACGCCCGGAGCGCGCGCCGGGAACGCCCCGGGATCGAGAGCTTCGCGCCCTCAAAGAAGGCCGGGACGCCGGCGCGCCCCGTTCCCCGGACAATCCCGCCTGGCGCGAACGGCGCGAGAGCACCGGCCTCAACAAACCTTGGTAGGCTATAGGGCCTGATTGGCGGGAACGGTTATGGCGAAAATCACGGGATTCGGGGAAATCATGCTGCGGCTGGCCACACCGCGCGGCCAGGTGCTGGACGGCGCCCAATCGCTGGAGGTGGATTTCGGCGGCGCCGAAGCGAACACGATCATCGCGCTCGCGCGCCTGGGCCATGACGCGCAGTTCGTGACCGGCCTGCCGGACAACGACTGGGGCCGACGCGCAGCGGCCATGCTGGCTTCCGCCGGCGTGCGGCGCAGTACGAGGTATATCGACGGCGCGCGCATGGGAACCTATTTTCTGGAGAGCGGCGCCGGCCTGCGCGGCGGCAGGGTAATTTACGACCGCAGGGATTCGGCTTTCGCAGTCTGCGACTGGTCGGACCTCGACTGGTCACGGCTGCTTGCCGATGCCGACTGGCTGCATCTGAGCGGCATCACGCTGGCGCTCTCGGAATCCGCTGCCGACGCCTGCGAGAATGCCGCGAAGGCGGCGCGGGAAGCGGGTTGCCGGGTGTCTTTCGACTGCAATTACCGCGCCGCGCTGTGGGCCGATACCCGTTCCTTCGGGGCGGCCTGCCGCAGGATCGTCGCGCTGGCCGACCTCGTGTTCTGCGGTTGCCGGGAGATTCGCTGGATTATCGACCAGCCGCGCCCCGACGAGATCTCTCCGGACCCGGCGCACGGCTTCGGCCTGCTCGGGGACGTGGCCCCGCACATGACGGTACTGGCGGGAACCCTGCACGAGAAGGACGATAGCGGCGCGCCCAAGCTCGGCGGGTTCGCGACCAACGGCGAAGAATCCGCCAAGCTGGAGCCGCATGGCCTGGGCCAGGTCGTGGATCCGGTGGGAGGGGGCGACGCCTATGCGGCGGGCGTGCTGCACGGCCTGGCGGAAGGCTGGTCGGTGGTCAGGGCCGCCGAGTTCGCCCTCGCCGCGGCCGCGCTGAAGCACACCATCATGGGCGATCAGCTGCGCGCCACGCCCGCCGAGGTGATGCGCTACGCGGTCAACGGCGGAGCCGTCTCCCGCTGAAGCGCAACGTAGAAGCGGCGGTTACCGCAGGGTAACCAACACTTCGTTGCGGCGCAGGGGCGGGATCGTCCAGGGCGGGTTGTATCCCGCTACACGCCAATCGCCCTCGTGCTCGATGCCGCGGTCGTCAAGCCAGTCAACCAGACGCTTGCGTTCCCGCTCCGCGTTCCTGTCGCTCATGAAACCGCTGAAGCGGACGCTGGCCACGCGGCGCGGCGGCACGTCCCGGACCATGACAGCCGGATTGGATGGTACCGGCGAGTTTTCCGCCGTATAGCCCTCAGGCAATACGAAAGCCATCCTCCAGGAGTCCATCGCAGCGCCGGCAAGTGCCGGGCCCTGGCTGGCGCCGGAGTACTCCGCGGGGCTCATGACCACGGGTGCGGTCATCTGGATCTTTTCGCCGCGCGGCTCCATTTCCACCGGAGCGGTCATTTCGATCTTGCGCTTGCCGCTGTTCGCGCCGGATATGTAGCGCACCAGCCGGCCGAACCCGGTTCGGGTGGCGGCGTCGAAAGGAGGCGAGACCATCGTTTCCGCAATCGCGTAGCCGTCGTAATCGCGGACCTGGAAATCTCCGTCCTCAATGACGACGTTGTAAGCCGGCTCTTCCGCGGCCTTTCCGCCGAACGCGGAGCAGGCTGCTACCGAGGCGGCCGTCACGATGCCGAGCATGCCGGTTCGAACGGTCTTTCGGGCTGGAACTGACGCGGGCGCGAACTGCGTCCTGCCGTTGGTGGAGGTGCTTGGATTGAATGTCGAGGTTTTCATGGCAGTGTCCTCGACCTCCCCGCCAATCACCCTGAGTATACGCCTGTTTTTTGCGTATGGATTCGGTGGTCCGCTGCTACCAGTTCCAGAGAGTGCCGTCCTCCAGGCGGTTGACCGGGAGCGAGGCCGGACGGTAGGGATACTTCGCCGCGAGTTTTTCGTCGATGTCCACGCCGTGGCCGGGCGCTTCACCCGGATGCAGGTATCCGTCTTCGAAGCGCCAGGCGCGGGGGAAAACGGCGTCGGTTTCCTCCGTGTGGCGCATGTATTCCTGGATGCCGAAATTCGGCACCGACAGGTCGAAGTGGAGCGCCGCGCCCATGCTGACCGGGGAGAGGTCGGTGGCGCCGTGGCAGCCGGTGCGCACCTGGTAGAGCGCCGCGAGCGCGGCGATCTGGCGCAGGTGGGTGATGCCGCCGGCGTGAGGGACGGTGCAGCGGATGTAGTCGATCAGCTGGTTCTCGATCAGTTCCTTGCAGTCCCAGATGGTGTTGAAGACTTCGCCCACCGCCAGCGGTGTCGTCGTGTGCGAGCGGATCAGCCGGAAGGATTCCTGGTTCTCGGCCGGAGTGGGGTCCTCCATCCAGAACAACGCGTAGGGTTCCAGCGCCTTGCCCAGGCGGCCGGCCTCGATGGGCGTGAGGCGGTGATGCACGTCGTGCAGCAGGTGTGGCGTGAATCCGTATTCCTCGCGCAGCGCCGCGAAAAGTTCGGGCACGGAGTTGAGGTATTTCTCGGACGACCAGACGTTCTCCTCCGGGAGCGCCGACGAGGCCGGTTCGTAATACATCCGGTCCTTGCTTACGCCGTAGGTCCCGGTAAGTCCCGGGACGCCGCACTGGGCGCGCACGGCCTTGTAGCCGAGTTCCAGGTAGCGGCCAACCTCTTCCACCGCCGCGGCCACGTCTTCGCCGTTGGCGTGGCCGTAGCAGAGTACGCGGTCGCGGCTTCGACCGCCCAGCAACTGGTAGAGGGGCATCCCCGCGGCCTTTGCCTTGATGTCCCAGAGCGCGGTGTCCACCGCGCCGATCGCGGTCATCGTGACCGGCCCACGGCGCCAGTAAGCGCCTCGATAGAGGTATTGCCAGGTGTCCTCGATGCGGTCGGCCTCGCGCCCGATCAGCGTGGGGATCACGTGGTCGTTCAGATAGCTGACGACCGCCATTTCCCGCCCGTTGAGCGTGGCGTCGCCGAGGCCGTGGACGCCGTCGTCCGTGACGATCTTCAGCGTAACGAAATTGCGCCCCGGACAGGTCACGATCACGCGGGCTTCGGCAATCCGTGGCATCAATCCATCCTCGCCATGATCGACTTGGTTTCCATGTAGATCTTGAGGCCCTCGAGGCCGTGCTCGCGGCCCCAGCCGGACTGCTTGTAGCCGCCGATCGGCATCGACAGTTCGGGGATGCCGTGCGAGTTGATCCAGACGATGCCGGACTCCAGGCTTTCGGCGATCTCGTGCCCCCGCGCCAGGTTGCCGGTCCAGACGCTCGCAGCGAGACCGTATCGGCTTTGATTGGCCAGGCGGACGGCCTCCTCCGCCGTGTCGAAGGGCGTTACGGTCACGACGGGGCCGAAGACTTCCTCGCGCGTGATGCGCATTTCCTCGCCGGCGTCGGCGAAAACCGTCGGCGGATAGAAATAGCCCTGGCCCGCCAGCGGTTCTCCGCCGGCGACCAGCCGAGCGCCCTCGCTCACGCCGGATTGAACAAGTTCGTGAACGGAATCGCGGTGCGAAGCGCTGATCAGCGGACCCATCTCCGAGTCGGGATCAAGGCCGGGTCCCAGCCTGAGCCCGCGAGCGGTTTCCGCCAGACCGTCAAGGACCTCCCGGTAAACGCCGCGTTCGGCATATACGCGGGAGCCCGCCACGCATACCTGCCCGGCGTTGGCAAAAATGGCGTCGGCGGCTCCGGCAATCGCTCGGGGCAAGTCAGCATCGCCGAAGATCAGCACCGGCGACTTGCCTCCAAGTTCCAGCGAAAGGCGCTTCAGATTGCCCCGCGCATCCGCCAGTAATTGTTTCCCCACCTCGGTGGATCCGGTAAACGCTACCTTGTTCACGTCCGGATGACGGGCCAGGTGTTGTCCCAGCTTGCCCCCGGGGCCGGGCAATATGCTCACCACGCCTTCGGGCACCCCCGCTTCCAGCAGCAGGCGCCCCAGGTATAGCGCCGTCAACGGAGTGATTTCCGCCGGCTTGAGAATGCAACTGCAGCCGGCGGCCAGCGCCGGCGCCAGTTTCCAGGCGGCCATGACCAGCGGTCCGTTCCAGGGCACGATCTGCACCGCGACCCCCACGGGCTCGTTGCGGATCAGGCCGTGGAAGCGCTGACCCGGAACCGAGGGATCGAAGGTGGCGCCGGGCAGTTTTGTGCACCAGCCGGCGTAGTAGCGGAAGGTCTCGGCCGCATGGGCGACTTCGCCGTGCAGGGCGGCGGCGTAGAGCTTTCCGCCGTTCAGCGTTTCCAGTTCCGCCAGCGTTTGTGCGTCTCGCTCAATCAGTTCCGCCACGCGCAGCAGCACCCGCTGCTTGTGCGCCGGCGTCTGTCCGCTCCAGCGCCGGTCCAGAAAGGCCGCGCGGGCCGCGGCTACCGCATCGTCCGCCTGCTCCAGTGATGCGGGCGCGACGTTTGCGATCGTCCTGCCTTGCGCGGGATCGATGATCGGCTTCGAATCGCCGCCTTCTCCGGCAACCCAGTTCCCTCCGACGAGCGCAAGATGCTCTCCGGCCAGCAAGTCCAGCGCCGCTTGCGAAACCTCGTGGTGGGTGCTCATTGCGGGGCGGTCGCTGTCGTCCTGGCACTGAGGGCGGGACGCCCTCGCTCCCAGGATCAATCCTTCGGCAGCCAGTTCATCATCTTGCGGAGGTTGGCGCCCACGGCCTCGATCGGATGGGCGGCGGTCTTCGCCCGCAGTTCGTGCAGGCGCGGTTCGCCGTTCTCGAATTCGTCGATCCATTCGCGGGCGAAGGCGCCGGACTGGATGTCGGCCAGGATCTCCTTCATGGCCTTGCGCGACGCCTCGCCCACCACCCTGGGTCCGCGCGAATAGTTGCCGTACTCGGCCGTGTCGCTGACCGAATAGTTCATGCGCTTGAGGCCGCCCTCGTAGTAAAGGTCCACGATCAGCTTGAGTTCGTGCAGCACCTCGAAATAGGCGAGTTCCGGCGGGTAGCCGGCTTCAACCAGCGTCTCGAAGCCGGCCTTGATCAGCTCCTCGGAGCCGCCGCACAGCACCGCCTGCTCGCCGAACAGGTCGGTCTCGGTCTCGTCCTTGAAGTTGGTCTCGATCACTCCCGCGCGAATGCCGCCGATACCGTCGGCGTAGCTCAGGGCCAGGTCCAGCGCACCGCTTGTGGCGTCCTGGTGGACGGCCGCCAGACAGGGCACGCCGGCGCCCTGCAGGTACATACGCCGCACCAGGTGACCGGGGCTCTTCGGCGCCACCATGAACACGTCCACGTCCGCCGGTGGCTTGACCTGGCCGTACAGCACGCTGAAGCCGTGTCCCACGGCCAGGGCCTGACCGGCCTCGATGTTGGGCGCCACCGCCGATTCATAGACACGCCGGTGGTGCTGGTCCGGGACCAGGATCATGATCACGTCGCCCCAGGCGGCGGCCGCGTCCATCCCGAGCACGCTCAAGCCCTGCGATTCCGCCACTTCGCGCGAAGAGGAACCCTCGCGCAGTCCCACCACGACCTGCACGCCGCTTTCCTTGAGGTTCAGGGCATGCGCATGCCCCTGGCTTCCGTACCCCAGCACCGCCACCTTGCGGCCACGAATGATGGACAGGTCGGCTTCGTAATGAATTTTCATATCAGGCCCTTTGCTGAATTGATCGATCCGGGGCGTTGGGCCCCTGTAATGGACTTAACTCTCGCCGCGGGTGGGTTGCGGCGCCCTTTGCATGGCCACGCGGCCGGAGCGCGCGACTTCCACGATCCCGTGCGTTCTCATCAGGTTGACGAAGGCATCCACCTTCTTGGTAGGCCCGACGATCTCAAGAGCCAGGATGTCCGGCGTCACGTCCACGACCCTCCCGCGAAAAATCTCGTTGATCTGCAGGATCTCCGAGCGCTTCTCGCCGGTGCAGCGCACCTGGATCATGCACAGTTCCCGCTCGACGAAGTCCGTCCCGGTCACATCGTGCACCTCGATCGTATCCACCAGCCGGTTGAGCTGCCGGATGATCTGCGAGATGACGCGGTCGTTGCCGTTGGTGACGATGCAAATGCGCGAAATCGTCGGATCGTCGGTCACGCCCACGGTCACGCTGTCGATATTGAAACCGCGCGCGGAGAACATGTTCACTACCCGGATCAGCGCGCCCATCGAGTTCTCCAGCAGCACGTTGATGATGTGCTGCTGGGCCTGCGGGGGTGCTCCCGGCTCCACCGGTTCGCCAGCCGCCCGCTTGCGGATGAGCTGCTGCGGGGTCAGCGTGATGGCTTCTTCGCTCATACGAAGGTCTCGGGCGCGTGCCGGGACGTGATCATCTCGTCCGAGGACTTGCCGGCCGGCACCATCGGGAACACCATCTCTTCCTTGACCACGCGGAACTCCATCACCACCGGCCGGTCGTTGATCTCCCAGGCCTTCTCGATTACGTCATCGACCTGGTCCGGCCGATCCGCGCGCAAGGCGGCGCAGCGGCTGGCGCGGGCCAGCTGAACGAAATCCGGATTGGTGTCGGTGAGGTCCGTGTGGCTGAAGCGGTTCTCGTGGAACAACTCCTGCCATTGCCGCACCATTCCCAGGAAGTTGTTGTTCATGATCGCGACCTTCAGCGGCAGGCGGTGAGCCGAAGCGACGGCCAGTTCCTGGGCGTTCATCATGAAGCCGCCGTCGCCGTTGATCGAGATCACCGTCTTGTCGCTGCCGTAGGCGCGCAGGCCGAAGCCCGCACCCAGGGCCGCCGGCAGCGAAAAGCCCATCGTTCCCAGGCCGCCGGAAGTGATGTGCGAGCGCGGCTGGGTGAACTTCAGATACTGGGCTGCCCACATCTGGTTCTGCCCCACATCGGTGCACACGACCGCATCGCCGCCCGACTTCGCCCGAAGGCGCTCCAGCACGTATTGCGGCCGCAACTCGCCGTCGTCTGCATAGGTCAGCGGGCACTCGTCGCGCCAGTCCTGGATCTTGTTCAGCCAGCGCTTGACCTTCTTGGGCTTGACCAGCGGACGCAGCTGTTCCAGCACCGACTTCACGTCGGCGTTGAACGCCAGGTCGGCGTAGATGTTCTTGGAAATGCAGGACTTGTCGATCTCGATATGAATGACCGCGGCGTGCGGCGCCCAGCGGTCCACCATGCCGGTGACGCGGTCGTCGAAGCGCGCGCCCACGGCGATGATGAGATCGGCGTGCTGCACCGCCTGGTTGGCCCACCACATGCCGTGCATGCCCAGCATGCCCAGCGACAGCGGGTCGTCCTCCGGGAACGCGCCCAGTCCGTGCAGGCTGGTGGTGACCGGGATATTCATGTGGCGCGCGAACTCGGTCAGCACTTCCGCGGCGTTGGAATTGATCGTGCCGCCGCCCACGTACAGCAACGGCCGCTGCGATTTCTCGATCATCCTGACCGCGCGGCGCAGCCGGATCTCGTCGCACTCGTCCGGAACCGAGTATCCGCGCATCCTGATCTTTTCGTCGAACTGGAACACCCCTTCGGCCATCAGCACGTCCTTGGGCAGGTCCACCACGACCGGCCCCGGCCGCCCGGTGCGGGCGAGGTGGTAGGCCTCGTGCACGATGCGCGGGATGTCGTCCGGCGAGCGCACCAGGTAGTTGTGCTTGGTGATGCTGCGGGTCACGCCCAGCGTGTCCGTTTCCTGGAAGGCGTCGTTGCCGATCAGCGGCATCGGCACCTGGCCCGTGAATACCACGATCGGCACCGAATCCATGAACGCGTCGGCGATACCGGTCACGGTGTTGGTGGCGCCGGGACCGCTGGTCACGAGCACGGTTCCGACCTGCCCGGTGGCCTTGGCGTAGCCCTCGGCCGCATGCGTGCCGCCCTGCTCGTGGCGCACCAGTACATGCTCGAAGTTCGGCTGTACGCGCGCCATCTCGTCATATACATGAATTACCGCGCCGCCGGGATGTCCGAAGACAACCCGCGCATCCTCCGCTTCCAGCGCGTGGAGAAAGATCTCCGCGCCCGACATCTTCTTGCCGATGTATTGCTGCACGGCGTCCCTGCCTCGCAGGCGCTGCGGCGTTTCCGCCACCGCTGCGGCAGTGCTGGTGCTAGACATGGGTAAGTTCCTCATGACGTTCGGAAGCTTTGCGCGCCTGGTCCCGTTCGGGACCATGCACGCGCAGGATGGCGCCGGTGGACGCGCTGGTCACGAAATGCGTGTAGCGCTCCAGCCAGCCACCCCTGATTTTCGGGCGGAACGGCTTGAGCCGTTCCCGCCGGCGTTCGAGTTCATCCGGGTCGACCTCAAGGTCCACCCGCCGCTGCTTCAGGTCGATCACGATGCGATCGCCCGGCTCGACCAGCGCGATGGGACCCCCGGCGGCTGCCTCGGGCGAGACATGACCCACCGAAAGACCGCGGGTGGCGCCGGAAAACCGTCCGTCGGTCAGCAGCGCGGCGGCGGTATCCAGGCCCATGCCGGCGATTGCGGAGGTCGGCTGCAGCATTTCGGGCATGCCGGGACCGCCCCGCGGACCCTCGTAGCGAATGATGACCACGTCGCCCTCGCGCACCTCGCCGGCCATGATTCCCTCCACGGCTTCGTCCTGCGATTCGTAGATGCGCGCGCGGCCTTCGAACCGCTGCAGGTGCTCCGGCACCGCACCTACCTTGATGATCGCACCCTCCGGCGCCAATGAGCCGAACAGCACGCTCAGGCCCCCGGTGGTGCGAAACGCGGTGGCGCGATCGCGAATCACGGCGCGGTTCCGCACCTCGGCGTCCCTGAGCTGCTCGCCGAAATTCCCGGCCACGGTGGGCCGGTTCGAGTTCAGAACGCCGATGGCGTCCAGTTCCTTGAGGATGGCCTGCACGCCGCCCGCCTGCTCGACGTCTTCCATGTGTACGTCCGGCGTGGCCGGAGAAACCTTGCAGATGTAGGGCACGCGGTCGGCCATGCGGTTGATCCGGTCCAGATCGTAGGGCACTTCCGCCTCGTGCGTGGCCGCGAGAAGGTGGAGCACCGTGTTGGTGGAACCGCCCATCGCCATGTCGAGCGCAAAGCCGTCGTCGAAGGCGTCGGCGGTGACGATGTCGCGGGGCTTGAGATCCCGTTCGACTAGTTCCACTACGCGGGCGCCGGCCTTTCGCACCAGTTTCTCGCGACGCGGGTCCACGGCGAGGATGGAGCCGTTGCCGGGCAGCGCCAGTCCCAACGCTTCGACCAGGCAGTTCATGGAGTTGGCGGTGAACATGCCGGAACAGGAGCCGCAGGTGGGGCAGCTCAATTGTTCCAACTGCGTCAGTTCCTCGTCGCTCATGTCGCCCTTCTGGTGGCGTCCCACCGCCTCGAACACGCTGGCCAGGTCCACCTTGCCGCCGCCGGGCAGCTTGCCGGCCTTCATCGGACCGCCGGACACGAACACCGTCGGAATGTTGATCCTGAGCGCACCCATCAGCATGCCGGGCACGATCTTGTCGCAGTTCGATATGCACACCAGGCCGTCCAGCCAGTGGGCCTGGGCCATGGTCTCGACCGAGTCGGCGATCAGTTCGCGCGACGGCAGCGAGTAACGCATGCCGATATGGCCCATGGCAATGCCGTCGTCCACGCCGATGGTGTTGAACTCGAACGGCACGCCGCCTGCGTCGCGCACCGCATCGCGGGCGATGGCGCCGAGCTTCTGCAGGTGCACATGGCCGGGGATCAGCTCCACAAACGAGTTGCAGATGCCGATGAACGGGCGCTCGAAGTCCTCGTCCGAGCGCACGATGCCGGTCGCGCGCAGCAAGGAACGGTGTGGCGCTCTTTCGATGCCACGCTTTACGGTGTCGCTTCTCATTGTTCCAGGCCTGGTGTCACCTGTACCGGCGCAACGCGCCAGTCAGGCAAAACATCTTACATCAGCAACCTTTCGGTTGAGTACTTAAGGAAAAAGCGTAATATGCCCGGAAAGCCCCGATTTTGTAAGCCTTTTGCATGAGTAGTCGAATCAACACAGGTTCCGCATCCTTCCGCTTTGTGCTGATCGCGGCCCTCACGCTGGCGTCGTTGATTCCCCTGGGGCTGGTGAGTTGCGTGGCTTCCGACCGCGACAGGAACTACCAGGAGGCGGTATCCAGTGTAGGGAGGTCCTGGGGCCTGGAACAGCGCATCAGTGGCCCCGTGATCCTGATCCCCATCGAGGATGAGGACGACGAAGACTTCGTTGCGATCATGCCGGAGGACCTCGACGTTCGCATGGCGGCAAACTATGAAATCCGCAACCGGGGCATCTTTTCGGTGCCGGTATTCGAGGTGGAAGTGGTCGCCACCGGGCAGTTCCCGGCGATCGACTTTGCGGCGCTGGTAGAGGATTTCGGCAGCCTGCGGCTGAACCAGGCCATGGTTTCGGTGGGTATCGAGGATACGCGTGGGATTCGGAGCGCCAGCTTGCGCATGTATGGTCGGGACGCCGACCTCGCCACGCTTCCGGACGGACCGTTCGGCAGCGGAGTGGCCGCGTCATTCGACAGTGCATGGGAAGGTTTGGACGAACCGGAATTAGCCGGCGGCGCATTTGAAGTCAATCTGGAGTTGCGGGGAACGCGCCGTTTTTCCGTGGTCGCGAACGGGGATACGTCGAGTCTGGCCGTGGAATCGAACTGGCCGCATCCGAGTTTTTCCGGCCGTTTTCTGCCGGACGAAAGGGAAGTGGGGCCGGACGGCTTTACCGCTTCGTATGCCGTGAGCGGACTGGCGCGCGGCTTTCCGAGCATTCTGCGCGCTTCGTCTTCCGACAGAAACGCCTTCTTCAATAATGAGAGCGTCGGATTTGACGTGTTTGAGCCCGTCAATCTCTACACCTCGGTAGGGCGAAGCATCAAGTACGGGATCCTGTTCGTTGCGCTCACGCTGGTCGGCCTGCTGTGTCTGGAGCTCTCCACGGGAATCCGCTTTCATTTCGTCCAGTACGGGGTGACCATCATCGCGCTGGCCCTGTTCTTCATGACATTGTTGGCGCTGGCCGAATACATCGGATTCGGATTCAGCTACCTGATTTCCGCCTTGCTGCTGACGGCCATGATCACCTGGTATGCGCACGGCACGATCCGGCGCCGCCGCCTGACCGCGCTCGTCGCTTCCATGCTGGTGGCGCTGTACGCGGTGATGTACCTGTTGCTGCGCCTTGAAGCCTATTCCTTGCTCGTCGGAACCGTCGTCCTGCTGCTGACCCTGGCCGTGCTCATGCGCACCACGCGGCGCCTTGCGCCGGGGACGGAGGGCGAAAGCGGGAGCTGATGATTCCCGGCGAATAATCCCGCCGGTTATCCGCCGTCTTTGGTCCAGCCGCCTCCGAGGGACTGGTAGAGGCTGACGATGGCGTTGAGGTGGGCGCGCTTGTTGCTGAGCACGTTGTCGCGCGCGCTGTAAAGAAAGTCCTGAGCGGTGAGGACACGCTGATAGTCGATCACGCCTTCGCGGTAGCGCACTTCGGCGATCCGCAGGGACTCCTCGGCGCGTCTGAGGTCTTCCAGCGCGATCCTGCTGAGCGAGTCGAGCAGCTCGATGTTGCCCAGCGCAATTTCGATGTCGTTGAACGCGCGGATGACGATTTCGCGGTAGCTGGCCAGCGACGAGTCCATCGCCAGCCGGGCGCTCTCCCTGGCCCGCCCGCGGCGGCCGAAATCGAACACGTTCTGCACCAGCGAGGCGCTCAGGGAGGTTGATACGCTGTTGTCCGATGTCAACTTCCGTAAATCGTCGCTTGCGGTGTTGGCGGACCCGGTCAGCGAGATGCCGGGCAGCAGCGCGTTGCGTGCGATGGCCACGTTGGCGCGCGCCCGGCGAAGGTTCATTTCGGCCTGCACGATGTCGGGCCGGCGGATGAGCAGCTCCGAGGGCAGGCCGGGAACTACCGACGGCGTAAGCAAACCGTCGAGCGTTGTGGCCTGCACGTCGAAATTGCGGACCGGATCGGCCACCAGCAGGGCCAGGGCCGCCCGAGCGGCGAATTCCTCCTGACGCAATTGGGCGAGCCTGTTCCGCTGCCTCTGCACGGCGATCTGCTGCTGAAGCGCGTCGATGGGAGTAAGCACGCCCGCTTCTACGCGTGCGCGCGTGATGCGCTCGATCGCTTCCGCGTTCTGCAGATTGAGTCTCGCCGCCTCGATCTGATCGCGGTGGTGGAGGATGCGGAAATACGTAGAAGCCGCGGTGCCCAGCAAGCTCAGCCGGGTGGCGGCGAGTTGCGCCGCGGCCGACGCATAAGCGGCCTCGGCAGCCTCGAAACGGTATGGTTTGCTGAGGATGTCCGCGTAGCTCAGGCTCAGCGTCAGGCTCCCGGAATCGGAAGCGTCGTCCTGAAATGCGCCTCCGGGCGGGGCGGACCCTCTATAGGTGCCGGAAGCATTGAAATTGACCACCGGCGTGGGGTAGAGGTCAAAGCCGGCGTCGATCAGCGCCAACTGCGCCTGGCGCAGGCTGCGCTCGGCGTTCTCGAGGCTCAGGTTACGCTCCTGCACCTGCTGCATCAGGTCGCGCAACTCGCCGCTGCCGAAGGCGTCCCACCATTCCTCTCCTGGCCACTCGCCGGTCGGGGCCGCGCCCCAGTCCGGCGGCGTGTCGGCATCCAGCGCGGGCATGGATACGGTGGAACAGCCCGCCAGCGCAATGGCTGTCAGCAGCGACGCAAAGGGCGCCATTCTTGCGGTGATTCGCGATTTCCCGTTCAGGCTGGCGAACTCCCAAGCCATTTTTTGCATCTCGCTTCCTCGTTCCGGTTTACGGATACTACGCTCGCAGCGCCGCGACCGGGTCCATGCCGGCGGCCCGCCGCGCCGGCGCAAAACCGAATATCACACCCGTCAACGTGGCGCAGGACAGCCCCACAAGCAGAATCCAGGGCGTGAACGCCACGAACGCCATGGGCGTGAAACTGTTGGCCAGAGCCCCCAGACCCAGCGCAGCGATCAGCCCGACGGCGCCGCCCAGCCCCGCGACCATTGCGGCCTCGCAGACGAACTGCATCAGGATGTCGCGCTCGCGCGCGCCGATGGCCATGCGCAGGCCGATCTCGCGGGTGCGTTCGGCCACCGAAGCCAGCATGATGTTCATTACGCCAATGCCGGCCACCACCAGCGAAATGCCTCCGATGGCGCCGAAAACCAGACTCACGATCCGGCCGATATCGTTCTGGGCCGCCAGGATTTCCGCCTGATTGGCTATCCGAAACGCGCCTGCCCCATGACGCCGGCTCAGCAGCGCCTCGATTGCGTTCTGGACCGTCTCGACCTGGTCCGTATCCGCGGCGATGATCTGAATCGAGTCCAGGTTGTCGCGGCCGAACAATCGCGCCGCGCCGGTCATAAGCGGCACATAAGCGAACCGCTGCTGGAAGGCGAAGGCGCCGAACGCTTCCTCGTTTCGCTTGAACACGCCGATAACCTGGTACGGCTCGCCGTTGATCAGCACGTACTCGCCCACCGGCCGGGCATGCTCGCCAAACAGGTTGCCCGCCAGCAGCCCGCCCAGAATGACCACCGGGGCATAGCTTTCGGTGTGCGCCTCTTCGAAGAATGCGCCTTCGGCCAGGATCAGGCCGCGCTCCTGCAACGCCCGGCCGGTGGTGGCCGTGATGCGCGCGGACTCGCTGTTTTCCCCTCCAACCAGCATCCCGCCGCCGCTCATTTCAGGCGCCACCGAAAGCAGGTTGGGGATTTGCGAACGGATCGCGTCGGCGTCACTCAGCGTAAGCGGCTTGCTGTTTTCGCCGAACCGGGGACTGATCGTGAGGCTCGCGCCGCCGAGCAGCCGGAAACTGTCCAGTATCGAGTTGCGCATACCCTGGGCCACGCCCAGCATGGCGGTGACCGAGAACACCCCGATGACGATGCCCAGCAGCGTAAGCGCGGTGCGCGACTTGTTGCCGCGCAAGGTGCGCCGCGCCGTTCGCGCGCTCTCCGCCAGCGATGCCACCGGCGCCTGCATGCGTTGCGAGGGCGCGCGCGCCGCGCGAACGGCCGAAGCTTGCCGACCCGGGTTGGTACCCGTGTCGCTTACCACGCGGCCGTCCAGAAGCTCGATGCGCCGTCGCGCGTAGCGGGCCACGGTCGGATCGTGCGTCACCAGGATCACCGTGCGTCCGCGCTCGGACAGCGCGGCCAGTTGCGCCATGATCTCTTTGCCGTTGCGCGAATCCACCGAGCCCGTGGGCTCGTCGGCCAGCACGACTGCCGCACCGTTCATCAGCGCCCGCCCGATGGCCACCCGCTGCCGCTCGCCGCCCGACAGTTCATTGGGATGATGGCCGGTGCGATGCGCCAGGCCCAGCGTCGAAAGCAATTCCGCCGCACGCGCCCAGCGAATGCGCCTGCGAATTCCCGCGTATATGGCTGGCATCTCGACGTTTTCCTGGGCCGTGACCATGCGCAGCAGGTTGTAATCCTGGAACACGAACCCGAACGCTTCGCGCCGCAAGCGGGCGCGTTCATCGGAGCCGGCCGCATGAACCGGCAGCCCACTATAGAAATACTCGCCGTCGCTCGGTTGGTCGAGACAGCCGATGATGTTCATCAGCGTGGTCTTGCCGGACCCGGACGGCCCCATCACCGCCACGAACTCGCCGGCGTGTATGTCCAGCGTCACGTCCTTCAGCGCGCCTACTTCGGTGTCGCCGGCGCGATACCGCCGGCCGACGTTTTCAAGCCTGATCAGCGGCGGGCCGTTATGCTCCATCAGCCGCCGAAGAAGGCCGGAGTTTCAGGCATCGGAGGCTGCGGCGTGCCGGTCACCACGCGCTCGCCTTCCGACAGACCCGACAGGACCTCCACCTCGACGTCGTTGCCAACCCCCACGCGTACGGTTCGCGATTGCTGCCCGCCCTCGGCGTCCACCACCTGGACCGTGGCCTCCCGCCCCGGGGTCCCTGGCGAAGTCCGGCCGCGATCGTCATCATTACCCGTTACGGGAGCCGCCGCTCCGGACTGTGCCCGGAGTCCCCGCCCCCGGAC
>WTGP01000011.1 GCA_011523505.1 Gammaproteobacteria bacterium
CCCCCAAGCGGCCGCGCCGATAGGGGTCCCCATGCATCCTCACAGCCGCCCCACGGCCTTGGTCACTTCCGCTTTGATGTGAGGGTGCGTGTCGATGTAGTGCCGCACGCACTCCCGGATGAACTCGGCTCGGTTGAGCTTGAACAGCCCGACCTGCCGCGCGACATCGATTGCCTGCACCACTTCCTTCGGAAAGCGCGTGCCGATGACTTCGCCCTTGCTGTTGCTCACAGTTCGTCGCCCTCCATCCACTCGTTGTACATCGCAGGTCCTTTCCTCTTGCTTGATGCTCTATGAATGTAGCATATCCGATAACGCCTGGCAACACCTCGCGCGCGTTACTCGCGAGGATCTCGAAGCCTGGCCGCGCCCGCGCGCGCGCGCGTAGGAGGGAAACCGTCATGCCCGCGCCTGGTAGGGGGGCGCGTTCATGACGGTTGGTGAGGGTGGAGCGGTCGCACCGAGGCCAGTCCCCGCCGCGGCAACGCGCCGCAAGCCGGGCTGGCCTCGGTGCGGGGATGACGGCCGGAGCCAGGCATCGCTTGCGCACATCGCATGGGCCTGCCTCTACCCATGGTCATGGAGGGTCGTTTCCCGGCCCTGAAGCCCCGGCCAGGCAGCCCTGAGCTTCGTTGCCGGTGCTCCCGCTCAACCCCCTCAGCTAGCGGATAGGCCGCTGTCGCTGTCGGCTTGCGTGCGGATTTCGGAGCGTCCCACAGTATCCGCTTGACACGGTGCCCGCCCTGCCGTCTTATTCGCGCTTCTGCCAAGCGCACATCCCGACGACGGGAACCGAGCCCCCATGGCCGGCCAGCCATGGGGGCTTACCGTTTCCTCGCTAGCTGAGATCCTTCAGGATTGCCAGCGCATCAGCGATCAGCGCGGACACATCCGAGGCGGCCGCCTGCGCGGCAGGATCTGCGGAGATCTTCTTCAACTGCTCCACCAGGTCGGCCCCCTTGGAGGCCGCGTCCTCAAGCTTCGCGATCGCGTCGGGGATGTTCATTCCGTCTCTCTTCCTCCGGCCCAGCGGACCGGCGTTGCGTACCAGTCCATGCCCTCTTGCTCCGAGAGCATGCTGGCCAGTTGCTGGGCGGTCTCCTTGGAGAACTCCATGGTCTGATGGAGGCCGCCCCCCTTCGTCGCGACCGTCAGGTTGGCGGTCGCGCCTTCGAACCAGTGCTGGGTTTGCACATAGTAGGGATCGTTGCTCATTGTCTTTTGGCAATCCTCTCTTGGGTCAGTCTTCCGCCGCCAGCAGGCCGGAGACGGCCGCTGCGCGTTCGATGGCCATGCCGCCATTGACGAGCGATTGAAACGCCCGCGCCCGGCCCTGGATATCGGAGGCGAACAGGCTGTCGAAATCGAGCCGGACGGCCGCGCCGATCCGCGCGGAGGCGTTTTCGACGACGGCGGCGAGCGGCGCGACGGTGCCGTGTAGGTAGCGCCGCCAGGCTTCGCGCTGGCCCGTCCCGTCGGTCCCCATGACAAGCTGCACCGGGTAGCCGCAAGCCGCCAGCACGGTGTTGCGCGCGGCCTCGAACAGCTGGATGGAGCTTGCCGGATAGTTCGGTCCCATCCGCGCCAGTTCGTAGTCGCGGCGCGGCGCTCCCGTGGCGCCCTCGCCCCAGCTTCCGCGCGTGGTCTCGACGATGGCGATGCGGCCCTTCAGGTCCGCCAGGTCCGCCTTCAGCCGCTCGACATTGGCCGCCGCGCCGTCGGACGGCATGGGCAGCAGGTAGCCGATGGCGGCGTTGCTCTCCGTTGCAAGAGCGTTCTCCAGGCGTTGCATGAGATTGCGCAGCGTCCGCGCCTTGGTGAGCGGCGCGACGCCCCGGCCCGAGGCGAGATCCACCGCCCAGCGCGCATGCAGCACCCGCGACGGCCCCACCACGACTTCGCCCATCGGCATGGACAACTGGTATTGCCCGTCCGGCTGCACGCCGTAGTTGTCCGCGCGGATGAGCCGGTTGCCGATCCGGTACCAGACCGCTTCCCCGGCTTCCACCAGCGAGCGGCCGATCTGCGCCAGCGTGTCGCTGTCATAGAGCGCTGATCCGGCCCCCGTGACCCGAGCGGATGCGAACGCCCGCGACAACTGCCCCGCCGCGATTTCGAGCGCTGAGACATACCCCTCCGAAACCGCGTCCGTCGCCGCATCAAGCAGCGCGTTGGTGACGATATCGGTATAGCCCCGGTGTTCGGCCTCAAGCGCCTCTATGCGGCTCTGGGCGTCCCTGAGCGTGCTTCTGAGTGCCAGCATCAGCGCCGCCCCCACAAGTTCCAGTAGACGGTGGGATGCGCGTTGCCCTGATTGCCCCAGTCCGGCTGGCAGCTTCCGTTGCCCAGCAGCGCGGCGGCCGTGGTGCTGGCCTTGAGGAAGATCGGGCAGACCGCATCGAGGCCAGGCAGCACGCCGTAATAGCGCAGCCCCTGCCCCGCCTGGCCCACCGAACCGTCGAGCAGAACGCCTGGCAGCAGCGCCTGCGTCTGCACCAGTTCCTCCGCCTCTCCCGTGCCGATGTTCCAGGCGAACTGCACCAGGAACTGGCGGTAGACGCCCGCGCCTTCGGTGTCGCGCTGGGCTGCGATGATCGCCGCGCCCGCGTCGTTCGGCAGTTGGATATTAATCTGGCCGGTGCCGCTAAAGTTCCCGTTGTAGAGCTTCACCCAGGGCGTCCCGAAGGGCAGGCTCTCGACGGGCACCGGCAGGCCGCTGCCCTTGATCGCCCACCCCTTCACCCGCGTCGGCAGGCCCTCATACTGGCTGGTGCCGATATGGGCGGCCGTCGTGGTCTGCATCTTGACGCCGGTGACGGCGCTGCCGAGCGCCAGGCTGTCGCGGTAATACTTGAAGCTCCCGTCCGATGAGGCGCCCAGCAGCCTGTAGCCGGTCACGAGCTCGTTGACGCCCGCGCCCTCCGCGCCGACGCCGGCGATGGCGACCCGGGCCCTGGCGGCGCTGGTGGTGGACGGCAGCCGCACGACTACCACCTTGGTGTTGAAGGTGCCGCTGCTGATCGACGGCGAATAGGTGCCCGCGCGCGCTTCCGCCAGCGACGGGATGCTGCCGGCGAGCCAGATACCCGCCGTCGCGGCGTTCGGGCTGTCGGTCCACCCGGCCGGCGGATCGCCCGCGATCAGGTCCGAGGTGACCGCGTCGAGATGCTCAATCGCGCCTTCATTGTCTTCCACTTCGTCGGTCAGGTCCGGGGGCAGCACGCTGGGCAGCACATCGCCCGCCCATATCGGAATGCCCGTTGTCTTCACCAGGATGGCATTGATCGCGTTGGATTGGCTGCATACCAGGTCTCGCGGCGGCGATGAACAGAAGGTGGTGAAGGTCAGCGTCGGCGCGGCGAACGCGGTCCATCCTTGCGGCGCGCCCGTGATCCCTACCAGGTCCGAGAGCGGCAGCAAACCGCGTAGCTGGCCGTCGAAACGACTGTCGGAGCTGAGCCTTATTTCCCGCAGCGCATACCGGTTTCGGAGCGCCGCATTGGAGATGATGACCGTCGCGCCCATTGTGCGGGAAAAACGTCGATTTTGTCTCGGCCCTATGCGCGAAGGCGGCGACTGGTAATCGTCGAGATTGTCGGAGACGGCCCCCGTCTTGAACCGCACTATGTTGGCGTCATCCGCCGTCGCGTTCTGGTATGTCGCGCCTTCCGGCAGATAGATCGAGGCGACTTTCTGTTCGAGCGTGCCGGATGCGGTGCTTGAGGGATGCACATGGTCCGCGCGCGCGCCGACATTGCTTTCGCCCGGCAGTCCGGCCAGGTTCGGCGCCGCCGGGACGGTATTGGATAGGCCGCCCACCGGATGGGAATGATCGTCCCGCGACGCTTGCGATCCGACGCCAGGCCGCCCGCCGTCGCTCGCCGTCTTGGGCAGGTTGTCCGAGAGCGTGACGCCCGAGGCCGGCACCGTCCACCCCACGGCGGTTCCGTCACTGTTGACTGCCAGCACCTTGTTGCGTTGCTGAGCGATATTCGGCCAAGGCAGTTGATGCGCATGATCGCCCCGGCTGGCTGCGTTCTGCGTGCCTGGCGTACCTGTTACGGCCAGCGCCCGCACGCCGGTTGCGTAGGGAATGGTGATCGGCTGCGCAGGATGCACATGGTCGTCGCGCGACGCGATGACATTCGTGCCGGGATTGCCGCCGCCTTTCGCGACCTTGGGCGTGACTTCGGACAACAGCGGCGGCGCATGGACATGATCATCGCGGCTGGCCTTGGTGCCGTCGCCGGGCACGGGCGGTCCGGGCGGTTGCGGTGTGCTGTTCGAGAGCGGCGCGCCCCCGCCGCCGCCTCCCGCCGCCGGATGGACATGATCGCCGCGCGCATAGGCGAGCGCATCCCCGACCGCGCCCGTCCCGCTCTCGACCTTGGGGACCGCCGTCGAAGGCGCGCGAGGCGTCGGCGGATCGGCCAGTTCATAGGCCGCGCCCGTCGCATTGACGCGCAGATGCTTGAGCTTCGCCGCTGCCGTCGGTTGCGGAATGGTGGGATTGGAGCCGCCGCCCCCGCCGCCCCCGCCGCCGACCGTATAGAACTGAAAGTATTGATCACTATTGAAATTGCTGTCAGCAGTGATGTCGCAGTCGCCCGACGATGTAACATCTATGGAGAAGGATGGAGTTAACTTATATGCTTCCGATGGAATGTACTTAAGCTGTTGACCGGATATTCTGTTTTCGAGCATGAAAAATGCAAGCTCCCTATGCTCCCTGCCAATTGAGTCAACCTCGCGGGTGCGAAGGGCAATAATATCGCCCTCCGACTGGCCGTTCATTTTCACACATGCGGCATGATTGGATAGAATATCTAACTGCGTTTCGCGTTTGGGGGCCCGCAGTTCTGCACCAAGCGGCGTCAATGTCAGTCCGCTTCCGCCGCCGCCCCCGCCGCCGCCGCAATCGCCGAACTCAAGCCCGGTCCCAGCCGTGTTCGCCTTCAGGCATTTCGATCCTTGGCCGCTTTCGGACGGGATTTGCGACGGATGCACATGATCGGAGCGCGAGACATCCGTGCGCGTTCCGGGCGCGGCACTGCCGTCGATTTTCGGATTGAGCGTCGCAAGTGGGCGCGGGCTGCCGCAATCGCCGTAGCGCAGGCCGCCTGCCCCGTCGCTCTTGGCGCAGGTTCCCGCCGCGCCTTGGGCGCCGTAGGACGAGAGCGGCAGGCGCGGATGCGCATGGTCCCCCCGGCTTGCATCCGTCGCATCCCCGGCATTGCCCGCCCCGCTCTCGACCTTGGGAGTGGCATTCGAGAGCGATGCGCCCCCGCCGCTGCCGCAAGTTCCCCATGAGAGCGCCGATCCATCCGTCTTCAGGCAGTTGCCCGCCGCCCCGGACTGCACCGGAAGACCTTGCGTGACGGCGCTCTTCGGCGTCGTCTCGACATAGGCATTGTTGTTGGAGCCGAGAAGGTGGTCCACGGTCTGCGCGAGCGCGGCCCCCGTCCACCAGCCGAGCAGCAGCCCGGCCGCGAGGATCAGGGTTCGGGAAAGGCGACCCATGCCAGGTCTCCGTCATTGGCGGTAAGGATGTAGTTGCCGTCGTCGGGCGGCGCCGGAATGCCGCTCGGGACCGGTTGCGGCGCCGGGCCAGGTCCTTCCGACGCTTCGCCGAACACGCCGGCCCGGTGTTCGCGATACATGGCGAGCATCGATTGCGCGCCGGACACCCGGAGCGCGTTCGCGGTTTGCGGGTCCGACGGATCGGCGTCATAGAGCCAGCCCGCGAGCCGCGCGACGGCCGCATTGTGCACGCCGTCCGGCGCTTTCGGTGCATAGTCCATCACGCAGCTCGACGCGAACGACAGCGCCAGGTTGACGACGGTCAGGATCCGCGCGTCCACTTCATCGGCCGCCGGCGCCGCACGCAGCACCACGGCGAGGTCGCCAGCCGTGATGGTGACCGCCATTAGAGCGCGAACCGCCGGCCTGGCGCGCGCCGCATGGGCGCCCATTCGTCCCATATGCGGGACGCAATGATGCTCGCGGGATAGGCCGGGCGGTCCACGATACCGAGCCCCGTCATGCGCGCCTCGGTAATGACCCGCTGCCGGCCTTCGAAGCGGCTCTTGGCGGCCCGGAACTCGACGCTGAGGCCCCTTAGCACGCCGGCCTCGACAAGTTCCTTCGCTTCACGCGCATAGACCGTCTCCGGCCAGTCTATGCGCGCCTCGACCGTGCTGCCGTCATCGGTCACCGTGAGGCCGGCCCCGGTGCGCGCGACCGGCCGCATGCGGTCATGCATGAGGTTGGCGATCAGGTCCGCGTCCATCTGGAGCGCGCCAGGCTCGAAGCGCTCCGTGAACGTGCCGAACCGGGCCGTGTCGCCATACCGCAGGAGCACGCCTGTTATGCCGGTGTCGCTCGCGCGGAACTCAGCGAAGCGCCGTTCAGGCTTCTGTTCTGATTGCATAGCGCTTCCACCCGTCTTTCCGCCTCAGGATGAAGTCGTAGAGCATGTGCGCGGTCAGGATGACCTGCGCCTTCCCCGCCGCGCTGTAGGGGTCGCGGATCATGGTGATGCCTTGCCAGACCGGCGCGACGGCGGCGTTTTCGGTCGCGCGGATCGCCGACTGCACCTTCTTGGTGCTGTTGGCGTTCTTGGGGCTGATCGTGGCGACGGCCGGCGCCGGCAGCATGAACGAGTGCCGCGAGCGGCCGCCAATGGCCGCGGCGCTCTCGATGGCGTCGCGCTCGGCATTGTTGCCGGCCCGGAAGCTGTTCCGCGCGATATTGTAGGTGTCCGTGCCGATGAGCAGCCGGATATCGCTTTCCATGCGGGCGTATTTCCCGTCAAGCCCCATGGTGAAGATTTCGCGGTAGCCCTGCCAGTTCAGCAGCGCCACATCGTTGGCGTTGAAGGCGCCCGCGGCGCCGGGAGGCGCTTCGAGCGTCAACTGCTTCAGCAACCCCGAGACATTCGCGCCCGTGCCGTCGCCGCCGAGGATCTGGCTGTCGAGCGCGAACCCCATCGCCAGGCGGAGATCGGCCCGGAGCGTGCTTTCGAGCATGCCGCCGAGCGTCGCGACGCCCTCCAGGTCGAACACATAGCGCCCCGAGAGCCGGTGCGGCGTCGCGTTCACGACATCGAACTTGGCGGCGCCCGCATCGGCCGCTTCCGCGCCGCGCGCCGCCATGGCGGCCGTCGTGCCGTCTGTCATGACCGGATAGACGCGCTCGCCGGGCGGCACGGTCGGCATGGCGACGCCGAGGAACGCCGTGTCGGTCTGCGTGAAAATCCGCGTCAGCAGCGGCCCGGTCGTCTGATTGACGCCGCCGAACGAGAGCGCATTCCCGTCGGTCCCTTGCGGCGAGACCGCATCGGCGCGCGTCTCGAGGCGCTCTTCCGGCGTCGGCAGCATCGCTTCGAGCGGGATCGCCTGGTCCGAGAGGCCGAGTTCCTGCCGGAGCTCCGCTTCCGCGCCGTCCGCGGCGCCGTCGGCCGCCAGCGCCGTCAGGTAGCGCCCGAGGCTGATCCGGTCGCGCAGCTCCGCAGGCGCGGCTCCGTCGCCGGCTTCGAACGCCTCAATGACGGCCTGGTCCGCCTCGGACAATACCCGTCGCGCCTCCGTTATCGCGGCGTCGTCTGCGTCTTCCGGGAGCGCGTTGAACGCCATCCGGGCTTCGGTTTGCGCCTTCAGCGCGGCGTAGAGTTTGGGATGCATGGCAGCTTCCTATAGGTTGGTGATGATGCCGCGCCGCGCCAGGCGGACGGCGGTTCGTTCGCGCGCTTTCGCGATCCAATAGTTGTGCCGCCAGTGACGACGGACGCGGTCGCGATTGCGCCTCAGGCGCCCGTATGTCATCGGGCCGTTCAGGATGTAGCCGTAGAACTTCATGCGCTCGCGCAGGCGCACCGTGCGTCCGTTCTGGTAGACGCGCACCCGGATGGAGCGTTTCAGATCGCCCGAGAGCCGGCCGCGCCGCGTCGGGCATTCATGGCGGAGTTCCTGCTGGTAGATGCGCCGCGCTTCATTGCGGTCGCGGCGCTGGCGCTCGCGCAGGCGGCGCCGGGCGGCATATTTGCGCTGGCGCGCCCAGTAGCGCGCCGCCCCGGCTGTCGTGAAATCCCCGCGCCGCGCCCCATAGGCCGCGCCGTAGGTGCCGAATGCCTTTCCGCGCCGTCCGGCCCGCGCCATGCGGAACAGGATGGAGGCCCCCCCCGTCGCGATGATCGCCGCGCCTGCGATGATGTTGAAGAAGCTGTCCACGCCGTAATGGTCGCTGCCATAGCTCATGATGAGGCGGTCCTTATTGTGACTTCCGCCGACACCGTCACCTCCTTGCGCCGGCCCGTGAGTTCGCGCCCGGCAAAGCGCAGCAGCCTTTGGTCGGGGCTGCCGGCATTGATCGCGATCCCCGCGCCGGACGGGATGGCGGCCGCGGCGCTGGCGCTGTCGGCCAGGAGGCGCACCGTGTTCGACCGTTCCGTGCCGATGACGGTGCCCGTGCTCGTCTCCCAGGGCGTTTCGTCGATATCGTCTTCGATGAGCGACGCCCAGAACGGCTTGAGCACGGCATTGTTGGGCAATACCGGCGGTCGGAGGCGGTCATCCTGCGTGAACCCCGCATACCAATGCGCTATGCGGTCATACTGGGGCATAGATGCTCAGCCCTTCCGTCGGGTAGGCGTAGTGCAGACAGCCGCCCCTTTCTTCGAACTGCGCAGCGATATCGCCCGTCACGGCGCAATGCACACGGACCAGTTTCGTGCGCTCTTGCCAGTCCTCCCGCGCCGCACGGCTGAACGCCCGCCGCGCCGCCTTGTCGGACGGCAACGGCCGTAAGATCGGCTTGCGCCCTTCGACCAGCTTGCATATCCACCAGTGCGGTTTCGTCATCATCGCCCCCATCCCGCCAGCGTCGCGCGCTGCAGCGCCGGCGTCGCTTTGAAGAACTCTTCCCACTCCGCCTGCCCGTCGACATGGTGCGTCTTGATCTGCCGGCGCGTCTCGGCCAGGTGGCAGGGACGGCAGATTGTGCGCAGGTTCGCCATATCGTGCGTGCCGCCTCGGGCCAGCGGCTTGATATGGTCGCATTCGAGGCGCTGTCCGAACCGGTTGCAGACCGTGCAGCGCCACTGGTCGCGCTCGAACACGGCCAGGCGCCGGCGGCGCCATTCCTGGGAGCGCGCATAGCCCTTGTGCCGGTCAGACAATGTGCAACCCCCGCTGTTCGAAGAGTTCCAGCGGCGGCAGCAGTTCGGCGATCCCGAGCGCT
>WTGP01000042.1 GCA_011523505.1 Gammaproteobacteria bacterium
TTTAAGGGAATCGGCGCAGGCCGTAACGGTGGCTCATTCTATTGCCTTTGAGGAATGATGCGCATACTGGACCGCTATCTCTTTCGCGAAGGCCTGACGGCGTTCAGCGGCGCGCTGGCGGTACTTCTTGTGCTGCTGGGCACCAACCAGTGCGTGCGAATACTGTCGGCTGCGGCGTCGCAGGATCTGCCCCGCGACGCAGTGCTGCCGATGATCGGATACACATGCCTGCAGTACCTGCCGGTGATCATGCCGGCGGCGCTGTTCTTCGGCCTGCTTCTGGCGCTGGGGCGCATGTATCGCGACTGCGAGTTGCCGGTGATCCGCGCCTGCGGCTACGGCGCCCGTTCCCAGCTCAAGCCGGTGCTGGCGCTGGCCCTGCCGGTGGCGGCGCTGGCCTGCTGGATGACCCTGGACCTTGCGCCCGGCGCACGCCGGGCGGTGGATGAACTGGAACGCGAGGCGGCGTCCATGGGCGATTTGCGCCGGCTGGAACCGGGCCATTTCGTTTCCCTCGGCGGTCAGATCGTGGTCTATTCAGAGGAGGCCGATGAACAGGGCCGGCTCTACCGGGTTTTCGCCCATCGGCGCGTGGACGGGCGCATGCAGATCATCATGACCGATCGAATGGCCCTGCAGGAAACGGCGGACCCGCTGGTTCGAATGGTGACCTTCTACGACGGCGTGCTGTACGACGGATGGCCGGGCGAGGCGCAGATCCGCATCGTGCGTTTCGCCGAGCACGGCATCCCGGCGAGCCTGCCGGAAACGGTTTCCGCGGCGATGAAAATGGACGCGGCGCCCAGCGCGGAACTGTGGTCGCAAGGCGATCCGGAATCACTGCTGGAATTGCAGCGTCGCCTATCGGCTCCGCTTGTTCTGCTGATCCTGGCCGTGATGGCGCTGCCGCTGAGCCGCCGCCTGCCGCGCCAGAGCCGCTTCGCATCGCTCCCTTGGGCATTGCTCGTGTATGTGATCTACACCAACCTGGTTACCGCGGCGCTTTCCTGGGCCCAGCAGGGCATCACGCCGCTGTGGCTCGGCGTGTGGTGGGTTCACCTGTTGCTGGCCTGCGCGGCCGCGGCGTATTTCGGGTTGGGCGATTCGCACTTTCTCAAGCAATTCGGCCGGCGAATCCGCGCCGCGCAAACGGCATGACGCTTCTTGACCGCTACCTGCTGCGCGGTGTCGTTCCGCTTGTGCTCATGTGCCTTTGCGCGCTGATGTCGCTCTCGCTGTTCGTGGATTTCGCCCAGCAGTCCCGCATGGCGGGCCAGGGCGCCTACACGCTGCTCGACGGGCTCGCCTACTCCGCGTTGCGCATTCCGCAATTCGCGTTCGACGCGCTGCCGGCGGCCGCGATTATCGGGAGCTTCCTTGCGCTGGGCAATTTTTCCGCGCACCAGGAATTGACGGTGGCGAGGGCCTCCGGTGTGTCGGTGCTCCGGCTCTCGGTTCCGGTTTGGGTCGCGGGAGCGCTCTTCGTTGTGCTGGCGGTGTTCCTCGGCGAGTCGCTGGCCCCGCCGATGCACGCCCTGGGCAAGCGCATGCGGGCGGCCGCCCTGAGTCCGGCGCCGGCGCTGACCCAGGGAGAAAGCATCTGGATGCGCGACGGCGACCTGATTCTGAACCTGCGGCCCGGCGGCGACGAAGAGGGCTACGCGAGCGCCTTTCTTTTCCGCCTGGCGCCGGAGGGCATCCGCAGTTTCGGCCGGGCGCGGGCCGCGAGGATAAACGAGGACGGAATGCTCGAACTCGGCGGCTATGAGGAGACCGTGGTGGGCGAGGACGGCGCGCAGGTTTCGTACAGCGATCTCAGGGTTACCGAGACCCGCCTGAGCCCGGATATCGTCGAACTGGTCGAACTGCGCCCCGAGCTGATGCCGGTCGGCAGCCTGTTGCGCTACGCGCGTTACCTGGAAGCGAACCAGCTCAGCGGACAGCGATTCCGCCTGGAGATGCAATCGCGGCTGGCGACGATGGCGGCGGTCGCGCTGATGTGCGTGCTTGCGCTGCCGCTGGTGTTTACCAATCGAAGGACACTTGGCGGCAGCGCCCGCGCTGCGCTGGGCCTGGGCATCGCACTGATCTGGTTTCTGGCGAACCGCGGGGTGGCCGAAGCCGGTCAGCTCTACGGCCTGCCGCCGTGGCTGGCGGGTTGGGCGCCCACATTTGTCCTCGGCATCGCCGTGATCCTGCTCCTTGTGCGGGCCGACCGCTTGCGCCGGCGCCGGGCTCCCGATTGATGGCTGCTACCGGAAAATTCGCGGGCATGTCGCTCAATCGGGACGTTCGGCCGGTGAACGCAGCCGGACTGCTGCTGGGCGTTTGCTGCCTGGCGTTTTGCTTTGTCGGCTTGAACATGGTGCAGCCATGGTTGCTGGAGCATCATCTCGATCTGCCCGCCTCGGAAATGGGCGATGCAACCGGAACCCTGGGCGCGATCGGCCAGATCATCACGGTATTCCTCGCGGGAGCGACGGGCGCTCTGGCCGACCAGAAGGGACGGCGGCTGGTGCTGACTCTGGGTGTGGTGGTCATGGCGCTGGGCATTCTGGTTGCGCCGTTCGCGTCCACCCTGTCGGGGCTGATCGTGTCCCGCACGATCTTCTCCATAGGGCGCACGGCCGTGGCGGCGTGCTTCCTGATCGTGGTCGCCGACTACGTGCAGGAAAACAGCCGGGGCAAGTGGAACGCGTTTCAGGGCGTGACCTTCGGGATCGGTTCGATTGTGGCCGCCGTAGTGATCGTGGGAATGCCGAAGTGGCTGCTCGAAAGAGGCTGGGAAGTCATCGATGCGGGGTACGCGACCCACCTCCTGATGGTCGGAGCCGCGGGAGTGTCGGCGCTGGTCCTGGCGCTGATGCTGCGTGCGGATGGTCCTCGCGAGGGGGTCGATCATGAAGGCTTGTGGGCGCTCATTCGTCAGGGCGTTGCACAGATCAGACATCCGGGTGTTCGACTGGCCTATCTGGCCGGCTTTGCGGCGGGGGCGAACATGGCCGTCATCGGCACATATCTGAGCCTGTGGACTACGGGCCATGCGGTGGCTACCGGGGCGGACTTCGCGCAGGGACTGGCTCTGGCCGGCGTGTTGATGGTGATTATCCAGCTGGTCTCAATGGCCGCCATGCCGGCTATCGGCATTCTCAACGATCGAACCAGACCGTTGTTCGCACTTCAGGTCAGTCTGGCCTTCGCAGTGGCCGGCTATGGTTCGACGTTTTTCGTGACGGATCCGTCTTCGGTATCCGGCCAGTTGTCCGCCGCGCTGCTGTCCATTGGTCAATCCGCCGTAATCATTTCGTCCCAGGTGTACGTTCAGGCGGAGGCGCCGCTCAAGGTTCGCGGCACCGTCATCGGCTTCTACACGGTATGCAGCGGACTCGGGGCGGCCGTAATACTGAAGCTGAGCGGTTACATATACGATGCCTGGCTGCTGACCGGGCCGTTCGTGCTGACGTCGGCCGTGAACGCCGCCGTGCTGGTATTCGCGCTCCTGCCGGGAGTGTCGATGACCCGTCAGCGGAGCCCGGCCGGGTAGGGTATCTGGCGGTAACGTAAGCGGATCGCGTCGGGCGCAGCGCCCCACGCGCCAACCTGCCCAAACGGGTGGGTTTCATCGCAGGCATTGCTCGCTAACCTAGTTCCAATGAAGGTTAGGCCTATTGCGCGCGCGGCCAGCGACGTGGGCGGGACGTTTACCGACCTCGTGCTCTACCGCGTCGGGAAGGCTGGCGGCGAGGTCCGTTGCTCGAAGGTTGACACCACCCCACCGGACTTCGAGGTCGGGGTCATGTCGAGCCTCGAAAAGCTGGATCTGGCGCCTTCCGAACTCGATTTCTTTGCCCATGGATGCACGGTGGTCATCAATGCGCTCACCGAGCGCAAGGGAGCAAAGACCGCATTGATCACGACCCGGGGCTTTCGGGACGTGCTGGAAATAGCACGGGGCAACCGGCCGGATCTGTTCAACTTCAATTTCCGCAAGCCCAAGCCCTTCGTGGACCGCTACCTGAGGCTGGAGATTCCGGAAAGAACAACCTATCACGGCGAAATTCAAGAGCCCGTGGACTTGAGTTCACTCCCGGAGCAGATCGACTACCTCAAGAGCGAGGGCGTGGAAGCGATCGCGGTCGCCTTTCTTCATGCCTACATCAACCCTTCCAACGAACAGCGCGCCGCCGAAGAAATCCGACGCCTGTGGCCGGAGGCTTCGGTCATCGCTTCCCATGAAGTGTCCCGCGAATGGCGCGAGTACGAGCGCACCAACACCACCGTACTGGCAGCCTACGTGCATCCCATAGCGGAAGCCTATATCGAGCGGCTCCAGGCTAGCCTCGAGCGCGGCGGCTTCCGGCGCAGCCCCTACATGATGCAATCCAACGGCGGCATCACGACGGCGGAGGCCGCCAAGCACAACCCGATCGCGATGGTCGAGTCGGGGCCGGCCAGCGGCATATTTGCAGCCGCCTACCTGGGCAAGCTGATCGGCGAGCCCAACCTGATCGTGCTCGATATCGGCGGCACCACGGCCAAGTGCGCGCTGGTCGAAAACGGCAGGGTCCGCGTGACCACCGAGTATCACATCGAGAAGACCCGCAAGTCCCCCGGCTACCCGATCCAGACGCCGGTGTCCGAAATCGTCGAAATCGGCACGGGCGGCGGGTCAATCGCCTGGGTGGATGCGGGACGCAAACTCCATGTGGGGCCTCAGTCGGCGGGCGCGGACCCCGGGCCGGCCGCCTATGGCCGGGGTGGCACGCGCGTCACCACCACGGACGCCAACCTGGTTCTTGCCCGCATCGATCCCCACAGCTTCGTAGGCGGGGAAGTCGATCCCGACTGGTCGTCGGTAAATCGCGCCTTCGCATCCCTGGAGGACGTTCTTTCGCTGAGCCGCGAGGAAATCGCCCGCGGCGTCGTGCAGATCGCCAATGCCAACATGGTCAACGCCCTGCGGCTGGTGTCCACCAACAAGGGCCACGATCCGCGCGAGTTTGCGCTTATCGCATTCGGAGGGGGCGGAGCGATGCACGCCCTGCCCCTGGCGGAAGAGTTGAAGGTGCGCAAAGTGATCGTGCCCGTGAATTCTTCGGTGTTTTCCGCATGGGGCATGCTGCTGACCGATCTGCGACGCGACTACGTCCAGACGCGCCCCCTTTACTTCAACGCCGACAACCACCCGCAGGTTCTCGAAACGTTCGCACAGCTCCGGAAAAAGGCCGAGACCGACTATGTGAGCGACGGGGTCATTTCCACCGCTCGGGAACTGGCCTTCGAACAGCACGGCGACATGCGCTACGAGGGCCAGGAGCATACGGTCAAGGTGCCACTGAAGCTGAGCGGTCAGGTGGTGGAGCAGGAGCTGGAGGCAGCGACCGAAGACTTTCATCAGGCCCACGAGCAACGCTACACGTACCGGCTCGACAACCCGGTCCAGATCGTCAACTTTCACCTTGTGGCGACGGTGGAAGTGGACAAGCCGGAACTTGCGGAACGCAAGCCTTCGGGAAGAACGCTCGAAGAGGCGCTGCTGGGCGCGCGCGAGGTGGATTTTCATCCGTATGGGCGCCACGAGGCGCGAATCTACGACGGGGCGCTGCTCGACTCGACGATGAGCGTGGCCGGACCGGCGGTCATCCAGGAGGCCTCGGTGACGCTTCCAGTGCCTCCCGGCCGGACGGTAACCCTGGACCGCCACGGCAACTACCACATCGAGCTGAAACAGCCGGGCAAGGAAACAGGAGAACAAGCATGAGTTCCACGTCATTCGATCGGGAAGTCATCAAGGACTGCATCGTGGCGGTGGGAGACGAAATGTTCGAGGCGGTCATCCGCACCAGCATGAGCCCGATCATCTATGAAACCACCGACTTCGCGGTGGGCGCCACGGATGCGAGGGGCAATCTCCTGGCCCAGGGCAACGGGGTCACCGCCTTTCTGGCCACGCTGGATACGGCCGTTCAGGACCTTTTGAACCACTACCCGGAACCCGGAGACATCGCCGAAGGCGACGCTTTCATTACCAACAGCCCCTATTGCGGCGGCGGGACGCATCTGTCGGACGTCGTGATCATCGTTCCGGTGTTCCACGACGGGAGGCTCATCGCCTTCACGGTGAACAAAGCGCACTGGACCGAGGTGGGGGGCGCCCAGCCCGGTAGCGTTTCAACGGAATCGACGGAGATTTACCAGGAAGGGCTGCATTTCCGGTTCCTCAAGCTCTACTCGGGAGGCGAGTTGAACAAGGCACTGGTGCAGATCATTCGCGACAATGTCCGCCTTCCCGAATCCACCATCGGCGACATGCATTCAGGCGTTGCGGCGGCGCGCGTCGGCGCGGCCCGAATCCGGGAACTGGCAGCCAAGTACGGGGTCGAATCCGTCCTGGAGGCTATGGAGGACCTTCTCGACTACGGCGAACGGATGACCATCGAAGAGATCCGCAAACTGCCGGCCGGCTCCTTCAAGGCGACGGACATTGTGGAAGGCGACGGCCTCGGTAACGGCCCCTTCGAAATCCAGTGCACGGTGACTATCGGAAACGACAGGATCACCGCGGACTTCACCGGCACCAGCAAGCAGGCCCAGGGTCCGATCAATTGCGCCTACACAGGCCTGATCACCGGCGCGCGCTGTCTGTTCAAGGCCGTCACCAACACCGAAATCCCGGCCAACGGCGGCTGCTTCCGGCCGCTGGAAGTGATCTGTCCGGAGGGCACGGTCATCAGTGCAACCTCGCCGGCGCCGGTGTCCCTGTATTACGAGTCCCTGATCGCCGCCATCGATGTGATGTGGAAAGCCCTTGCTCCGGCCATGTCGGACCGGCTGTCCGCGGGACACCAGCGCACGGTGGGGGCCAATTTCATTTCCGGCATGCATCCGGATACCGGCGAGTTGTTCGTCATGGGTCAGCCGCTGGTGGGCGGCTGGGGCGCTTCGGCAGGCGTCGACGGTGACAGTGGGCAGTTTTGCTGCGGCAACGGTGAAACATACAACGTGCCCGTGGAGCTGTTCGAAACCCGCTATGGGCTGCAGGTGGAGCAATACGCGTTCCACAACGAAGCCGGCGGAGAAGGACAGTACCGGGGCGGCAAGGGCGTCGTTCTCGACTACCGCGTGGTCTCGCCGGAAGTGTTTCTCACCTATGCCGCCAGCCGCACGGAAGCGCGTCCGTGGTCGATAGAGGAAGGTCTTGAGGGATCCACCAATTACGCCAAGGTCCTGCGCAAGTCCGGGGAAGAGGAGCGCTACTCCATGTGCACGATGGTGCGCGCGGAGCAAGGCGATTGCATTCGGCTGGTGTCGGCGACAGGCGGCGGCTATGGCGATCCCAGGCAACGCAGACGCGCTGACATCGAAAAGGACATCAAGAACGGCTATCTGACCCGCGAGCGGGCGGCCGACGTGTTCGGGTTCAGCGGATGAGGCGCCGCGCAGTTCCGCGGATTTTCGGGTCATAGGAGTCTGAAACGCCGGCGGATGGATTTTTCCAAGTCTCAGGTTCCCGCTTCGGCCACCTATACGGGCTGGCACATCGCGTTCGTGATCGTGGGCGGCACCATCGCGGTGCCGGCGTTCCTGATGGCGGCCAATCTCGGCGCCAGCCTCGGCTTGCGCGATGCGGCGATCGCGTTCAGTTGCGGCTGTTTCATTCTCGGCTCGATGGCCGCGCTTACCGGACTTTGCGGCCAGAAGTCCGGACTGTCAGCCTACATGCTCAACGAATTCGCGTTCGGACGCTGGGGCGGAAGAATCGCCAGCACGGTGGTCTCGATGACCCTGATCGGCTGGTTCGGCGTAACCAGCGCACTGTTCGGCAGAGCCGCCAACCTGATGGGCCGCAGCGTATTCGGCATCGACTGGCCGGTAGAGCTCTACATGGTCCTGGGCGGCGGACTGATCGTGGCCGTTACCGTCACGGGGTTCAAGGGCATAGACAAACTCGCCCTGGCACTGGTTCCCGTAATGCTGGGCTTCCTGATGATGGCGGCCTGGATGTCATTGCCGCAACTGGAGCAATGGACCGAACCGACCGGAGGCACGCCGATGACGCTCACCACCGCCATTTCGGCGATCGTGGGCAGCTACATCGCCGGAGTGACGATCCAGCCCGATTACGCCCGGTTCGCGCGGTCCAGACGCGCCGCGCTGGGCTCGGCCTTCGTGGCGCTGGCCATTTCGTTCCCGATTCTCCTGTTCTGCACCGCCATTCCGTCCATCGCCTACAACGAACCGGACCTGCTGAACGTGATGATTGCGCTGGGTATCGGCATTCCGGCTTTTCTGCTGCTGATACTGGCGGCGTGGTCCTCGAACGTGCTCTCGGTCTATTCCGGGGCGCTCGCGCTGGCAACGGTCTTTCGACGACTGGATCTGCGAGTGCTCATTGTGGGAGTGGGGACGCTCGGTACGCTTCTGGCCCTGGCCGGCGCCGGCGACTACCTGATCGAGTACCTGGTACTGCTGGGGATCACGATTCCGCCGATCTCAAGCATCTACCTGGTCGACACCCTGCTGTTCCGCAAACGCTTCGACGAAGCGGAGTTGATCAAGCGCCCCCGGCTCGCGCTGAAGGCACTGGCAACCTGGATCGCGGCAGTGAGTGTAGGAGCCTGCTCCCATTTGGGCTTCTTCACACTGACTTCGGTCGCGGCACTCGACTCCATCGTTGTGGCGGGGGTGCTGAGCGTGATTCTGGGTGGTGGTTTTCGTCGTGCGGGCGTCTTGGTGCGTCCCACATGATTTGATAACCTGAAATATCTCTGCGACCCCCTTTCGGCCGTCGCAAGCACATGGGCGTTAAAGCAACATCAGGCAAAAATGTAAAGGGCACCGGTCCCTGGGTGCTGCGCGGCAAGTTGAGACCGCCTCTGGGACATCATTCCCTGCTTGAGCGCTCCGACCTGGTCGCCTCGCTCGACGATCTTCTGAACTACCAGGCGTCCATCGTCATTGCGCCGGCGGGCTACGGCAAGACCACGCTCCTGACGCAGTGGCGCGAGCGGCTGTCAGCCGACGGGTGCAGGGCCGGCTGGCTGACCCTCGAAGGACAGGATGCGGACACCTACCGCTTTCTCTGCTATTCCATCTTCGCGCTTGCGGAAGCAGGCGTGGACCTGGGCCAGCTCGAGATGTTCGCGGAACAGGGGCTTACCGAACTGCCGCTGGAGTCGGCTCTCGTCCGTTTCCTGTCTTCGGTCGAGGCGGCCGGCAAACCCGTGGTTCTGATCCTCGACGATTACCACCGGCTGGAATCCGAATCGATCGACCAATTGATGGACAAGCTGATCGACAATGCCCCCGGCAACCTCCATCTGATCATCAGCTCCCGTCACCGGCCCGCTTTCAACGTTGCGCAGCTATGCCTCACCGGGCGGGGAATTGAAATCGGCGCCGAGATGCTGCGGTTCTCCGATGCCGAAATGCAGCAGGCCCTGGGCAACATCCGCAACGACGAAGTACTGGGGACCATTCAGTCCACAACGGAGGGGTGGCCGGTGGCCGTGCAACTTGCCCGCCTGGCCTATGTGGGCGGCGGCTCGTTCGACATGCGCGCCATGACCGGACGCGAGGGACACATCGCGCACTTTTTCTCCGAGCAGGTCGTGCGTGGCCTGGCGGACAAACACCAGCAGTTGCTCACCCGCACGGCCATTCTGGACCAATTCAACGTTGAACTCGCCAATGCGGTGTATGGCGGGGCCGACGCCTCGAAGATACTCCACTCGCTGAGTGACCTCAGCGCCCTGATCGTGCGGCTCGACGAAGAGGGCGAATGGTATCGCTACCACCACCTGTTCGCGGAGTTTCTGACGGGTTTGCTGGGAGAGCGCGAAGCCGAACACGTGGAAGAACTGCATGCGCGGGCGTCCCTGTGGTTCGAGCACGATGGTGATACGCAGCACGCCGTGCGGCATGCGGTCCTGGCCGGGGACATGCCGAGGGCGGCGCACCTGATCGAGTCGGCAGGCGGCTGGGAACTAATCCTGTTCGGCGGAATCGGCTACCTGCGCAACCTCCTGAACCTGATTCCCGAGGACCAGGTCACGCTGTTCCCGCGGCTTGAAATCGCAAAGTCCTATCTGCTGTTGAAGATGGGCAACGTGGCATCGGCGCGGGGCCACTTCGACCGGGCCTGCGCACAGCGCGAACAAACCGATGGCGACCCGGACTGGCGCAAGTGGTTCGCGCGGGACGCGCTCAATATCGGCTCCCTTCTTTCCTCCTACGAGGACGATGAAGCCGCCCTGAATGACGCGATCGAGCAAAAACAGATCGCGTTGCCCAATGGCGAACCCGACCGCGTGACCGACGGCGTGCTTGCCTGCCAGAGAGTGGTGACGCACATCTATTGCGGACGCTTCCGGACCGCCGAAACGACCCTGCGTGCCGCCATGCGCTACATGCGCCAGGCCAACTCCGTGCTCGGCCTCAATTACTGCTACGTGCATGCCGCGGTCAACAATTTCCACCTGGGCCGAATCAACCAGGCGCTCGCCGACGCCCGTGAAAGCAGTTCGATGGCGTCCGACAACTTCGGCAGCGACAGCGGGCTCAAGTCGCTGTCGGATGTGGTCCTGGGCGCGCTGCTTTTCTGGCGAAACGAACTCACCGAAGACGACTGGCGAAGGTTCGAGATGGCTCTCGAATACACGGCACGCTACGACGGGTGGTTTGAAATCTACGCGCTGGGACTGGAAACCACGGTTGACCGCGCGCTCCTGCATGGAGACATCGAAGCGGCAAACGGCATCATTGAACGGACAAGGCGCCTGGCGCGGGAGCGGTCCTTGGAACGCCTCGACCGGCACGCGGATTCCATGGCATTGCACGTGGCGGTCGAAAAAGGCGACCGTCTGGCGGCCGGACTGATTGCCCGGAAGCTGCGCGACAGGCATCCCCCGGGGTTGTGGCGGGAGAAACGTTTCTGGTGGCGCAACCATGTCCACGCGATGCTGGCGCTTGCCAACCATTGCGGAGACAAGGCCCGCGCCGATGGCGAGGCCTACTTGCAGGACGCTGAAGAATGCTGCAGGAAGCTGGGTACGGGATTCCTGCTGCTGCGCGTGCGCGTCACTCGCGCGGCGCAGCTCCACCGGCTTGATCAGCGCCGGGAAGCACTCGAACAACTGGCGCGCGCCATACGAATGGCCAGGCCCGAGGGACTGACCGGTGCGGTCGCAAGACCCGGCTCCATGCTTGCGCTGCTGAGGCATGCCCAGAGCTATTGGCGGAGAAAACCCGGCGAAACGGCAACCCGGCGCTTCGTGGGCGAAGCCATCAACCTGATTCAGCAGTCGGCCGAAAAGCGCCCCGATGCATCCAACCGCGTCTCCTTGAGTCCGCGTGAAATGGAAGTGCTGTGGGAGCTCTCGCTGGGCCGCTCCAACAAGCAAATCGCCCGAGCGCTTTACATGACCGAGCACACGGTCAAGTTCCACCTGAAGAACGTCTTTCGCAAACTCTCCGTGAACCGCCGCACGGAAGCCATGCGGGTCGCGCGCGAACACAACCTGATCTGAATTCGGCGGGCTGCTAAGTCTTCCAGTTCTCGGCGCGGCGTAAACTTTCGCGGAAAGGCCGGACGCCTGCGCTGAGGATGCCGGCGGCCAATACGCCGGCGACGCAGCCCACGATCGCCATCGAATACTTGAGGTCGCCGGGATTTCCGAAGCCCCGTTCCGTTATCCAGGCCACGGCAGTGGGTCCCAGCCCGATGCCGATCAGGTTGACCGGGAACAGATACATCAGCGCGGAAACCTGCCCGCGCAGTTCGTTGGGCGTGATCTGCTGAATGGAGGCTACCGCAACGCCCCACGGTGCGGCCGAGAGGAACACCATCGGAATCATGACGAGCAAAGCGGTGGAGGACGTCTTCGCCAGGGGAAAGAGCGTTGCGGGCAGGATCGCGAAGAGAGCGCAGATCGCCGCCGTGCGGAAGGTGGCCGTGCGCTGTCCGCGCGCCTGAAGATGGTCCGCCAGCCACCCGCCGCAATAGATGCCGCCGGCGCCGAATACGAGAAGAATGGAGCCGTAAGCGAAACCCGCGTCGACCATCTCCCAGCCGTAAGTGCGGACAAGGAAGGTGGGCGTCCACAAGGCCATCCCGTTGACCAGCACTCCCAGGCACCCGTAGCCGGCGGCGTGGCAGAGAAACGTGCGCCGGTTGATATTCACGAAGGCGAGAAATTCCCTCAACGGCACGCTCTTGGCTCCTGGGTCGTCCTTATACAGACGATCGCGGCGAAACGGCTCGCGCACAGTCATCAACAGCAGCAGTAGCAGTATCCCGGGAGCGGCAACGAGAAAGAACGCCATTTGCCACGAATAGAACCTGCCGAGCAGTGGGATCTCGAAGTCGGGCATTTCCTGCACGACGCCAAGAACCCAGGCGCCCACCAGGTAGGAAACGCCGAATCCCATGTAGGTTCCCATCACGTAGGTGCTGATTCCACGTGACAGTTTCTCGCGAGGGAAGTAGTCGGTAAGTATCGAATAGGCGGCCGGATTCAGCGCCGCCTCGCCAACGCCGACACCCACGCGGGCCAGGAAGAACTGCGTGAAGTTTCGGGCGATTCCGCACACCGCCGTCATCAGACTCCAGACCGCGATGCCGATAGCGATAATGCCGACGCGGTGACGCCTGTCGGCGATGCGTCCAATCGGAAAGCCCATCAGGGAATAGAACAGCGCAAACGCAAGCCCGTGCAGGAGGCTGATCTGTATGTCGCTGAACCCCATGTCACGCCGGATCGGTTCGACCAGCAGCGTAAGAATGGAACGGTCCACGTACGAGACCATGTAGGCCAGCATCAGCACGCCGGTCACGTACCAGTAGCGCGCCGGGCCGTAAAAAGGGGGAGGTCCGTCCGCGCCGGTCACGGGCTGCTCATTTCAATATGGACAAGGAACTCAAGGTTTTGCGGCAGCGGCGGCAACTTCGGGAGCTACTCGATAGGTCTCCACGGCCTCCCGCACGGACACATAGCCGTTCCGCAAGTCCTGCAGGATCCGGTCTCTGCTGCGACGGGAGGGGTCGCCGAACCCGCCGCCGTTGCCGGTAACGATCCGCACCACGTCACCCCTGGCCAGTTCCGCGTTGTTGAAGGCCGCGCGAGTTTTTGGTGCCTGGCCGCGCCGCTTGATCTCGATGCGATTTCCTGTCCCATCCCTACCGCCGGCGAGTCCCCATGCAGGGACCGCGCAGCGCGTGTATCCGGCCGTGACCCAGCCCCTGCGTCCGACGATTTCGTAGTGTAGCTCTACACCCTTCCCACCTCGAAACCGGCCGGCGCCCGCGGCTTCCGGATTCAGCGCGTAGCGGCGCACATGGATGCCGTTGCGGGATTCGTTGACTTCCACCGGGCAGTTGAACGTATCGCCGTGGGAAATGGAAAACTGCGCGCTGTCGCCATCGCGATCGTGACCTGCCCCCCAGCCGCCCAACTGCGGTTCGACGAAGGTCCGGTCCGGTCCGCCCGGCGTCTGCGAACGAATCACGGTTGCGCATATCGAGGAGAAGTGGCCGGCGGGAAGCCGGTCCGGCATGTGCGGCGCGAGCGTCTTGAGGATCAGGTCCTTGGAACGCATCTTGTTTTCGTAATACAGCCCGACAGCCGCTGGACGAAGCGCATGGAAAATCGAGCCGGGACGCGTCAGGACCGTCAGGGGTCGGAAGCAACCGGCATTGGCCCAGGGCTCCGGCAGGGTGATCGACTTGAATACCGCCCGGGCGCCGACCAGCGTGGCGTCGCGAGTGCCGTTGACGGGTCCGTCATCCTGGTCCGGGTTGTCGCGCAAATCGATGGTCATCTCCCCGCGGCCTATTCGAATCAGCGCCTTGATCTCCCGGCCGTCATCCAGCCGGTCCGCGCCCCGGAACTCACCTTCGGGAAGCGAGGCCAGGCCATTGCGGGCCATGGTCTCGCCGTAGTCCATGTAGCGGCGGATCGCATCGACGAATGCGGTACGACCGTACTTTCCGCACAATTCCCGCAGCCTTCGCTCCCCCAGCCTGAGCGCCGCCACGCCCGCCCACAGGTCGCCCAGGGCCTGATCGGGCAGACGGCTGTTCGCACGAATGATCTCGAATATCGCCTCGACGGGACTGCCGGCCTCGAAAAGTTTGAGCGGCGGCAGGATCAGGCCTTCCTGGAACAGTTCCGTTGCCTCGGGCGACATGGAGCCCGGAGTCATGCCGCCGATATCCACCCAATGCCCCTTGTTGGCGGTCCACGCGATCAACCGGTCATTAAAAAACACGGGCATGGCCAGCACAACGTCATTGGCGTGGCTGACGCCTCCCTCATAAGGATCGTTGGCGATGAATATGTCGCCCGGCTGGATCGACGGACGGGGATGCCTGGTCAGGACCGCGTGCACGGCCGGCGCCAGCATTCCCACGAAGCCCGGAATGCCGGCGCCCACGCTCGCCAGGTTGCCTTCGGCGTCGGTGATGGCAACGCCGAAGTCCAGTACCTCGTAAATCACCGAACTCATGGCCGCTCGCGCCATGGCGGCGAACATTTCCTCGGAGGTCGCGGTCAGCGAGTCCTGAATGAGTTCCTGAGTAAACGAATCCATTTCGCCGGCGACCCGAACGCTACCGTGTGGCCGGCTCGGGAACTTCAGAAGTTGTAGCGGAAATCGACTCTCCAGACCCGCGGCGCCGCCGGGTGCACGAACAGCGGCGTGACGACTTCGGAGTTGTACTCCTTGTCCGCCGCGTTATTCACGTACAGCGACGTCGCCCAGTTGTCGCCTTCCAGGCCGGCCCGCAGATTGACCAGGCTCAGGGTGTCGCGTGGATGCGTGTTCTCAGGTGTCCAGTACTGTTCCCCGCGCCGTTCGTAGTCCGCCCGGGCAAAGAACGTCAACCCGGCGCCCAAATCGAACTCGATCCGGGCGCCGGCATTGAACGTATCCTTGGGGACGTAAGGAAGGTCGTTGCCCACGGTGCCGGGGCGCTCGGCGTATGCGGTGATTTCGGTATTGGTCTTGCCGTAGGCGGCATAAAGATCGAGATTCTCCAGAGGGCGCCAGGCAGCTTCCAGTTCGAATCCGTCCAGGTCCGCTTCGTCGATATCCTCGAAAACCTGCACGAAGGCGAGCCCGTCAAAGGGAAAATACTGCGTGTTGTCCACCGATGAAGAGAACCACGCGGCATTGAACCGGAAATTACCGTAGTCGCCCTTCACGCCGACCTCGAAGGCCGAGTTTTCTTCCTGCTCGATGAACTCGTTCGCCGTGGCGCTGATGATCCCGATTCCGGGATAGTTGAATTGCCCGGCGCGATAGCCAATGCCCCAGCTTCCGTACAGGTTGATCTCGTCGGTGGCGGCATAAGCCACCGTGACTTTGGGTTGGAACTTGCTGAATTCCGCCTCATTGGTTTCGCGCGAAGGACGGGTGTTGGCCAGCAACTCGCTGAACGTCGCATAGGCGCCGCAGGTGACGTCGGGCATGTCGCCCGGAGCGCCCGAGCAGGCTGCCGCGCCGTACGGCCGATTCACGCCGGACGCGTCGGCCCGGCTGTAGACCCGTCCCGCGGTGTTGTAGGGATTCACAAGCTGCTCGCGGTTTTCGCGGTCGTAACGACCGGCAACGTTAACCGTGAACTGATCGGTCATCGCCCATTCCACGCTGCCGAACACGGCCTGGGCGTCACTGTCCTCGACAAACGACAGGAAGGAGCCGGGGTCAACGCCAGTCGGGTTGGTGCTGTCCTCGAATTCGGGTACGTCGATGACGCGGATGTTCCCCTGGCCCTTGTCGATCCCGGACACGGTGGAGCGCAACCGCTCCCAGGCAAGGTAATAGCCGCCGAACTGCCAGCTCAGCGGCCCGTCGGAATTCGAGGTGAAGCGGATTTCCTGGCTCCAGCCGTCCACGTCCACGAAGGAATGCTGCGTTCCGTCGAAGTACGACAGATAGGGCGCACGATCGGCCACCGACGAAGTCTGCAGTTCATCGTAGGTCGTAACGGATTTGACGTCCGCAAAGTCGAAAGAGGCGTCGATCTTGACCGAGAAAGTCGAAGTATCGCGGGTGCCGCGATCCGGATTGTTGGCCACGTACGGCAACCCGGTCAGATTCGCGCCTTCGCTGACCACCTGGTCAACGGTCACGCCCAGTTCCTCGGCCGTGCCGAGGAAGACTCCGAAGATCTCGAACTGAGCGGCCCCCGGCCAGTGAAAACCGATTCCCTTGCCGGAATGCTTGGACACCTGTCCCTTGAGGTCGACGGATATCGTGTCGCTCGGCGACCAGCTAAGCCGCGCGCGCAGCGTGCGGTCCTCGTAGGGGTCAACATCCTCGTCCCGGGTCACGTTATGGAAATAACCGTCGCGGTTTACCACGCGACCCGAGACACGAAAAGCGGCGTTGTTGCTGATCGGGCCGCTGTAGGAGCCCTCCACGCCCATTTCGTCGGCGGTCCCGTAACTCAGCTTTACATGGCCTTCAGGCTCTTGGCTGGGAGGTTTGGTGGTAACGATGATCGCTCCATTGGAGGCGTTCCGTCCATAGAGCGCGCCCTGAGGACCCTTGGCGACTTCGATCTGCTGGGTATCGAACACCTGGCCGATAAACTGGCGCGCATTGACGATCAAGACATCGTCCACGACGACCGCAACGGGCAACTCGCCGTTGCGCACGCGGCTCAGGCCCCGCACAGTCAGGAAGGAAGTGCCGATGGTCTGTGATTCGGCCAGGGTGACGTTGGGAATGAACTGTATGTAGTCCGCTGTCTGTGTAACCCCCGCGTCCTCCAGTTGCGCCGCGGTCATGGCATTTACCGTGATCGGCGCGTCCTGAATGTTCTCCTCGACCTTGCGGGCGGTAACCACGATTTCCTCCAGCATGGCCTGGGCCGCGGCCTGTTGAGAAAGCGAAATCGCGAGCGCAAGGGTCACCCCCAACCCCAGCGCGCCTCGTAGAGAAAGTGCGAAGTTCTTCATGATAGAGCTCCTCCGGCCGTCATGTTCGGGACAACGAATCCCGTGGAAGCGCTCTGCTCAGCAACCCCGTTACGGACTCATTGCCACTTTGCTTTCACGCAAAACAGTAGCCGTCGAACCAGGGGCTGCCAACTACTCGGAAGTGTAGTCTTGCGGCCTTCCGCAGCGGGTCGGATCAGTCTGCCGGCACCTTGATCAGGTTCCCGAATTCGTAGTCACCGCGGAAGATTCCGAACCGCTCAAGCTCGCTCTCGGGCGGCGGTTCCATGCCCCAGACACGGCTGTTCGTCCAGCCGATCCGCTTTTGCCAGGCGGCGCTTTCCGCGGCCTTCAGCGCCGCGATGGAGCAATCGATGACCGGGACATTGGCGGAGAACCGGCCATGCAGGAACTCCTGCAGTTCCGCATAGAAACCTACTTCCAGCGTGCAGCCGAGAATGAGGGCCTCCGCCTTGCTTTCCTCGACCGCGCGCTCCGCAGCGAGTTCGAGCTGCTTCCTGGTTTCCGCCGGATTCCGGTGAAACTCTTCCACACGAAGTCCGACGGCCTCGAAGGACGCCAATTTCTGTCCGTACCCATACTCATGTACGGTCTGCTTCATCTGATCTTCCCACTTGGTGCGGCCGATGATGATCGAGAAGTTGTTGGCGACATTCAGGGCCGCCGCGATCGACGCCTGGCAGGGCCCGACGATTGCCGCGTCGCCGGAAATTTCCCGCGCGTCCAGCAGCGCGGGATCATAGAAACATCCGATGGCCACGGCATCGAATTTGCTCAGGGCCGCCTGTCTGGCCGCCTTGACCGTGTCCGCCACGATCAGCGACTCGTAGGCGCGATACTCCAGGTTGTTCATTTCCGGAGCTACCGACTTCGGGTTGAGCGACGCGATGTGCACCTCTGTGTCGGGACACTTGAATTTGCGCGCCATATCCGCGAAGACTTCATCGTAGGCCGAAGTCCCTACCGGATTGAGGTACATTACCTTGGTTCGGGCATTCATGGGCAATCCTGCACTCCTGAAATCGACCCGAAAAATCCTACTGGGCGGCAGAAGCGAAGGAACCCACTCGAAAGAGTAGTTTGCGGAGCGTTTGCCGCCCACTAGGCTTTCCCGGCAAGTGACAGACTGCGACCGGCCAAACCGCAGAACATGAAAGCAAGTCCGGAATCCACCGGCGACCATACGCGCAGCCGGGTGCCCGACCATGCAACGATCGGCGGCTTCCGGATCGCGGTTGTGGTGTTCGGGATTGGCGTAACCCTCCCCATCTTTTACATCGGGTCGGAAATCAGCCTCGCCCTTGGATTGCGGAAGGCCACGCTAGCGCTGTTCGGCGGATGCGCAATCGTGGGCCTGATGATGGTCGTGACGTCGATCATCGGCGCGCGCACCCGGCTCTCGACCTACATGATCATTCAGTTTGCGTTCGGCCGCGGCCTGGTTCGCTTTCTGGTCAATCCACTGCTTGCGATGACCTATGTCGGCTACTTCGCGGCCACCGGAGACATTTTTGGCGGGGCCATCCGCGATGCCGTCAACGCCTTCTACGGAATCGCGATACCCAAGGCCTTATGCGCCTTTATCGGCTCTGTGGCCATGAGTCTGACCGCCATGTACGGCTTCCGCTTCATCGAACGGTTCTCCAGTAAGGCGGTCCCACTACTGGCGCTATTCATGCTCTACGTGGTCTATCTGGTACTGCAGCGCAACCAGTTGCAGGACCTCTGGATGGTTCCCGGTGTCGGGGGAATGTCGGTGGGCCTGGCCATTTCGACGGTAGTGGGAGCCAACATTCTCATGGCGGTGTCGGGGCCCGACCTGACCCGTTACGCACGAACTGGACTGGAGGGCGTGAAATCGGTTTCCGGGCTTGCTGCCGGCTACCCGCTGATCATGCTGGCATCGGGAATTCCGGCGCTTGCGTTCGCGGAAACCGACATCATGAAGATCATGGTCATCCTGGGCGTGGCCCTGCCTGCCTTGGTCATCCTGGTCTTTTCGACCTGGACCACGAATACCGTCAACCTGTATTCTGCGGTCCTGACGCTTGCCGCGTCGTCCCGCCGGTTCTCCGACAAACAGCTGGCTATGGCGGCCGGCGCGCTAGGCACACTGGGAGCGGTGCTGGGCATCATGGACGTTTTCCTGCCCTTCGTGCTGATACTGGGAATTGCCACCACCCCGATCGCCGGGGTCTATATCGCTGATTTCTTCCTGTCGAACCGCTCCGCCTACAGGCTGGAACACCTGCCCGCGCGACCGCCGATCGGGTATTCAGCCCTGCTGGCATGGATAGCCGGGACCGGTATGGCCGCAGCCACTAACGAGGACCTGCTGATCCTGACGACGGTCCCGGCAGCCGACGGCATGCTCACGGCCTTTTTGCTTCACGCGGTGCTGTCGCGATGGGTCCTGAAGGGAAAGCGCTGACGCTACATGAAAACCTAGCTCATCCGGCCGCGAGCCATCCGTCCGCTAACGGGCCTTGAAATCCAAAGCCCGCGTGACAGCTGGAGGGTATCTGGCGCTCCCTAGGGGAATCGAACCCCTGTTTCCAGATTGAGAGCCTGGCGTCCTGACCCCTAGACGAAGGGAGCGTTTCGTGCCTGACAAGGCGCGGTGCGATATTATAGGCAGCCGAATAAAGGCGTGCTTGACACGCGCGCCGTGCCATCCGTGGCTGGAGTTTCGACCTCGATCAAGACAACGGCGCTGAAAATCAATTCGGGCGAACCGCGCATTGCCGCGCGGCAGCTTCCGTCCAATGTCGTCAGGGTGCTACGCGGCCTGCACCGGGCAGGCTATCGCGCCTGCGTGGTCGGAGGCGGCGTGCGCGACCTGCTGCTGGATCTCCGGCCCAAGGATTTCGACATCGTGACCGACGCCAGGCCGGAACAGGTAAAGAAGCTGTTCCGCCGGGTGCTGCTGATCGGGCGGCGGTTCCGACTCGCGCACGTGATGTTCGGCCGCGAATACATCGAGGTCGCCACGTTTCGCGGTTCCGGCAACGAGGCCTCGAATCCGGAGGGTTCGGTTGTCCGGGGATCCAACGGGCGCATCCTGCGGGACAACCGCTTCGGCAGTCTGGAAGAGGACGTGCTGAGGCGCGATTTCACGATCAACGCGCTGTACTGGGACTTTGCCGACAAGCGCATTATCGATCACGTCGGCGGGCTCAAGGACATCGCCAGGCGCCGTCTGCGCCTGATCGGGGAACCGCGTTTGCGCTACGAGGAGGACCCGGTGCGAATGCTGCGTGCGGCGCGCTTCGCGGCCAAACTCGGCTGCGAGCTCGACAGGCGTTGCGCCGAGCCGATTCCGGAAATGGCCCGGCTGCTGCGGGCCGAGCCGCCCGCCCGCCTCCTGGAAGAGGTGCGCAAGCTGTTCCTCGGCGGTCACGCCGTTTCCAGTTTTGAAGAACTGCGCCGCTTCGGCCTGCTCGACGAACTGTTCCCGTTTCTGGGCCCGTGGATGGATGCCGAGCCGCGAGCCGAAGGATTCGTTCGCGATGCGCTTGCGGCGACCGACAAGAGGCTGAGCGAGGGTTCTCATGCCAGCCTGATGTTCCTGTTGTGCGTGTTCTACTGGGGGCCGATTTCCCGGGTCGTGGCGCCCGGCGGCAGCGGCATACCCCGCTATACCCAGATTACCGATGCCTTTCGGCGGATGGTTCGGGACAGCCAGTACGGTCTGCGCCCCACCAAGAAGATGACGGCGGACATGGAGCATGTACTGGGCCGGCAGGCCCTGTTGCAGGCCAGGCCGCGCCGGCGCGTGAACCAGACGCTGAAGCATCCCCTGTTTCGCCCGGCCTATCGGCTGTTGTGCCTGCGCCGGCGCCTGGGCGAGATTGACGAACAGTGTGTTCTCTACTGGCGGAAGAGGGCGGGGTCGGCGCCTTCGCGTTCCTGGTCGAAGCGCCGCCGCGGCGGACCGGGCCGTGCCGGAGGCCGGAGCGCCAACGGAAATGAAAAAAAGGTCCGCTAGCGGCCGCTACATCGCCGTCGAAGGCTGCATCGGCGCCGGCAAGTCCACTGTGGCGCACTTGCTGGCGGACCGGATGAACGGGGAACTGATCGTGGAGGCGCCGCACGGCAACCCCTTCCTGGAGCGCTTCTATAACGGGGTCACCCGGGCCGCGCTGCCGTCGCAGCTCTATTTCCTGCTGCACCGCACGCAGCTTGCCGAGCGCATCAAGAAGGACGACCTCTTTCCCACGACCCGCATCAGCGATTTTCTGCTGGAGCGCGACCGCGTCTATGCCGAGTGCACGCTGGCGTCGGACGAATTGCAGGTTTACGACATGGTGCGCGAAGCGGTCGCGATCGACCCGCCGGTGCCGGACCTTGTGCTGTTCCTGCAAACCTCGGTTCGGACCCTGCTGAAGCGGATCGCCAATCGCGGCATTCCGATGGAACGGCGCATAACGGCCGAGTACCTGGAACGGCTCAACGAGGCGATGGCGCGATTTATACTGGACTACGACGAGGCGCCGGTCCTGATAGTGAACACCGAGGCCATTGATCTGGTGAACAACGATGCGCACATCGAACTGCTGCTCAACGAAATGCAACAGGCCCGGTCCGGCCGCACCTACTTCGATCCCAGCGGCCTGGTCGTTTGATCGACGCAGGGCGTGACGCGACACTAGGAACCGCCGGTGTACGTTCAACTGAAGCAGCGCGACATGCGCAGACCGCCGGTGAACGTGAGCACGCTGGCGCGGATGAAGAAAGAGCGCGAGCCGATCGCCTGCCTTACCGCCTACGACGCCAGCTTTGCCCGCCTGGTAGACCGGTCCGGCGTAGACCTGGTGCTGGTAGGCGACTCCCTGGGAATGGTCATTCAGGGACATGACACCACCGTTCCGGTAACGGTGGAGGACATCATCTACCACAGCCGGCACGTGGCCCGGGCGCTCACCCATGCCTTCCTCGTGGCCGACATGCCCTTCATGAGCTACAGCGAACCGGAACAGGCGCTGGATAACGCCGTGCGGCTGATGCAGGAAGGCGCCGCGATGATGGTCAAGCTGGAAGGCGGCGAGGGCCAGCGCAGGATCGTGGAGCACCTGGCCCGGCACGACATCCCCGTTTGTGCGCATATCGGACTGCGTCCGCAGTCGGTCCACAAGATCGGCGGTTTCAAGGTGCATGGGCGCGATCCCTCGCAGGCGGAGCGAATGGTGACCAGCGCGCTACGGCTGGAGGAGGCGGGGGCCGATGTGGTCCTGCTCGAATGCGTTCCCAACGAACTGGGCAGGGCGATCGCGGAGCAGTGCCGGGTGCCCGTAATCGGGATCGGCGCCGGACCCAACGTCGACGGACAGATCCTTGTTTTGTATGACATGCTCGGCATCACGCAGGGACCGGTGCCGAAGTTCGTGCGCAACTTCATCACCGCGGCGGACGATCCGCTGGCCGCCTGCGAGGCCTACGTACAGGCCGTCAAGACAGGCGAATACCCCGCTCCCGAGCACTGTTTTTCCTGAACCGGCGGCTGCCCCGTGCGGATAGTTACGACCAAGGCGGAAGTGCGCGCGCAGGTGCGCCGCTGGCGTGGCGCCGGCGAGAAAGTCACGCTGGTGCCCACGATGGGCGCGCTGCACAAGGCGCATATGGACCTGGCGCGCCTGGCCGGCGCCGGCGGCCGGGTAATCGTGAGCATTTTCGTCAATCCCACGCAGTTCGCTCCCGGAGAGGACTTCGAGCGCTATCCCCGGAACCTGGATGCCGATGCGGACTTGCTTCGCGAGGCGGGAGTGGACCTGCTTTTCGCTCCCGGGCAGGAGGACGTGTATCCCCGCGGGCTGGACGACCTGACCCGGGTGGAAGTGCCCGGCCTGTCGGCCGATCTGTGCGGCGCGCACCGCCCGACGCATTTTGCCGGCGTGACCTCGGTCGTGGCGCGCCTGCTGCTGCTGACTCTGCCCGACGCCGTGGTGTTCGGACGCAAGGACTATCAGCAGCTGGTGATCCTGCGCCGCATGACCGAGGACCTGCATATTCCCGTCGAGGTGATCGAGGGCCCGATCACGCGCGAGAAGGACGGACTGGCCATGAGTTCGCGGAACCGCTACCTGACGGAAGCGGAACGGCGGACCGCTCCGCTCCTGCATGCCGAATTGCGGCGCTGCGCCGCGCGCATCGAGGCGGGCGAGCGCGACTTTCCCGGGCTGGAGGAGGATGCGGCGGACCGGCTCGCGGAAGCCGGCTTTGCGCCGGACTATGTCGCGGTGCGGCGAGCCGGCGATCTGGGACCGCCGGCGGTTTCGCCCACCGGAGAATGGGTCGTGCTCGCCGCCGCCTGGCTGGGTTCCGCCCGCCTCATCGACAACGTCGTCTGCGGCGCGGGTTCCTGATCGCCCGCCTGCCGCTGAAGCGCCCAGCCAACGTGTTCGCGAACCGTTTCGCTGGGGTGCGACAAGCGCTTTTGCAGCGACTCGATCACCTCTCCTGAGCGAGCGGCGTTGCCGAGCGCGACAGCCAGGTTACGCAGCCAGCCCGTATAGCCGGCGCGGCGCAGGGCGCTTCCGCGGGTGCGTTCCCGCCATTGCTCCTCGCCCCAAGCGAACAGGCGCGTCAGCCGGGCGTTGTCCAGGCCTCCGCGCGGCGCGAAGGCGGCTTCTTCGCTGGGCCGGGCATGGCGGTTCCAGGGACAGACCAGCTGGCAATCGTCGCAGCCGAACACGCGGTTGCCGATCAGCGGCCGCAGGTCCAGGGGAATGGAACCCCGATGCTCGATGGTCAGGTAGGAAATGCAGCGGCGGGCGTCGAGCTGATACGGCGCCACGATGGCCTCGGTGGGACAGATGTCCAGGCATGCCCGGCAACTGCCGCAGTGGTCCGTCACGGGGCGGTCGAGCGGCAGCGGCAGGTCGGTGTAGATTTCGCCGAGGAAAAACCACGAGCCTTCACGGCGGTCGATCAGGTTGGTGTGCTTGCCCATCCAGCCCAGTCCGGCCTGCGCGGCCAGGGGTTTCTCCATGACCGGGGCACTGTCCACGAACACCCTGTAACCCATGGGACCGGCCCTTGACGCGATGCGCTCGGCCAGCTTCTCAAGACGCCTGCGCATAAGGCGGTGGTAGTCCCTGCCCAGTGCGTAACGCGAAATGTAGGCCTTGTCCGGGTCGGCCAGCACCGCCAGGGCCGGGGCGGCGTCACGTGGCCAGTAATGCATGCGGAAGCAGAGCACCCTCAGCGTTCCGGGAATCAGGCGGGCCGGCCGGGTTCGCTTGCGTCCGTGCCGTGCCATCCATCCCATCGTTCCGTGCCGCCCCAGCTCCAGCCAGCGCTCCAGGCGCTCCTCGGCCCGGGCAAGGTCAATTCCCGCCACGCCGGCCTGTTCGAAGCCGAATTCCCGCGCCAGCGCCGGCAGTTCGGCGGCGATACGCGAGTGTTCCGCGGCAGCTTGCATGGGCCGAAAGAGTATAGGTCGGGATCTATTTCGGGCAATATTCGTGCTCATGAGTCATCGGACCGCATACTGCGCCGACGCCGTGCGCGCGCTGGAAGGCGCGCTCATGGCCAGCGAGGGCATCGACAGCAACGCTCTGATGGAGCGCGCCGGCACGGCCGCCTATGCGCGCGCCCGGCGTGCGTTCCCCGGCGCCCGCCGATGGACCGTCCTGGCCGGCGCGGGCAACAACGCGGGCGACGGCTTCGTGATGGCCCGCCTGGCGAAGCAGGAGGGCCTTGGCGTCAAGATCATGCTGCTGTCTCCCGAAAATCGCCACCGGGGCGACGCGGCCACGCAGTTCGAGGCGGCGCGGCATTCCGCCGTGCCGGTCGGACCGCTGGCGCGCGCGGAGCTGGATGGATGCGACCTGATCGTGGACGCCATGCTCGGGATCGGGCTGGACCGGCCGCTGGGCGGGCTTTATCTCGAAGCGGCGCAGATGGTCAACGCAGGCCGTGCGCCGGTCGTGGCCGTTGACATACCCACCGGCATACACGCCGACACCGGGGCCTTGATGGCGGCGGCGGTCCGCTCGGACCTTACGGTGACCTTCGTGGCCGACAAATGCGGGTTGTTTCTGGGCGACGCGCCGGATTACGTCGCCCGGCGGGTGCTGGAGCCGCTGGGGCGGATTGCGCCGGACAGGGCAGCGGAAATCGAGACCGCATTTGCAGGCACGCCGATGCTGCGCGTTTTCACTGCTGAGACGCTGCGCGCGATGCTCCCGGCCCGGCGGCGCGCCGACCACAAGGGCCGCTTCGGGCATGTCCTGGTAGTGGCCGGCGGGCCGGGGATGGGCGGCGCCGCAAGACTGGCCGGCGAGGGCGCCTTGCGTGCCGGCGCCGGGCTCGTATCGGTGGCCACGCACCCGGAACACTCGGCCGCGCTGCTGTCCGGACGGCCGGAACTCATGGTGCGCGGCATCCGCAACGCGGAAGATCTCGCGCCGTTGCTTGAACGGGCCACGGTGCTGGCGGTCGGCTGCGGTCTCGGCCAGGATGCCTGGGCCCGCGAAGTGTTCGCCGCGGCTCAAGAAAGCAGTCTGCCCCGCGTAGTGGATGCGGACGGGCTGGCGCAGGTGACGCCGGATCGCGCGGAGGCCGCCCCGTTGATTCTGACGCCGCACCCCGGAGAAGCCGGGCGATTGTTGGAGCGCTCCAGTGCCCGGGTGCAGGCGGATCGTCTGGATGCCGTCACGGCCTTGCGTAAGCGCTATGGCGGCGTGGCGCTGCTCAAGGGCGCGCACACGCTGGTATCGGGAAGCGAAAAACCGCCCTGGGTGATCGACGCCGGCAATCCCGGCATGGCGACGGCGGGGATGGGCGACGTGCTGACCGGACTGATGGCAGGCCTGTGGGCGCAGTTCCCCGGGGCCGAACCGGAAGACCTGGCCGCCCTGGCCGCTTTCGTGCATGCAGGCGCGGGTGATCGCGTTGCGGAGGAAGGTCAGCGCGGAATGATCGCCGGGGACGTGCTGGACGCTCTGCGTGCCGAATTGAATCCCTGATACGGCGACGCGAGGACTATTTCGCCGCCGCCGAGTAGAACTGGATAATCGCGCCGCCCGCTCGGAGGACGGACCGGCATGGGCCGAGCGAACTTTCATTTGTTTCTGGGAACTTGACATCCATTTGGTAGAAAATTAGACTCAGGCGTTCCAGATTTCTGGAATAAGCGGCATGATTGAGCGTGACGAGCATGTCAGGGCATTGCGGCGGCTGTTTTCCAACAACTCCGTAATTGTCCTTCTGGGCCCGCGGGGAGCAGGCAAGACGACCCTGTCACGCGAATTTGCGCAGCGCTCGCGCTCGAATTCCTATCTCTTCGATCTGGGCTCGGCGGCGGACCGTGCCAGGCTTGACGATCCTGAACTGGCCTTGTCCAACCTGCAGGGCCTGGTCGTGCTGGACGAAGTCCACCGCGCTCCGCATATTGTTGATGTCGTGCGCCGCTTGCTGGTCAGGCCGTGGAACCCGGCGCGATTCCTCTTGTTGAGCAGCATCGTGCCGGACAAGTTGCGGCAACAGTTCGAATCGCTCTCCGACTACAGCGCCAACTACGAACTTCCCGGTCTGCAGTCCGCCGAAATTCCGGTGCCCCAGGCCAATGTGCTGTGGCTGAGGGGAGGTCTGCCGGCGTCGTACAGCGCCGGCAGCGACAGCGAGAGCTACGAATGGCGGGAACGTTACGTGCACGATTTCCTGGAGCGCGACATCCATCGCCTGACGTCCAATGCTCCGACGGCCCGGATCGAAAAGTTCCTGATCATGCTGGCGCACTGCCATGCGCAGGTGTGGAACGGGTCGGAACTGGCGCGCTCGCTGGGCGTCTCGCATCACACCGCACGCCGCTATCTGAATATTCTTCAATCCGCCTTTATCGTGCGCACGCTGCAGCCATGGCGCGCGGACCTGCCCAGACGTCAGGTCAAGTCACCCAGGGTTTATTTTCAGGACACGGGGCTGCTGCACTATTGCCTGGGCATTTCGAGCCTGCGTGACCTGGAGCGGCATCCCAGGTCAGGTGCTTCCTGGGAAGGCTTCGTGCTGGAAAACCTGATCCGCGTCCTTGGCGGCGAGGACATGCAGTTCTATTTCTGGGCGGCGCACACCGGGGCCAAGGTGGATCTCATCGCCAGAAGCGGCACGCAGCTTCGCGGTTTCGAAATCCGTCGAACCTCCGCTCCCCGCATTACGCGCTCCGTCAGGTCCGCGCTGGACGAACTTTCGCTGACGCGGATGGATGTCGTTCACGCAGGACCCGCGAGCTTTCCCCTGAGCCGGCGGACGCGCGCGATTTCGGCCGCGCGTCTGCACGAGGAACTATGAATCTTGGCCGACGGCCTGCAATATCGGGCGGCTGTCTTTTGCGCCCGTAGCGTCGTCGGCCTCAAGGAGCTGGGACGGACACTCGGCGGAGCCCTGAAGGAGACAATCGCCGCCCGGCCTTTCCTGCTCCTGGCCCTGGACGGGGAACTGGGAGCCGGAAAGACGACCCTTGCGGCCGCAACGCTGGCGGCGCTGGGAGTCCGGTCACGGGTGACGAGTCCCACCTACGGGCTGGTGCATGCGCATAGTTTCGGCCTCGGCGGACCGGGGCGGAAGGTGGAAGTGCTGCACGTGGACTTGTACCGCCTGCGGCATACGGCCGAACTGGATGAACTCGGCCTGGAGGACGGCGTTCAGTCCACGCCGGCCGCGGCCGGTCAGGTATTGCTGGTGGAATGGTTCGAGAACGCCCGGGGACGCCTTGGGCGACCCGACCTCGCATTCCGCCTCATGCATTCGCAGCGCGGCAGGCTCGTGAAACTGCGCCCCCACTCGGCTCCGGGCGATCGGATTCTGCGGGTGCTGCGTGGGGCGGCTCACCGCGATCTGCAATTGCTCTCTTAGTACGACGATTCTTAAGTAGTGGGAATAGCCTACTAATATACTTGGGTTTTTCCTTGACAAGCGGCCCCTCGGAGCTATACTCGCCAACGAGGAAACCCGACTATGCAGCAGGCATGACCGCCCACCGCCTCCTTGTTGCGCTCGTTGCCGGGCTTATGGCCGGCGCCCTGCACGCCGCACCCGCGCGCATTGAGAGCATCCGCGTGGCCGAATACGATTCGAAGACGCGGGTGGTCCTTGAACTGGATCAGGCGCGCAGCCACAAGCTACAGGTGCTGGACAACCAGCCGCGCGTTGTCGTGGATCTCTATTCCACGCGGATGGACGCAGCGCTTCCGCAGCGGGGCACGGGGATCGTGCGCCGGATGCGTCACGGCCGTCACCCGGGCGACATGCTGCGAGTGGTGTTCGACCTGCAGACCGCCGCAACCGCCACCAGCTTCGGCGTGGCCGCGGACAAGGAGGGACGCGGTCATCGCATTGTGATCGATATCCATCCCGGGGCCATCGGGCAGGAAGCCGTCGCGGACGAAATCGCGGCGCCCGCCAACCGCGACGTGCTCATCGCCGTCGATGCCGGGCACGGAGGCCGGGACCCGGGCGCCATCGGCAGGGGAGGATTGCAGGAAAAAACCGTGGTGCTTGCCATTGCCCGCCGCCTGGCGCGGCAGATTGACAGAGAACCCGGAATGTCGTCCATGCTGACGCGGGACGGCGATTACTTCATCAAGCTCCGCGATCGCTATACGCTTGCGCAACAGCGCAACGCCGACCTGTTCGTTTCGGTGCACGCGGATGCCGTGAGAAACCGGCGCGTTCGCGGTTCCAGCGTTTACGTGCTTTCGGAAAAGGGTTCGTCCGATGAGGCCCGCCGGCTTGCCCGGCGCGAGAACGCGTCGGATATGGTTGGCGGCATCGAGATGGACGGCCTGCCGCCCACAGTTGCGACCATGATCATCGATCTGTCGCAGAACGCTTCCATCGGCGCCAGCCTGGAAGTGGGCGACGACGTGCTGCAGCGCCTGCACGGCGTCGGGCGCGTGCGAAAGTCGAGAGTGCAGTCGGCGCCTTTTGCGGTGCTCAAGGCTCATGACGTGCCTTCGATCCTGGTGGAGACCGCCTACATCTCCAATCCCCAGGACGAACGGCTGCTCAACAGCGGCAGCTATCAGGAAAAGCTGGCCCAGGCCATTCTGGCGGGAATTCGGGCGTATTTCTACCGGAACCCGCAACGCGGCACGCTGATCGCGCAACGGGTCGAGGCCGGCGAAATACCCGACCAGGAGTATGTCGCCGTCCGCGGCGACACCCTGAGCGGAATCGCGCAGCGCTTCAATGTGCCCCTCGCGGTATTGATCCGCGCCAACAACCTGCCGAACGACCGCCTGCGCGTCGGCCAGATCCTCAAAATCCCCGCCGGCTAGAGCTGTACTATGCCGACGGTGCAGCCGACGGCGAAGATCGGTATCGGCTCGTAGAACAGCACTTCCCGCGGGCATCCGGCGGTAGCGCCCGCCACGCATACGAAGGTGCGTATCTCGAATCCCCCCTGGCCCGCGTCCCGGTACGTTTCCGTATCGCTGTAGCCGGTCATGCCCGGGTAGTCGTCGCGAACCCAGCGATCGAGAAATTCCCGGTCCCAGGCCTCGTTGATCTTGCCGGAGTCGGGCGTGCAGGGCCAGTGCGATAGCCCGCCGGTTCCGATCAATGCGATTCGTTCGGGCTGCTCGTCGCAGGCACGGCGAAGGCTCTCGCCGAATTGCCAGGCGCGCTTCAGGGGCGTTAGCGGCGGACCCTGGCAGTTGATGTTGGCGGGGATGACGGGCATGTCGTAACGGGGCGTCAGGAAGTGGAGCGGCACCATCACTCCGTGGTCGAATTTCCATTCCTGGGCGTAACTGACGTCCACATCCTCCAGAACCACGCAGATGAGGCGCTCGGCGAGATCGGCATCGCCTGGGATGCCGGCCTTGCCGATGCCCAGCCATTCCTCGTCCTCGACCGGGCCCTCGTAGCCGTCCGCCATCCCCAGGCAGTAGGCCGGCATGTTGTCCATGAAGAAATTGGCGAAATGCTCCGCCGCAACCACGATAAGCGCGTCGGGGCGGGCCGCTTCCAGACGCCGGCGCATGGCGTGCATTTCGGCATAGAACCCATCGCGCTTTGCCTTGTCGGCGCGCTCGTAACGCCCGGTGATCCCGGGGGCATGGCTGCAAACGCCGGCGAAAACGAGGCTCATGTTTCGGTCATCGCGTACAGGCCCGACCGTACCGGTCCGTGCCGCTCAATGCCGTCGCGCATGGCCTGAAGGTATTCGTCCCACTCGTACCCGCGCAGGGCGGCGTAATGCATCAGCAGCTGGCCGTTCACGCCCATGACATAAAGCAACCCGATGTCGGGTTCGCGCAGGGCTTTCTTTTCCCCGTCGTCCAGCGGATAGTCCGCGAGCAGTTCCTCAAAATCAACGTCGTAGCGCTGGCGGACATGCTCGTCCCGATTCAGTTGGTAGATCAGCTTCTGCAGGTAGTAAAGACTCATGGGGCTACGCGTGTGCGGGAGCGCCGATTCAGGTTCCCGAACCGATATTGCATCGGCGGTGTTGCGCCGTCAATGAAAGACTGCATTCGTGCGCTTGCGATTGCACTATTTTGGGGTATAGTGGGAGTCTGTGGGAGATTGTGGGTTAAGCGGATAGGGAATGTTTCAAGGCCCGGCCAATGTCACCCTGGATACCAAGGGCAGGTTCGGTGTCCCTGCGCGTTACCGGCAGGGCGTCGCCGAGGCCAGTGGCGGGCGCGTAGTCTGCACCGTTCATCCGGACCGCTGCGTGCTGATCTACCTGCCGGAGGATTTTGCCAAAGTCAGGGACGATGTAATACGGCAGAAGGGGGGGCGGGACGCGGAAAGACTGATCGTGGGCTACGCCACCGACGTCTCCCTGGATGCGGCCGGGCGCCTGCGCGTGCCGCCGGTCCTCAGGGAGCACTGCGATCTTCAGCGCCAGGCCACGCTGCTGGCGTTGGGGCGCAGCTTTGAATTGTGGGATGCGGCCAGGTGGCGCGAAAGGGCGCTGGAAGTCGGCACAAGCGAGTCCGTGGACGCAGCCCTGAGCGCCGTGCAACTTTGAATGCGGACGGAGCGTTCGAGCATGAACCCGCGCTGCTGGAGGAAACGCTTCACGGCCTGGCGCTCGATCCCAACGGCCGCTACGTTGACGCGACCTACGGGCGCGGCGGGCACAGCCGGGCGATTCTTGCGGGTCTTGGCGCGCGCGGACGCCTGCATGCCATGGACTGCGACCCGCAAGCGGTGCAGTCGGCCCGGGCGCTCGAGGAACAGGATCCGAGGTTTTCGATCGAACACGGCAATTTCCGCGACCTTGCCCGATCGCTCGAAGGCAAGGGCTGGCTGGGCAGGGTGCATGGTGTCCTTTTCGACCTCGGGGTTTCGCTCCCCCAACTCACCGACCCGGACCGCGGCTTCAGCCTGCGCTCGGATGGGCCGCTGGACATGCGCATGAATCCCACCGAGGGCCAAAGCGCCGCCGAATGGCTGAACCGCGCGCCGAAAAATGAAATCGCCCGCGTGATCCGAAGCTGCGGCGAGGAGCCACAGGCGCGCAGGATCGCCGACGCGATCTGCCGCAACCGGCCGGTATCCAGTTGCTCCGGCCTGGCGCGGCTGGTGGCTTCCGTCACGCGGAGCCCCAAGCCCGGAATTCATCCGGCCACCCGAACGTTCATGGCGCTACGCATATTCGTCAACGCCGAACTCGAGGCCCTCGAGGACGCTTTGCCGCAGGCGGTACGGAGCCTGCGCCCGCACGGGCGCCTGTGCGTGATCGCCTTTCACTCCCTGGAGGACCGCATCGTGAAGCGCTTCATGCGCAACGCTTCGCGCTTGCCTCCTCCGCTTGCCCGGCTGCCGTCCGTCCCCTCGGCAGCCGGGCCTTTACTCAAGGTCGTCGGCAGGATGCGGCGTTGCAGCGCCGCCGAAAGCCGGCGCAATCCGCGAGCCCGCAGCGCCCGCCTGCGTGTTGCCGAACGATTGGCGGTCTGAAGCGAAAAATGGAATCCGGGCGCCTTTCGTCATTGACTCTGCTCGGCCTTGCATTCGCAACGCTGGCAAGCGGCATTCTCCTCAGCTACGCGCGCCATGAGCACCGAGTGCAGTTCCGGGCCATGCAGGACCTGATCGGCGAGCGCGACCAACTGGAAGTGGAATGGGGCGCCTTGCAACTGGAGCGCGCGACCTGGGCCGGATACCGCCGCATAGACCGCGAGGCGAGCGAACGGCTGGCGATGCGGCGGCCCGACCAGCGCGACATCGTGTTCCTGCGGGTGGGGTCGGCGGATTCCTATTTGCCCGGCCCGGGCGCCGAGAGCAGGTAAACCGTGGGCAGGCGCCTTCAGGCCATGCCGCGCGGGTTTCGAATCCGTATCGCCGTTTGCACGGCAGCCCTTGCGGTCTGCGCCCTGATCCTGGCGGGCCGCGCCGTGCAGCTGCACCTGCTGGAGAACGAATTCCTGGAGTCGCGGGCCGATGCGCAACAGGTTCGCGAGGCAAAGATCGTCGCCCGGCGCGGGCGCATCCTGGACCGCAACGGTCAACCACTGGCGGTCAGCGCCCCAGTGGACAGCTTCTGGGTTCATCCCGGCAGCCTGGAGACGCTGCGGCCCTACCTGCCGCGGCTGGCTCAAAACTTCGACACCAGCGCCGGGCAACTTGAGCAAAGAATCGAGCGCGCCCGGGGCCGTGAATTCGTCTGGCTCAAGCGAGGTCTGCCTCCCGGCCGTTCCCGGGCCGTCGTGGGTCTGAATGTGCCGGGACTGCAGGTGCGCCGGGAGTACCGCCGCTACTACCCGGCCGGAGAAATCGCCGGCCACCTGGTGGGATTTGCCGGCATCGACGAAAACGGTCAGGAAGGCCTTGAACTGGCGTTCGATTCCTGGCTCAAGGGACGGGACGGACGCAAGCAGGTCATCCGCGATCGGCTCGGCCGCCATGTGCGCGACATAGGCGGCATAAGCCCGCTGGAGCGGGGGCTCGACCTCCGCCTGGGGCTGGACCTCAGGATCCAGTATCTTGCCCATGCCGAACTGAAGGACGCGGTCGAGCGCCATGGCGCACGCTCGGGATCGGTAGTGTTGCTGGACACGCTTACCGGCGAGGTGCTGGCCATGGTCAGCCAGCCGTCCTTCAATCCCAACGACCGGCGAGGGCTTCAGCCCGCAAATTACCGCAACCGTGCGGCCCTGGACCTGTTCGAACCGGGGTCCACCATCAAGCCCCTGGTCGTGGCGGCCGCCCTGGAAAGCGGGGCCTGGGCGCTAGACGATCGAATAGACACGGGGCCCGGCTACGTCAAGGTGGGGCCCAAGGTCATCAAGGACCGCAACCCCCTGGGAGTGATCGACCTGGCCACCTTGTTGCGCCGTTCCAGCCAGGTGGGCGCAACCACCGTTGCGATGAAGCTTGCGCCGCATCGATTCTGGGAAACGCTGACCGGAGTCGGCTTCGGCCGAGCCACGGAAAGCGGTTTCCCCGGAGAGGCTGACGGATCGCTGTACGACTACAAGCACTGGAAGCCGGTGGACCAGGCGGTAATGGCGTACGGCTACGGGCTTGCCGTTACGGCCCTGCAGTTGGCCCGCGCGTACGCGGTGTTCGCAACCGGCGGAAGGACCATTCCGGTGAGCCTGGTATGGACCGACGAGCGCCCGGGCGGCGTGCGCGTGCTGTCGGCGCACACCGCGGCGGTCATGTCGGAATTGCTGGAACAGCCGCTCGGCCCGGGTGGCACCGCAACCGCGGCGCGGGTACCGGGCTACCGGGTGGCGGGCAAGACGGGAACGGTCGAAAAACTTGGCCCTGAAGGTTACGACTCCGAGCGGCACACGGCCCTGTTCGTGGGATTTGCCCCGGCATCCAGGCCGCGGGTGGTGGCGGTGGTCGTAATCGACGATCCCGCCGCTAACGGTTATTTCGGCGGCCAGGTGGCCGCACCGGTTTTTTCGCGCGTGGCCGCGGGCGCCTTGAGGCTGATCGGCGCGCCGATGGATGGCGTTCCGGACGCGTCCGGAACCATGGTGGCGTCCCGATGAGTGGCGGCGGCGCCCATGGCGGTACGGCGGATTTGCGCCGGCTCTTCGCCGCCGTAGGCGCCGAGGCGCCGGCGACGCGCGTTCGCGGCCTGGCCATGCACAGCGACCGGGTCGTTCCACGGGGGCTGTTCCTGGCCTGCGCCGGAGCGCGCCATGGCCTTGAGTTTCTGCCCCAGGCGCTGAAGCGCGGCGCGCTTGCCGTCGCCTGGGAGCCCGCCGACGGCGTGTCCGAGCCCACGCTGCCGGACGATGTCGCCGGATTTTCCGTGCCGTCCCTGCGCCGCAAGGTGGGACTGGTTGCCGACGCCTTCTACGGTCAACCTTCCGCGAGCCTTGCCGTGACCTGCATTACCGGCACCAACGGCAAGACGACCGTGGCCTGGCTGGCCGCGCACGCAATGAATTTTTTAGGCCGACCCGCGGCCGCCATGGGCACTCTGGGTTGGGGTCCTCCTCCCAAGCTGTGGCCTTCCGCGATGACCACACCCGACCCGGATGAATTGCACCGGCGGCTGCGGGTCCTGGCCGACAACGGCGTAGAGCACGTGTTTCTGGAAGTGTCGTCCCAGGCCCTGGACCAGGACCGCATCAGCGGCTTGCGCGTGCGGCTTGCGGCCTTTACCCAACTGGGCCGGGACCATCTCGACTACCACGGCGATTCGGTCGCGTACGGCGGCGCCAAGAGGCGGCTGTTCGTCGAGCATCGCCCGAAAGCGGCGGTGATCAACGTCGACGATCCCTTCGGGTCCGATCTTGCGGATAATTTTTCCGGCGCAGTCCTGCGCGTTGCCTGCGATGGCGTCAATCCGGCCGAGCTGTCGCTGCGGCGGGTACGCCCCGGCGCCGACGGCCTGCGCCTTGAACTTGCCGAGGGCGCGTCCCGGTTCAGGGTTGCCAGCCGGCTTTACGGCTGCTTCAATGGCGCCAACCTGGCCCTTGCCTGCGGACTTCTGCGGGCCCTGGGCATTGACAGGGACGATGCCGTGCGGGCCCTGTCGAACTGTCCCGCGCCGCCGGGACGCATGGAGCATTTCGGCGGCGGCGCGCTGCCGGACGCTTTCGTGGATTACGCCCACACGCCGGACGCGCTGGGAGCGGTCCTCGGCGAGCTGCGGGCCCGCAAGCCCCACCGCCTCTGGTGCGTCATGGGATGCGGCGGCGAGCGCGATGCGGGCAAACGGGCGGAAATGGGGCGCGTCGCCGGCGCCCTGGCCAACGAGTTGTTCATCACCTCCGACAATCCGCGGAGCGAAAACCCGCGCGAGATCGCCGAGCAGATACTGGCCGGCGCCTCCGGGCGGGCGGTGTTGGAGCTGGATCGGAGCAGGGCGATACGCGCGGCACTCCACGCGGCCCGGCCGGGCGACATCGTGCTGGTTGCCGGCAAGGGACACGAAGCCTTTCAGATCAGCGGAGGGAGAGTACTGCCGTTTTCGGATGCCTCGGTAGTCCGCGAGGCCTTGGCGAGTTATCCGGGGGCGGCCCCATGATCAGCGGCAGCCTGTCGGAATGGGCAACCGCCATGGACGGCGAATTGCTGGGCCCCGACGGCCACTTTGCGGGCGTGAGCACCGACAGCCGCTCGCAGGCGCGCGGCGCGCTCTTCTTCGCATTGCGGGGCGAGCATTTCGATGGCGCGGACTTTCTTTCCGCGGCGATTTCCGGCGGCGCTACCGGCGCGGTCCTGAGCCGGCCGCTTCCCGAGGACGTACCGCAGATCATCGTCAAGGACACTCGCGGCGCCCTGGCCGACTGCGCCCGAACCTGGCGCGGGCGCTTCGACATACCCGTCATCGGAGTGACCGGGAGCAACGGCAAGACCACGGTCAAGGAACTGACCGCCTCGATTCTGCGCGCCGAGTGGGGCGGGCAGTCCGTGCTGGCTTCGCGCCGCAGTTTCAACAACGAAATCGGCCTGCCATTGACGCTGCTGGATCTTTCCGACACGCACAATGCCGCCGTTCTTGAATTCGGCGCCAGCCGGCCCGGCGATATCGCAAGCCTTTCGGAAATTGCGCAGCCGACGATCGGCGCGGTGCTGAACGCATCGCCCGCGCACCTTGAGGGCCTGGGCGACGTGGAAAACGTCGCCCGCGAAAAGGGGGTCCTGATGTCCTCCCTTGCGCCCGGCGGAACGGGCGTGATTCCCGCGGGCATGCCGTTTTCCGATTACTGGCAGGGCCTGCTGGGCGAGCGGACCGTCCTGCGGTTCGGCGGCGACGGCGACTTCAGCGCGCGGAATGCGAGGGGAATCAACAGCGGGCTCGGCTTCGAACTTCATTGCCCGGCCGGCGTGGCCCCTGTCGAGACCGGACTGATCGGGGCCCACAATCTGCGCAACGCGCTGGCGGCCTGCGCGCTGGCCGCAGCGGCCGGCGCCGGCCTGGACGCGATGGCCGCGGGTCTGCGAGGGCGCGAAGGGGTATCCGGCCGCCTGCAGGTGCATGAGCCGGGTGCGGGAGTGCGTCTGATCGACGACTCCTACAACGCCAATCCGGCTTCCATGTCGGCGGCCATCGGAGTGCTTGCGGGCCAGGAGGGCGAACGCTGGCTGGTGGCGGGCGATATGGCCGAACTGGGACAGGATTCGGCGCAATGGCATCGACGCGTCGGCGAAGAGGCGGCGCGTTCCGGAGTCGAGCGGTTGTACTGCGCGGGCGAATACAGCCGGCAGGCCGCCGAGGCCTTCGGCGCCGGTGCGCGCTGGAGATCGGGCGTCGGCGATCTGTGCCGTCTTCTGACGGACGACCTCAAGGCCGATGTAACGATACTGGTGAAGGGATCGCGTTTCATGGGCATGGAGCGCGCCGTGGCCGCGCTTCTGGAGGCGGCCGAAGACTTGAACGGGGAGAACGTCGAGCATGGTTGAGTACCTGGCGCAGCAACTGACGGGCTGGTATTCCGGACTGAGCGTGTTCGGCTACATCACATTGCGCTCGGTCCTGGCGGCGCTTACCGGACTGGTGCTGTCCCTGGTGCTGGGGCCCCTGGTGATACGCCGTCTCAGGCTCAGCAGCGTGGCGCAGCCGGTGCGGAACGACGGTCCGCGATCGCATTTTTCGAAGATCGGGACCCCGACCCTGGGCGGAGTGCCGATCCTTCTTGCGCTGCTGGTTTCGACGCTCCTGTGGGCCGACCTTGCCAACGCCTATGTGTGGGTGGTCATGGGCACCACGGTCTGCTTCGGCCTGATCGGCTTCGCCGACGACTACCGCAAGCTCGCCAAGCGCACCTCCGCGGGCCTTCCGTCCTGGCTCAAATTCGTGCTGCAGTCGATAGCGGCGGCGCTGGTCCTGGCGGTGTTGAGCCAGGTCGGCGAGCCGCGCGATTCGGTCCTGATTCCCTATTTCAAGGACCTCTACCTGCCGCTCGGCATTCTGTTTCCGCTATTTGCCTATATCGTGATCGTGGGCAGCAGCAACGCCGTCAATCTCACCGACGGGCTGGACGGACTGGCGATCATGCCGATCGCCATCGCGGCCGCGGCCCTGGGGCTGTTTTCCTGGATCGCCGGCAACGCCATCTTTTCCGACTATCTCGGCGTTCCCTACGTGGCCGGGGCTGGAGAACTGATGGTCGTCTGCGCCGCCATGGGGGGCGCGGGGCTGGGCTTTCTGTGGTTCAACAGTTACCCGGCCCAGGTCTTCATGGGCGACGTAGGGGCGCTGGCCCTCGGCGCCGCGCTCGGCACGGTCGCGGTAATCGTCCGCCAGGAACTGGCCTGGGCCATCGTCGGCGGAATATTCGTCATGGAAGCCGTATCGGTGATGGTCCAGGTGGGCTCGTTCCGGCTTACCGGCAAGCGGGTCTTTCGCATGGCTCCCATGCATCATCATTTCGAACTCAAGGGCTGGCCGGAACCGAAGATCATCGTCCGGTTCTGGATCATTTCGGTCATCCTCGCGCTGGTGGCCGTGGCCAGCCTCAAGATCCGTTAGGAGCCGCGCGCCGGTTCATGGGCGAAACGCTTGTATTCGGCATGGGCGCCACCGGCGCTTCCTGCGCCCGCTACTTCGCCCGCACCGGCCGCCCGGCGGTTTTCTGCGATACGCGGGCCCGGCCGCCGGCGGAATCCGAGATAGGCGGGGCCATGCCGGAAGCGGCCCGCCATGCAAACGATGGTTTGCGCGAGTTGCCCGGGGAGGTGGACCGGCTGCTGCTCTCGCCCGGGGCGCCTCTCGACCACCGCCTGGTTCGCCAGGCGCGCGAGCGGGGAATGCCGGTCATCAGCGATCTGGACGTCTTTGCCGGCGTCAATCGCGCCCGTCTCGCCGGAATCACGGGCTCCAACGGCAAGAGCACCGTCGCCACCCTGCTGCTGAACATGCTGCGCGAAGCGGGATTGAAGGCGGGCGCCGGCGCCAACCTCGGGACCCCGGCGCTGGACTTGCTCACGGAGCGCCATGAAGTCTGCGTGCTCGAGCTGTCGAGCTTTCAGCTCGAACGCTCGGCGCCGATCGCGCTGGAAGCCGCGGTGATCCTGAACATTACGCCGGACCACCTGGACGCGCACGCCAGCCTTGAAGAATACGCCGCGGCCAAGGCTCGCATCTATCTGTCCTGCAAGCACGCGGTCGCGCCCGCGGATGAACCTTCGGTGCAGGCGCTGGCGCCGCCGTCGCATGCCTGTCCAAGGCTGGATTACGGCCTCGGCAGGCCCGCGGCAGCGCGGGTCGGGATCATGGGCCGCGGCCCGCAGGCCGAAATATGCCACGCTAAAACGCCTTTGATGCGGGTCGGCGACAGCGCCCTGCAGCGCGGCTTCCAGTTGAGCAACCTCCTGGCTGCTCTGGCCATGGGCAGGGTTTTGGGGGTGAATCCGGCGGCCATGCGTCGCGCCGCGGCCAACTACGAGGGCCTGCCGCACCGGATGCAATCGCTGGGAGAGCGGGCGGGACTGCGCTGGATCAACGACTCCAAGGCCACCAACGCGGCTGCCGCGGCCGCCGCCGTGCGCACCGTTCCCGATCCCCTGGTGCTGATCGCGGGAGGCGCCGGCAAGGGATTGTCGTACGGAGCTCTGCGCGATGCGCTCAAGGGACGCGACGCCCGGGTGATCGCATTCGGCCAGGAGGCCGACCGCATCGTCCGGGCGGTCGGCGCGGATTGCAAGGTCTCACGAAGCGATACGCTGGACGAGGCGGTTACGGCCGCGCGGGAACTTGCGCGCCCGGGTTCAACCGTATTGCTGGCGCCGGCCTGCGCCAGCTTCGACATGTTCAGCAACTACCGGGAGCGGGGCCGCGCATTCGAACGCGCGGTCCGGTCGATTCAATAGCGCCATGGGCAATACGGATTCACGATCGCCGGAGGCCGTCAACTTTCGGATGGACGGATGGCTGCTGCTCTCCGCCGGAACCTTGCTGACGGCGGGCTTCATCGCCCTGGCCAGCGCCTCGCTGGAACTGGGCGAGCGCGATTACGGCAATGCGTTCTTCTTCCTGACCCGGCAGGCTGTGGCGGCGCTGATCGGCCTGTCCGGCGCCGTGCTGGCCTACCGGGTTCCTTCCCGTTTCTGGGCGCGCCTGGGACTTCTGCCGATGCTGCTGGCGATTGCGCTGCTGGTCCTGGTGCTGGTGCCCGGCATGGGCCGCGAAGTCAACGGCAGCACCCGCTGGCTGACCCTGGGAACCCCGGTTTCGGTGCAGGTCAGCGAGCCGGTCCGCCTGATGGTGCTGATGTTCGTGGCCGGTTACGCCCAACGACACGAAGCGGCGCTGCAACGGGGCATGGGCGCCCTCTTGAAGCCGGTCATCCTGGTTGCGATCGTGGCGGCGCTGCTGCTCGGGCAACCCGACTTCGGATATGCGGCGCTGATCATGGCCATGACCGTGGGCGTTCTTTTTGTCGCGGGAGCGCGCTTCCGCGATGTGAGTGCGCTGGCGCTCGTCTGCGGGGCCGCGTTCGCCGCGCTCGCCTGGACCGCGCCGTACCGGCTCGCCCGCGTGAACACCTTCCTGGACCCGTGGTCCGATCCGCTGCACAGCGGCTGGCAACTGACCCAGTCGCTGATGGCCATCGGCACCGGGCACCTGTCCGGGGCGGGACTGGGAGCGGGCGTGCAAAAACTGTTCTACCTTCCCGAAGCCCACACCGATTTCATCTTCGCCGTGATCGCCGAGGAAGCCGGGCTGCTGGGAAGCCTGGCGCTGCTTGCGGTTTTCGCCTTGCTGGTGGCCCGGGTGCTCGCCGTGGCGAGGTCCTCCGCCCGGCGCAAGCGCATGTTTCAGGCCTATTTCGCGCTCGGCCTGGCCCTGTGCATCGGACTCCAGGTGCTGGTCAACCTGGGCGTGAACATGGGCGTGCTGCCCACCAAGGGCCTGGCGCTGCCATTGGTCAGCTACGGTCGGTCCAATCTTGTGGTTACCCTCGTATCGCTGGGCATCCTCTTGCGAATCGACCGGGAAAACGCCGCGCTTGAACCCGGCAGGCCGTCGAGGAGCCGTCGATGAGCGCAGCGCGGCTTTCGACACGTGCTGCCGGTCCGGTGATGATCATGGCCGGCGGGACCGGCGGGCACGTTTTCCCCGCGCTGGCGGTTGCCCGGGCCCTGTGCGACCGCGGGGTGGGCGTGGTTTGGCTGGGCAGCCGCCGCGGACTCGAATCGCGCATCAAACCGCCGGCCGGCGTCGTGATGGAGTGGTTGACGATATCCGGCCTGCGCGGGCGCGGAATCCTGGTCTGGCTGCTGGCGCCCTTCACCGTGGGCCGTGCGGTGCTGCAGGCCCTGTTCATCTTCCGCCGCGTCAGGCCCGGCGTGGCGCTCGGCATGGGCGGCTTCGTTTCGGCCCCGGGCGGCCTGGCGGCATGGCTTGCCCGCGTGCCGCTGCTGATTCATGAACAGAACTCGGTGGCCGGTTACGCCAACCGCCTGCTGGCGCGATTCGCCCGCCGCATCCTGCTGGCCTTTCCCGGAGCATTGCCTGCCCGCGGGCCCTGCGTCGAGACCGGCAATCCGGTTCGCCGCGAATTGCTCCGCCTCGATCCGCCCAGGACCCGGTTCGCCGAACGCACCGGGCCGCTGCGCATCCTGGTCCTCGGCGGAAGCCAGGGAGCGCGGATCCTGAATCGGAGAGTCCCCGAGGGCCTGGCGCGGCTGGAGGCCGAATGCACGGTGCTGCATCAGGCCGGCCGCTCGGACGCCCGCGAGGTCGAATCCGCCTATCGGCGCCTGGGAGTGAAATCGAACGTGCGCGACTTCATCGTCGACATGGCGCAGGTCTATGCCTGGGCGGATATCGCGGTATGCCGCGCCGGCGCCCTGACGCTGGCGGAACTCAGCGTGGTCGGACTGGGCGCCATCCTGGTGCCGTTCGCCCTGGCCGCCGACGATCACCAGACCCGGAATGCCCAGGTCCTGGTAGGCCGCGGCGCCGCTTCGCTGATCGCGGAGCGGGACCTGTCCGCCGATGCATTGGCGCAGGCCGTGGAAGAATTCGCCGCCAACCGGGCCAGCGCGCTGGCGCGCGCCCTGCGCGCCCACGAACTGGCTCGTCCGGACGCGACCGACGACGTGGTGAAAGCCTGTCTCAAGGCGAGGGCCGGGGCATGAGGAAACTGCTGACCGAGCGGGTGCGTTGCATCCATTTCGTTGGCATAGGCGGCGCCGGCATGAGCGGGCTGGCCGAGGTGGTGGCCAACCTGGGTTACGAGGTGCAGGGCTCGGACCGGTTCTCGGGCCGGGCCACGCGGCACCTGGAGAGCCTGGGAGTCAAGGTGTTTTACGGCCACCGCGCGTCCCAGGTCGGCAACGCGGACCTGGTGGTGCGTTCTTCCGCCATTCCGCCCGACAATGTCGAAATCAAGGCAGCCGCGGCGGCCCGATTGCCGGTGGTGGCGCGGGCCGATGTCCTCGCGGAGTTGATGCGCCGGCGCGACGGCATAGCGGTCTCCGGAACGCACGGCAAGACCACCACGGCCCATCTGATCGTGGAGATGCTGGATTGCGCGGGCGAGGATCCCACATACGTGGTCGGCGGACAGGTGCGCAACGCCATGCGCAGCAAGCTTGGCGCGGGCTCCTGCCTGGTTGCCGAGGCCGATGAAAGCGATGCTTCCTTCCTGCACCTGCAGCCGGTCGTGGCGGTCGTCACCAACATCGACAACGACCACCTGACCGCCTACGGCGGGAACCTGGACCGCCTCAGGCAGGCCTTCGTGGAATTCGCCCACAACCTGCCGTTCTATGGCCTGTTCCTGGCCTGCGCCGACGACCCCGGCGTAGCCGAAATCCTGCCCAGGGTACAGCGTCGGATCCGCACCTACGGCTTTTCGCCGGAAGCGGATTACCGGGGCGTGAAACTGCGTGGGGAGGGCCTCTGGTCGAGCATGGAGGTCGTGCTGCCCGGCGGGGAGCGCACGGTGGTGACCGTCAATCTCCCCGGCCGGCACAACGCCCTGAATGCGCTGGCGGTCGTGGCCCTGGGCGACGAACTCGGCATCGACATGAAGTTCGTCCGCCAGGCGCTGGCGGAGTGCCGTCCCCTGAGGCGCCGCTTCGAATTGCTGGGCGATGTCCCGATGGGCCATGGCCAGGTGACGCTGGTGGACGATTACGCTCACCACCCCCGCGAGGTCGCGGCCACGCTGCAGGCGGCCAGGGAGGCCTGGCCCGGACGCCGCCTGGTGGCGGCCTTTCAACCGCATCGCTATACCCGCACGCGCGATTTGCTGGACGACCTCGCCGCGGTCCTGTCCGGCGCCGACCGGGTCCTGGTAACGGAAGTGTATGCAGCCGGAGAATCGCCCATTTCCGGGGCCGACGGCCGGGCGATCTGTCGCGCGATGCGCGCCCGGGGAAACGCCGAGCCGGTATTCGTACCCGACGTAAGGGGCCTGGCGGCGGCCCTTCGCAATATCGTGGCCGATGGCGACGTGGTGCTTACCATGGGCGCCGGCGACATCGGCGCCGAGGCCGCCAGGCTGCCCGCGCGGCTGCGCGGGCCGACGATCGCCGTGCGGAAAGGCCGCAGGGAAGGAGCGCGATGAGCGCCGCGCCCGCCCGTTCTCAAGGCCCGGACTTTCAAGCCCTGCGCGGGCGCCTGTCTCATGACGAACCCATGTCCCGGCACACCCACTGGCGGGTCGGCGGTCCCGCCCGGCTGTTTTTCGTGCCCGCCGACCGGTCCGACCTGGCGGATTTCCTGCGCGCCCTGGATCCGGCGCTGCCGGTCCATTTTGTCGGCATGGGCAGCAATCTCCTCGTGCGCGACGCGGGAATCCAGGGGGCCGTAGTGTCCCTGGGACGGGCATTTCGGGAACTGAATCGATCGGGATCGAGCGTCGAGGCCGGCGCGGGCCTGCCTTGCACGGCGCTGGCGAAGGCCTGCTCGTCATGGGGCCTGGGGCCGGCCGATTTCTTTGCCGGAATACCGGGCACGGTCGGGGGCGCCCTGGCGATGAACGCCGGCGCCTTCGGCGGAGAAACCTGGGACAGCGTGCGGTCGGTGGAAACGCTGGATCGCGGCGGCAACCGGCACAGCCGCCCGCGCGGCCAGTACCGGCCCGGATACCGGCAGCTTGACGGGCCGGCCGACGAGTGTTTCCTGACGGCGCACTTCGAGTTCGATGCCGCTGGGCAGACGGGCCGGATACGTTCGCTGATGGCCGAGCGCCGCCGCCGTCAGCCGCTTAACCTGCCCAGCTGCGGCTCGGTCTTCCGCAATCCTCCCGGCGGTTTTGCGGGCGAGCTGATCGAACGGGCCGGATTGAAGGGAATGCGCCAGGGCGCCGCCGAAGTCTCGACCAAGCACGCCAATTTCATCGTGAATCATGGCGGCGCCACGGCCGCCGATATCGAGCGCCTGATTCTCAGGATTCAGGCCACTGTCCGGGAATCCTCGGGAGTGACGCTGGAACCGGAGGTCCGGATCCTGGGCGCCGGGCCGGAGCCGGCGGCATGAGCGGACCGCTGCGTCACGAAATTGCCGGCGCGGCCGAATTCGGCCGGGTGGCATTGCTGCTGGGCGGGGATTCCGCCGAGCGCGAGATTTCGATCCTCACCGGCGAGGCGGTGCTTGGAGCGCTGCGCGCCCGGGGAGTGGATGCCGAGCCGGTTGACGCTTCCGGCGCCGCGCTGGTGGCGGCGCTGCAGGGCGGCGGCTACGACCGTGTGTTCAACGCCCTGCATGGACCGGGAGGCGAAGACGGCGTGGTGGCCGGACTGCTCGAACTCCTGGGACTGCCCTACACCGGCAGCGGCCAGTCGGCGCTGGCGATTTCCATGGACAAGCACGTGAGCAAACGGGTGTTCGCCCATGCCGGACTGCCCACGCCCGATTGGCGCATGGTCCGCGACCTGCCCGACGCCGAAAGGTCGGCGAACGAGCTGGGCTATCCGGTCGGATTCAAGCCGAACAATCAGGGATCCAGCTTTGGCATTTCGCGGGTGGACGGGGCCTCGGAAGTGGCCGCCGCCTTCGCCTTCGCAGCCCGCTACGGCGAAGACGTGATGGTGGAAGCCTGGATCGAAGGCGCCGAATACACCGCCAGCATGCTGCAGGGGGAGATGCTGCCCGTGATCCGCATCGTCCCGCCCGACACGAAGTTCTACGACTTCCACACCAAGTACGAGAGCGAGGAAACGCGCTACCTCTGCCCCAGCGGACTGGATCGGAAACAGGAAGCCCGGGTCAACCGAATGGCCGAGCGGGCCATCCGGGAATTGAATGTGAGCGGCTGGGCACGCGTGGACCTGATGCGCGACCGCAGCCAGGCCTTCTCGGTGCTGGAAGTAAACACGGTTCCCGGCATGACTTCGCACAGCCTGGTGCCGATGGCCGCGGCGCAGGCGGACATTTCCTTCGACGAGTTGTGCTGGCGGATTCTCGAGACCAGCTTCGACCGGGGCGGCCCCGCAGGCGGGCACTGAGATGAGAAGGACCCGAAAACGCCGCAGGAGGATCGCGTCCCCGATCCTGGCGGGCCTGGTTCTTTGCGCGGTGGCCGCGTTCAGCCTGCCCGGACTGAACCGGGTGCCCATACGCGCGGTGGCGATTCACGGCGAGCTTCATCATGTGACCCGGGACGAACTGCGGGCGCTGATCAAGCCCTTCACGTCCTGGGGGTGGCTGCGTTTGCCGGCGAAACGGCTCAGCCTGCGGCTGGAGGAACTCAACTGGGTCGCTACCGCAAGGGTGCGCCGGGAATGGCCCCTGGACGTGAGCATCACGATTACCGAGCGCCGGCCCGTCGCCCGCTGGGGGCTGGACGCGCTGCTTGACGAGTCGGGCGAGGCCTTCGATCCCGGCGGCCCGATCAACCGGACCCTGCCGCTGCTCGAGGGTCCAGAGGGGACCGAAAGAGTGATGCTGGATCGCTACCGGGCGTTCTCCGCGCGGCTCGGCGCCCGCTCGCTGGCGCTGGACGAACTGAACCTGGATCCGCGTGGCGCCTGGCGCATTGGCCTGCGGGATGGAACGCAACTCCGGCTGGGCGCGGATTCCATCGACCTCAGGCTTGAGCGGGCCCTGCTGGCCCTGGATGAACTGGCCGGGGAACGGGGAACGGAGATCGCCTATCTGGATTTGCGCTACCCGAACGGATTCGCCGTGGCCTGGCGCAACGTAAACGCTGCCGTGGGCAGGCAGGGGGGAAGATCGCCATGACACGAAGACGCGACCAGGAAATCGTGACCGCGCTCGATATCGGCACCTCCAAGGTGGCCGCAATCGTGGCCGCGGTCGATGAGGAATCCAGGGAACTCGAGATTCTGGGTTTCGGCTCAAGCCCGTCGCAGGGGATGAAGCGCGGCTCGGTCGTGAACATCGAGGCGACGGTGCGCTCGATCGACCAGGCGGTCGGCGAAGCGGAACTGATGTCCGGGGTGCAGATCGGCGAAGTGATCGTGGGCATTTCCGGAGACCACGTTCAAAGCCTTACTTCGCATGGAATTGTCGCTGTGCGCGGCGACGAGGTCTCGGAATCGGACGTTGCGCGCGTAATCGAGGCGGCCCGCGCGGTGGTCGTGCCCTCGGACAAGCGCGTGCTGCACGTCCTGCCGAGGGATTACGTGGTCGACGACCAGGACGGAATACTTGATCCCACCGCCATGTCGGGCGTGCGTCTGGAGGCGCATGTCCACATCATCACCGTCGGGGAGAGCGCCGCGCAGAACATCGAGAAATGCGTTCGCCGCTGCGACCTGCGCTCCGAACGCATCGTGCTCGAACATCTCGCCTCGGGCACTGCCATTCTTACCGAAGACGAGATGCAGCTCGGCTGTTGCGTGCTCGACATCGGCGCGGGCACGACCGACATCGCCGTGTTCGAAGGCGGCTCGATCCGCTTCACCCACGTCATTCCCATCGCCGGCGACCAGGTGACCTACGACATCGCTCAGTCACTCAGGACGCCGACTCCGGCAGCCGAGCAGCTGAAGATCCGCTATGCCTGCGCCCTGGCCCAGATGGTCGAGGAAGACGAGGAAATCGAAGTGGTCAGCGTCGGTGACCGGCCGCCCCGCAAGCTGTCCAGGCAGGCCCTGGCGCGAGTCGTGGAGCCCCGCTACGAGGAGCTCTTCCAGTTGGTTCACAACGTGCTGCACCGTGGCGGCTACCTGGAAAGCGCGGCGGCGGGCGTGGTGCTCACTGGCGGCACGTCGGCAATGCCGGGCGCCGTTGAACTGGCCGAGGAAGTATTGAACGTGCCGGTCCGACTGGGTTACGCGCAGCGTGCCGGGGGGATGAAGGAAGTCGTAAGCAATCCGGCCCACGCCACCGGCGTAGGCCTGTTGCTGTACACGCTGAAGCCGCGCGACGAAGGCGCGGCCGGGGGGTCCAGGTCCCGAAAGGGTGGCCTGCGCTCGGCATTCAAGTGGATCAAGGGTCAATTCTGACCATCCGTCATCGCTCGCAATTGCGAAGGAGCAACGTAATGGAGGCAAAAGACATGAACATTAGGCTGGTGAAGTCCGAACCCGGATCGACGCCGCGGTTGAAGGTCGTGGGCGTGGGCGGGGCCGGCGGCAACGCGGTCAACGAGATGGTCAAGTCCAACGTCCGCAACGTGCAGTTTGTCGCGATCAATACCGACGAACAGGCCATGTCCAACTCGGGAGCGGACGTCAAGCTCACGATAGGGCGCGCGGTGACCCAGGGGATGGGCGCGGGCTCGGATCCCGGCAAGGGCCGGGAGGCCGCCCTGGAGGACGAGGACCGGCTGAAGGCGGTCATGGATGGCGCCGACATGATTTTCGTGGCCGCGGGAATGGGCGGAGGGACCGGAACCGGCGCCGCCCCGGAGGTCGCGCGCCTGGGCCGGGAATGCAACCTCCTTGTCGTCGGGGTGGTGACCACGCCGTTCGAATTCGAGGGGCCCGCCAGGGCGCAGATTGCCGGCGAAGGGATCGGCGCGCTGCAGGAACACGCCCATTCCCTGATCACCGTCCCGAACGAAAAGCTGTTCGAATATTTCTGCGATCAGGGCGAAGGCGACGTGACCATGGAAGAGGCATTCAGCGAGTCCAACAAGGTATTGCGCAACGCCGTGCGCGGCATCGCCGAACTGCTGACCTGCCCCGGCCGGATCAACGTGGATCTTGCCGACGTTCGCAAGGTGATGCGGGAGCCCGGCCGGGTAGTGATCGGGGCCGGCGAGGCCTCGGGCCAGGACCGGGCGCGCGAGGCGCTCGAGCACGCGATGCAAAGCCCGTTGCTCCAGGGCGTGGACGTGCGCGACGCCCGCGGGCTGCTGGTCAACATCACCCACGGAAACGACCTGGGCATGCGCGAGTTCAAGTCCCTGGGCGACTCGCTGCAGAACATGCTGGCCCGCGAGGGCATGGTCAAGTTCGGCGAGGTGGTCAATGAGTCGATGAAGGGCGCCGTGCGGGTTACGCTGGTGGCCACCGGCCTGAGTGCGCCGGAGGCCGCGAGCAAGGAAGCGGCGCAGGCCGGCGGGACGGTTCGCCGCGCCGAGCCGCGCGGCAACAGGGATTTCGGGTCCGTAAAGGACGGCCCGGGGACCGGTACGAAGAAGCGAAGCATACTGGGCCTCTCCCAGCAACCCAGCTACGAAGGCCTGGAACGCCCGGCCGTCATGCGGGTTCGCGCCGGCGGCGGCGCCCGCGGTCGCGAAGTATTCAATCCGGTGCCCACGCACCTGCGGAAACAGGTGGACTAGCGGGAACGGGGGTCATTACGCCCGCCCTCCGGGGGAACCCCCGTTGGCGCCGCGCCTTCGCGCGGCATCTGCTTTGGTCGCGTACGCGGAGCCGGTGTAAGATGGCTTCAAGTACCGATTAGCATTTCGCCACGCGCGTGGGCGAAAAGGGGGGGTTATGCGCGCTCATTACTTACTGTTTTCCCTGTTGATTTCGGTTCCACTGGCGGCGCAGCAGGACGACGCTCAGTCCGACGGCGCCTACGGCCTGGTTCTCGAGGAAATCATCGTGACGGCCACGCGCCGCGAGCGGTCCATCATGGAGGTTCCGCTCGCTGTTTCCGCCTATGGCGCGGAGCAACTCGAACTGAGCGGCGTGACGGACATCCGTGAACTGATGCGTATTGCGCCGAGCCTGACACTGAACACCGGCCAGGGAGAAACGGTCGGCGCGACGGCGAGAATCCGGGGCATCGGCACCAACAGCGACAATCCTGGCTTCGAGCCGGCCGTGGGCCTGTACGTGGACGGCGTTTACCGCAACCGGGCCGGCGTCGGATACAACGAGTTGGGCGCCATTGAGCGGGTCGAGATCCTGCGGGGGCCGCAGGGCACCCTGTTCGGACGAAACGCATCGGCCGGCGTGGTCAGCATCATAACGGCCGGTCCCGAGACCGAACCCTCGGGATACGGCGATATCAGCGTCGGTTCCTATGATTCGACCCGGATCGAGGCCGGCGCCAGCGGGGGGGATGCCGCCAGCGGGATTTCGCTGCGGCTTGACAGCGTCTGGCACAAGCGCGACGGGTTCCTGGAAGACCCCAATTTCGACCGGACCTTCAACGATCGCGACCGCCTGTTCGTGCGCGGGCAATTGATGTACGAGCCCAATCCGGACACGACCATCCGGTTGATTGCGGACTACACCAGCCGCGACGAGCAGTGCTGCGCCGCGGTAGGCCTTGTGCGGGGCCCCACCGCGGCCATTATTCAGGGTATCTCGATTGCGCAGACACGCAATCCCGGCATCGTCGGTATCGCATTCGATCCGTATGACCGCAAGACCACGGTCAGCGCCGGGTCCGGCTACTACCAGGGCATGGACGAAACGGGCGTTTCGGTGGAGATCAACACCACCACCGGCCTGGGACGGGTGACCAGCATCACGGCGATCCGGGACTGGCAGACGGAGCGTGGAATGGACATCGATTTCTCCGTCGTGGATATCGGCGAACGTCCCCACGGGGAATCCGCCACGGGCTTCGAGACCTTCACGCAGGAGATTCGCATCAACGGCGAGGCCGGTCCGGTGGACTGGCTGGTGGGCGCCTTCTATGCCGACGAGAGCCTGGACTATACCGACGTCCTGGAGTTCGGGGTCGGCTATTCGCCCTACGCCAATGCGATCGGCGGCGCGACCGCGGCCGGAGTGGGCGGCGCCCTGGCGCCACTGGGTGCGGGGGCGGCCGCATTGGAAGGGGGCGCCCGGCAACTCGCTGCGGGCGCCGCGGGCTTTGCCGCAGGCCTTGCGCCCTTCCTTCCGCCGGGTTTTGCGGTCCCGCAGCTGACCGCCGCCCTGCCGTCGTTCCCGGCCTTTCCGTTTCATCCCTGGGCCGGCTATGAGCAATACTCCCGGGGCGCCTTTTACGGCAACGGCTCCCGCGACGATTTCGAGCAGAATTCCGAAAGCTGGGCGCTGTTCACGCACAACAGCATTGCCATGGCCAACGACTTCGAGTTGACCGTGGGCCTGCGCTACACCTCGGAGAGCAAGTCGATCGACGCCGACCTGAAATCGAGCGACCAGGTTTGCCAACCCTTCGCCGGGCAGGTGCTCGGATATCTCGGGTCCATGCAGGCCTACCTCGGCGGTCTGCAGGCCTACGCCGGCGGCGTAAACCAGTACGTGCAGCAGCTCGACGGCTTCGTCCAGCAGGCGACGCAGGCGATCCCGAACCCGGTGCTGCAGGCGCAGATCACCCAGGGGGCGGCACAGGTCAAGGCCGGCGCTCAGGCAGCCATTGCCGGCGCCTCGCAAACGGCTCAGGGGGGCCAGGCGGCATTGACCGACCCGGTCCTGGCCGGCGCTATCGGAACGATGACGGCCTTCGCCTGCATTCCGTTCGTGGACCCGAGCCTCGACGGAAGATATTCCGGTTCACAGGACGAGAATGAAATCTCCGGCACGGTGCGGCTGTCCCGCCAGGTGGGCGACTACCTGGTTTACGGCGGCTATGCCCGGGGCTACAAGGCCGGCGGCTTCAATATGGACCGCACCGGGTTGATCAGCCCGATCCTGACTCTGCTGACGACCGGGACGGCCAACGTGCCTGGCGTGCACGAGTGGGCTTTCCAGCCGGAGACCGTCGACGCCTTCGACGTGGGCGCCAAGTTCGAGTTCGAGAACCGGCGCGCCATGATGGACGTCAACTTCTTCTACGAGAAATTCGACGGCTTCCAGCTGACGACGTTTACCGGCCTGGCCTTTGAGGCGCTGAACATTCCGGAAGTGACCAGCCAGGGTATCGAGGTCGAGGCGCGTGGCGTCGTTGTCGGCGGAGTCGAGATGTTCGGCGGCGTTACCTACGCCGACGTGAAGTATGGCGAGGGACCGGAATACGGGGTGCGTTCCGGACAACGGATGACGCACGCACCGGAGTGGACCGGCGTGTTCGGCGCCACCATGCGCTTCCCGATAGGCGCGCTTGAGGGCGCCTTCCACGTGGATGCCCGCTATACCAGCGAGCACAACACGGGCTCCGATCTGGATATCGAAAAGCAGCAGGAGGCGTTTACGGTGGTCAATGCCAGGCTGATGCTGAGCCGCCCGGGTTCGCCGCGCTGGACCGTCGATCTGTGGGCGCGGAATCTGCTGGACGAGGAGTATTTCATTACGGCCTTCGACGCACCCTTGCAGGGCAGCGGCACCGGTCCGGGATCGACCCAGACGTTCAACGCGTTTCTCGGCAGTCCGCGCGAATACGGAGTGAGCGTCCGCTACGAGTTCTGACTCAACGCCTGCCGCGGCTTGCTTTATTCCGAAAAATGCCGATAATTCGGTAGCTTATGGGTGATTCCATCCGGCAAGAGTTTGTCCGGCAACGAACCCTGCGCGGCACTGTCACGGTTTGCGGCATAGGTCTGCACAGCGGTCGAAAGGCGCAAATGACACTACGTCCCGCCGCTCCCAACAACGGAGTGGTGTTTCGGCGCGCGGACGTTGCCGACGCACCGGACATTCCGGCGCGTTACGACTTCATCGTCGATACCCGGCTTGGAACGACGCTGGGGAGCGGCAACGCGCGGGTGGCGACGGTGGAGCATCTGCTGTCCGCCCTGGCCGGAACCGGCATCGACAACGCCTGGGTCGATCTGGACGGTCCCGAGGTGCCGGCGCTGGACGGCAGCGCCTCGGCTTTCGTTCTGCTCGTGGAAGAAGCGGGTGTGGAGCGGCAGGAGACGCCCAGGAGCTATATCCGGGTGCTCGAGGAGGTCCGGGTGGAGCAGGGCCGGCATTGGGCGGCGCTGTTGCCCGGCGAGGGCTACTCGCTTTCCTACCGGGGCGATTTCGCCCATCCCGCTTTCGCTCGCGGCGGCCAGGTACACGAATTCGAGTTTTCGGCCGGCGGTTATATCGAACAGATAAGCCGCGCGCGCACCTTCGGTTTCCTGCACGAAGTGGCGGCCATGCGCCGGCACGGCCTGGCGCTGGGCGGCGGTTTGCACAATGCCGTGGTGTTCGACGACTACCGGGTCGTGAACGAGGGTGGCCTGCGCTACGCAAACGAACCGATACGGCACAAGCTGCTGGACGCGGTGGGCGATCTGTCGCTGCTCGGACGGCCCCTGATCGGCCGGTACCGCTGCTTCGGGTCGGGACACACCCTCAACGCGCGCCTGATGACGGAACTGATGCAGCGGTCCACGGCCTGGGAGGAAGTAACGGGAGTCTCCTGCGCCGCGGACGCGTCGCGCAGGCCCGAACCCGCCGGCCGGCTCGACAGTCTTACAGGGCTAACCTGATGCGCACGCTCCTGACCGGCCAGCCGCCCTTGCCTGCGGCCTGTTCCATGTTGCCGGTCTCGAATCTGAGGCGGGCGGCCCATTCGGGAGCGGCGGCGAATACCGTCAGGGTGCCGCCCGGATCGAGGTCGCTGCCGGCAAAGCCTTCACGCAGGCCGGGTTGCAGCGATTCGCGCAGCAGGTCGGCCAGCGCCACCTGGTCGCGGGCCTGCTCCGACAGATCGCCGAGCGCGGACTCCGGATTTTCCGGGCGGCTCTTGCGCGGCGGCGTTCGAATGGTGCGCATGTCGTAGAATCCTTACCTTGCGATATTGCCATGAGCCTGAATATCCGAAACCTGTTGCTGAACCGTAACCTGATCTGGGCCTTCGCCCTGGTTGCCTGTTCGGCCGGAAGCTATTTCGCCGGGAGCCTGTTGCAGGACCGGGCGATGCCGTCCGTGGTTGCCCGCCTGGACAAGCTGCAGGTCGCGCTGGTGGCGCAGAACGCGGAATTTGAAGAGGCCCGCACGAACGCCCAGCGCCGGATCGCCGCGATGGCGGCCCGGGTCGAGGAAATGAAAGCGGCGTTGGTGCAGATGGAAACCTGGCAGACCTCGCTTGAGGAAATGGGCGGCGAAGCACCGTTCAAGCCGGTGAGCGCCGACATTCCCAGCCCGGCGCTGGGCTATGAGGGCGCGGGCGCCGGCGAAAGGGTGGATCTGATCGTCGAACTCAACCTTCTTACGGCCCGGATGAACCAGCGGTTCAGGGAGTTGCAGGATGTGGCCGACGCGCTTACCCGGGAAGGCGCGGAATCCATGTATGCGCCGTCGGGCTGGCCGGTGGATTCGCGCCGCATCACCTCGCACCGCGGCTTTCGCAAGGACCCGTTCACCGGGAAGCGGCGATGGCATGACGGCGTGGATATCGACGGCGCCATGGGCGACCCGATATACGCCGTTGCATCGGGCATCGTCACCTGGTCGGGCTCCAGAGACACGTACGGAGAGTTGGTGGAAATCACTCACGCCGGCCGCTACGTTACTCGCTATGCGCACAACTCCCTCAATCTCGTGGCGGTGGGCGATTACGTGCAGCGGGGCCAGGAAATCGCCCGCATGGGCGACAGCGGGCGGGTAACCGGTAGCAGCCTGCACTTTGAAGTCCTGCGCAACGGCGTTACCGTGAACCCGGTTGATTTTCTCCGCAGAACTCCCTGAACCCGCCACCACTGATTCAGCCCTCAGGCCTTAGCCGGTGAATCCGCTGCAATGGATCATGGGCAGCCGCAATCAGCGGATGCTGTCGCGCTATGAGAAAGTCGCCCGGCGCATCAACGCGCTGGAGCCCGAGCTCGGGAAGTCGTCGGACGCAAAACTGAGAGAACGCGCTGCGGCCCTGCGCGCCCGGGCCCGTGAGGGACACGGCGCGGACGAACTGCTGCCGGAAGCCTATGCCCTGGTGCGGGAAGCGAGCGTACGAACCCTGGGCCTGCGGCACTTTGACGTGCAGTTGATCGGCGGCATAGCCCTGCACGAAGGCAAGATCGCCGAAATGCGCACCGGCGAGGGCAAGACGCTGGTGGCTACCCTGCCGGCCTTCCTCAATTCCCTGGGGGGCGAGAGCGTACACATCGTTACCGTCAACGACTATCTGGCGCGGCGTGACGCCGAGTGGATGGGCCCCATTTACCGTTTCCTCGGATGCACGGTGGGCGCGGTCGTCAGCCAGCAGGCCCCGGAGGAAAAGCGCGAGGCCTACCGCTGCGACGTGTGCTACGGCACCAACAATGAATTCGGATTCGACTACCTGCGCGACAACCTGGCGCTGCGCGACGAGGATCAGGCGCAGCGCGGACTGCCCTACGCCATTGTCGACGAAGTCGATTCCATCCTGATTGACGAGGCCCGCACCCCGCTGATTATCTCGGGTCCCGCGGAGGAAAGCACCGAACTCTACCGGCGCATGAACCTGGTTGTGCCCCGCCTGCGGAAGCGGGAGCAGGAGGACGGGCCGGGAGACTTCACGCTCGATGAGAAAGCCAAGCAGGCGTACCTGACCGACGAGGGTCACGAGCGGGTCGAGACGCTTCTGGCCGGCGCGGGGCTGATCGAGGCCGGCGCGAGCCTGTACGACGCGGCCAACGTGCGCCTCATGCACCACCTTACCGCCGCGCTCAGGGCCCGCCACCTCTTCAAGCGCGACGTGGAATACATCGTTCGCGACGGCGAAGTGATCATCGTGGACGAGTTTACGGGCCGCACCATGCCGGGCCGGCGCTGGTCCGATGGTCTGCATCAGGCCGTCGAGGCCAAGGAGAAGGTGGCGGTGCGCCAGGAAAACCGCACCGTGGCGTCGATTACGTTTCAGAACTACTTCCGGATGTACGAAAAGCTGGCCGGCATGACCGGCACCGCCGACACGGAAGCGTATGAATTCCAGCAGATCTACGGCCTGGAAGTCGTGGTCGTTCCGACCCATATGAAGATGATTCGCCGCGACGATCCGGACCTGGTCTTTCTTACCGCCGGCGACAAATTCGACGCGGTGGTCGAGGACATTCAGGAAAGCAGGGACCGGGGTCAGCCCGTGCTGGTCGGAACCGCCTCGATCGAGACTTCGGAACTGCTGTCAGGAATGCTGAAGGGCGTGCGGATTCCCCACCAGGTGCTGAACGCCAAGCATCATGCCAGGGAGGCTCAGATCATCGCCGAAGCCGGTCGCCCGGGCGTGGTGACGATCGCCACCAACATGGCGGGCCGCGGGACCGACATCGTTCTGGGCGGGAACCTCGAAGCCGAACTGAAGGGACTGGGCGACGAAGCCCCCGACAGCGAAAAGGGGGCGCTCAGGGAAGACTGGAAGGGGCGCAACCGGCGAGTGATCGAAGCCGGCGGGCTGCGCATCGTGGGCACCGAGCGCCATGAATCCCGGCGCATAGACAATCAGTTGCGGGGGCGTTCCGGGCGCCAGGGCGATCCCGGCGCGTCGCGTTTCTACATCTCGCTGGAAGACAGCCTGATGCGGATCTTCGGCGACCCGAAACGCACGCAGGGAATGCTCTCGTCGGTCGGCATGCGCGAAGGCGAGGCGATCGAGAGCAAGCTCCTTTCGCGCCAGATCGAGCGCGCCCAGCGCAAGGTGGAAGCGCACAATTTCGACGTTCGCAAGCAGTTGCTGGAATACGACGACGTCGCCAACGACCAGCGCCGGGTCGTGTACGAGCGGCGCGACGAACTGCTGGGCTCGGGCGACGTCAGCGAGATCGTCGCGGGCATGCGTGACGAGATGGTGCAGGACCTGGTGGCGCAACACATGCCCGAGGACACCGCCGACGAGGACTGGGACCCGGCCTCGCTGGAGAAGGCCCTGTCGCTTGAACTGGGCGCCGATGCGCCGGTCACCGAATGGCTCCGGGCCAGCCCCGAACTGTCGCCGGACGCGGTGGCCGAGCGAGTCACCGGCGAGCTGGACCGGCTCTACCGGGAGAAAACCGCATCGGTCGCGCCCGAGGTCATGCGCCACATCGAGCGCGTGGTGCTGCTGCAGCAACTGGACCATCACTGGAAGGAACACCTGGCGGCCATGGACTATCTGCGCCAGGGAATCCACCTGCGGGGCTATGCGCAGAGGAATCCCAAGCAGGAGTACAAGCGCGAAGCCTTCGAGATGTTCACCGAAATGCTCGGCATGGTGGCCAGACAGGTCACGGTTACGCTGTGCCGGGCGCAATTTTCGGCCGCGGAAAAGCCCGCCGCGCAAGCCCCCGCGTCGAGCAGGAAGCTGAAACTGCAGCACGATGAAGCCTCGGCGCTGGCCGCTCCCGCCGCCCGCCAGCCTGCCCGTACGCAGGCGCCCGCAGCCCGCGGCCCCCGCCGCCAGCCCGCAGCGGCCCCCGCGCCGGTCCAGACTTATCGCCGCGCCCGGCCCCGGGTGGGCCGCAACGATCCGTGCCCCTGCGGCTCCGGCAAGAAGTACAAACGCTGCCACGGCGCAATCAGCGCCGACGCCTGAATCGGGGGAAGGCCCCGGTAACGGGGCAGTCCCGGCCTCGTGGAGGGCGGGAAGCCCTCCACCTGACTAGAGGCGAAAGGACTCGCCGAGATAAACGGAACGCACCTTCGGGTCTTCGAGCAGTGTCTCCGGCGTGCCGGACGCGATCACCACGCCCTCGTGCAGGATATATCCCCGGCTGCAAATGCCCAGCGTCTCGCGCACGTTATGGTCGGTAATCAGCACGCCGATGCCGCGCCGGGCCAGTTCGGCGATGATCCCCTGGATTTCGTTCACCGAGATCGGGTCGATTCCGGCGAAGGGTTCGTCCAGCAGCACGTAGCGGGGCGACCTCGCCAGGGTCCGGGCGATTTCCACCCTGCGGCGCTCCCCGCCGGAGAGGCTGATGCCCGCTGACTTGCGGACGCCGTGAAGCTGGAAATCGTCGAGAAGGCGATTCAGCTCGTCGGTCCGGTCCGCCCGGGTCAGGTCGGCCCGCAATTCAAGGATGGCGAGTATGTTCTGCTCCACCGACAGCTTTCGGAATACCGAGGCTTCCTGGGGGAGGTAGCCCAATCCCAGAAGCGCGCGGCGATGAACGGGGAATCCCGTGACGTCGACTCCGTCCAGCCGCACGCAACCGGTGTCGCAGCTCAGCAATCCCGCGACGACGTAAAAGGCCGTGGTCTTGCCGGCGCCGTTGGGGCCGAGCAGACCCACGACCTCGCCGCACCGGACCTCAAAGGACGCCTCGCGGACGGCGCGGCGTTCGCCGAAGCGCTTCGAGATGCTCTCGGCTCTAAGTGCCGTGTCACGCACTAAGGTTCTTCATCCTCGTCGGAAGTGAAGAAGTCGAAGGTGAACGTGACGGGTTCCCCTTCCGGGGGATTGACCGTCACGCTTTCGTTGCGCAGGTCGTAGATAATCGATTGGCCGCTGACCCGGCTTGCCCGGGTTTCAAGGACCGCTCCGCCCATGAAGCTGACCAATTGCGATTCCGCGTCGTATTCCACGTTCGCGGCATTGCCTTCGATCACGATGTCTCCGTCATTTCGCATCCGCACCGGGTCCCCGCGAACGGTGGCGCTCTTCAGCCGGTCGTCCTCGAAACGAAGTTCGGCCGAATCGCAGGTCAGGCTTGCCGTCAGCGCGCGAAAGCGCACATTGCCCACGAAGTTCCAGGTCGCGTTCGTCAGGTCGAAAGAGTCGCTGTCCGCCTGGTCGGCGACAATTTCGTAGCCTGCCTCCCGGATCCGGACGCTCGTGAGCGTCATGCGGCCGGTAGCGGCGTCGTAGCGCCCCGCGCCCGCGTCGATCTGAAGCCTGGATTCCGGCTCGCCGGGACCGTCCTGCGAATGCGTTACGGCCGGCAGCAGGACGGCCGTAAGCGCGATCAGTCGCAGTGCCTCAGGGATTGGCGATCGAACGTACATCGGACTCAAGTGTAATGACCTGCTCGCCGATTCGCGCGTCAAGGCCGTTCGCCTCGAACTCGAAATCGCCGACCCGAAGCCGGACCGGCTGGTCGGTCCGGGCCGTCATGCCCCTCGGCTCCAGGATGATGTGTTCGCCGAAGATGGCCGATCCGCCCGCCCCTCCCTCGGGCTTGTGGACATGAACGTCTCCGGTGAGCGTGATGCTCGTTCCGTCGGGCGGGATCGTGGCGCGCCGGGCCGTCGCGGCCCAGTCTCCGGCAGGCCCGAAGGTCATGCGCAGGCCGCCTTGCGCAACAATGTCGGCGTTTTCGCCCGGCATTTCCGCGGAATCGGCCGCAAGGGCCCACGCCTGGGGACTGCTTTGGCGGATCGATACCGGCTCCATCCTCAGCATAGTGCCGTTCAGGGACCGGATAGCGGAGCTGGAGGTCACGACAAGCGCGGCCCGGCCGTCCTCTCCGGCCAGCGTCATCCGTGCGTCGCGAAAGAAGTAGTTTCCGGCAAGACTTGCCTGTTCCGGCCCGGAAACGGACTCGGTCCGGAAGCCAAGCAGCAGGCTCGCGAGAGCCAGCACCAGCAGTAGCAGAGCCGGCGCATGGCGACGCAACCGGTTCATGATTGCGCCGCCAGCAGGAAGTCGCATACTTCGCGAACGGCGCCATGGCCTCCCGGCAGGGAAGTCACCCAGTCCGCTTCGTCCCGCACTTCGGTGTGGGCGTTCGCTACGGCTACGGCAAGTCCGGCCAGCCGCATGGCCGGCAGATCGACCACGTCGTCGGCGACGAATGCGGCCTGATCGGGCTTGAGGGCGAGTTCGCCGAGCAGATTCGCGAGCGCCGCCTGCTTGTCCCTGCAGCGCAGCGATGTGTGCCGGATCCCCAGTTCGCTCAATCGCAATCTCAAGCCGTAGCTGTCCCGGCCCGAGATAACCGCGACCTCGATGCCGGCCCGCATTGCAGCACGGACACCGTAGCCGTCCCGCACCGAGAATCCGGTCGTCCACTCGCTTCCGCTCGCATCCGCAATGAAAATTCGCCCGTCGGTCAGCACGCCGTCGGCGTCCAGCGCCAGCAGGCGAATACCGGCTGCCCGATCGCGCAGGGGCATCGGCGGGCGCATCAGACCACGCCGGCCCGCATCAGGTCGTGGATGTTGAATGCGCCAACGAGGAAACCATCCGCCACAACCATCAGCGCCGTGATCCTGCGCTGTTTCATTTCCGTCACCGCCGCCGAAGCCAGCAGGTCGGGCGCCACCGAACGCCCTCCCCGGGTCATGACATCGGCCATGCTGGTCTTCCTGAGATCAACCTCGCGATCCACGGCGCGACGCAGGTCGCCGTCCGTGAACACTCCCAGGGGCCGCCCGCTGTCGTCGGTAATCGCGGTCATTCCCAGGCCCTTGCGGCTCATTTCCAGCAATCCTTCGGCGAGCGTGGCGGTCGGCGCCACCTGCGGGATTTCGGCGCCGGTGCGCATCACGTCCGATACCGGCACCAGCAGGCGCCGACCCAGCCGCCCGCCCGGATGGGTGCGGGCGAACTCCTCGGGAGTGAAGCCGCGCGCCTCGAGCAGGGCAACCGCCAGCGCGTCGCCGAGCGCCAGCATCGCGGTCGTGCTGGAGGTGGGCGCGAGGTTCAGCGGACAGGCTTCTTCCCGCACCTGCGCATCCAGGACCGCCGTGGCGTGGCGGGCCAGCGTCGAATCCTCCTGACCGGTCATAGCGATCAGCGGAACGCCCGCGCTTTTCAGCATCGGAAGCAGACGGACGATTTCCTCGGTTTCGCCGGAATTCGACAACGCGATCACGATGTCTTCCGGCGCGATCATGCCCAGATCGCCGTGGCCGGCTTCTCCCGTATGCATGAAGAATGCCGGAGTGCCGGTGCTGGCCAGGGTGGCCGCGATCTTGCCGGCGATATGGCCTGACTTGCCGATGCCGGTAAGCACTACACGGCCCTCGGTTGCCAGGCATAGCCCGCAGGCGGTGGCGAAATCCTCGCCCAGGCGCTCTTCGAGGTCCGCCACGGCCCTGGCTTCCATTCTCAGAACCCGGCGAGCCTCCTCGATGAATCGTGTCTTCTCAGGCATGGGCGGGCATGATAATCGGGGACGCGTAGTGTTGCGTCTCGCAACACCGGCGACTTACGCCGCCAACGCTATCACCATGACCAGATACAGCGCAAAGGGCAAGAGCAGGCTCGCGCTCCAGGCAGGGCCAAGGCGGCCCCGCATCCGGCACAGTGCGGCCAGGGCGACAAACCACAATGTAAAGCCCAGAAGCATCGGCACGTGCAGGGTCAGCAGCTGCAGCGAGAATCCGGAAGGCGCGATAGCGCCCGCCACGCCGATGACCACCAGCAGGTTGAATATGTTGGACCCGATAACGTTGCCCAGGGCGAGTTCCGCCTCGCGCTTGATCGCGCCGGCGATCGTGATCGCCAGTTCCGGCAGGCTGGTGCCGATGGCGACTATCGTTGCGCCGATTACCAGTTCTTCCACGCCGGCGATCATGGCGACCTGCTGGGCGGCGCGCACCAGCAGTTCGGCGCCCCCCAGCAGCAGGAGCAGCCCCCCGGCGGCGTACGCGGCGTTACGCGGCAGGCTGCGCCCGGCAGCCTGCGCCTGGTCGTCCGCGACTTCCGCGCTGCGCCTGAGGCCGGCGTTTCGCACCAGCAGCCAGGCCACCAGAGGCATTGCAGCCAACAGCAGCAGGCCATCCAGCCGCGAGAGATACTGATTCAAGACCAGCAGGCAGGCCAGTGCGGTGACGGCCGACATCACCCCGAGTTCCATGCCGCCTGCGCCTCGTTCCGGGCGCATGCCCATGAGCAGCACGGCCGCGCCCAGTACCAGGCCGATGTTGGCGATGTTGGATCCGACGGCGTTGCCCAGCGCCAACTCCACGCTGTCCCGGTACGCCGCCACCGCCGCCACCACGGCCTCGGGCATGGAGGTTGCGAAGCCGGCCAGGAACATGCCCACCAGCATCGGGGAGATCCGCAGGCGCCTGGCCCCGTCGGCGGCCCCCTCGATGAACAGTCGGGCGCCGAAAGCCAGTAGCGCAAGGCCCGCCGCGGCCGCCAGCAACCAAATGACAAGAGTATTCACGTGTGTGCGCTCGAATTGAAAGTAAAATTCCGGCGATGACACCGGGGGAAATTTCCGCTCTGATTTCGGCGCACCTGCCAGGCAGCGAAGTCAGCGTAGCGAGCGAGGATAACACGCACTTCAACGCCACCGTAGTCAGCAACGCCTTCGAGGGTCTGCGCCCGCTGGGGCGCCATCGGATCGTGTACGAGGCGCTGGGTTCGCGAATTGGCAGGGAAATTCATGCCCTTTCGATAGAGGCCCATACGCCCGGCGAGTGGGCGCGGCTGTCGGGGCGGGAAACAGAGACGCCGCGTGGATAAATTTGTTGTCTCCGGCGGTGCAACGCTGGACGGCGAAGTTCCCATTTCCGGCGCCAAGAACGCGGCCCTGCCGATACTGGCGGCCTCGCTGCTCAGCCCGGAACCGCTGCAACTGGCCAACCTGCCCGATCTGCGCGACGTGCACACGATGCTGCACCTGCTGAGGATCCTGGGCGCCAGGGTCAATGGCTCGGCGCCCGGCAGGACCAGCGTGTCGCTTGAGGACCCGGAGTCGTTTTCCGCGCCTTACGAACTGGTGCGAACGATGCGCGCGTCGCTGCTTGTCCTAGGCCCGCTGCTGGGGCGCTTCGGGCGGGCCGACGTCTCTCTGCCCGGGGGCTGCGCCATCGGCGCCCGCCCGGTGGATATCCATGTAAATGCCCTTCGCACCATGGGAGCCGAAGTGGAGATTCGGGGCGGCTATATTTCCGCGCGCTGTTGCGGTCTCAAGGGGGCCCGCATCGATCTGCCCCTGCCGACGGTAACCGGGACCGAGAATATCCTGATGGCCGCGGTTCTGGCCGAAGGCGAGACGGTCATCGAGAATGCCGCGCGGGAACCGGAAGTGCGCGATCTGGCCGACTGCCTCAACGCGATGGGCGCAAAGGTTTCCGGGGCCGGCGGTTCGCGCATCTCCGTCAGGGGCGTAAAGGAACTGCATGGGGCCAGCCGCGCGATTCTTCCCGACCGCATCGAGGCCGGCACCTACCTGGTTGCCGGCGCCATGACCGGAGGGCGCGTCGTCGCCCGGTTCAACGGGGAACTGGCCCTGGGCGAGGTCGTGGGCGCGCTCCGGAACACGGGCGCCAAGGTCCGCCGCGGCGAAGGTTTCGTGGAGCTGGACATGCGGGGACGCCGGCCGCATTCGGTCAACCTGGTGACCGCGCCCTGGCCCGGCTTCCCTACCGACATGCAGGCGCAGTTCACGGCCCTGAACGCGATCGCCAGCGAACACGCACTGGTTCGGGAAAGCGTATTCGAGCAAAGGTTCATGCACGTGGCGGAGCTCAAGCGCATGGGCGCGGACATCGAACCCCTGGGCCGGGAGGTTCTCATACGCGGCGTTCGGAAACTGCAGGCCGCTCCGGTAATGGCCACCGACCTGCGCGCTTCCGCCAGCCTGGTGCTCGCCGCGCTGGTCGCCGAGGGCGAAACCGTGATTCACCGCGTCTACCACGTGGACCGCGGATACGAGCGAATCGAGGAGAAACTGAACGATCTGGGCGCGGATATCCGCCGCGTATAATCCGGCCCATGATCCTGTATTCAAGTCCCATAAATCTTCATAGTCACCGGGTTCGAATAGTTGTAGCGGAAAAGAACATCGGTGTGCGAATTGTTCAGGTGCGAGACGGCAATCTTCCGCCCGATATTCAGTTGCTGAACCCTTACAACACGCTGCCGACGCTCGTGGATCGGGAGCTGGCGGTCTATCACTCCCGAATCATCATCAACTACCTCGACGAGCGCTTTCCGCAACCGCCGCTGATGCCGGTCGACCCCAAGCGGCGGGCGCATTTCCGGCTGGCGCTGCACCGGATCGAGAACGACTTCTACAACCTCGCCGCACGACTGGACGGGAACGACGGAGAGGGCGAGAAAAGGCAGCTCAGGGAGGCGATGATCGAAGTTTCCGAAGCGGTGGAGTCCAGCCGCTTTTTTTTGGGCGACGAGTTTTCCCTTGTGGACTGCAGCCTGGCGCCCGTCCTGTGGCGCCTGCGCAGCTACGGCATCGACCCCGGCCCGCGCGCCGAGGCCCTGTACGGCTATATGCGGAGAGTCTTCGGCCGCCCCTCCTTCATGGAGGGCCTTTCCGAACTGGAGCGGGACATGCGCCCGCTGGCCGCCTGACGCCACGGGCTGCCCGCCACCGGCTTGCATGGCATGAGCGAGGGAACCCTTTCACTGAAGCCGTACCTCCTGCGCGCCGTGCATGAGTGGATTACCGATCGCGGCGAAACTCCGCAGGTGGTGGTGAACGCCGACCGCACGGACGTTGCGGTGCCCAGGGACGGGATCAAGGACGGGCGAATTGTTCTGAACATCAGTTATCAGGCCACGCGCAATCTTGAACTGGGTGGCGATACACTCAGTTTCGAGGCGCGTTTCTCCGGCGCCGCGCACCGGGTATCGGTGCCGGTGGACGCGGTGCTGTGTATTTTTTCGCGGGAAACCGGCCAGGGGGTCGTGCTGACGGATCAACTGGGCGCCGCAATCGGGGAAGTTGCCGGCCCGTCGCCCACGCCGCCGCCCCGCGGGACGCCGAAGCTCAGGCTGGTCAAGTAGGGGCACTGTCCCCGTACGCGTCGTCCAGCAGCCTGCAAAGGCAATGGATGGCGAGCAGGTGAATCTCCTGGATCCTCGCCGTGCGGTCATGCGGCGCCCGCAGTTCGATATCGGCCTTTCCAAGGGCACTTGAGACCGCCCCTCCGTCGCGGCCGGTCAGCGCCACGACGCTCATGCCCGCCCGGTGAGCGGCGCGCACCGCGTTCGTGACGTTGGGCGATGCGCCGGAGGTGCTGATCGCCAGCAGAACGTCGCCGGGCCTGCCCAGTCCGCTTACCTGGCGCGAAAAGATTTCTTCGTAGCTGCGGTCGTTTGCGATCGAGGTGAGCGTGGAACTGTCGGTCGTAAGGGCGATCGCGGGAAGGCTGGCGCGTTCGGTCTCGAACCGGTTCAGCAGTTCCGAGGCGAAATGCTGCGCGTCCGCCGCCGAACCTCCATTGCCGCAGCTCAGAATCTTGCCGCCAGCGCTTAAGGATTCAAGCATCAGCCCCGCCGCTTCGGCAATCGGGACGGCCAGCGCGTCGGCCGACCGCCTGTTGACCTCGAGGCTTTCGGCGAATTCGCGTTTGACTCGTTCAGCGTCCATCAAATTGCAATGCGTTGCGGATCCATCGGAACCTGGCGCGGTTGGCTTCCTTCAGAACGCCCACAACGTCAAAGCGCAGCATCATACCGTTGAATTGCGGGTTGTCGCGAACGAAACATTGCGCCGCGCGCATCAGGCAGCGCCTTTTCCGGTGGTTAATGGAAGCCTCGGGCGCGCCATGGCGGTCGCTGCGCCGCGAGCGCACTTCGACCACCACCAGCATGTCGCCGTCACGCATGACCAGGTCAAGCTCCCCGTAGCGGCAGCGGTAGTTGGCGGCGAGCCGTTTCAGGCCGCGGGCTTCAAGGTATCCGCGGGCCAGCCTTTCGGCCTCGGAACCCTTGCGCGGGCCGGCGCCGGGGCGGCCTAGGGTGTTGCCGGGGCGGCTGTCAGATTGCCTTCTACGACCCGCGTCCATGCCAGTTCCCGTTGCAGCCGCCCGTCCGGAGCACGGGAGACAATGCCGGTGAGACCGCCGATACCCGTGCCCAGCCCCTTCGATCCGTCAAACAGGGACAGCGCCAGCTTGAAGCTGTCGTAGCCCATCGCAAAAAGCGCGATGTCGAATCCCGAGGCGGCCAGCCATTCAGGCGAAAACTCGCCGTGCACAACCTGCACATGCCGGTCCGCCAGCACGGGCAGCGCGGGCATTTCCACCCCGTTCAGGTCGCGGTTATCGAGATGCTCGGGATCGAATATGTTCTGTATGGCGTATATCGGCAGATCGCCCGAATAGTTGTAGCGCAGCTGGGGGACCAGCAACTGGCCCTGGGCCGCGCGCGCCACCACGAAGACCAGGTCCGCGTCCTGACGGCGGCGAGGCTCGAAGTTCAACCTTCTGCCAAGTCGCCTCTGCAGCTCGTCGTGCCGGCGGTTGCTTGCGCCGATCTTCAGCAGCCGCCCGATCTGGTCGGAATAATCCACTGCCGAAAGACTGTACGGCTCTTGTGCAATGATCTCGCCGCCGCCATCCTCGTATTCCTGCGCGAAACTGCGGTAGATGCGCCGTCCCCACTCGTTGCCGGGGTACAACACCAGCGCGCGCCTGAGTCCCCGGTCGAGGGCGTGGCGCGCCGCCTGGCGGCTCTCGTGCTCGGGCGCGAGTGCGAACTCTTCGAAGCGGGCTGGCGGAGAACCGGCCCGCAGACGGTTCAGGGCCAGCGTGGGACGTTCGCCGGCGATTTCCGCGACTCTCTCAACCGATTCGGGCAGCAGCGGCCCAACGATGATGTCCGCGCCTTCCGCCACCGCGCGGCTCCATTCCCGCGCTGCATCGAGAGGATCGCCGACTTCGTAGAACGCGACCTCGGGGCTGGCGCAGGAGGACTTCAGGGCGTAACGCGCGGCCAGGAATCCATCGCGCAACGACCGCCGGCGCGCGGCGTATCGTTCCGACCCGGGCAACAGCATTGCAATTCGGGAAGGATGCTTGGCGGACCGGCAAATCTCGGGAGTGATCGTGTCGCCCAGCAGATCGACGGCCGGATGTTGCGGGAACCTTTCCTGCCAGCCCTGCAGGGCGGCGCGGGCCTCGGTCGGATCGGCCTCCAGTTCGCTGGTCAGCAAGGCGAGTTCTATCCAGCCCAATTGGACCCCTTCCACTCCGTCGGTAGTCAGTTGGGCGCGGTAGTCGCGCAGCAGCGACCAGGTGAACCCGGCGCTTTCGACATCGCCCTCGGCGAATCCAGCGCCGAGCAGCGTCAGGTCCTGCAGGGCTTCGCCCGGCCTCTGCAGTGCAAAGAGCAGTTCCGACCGGGTCCGGAGCAGGTCGCCGGCAAGGTCGGGATACCGGTCGGGATCGATCGCCGCCAGCCTTTCGTACGCGACGTCCGGGCCGCTCACCATCCTTTCGCTCTCGGCCGCCGCGAGTGACCAAAGCCCGATCCATTCGGCGCCGGGGTCGATCGCCTCAAGTTCGCTGAGCGCCCGCCGGTTACGGCCCTCGCGGCCCGCTTCACGCGCCGCCATGATCTGGTATTGCTGTCGCGCCTGCGGAGGTGCCCGGCGAACCATGGAAAGGTAGACTTGGCGGGCGGCGCCGTGATCTCCAGCCGTGGAAAGGGTGCGCGCCTGTTCGCCAAGGGCCGCCAGTTCCTCGCTGGAAGCCCGCATCAGATCCGCGGGAGTGCAGGCGGCCAGGGCGACAAGCGCGAGGGCCGCGAGCGCCGCAAACCGGACATGGCGTCCAGGCGGCGGCGTTGCGGAAAGCCTGGCTGGGCGGCAAGCCACGACACTTGGCATGTAGGTGATCATATGACGGTTGCGAAGATGGCGGGGGCAGGCGCGCCTGAAGAAGCGGGGGCCTTGTTTGTCGCCGCCACTCCAATTGGCAACCTGGACGATGTTAGCACGCGGCTGACAGCGGTTCTCGAGCGCGCTTCCGGCGTGGCGGCGGAGGATACGCGCCGAACCGGCAAGCTGCTGCACAGCCTGGGAATACGCGTTGCGATGGTTTCCCTGCACGCCCACAACGAGCGTTCCAGAATTCCCGAACTTCTGGAGAGACTGCTGGCGGGAGAAGACCTGGTCCTGATGAGCGATGCGGGAACGCCCGGCATCAGCGATCCGGGCATGCGCCTCGTCCGCGAAGCCAGGCAATCGGGCATACGCGTAAGTCCGCTGCCCGGACCCTGCGCCGCGGTGGCGGCCCTGTCGGTGGCCGGCTTTCCCGCCGACCGCTTTCACTTCGAGGGGTTCCTGCCCGCCCGGCGGGCGGCGAGGCGCGCGCGACTGAAACAACTCGAGGCGGTGCCCGAAACCCTGGTCTTTTACGAAGCGGTGCATCGGCTGACGGCGGCCCTTGAGGACATGCAGGAAATTCTCGGCGGCGAACGCAAGGCATTTCTGGCCCGCGAGCTGACCAAGATCCACGAGAGCACTTACGGCGACAGCCTGGCGGAGCTGTGCGCGGCAGCCGCGGCAGGCGTGATCGTCGCCAGGGGCGAGTTCACGCTGGTCGTGGCCGGCGGCGGCGCGCAGGAACAGGACGAGAAGGCGCTGGACGCCGTGCTTCGCCCATTGCTGGAGGAACTGCCGACGCGTCAGGCGGCCCGGCTTGCGGCCTCGATCGCAGGGTGTTCGCGCCGCCTCGCGTACCGGCGCGCGCTGGCCTTGAGGCCGCCCGGGGAGCGGGTCCCGTAGAGGCGCCGCAGGGCGCCTTGTGCATATAATTACCGGCTGCCTTATCGTACGGTTGAGCGTATGCCCAAGACCTCTCTTTTTACTTCCGAGTCGGTTTCCGACGGCCACCCGGACAAGCTGGCGGACCAGGTTTCCGACGCCGTGCTCGACGCCATCCTGTCGCGGGATGAGGACGCGCGCGTGGCGGCGGAGGTGCTGGTCAAGACCGGCTTCGTGCTGGTCGCCGGCGAGATCACCACATCGACCTGGGTGGACCTCGAATCGCTGGTTCGGGGACTGATCAAGGAGGTCGGCTACAACAACTCGGAACTGGGTTTCGACGGCGCGACCTGCGGCGTCCTGAACGCGATCGGGAAGCAGTCTCCCGATATCCGCAGGGGAGTGAACGCCGGCGAGGGCAAGCCGCTGGGCGCCGGCGACCAGGGAATGATGTTCGGCTATGCCTGCAGGGAAACGCCCACCCTCATGCCGGCGCCGATCGACCTGGCGCACCGGCTCATGTTGAGGCATGCCGAATTGCGGGCCTCGGGAGAACTGGACTGGCTCAGGCCCGACGGCAAGTCGCAGGTCACGGTGCGCTACGAGGACTACAGGCCGGTGGCCGTTACCGATGTCGTTCTGTCCACCCAGCATGCCCCGGATGTCTGGCCGGACGACTACGCGCGGGGCGTTTGTCCGCCGGACTTCAGGGAGGCGATCATCGAGCTGCTGATCAAGCCGGTGCTGGGTCCCCAGTGGCTGACCGGCCCGGTCAACTACCTGGTCAATCCCGCCGGACGGTTTGTCGAAGGCGGACCGCAGGCGGACTGCGGCCTGACCGGGCGCAAGATCATTGTCGACACCTACGGCGGAATGGCCCGGCACGGCGGCGGCGCGTTCTCCGGCAAGGACCCGTCCAAGGTGGACCGGTCCGCCGCCTACGCGGTCCGGCACGCCGCCAAGAATGTCGTCGCGGCCGGCCTGGCGGAGCGCTGCGAAGTGCAGGTCTGTTACGCGATCGGCGAGCCGGAGCCGGTAGCGGTCGATGTCGAGAGCTTCGGCACCGCAACGGTCAGCGACGAACGCCTCAAGGCGCTGGTGCGGGCCCATTTCGACTTGTCGGTCGAGGGCATTATCCGCGACCTGGACCTGAAGCGCATGTCGTACCGCCCCGCCGCCGCCTTCGGCCATTTCGGCCGGGAGGACTGCGGCTTCAGCTGGGAAGAAACCGGCCGGGCCGCGCAACTTGCCGACGACGCCCGCGCGGCGAAGGTGGCCTGATATGGCGAAACCAGCCGTAACCCGCCTGCACGAGGACTACCGGGTCGCCGACCTGTCGCTGGCCGACTTCGGCGAGCGCGAAATTGCCATCGCCCGCAGCGAAATGCCCGGGCTCATGGCGCTGAGGGCCGAATACGCCGACCGGCGGCCGCTCGCCGGAGCGCGGATTGCCGGCTGCCTGCACATGACGGTGCAGACCGCCGTATTGATCGAAACGCTGCTGGAACTGGGCGCGGAGGTGCGCTGGTCTTCGTGCAACCGGCTTTCCACCCAGGACCACGCCGCCGCCGCCATGGCGCGCCGGGGCGTGCCGGTTTTCGCCTGGAAGGGCGAAACGGAAGAGGAGTACGTCAACTGTATCGCCCGCACCATCACCGGCCCGGGCGGCTGGGTCCCCAACCTCCTGCTGGACGACGGCGGCGATCTGACGCGCATCGTCCACGAGGAGCACCCGAAGCTCGCCGCCGAACTGCTGGGGCTCAGCGAGGAGACCACTACCGGCGTTCATCAGCTCTACCGGATGCAAGAGCAGGGCACGCTGCGTTGCCCGGCCATGGATGTCAACGCCTCGGTGACCAAGTCCAAGTTCGACAACCTGTACGGCTGCCGCGAATCGCTGATGGACGGAATCAAGCGGGCCACCGACGTGATGGTGGCGGGCAAGATCGCGGTGGTGTGCGGTTACGGCGATGTGGGCAAAGGCTGCGCCCAATCGCTCAAGGGCCTGGGGGCGCAGGTGTGGATTACCGAAATCGATCCGATCTGCGCCTTGCAGGCGGCCATGGAGGGCTATCCGGTGGTCACGATGGACGAGGCCTGCGGGCAGGCCGACATCTTCGTCACCGCGACCGGCAACAGGGGCGTCATCACCTACGACCATATGGCGCGCATGAAGGACCAGGCCATACTCTGCAACATCGGCCATTTCGACGTGGAGATCGACGTCGCCAGCCTGAAGGACTGCGAGTGGGAGGAAATCAAGCCGCAGGTGGATCACGTGATCTTTCCCGACGGCAAGCGGCTGATCCTGCTGGCCCGCGGCCGGCTGGTGAACCTGAGTTGCGCCACGGGGCACCCCAGTTTCGTAATGTCGACCAGCTTCACCAATCAGGTCCTGGCCCAGATCGAGCTGCTGACGCGCAGGGACTACGAAAACCGCGTATACACGCTGCCGCGCCGCCTCGACGAGAAAGTCGCGCGCCTGCATCTTCCCAAGCTGGGCGCCTCGCTCAGCCGCCTTACCCCGGAGCAGGCCGAGTATCTCGGCATCCCGGAGACCGGTCCGTTCAAGCCCGACCGGTACCGCTACTAGGCCCGGGTTCTCCGCCACCACAGGGCAGCCCGTCGCCCACCGAGGACTTCCAGCATGTCGGTATTCAATTCCCTCAGAGAATATGCACAGGCCATGGAGCAGCAGGGCAAGCTGCTGCGAATCGCGGACATGGACCAGGACCAGTTCGAGATGACGGCTTTCTCCTACCGCCTGGAGGACCGGATGCGCACCTCGGCCCCGGCATTCCTGGTGGAGCGCACGAAGATGAACGGCCGCTGGTACGACACGCCCGTTATCTGCAACGTGCTCAACAGTTTCAAGACGGTCGCGATGTGCCTCGGAGTAACGGATCTCAGCGACGACGAGCGTGAAATGAACCAGGTGGTGGAGCGGGAACTGCTCAAGCACATGAACGAGGACTACCGTTTCGAGCAGATTCCTCCCGTGGAAGTGGACGGGGCGGACGCTCCGTGCAAGGAAGTCAAGCTGTTCGGCGACGACGCCGACCTCGACCGGTTTCCCTGGATCATGAACAATCCTGCCGACGGGGGCCGGTTCATCAGTACCGGTTCGGTGATCATGGAGGACCCCGAGATCGGCCGCAACGTGGGCACCTACCGCCTGCAGGTCAAGGGCCCGCAGAAGCTGGGCATCTGCTTTACCGGCCAGAACCACGGCGCCCAGATGATGCGCAAGGCCATCGCGCAGGGCAAGAAGAGCGTGCCCTGCGTCGTGGCCACGGGCCTGGACCCGATCACCTGGATGATGAGCAGCACCCGCGTTGGCGAGCTGGGTGACGACGAATTCGCGTTTTCCGGCGGGTTCCGTGGCGAGCCGGTGGAACTGGTCCGGGCCGAAACGAACGCGCTGATGGCGCCGGCGCACGCCGAGATCGTCATCGAGGGGGAAATCAGCACCGACAAGGAGATGGAGGGTCCGTACGGCGAGATGCTGGGCTACATCGGAGAACCGGCGCCCAACCACTTCATGACGGTCAAGGCCATCACCCACCGCGAGAAGCCCTGGGTCTACAACATCTGGCCGGGAATCGGCGGCGCCTATCTCACCTGGCCCTGGCAGGTCGGGCATTTCGCGCGGCTGAAGCGGATCATGCCCAACCTCGTGAAGCTGCACATGCCGCCGGAAATTCCCAGCATGGTGATCGCCTGCATCAACAAGCGCCTGCCGGGCGAGGGGATCGAGGCCGGGCTCCTGATCATGGGCTACCGGATGATCGGGTTCAGCAAGAAGATGATCATCATCCTCGACAAGGACGTGGACCCCACCGACATCACGCGCGTCCTGCACGCGGTGACCACGCGCTGGCAGCCCTGGCCGGCCAGCCTGACGGTACGGCAGACGTTCTCGTTCATGATCGACCCCAGCACCCAGCGAAACGCGCTGTCGAGCAAGATACTGATCGATGCCACGCGGCAATTGCCGGCCGAAGGCGGACCCAACGTGTTCGCCGAGGACAACCGCACGGTCATGGAGGAACGCGCCGCCGACTCCTTCAAGCTCGTCGACCAACGCTGGGACGAGTACTTCTCCAACTGACGGCAAGAACGGGCGGGATCAACGCGGTGCGTGAGATGAGGTATTTCGGCACCGACGGCGTGCGCGGCACGGTGGGCCAGCATCCCATGACCGCCGAGTTCGCATTGCGCCTGGCCGGCGCCGCCACCCGCGCCCTGCTGCCCCGCGGCGGCAAGGTGGTGATCGGCAAGGATACGCGGGTTTCCGGCTACATGTTCGAATCGGCGCTGGAGGCGGGGTTCGTCGCCGCCGGCGCCGACGTTCGCCTGTCCGGCCCCCTGCCGACGCCCGGCGTGGCCCTGCTGACGCAGGAGCTGGGCGCCGATCTTGGAGTCGTCATCAGCGCTTCGCACAACGCCTACGGCGATAACGGAATCAAGTTTTTCAAGCATGACGGCTTCAAGCTGGCGGCCGGGGAAGAGGCACGCATCGAAAGCCATATCGAGGACGCCGCGGTGACGCTGGATTCCACCGCGCTGGGCCAGGTGCGTAGGGTCGACGATGCGCTGGAGCGCTACGAGCAGCACTGCCTGGGTACGGTGCCCGGGGACATGTCGCTGGAGGGCGTCAAGATCGTCGTGGACTGCGCGCACGGCGCTTCCTACCGCGTGGCCCCGGCGACGCTGACGGCGCTGGGCGCCGAACTCGTTCCGCTGGGCTGTTCTCCGAACGGGCGCAATATCAACGACCGCTGCGGCGCCACCGAGCCCGACCTGCTGCGGCGCACCGTCAAGGCGGTCGAAGCCGATGTGGGAATCGCCCTGGACGGCGACGGAGACCGCGTCATCATGGTCGATTCCGCGGGCGCAACCCTGAACGGCGATACGCTGTTGCTGGTTCTCGCCCTGGCGCGCAAGGAAGCCGGCCGGCTGTCCGGTCCGGTAGTCGGAACCCAGATCAGCAGCATGGCGCTGGAGCGGGCCTTGCAGGCGGAAGGAATCGCTTTCTGCCGCGCCGAAGTGGGCGACCGTCAGGTGGTCGCAATGCTTCGCGAGAAGGGCGGGGTCCTGGGCGGGGAAAGCTCCGGGCATATTCTGTGCCTGGACAAGTCCACTACCGGCGACGGGCTGCTGGTGGCCCTGGAAGTGCTGTCCGTGATGCAGGCGAGAAACTGTTCGCTGGCGGAACTGGCCGAGGACATGCCGCATACGGAGCAGGCGAACCTGAGCGTGCCCTCGAACGGCGACGGCAGTCTTGGAGACCCCGCTGTCGAAAAGGCCTTGCGCGCGGCCCGCCGGTTGCTCGGCCGGGAAGGCCGCATCGTGGTGCGGCCGTCGGGCACCGAGCCCGTGTTCCGGATCATGGCGGAGGGTCCCGACCGCACAAGCGTGCACAGGGCCGCCGAAGGCGTGGCCCAGGCGCTGAGTCCCGGCCGGCCGGCCACCTGAGGCGACACAGCATGACCGATCGGCGCCGGATCGTGGCCGGCAACTGGAAGATGCACGGCAGCCTTGTCTCGGCAAGTGAACTGGCCGGGGCCTTGGCGGCCACGACGCACGAAGCCGGCCGCGGCCTTCCGGAAGTGATCGTGTTTCCGCCGTTCCCGCACCTGGACGCCGTGCGCCGGGTTCTGGAAGAAGCGGAGTCGGCGGGAACCCTCGCCGTTCAACTGGGGGCGCAGGACCTGTCGATCCATGAACAGGGCGCACACACCGGCGAAGTGTCCGCGGACATGCTGTTGGACTGCGGCTGCAGCCACGTTCTCGTCGGGCACTCGGAAAGACGCACCGGCTTGCGCGAAAGCGACGAGCTGGTGGCGAGGAAATTTCACAGGGCGGCGGATCATGGGCTGATTCCGGTGCTTTGCGTGGGAGAAACGCTTCCCGAACGCAGGGCGGAACGCACCGCGGAAGTCGTGCTGCGGCAACTCGGGGCGGTGTTGGAACTGTGCGGCGGCAATATGTTCGAGCGCGCGGTCCTGGCCTATGAACCCGTCTGGGCCATCGGCACCGGCCATACCGCAACACCGGAGCAGGCCCAGCAGGTGCATACGCTGCTGCGCGGCGAAATTGCCCGCACCAATGCTAAAATTGCCGTCGGCATTCGCATTCTGTACGGGGGCAGCGTGAACGGCGCCAACGCGGCCGCGCTTTTTGCCCAGCCGGACATTGACGGCGGCCTGGTGGGCGGCGCTTCCCTGGATGCGAAGGAGTTTTTGCGGATCATCGCGGCGGTATAGCGGAGTAGGGTTCTGTTACAGCAATTGTTCCTGGCAGCGCATGTTCTCGTCGCTGCCCTGATTATTGTTTTTGTGCTGCTTCAGCGCGGAAAGGGCGCGGAAACGGGCGCCGCTTTCGGTTCGGGCGCATCCGGAACGGTGTTCGGCGCGCGCGGTTCGGCGAACTTCCTTTCGCGCGTCACGGCGGTACTCGCCACGCTGTTCTTCGCCACCAGCCTCATCCTCACCGGGGTCGGCAAGCCCCGGCCCGAGGAGAGCCTTCTCGATACCATCGAGCAGGCTGCGCCGGCCGAAGAGGAGGCCGTCCCCGAGGAGGAGGATGAAGACCTGCCGCAGCTGCCTTCGCTTCAGCCTGCGGAGCAACCCGACATCCCGCAGGAATGATGCAGCCTTTCTTTTCGTGCCGATGTGGTGGAATTGGTAGACACGCTGTCTTGAGGGGGCAGTGGCGTAAGCCGTGCCGGTTCGAGTCCGGCCATCGGCACACCCACGTCCGGGATTTTCGTTACGGAAGGCGCTGTCTTGCCCTTCCTTCCGGGGAACGTCGGAGGCATGGATGCCGACGCCGAGCCCACATGGATGTGCTTGCCGGCGGTTCCCCGGAAGGAAGGGCAAGACAGCGCCGGTGGTCGGAGCGATAGTCATGCCGGCCGATTACCTTCCTGTGCTGATTTACCTCTGTGTGGCGTTCGCCATCGCGCTGGCGCTGCTCGGCCTGGGCCTGCTGCTCGGCCGCGGACAGCGCGACGAGCGCAAGCTGGAGCCGTACGAATGCGGCTTCGACGCGTTCGAGGACTCGCGCATGCGGTTCGACGTGCGCTACTACCTCGTCGCGATCCTGTTCATCATCTTCGATCTCGAGATCGCCTTCCTGTTTCCCTGGGCCGTGGCGCTGGACGCCATCGGCAATCCGGGTCTGATCGCGATGGGCATCTTCCTTCTGGTGCTTGTCGTGGGCTTCGTTTACGAGTGGCGCAAGGGGGCCCTGGAATGGGACTAGACCCGCATCCGGAAGCCGTCGGGCCACGGATTGACGGCATGGCCGACACGCTCACGGAGGCCCGCGAGCAGGGCTTCGTCGTGACTTCGCTGGACAAGCTGCTGAACTGGGCGCGCACCGGGTCAATGTGGCCGATGACTTTCGGGCTGGCCTGCTGCGCGGTCGAGATGATGCATGCGGGCGCCGCGCGTTACGATCTCGACCGCTTCGGCGTGATGTTCCGGCCCAGTCCCCGGCAATCCGACGTGATGATCGTGGCCGGAACCCTCTGCAACAAGATGGCGCCTGCCTTGCGCCGCGTCTATGACCAGATGCCGGAGCCGCGCTGGGTGATCTCGATGGGTTCCTGCGCCAATGGCGGCGGCTACTACCACTACGCCTATTCGGTGGTGCGCGGTTGCGACCGCATCGTGCCGGTGGACGTCTATGTTCCCGGCTGTCCTCCGACGGCCGAGGCGCTGTTCTACGGCATTCTGCAGTTGCGCAACAAGATTCGCCACAGCAAGGCGCTGGCGCGTCCGCAGCCCACAGCCTGAACGAAACGCCCGATGTCCGCCCGTCTCGAGTCGTTGGCCGAAGCCTTGCATGCGCGCTTCGAAAACGTGCTGCACCGGCGGGAATCCGCCTGCGGCGAATTGAGCTACGACCTCGATGCTTCCGAACTGCCGGCAACAGCCACAGCCTTGCGCGACGAAGAGGCGTTTTCCTTCGCGACCCTGATCGACGTCTGCGGCGTCGATTACCTGGGCTACGGCCAGGCCCAGTGGAGGACCGAGGCGGCGACCGAATCCGGCTTCAGCCGGGCCGTCGAGCCGGGCGCCAGCACGACCCTCTCGGCGTCCGAAAGCGAACGCCGGGCGCTGGAGCAGCCGGCACGGTTCGCGGCCGTCTATCACCTGCTGTCGCTGCGCCATAACCTGCGCGTGAGGCTGCGAGCCTTCGCCGTGGGGGAGAACCCGCCGGTCCTGCCGTCGGTGACGGGCGTCTGGCAGGCGGCCGACTGGTTCGAGCGCGAGGCCTTCGACCTGTTCGGCATCGTTTTCGAGGGCCATGGGGACCTTCGCCGTATCCTGACCGATTACGGCTTTATCGGACATCCCTTCCGCAAGGATTTTCCGTTGAGCGGAAAAGTGGAAGTCCGATACGATGAGGACAAGCGCCGCGTCGTGTACGAGCCGGTCAGCATAGAACCGCGCACGCTGGTTCCGCGCGTGATCCGGGACGACAACCGGTACCGGCCGGCGCTCAGGGCCGAGCCCGGCGACGGCGGGCAGGTGGGCGATGGCTGAGTTTCAGAGCTACACGATGAACTTCGGCCCCCAGCACCCGGCCGCGCACGGCGTGCTGCGGCTGGTCCTGGAAATGGACGGCGAGGTCGTGATGCGCGCCGACCCGCACATCGGTCTGCTTCACCGCGCCACCGAGAAACTGGCGGAGTCCAAGCCCTACAACCAGAGCATCGGTTACATGGACCGTCTCGACTACGTGTCCATGATGGCCAACGAGCATGGCTATGTCCTGGCGATCGAGAAGCTGCTGGGGATCGAACCGCCGCCGCGGGCCCTCTACATCCGCGTGATGTTCGACGAGATCACCCGGATACTGAATCACCTGTTGTGGCTCGGCTGCCATGGCCTCGACGTGGGCGCCATGACCATCTTCCTCTACTGTTTCCGCGAGCGCGAGAACCTGATGGACTGCTACGAGGCGGTATCGGGCACGCGCATGCACGCAACCTACTATCGGCCGGGCGGCGTTTACCGCGACCTGCCCGAACAGATGCCCAGGCACCTGGCGCAACCCGATGCGAACCGGGCTTCCGGCCGCGACAAGGCCATGGACGAGGGGCGGGACGGCTCACTGCTCGATTTCATCGAACATTTCACCCGGCGCTTTCCCGGCCACGTGGACGAATACGAAACGCTGCTGACCGAGAACCGGATCTGGAAGCAGCGCACGGTGGGCATCTCCGTGGTTTCCCCCGAAAGGGCCCTGAACCTGGGCTTTACCGGTCCCATGCTGCGCGGCTCGGGCGTGGAGTGGGACCTGCGCAAGAAGCAGCCGTACGCGGCGTACGCGGACATGGACTTCGACATTCCGGTGGGAGTGAACGGCGATTGCTACGACCGCTATCTGGTGCGGGTCGAGGAATTGCGGCAGTCCAACCGGATCATCCGGCAATGCGTGGACTGGCTGCGCGCGAACCCCGGGCCGGTCATGCTGGACGACTACAAGCTGGCGCCGCCGAAACGCGAGGAGATGAAGGAGAAGATGGAATCGCTGATCCATCACTTCAAGCTCTTCACCGAGGGCTACTGCGTGCCGGAAGGCGAGGCCTACGCCGCCGTGGAACACCCCAAGGGCGAGTTCGGCGTCTACCTCGTGTCCGACGGCGCCAACAAACCGTTCCGGGTCAAGATACGGGCGCCGGGCTTCGCCCACATGGCGGCCATGGACGAGATGGTGCGGGGCCACATGCTGGCCGACGTGGTGGCGACCATCGGCACCATGGACGTCGTGTTCGGCGAGATTGACCGGTAGGAACGTCGGTGGGCGACAACTCCTTGCTTCCCGACGCGGCGCGCGCCGCCATCCGGGAGTCGGCCGCCCGGTTCCCGAGCGGGCGCCAGCGCTCCGCGGTTCTGGACGCGCTTCGCCTTGCCCAGGACGGGAACGGCGGCTGGCTGTCGGTTGAACTGATGGACGCGGTGGCCGGGGAGCTTGCGCTGCCGCCGATCCAGGTCTATGAGGTCGCAACCTTCTACTCCATGTTCGAGGTGCGCCCGGTCGGTCGGCATTGCGTGTCCGTGTGCACCAACATTTCCTGCTGGCTTCGCGGCGGCCGGGAGCTGCTTCAACACCTGGAGAGCCGGCTGGGGATTTCCGCGGGCGAGAGCACCGCGGACGGACGGATTTTTCTCAAGGAAGAGGAGGAGTGCCTGGCGGCCTGCACGGGCGCGCCGATGGTGATGGTGGGCCACCGCTACCACGAGAACGTGACGCCCGACGAGGCCGACCGCATCGTCGAGGGGCTGAGCTGACCGGTATGGAACTGGTTCACGTCTGCATGCCGCCGCCCGATGCGGAACGGCCCTGGCGGCTTGAGTCCTACGAGGGCCGCGGCGGCTACCGGGTCTGGCGCAGGGTGCTGGCCGGCGAACTCGACGCGGGACGGGTCCTGGAAACGGTCAAGGCATCCGGGCTGCGGGGCCGCGGCGGGGCGGGCTTTCCCACCGGGCTGAAATGGAGCTTCATGCCCGGGGACTGCGAGCAGCCCACCTACCTGGTCTGCAATTCCGACGAGAGCGAGCCCGGAACCTGCCACGACCGGGACATCCTGCGCTACAACCCGCACGTGCTGATCGAGGGCATGGCGCTGGCCGCCTTTGCGATGGGCGCCACGGTGAGCTACAACTACATTCGCGGCGAGTTCCTGGGCGAGCCGGTGCCGAGGTTTCTCGACGCACTGGACGAAGCGCGGGCGGCGGGCCTGATCGGCCGTGGTCTGGGCGCCGCCGGGATCGACTTCGAGCTGCATCCCTTCGTGGGCGCGGGCGCGTATATCTGCGGCGAGGAAACGGGCCTTCTGGAGTCGCTGGAGGGCAAGCCCGGCAAGCCGCGCTTCAAGCCGCCTTTCCCCGCTCAGAGCGGCTTGTACGGCCGGCCCACCACGGTCAACAATACCCAGACCCTGGCCTGCGTGCCGGCCATCATGGAGAAGGGCGCGGAGTGGTTCAAGTCGCTGGGTCCGCCCAATTCGGCCGGCACCATGATCTATTCGGTGTCCGGCCACGTGGAGCGGCCCGGCAACTACGAGGCGCCGCTGGGCGTTACCTTCAACGAACTGCTGGAGCATGCCGGCGGGGTCTGGAAGGGCCGCGAGCTGAAGGCGGTGATACCCGGCGGGTCTTCGGTCCCGGTGCTGCCGGCGGCAATCATCAGGGAATGCACGATGGATTACGACTCGCTCAGCGAGGCGGGTTCGGCGCTGGGGACCGGGGCGATGATCGTGATGGACGATCGAACCTGCATGGTGAGCGTCCTGAGACGCATCGCACGCTTTTACTACGCCGAGTCCTGCGGCCAGTGCACGCCCTGCCGCGAGGGCACCGGGTGGCTTTACCGGATGCTGACGCGCATGCTTGAAGGACGGGCCAATGTATCGGACCTGGACCTGCTGCTGAGCGTCGCCAACAACATCGAGGGCCACACGATCTGCGCCCTGGGAGATGCGGCGGCCTGGCCCGTGCAGAGCTTCCTGAAGCATTTCCGCGGTGAATTCGAGGCGAAGATCCGGAGTTCCCGGGCCGTCGCCCGTCAGCGGGAGGCGGCTTATGCCTGACCGGAGCGTTCGCCTTACCGTGAACGGCCGGGAACTCGAGGCCGCGGCCGGCGAGATGCTGATCGCGGTGACCGACCGGGCCGGCATTTACGTGCCCCGTTTCTGCTATCACCCCAAGCTGAGCGTCGCGGCCAATTGCCGCATGTGCCTGGTGGACGTGGCCGGCGCACCCAAGCCCATGCCTGCCTGCGCCCTGCCGGTCACCGACGGCCTGGAGGTCGAAACCCGGTCCGGCCGGGCGATAGCGGCCCAGCGGGCGACGATGGAGTTTCTGCTGATCAACCATCCGCTCGATTGTCCGGTTTGCGACCAGGGAGGGGAGTGCGAGCTTCAGGACCTGGCGATGGGATTCGGCCGCGATATCTCGCGCTTTTCGGAAGGAAAGCGGGCGGTGCCCGATCCGGACCTGGGCCCGTTGGTGTCCACCGACATGACCCGCTGCATCCATTGCACGCGCTGCATACGCTTCGGCGAGGAGGTCGCCGGCGTGCAGGAGCTCGGCGCGACCGGCCGCAGCGAGCACATGGAGATCACGACCCACGTAGAGCGGTCCCTGAAGCACGAAATGTCCGGCAACGTCATCGACGTGTGTCCGGTCGGGGCCCTGAACAACAAGCCCTACCGCTTCACCGCCCGCGCCTGGGAAATGAGCGCCCACGCGACGGTGGCGCCGCACGACTGCGTGGGCTCGGCGCTCTATGCGCACGTGCTGCGCGGGCGCGTGCGGCGCATCGTGCCGCGCGAGAACGAAGCGGTGAACGAGACCTGGATTTCGGACCGGGACCGCTTCAGTTGCGAGGGCCTGTACGTGGAGGAGCGGCTTCACAAGCCGCTGGTGCGCCGCGACGGTCGATTGATCGAGGTCGGCTGGGACGAGGCGCTGGACGCGGCTGCGGCGGGCCTGATGCGCGCGGCGGAGGAGCAGGGCGGCGAGGGTACCGGGGCGCTGGTGTCACCTTCGGCGACGGCCGAGGAAGGCTACCTCCTGAGAAAACTGATGAGCGCGCTGGGATCGGCCAACATCGATTACAGGCTCAGGCAGCGCGATTTTCGAAGCGCGGCGCCGGCCGGCGAGGCGCCGTGGCTGGGGACCCGGTTCGGCGAAGTGGAGTCGCTGGACTCTCTGCTGCTGGTGGGCTGCGATCTGCGCAGCGAAGCGCCCATCCTGGCCCACCGGGTCCGCAAGGCGGCCATGGCCGGCGCCCGGGTCGGCTACCTGGACCTGGTCGAGCGGGAATACCTGCACCCGATCGGCAGCAGGAGCGTGCAGCCGCCCCGGGATTGGGCTTGCGCCCTGGGGCCGCTGGCCGATCGCGCGCTCAAGGGCGAGCGCCGGGCGTTGTGGCTGGGCGGACTCGCGCTTCGCCACCCGGCCTACGCCGAATTGCTGGAAGCGGCCGCCGAGGCGGCCGGCGCCGCCGCGCTCGGCCACGTGACGCAGGGCGGAAACGCCGCCGGCCTGCATCTTGCCGGCGTCCTGCCCGGCCAGGCCAATGGAAAGGGTGCCGCCGGTCTCGATGCGGACCGGATGAGCCGCATGTCCCTTACGGGAACGGTCCTGATGGGCGTCGAGCCGGATCTTGATTGCATTGCGGGCGCCCACGAAGCGATTCGCGATGCCGGCTTCCTGCTTGCGCTGAATCCCTGGGTTTCGCCCTGGCTGCTCAGTCACGCGGACGTACTGCTGCCCACCGCGGCTTGCCTGGAAACTCCGGGGACCCTGGTGAACGGACAGTTGGACTGGCAGAGTTTTGCCGCCGCCGCGCCGCCCCCGGGCCTGGCGCGCCCGGCCTGGAAAGTGCTGAGGGCGCTGGCGGACCGTTTGGGACTCGACGGCTTCGGATATTCCGATACCGACCAGGTCCTTGCGGAACTGAGGCAGCGTATCGAAAGCCCCGCTGCCTCCCCGGCGTCATCTTCGAATGGCGGCGCGCCCGGCTCCCGGAGTCTCGACGATGAAGAATTCGCCGGGCTGGAACTGCCCATGTATTCGGTCGATGGCCTGGTGCGGCGTTCCGCGCCCCTGCAGCAGGCGGCCGCGATGCAAAGGGCTGCCTGAAGCCGTCCCATGACCGAACTGCTCTCCACCTGGCTGGATTTCCTGCCCCCCGAGGCGGTCGGTGCGCTGATCGACCTGGTGGCGATACTTGCGGTCACGGTAGTCGTGATCCTCTGCGTGGCCTACGCCACCTACCTGGAACGCAAGGTGATCGGCTTCATGCAACTGCGGCAGGGCCCGAACCGGGTGGGCTTCCGCGGACTCCTGCAGCCTTTCGCCGACGTGCTGAAGCTGCTGGTCAAGGAAATCGTGATTCCCGGCCGCGCCAACCGCTGGCTGTTCCTCACCGCTCCGGTGCTGGCGCTCGTTCCGGCGCTTGCGGCCTGGGCCGTGGTGCCCCTGTTCCCCGGCTTCGCGGTCGCGGACCTGAACGCCGGCCTGCTCTACCTGCTGGCCATGACCTCGCTGGGCATCTACGGAATCATCCTGGCGGGCTGGGCCAGCAACTCCAAGTACGCGCTGCTGGGGGCGATGCGCTCGGCGGCGCAGATGGTCGCCTACGAAATCGCCATGGGGTTCGCGCTGGTGGGCGTGCTGATGGCGGCCGGCAGCCTTAACCTGGGCGACATCGTCGAGAAGCAGGCAGGGGGAGTGGGCAACTGGTTCGTTCTTCCCCTCCTGCCCCTGTTCCTCGTGTATTTCATCTCCGGCATAGCCGAGACCAACCGGGCGCCGTTCGACGTGGCCGAGGGCGAGTCCGAAATCGTGGCCGGATTCCACGTGGAATACGGCGGCGCCACGTTCGCCATGTTCTTCCTGGCGGAATACGCCAACATGATTCTGATCGCCACGCTCACCGCCGTGCTGTTCCTCGGCGGCTGGGACTCGCCGTTTGCGGGCCTCATCGACAGGCAATGGCCGGTGGTGGGAATACTTGCGGCTCCGGGTCTGTTCTGGCTGGCCGCCAAGACGTTTCTGTTCCTGTTCGTCTTCCTGTGGTTGCGCGCGACCTTCCCCCGTTACCGTTACGACCAGATCATGCGCCTGGGCTGGAAAGTGTTCATTCCGGTCACGCTGGTTTGGATCGGCGTGGAGGCCGTGCTGTCCGTGCTTGATATGGGGCCGTTCAAATGAATGATTCCGAGAAAAGGCCCGCGGCCGGCAAGCCCGGCCCCGGCGATCGCATCCGGGCGGTTTTCCGCACTTTCGCGCTCTGGGAGCTGTTGCGGGGACTGCGCGTAACCCTTGGCAACTTCTTCAGGCGCAAGGTCACGCTCAGGTACCCGGAAGAGAAGGCCCCGCAGTCGCCGCGATTTCGGGGCCTGCACGCCTTGCGCCGCTACGCCAACGGCGAGGAGCGCTGCATCGCCTGCAAGCTGTGCGAAGCAGTCTGTCCGGCGCTGGCGATCACCATCGAGTCCGAAGTGCGCGAGGACGGCACCCGCCGGGCCAGCCGCTACGACATCGACCTTTTCAAATGCGTGTACTGCGGGTTCTGCGAGGAAGCCTGCCCTGTGGACGCGATCGTGGAGACCCGGATTCACGAGTACCACATGGAGCACAGGGGCGAGAACATCCTGACCCGCGAACGGCTGCTTGAAATCGGCGATCGATACGAGGAACAGATTGCCGCCGATCGCAGCGCCGACGCTTCCTACCGCTGAGCCGCAACTTCATGCAGCAGATTCCGGAAATCTTCCCGCTCATACTCTTTTACGGCTGGTCGGGCATGCTGATCGCGGCCGCCGTGGGCGTGATCACGGCGCGCAATCCGGTTCACTCGGTGCTGCTCCTGGTGCTGTGCTTCGTCATCTCGGCCGCCATCTGGCTGCTGCTGCGCGCCGAATTCCTGGCCGTGGCGCTGGTGCTGGTTTACGTCGGCGCGGTCATGGTGCTGCTGCTGTTCGTCGTGATGATGCTGGACATCAACGTCGAGCGCATGCGCGAAGGACTCACGCGCTATGCTCCCCTGGGCGTGCTGGTCGGCCTGCTGCTGGCCGCGCAGCTTTCGTCGGTCTGGTGGTTGCGGCGCTCCGGACTGGAGATTGCCGCACCCGCCGATACGCTGGTTTTCGAGGAGGGCAACACGCAAGCGCTGGGCACGCTGCTTTATACCGAGCACCTGTATGCCTTCGAGATAGCCGGCTATATCCTCCTGCTGGCCATCATCGGCGCGATTACGCTCACGCTGCGCCGCCGCAAGGGCCTGCGCGTGCAGCAGGTGTCCGAACAGGTCGCCGTCCGGCCGGAAAGCCGGGTCCGGCTGGTCAGGATGCCCGTGGAGAAGGACGAGTGATCGGGCTTGCCCACCTGCTGACCCTGAGCACGGTCCTGTTCGCGATCGCCGTGTGCGGTATTTTCATCAACCGCCGCAGCGTGATCCTGCTTCTGATGTGCGTGGAACTGTTGCTGCTCGCGGTCAATTTCAATTTCATCGCGTTTGCCTATTTTCTCGGCGACCTGGCCGGGCAGGTGTTCGTGTTCTTCATCCTGACCGTGGCCGCGGCGGAGGCCGCGATTGGCCTGGCGATCCTCGTGGTGCTGTTCCGCAACCGGCTCAGCGTGAACGTGGAAGAGTTCAGCCTGCTCAAGGGATGATGTACGAAGCAATCCTGTTCGCGCCGCTGTGCGCGGCGGCGCTGGTGGCGCTGGGCGCCAGGGTCCTTCCGCGAACGGTGGTTCACGGCCTGCCTATCCTCGCCGTGGGACTGTCCGCCGTCCTGTCGATCGTGGCCCTGCTGGAGCAGCTGGGCGGCGAACCGGTTCGGATAAAGCTGCTGGACTGGCTCAGCATCGGCGGGTTCGAACTGAGCTTCGGGCTGCTGATCGACCGCCTGACCGCCCTGATGGCCTGCGTTGTCACCTGGGTCTCGCTGGCGGTGCACGTGTACACGGTCGGCTACATGCGGGACGATCCCGGCTACGCGCGCTTCTTCGCCCTGATCGCCTTCTTCACCTCGGCCATGCTGCTGCTCGTGATGGCCGACAACTTCATGCAGCTGTTCGTGGGCTGGGAAGCCGTCGGGCTGGCCTCGTACCTGTTGATCGGCTTCTGGTTCAAGCGGCCGTCGGCGAATTTCGCCAGCCTGAAGGCCTTCCTGGTGAACCGCATCGGCGACCTGGGACTGCTGCTGGGAATCGCCCTGATCGGCGGGGCCGCGGGCTCGCTGGATTACGCAGTGGTTTTTTCCGGCGCACCCGGCCTGGCGGAACAGCAAATCACCGTCTGGCCCGGAGTGAGCCTGCCGGCGCTGGACCTGGGCTGCGTGCTTCTGTTCGTGGGCGCAATGGGCAAATCGGCGCAGATGCCGCTGCACATCTGGCTGCCGGACTCGATGGAGGGCCCCACCCCCATTTCGGCCCTGATCCACGCCGCGACCATGGTCACGGCGGGCGTCTTCATGGTGGCGCGCATGTCGCCACTGTTCGAATACAGCCCGTTCGCGCTCTCGCTGGTGCTGGCGGTAGGCGCGACCACCGCCCTGGCGACGGGCCTCGTGGCGATCGTGCAGCAGGACATCAAGCGCATCGTCGCCTGGTCCACGCTGTCCCAGCTCGGCTACATGATGGCCGGTATCGGCGTTTCGGCCTACTCGGTGGCCATCTACCACCTGTTCACGCACGCGTTCTTCAAGGCGCTGCTGTTCCTGGCCGCGGGCGCGGTCATTGTCGCCCTTCATCACGAGCAGGACATCCGGCGCATGGGCGGCCTCTGCCGGCGGATGCCGATCACCTACACAACCGCCCTGATCGGGACGCTGGCGCTGGCCGGCATACCGGGAACCGCCGGTTTCTTTTCCAAGGACGCGCTGATCTCGGCCGTGACCCAGTCCACCGGCCCGGTCAGCGCATACGCCGGCTGGTGCCTGCTGGCCGGGGTGGCGGTCACCGCGTTTTACAGCGCCCGATTCCTGCTGGTGGTGTTTCACGGCCGCGAGACCGAAGCCGCTTCCCATATGACGGAACGGGAGCCGCGCGGCCGGTGGATGCTGGGCCCGCTGGTGTTCCTGGCCGTTCCCTCGCTATTGATCGGCTGGTTCACGTTTCAACCGGTGGTCCTGGGCGGCTATTTCGCCGGGTCCCTGGTCAACCTTGCGGAAAGTGGTTCCGGCGCCCCGGACCTGGGCGCGGGCACGCTCGATTTCTTCGTCCACGGCCTCTATTCGCCGGTCTTCCTGCTGGCGGTGCTGGGCGGACTGTCGGCCTGGGCCCTCTACGAATGGAAGCCTCGCTGGCGGCGCCGGGCCGGACCGGCGCTGCGCGTTCCGAAGCGCCTGCTGGAACTGGGCTACGGTTTCGATCCGCTGCTTGAGCGGGCCGTCATCCCAAGCGCACAGGGGCTGGCCAGGGGCGCCGCCGACCAGGCCGACGCGCGCTTTATCGACGGCCTGCTGGTCAACGGGCTGGCGCGGACGATTCGCTGGGGATCGGGCGTCATGCGGCGCCTGCAGACCGGCCTCCTATATCACTATGCCTTCGTGATGGTGACGGCCATCTGCCTGTTGATCGCCTGGGTCATCCTGGTGCTGGACTGATGCCCGATTCCGGCCTGTTGAGCGTGATCGTCTGGCTGCCGGTGGCCGCCGGCCTGCTGATCATGGGCCTGGCCCGCAGCGCCGCCGTTGCGCGCTGGTCGTGCCTGGCCGTGGCGCTGCTCGAGTGGATACCCGGCTGGATTCTGTGGCGCGGCTTCGATCCCGGCGGCGGCTTCCAGTTCGTCGAGAGGCACGACTGGATCAAGCGATTCGACGTGCAGTACTACCTCGGCGTCGACGGCATCGCGCTGGCGCTGATTCTGCTGACGCTGCTGCTCACGCCGGCGGCGGTCGTGGCGGGCTGGCGGGCGATAGACCGGCGCACGGGGCTGTACTACGGCGCCCTGCTGATTCAGCAGGGGCTGATGCTGGGCGTTTTCTGTGCGCTGGACAGCCTGCTGTTCTACGTGTTCTGGGAGTTCATGCTCGCCCCGATGTTCCTGATCATCGGCATCTGGGGCGGCGAGCGGCGGATTTACGCAACGGTCAAGTTCTTCCTCTTCACTTTCCTGGGCTCGGTGTTCATGCTGGTCGCGCTGGTCTATCTGTACCTGCAGGCGGGCAGTTACGCGATACCCGACCTGCACGCCCTGCCGCTTTCCCTTGCCGAGCAGCAGCTGCTGTTCTTCGGTTTCCTGGCCGCGTTTGCGGTCAAGGTGCCGATGTGGCCTGTGCATACCTGGCTGCCCGATGCGCACGTGGAGGCGCCGACCGGCGGCTCGGTCATTCTGGCGGCGATCCTGCTGAAGATGGGCGGCTTCGGCATGCTGCGGTTCAGCCTGCCGGTCACGCCCGATGCCGCCTACCAGTTCGCGCCCCTGATCGTGGGCCTGTCGCTGGTCGCGATCGTCTATATCGCCGTGGTGGCCTTGGCCCAGCGCGATCTCAAGAAGCTGATCGCCTATTCGTCGGTGGCCCACATGGGATTCGTGACCCTGGGCCTGTTCATTCCCCTGGCTTACGCGGGCGCCGGCAAGGACCAGCTCCTGGCGCTGGGCATGGGCGGGGGCATGGTGCAGATGATTTCCCACGGCTTCATTTCGGCGGCCCTGTTCATGTGCGTCGGGGTGCTCTACGACCGCGTCCACACGCGCCGGATCAACGATTTCGGCGGCGTGGCCAACACCATGCCGGTTTTCGCCGTCCTGCTGGTGCTGTTCGCGCTGGCCAACGCGGGACTGCCCGGGACTTCCGGCTTTGTCGGTGAATTCCTCGTCATCCTGGCGTCGTTCCGCGCCGAACCGCTGGTCGCCCTGGGCGCGGGCACGATCCTGGTGCTGGGCGCGGCATACAGCCTGTACATGCTCAAGCGGGTGGTGTTTGGCGAGGTGGCGAACGACAGGGTGGCGGGCCTCGAGGACCTCGATGCCCGCGAACTGATTGCGCTGGGCGGCATCGGCCTAGCGGTGATTGTCCTTGGCCTGTACCCGGATCCCCTGGTGGAAATGATGGAGCCCTCGCTGGACGCGCTGGCCCGCCACGTACTGGCCGGGAAGGGGGCGGGATGGTGATGGATCTGGCCTACTGGGCGCCGCTGTACCCGGAACTGGCGCTTGCGCTGCTGATTCCGGTCCTGCTGCTGGTGGACCTGGCCGTGGGCAGGAAGCGCCCGCTCGTCATTCAATCGGTCTGTCTGGCCGGGCTGGTCCTTGTGGGATGGACCTGCTTCGCGGCGGCGGACGGCGAAATGTTCCATGGCGCCTTCGTGATGGACAAACTGGCGCGCCTGTTGAAAGTTGCCGGCGTGCTGTTGAGCCTCGTGGCCTTCGTCTATGCGCCGCGCGATCTGCGCCAGGCCGGCGCGCTGCGCGGCGAGTATTACCTCCTTGGCCTGTTTGCGCTGCTGGGCGTTTTCGTGACCGCGTCCGCCGGCAGCCTGCTGACCCTGTATCTCGGCCTGGAACTGCTCGCGCTGGCCTTGTACACCCTGGTGGCCCTGCAGCGCGATTCCGCCCGCGCGGCCGAGGCGGCGATGAAGTATTTCGTGCTCGGAGCGATCGGTTCGGGAGCGATGCTGTACGGGATGTCGCTGCTATACGGCCTGTCGGGTTCGCTGCTCCTGAGCGAAACGGCGACCCTGGCGTCCGAGAGCGTGGGGGCGTATGTCGCCGCGGCCCTGGTGCTGACGGGAGTGGCGTTCAAACTCGGCGCCGTCCCCTTCCACCAGTGGGTGGCCGACGCGTATGACGGGCCTCCGCTGGGTGTGGCCGTACTGCTTGCAACGGTCCCGAAGCTCGCCTCGTTCGCCCTGATCGTGCGGCTGCTGGTTGACGGGATTTCCGCTTCGCAGGAGCAGTGGAACCTGCTGCTGATCGTGATGGCGGTCGCGTCCCTGTCCCTGGGCACCATCGTGGCCATGGCCCAGACGCAGGCCGCGCGGCTGCTGGCATGGGCCGCAATCGCGCATGTCGGATTCCTGCTGCTCGGCGTGGTCGCGGGCGGCGGCGAGGGCTTGAGCGCCGCGCTGTTCTACACCCTTGTGTACGTGGTCATGGCGGCCGGCGCCTTCGGCGTGGTCATCGCACTGGAGAAACAGGCCGCTCCGCTGGACAGCCTGCGGGGACTGTACCGCCGCCACCCGGGGATGGCGTTCATCATGCTGCTCATCATGCTGAGCATGATCGGGATTCCGCCGCTGGCGGGCTTTCTGGCCAAGTGGCAGGTGCTGATGGTGCTGGTGGACCAGGGTTTGACGGCCCTTGCGGTCGTCGCCGTGGTATTCGCCGTGGTCGGGGCCTACTATTACCTGCGGATCATCCGGCTGATGTTCATGGAGGCCCCGCTCGAGCAGGAGCAGGAGCGATTGAAGCCCGGTTGGGGCGCCAGCCTGGTGCTGGGGGCCAATGGATTGGCGCTGGTCGTGATCGGTGTCTGGCCGGATCCGTTGCTGGAATTGTGCCGGGCCGCCTTCGGTCCGGGGTAACCGCCGTTTGCTGAAGAAAATCATGCTGTTTGCTGGGCCCCTGGCGGCCCTGACGGCGGGTCTGCTGATGCGGGATGCCGGGCCGGCCGTGGCCTGGACCGTGGCCGTGACCACGCTGTGCGCGGCCTGGTGGATCACCGAGGCGGTGCCGATTCCGGTCACCGCGCTGATACCCATCGCGCTGCTGCCCCTGGTAGGCGCCATTGCGCCGTCGCAGGCTGCGCACGCGGTAGGCGATCCGCTGATCATGCTGCTGATGGGCGGATTCATGCTTTCCACGGCCATGGAGAAGAGCGGCGCGCACCGCAGGATCGCACTGGGAATGATCAACCTGTTCGGCGCCAGCGACGGACGCCGGCTCGTGTTCGGTTTCATGGCCGCGGCCGCGGTGCTCAGCATGTGGATATCGAACACGGCCACGACCCTGATGCTGCTGCCGATCGCGCTGGCCGTGATCCAGGGCTGCGACGACAAACGGCTGGCCCTGCCGCTTTTGCTGGGAATGTGCTATGCGGCCAGCATCGGCGGCACCGGCACGCCGGTCGGAACCCCGCCGAACCTGATCTTCATGCGCGTTTATCAGGAGACAACGGGGACCCAGCTGGGGTTCACGCAGTGGATGAGCTGGGCCTTGCCCGTGGTCCTGGTGATGCTGCCGATTGCCGGATTCTGGCTGACCCGCGGGCTCAAGCTGCGCGCGCCCGTGCAGCTGCCCGCCGTCGGAAAGTGGCGCACCGAGGAAGTGCGGACTCTCGTGGTGTTTGCGATCACCGCGTTGCTCTGGGTGACCCGCCGCGAACCCTTCGGCGGCTGGTCCGGACTGCTGGGCCTGGACCAGGCCCATGACGGCAGCGTGGCGCTGCTTGCGGTAGTGGCGATGTTCATTGTTCCGAACGGAGCAGGCGGCCGCCTGCTGGACTGGAAGACGGCCGTCAGCATCCCCTGGGGCGTCTTGCTGCTGTTCGCGGGGGGCATCTGCATTGCCGGGGCCTTTGCCAGCACGGGCCTGAGCGCCAGCCTGGGCTCGGCGCTTGCCGCTCAGGCGGACTGGACGCCCTTGCTGCTGATCCTGTTCATCTGCCTGGCGGTCACCTTCCTGACCGAAATCACCAGCAACACGGCCACGACCTCGCTGCTCATGCCGATACTGGCGGCGGGAGCCGTCGCGGCCGGCATAGAGCCGCACCTGATCATGGTTCCCGCGGCGATCAGCGCCAGTTTCGCCTTCATGCTGCCGGTCGCCACCGGACCCAACGCCGTGATTTTCAGTTCGGGCCGCCTCACCGTCCCGCAGATGGCCCGCGAAGGCCTTGTGCTCAACGTCCTGGGCGCGCTCGTGATCTCAACGATCACCTACTGGCTGCTCAGCTGAAATCGGCCTCCACCGAGTTTTCGTAGAGCTTGCGCATGTAGAGGATGGGCGCGAGCGGCGCTTCGGCATAGCGGCAGATCCGCCAGCCCTCGGGCAGCCTGCGGAACAGCGCTACGGCGCGGTTGTCGGCGCCCACGGGCTTGTCGTAGCCCTCGGCCACCGCGTCCCAGTGAAACTGGTAGGAAACCCACGCCAGGTCGTCGCTGACCGGGTCGGCCTTCACGTCCCAGATGCGCATCTTCAGGCGCGGGATCAATTCCATGGTCTTGTTCCAATACGCATGGATCGAGTCCCAGTCCCGCAACGGCTGATCGACTTCCTCCGGGAGGTAGAAGGGCTCGGGATCGGAAGTGTCCCATAACCCGGCCATCGCCTTGAGGTCCATGCGGTCCCAGTTTTTCTGCAACTGGCGCAGCACCGCGCCGATCGCCTCGTTCAGATTCGATTCGGTAGTCATGGGCGGAATTATGCCCGCCCCGTAGCGGGAAGACGTTCGGGCTAGAATGGCCGCCCGACCGGAAGTAAGCGCAAAAGGAACAGGTCTTGCCGGCAAGAACAGGCGACGAACTCATTCAGGCACTCAGGGACTCTCCGATGGAGTTGTGGCATCGGGGACGAAAGGTTGAAGACATCACCGCCGAAGACGGCATAGCCGGCGGGGTGAGCAGCCTGGCGGCCCGCTACGACCTTCAGCACGAAGAACCCGAAACATTGCTCTTTCCCTCGCCCGAGACGGGCGACCCGGTGGGGATGAGCTTCATGATTCCCGAGACGCGTGAGGACCTCGTTCGCGTCGGGGACGCAATGCACCGGCTTGCGGATTTCAGCTTCGGGATGGCGGGCCGCGACCCCAGCTACCTGAACCGCGCGATGAGCGCCTACGCGGCTGCCGCCGGCTGGCTGGATTCGGCGCACGCGGGCGGCGGGGCGAACGCCAGGTCGTTTCACCGGGAGATGCGCGAACGCGACCTGGCGCTCACGCATACGCTGATCAACCCGCAGATCAACCGCGCGGTCAGCGCAGCGAAGCAGGCGGACCCGTTCCTGGCGGCGCGCGTGAAGGAGGAGACCGACGCCGGCCTGGTCATCAAGGGCGCGCGGATGCTGGCCACGCTGCCGATCTCCGACGCGATCATGGTGTTTCCTTCCACGCTTCTGAAGAATCCCGAAGAGGACGCGCCGTATTCGTTCGCTTTTTGTATTCCCAACGCGACCGAAGGGCTGAAGTTCATCTGCCGGGAAACGGTGGACTACGGACGCAACCACTTCGACCACCCGCTGGGCTCGCGATACGAGGAACTGGACGCGCTGGTGGTGTTCGACGACGTGTTCGTTCCCTGGGAGAACGTGTTCCTGTATCGCGACGTGAAGGCCTGCAACGAAGCCTACGCGGCCACCTCCGCGGTGGTGCACATGTCGCACCAGGTCATCTGCAAGAACATCGCCAAGACCGAGTTCCTGCTGGGCCTGGTGTCGCTGATGATCGACGCCGTGGGCATCGAGATCTTCCAGCACGTGCAGGAGAAGGTGGCCGAAATCTGGGTCAACCTGGAAACCATGAAGGCCTTCCGGCGGGCCGCGGAGGTCGACGCGGCCCGCAACGAGCACGGCATGATGACGCCGGCCTTCGATCCGCTGGACGCGGCCCGCAACCTCTATCCGCGCCTTTACCCGCGCATGGTCGAGATCGTGCGCCTGCTGGGCGCCAGCGGCCTCGTGGCCATGCCCACCGAAGCCGACCTCAAGGGTCCGCTGAGCGAGGAGGTGCATCGCTACTACCAGGCGGCGCGGCTGGAGGCGAAGGACCGGATCCCCCTCTACCGCCTGGCCTGGGACACGGCGCTGTCGGCCTTCGCGGCACGGCAGGTGCAGTACGAGACCTATTTCTTCGGCGATCCCGTGCGGATGGCCGGCGCGATCTTCCACTCCAAGGACCGCACCCCGTACATGGAACGCGTGCGCGAGTTCCTTCGCTCTTCTTCGCAAGACGACGACTAGCCGGTCCTGAGGAACGCAGTTGGACTCAAGGGGTTTTCGCAACGCGCTCGGGCAGTTTGCAACCGGCGTGACGGTGGTCACCACGAAAGCCGGGAACGGCGACCGCATCGGGCTGACCGCCAACAGCTTCAATTCCGCCTCGCTGGATCCGCCGATGGTGCTCTGGAGCCTCAGGAACGATTCCCTGAACTTCGAGGTGTTCGCGAATGCGGACCACTTTGCGGTCAATGTGCTGGCGGCCGACCAGGTCGATGTTTCGCGGCGCTTTTCGCGCTACGTGGAGGACCGGTTTGCGGAACTGGACTGCGCCGAGGGAATCGGCGGAGCACCCGTGATCGCCGGCTGCGCGGCCACCTTCCAGTGCCGCAACGTGCACCGTTACAGCGGCGGCGATCATGCAATCTTCGTTGGAGAAGTTCTGGAATTCGAGGTCAACGACCGCACCCCGCTGGTCTTCCACCGCGGCGATTACACGGTCACCATGCCGCGCCCGGCGGACGGCCCGGACGGGTCGGAAATCGCCGGCGGCTATGTCGACGACTTTCTTCTGCCGCTGCTGGCGCGGGCGTACCGGCTTTTCGGCCTGCCGTTCTACGAGCACCTGACCGAGCAGAAAATTCCCCGCGACGAATGGCGGGTGCTGGCCACATTGAGCGACCAGAGTTGCACCCGCGACGAACTCGCGTGGATCATCCGCATGCCGGACGAGATACTCGACAACACGCTGAAGGCCCTGTTTGACCAGGAGATGATCGTCGAGGACGAACCGCGGGCGGCGGGAGGATTGCCCCGGCTGGTTTGCACCCCCCGGGGCAGCCGGCGGGTCGTCAAGCTGCTGGCCGTGGCCAAGGCCCGCGAGGCGGACGTACTGGCGGATTTTCCCGAACTGGAGCAGCAGGACTTCAAGCAGATGCTGCGCAGCATGATTGCGCGGCTGGCCGGCAGCAAGCGGCCGCGCTGAACCGGCGCCGACGGCATGGGCCTGACCATCTTCGCCGCCTACCTGGTGCTGGTGGTGGCGCTGGGCCTGGTCGCTTCGCGCGGACAGCGGGCCAGCGAGGACTTCTGGGTCGCCGGCCGCCGTTTCGGCGTTCCTGTCCTCGTTCTTGCAAACGTGGCGGCGATCATGCACGGGGGCTCGATACTGAGCGGCGTCGCCTTCATAGGGGCGTTCGGCGGGGTTGCCGGGTTGCCGTTTCTGGCGTTCGCCATCGGCATCGCCATCGTTTTCTTCTTCTTCGCCCGCAAATTGCGTCAGTCCGGCGGCTTTACCCTGCCGGACTACCTGGGCGACCGCTATGCAAGCCGGAAAATGCGGGCCTGGAGCGCGATCGTCGTTGCCGTGTCCAGCGTCGTCTACCTGGTGGCCCAGTTGCGGGGCATGGCCTTCATACTGGAACGCCTGCTCGACATCCCCTTCCTCTGGGGGCTGGCGCTGGGCAGCCTGATATTCGTGGCCTATGTCGCCCTCGGCGGCCTGCTGGCGGTGGTGTGGACGAACATCGCCCAGTTTTTCTTCATGTGGGCCGGGCTGCTCCTGATCGCGCCGGTCCTGCTGCAGGAAGTCGGCGGCTGGACCGGGGTCATGCTTGAGGTGGAGCAGGCCGCGCCCGGCTGGACCAGCTTGCGCGGTGTGTCCTGGGGCTGGGGGTACTTCATTTCCTGGCAGGTCATCTGGATGCTGGCCTATTGCACGCGGCTCGAGCTGGTCACCAAGATGTACGCCGCGCGCGACTCGTGGGTCGCGCGGGTATCGCTGCCCTGGACCATCCTGATCGTGATGGTGTTCCTGCTTTACGGAAACATGTACCTGGGCGCCGTGGCCCGGATCACGGTGTGGGAGGGCCTCGCGTCGCCCGATCAGGCCTACGTGGCGCTGGTCAGCCAGTACCTTGCTCCGGCGCTGGCCGCGTTCGCGCTCACCGGGATCGCCGCGGCCGCCATGTCCACGACGGACTCGCTGCTGCTGATGGCGGGTTCGGCGCTGGCCCATGACCTGGTGCGCAAGTGCGTGGACGAGCCGCGGGGGGTCGTACGCGAAGAGCGCAGCTACGTCTGGATATCGCGCTGGGCCATCGTGGCCGTCGGCGCCGTGGCCTTCGTGCTGGCGATACCCGACGTGGCGCTTATCCTGCGCATCGTGTCCTTCGCCGTCGCGATCATCGGCGCGGCCTTCTTCTTCCCGCTGATCGCGGGGATGGTGAGCAAGCGCGTGAGCGCCGAGGCCGCATTGGCCTCGTCGGTGTGCGGCGTCGTGACCACGCTGATCTGGATTGCCGGGACGCTGAGCGGCCAGGGCTGGGCGCAAGTCCTGCATCCGGGCATACCTGGACTGCTTGTGGCCGGCGCAACGATGGCGCTGGTCAATACCTTTACGCCGCCGGCCGTCGCCATCGGCGGAGTCGCGGCGGCCGGCTGGGAGGAGCGCGGGTCATGATTCTCGGACTTCCGGTGGAGAGTTTCGTGGTGCAGATCGTGCTGCCGGCGATCGTGATCGCGGCAATGTTTGTGGCAAGCTACCGGGGCAGGGGACGCGGCGGAGACCGCGCCAAGGGAGACAGCAAATGACTTCGATTTATCGCACAACGGGCGCCTGTGTTGCGCTGCTCACCCTGATCTGGGCTTGCGAAGCGCCGCAGGGTGAAGTGGAGGAGGCGGCCGATCCGCGGGCCGCGGTCTGGGCGCAGTCCGTCGAGTTGACGCCGGCCGGTCCCTGGGCGGAAGGCGACCAGCGCGGCAACGGCAATACCCAGGGTCCGGGCACCTGGATGCGCTGCGCCTTCCACATGGGCAAACCCGGCGCCAAAGTCTATGAACTGTCGCACCCGCGCTCGATGTCCATGCCGCAGTCTCCGTTCTCGCCTCCGCTCGAATACGTTTACCGCCCCACCGTGGGCATTCCCTATACCTCCCACGCCTTCAACGGCGAGCACCTGACCGGCGGCGAGCCGGGCGCGCAGGGCACCCAGATGGATGCTTTGGGACACTTCGCGTATCTTCCCGAGCCCTGGCTGGGCGAAGGCGATCTGCCCGCCGATTCGGCGATGTACTACGGGGGACACACCCAGGCGGACGTGAAGCCGACGCCCGATTCCCCCTTGCTGAAGCTCGGCATCGAGCATGCGCCGCCGCTGGTGACCAGCGCCGTGCTGCTGGACGCCCGCGCCCACATGGGCGGCGGCGATCCCCTGCAGCCGGGGCAGACGATCACCGCGGCCGATATCGACGCGATGCTTGCTGCCCAGGGCCTGGCCGAGCGCGGCATTCTTCCCGGCGACGTGGTCTATATCTACACCGGGTGGAGCGACAACTGGAACCAGCCGCCGTACTACGCGATGGGGCCGGGCCTGGGCTACGACGCGGCACAGATGCTGGGCGAAAAAGGCGTGGTGCTGGTGGCACTGGACAATCCCTTCACCGACCCGGCCAACGACGGCCAGCTCATGGGCCAGGCGGGCCCGCCCGAGGGCACGCCCGAGGGTCTGCCCTTCGCGATCCACCACCACAATCTCACGCAGTCCGGCGTACACAACATCCAGAACGCGAACCTGGCGGAACTCGCCGCGGACCAGGTCTGGGAGTCCTGCACGATCATCCTGCCGTTGCGCTCCGTGGGCGCCTCCGGTTCGCCCGTGCGGCCGATCGCGATCGGCTGAGTGGCCCTCCGGTGCCGTGGTAAATCCATTGGACACGGCACTGGACCCAGCCCGCAGGCTTCTCCGCACGGTATTCGGGTATCCGGCCTTTCGGCCGGACCAGGAGGAGATCATCCGCGCGGTCCTGCGCGGGCGCGACGCGCTCGTGCTGATGCCCACCGGCGGCGGCAAATCGCTCTGCTACCAGATACCGGCGATGCTGCGCCCCGGAACCGGCCTGGTGATTTCGCCGTTGATCGCGCTGATGCAGGACCAGGTTTCCGCGCTGCGCCAGCATGGCGTCGCGGCAGCTTTTCTGAACTCCAGCCTTCCCTATGAAGAGCAGCAGCGCATCATGGCGGCGCTGCGCAGAGGCGAGCTGGACCTGCTGTACCTGGCGCCGGAAAGGTTGCTGCACGAGGACGGCGGGACACTGGCTTTATTGCGCCGAATCGAAATCTCGCTGATCGCCATCGACGAGGCTCATTGCGTATCGCAGTGGGGGCACGACTTCCGCCAGGACTACCTCGGGCTGGACGTGCTCGCGGACCACTTTCCGGGGACGCCCCGCCTGGCGCTGACGGCAACGGCGGACGAGGCCACGCGCGAGGAGATCGTTACGCGCCTGAAGTTGACCGGCGCCGAACGGTTCATCAGCGGCTTCGACCGGCCGAATATCCGATACACGGTGCGCATGAAGAACGGCCCCGGCGCCGACCTGCTGGCCTTTCTGCGCGAACGCCAGGGCCAGGCGGGCATCGTCTATTGCCTGTCGCGGCGCAAGGTCGAAACCACGGCCGAGCGGCTCCGGCAGGCGGGGTTCGACGCCCTGCCGTACCATGCGGGCCTGTCCGCCCAGGCGCGGCGGCGCTGCCAGGCGCGGTTTCAGCGATCCGACGGCGTGATCGTCGTGGCCACCATCGCCTTCGGAATGGGGATCGACAAGCCCGACGTGCGCTTCGTGGCGCACTGCGACCTGCCCAAGAGCGTCGAGGCCTATTACCAGGAAACCGGGCGGGCCGGACGCGACGGCGAGCCGGCCGAGGCCTGGATGACCTACGGCCTGCAGGACGTCGTTCGGCTGCGGCGGATGGTCGACGAGTCGGAGGCCGAGGAGGACCACAAGCGGGTGCAGCGAACGCGCCTGCAGTCCCTGGTCGCCTGGTGCGAGATCACCCGCTGCCGGCGCGCCGCGCTGCTGGCCTACTTCGGCGAGGACTACCCGGGTCCCTGCGGCAACTGCGACAATTGCCTGAATCCGCCCAGGACCTTCGACGGCACCGAGGAAGCGCAGAAATTCCTCTCCTGCGCGGTGCGCGCCCGCCAGCGCTTTGGCGCCGCCCACCTGATCGACGTGCTGCGCGGCAAGGAAACCGACAAGGTCCTCAGGCATCGACACCAGAACCTCTCCACCTTCGGCATCGGCGCCGATCTCTCGGCGCGTCAATGGCACGCAGTGGCCCGGCAGGTGGTGGCCCTGGGTTTTGCGCGCGTGGACGCCGAACGCCATGGAGCCCTGGTACTCACTCCCCGGGCGCGGCCGCTTTTGCGCGGCGAGCAATCCGTCGAGTTGCGCGAGGAAGTGCGCCTGGCCCGGCCGAGGCCTGCCCGCAAGGAGCGTCCGGCGGCCTGGGAAATCCCGGCTGAAGACGAGCCGCTGTGGCAGGCGCTCAGGGCCTGCCGGACGGCGCTGGCCGACGAGGCGGGGGTACCGCCGTACGTGATCTTTCACGACGCCACGCTCAAGGAGTTCGTGCGCACTCGCCCACAGAGCCGCGGGGCCATGCTTGAATTGCATGGTGTGGGGCAGGCCAAGTTCGAGCGGTATGGGAGCGCGTTTCTCGACGTTATCGCCGGCGCCCCTCGACCCGAGGAAGATCTCCAGTCCGGTCAGCACCCCTGAGAGACGCCGCGGGCGCGTGCGCGCATCAGGAAATCGTAAGGTTGTCTAGGCTGGACTGCGTTATGCTTTGAGCAGGTTTCCTGCAGAGAAGACGGACATGGAACGATTGCAGATTGGCAGTAGAGCGATGCGTCCCACAAGGCTCGCGCGGCGCCTGTCGTGGATGGCATGCGCGAGTCTCGTGGCCGTATTGGTGGTTCTTGCGCCTCAATCTCCACAGGCGGCTCCGGTAAAGACCGCGCATACGCAGGTCGAATTGCTGGCCGACGTTTCCAGCGTGCAAGCCGGCCAGCCTTTTACGATTGGTTTGAGCCTCACTCCCGACCCGGGTTGGCACACTTACTGGATCAATCCGGGCGATGCCGGCAAACCGGCCGAACTCCGATGGGACGCGCCGGAGGGCCTGGAGTTTGGAGAACTTGCGTTTCCGGCGCCGGGCTTCGTTCCGTTCATGGGGATGATGAGCTACGGCTACAACGAGCCCACGCTTCTGCTCGTGGACGTCGCCCAGACGGTGCCCGTTGCCGGCGACATGCTGGTCATCAACGCCCGCGCCTCCTGGCTGGTATGCGATGACAAGCTCTGCATTCCGGAGCGGGCGAACCTGTCGCTTGAAATTCCGGTGGCGGGCGGCGGATCGGCAGTCACGGACGTTGAAGACTGGCGTGTCGCGGCCTTTGCCGACGCGCGGGCCCTGGTGCCGCAGCCTGTCGAGTGGCAGGCGGCGTTCCGTGAAAGTGATGGCGAAGTCGTGTTTGAGCTGACGACGCCACTTTCGCTCGAGGATGCCGCGAGTCTTTACCTGTTTCCCGAGGCGGAGGGCATGATCGACCATACGGCCTCCCAGCAGATTGACGTATGGTCCGATCGAATCCGCGTGGCGGTCCCCCCCGGCCGCAGGGTGGCCCGCTACGAGGACACCGGCCTGGTTTTGTCGATGGCGATGGACGGCGCGCCCCGTCAGGCGTTCAGTCTTTCGGCGCAACGTTCCGACGGTCCCGGCGAGGACGGTACCGATGCTCTGACCAGCCTGGTCGTGGCCCCGGGTGGGGGCGCGGGCGGCGGAGGGTATGCCGCGGGCGGCGGTTCGTCTGCCGCGTCAGGTCCGGGCGGGAGCCTGGGCGGCGGCGGTTTTTCCGGAGCGGCGTTCTGGCAGGCGGTGGCTTTCGCGATCCTGGGAGGTCTGATACTCAACCTCATGCCTTGCGTCCTGCCGATTCTCAGCCTCAAGGCTCTCGGCGTGGCGCAGATGGCCGGCGAGAGACCGGAAGTTGCGCGCAACTCCGGATTGCAGTATCTGGCCGGGGTGCTGGTGAGTTTTCTGGTGTTTGCGGCGTTGATCATTGCGCTGCGTCAGGCCGGCGAAGTCGTCGGCTGGGCTTTTCACATGCAAAACCCGCTGATTGTGGCGGTCCTGGCGCTGCTCATGGTGGCCGTCGGCCTGAATCTGCTCGGGGTGTTTGAAATCAATCTCGGCGCGGGGGCCCTGGGCGGCAAGGCTACCCAGGGCAAGGCCGGTGAATTCTTCACCGGTGTACTGGCGGTCCTGGTTGCCACGCCGTGCACCGCACCCTTCATGGCGCCCGCGCTCGGATACGCGATCCTGCAGCCGCCCGGCGTTACCGTAGGCGTCTTCCTGGCGCTGGGAGTGGGATTTGCGCTTCCGTATTGCGTCGTTGCGTTCCTGCCGAACGCCCGGCGGCTACTGCCGCGCCCGGGCGCCTGGATGGTGAGTTTCCGCCAGGCGCTGGCGTTTCCCATGCTGGGCACCGCCATCTGGCTTTACTGGGTGCTTGGCAACCAGGCGGGCGTCAACGCCCTTACCCTGGGGCTGATATCCGCCGTGGCGCTGGGACTGGGGGCCTTCGGCTGGAGGCGCATGACGGGCGAAAGGGTCTCGCGCCCGTGGCGCACCGCCAGCGTCGCCGGGCTGCTCGTGGTGCTGTTGAGCCTGTGGGCCGTGCCGCGCATAGCCGTGGCGCCCGGCGGAGCAATTCCCGTGGCCGGCGAGATCGCCTATTCCGAAGTTGCCCTCGGCGAACTGCGCGCCGAACAAAAGCCGGTGTTCGCCTATTTCACGGCGGACTGGTGCATTACCTGCAAGGTGAACGAGAACGTCGCGCTCAAGAGCGACGCGGTGCAGGACTTCTTTTCCGGCGAGGGGATTCAGGTGATGGTGGGCGACTGGACCAACGAGGATCCCGAGATCACCGAGATCCTCCAGCGTCACGGACGGGCGGGCGTTCCGCTCTACCTGTATTTCAAGCCGGGATCCACCGAAGCCCTGGTATTGCCACAGCTTCTTACGCCGGACATGGTGATCGAAGCGATCGAAAACGCCTGATCCCCCCAGCCGCGCCGCGGCCGGGGTCTAGCCCTCGTCGCCCGGGCTTGCGAAGCGCTCCTCAAGCGCTTCGTCGAGCTTGTGTCCACGCAGGTTCTTGGCCACGATTTCGCCAGAGGCGGCGTCCACCAGGAAGTTCGCCGGAACGCCGGTGACCCCGTAGGCCTTTGTGGCGGGATGATCCATGCCCATTCCGGCATTGATCCAGGGCAGGTCCTCTTCCTCGGAAGCCTCCACCCAGTCCTCGCGTTCATCGTCCACCGTGAACGAGAAGATCTCGAATCCGCTGGGGCCGTGTTCGGTATAGGCCTGCTTCATGTGCGGGATCTCCGCACGGCAGGGACCGCACCAGGAAGCCCAGAACTCCACCAGGACCACGTCCTTGCCTTCACGCGCTCCGGATACGCTGACGATCTCTCCATCCAGCGTTTCGGCTTCGAAGTCCTCGATCTGGCTGCCCACTGCGAATGTATCGGCTCTCGCCCGGTTCGCGGCATACGCCTCTTCGGAAGCAAGGTTCTCGATCACCCACAGATCGTCCGGCATGATCTCGGCCAGTCTCCGGACCGCATCCGTGATCCAGGGGCCCCTCAGCCAGGTGGATTGAATGGTGAGCTTGCGCGCCAGCGGATCTTCGTGGGCCAGGGCCACCTGTTGACGGCCCTGGTTCTCGAGTTGCAGCATGCCGTTGAAGATCTCGCTGGATTTGTCCACTCGCGCGCGGCGCTCGTCCTCGGTCTCGCCTTCCACGGATTTCACCGTTCGGTTGTACGCTTCCATTTGCTCCAGGTATTCCGGGGAAAGGCGCCAGGAATTGACCACGATGTCGTTGTAATGCCCGCCTTCCACGATGAACTTGGCGCGGCCGTCCATCGTCAGCTTCAGGTCGCCCGGTTCCAGCACGAAGGACTGGCCCTTGACCGGCGCCATACGCATTCCGCCGTCCCTCGTGGCGTTCAGGACGTAGAAGAACACGTTGCGAGGCGTTTCCACCGTTCCTTCAAGGAATACCTTGCCGTCCACCACCGGCGCTTCGGCAACGACATTCAGTCCGTCCCGGAGGCTTGATTCGGAATTACCGGCGCCCGACATCGAGGTTGCGGCCGTCATGCCCCCGGCCCCGGCCGCGTCCTCCTTGGGCAGTGGCGTCCAGACGACGAATTCACCATTCTCGTAAACGGCCGAGAGGTCGCCGGTGATCGTATAGCGGTTCGATTCGATGTCGCCGAGGGCGTCGTCGCCCGTTTCCGCGCAGGCGGCAAGAGCGAGTGCGGTCAATGCGGGAATCAGGCAGCGGTAGTTCATGTTCGCGGTTTCCTTCGGTCGTGGGCGCGAGCCCAATCTTACCGCGAACAAGGCCATGTCCCGGGGCTACATGAAGTTTGCGCGGTACCAGTCGTTGACGTCGTCGCCGGTGGTGAACCACACGCCTTCGTGCTTCGCCATGTAGCGGAACGCGCGCGCGAGGTGCTTGAACTTGTTCGGCTGGCCCACCCAGAAGGTGTGCAGGCAGATGGGCATGCAGCGGGCGTTGGTCGCGCCTTCCTCGTAGAGCACGTCGAACTGGTCGATGATCATGTCGCCGAAGGCCTCGGAGGACACGCCCACGTTGCCGAACGCCGGAATATCGTTCAATTCCACCGTGTAGGGCACGGCGATCAGGTTGTTCTTCGGCGTGTTGAAGCGGAAAGGGTGATCGTCGGCCGTGTAGTCGCACAGGTACTCCACCCCGAACTCCTCCAGCAGGCGCGGCGTGTTGTCCGTGTGGGTCAAAAACGGACTGAGCCAGCCCTTGGTGGGCCGCCCGATCGTTTCCTCCATGGACGTCAGCACCGCACTCAGGATCTCCCGTTCGCGGTCCTCGTCGATATTGCTGATGAAGTTGGCGGGCGCGTTGTTGACGCCGTGCCCGATCCAGGCCCAGTTGCGTGCCATGCCTTCTTCGAGGATGCGCGGATACTCGCGGATGATTTCGGAGTTCAGGCACACGGTCGCGCGGGCATCGCACTCGTCGAGCAGGTCGGCCATGCGCCACAGTCCGACGCGGTTGCCGTAGTCCCGCCAGCCGTAATTCAGCGGGTCGGGATTGAATTGCTGGGTGCCCGGGACCAGCGCGGTGCCGGGGATGTCGGCCGGGAAATGCTCGATGTTCAGGTAAGGCATGACCGCTACGCGGGCCCCGTCGGGCAGCGTGAACGGCTCGCGGTCGATGATAGGCACGAAGTCGTAATGCCTGGATTGAGTCAGATTCGACATGGAGGTCTCCTTTCTTGAATTTCGGTCTTGAGCGATTGGGTGCGCTACAGACCCTGGAGGTATTCGAGAGCTTCCGCCTTGGACACCACGTCGCCGTACTTGGCGTGGATGTCGAAAAGGTTGGCTTCGTGCGGCCCGTCGTGCCGGTCGCCGACGCATTCGCGGACCACGATCGGCCGGTAGCCGTGCTGTACGGCGTCAACCGCGGAGGCGCGGATGCAGCCCGAGGTGGTGCAGCCCAGAATGATGAGCGTATCCGCGCCCCTGGCGGCCAGGATCGACGAAAGGCTGGTGCCGAAGAAACAGCTTGCGTAGTTCTTGGTCAGGACCGTTTCTCCCTCGGGCGGGGCGACCTCGTCGCAGAACTCGGCGTACAGGTTGCCGGGCACCAGGTCCTTGAGCACCGGCGCCTTGAGCGTCCAGACGCCTCCGTCCTCGTAATTGGTCGGGTTGTAGAGCACCCGGGTATGAATTACCGGCACGCCCTTCGCACGGGCCGCCTCGATGACGTCCGGCACCTCATTCAGGCAAGCCACGACGCCCGGCGCATACAGCGGCGAACCTTCGGTCGTATAGCCCTTGAGCAGGTCGATAACGATAACGACCGGTGTCTTGCCGAAGCCGAGACGATTGTCCCAGACGCCGGCGTAGTTTTTGTCGGCAGCTTGCGCCATGATGCTTTCCCCCTCGTTTTGCAGCTTGCAATTCGATTCCCGGTTGCCGTAGCGCCGGAATCCCTGCGGTCGCATCGGACCAGGCTGCCGCGGCAAGGCCGAATAGTATCACCCGTATTGCGCGCGCGGCGCGGCGCGCGGCGTGTTTCGTGACTAACCGGTCCCCGTCACAGGACTTCCTCCAGCAGGCCCGTCCTCACGTTGTAGACGAAGCCGCGAATCCTGTCCCTTACGGGGATGAACGGGCATGCCTGGATGCGGCGAATCGACCGGCGCACGTTTTCCTCAAGGTGCGAAAAAGACTCCAGCGGGAACGAGGGCCGAAGACCGGTGTCCGCTTCGATCTCGTCTTTCAGGTCGTCATCGCGGAAAGTCAGCATTCCGCACTCGGTGTGCTGGACGAGAATGATCTCCTCGGTGCCCAGCAGGCGCTGCGAAATCAACAGCGAGCGGAGCACGTCATCGGTCACGACGCCTCCGGCGTTGCGGATCACGTGCGCGTCGCCCTCGGAAAGCCCGAGCAGCCTTCCGGTCTCGATGCGGGCATCCATGCAGGCCACGACCGCGGCCTTGTACCGAGGGTGGGCCGGCGCGTCGGCCTTGTCGAAGTTCCCGGCATGGCGCCTGTTGTTTTCGAGGCAGAAGTCGGCAAATGTCTTGGCGCCCATGCTGGATCTTGCTCAATGGGGTTGCAGGTAGTCGCGGGCGGCAGTTTACCGCATCGGAATGCCGTCGCTGTTTGTGCTTCCTCGCCCTTCGTTCGTCCCCCTCCTCGTTGGAGACGCCATCCTGGCTCGATTCTCGCTCTCCTGCTTCAACGCTCCTACGAGGAGGGGGACGAACGAAGGGCTTTAGCAGGCGCTACGAAGGCTGGCGGCAAGCAAGCCGGTATCGTTGCTCCTTCCTCGTGGGAGTGTCGAGGGCAGGACGCCCTCGCCAAGCGTCAGGATGACTTCATGCGTCTCCCACGAGGAAGGAGCAACGATACCGGCGTATACCGCAATTCCTGCGGCGTTTTCCTGTATAATTTTGCGACTCGCGGTTGCGGGGTGGAGCAGTCAGGCAGCTCGTCGGGCTCATAACCCGAAGGTCACAGGTTCAAATCCTGTCCCCGCTACCAGTTTGGTTTTGCGATGGCCCCGCGAGGGGCTTTTTTGTGCATGGTGAACATGATTCTGGACAGGCTTAACGGACTGCTGGAGCCCTGCGTCGAAGCGATGGGGTACGAGCTGGCGGACCTGGAACTGAAGCGCGAGCGACGCGGCCAGGTGCTGCGCCTGTTCATCGACCAGGATTCGGGCATCGGCCTTGAAGACTGCGAGCGGGTGAGCGGCCAGGTCAGCGCACTGCTCGACGTGGAGGACCCGATTCCGGGGCACTACAACCTGGAGGTGTCTTCGCCCGGTCTCGACCGAAAGCTGGCAAAACCCGAGCATTTTGACCGCTTTGCGGGGCGCCGAGTGCAGGTGAGGATGCGCGGCCCGCATCTCGGCCGCAGGAATTTCGGCGGCACGCTGCTGGCGCGCGAAGGCGATGTCATCGTGCTGGACGTTCCCGACGGGACCGGGCGGGTCGAGCTGGACCTGCGGGACGTCGTGGTGGCGAGACTGGCTCCGGAAATTCACTTCGAGGACTGACGGGTGTTTGGCAGCAAGGAAATACTGGAAGCCGTAGAGCTTCTGTCCAACGAGAAAGCCATCGGCAAGGACGTGGTCTTTTCCGCCGTCGAGGCGGGCCTGGCGGCTGCGCGGCGCCGGCTGCTCGCCGAGGACGTCGAGATCCGGGTAGCCATCGACCGGCATACCGGCGAGCAGGAGTACTTCCGGCAATGGGAGGTCATGGAGGACGAGGCCGAGGAAATCGAGGCGCCCACCCGCCAGCTGCGCCTCGCCGAGGCCCGCCAGATCGATCCCGGGGCGGAACCCGGCGGCGTCGTGGAGAAGCCCATGGACGGCATGGACCTGGGCCATATCGGCGCGTACACGGCCAAGCACGTCATCAACCAGAAAGTGCGCGAAGCCGAACGCGCGCTGATCCGGGAACGCTACCAGGGCCGGATCGGCGAATTGCTGAGCGGCGTGGTCAAGCGCGTGGACCGAAACGGCGTCTACGTGGACCTGGGCGGCGGTGTCGAAGGCTTTGTGCCGCGCGAGCACATGATTCCGAGAGAGCCGATTCGCCCCCAGGACCGGGTCAAGGGTCTGCTCTACGAGGTGGCGACCGAAACCCGCGGACCGCAGTTGAAGCTCACCCGCACCAGCCCGGAATTCCTGATGGCCCTTTTCAGGGTGGAGGTTCCCGAAGTCGGACAGGACCTGATCGAGATCCTGGGAGCGGCCCGCGATCCGGGTGCGCGGGCCAAGATCGCCGTGCGTTCCAGGGAGCCCAGGATCGACCCGGTGGGCGCCTGCGTGGGCATGCGCGGATCGCGAGTGCAGGCCGTCACCAACGAGATTGCGGGCGAGCGGGTGGACATCATCCTTTGGGACGAGAACCCGGCGCAGTTCGTGGTCAACGCGATGTCGCCGGCCGACGTCGTGCAGATCATGGTGGATGAGGACCACCGCCGCATGGACATCGCCGTATCCGAATCCATGGTGTCCCAGGCGATCGGCCGCGGCGGGCAGAACATACGCCTGGCCAGCCGCCTGACCGGCTGGGAGTTGAACGCCATGACCCCCACCGAGATCGAGTCGAAGATCGAAGGGGAGAACCGCCAGCTCATCGAAATGTTCCGCGAGCAGCTGTCGGTGGGCGAAGACGTCGCCCAGGTGCTGGTGGACGAGGGAATCACCGATCTCGAGGGCATCGCCTACTCACCGGTCGCCGAGCTTTACGCGATCGAGGAATTCGACGAACCGCTGGTGGACCAGTTGCGCGGACGCGCGCGCGACGTGCTGCTCATGGACGCCCTCAGCCGCGAAGAGGAAATGGAGCAGGCCACCCCGGCCGACGACCTGTTCGAAGTCGAGGGCATGACCCGCGCGCTGGCCTACTCGCTGGCCGGCCAGGGCGTATCCACGCGCGAGGACCTGGCCTGGGAGGAAGCCGACTACCTGGCCGAACATATCGAAGACCTGACTGAAGAGTTTGCCGGCCAACTGATCATGGCGGCGCGGGCGCCCTGGTTTGCCGAGGAGGAGGAGCAGGAGGAGGCGCAGGCGGAAAATGACTGACCTGACTGTCGCCAAACTTGCCGAAAACCTCAAGGTGCCGGTGGAGCACCTGATGGACCAGCTTGAGCGTGCCGGGCACAGCTTCGAGGACGCCAGCCAGACCGTCCCGGACGTGGCCCGCGAAGAGTTGCTGGCCTTTCTGCGCAGCCGTCACGGGCACGGCGAGTCCGTGTCAAGGGATTCCGCGATGCCGCGGGAAATCAGCATTACCCGCCGTGAATCCGTGGAGGTGGTGCAGGTTGACCAGGGGCGCCGCCGGGCCGTCCAGGTCGATTTTCGGCGCAAGCGGAAATTCGTAAACCGCGCGGCGCTGGAGCGTGAAGCCCTTGCGCGCCGCCAGGAGGAGGAAGCGCGCAGACTGGAAGAGGAAAGCCAGGCCGCGAAGGAAGCTGAAGAGAAGGAGAGGCAGCTCGCCGAGGAGGAGGCGCGCAAGGAGCAGGAGCAGGCCGAACGCGAGGAGGCGCGCCAGGCGCAGGCCGAGGAAGACGCGAAGAAGCAGGCGGAGGAGGAGGCCGAGCTCGAAAAGGCGCAGGAACAGGCTCGCCTGGAGCGGGAGCAGGCGGAGCGACAGGCGGAGGAGAAGCGCAGGGCGGAGGCGGCCCAGGCGGCCCGGGCCCGCGAAGATACCGCACGCAAGACGGCGAGGGCTCCCAAGGCTGCGCGATCGAGGAAAGCGCCGCCGAGGGAAGAGCTGCACGTGGCCGCCCATGTGCGCCCGCGCCGCACCCGGCGCCGCAAGGCGCGCCGACACGCGACGGCCAAGGTGGAGAACGTCAACGCCTTTGTGCGGCCCGCCGCGCCGATCGTGCATACGGTGGAAGTGCCCGAGTCCATTACCGTGTCGGAACTGGCGCGCCAGATGGCGGTCGGCGCGGAGAAGGTCATCGCCAAACTCATGCAGGAAGGCGTTTTGGCGGGTATCAACGATACCCTGGACCAGACGACCGCGATGATCATCGTCGAGTCGATGGGCCACGAGGTCGTCGCCCAGGCCGAAGCCAACGAAGAGGCGGTCCTGCTCGAGCGGGCCGTTACTGTTTCCGGCGAGGAGGAGCCGCGCGACCCGGTCGTGACCATCATGGGCCACGTCGATCACGGCAAGACTTCGCTGCTGGACTACATGCGCAGCAGCAGCGTTGCCGCCTCGGAAGCGGGCGGCATCACCCAGCACATCGGCGCTTACAGGGTGCGGGCGGGCGACGGCGCGATCACCTTCCTGGACACGCCCGGCCATGCGGCCTTTACCGCCATGCGGGCCCGCGGCGCCAGCCTGACCGATATCGTTATCCTGGTCATTGCCGCCGACGACGGCGTCAAGCCGCAGACCGAGGAGGCGATCAAACACGCGCAGGCCGCCGAGGTGCCCATCGTGGTTGCGATCAACAAGATCGACCTGGAGGACGCCGATCCCACTCAGGTGCGCAACCAGCTCAACGTGCTGGGCCTCGCGCCGGAGGAATACGGCGGCGATACGCAGGTCGCCGAGATTTCGGCCCTTACCGGCGAAGGCATCGACGACCTGCTGGAGAAAGTACAGCTGCAGGCGGACTTACTGGAGCTCAGGGCCAGGCGCAAGGGCGGCGCCCGCGGCGTGGTAATTGAATCGACCATCGAGACCGGCCGCGGCCCGGTAATGACGCTCCTGGTGACGGAAGGCCGCCTGCGCAAGGGCAACATTCTGCTGGCCGGCGCGGAGTTCGGGCGGGTCCAGTCCCTGCGCAACGAAAGCGGCAAGCAGATCGACCATGCCACGCCGTCCGTGCCGGTTGTGGTGCAGGGCCTGTCCGGCGCCCCGGAAGCGGGCCAGGACGCGGTCGTATTCCCGGCGGAACGCTATGCAAGGGAATTGGCCGAATGGCGCGCGCGCGCCGCCCGCGAGCGGCAGCTTGCGCAGCGCAAGGGTCAGCCGGCGTTCTCCGGCGCATTCCCCGGCGAGGACGAGACCCAGTCCGTGCGGCTGCTGGTGAAAGCCGACGTGCGCGGCAGCGTCGAGGCGCTGTGCGATGCGCTGGCGCGCCTGAGCCGCGACGAAGTGGAGGTGGATCTCGTGTCGTCCGGAGTCGGCGGCATCACCGAGTCCGACATCAACCTGGCGGCCACGTCGGAGGCTTCCGTGATCGGCTTCAACGTACGGCTGGATCCGGGCGGACAGCAGGCGCGCAAGGCCACCGGCGTGGAGGTGCGCTACTACAGCGTGATCTACGAAGTCCTCGATGACGTGCAGGAGGTCATCAAGGGCCGCCTGGCGCCGGTTCTGCGCGAGTCCATCGTGGGCAACGCCGAAGTCCGGGAAGTGTTCCATTCGCCGAAATTCGGGGACATTGCGGGCTGTCTGGTCACCGACGGACTGGTCAAGCGCAACAATCCCATACGCGTCTTGCGGGATGCCGTGGTGATTTACGAAGGCGAACTGGAATCCCTGCGGCGGTTCAAGGACGATGTCGAACAGGTACGGGCGGGAACCGAGTGCGGTATCGGCGTGCGCAACTACAAGGACGTACGTGCAGGGGACATCATCGAGTGCTTCGAGAGCGTGGAGGAGGCCAGGACCTGACCGGCCTCCGTGCCGGAGCGCCCGGGCGCAGCAGCCGCTGACGGACGTGCCCCGCGAATTTACACGCGCGCAGAGGCTGTCCGCGCGGGCCTTGCGCGTTTTTGCCACCATGACCTATTCCGAACTGCGCGACCCGCGGCTGAGCGGCGTCCAATTCACGCACGTGGCGTTTTCACCGGACTTGAGCGTCTGCCGCGTCTGGTACCTGCCCGGATCCGCCGACGGGGAAACGACCGCGGCTTCCCTCAAGGCCGCGAGCGGCTACATGCGCAAGCGCCTCGGGGAGTCCTTTCGCCTTCGCCGGCAGCCGGAGCTGCGGTTCGTGCTCGACGAAAGCATCGCCAGGGGCGAGGCGCTCGAAGATCTGATCGAGGACGCCGTGCGCAAGGATCAGGCGGCCCGAAAATGACGGGTTCCGATCGCAGGAAGCGTGACGTAAGCGGGCTGCTGTTGCTCGACAAACCGCCCGGAATGACATCCAACGCGGCCTTGCAGCAGGTAAAGCGCCTGTTCCTCGCCCGCAAGGCGGGGCACACGGGCAGCCTGGATCCGATCGCCACCGGAATGTTGCCGCTGTGTCTCGGCGAGGCCACGAAGTTGTCCGCATTCCTGCTCAAGGCGGAAAAGACGTACCGCGTGACCGCCTGCTTCGGGACCAGGACGGACACCGGAGATGCCGAGGGAAAGCCCGTTGCCGAAACCATTCAACGGCCGCGGGATCGGTCGCAACTCGAAGCCGTCCTGAGCCGGTTTACCGGGGAAACCGAACAGGTTCCGCCCATGTATTCGGCGCTCAAGCACAAGGGCAGGCGGCTGTACGAACTGGCGCGCGCCGGACAGACCGTGGAACGCGCGCCCCGGCGCATCCGTATTCGCCTGTTCGAACTGGAAGAGTATTCGCCGGCGGAGGCCGTGTTCCTGGTGGCCTGCGGTGGAGGGGTGTATGTCCGCACCCTGATTGAGGATGTCGCCGAGGCAGTCGGCACGCTGGCCCATGTGAGCGCGCTGAGGAGGCTGGGCGTGGCGCCGTTCGAGGAATCGGGCATGGTGACCATGGACCGGGTCGAGGCCGTTGCGGCCGGGGGACACTCCGGGCTGGATGCGCTGCTGTTGCCCGCCGATGCCGCCGTTCCGGCTTTACCCGCCGTAAGACTGTCGGCGAGCGAGAGTTTCTATCTGCAGCGGGGGAATCCCGTTGCCGCGGCCCGCGGGACGCGGCCGGGTCCGGTACGCCTGTACGCGGCCGCTCAAGGCTTTATCGGCATCGGGGAAGCCACGATCGATGGCCAGGTGGCTCCGCGCCGCCTTCTGAAGCCCCAGGGGGAACATCTCCCCGCGAGCGAATAGGGCGTTCTTCGCACGCGAACCGGAGTACAATACGCCGCTTGAACAAGGGCTGAAGAAAACAGGCATGCCACTTACGACAAGTGATATCGGCGCGACCGTGCAGGAATATCAGCGCGGTTCGGCGGACACAGGGTCCCCCGAAGTGCAGGTTGCGCTGCTGTCGGCGCGCATCAATGCGCTGTCCGGCCATTTCCGGGCGCACAAGCAGGATCATCATTCGCGCAGCGGCCTGCTGCGCATGGTCAATCGCCGCCGCCGGCTACTCAAGTATCTGCGGAACAAGGATCAGGAGCGCTATGCCAAGCTGATTTCCCGCCTCGGCCTGCGACGCTGAGCGACCGGGAAATGTTTGCCCGAACCACTCCGCCCATGGAGTAAGGATGGCGTGCGCACAAGGCGCGCGTCGAAACCATTGCAAGAGAGGAAGCAGTGTCTATCGTAACGAAAGAATTCCAGTACGGCAGCCACACGGTAACGCTGGAAACAGGAAAAATCGCGCGCCAGGCCGATGGCGCCGTCGTGGTGAGCATGTCGGAAACCGTCGTGCTCGTAACCGTTGTAGGCGCCAGGGAGGCGGATCCCAGCCGGGATTTCCTGCCTCTGACGGTGAACTACCAGGAGAAGACGTATTCCGCGGGCCGGATTCCCGGCAGTTTTTTCCGCCGCGAAGGACGGCCGACGGAAAAGGAAACCCTCACCTGCCGGCTCATCGACCGGCCCCTGAGGCCCATGTTCCCCAAGGGCTTTCATCACGACGTCCAGGTGATCGCCACGGTGCTGTCCACCAACCAGGAAGTCGATCCGGACATCCCCTCCATGCTGGGCGCGTTCGCGGCCATGGCCCTGTCGGGACTGCCCTGCGCCGGACCCATCGGAGCGGCCAGGGTGGGTTGGGTCAATGACGAGTTCGTCATCAACCCCACCGCCACCGAACTGGAGTCGTCGCGGCTCAACCTCGTGGTGGCGGGCACCGAGAATGCCGTGCTCATGGTGGAATCGGAAGCGGACCTGCTGTCGGAGGAAACCATGCTGAATGCCGTGCTGTTCGGGCATGAGCAGATGCAGGCGGCGATCGGGGCGATCGGAGAGTTCGCCGCCGAGGCCGGCAAACCCTCCTGGGACTGGCAGCCGAAGGCGGAGAACGAGGAACTCGCCGCGGAGGTGGACCGCGTCGCCGGCAAGGATCTTTCCGCGGCCTACACGGTCACGGAGAAGACCGAGCGCAATGAAAACCTTCGCGAAGTCCGTGCGCGGGCAATCGAGGAATTGGCCGCCGAGGACGCGGCATCTTCGGAGTTGCGCGAGATTTCGTCCGCGCTCAAGAGCCTCGAAAAGGACATCGTGCGCAAGCGGGTGCTGTCGGGCGAGCCGCGTATCGACGGCCGCGACAATTTCACGGTTCGCGGTCTGGACATCGAGGTGGGCGTGCTGCCCCGCACCCACGGTTCGGCATTGTTCACCCGCGGCGAAACGCAGGCCCTGGTGACCGCGACACTGGGCACCGACCGCGACGCGCAGATCGTGGAGGGTCTGGAAGGCACCGGCCGCGACCGGTTCATGCTGCACTACAACTTCCCGCCGTACTCGGTGGGAGAAACGGGCTTCATGACCGGACCCAAACGGCGCGAAATCGGCCACGGGCGGCTGGCCCGGCGCGGCATAGCGGCGGTGCTGCCCAACATGGAGGAGTTTCCGTACGTGCTCCGCGTGGTCTCGGAGATCACCGAGTCGAACGGCTCCAGTTCCATGGCCAGCGTCTGCGGGTCAAGCCTCGCGCTGATGGACGCCGGCGTGAAATTGAAGGCCCCGGTGGCCGGCATTGCCATGGGCCTGGTGAAGGACGGCGACGATTACGCGGTCCTGACGGACATTCTGGGCGACGAGGATCACCTGGGCGACATGGACTTCAAGGTGGCCGGCGCCGAAGAGGGCATCAGCGCCTTGCAGATGGACATCAAGATCGACGGAATAACAAGGGACATCATGGCCGAAGCCCTGGAACAGGCCCGCACGGCGCGCCTGCACATACTGTCCGAGATGAACAAGGTGATCGCGACGTCCAGGGAGGAGATCTCCGACTGGGCGCCGTCCATCTTCACGATGCAGATCGACAGGGAGAAGATCGGCGACGTGATCGGCAAGGGCGGTGCCGTTATCCGCTCGATTACCGAGGAGACCGGGGCCGAAATCAATATTGAGGACGACGGCACGGTGAAGATCGCCTCGGTCGATGGCGAGTCCGGCCGGGAAGCGCGCAGACGGGTCGAAATGATCGTGTCCGACGTCGAAGTCGGCCAGGTCTATGACGGCAAGGTGGCGCGGCTGATGGACTTCGGCGCATTCGTCACCATCGTTCCGGGCAAGGACGGCCTGGTGCACATTTCGCAGATTTCCGACGAACGCGTGGACCGGGTCAGCGACCGTCTTTCCGAGGGCGACGCGGTGCGGGTGAAGGTGCTGGAAGTGGACCGCCAGGGCCGGATACGCCTGAGCATGCGCAACCTGGACGGAGAGGGGGAGGACACTGCCTCATCGCCCCCTCCCCGCAGCCGGGTTCAGGAGATCGAGGTCGGCAAGGTTTACGAGGGCACCGTGTCCAGCGTCATGGATTACGGCGCCTTCGTTACGGTGCTGCCGGGCACCGACGGCCTGGTGCATATATCCCAGATGTCCGATCGGCGCATCGAGCGCACCAGCGACGTGGTGAAGGTGGGCGACAGCGTCAGCGTGCGGGTCATGGAAGTGGACGGGCGCGGGCGCATCCGTCTGACCATGCGCGGCCTTCAGGAGGGGGGCTCCGCCGCCGGCGATGGCGCCGGCCGCCGCCGCCCACGCCGCCGCCGCCGCGCCTGAGCCCGGGAGCGAGGATGTCGCGTATAGCCACTGGATTCCTGCCCTGCTTGATTTCGGCCGTGGCGATTGCGGCCCCCTCGATTCTCGCTGCTCAAGCCGACGAACCAGTCGTCGATCCGACTCCTGAAATCGCATCGGCTCCGGCAGAGGAGGAGCAAAGCGACGATTCCGAGCCTCTCGAAGAAATCGTGGTAGAGGGCGAGCGCCCCAGGCCCCGCCGGCCACGCGTTTCGCCCAACAGACCGTTCGTGGGATACGTGGAGAACCGCCCGGGCAGAAGGGTGATTGTCGGCGTCGCTTTACCGAGGATCATGGAATCACTGACGTCCCGTATAGAAGATTCGGCGTACAACGAATCTCCTCCTCTCGACATTGCGAATGAATTGCGGGAGGCATGTGCTTCGACAGGTTTTTCGGGAGAATCGGGCTTCCGGCCGCGCTATCGACAAAACAGCTTGCTGTCGTGGGCAATGAGGGAACGGGTTCCGTGGCGTTACCGCGAAGAGGGTTCCCTGCATGCCTATGAGTGCCTTGGCGAGAGACGTGAGGCTGTTGCGGTAGGAATCGACGAGATGTGGGTGCAAAGTGTCGTCGAACGCTGGGAATTGAACGCTGACGAAGCGGACCGCTTACGTGCTCTTGAGCATGAGGATATCGTCCTGATCCAGCAATTCTCGCAAATCGTAGAGCCGACGGACGGCACTCCCGGTGAGTGGGTAAGAACGCCGCTGCCCGATTTGCAAAACAAATCGTTGCTCGATGCACTGCTCCACGAGGACGCCGACGAGCCTGCCACGAAGGAGGCGTTTGAGCTGGTTCGCGAAGTTGTAGCCTTCGTCAAGGAACAGCAAAGCAAGTAAACGGAAGGGCGTAGTTGACGTTATCCTGAATCGTGTCTGTTGCGTTCAGGATCTGTTTCTAAAACCGCGATGCGTTGATCCAGGTGTCGGAGCGGGCCCAGGCGCGCTCGAAATCCCGCTGAACGGCAGGGTCCGGTTTGCCCTGCGCGGCGAGCGCTTCGCTCAGGCCGAACAGCGACCAGCCGTTGTGGGGATGGTCCGCCAGATCGTCGCGGTACACGCGTACCGCATCGGCATGGCGGCCAACCTCGTGCAGCGCCGCGCCCAGCCAGTGACGCGCAGCGAACGGCAGCGGTTCCGGCTCGTTGAAGTCGAGCTTGCCTTCGTGCTCGGCGGCGCGCTCGAATGCCTCGATGGCCGCTTCCAGGTTGCCGTCGTTGCGATTGACCTCGCCGGCCAGGATTTCCGCAAGCACGCCAAGCAGCACCGACGCAGGTTCGCGGCCGGCCCTGGCGTTGGTGGTTTCGGCAAGCTCCCTCAGCCGCGCGAGGTGCTCGCGCCCGGTATCCGGCTCGCCGAGCCTGACGCTGGCGTACCCCTGCGCGAAGTCCCACACGCCGGCGGCATAGTCGCGCCGTGGACGGTCGCCCGCTTCGGCGATCTCGTCGAAGCGGCCGAACCGCACGAGCGTCAGGAGTTGCAGGGTCTTGCGGCGGGTCAGCTTTGCGTAGTCCTGCGCGGCGCGCAGCGCGAGCGCGCCCTGACCGTCGTAAGAGGCCGCGAATGACAGCATGTGCAGATTGTGCGTGGGGTAGGTCGATACACCAAGGGACGCCTTCGCCTTGAGGTCCGTGTGCCAGGCCTGGATGCTGGCGCGAACGGCGTCGCCCCAGCGTCCCACCAGGCTGAAGGTGTGCGACGGCATGTGGTTGATGTGGCTGGCTCCGGGAATCGAATTGCCGAGGTACTCGGCGCAGGGCTCCGCAAGTTCCGGACGTGCCGTCGATTCGGTGGCGTGAATGTAGAGGTGGCAGGCGCCCGGATGGCGGATGTCGCGCGCCAGCACGCTTTCGAGCACGGCGTGAAGCCGCGTCACATTCGGATCCTCTAGATCGCGGTAGCCGAACCTGGGCTCGAGCAGAAACAGCGCCTCGGCGTACAGCGTAGCCGCATCCAGATCGTCCGGATACTGCTCGGTCAGGGCCCGCGCCGCATCGGCGTAGGCCCGATCCTGGACACGGCGGGTCTCGTAATCGTAATCCTCCACATAGCGGACCGAAAGCGCATCGATATAGGCCTGCTCGCGCGGGCCGGCATTGCCGCGCAGCTCGCGAGCCTTGCCGATTGCCGCATACGCATACGGCGCTTCGCGCTCCCGCATGTGAACGTTCAGATACGAACCCCAGGCCCATGCTTCGCCCCAATAGCAGATGGCGCACTCGGGGTCGGCTTTCTGCGCTTCGCGAAACGAGCGCACGGCTGCGTACTTGGCAAATCCGTACATGAACTGAAAGCCCTGGTCAAAGAAGGCCTGGGCCTGCGGACTGTCCGACGATATCCTGTGCGAAAAGGGGCCGAGCGCCTCGGGCATGTACGGGAACGGCTCCGCAAGCATTGCGTCCAGCCCGCCGGCCGAACGCTGTTGCGCCGATGCCGCCAGGGACACGAGCAGCAACAGCGCGGCCGCCGGCGCGGCCCGGCTTCGCCATTTCGCCAATTTCCTGATCGATGCCCCCGGAGTGCGTTGCGCCGCGCTAAAGCCTGATTCGCGGGATCACCGGGTAGTCCGGTCGCGGTACTGTCGCTCGGCCATTTCGCGGTGCTGCTGGGCCTCCACCGACAGCGTCGCCACCGGGCGGGCCTGCAGCCGCTCCAGGCCGATTTCCTCGCCGGTTTCCTCGCAATAGCCGTAGCTGCCGTCATTGATCCGCTCCAGCGCGGCATTGATTTTCTTGAGCAGCTTGCGCTCCCGGTCGCGCGTCCTCAGCTCCAGGCCGAATTCCGATTCCTGGGTCGCACGGTCGCTGGGGTCGGGGAAATTGCTGGCATCGTCGCGCATGTGATGCACCGTGCGCTCCACCTCGCCCATCAATTCCGCCTTCCAGGAGAGCAGTATCTTGCGGAAATGCTCCAACTGGGCGTCATTCATGTACTTCTCACCCTTCTTCGGGCGATAGGGAGCAATGCCGTGTATGAGTTGGTCTTTCATGGTCTTGCAAGCGCGCGGCATTATAGCGTTATGCGGTCTCTTCGGCGCGGTTTTCTTCCACCGGCGAATCGGGGTCCCAGCCCGGCGAGCGGTGCTCCGCCGTGACCGTGGTGTAGAGTCCGCCCCGGACATTGAAGCGGGCGCTGAGATGCATGTAGCGCGGGCGGGTGAGCGACACCAGTTCATCGAGGATCTCGTTGGTGACCGCCTCGTGAAACGCGCCGCGGTCGCGGAAGGAGTTCAGATACAGCTTCAGCGACTTGAGTTCCACGCAAACGGCGTCCGGCACGTAGTCGATCACAAGCTCCGCGAAGTCCGGCTGGCCGGTCTTGGGGCACAGGCAGGTGAACTCGGGCGCACGCACCCTGATGGTATAATTGCGGCCCGTGCGCGGGTTCGGGAAAGTCTCCAGGATGGGGTTCATGGCAGGGCAATTTACACCACCAGCCCCGCCCTTGAGAACCGCAGTCGATGCGCCTTAAGAGAATCCGCCTGGCCGGGTTCAAGTCCTTTCCGGACCCGGTCAACATCGAGGTTCCCACGAAATCCCTCGCCGTAGTCGGCCCCAACGGCTGCGGAAAATCGAACATCATCGACGCGGTCCGCTGGGTGCTGGGCGAAATCTCCGCCCGCCAGCTTCGCAGCGGAGCGATGGCCGAAGTCATCTTCAACGGCTCGTCACGGCGCACGGCGCTCGGGGCGGCGACCGTGGAGCTGCTGTTCGACAATACCGAGCCCGTTCCGAATTCGAGGTTCGCGGACTACGGCGAAATCACCGTGCGGCGCACGGTGCGGCGCGACGGCATTTCCGAGTACTTTCTGAACAATTCCCGCTGCCGGCGCAAGGACATCACCCAGATGTTCGCCGGCACCGGCCTCGGCATAGGCGGTTACGCCATCATCGAGCAGAGCATGATCAACCTTCTGGTCGAGGGCCGTCCGGATGAATTGCGCGCCTATCTCGAGGAGGCGGCGGGTGTTTCGGGCTACCGGCAGAGGCGGCGCGAGACCACACTGCGCATTGCGCGCACCCGCGAGAACCTGGAGCGGCTGGCGGAGCGGCGCGCGGAACTGGCCGGCAGTTTGCGCCGGCTCAAGCGCCAGGCCTCGGCGGCCGGGCGCTACCGCAAGAACCTGGGCGAGAAGAGGCAGGTGCAGGCGCAACGCCTGTCGCTGGACATTCGCGATCTGGACCGGCTGCTCGAGCAAACGAAGGTCGATGCCCGCACGCGGGAAACGCAGCTTGCCCGGGTCGAGGCGGAGCACCGGGGCCTGGAAGCGCGCATGCTCTCCGCGCGCGAGCAGCAGACGGAGGCGCAGGCCGCCTTTGACGAGGCCAACCGCGCCTATTACGAACTGCAGGCGGAGATCGCGGGCCTCGAGGATACCGTGGGCACGCAGCAGGCCCTGGGCCGGGAGCGCGAGGCGGAACTGACGCAACTGGCTGAAAGACTTGGGGAATTGCGCACCGAACTCAAGGAGGAAGCGGGCGCTCGCGAGCGGCGCAAGAGCATGCTTGCCGAACTGGAGCCGGAACTCAAAGCGGCGCGCGAGGAAGAGGCCAGTTTACGCGCGCAGTCCGAACAGGCCGTGGACCGCCAGTCGCGTTGGGAAGCGGACCGGCATGCGGCGGAACTGCGCCTCCAGTCGCTGCGCCAGGAGCGCGAGATTCTGCTGCGTGAGCGGCTGGCCGGCCTCGTGTCCTTGCAGGAAGCCGCGCGCCGGCGCAGTGGCGAAAAGGCCGTTGAATGGCTGAACAGGAGCGGTCTGGCGGAACGTCCCCGCCTGTCGCAGAAACTCAAGGTATCGCGCCGCTGGCGCGGCGCCGTGGAACTGGTGCTTGGGGACTTTGTCGAGGCCACCCGCGTCGACGGCCTTGCGTCCCTGGCCCGGGCCGGTGAACTGGCGCCGGGCCTCATGCTGGTCGAAGGCGGCGAGTCTTCCGCGGAGGATGGAACGCTGCTGGGCGAGGTGCGCGGAGCGGGCGCCGCCGCCGGGTGGCTCGCCACGGTTCGCACCGCGCCGGACCTGTCCACTGCGCTTGCGATGATTGCCGACCTGGGCAAGGGCGAGTCCGTGATCACCCCGCAAGGCGTGTGGCTTGGCCGCGGCTGGTTGCGGGTGGCCGGCCGCAAGGGCGAGGGCGCGCTGGAACGCGAGGAGGAGATCGCCGCCTTGAGAAAGGTCCTGGAGGATACGGACGAATATGCAGCGCCCGCCCTGGATATTCCGCCCGGAGAATCCGCCCGGGCCGAATTGCAGGCCCGCCTGGAGCAACTCAACGAGGACCTGAAGACCGCCAATGCCGAACAGGAGTCGGTTGCCGGCCGCAAGCCCGACGCGGCCCGGGACATACAGGCGATGCGGGAGCAGACTGCCGGGGCGCGCGAGCGCAGCCGCGACCTGGAGCGCCGCGAGGCGGAACTCCGTTCGCAGCGCCAGGCGGCGCTTCGGTCCTGCGAACGCATCGCCGCGGACATCGACGATATCGAAGGAAGGATCGGGCGGCTGAGGAACCTGCGCGAGCAGTCGATCGAGGCGCTGGACAGGGCCAGGGAAAACCTGAAGTCCTCGCTCAGACGCAAACCGCGCATCGACCGGAGCCTGAACGAGGCCCGGAAGTCGCGCGAACAGGCCGACAGCACGCTGGCAGCGGCGGAATCGGGACGCGCGGCCATCCAGCGGCGGCTGGCCGAGAAGCGGGAACAACTCGGCGAGTCGCGCGTGGAGCAAAGGGAAATCGAGGTTAGGCGCGATGGCCTCGCGGAACAGATGGCCGCGACCGGCCATGAACTTGAGCAGGTCCTCGAGGAGCTGCCGGTGGACCTGAGCGCCGAAGATCTGGACTTGCAACTGGAGAAGATCGAACGGCGGATCGAACGGATCGGACCGGTCAACATGGCGGCCGAGCAGGAACTGGGCGAACTGAAGGAGCGCAAGGATTACCTCGATTCGCAGCACGATGACCTGACCGGCGCCCTGGAAACGCTGGAAAACACGATGCGCCGGATCGACCGCGAGACCCGCACTCGGCTGAAGGAGACAGGCGAGGCCGTGAGCAAGGGCTTCGACGTCAACTTCGCGCGGCTGTTCGGCGGCGGACGGGCCGGCCTGGTTTTCGAAGGCGACGATATCCTGACCGCGGACATCCGGTTCGTCGTGCACCCTCCGGGCAAGCGCAACGTGCGCGTCAGCCAGCTTTCCGGCGGCGAGAAATCCCTGGCGGCCATCGCCTTTCTCGTTGCCGTGGTGCAGTTGAACCCGGCGCCGTTCTGCATGCTCGACGAGGTGGACGCGGCGCTGGACGACGTCAACGTCGTGAAGTTCTGCGACTTGATCGGCGAGATGTCGCAGGCCGTCCAATGCCTGGTGGTAACGCACAACAAGAGCACGATGCAGGCCGTCGACTACCTGCTGGGCGTGACCATGCAGGAGCCCGGCATTTCGCGAATCGTCACCGTGGACCTGGAAGAGGCCGTGCGTCTTGCCGCCGCCTGACCGGCCCGCACGAACGTCTCCCGAAAGCAAGGAAGAAAGGGCAAGGTGGCTGCGGGCGGAAATCCGCCGCCACAATCGTTTGTACCATGAACAGGACGATCCCGAAATCCCCGATTCCGAGTACGACGCGCTCTATCGGGAATTGCGCGAACTGGAGGAAGCGCATCCGGATCTCGTAACCTCCGATTCGCCCACCCAATCCGTGGGATCGCGCCCCGGCGAGGCCTTCGCACCGGTCGAGCATGGCGCGCGCATGCTGTCGCTCGAGAACGTCTTCGATGCCGAAGAGCTGGAAGAGTTCGATCGCCGCCTGGCCGGCCTTCTGGACGAGGAGGCCGAACGGCAGTACTCGGCCGAACCCAAGCTGGACGGCGTTGCCCTGAGCCTGCTGTACGAGCGCGGCCGTCTGGTGCGGGCGGCCACGCGCGGCGACGGCCGCGTTGGCGAGAATGTCACCCATACGGCCCGCACCATAGCGTCGGTCCCCGATCAGCTGACGGGCGGCGATGTCCCGGAGCGGATCGAAGTGCGCGGCGAGGTTTTCATGCCGCTCAGCGGCTTTGAGGCTTACAACAGGAAAGCGGAGCAGGAGGGCGAGAAGGCCCTCGTCAATCCCCGCAACGCCGCCGCGGGCGCGCTTCGCCAGAAGGACCCGAAGGAGGCCGCCCGGAAAAGCCTCGATTTCTTTGCCCACGGCGTGGGCCGCGCGGTCGATGTGCCCGCCGTGGCGGGGCAGTCGGAGCTGCTTGAAGCCATGGCGTCGTGGGGCCTCAAGGTTTGTCCGGAAAGCGCAAGCGTGACCGGGGCGTCGGGATGCCTCGCTTACTACGAGCGGATCGCCGCCCGTCGCGAGAGCTTCGATTACGCCCTGGACGGCGTGGTGTACAAGCTGGAGCGCTTCGATCTGCGCGATCAGGCCGGCGCTTCTTCGCACGCGCCGCGCTGGGCCGTGGCGCAGAAGTTCCCAGCCGAGGAAAGGCTCACGACCGTGCGCGCCATCGAGTACCAGGTGGGCCGCACCGGCGCGCTGACGCCCGTGGCGCGGCTTGAACCGGTATTCGTGGGCGGCGCAACGGTCAGCAACGCCACGTTGCACAACTACGGCGAACTGCTGCGCAAGGACGTGCGCGCGGGCGACACCGTGGTGGTCAGGCGAGCCGGCGACGTGATTCCCGAGGTCGTGCGCTCGCTGCCCGACCGCAGGCAGGGCGATCCGCCCGTGCCGGCCCTTCCCGACAACTGCCCTGAGTGCTCGTCGGAGGTCGTGCGGCCCGAAGATGAGGCCGTGGCCCGCTGCACGGGCGGTCTGATCTGCCCGGCGCAACGCCGCCAGGCCCTCATGCACTTTGCGTCCCGTGGCGCGATGGATATCGAGGGCTTGGGCGAGGTGCTTGTGGGGCAACTGGTCGATCGGGGTCTGGCGAAGAATCCGGCGGACCTGTACGCACTGTCGAGGGAACAGCTCAACGAGCTGGAACGCATGGCGGACAAGTCATCGGAAAACCTGCTGGGCGCAATCGAGGACAGCAAATCGACGACGCTGGCCCGTTTCCTGTTCTCGCTGGGGATCCGGGACGTCGGCCGGGTCACGGCCGCTTCGCTGGCGCGGCACTTCGGCAGCCTTGAGGCCCTGCGCAATGCGGACGAGGAAGCGCTGCAGGAGGTGCCGGACGTGGGTGAGGTGGTGGCCCAACGGGTGAGCGATTTCTTTCGGCATGGCGAGAACCTGCGGGTGATTGCCGAGCTTAGGCGCCACGGCGTGGAATGGCCGGACACGGAAGCAGCGCCCGCGGCATCCGCCGGCCCCTTGCGCGGCAAGACCCTGGTCCTGACCGGGACGCTGGAAGGCATGACCCGCGACGAAGCGCGCGAGAGGATCGTCGGCGCGGGCGGACGCGTCACCGCCAGCGTGTCGAAGAAGACAAACTACCTGGTCGCCGGCGCCAATGCCGGCAGCAAACGCGACAAGGCCGAAAAACTGGGTGTGGAAATCATCGGTCAGGCTCAATTGCTCGACCTGCTGAGTTGACGGCGCTCACGATCCTGATTTGCGAATCGTTAATAACAGAATCCGTTATTTAACTTTCAGCCCTGGATTTTAATAAGAGGGGCGCGTTGCGGTCGGACAGGCAAGCTGTCACACTTGCGGCAGGAAACCAGAGAACCCCACAGGGGCGTTTGAGGTGACGATTCTTCTTGGAGTGAATGTCGATCACGTGGCTACCTTGCGCCAGGCGCGGGGAACCGCGTACCCCGATCCGGTGGAGGCCGCGCGGCAGGCGCTGGATTCGGGCGCCGACTACATTACCGTGCATTTGCGCGAGGACCGGCGCCACATCCAGGACCGCGATGTTGCGCGCCTGATCGGGATGCCGGACGTGCGGGTGAACCTGGAGATGGCCGCCACGGAGGAAATGCTAGCGCTCGCCGAGCGATGGCGTCCCGAGGATTGCTGCCTGGTGCCCGAGCGGCGCCAGGAACTCACGACCGAGGGCGGACTGGACGTTCGCGCGCAGGCCGACGCGCTTGCCGGGGCCTGTGCGCGCCTGGCGGACGCCGGCGTGCGTGTATCGCTGTTCGTCGATCCGGACGAGGCGCAGTTGCGCGCCGCGGCTGAAGCCGGAGCGCCGGTGGTCGAGTTGCACACGGGCGTGTATGCGGAGGCCCCCGACGCGGCTGCCCTGGCGGAGGAACTGGCGCGCGTCCGCGGCGCCGCAGCGGTCGCGGCCGGGCTGGGGCTGGTGGTTAACGCCGGGCACGGCCTTCATTACGAAAACACGGCGGCGGTGGCGGCGATCGGGGAGATTGCCGAACTCAATATCGGTCATGCTATCGTTGCCCAGGCGATATTTGATGGTTTCCCCGGGGCCGTAAGGCGAATGAAGGACCTTATGGAAGCGGCCCGCGGGTAGGAGCAGGCAAGGGGACGGCGACGATGATTTACGGAATCGGGACGGACCTGCTGCGGATCGATCGCGTCGAGCGCGTATACAGGCGGTTCGGCGACCGGTTCGTCCGCCGCGTATTGATGGATTCAGAACAGCGCGAATTCGCCGCCGCAAAGAGGCCTGCGCGTTTTCTGGCCATGCGGTTCGCCGCCAAGGAGGCGATCGTAAAGGCGCTGGGCACGGGGTTTCGTCACGGAATGTGGGTCCGCGACTCCGGAGTGCGGCATGACCGCAGGGGCCGCCCGGAGATCATTTTTTCACCTCGCGGCAAGGCTGCGTGCGCCGCCGCCGGGGTCAGCGGCGGTTACCTGAGTTTGACTGACGAAGCCGGCCTGGTTGTGGCGACGGCGATACTGGTATCGGGGGACGGCGGATGAGTGCGAAACTGGTTCTTGATATTGAAACGGTCCCCGATGCCGAAATGGGGCGGGGGCTGTACGGACTGGACGGCCTGGACGAGGGTGAGGTGATGCGCGCCATGCTGCATCACTATCAGCAGCGCACAGGCCTGGAGTTCCTTCCTCCGATTCAGCACAAGGTGGTGGCGATCGGTGTCGTGCTTCGCAACGACGAGGGGGTGCGGCCGCTGGTGCTCGGGGAGGAGGACGCCAAGGAATCCGAACTGATCATGCGTTTTTTCCGCGGTCTCGGGCACTACGTTCCGGACCTGGTCACCTGGAACGGGGCCGCTTTCGACCTGCCGGTGCTGAACTTCCGCGCCCTGCGCCACGAGATCCAGGCCAAGAACTACTGGGAAACGGGAGTGAACGACCGGGCCTTCCGCTTCAACAACTACCTGTCGCGTTTCCACTGGCGGCATACCGACCTGATGGATGCGCTGTCCGGCTTTCAGGGCCGCGGGCGGCCCAGCCTGCGCGAGGCCTGCGCGCTGCTCGGCCTGCCCGGCAAGAACCTGATGGAAGGATCAAGCGTCATGGACGCCTACCTCGAAGGCAGGATCGGCGACATCCGTCGCTATTGCCTCGAGGACGCGTTGAACACCTACCTCGTGTCCATTCACTTCGACTACCTGCGGGGGAACCTGACTCAGGACAGCCTGGACGACGAGTACGGGCTGCTGATCGATGTGCTCAAGTCGAGCGGCGAACAGCACCTGGCGGAGTTTGCCCGCAAGCTGGAGGCCGAGCCCGAGGATCAGAAGGAAGACGCCGGCGCGGAATCCGCCGGGGACGCGGGCTCGGATGAGGATCAGCCCGCCGCGGACCCGCAGCCGGGAGAAGCCGCCGGGGAAGAACCGGCGACCGTTCACTAGCTAACACGAACGATGGCGGCTGAAGTCCTCATCGGGATATCGCGGCAAACCCTGCAGCTCCGTGAGGGCGGCAAGGTAGTCGGCCGATGGCCCGTATCCACGTCCCGTTACGGTCCCGGCGAGCTGACCGACAGCATGGGAACGCCCCGCGGCCGGCATCGCATCCGTGCCTGCATCGGAGGAGGGCAGCCGCCGGGCGCGGTATTCGTGGGGCGTCGCGCAACGGGCGAGATCTACTCCGAGGAACTGGCCAGGCAATACCCCGGGAGGGACTGGGTACTCAGCCGAATCCTCTGGCTGTGCGGCGAACAGCCCGGGTATAACCGGCACGGCCGCGTGGACAGCATGCGCCGCTACATCTACATTCACGGCACGCCCGATTCGGAACCCATGGGCGTGCCGCGCTCGCACGGCTGCGTGCGGATGCGCAATGCCGACGTAATCGCGCTGTTCGATCGCGTCGGCCCCGGTTGCCGCGTCGACATCCAGCCGTAGTGCACTGGGGGAGCGGCAGTTGGGTCCGCTGATGATCGATCTCGAGGGCCTGGCCCTTCAAGCGGCGGAGGCGGACCTGCTGCGCCACGAAGCGGTAGGCGGCGTCATCCTGTTCAGCCGCAATTACCGGCGTCCGGACCAGGTGCGCAGCCTGGTTGCCGCCATACGGTCCGCCGCCGCGCGTCCCGTACTTGTCGCCATCGACCAGGAGGGCGGCCGGGTCCAGCGCATGCGATCGGGTTTCTCGGCCCTGCCGCCGGCCCGCGTTCTCGGCCAGGTCCACGATTCCGATCCCGGCCGGGCCATGGAGCTGGCGCGCGCCCGCGGCCGCCTGCTGGCGCTGGAACTGGATGCGGTCGGCATCGATTTCAGCTTTACGCCGGTTGTGGACGTGGACCATGGCAGGAGCGACGTGATCGGCGACCGCGCCCTGCACGGCGATCCCGAAGTCGTGTCGATTCTCGGCGCGGCCTTCGTTCAGGGCGCCGCCTCCGGCGGCATGGCCTGCGTGGCCAAGCACTTTCCGGGTCATGGCTGGGTAGCGGCCGATTCCCACGTCGAGATGCCGGTGGACGAGCGGGACTACTCCGCATTGCTTGCCGATCTCGTGCCCTTCGAGCGGCTGTTCGCGGCCGGCGCGGGGGCGGTCATGACCGCGCATGTGCAGTATCCCGCGGTGGACGATCCCACGCCCTGCTATTCGCGCCGGTGGATGAGCGACGAGCTGCGCGGGCGCATGGGTTTCTCCGGGGCGATCTTTGCCGACGATCTTTCGATGCACGGAGCGGGTCAGGCCGGCGATCTCGGACAGCGCGTGGAGGCCGCCCTGGAGGCCGGATGCGACATGCTGCCGATCTGCAACGACCCCGAGGGCGTGCGTGAACTTATCCGGGACTGGCGCTACGACGTCATGCCAGGTTCCGCCGCGCGTCTGGCTCGCCTGCGTCGCGCCGCTTGATGCCCCTTCCCTGCCGGGAGACGCATGGCGATTGAAGGGTTGGCGCTGATTTCGGGGGCTCCGCCGGAGCGGCTGGGCATGGGTCCGCCGTCCGGCACGGCGCCGGAAGGAAATCAACCCTACGGCCCGCCTTCGGCGCCGGTGGAGACACGGCGGCTCGATCGGGTGACGGTTCTCTACCTGAACAGGCACGGCGGCGACTACGCGATCGCGCCTCATCGGATCAACTATCGCGCCAACCTCCAGGCCCTGGCCGAGGCAGGCGCCAGGCGCATTCTGGGCGTTCATTCGGTGGGCGGTATCGCCGCGGACGCCGTCCCCGGCGCCGTCGTCATTCCGCATGACCTGATCGACTACACCCACTCGCGCGAAACCAGCTTCGCGCACGACGGCGCGGGCAAGAGCGCGTTCGTCGAGTTCGCGAACCCTTTCGACGCGGAGATGCGCAGGGGCCTGGTCGCGGCCGCTGAAGGCACGGATTGCCTTGTGCGCGGCGTCTACGGCGTAATGCAGGGCCCGCGGCTGGAAACCGCCGCGGAAATCGACCGGCTGGAGCAGGACGGATGCACGCTGGTGGGTATGACCCTGATGCCGGAGGCGGTGCTGGCGCGCGAACTGGGCATTCCCTACGTTTCCCTGTCACTGGTCACCAACTATGCCGCCGGCCGGAACAGGGAGGGTGAAACGAGGGGCATCATCGAGCAGCATGCCGTCTGGCTGGATACGGGGCTCATGCGCGCCCGGGAATTGCTGGTCCGCTGGCTCGCCTCCCCCATCGCGCACCCTCGGTAGCGCGTTTGTGTGCCTCCCTCTCGTGGGAGCGTTGGAGTATCCATGTTGTCAAGCATGGGTATTGAGAGGGGCTT
>WTGP01000001.1 GCA_011523505.1 Gammaproteobacteria bacterium
ACCATTCAACCCGCGGGTTTCGCCGGGCGGCCGGACAGGGTTATATTGGTGGGCTGCCATGAGTGACATCCGCATCCGTTCGGCGCGCACGCACAACCTCAAGGGGATCGACCTGTCGCTGCCGCGCGATCGATTGATCGTCATTACGGGACTGTCCGGTTCCGGCAAGTCCTCGCTGGCATTCGACACGATTTACGCCGAGGGCCAGCGGCGCTACGTGGAATCCCTGTCGGCCTACGCCCGGCAGTTCCTGAGCGTCATGAGCAAGCCCGACGTGGACCACATCGAAGGACTTTCGCCGGCCATCGCCATCGAGCAGCGCTCGGCCTCCCACAACCCGCGCTCGACCGTGGCGACGGTCACCGAGATCTACGACTACATGCGCCTGTTGTTCGCGCGCGCCGGCGTGCCGCGCTGTCCGGTACACAAGCGCGAACTGGCCGCGCAGACGATCAGCGAAATGGTCGATGAAGTGCTCCGGTTCCCGGAGGGCACGGCCATCAACCTGATGGCGCCGGTGGTGCGCAACCGCAAGGGAGAACACCGCAAGCTGTTTGCCGACCTGGTGGCGCGCGGATTCGTTCGCGCCCGAGTCGACGGCGCCGTGTGCGAAATGGACGATCCGCCGGAACTCGATCTGAGGCGCAACCACACGATCGAAGTGGTCGTGGACCGGCTGCGGGTGCGCGAGGAATTGCGCCAGCGGCTGGCCGAGTCCTTCGAGACCGCGCTGACCCTGACCGGCGGGATCGCCCTGGTCGGCTTCATCGACGACAAGGCGCGGGCGGACGTCCTGTTTTCCAGCCGCTTTGCCTGCCCGATGTGCGACTTCGCCATTCCGGAAATGGAGCCCAGGCTCTTTTCGTTCAACAACCCCGCGGGCGCATGCGAGTCCTGCGCCGGCCTGGGCTCCAAGCGGTTCTTCGATCCGGAACGGGTCGTCCGTCCACACCTCAGCCTTGCGGGCGGCGCCGTACGCGGCTGGGACCGCCGTAACGCCTGGTACTACTCCATCCTGGAAAGCCTGGCGCGGCACTACGGTTTTGACCCGGAGACGCCCTTCGAATCGCTTCCCGCGAAGATCCGCCAGGCCGTGCTCTACGGCAGCGGGCGAACCCGGATCAGGTTCACCTTCCGCTTCCAGACCGGCCGCAGGTTCTCCCGCACCCGGCCGTTCGAGGGCGTTCTTCCCAACATGGAACGGCGCTACCGGGAAACGGAATCGGCGCGGGTGCGCGAGGAACTGTCCCGCTACCTCGGCTCCACGCCCTGCCCGGACTGCGGCGGCGCGCGCTTGAACGAGGCGGCCCGCAACGTGCTCATATCCGAGCGCTCGATCGCCGAGGTGAGCGCGATGAGCGTCGAGGCGGCGCTCAAGTTCTTCACCACCCTGCGCCTGAAGGGCTGGCGGCAGGAAATCGCCGAGCGCATCGTACGGGAACTGGGGGAGCGTTTGCGGTTCATGGCCGACGTGGGCCTCGGCTACCTCAACCTGGACCGCCGCGCCGAGACCCTTTCCGGCGGCGAAGCGCAGCGCATACGGCTGGCGAGTCAGATCGGCTCGGGGCTGGTGGGCGTGATGTACGTGCTGGACGAACCCAGCATCGGCCTGCACCAGCGCGACAACAAGCGCCTGCTGGCCACGCTGGCGAGGCTCCGCGATCTCGGCAACACGGTCCTGATGGTCGAACACGACGAGGAGGCCATCTGCAGCGCCGATCACGTCGTGGACCTGGGGCCGGGGGCCGGCGACCACGGCGGCCAGGTGGTGGCGGAGGGCCCGCCCGACGCGATCAAGCGGGAGACGGCGTCGCTGACCGGGCAATACCTGAGCGGCGTACGCAGCATTCCCGTTCCTTCCCTGCGCCAACCGCCGCAATCCGGCCGCGAACTGCGAATCGAAGGCGCCTGCGCGAACAACCTGAGGGAACTGGACGTGACGCTGCCGCTGGGCCTGATGACCTGCGTCACGGGCGTCTCCGGCTCCGGCAAGTCCTCGCTGGTCAACGAAACGCTGCTGCCCGGCGTGACCGCGGCGATCGAACGAAAACCCTGTCCGGGAGCCAGGTTCAGCGCGATGCAAGGGACCGAACGGCTGGACCGGGTCATCGAGATCAGCCAGGACCCGATCGGGCGCACGCCGCGCTCCAACCCCGCGACCTACACCGGCGTTTTCACGCCGATCCGCGAACTGTTCGCGCTGACGCCCGAGGCGCGGGCGCGCGGCTACAAACCCGGCCGCTTCAGCTTCAACGTCAAGGGCGGACGCTGCGAAGCCTGCCAGGGCGGCGGGCTGATCAAGGTGGAAATGCACTTCCTGCCGGACGTCTACGTGCCTTGCGACGTGTGCGAGGGGCGGCGCTACGGACGCGAGGCGCTGGAGATCCGCTACCGCGGCCTGAACATCCATGAAGTGCTGGAACTCAGCGTGGAACAGGCGGCCGACGTGTTCGCCAACGTGCCCAAGGTGGCGCAGAAGCTGGCGACGCTGCTGGACGTGGGACTGGGCTACATCCGGCTGGGCCAGAGCGCCACGACCCTGTCGGGCGGCGAAGCGCAGCGCGTGAAACTGTCCCGCGAACTGGCCAAGCGCTCGACCGGGCGCACCCTCTACGTGCTCGACGAGCCGACCACCGGACTGCACTTCCACGACGTCGCGCAGCTCCTGACCGTACTGCACAGGCTGCGCGACGGCGGCAATACGGTCGTCGTGATCGAGCACAACCTGGACGTCATCAAGACCGCCGACTGGATCATCGATCTCGGGCCGGAGGGCGGAGAAGCGGGCGGCGATTTACTGGCGGCGGGGACGCCTGAAGACGTGGCGCGCGTCAAGCGCTCTCACACCGGCCGCTACCTCGCCGGAATGCTCCGCCGCCAGCAACCCAGGCTACGCCGGCAGAGCGCCGCCTGACCTGATTAGGTCCACCTGGGTGCGGCGGGGGAATCGCCGCCGCGGACTACGAAGGCTTCCGCGGGGTCAGCACCGGGGTTTTCGATCGTGCGTTCGAGTTCGATAGGGATAGTCAGTACGTCACCGGGGGCGAGGTCCAGGGATTCGTGGCCCCAGGTGATCCGGAGGCGGCCTTCGTGAACCGTCCACACTTCTTCTTCCCCACGCGAATGCGCCGGCAAACGGGCGCCGGGACCAAACTCGAGGCGACGCAGGTGAAAGCCGTGCTCCCAGGCGAGGGGGGCTTGCGGCACGCCCTCCTGCAGGTTGGCCTGTCCGATGATGGGTTCCTCCCTCACACGGCCGCCGGACGCGGTTTGCGCCAAGGCCGAATCGGCGGCGCCGTTCGCATCGTTGTAGCGCGCCACGCATGACTCCAGGGCTGCGCTGTCGAGGCGCGTCAGTTCGGCGACCTGTTCGGCGGAAGTTGCGGGCATGACGGGTTCGTCGTCGGGGACGGCCTCGCCGGCTTCGGTGTCGATCAATCGGCCGCTCTCCAGCAAGACCAGGCCGTACTTGCGCGCGTCATCGAACACGTACGGGGCCCAGGTCACGCGGCCCGGATCGTCGCCGCCCAGCGCGGCGAACATGAATCCTTCGCCGCTGCCGACGTTCTCGAATCCGCGGAACACGTGAATCGGAATGGAGATCGTGTCACCGCGCTCAAGCACGACTTCACCGTCTTCGCCATGTTCGCCGGTCATGAAGCGCCAGCGGCCCGAATGGATCCAGAAGACTTCGGCGGTTTCGTGGCTGTGCTGGGAGTTGATGCATCCGGGCGGCTGGCGCGCGGCGCCGATGTTGAAGCCGTGCGGCTCGCGAATGTGCACGTGCTGGTCCGGGTTTTCGGCGACGCCCGGGCCGATGATCGTGAAATTCTCCTTCGACTCGCTGCCCGGCGTGCGTGTGTCGATAAACGCGGTGCGACACGGGACCAGTTCGCCGTAACGGACCAGCCGCGCCCGCATCTGTTCCCGTGTGACCTGACTTGCTGCCGGCATTCCGCCTCCCCGGTTTCAGCGCGGCCCATATACTAGCCGCAGCCGAATACACCTGCACATGAAACCGGCGGCGCTCCGCCCGGCGCATGGACCCTATGACCGACTATTCAAGTTCCGAGGAGGTTGTCGACTACATCCTGCGCATAACGCGGGAAATCTGGGAAGACCGCAACCCGGACCTGGTGATGCGCTACTACGGGCCCGAAGCGCGCATCCACGCCCTGGGCGGGATCATGCAGGGCGCAGCGGCGGTCACCGAGAACACGCGCGCCATGCAGGCCGCCTTCCCCGACCGGCTGGTGATCGGCGAGGACGTCGTGTGCAGTGAACTCGAAGGCGGCGCCTGGCTATCCTCGCACCGAATCCGCAGCCCAATGACCAGCAAGGGAGACAGCGCCTACGGCCCGGCCACCGGAAGAAAAGTCACGACCCACGTGTTCGCCGACTGCGTGGTCAGGAACGGATTGATCGAGAAGGAATGGCTGGTGCGCGACAACCTGAGCCTGGTGCGGCAACTGGGCCTGGATCCGCAGCAGGTGGCGCGGAGCGAAGCCGCCCGCAGTCATCCGGACGAACACGTGCGGTGGCTGGATGACGAACGTGCGCGCGTGCTGGACGCTCCCCCACCCCGTTGGGACCCGGCTTCACCGCCGGATCCGCGGCACGATCCGCTCGGCTTTGCCCGCGAGATTCTGCTCGGCCTCTGGCAGCGCCCCTCGGAGTTTTGCCAAGCCGCTTACGCACCCTACGCGGTATTGAGCGATTCGGACCGGGAGGTCGCCGGAGCGAGCGACATCCTCGGCCACTACGCCGTTTTGCGCGAGAGCCTGAACGTGCTCCGGCTCAGCGTGGATCATGCCGGGCTGCAGACCCGCGGCGGCGGCTTGACGCTCGCGGCGCGCTGGACCGCGGCGGCGGAGCACTCGCAGGAGTTCGAGGGGCTGCCGGCGGCGCGAGCCCCGCTGTTCCTCATGGGCATCAGCCACTGGTGGCTGACCGGCGGGCGCGTGGCACGCGAATGGACGGTATTCGACCGCCTCGCGCTGATGGAGCAAATCCTGCGCCGGCGGATGGACCCCTGAAATTCAATACCCGAAACGCAAGCAAAACGGTTGCACGAGCGCGTTTTTGCAACTATTCTCCGTTTTCACGAATCCTGCAATTGTTCGGTGGCAGATGCCAAGGGGACGTACAGGCAGGTATTCGGCAGCTGCTAAATCCAATTGGGAGGACAAACATGCACCGACTTCATCGGACATTTTCGATTGCCCTGGCCGTGGCCGTGGGCGCCGTTGCCTGGGGCACGGCTCCGCAGGCCGGCGCGCAGGAGGCATCCGCACTGGAAGAGATCATCGTCACGGCGCGGAAACGCGAAGAAGCGCTGGCGGACATTCCGATAGCGATAACCGCGTTCTCCGCGGAGCAATTGATCCGCGGCGGGTTCACTACCCTGCAGGACCTTTCATTCCAGACCGCCGGCATGCATTTCCACAAGCAGGGCGGCCAGATTCCGGGCCGCTTCAGCAGCAGGGTGCGTTTTCGCGGGATGAACAGCAACGCAAACCCTCCTTCACAGCAGGTGGGTACGGTGTTTCTGGACGGCGTTTACGTATCCGATGGTATTACGAGCATCGATTTTTCCAATATCGAGCGCGTTGAAATCATCAAGGGGCCCCAGTCGGCCACGTTTGGCCGGTCCACCTTCGCCGGGGCGGTCAACTACGTAACCAAGACTCCGGGCAATGAATACGCGGGCCGCGTGATCGCCGACGTTTCGGAGTGGGGCGGGCGCGACGTGACACTTTCGCACGAAGGGCCGCTGGTGGACGACAAGCTGGCCTATCGCGTCTCGGCGCGACTGTACGGAACCGATGGCCAGTACTCTTCCAATGCCGATGGCGGCGCCCTGGGCGAGGAGAGCACGCAGACGATACAGGCGGTGCTCAACTGGACGCCCACCGAGAATTTCTCGGCCAAGTTCCGCTACCTGTGGTCGTACGACGACGATGGTCCGGCCGCCGGCATGCTGCTGGGCACGACCTTTTCCGCTCGCTTCAATTCCGTTGGCGTGTCCGCCAATGCGGGGCCCAACTGCTTCAGCGACGGAATTACCAGTGCGGATGACTCCGACACGCCGTCCGATTACTTCTGCGGCGCGCTGCCGATGGTGGACGTGGATTCCTTCATCGCGCCGAACACGGCCGTCAGTCCTGCCGATCAGGCCGCCTTCCGCAGCCCCATCGTCTGCGACCCGCGCGACGGCATCTGTCGAGCCAAGCTGCCCGGCGCGCCGTTGCGGGACACGTCCGGTCTGACCCGCTACCAGCAACGGGCCGCTCTGCTGCTCAGCTACGACTTCGACAGCGGCATGCTGGACGGCCATGGCCTGGATTCCGTGGTCGGATGGAGCACGATGCGGGCCGGCTGGGTGCGTGATTTCGACCTTACCGCCGCACAGAATTTCATGTCGCAGGATCCCGTTGTTGCCGACGATCTGACGATTGAACTGAACCTGAGTTCGCCGCAAGATCGCAAGCTGCGCTATACACTCGGGGTGAATTACTTTACGGCCGACAACGTCAATCACGGCAGCGGTGGGATGAATGTCTGGGGTGCCGACGGCGGAGTAACTCAGCGAGTGGTGGCGAACCCCGACGGAACACTTCTGCCCGAACCGGTAACGATCGGGGGTCCGCACTACTTCATGAACACCATTCCACCCACCGAGAGCAACGACACCACCGGCGTATTCGGGTCCTTTGCATACGACTTCAGCGATGACCTGACCCTGGACGTGGAGTGGCGCTACCAGGAGGACGAAATCTCGCTGTCAGCCCCGAGTAACGAGGGCGTACCGAATCCAAGCGGAAGGATAGTACCCGCGTCGTACGATGAGGAGTCATTCAGCAGTTTCCTGCCGCGGATCACGCTTTCCTACGATGTCGGCGAGCGTGGAACCAGTTGGGTGACGTATTCCGAAGGCACGCTGCCCGGCATCTTCAATACGGACTTTGGCGGGCTGGACGAAGCGACACGAGACCAGGTGAGGGCGGTCATCCCGGGCATTTCGCTGTTCAACGAGGAAGAGGAGCTTTCGAACATGGAGGTCGGCTTCAAGCAGGAGTTCGAGAACTTCTACTTCTCGGCGGTCTTCTACATGCTGGACTGGACCAATCTCAAGACCCGCCAGGGCGTTACCGTGGTGAACGCGGTGACGGGCGTGCAGCGCGTGCTGAATCTCCAGCTCAACGCCGGCGACGCGGAACTGGAGGGACTGGAACTGGAAGGGGGCTTCTCGCTGGGAGAGAACTTCTCCGGCACGTTCATGCTGAACTACGCCGATGGCGAGTACGGCACGCTTACCTGCGGCTTCTCGCCGTTCAAGCCGCCCATCACACCGGGTAATACGTTCGGCCCGCGCGACTGCTCCGGCAGCCGGCCCGCGCGCTATCCGGAATGGCAGGGCGCCTTCTCCGGCATCTGGACCGACAGCCTGGCGAGCGGTAACTGGGACTACTACGTGCGCGTGGACGGCGAGTACTTCGGCGAGGCGTACAACGAGGAAGCCAACTTCTCCACGATGGGCGACTTCTGGCGTTTCAATCTGCGTGGCGGGTTTGAAAGGGACGACCTTCGCATCGAGGGATACGTCAAGAACCTGCTCGACGACGACAACTACCTCGCCGGCGCACGCTGGTCCGATTTCTCCGGCACCTTCCTGTTCGCGTTCCTGTACAGCCAGGGCGTGGCGGTCACCCCCGCCGAGAAGCGCACCATCGGCCTGAGGGTCGTCTACGACTTCTAGCACGATTCGAAAGAGCTCCGGCCGGCTGATCGGCCGGAGCTTTTCTCTCGTGAAGATCGGAAAATGCCGCCCGGCACTCGCCGAGCCGGCGTTTCCCGGGATGAATTAGTCAGCGATGTCGAACTATCAGCGGGGCTACGTGAACTGCCGTTTCGGGCAGATTCACTATCATCGGGCCTGGCCGGCGGCCGAGAGCGGCAGGACGCCCCTGGCGTTCTTTCACCAGAACCACAAGTCGGCGTTCGAATACGACATGCTGCTCAGGGAAATGGGCCGCGACCGGGAAGCGCTGGCCTTCGATACGCCGGGCTACGGCAGTTCCGACGGCCCGCCCGACGTGCCCACGATGGCGGACTACGCGGGCTCGATGGCCGATGCGCTGGACGGCCTGGGCTTTGGCGCCCACGGCAAGGGCGCGGTCGACGTGTTCGGCCTGCACACGGGGGTATTGATCGCCACCGAGCTGGCGCTGACGCGCCCGGACCTGGTTCGCCGCATCGTGATGAGCGGCGTTCCCTACCGTTCACCGGAAAGACGCAGGGAAATTCTCGAGTCGCTGCCCCGCGACCAGAAGCTGACCGAGGACGGCGCCTGGATCAAGGACCGCTGGCAGGTGCTCGTGGCCGACCGGTCGAAGGACGTGCCGATGGAACGTGCGGCACGGGTCTTCGCGGAGGCGATTCGTCCGCTGGACAAGCATTGGTATGCCTACGACGCCGTCTGGAATTATCCGCTGGCAGAGCGTCTGCCGCAGCTCGTTCACCCGGTCGCGATCCTGCAGACGCACGAACCTCTTCTCGCCGAAACCCGGCGGGCGCATGCCGAGCTGCTCCCGCAGGCGCATTACGTCGAGATTCCGGAAGTGCAGGTGAACATTCTGGACCTTGCCTGGAAGCAGTTCGCGCGCGAAATGCGGCTGTGGCTGGATAAGCCAGCGTCCTGATCACTCCCCTGAACGCGCGCCCGCGATCCTGACGACCTGCCATGCACGGTTTCCTGGTCGAACGGTTCGGCGGCACGGAAGTCATGCAGTGGCGCGAGCTGGGCCCCCTTGAGCCGGGTCCGCGCCAGGTGCTCGTTGAGGTACGGGCATCCGGCGTGAATTTCGCCGAGACGCGCATGCGCGCCGGCACGTATTCGGGACAGGAACTGCCGTTCGTCATGGGCATGGAGTGCGCCGGCGTGGTGGCCGAATGCGGTGAGGAAGTCGGCGAGTTCAAGCCCGGCGATCGCGTTTTCGGCCGGGCCCGCGGTTCGCATGCCGAGGCCGTCCTGTTCGACGCCGATCACCTGATGCCGCTTCCCGACGCGGTTTCGTTCATCGAGGGGGCCGCGATCCCGGTGAGCTGGCTGACCGCGTGGCATGCGCTGGATGCCGTGGCCGGGTTCGGGCCGGGCCAGCGCATCCTGATCGAGGCGATCGCGTCCGGCGTCGGCAGCGCCGCCCTGCAGATCGCGAAGTGGCGCGGCTGCTGGGTGGCCGGAACGGCCAGCCGGGACCCGAAGCTGGAAATCGCCCGCGAGTGGGGCTGTGACGCCATCTACAACTACAAGCGGGACGACGTGCCGGCACTGGTGGAACGCGACACCGATCGGCGCGGAATCGACATCGGGCTCATGACCATAGGCGAGGAGACCGCCGAATCGCTGATCGCCTGCATGGGCATGGACGGGAAGATCGTGATGTACGGAAGCACCGGGGGGCGCCAGGTGTGCTTCAACCTGAACATCGGCGTGCGGAACCTGTCGCTCATGAGCATGAGCATTTCGACCAGCGAGCGCTTCCTGACCTACACCATGCAGCGCTTCCGCGAGGTGGCCCTGCCTCTGTTCGCCGACGGCGCCTTCAAGGCGCCCGTGGGCACTGTCCTGCCGCTGTCGGAGGTTGTCAGAGCGCATCAGCTCGTGGACGAGCGCAACCACTTCGGCAAGATCATCCTCACCGTGTAAGGGGCGGCGTTAGCGCCAAAGGCGCTTGCTGGCGATTGCCGCACCTTCGGCCATGGCCGCCAGCTTGGCGTAGGTGATGTCCGGATCGACGGCGCCGAATCCCGCAAAGGTCGAGAACCCGCAGTCCGTCCCGGCGATCACCCGCTCGCGTCCCACGATATCGACAAAGCGGCAGATGCGCTCGGCCACCAGCCGCGGATGCTCGACGAAGTTGGTCGTGGAGTCGAGCACCCCGGGCACCAGGACCTTGTCGTCGGGCAGTTGCGCCTCGGCAAAAACGGTCCACTCGTGCGCGTGACGGGGATTGGAGGACTCGAACAGCAATGCCTGCGGCCTGGCCTTCAGCGCGATGGGCAGGACCATCTCCATGGGCGCATCGTGGATATGAGGTCCCTCGTAGTTCCCCCAGCAGACATGCAGGCGCACCCGGTCCGCGGAAACGTTGCGCAAGGCGTGGTTCAGCGCCTCGACATGCAGTTCCGCCTGACGCCGGTACTCGCCGTCCGACTGTCCCTTGAACATCATGTGCCTGCCCAGTCCCAGGTCCGGCGAATCCAGTTGCAGCAAGAATCCGGCCGCGACGATGGCTTCGTACTCCGGGCGCATGGCATCGGCCAGCGCGTAGAGGTAGGACTCGTGGTCCGGATAGTGCTGGTTCGGCTGAAACAGCGCAATTACCCCGGGCGAAGCTGAATTCATGAACGCTTCCGCGGGCCTGTGCCGATCGACGGCCGCGCGAAAGTTCGCCAAGTCTTCTTCCAAAGGCGCCGTGTCCTTCACCCGGATCTCGCCGACGCACTGGGGGCGGCGATAGGTGGGCGTTCCGCCGCTGGCGGCCAGGCGCTGCAGAAAACCCGGATACTCCTCGAGGTCGGCCGGAGCCCGCCGCGGACTGTCGCCTTCGAATCCCGTAATGCGGTCCTTGATGTAGGTGGCGTAGCTGATCTTGCTCATTTCGCCGTCGCTGACCACGTCCACGCCGGCCTCGCATTGTTTCGCCACGACCGCATCCACGGCATCGGCCAGCAATGCATGCCGCGCCTCCGGCTCCATCCTCTCGCCCTTCTCCTCGGCGAACACCATTTCCGTTACGGCTTCCGAACGGGGAAGGCTGCCGACGTGGGTGGTGAGTATCCGGTCGGTGGAATGCAGCATGATGACCCCCCTGATTCAGCCGGCGTAGCGGCGCAGCCGGATGTCGGCCTGTTCCTTGTGCCCGGCAAAGCCTTCCAGGGCGCAGAGCCGCGAGCAATACTCGCCGATCTCCACCGATGCTTCTTCGGTGATGCGCTGGTAGGTGCAGGTCTTGATGAACTTGCCCACCCACAGGCCGCCGGTATAGCGCGAGGCCTTGCGGGTCGGCAGCGTGTGGTTGGTGCCGATCACCTTGTCGCCGTACGACACGTTGGTTTCCGGACCCAGGAACAGCGCCCCGTAGTTGCGCATGTTGTCGAGGAAATACTGCGGATCCCGCGTCATGACCTGGACGTGCTCGGAGCCGATTTCGTCGGCTTTGGCCAGCATTTCATCGTAGTCGTCGCATACGATCACCTGGCCGTAGTCCCGCCAGGCCTGCCCGGCAATTGCAGCCGTGGGCAGAACGGTAAGCTGACGCTCGACTTCGGCCATCGTGGCCTGCGCGAGATCCTCGGAATTGGTCAGCAGGACGGCCGGCGAGTCGGGGCCGTGCTCGGCCTGGCCGAGCAGGTCCGCCGCGCACAGTTCGCCGTCCACCGAATCGTCGGCGATCACCAGCGTTTCGGTGGGGCCGGCCAGCAGATCGATGCCCACCCGCCCGAACAGCTGCCGCTTGGCCTCGGCGACAAAGGCGTTGCCGGGCCCGACGATCATGTCCACCGACGCAATCGTGCCCGTTCCCAGGGCCATCGCGCCGATCGCCTGCACCCCGCCGAGGCAGTAGATTTCGTCGGCGCCGGCCAGGTCCAGCGCCGTCACGACTGCCGGATTGGGGGCGCCCTGGAACGGTGGGGATGCAGCGATCACGCGCTCGACTCCGGCCACCCTCGCCGTAACCACGCTCATGTGCGCGGAGGCCACGAGCGGATACTTGCCGCCGGGCACGTAGCAGCCGACGCTGCTGACCGGGATGTTGCGGTGCCCCAGCACCACGCCGGGACGCGTTTCGACTTCCACATCGTTCAGCGCTTCAAGCTGAATCCGTGCGAAATTGCGAATCTGTTCCTGGGCGAAGCGGATGTCGGCGATGTCCTGCGGGTCCAGGCGACCTTGGCAGTCGTCGATCTCTTCGCGGCTCAGCCGAAACGAGTCCGGCGACCAGCCGTCGAACTGCTGCGAATACCGGCGAACGGCCTCGTCGCCGTTCTCCGTGATGTCGCCCAATATGCCCTCGACCGCCGACTGGATGCGCGCATCGCGCTCATTCTGCCGGCCGGCGGCCATGCCTTTCTTCAGGTATCGAATCATGGTGTCGTTCTCTAATCCGCGCTTTCGGGAGTTTCCTCTGACGAGGCGCCGAGGAGTTGCATCATGACGTCGAGCTCGTTGAAGAGCATCCATTCCTCGGTGATGCGGCCGTCCTCGATGCGATGCTGGGTGATGCCGCGGATCCGCGCCTCGCGTCCGGTAGGCGGACCGAACACGCCGTTGCCGCGGTGCGCGCCGTAGGCGTTCCAGCGGGTCGAGACCAGATAGCCCTCTTCGGGATTGCCCATCCAGTAGACCTCGTCCACGTCCAGCGCCAGGTCCGGGAACTGCGCGAGCAGCGACAGCACGAAAGCCTGGTAAGGGCCGAGGCCGCTGAAGGCGCGATCGGTGGGGCCGTTGAATACCAGGTTGTCGGCGTAGCGGCCCTGCAGCGTGCCGAGCATCCGGCGGTTCCAGACGCACTGGTAGAGGCTGCGGATGTAGTCTTCCACGTCCAGCTCTCCCGAGGCTTCGGGAACCACGGGATAGGCCGGCTTGGCCTGGCCGCGCTGGCGGGCCGGCTCGCCGGCGGTGTAGTCGTCGGGCAGCGCGGCGCCTCCCGACTCGGCCATCTGCCGCGCCACGTCGGCGAGGTCGAGGCCCATCTGGCGCAGCATCGCCGAGGTGTTGTAGAGCACGTGCTCGAGGAAGATCTCGTTCTCGCGAGACACGCAGTTGGCGATGCACCAGAGCGATACCCGCTTTCCGGTCGGTGGGCCATAGCGGCTGTAGCCGGTGTTGTCGCCCTGAATGATCGTGCGATGCGAGGTGTAGAAACCGACGTCCTCGTCGCCGGCCCAGATGATCTCGTCGGCCACCAGGCGGATGTTCGGGAAGGCGTTGATGGTGTGGGTGGTGTCGGCCACGATCTTGTCGCGCCCGTACTGCAGCCCGTAGTCGTCGTACACCCGGCTGTTGTGCGCATACGTGTCGTAGATGTAGCCGATGTCCTTCTCTTCCCAGATCCGGTGCGTGATGCGGACGATGTAGTCGATGATGTTGCGGTACTGGTCCTCGAAACCGCGCATGGACTGGGCCGGCATGTCGTCGCGGCCTTCGGCGAGAAACCGGTCGGTGCCGCCGCGCGTGTACTGCGCCAGCGAAATGGAATAGTCGGCCGGCATATGCGCCCGGGTAAGTTGCGGCAGGCCGCTTTCCACGTCCTTCGTCATGCTGGTCCCCTCTCCTGGAAAAGGTTGTCCCGAATACAGGCGGTTATTTTGCTTTATGCAAGTGGCTGGGTATAGTACGACGTTTCATTTTCTTGAGAATCACAGGGGACAACTTATGAATCTCAGATGCACGTTGACCCGTGCCGCGATGCCGCTTGCCGCGCTCGTGGCTTTTGGGGTCGCAGGCGGAGCACAGGCGCAGGGCGCGCTGGAAGAAATCGTGGTTACAGCGCAGAAGCGCGACCAGAGTCTGCAGGACGTTTCGGTGGCCGTAACCGCCGTGTCCGGCGACGAAATCAAGGCGTTGGGGATTACCGACGCTTTCCGTCTTGAAATCCTGGCGCCTGGTTTGCACTTGGGCATGTCCGGCGCCGACCCGCGGCCCGCCTTGCGTGGCGCCCGGACCCAACAGGTGGAGGCCAACGACGTCGCGGTCTCCTTCTACACCGATGGCCTTTACCGGCCGCGCCACGGCCAGGCCCTCGCCGGTTTCGTGGACGTGGACCGGGTCGAGGTGCTGCGCGGTCCGCAGGGCACGCTGTTCGGGCGAAATTCATTCGGCGGCCTGATTCACGTCATCAGCAACAAGCCCGATCCCTCCGCGACCGACTACGGCTTCGCGGTCTCCGGCGGCGATTACTCGCTGGCGGGCTTCGACGGCTTCTTCAATGCGCCATTGAGCGACAACTCCGCAGTGCGAGTTGCGCTGAAGACGGAAACCCGCGATCCGTTCGTGGAAAACCTCACGCTCGGAGACGACGGCGGCCTGAAGGATTCCGACATGACCTACTTCCGTGGCCAGGTGCTGTTCGCACCCAGCGACACACTGGACCTCACGCTTCGGGTGGAAAGCTGGCAGGACGATTCCAACGGCAACGGCCACTTCGGCTACTACGTCGAAGGCATTCCGGTCAACCTTTCCTCGGGCCTGACCAACGGCGTTTCGGGAACCATGCGGCCACGCATCGGCCGTTCGGATGAATGCGCCGGCACCTGCGGGAGGTATGGCGCCGGGTTCGACTTCGCCGCCACGCCAGGGCCGGATACGGTAGCGCTGACCACCGGCGATCCCTACAAGATCGAGCAGGACACCGCCCCCGAGCGGGACTTGTCCGATCTGACTCTGGCCGGCGAACTCAACTGGTCCACGGATTTCGCCGACCTGAAAGCCACCGTCGCCTATATGGACTACGAAGAGTATCGCTGGGCCGACTGCGACATGTCCGCGTACCTGACCGCGTCCTGCGGCAACGACATCACGTCGGAAACCAACATGCAGGAGTTCCAGCTCACGTCCAATTCCGACGGGCCGCTTGAGTGGGTCGTCGGTGTGTTCCTGCTGCAGGAAGACCTGACCAACGCCTTCCTGTGGGAAGACCATGCATCGACCGTGGACAACGCGCCGGTCAGCCCGCCGGACATCAACATGCATGCAGGCTGGACGCTGCAGATCCGGGTCGACACCAGTTCTGTGGCGGGATACGGTCAGGCGTCCTACGCTCTCACGGACACCGCGCGTGTGCTTGCGGGCGTGCGCTATACCAATGATGACCGCGATTGGGAAATCTACGGCCAGGATCCCAACAACCGTTCGACTTATTCGTTCACGGTGTTGAATACGGCGGATGGCGAGGGCGACTGGAGCGAGGTGACCTGGAAGGTCGGCGGGGAGCTCGACGTGGGCGAAGACACGATGCTCTACGCCACCGTATCGACGGGCTTCCTGGCAGGCAACCAGCAGGGCGCCTTCAACGGTACCAGTTCCTACGACGAGCAGACCGTGACGGCCTTTGAACTCGGCAGCAAGAGCTTGCTGGCCGACGGCAGCGTACGCCTGAACGCGGCCTTTTACGTAAACCAGTTCGAGGATCTGCTCGCCACTCGTTTCGTCGACACCGGTATCACCACGCTGGCGTTCACGGACAATGCCGGCGAGATCGACGCGATGGGGCTGGAAGTCGAACTGGACTGGGCGGTTACCGATCAATTGCAATTGGGCGCCCGAATCAGCATGCAGCAGGCGGAGTACGGCGATTTCGCGCTGCCCAACGTGTTCCAGGAGGGCGGAGAAACGATCAGCGGCATCGCCAACCAGTTCCAGCTGGACGGCCTGCAGGTGCAGAACTCGCCCGATTTCACGGGCACCCTGCTCGGCAGCTACCTTGTGGACCTGGGCGCTTCGGGCACGCTGATCCCGTCAATCACGCTCTACTATTCGTCGGACTACCGGGTGGATGACTCCAACTGGTTCTTCGGCAACCAGAGCGCCTATACCAAGACGGACCTGAGCGTCACCTGGGCGTCGGTCAATCAGGACTGGACCGCGCGTTTCTGGGTGACCAACCTGGAAGACGAGGCCACCCTGCTGAAGGCCACGCGTTTCGGCGGCGACGTTGCGGTAACGGACTACGCCAACCCGCGCATGTGGGGGCTGACCGTAGGCTACCGCTACTAAACCGCATCATTCTTGCGGAAAGGCCGGGTTCTGCGATGGCGGAGCCCGGCCTTTTTTCCGGGCGTGACTAGCGCATGACGAATTTCGGGGCGCTGAACTGGACGATTGTCGTCGCTTACCTGGCGGGCACGTTGGTTCTCGGCTATTTCCTGAGCAAGCGCGTCCGAACGGCGCAGCATTACTACCTGGGGCAGCGCACGACGCCGTGGTGGGTGATCGGCGTGTCCGTGGTCGCGACCTATTTCGGCGCGATCACGTTCCTGGGCGGACCGGCCTGGTCGTACAAGGACGGCTTCGCGGTCATCTTCATCCACATCAACTACCCGATCGTCATCTTCATCGTCAACGCGCTCTTTCTGCCGTTCTTCTACAACACCGGCGTCGCTTCGATCTTCGACTACCTGGAGCGCCGGTTCGGGCTGGCCTCCCGCACGCTGATGTCGGCCGTGTTCCTGTTCGGCAACATCGGCTATTCCGGAATCATGCTCTACACGACCGCGCTGGTGCTGCAGCTCATCACCGGCATGGACGTCGTCAACGCCATCCTCATCATCGCCGTGGTCGCCGTCACCTACACGATGCTGGGCGGCATCTCCGCGGTGATCTGGACGGACCTGATCCAGAGCGCCATCCTGTTCATCGGCGCGGCGATCGTGGCCGTGATGCTGATCGCCGACCTGCCGGGCGGGTTCCTGGGCTCGCTGCAGGACCTGAAGGAGATCGGCCGGGCCAATCCGTTCGAGTACACGTTCGATCCGTCCGTGGTCGCAACGATCTGGACCGGCGTGATCGCGATGTCGGTCTATCACGTCGTGGTGTACGGCGTGAACCAGATGATGATTCAGCGCACGCTCGCGGCCAAAACCCTGGGCGACGCAAAGAAGGCCTATGCCTTCATGGGCTACGCGGCGTTTCTGGTGTATGTCGTGTTCTTCCTGATCGGGATCCTGCTCTACAGCTACTACGGCGGAAAGGACTTCGACAACGACAACCGGATCGTGCTGGACTTCGTGGCCATGATCGGCCTTCCCGGGCTGATGGGAGTGATCACGGCGGCCATCGTGGCCGCGGCCATGTCGAGCCTCGATTCCAGTCTGAACTCGATGGCGACGGTCACGACGCTGGATTTCTACGAGAAGTTCTTCAGGAAGGGACGCTCGCCGCAGCACTACCTGCGGGCGTCGCGCTGGTTCACGCTGATGTGGGGGGTGCTGACGGTCGTGCCCGCCATCATCGTTGCGCAGAGGGCGGACACATCGGTGCTGGAAATACTCAGCAAGGTGGGCGTTTTCCTGGTCGGGTCCAAGCTCGCGATGTTCGGCCTCGGCTTCTACTCCAAGCACACGACCCAGAGAGGCGTGCTTGCGGGCGTCGCTGCGGGCTTTGTCGCCCTTTGGTACGTCGAGACCTATATGGACGTGGCATGGCCCTGGTATGCGGTCCTCGGAGGCGTCGTCAGCATCGGCGTGTCGCTTGCGGCCAGCTTCGTGCTCGACGGGCGCCAGGAGCAATACTCGCTATGGACCGTGCAAGGGCAGAGGGAGGAATTCGCGCGCAAGGGGCTGCCCGAGAAGCGCGACGGTTGGTACGTGATCCCCGGAAAGATCGACCGCTCGAGTTGGTATCTGCTGGTCTATTTCGTCCTTTGCGTCGTGGCGCTGGCGGTCTTCTACGACCTGATCTGAGTCCCGGGCCAGGGGAGCTGGAGGTCGATGCCGGCCTGCAGAAAAACGTCGAATTCCAGTTGCAGGAGCATGTCGACGAGGTCGATAAGGACCCAGTTCTCGACCAGCACGCCTCCGCTCCTGCGCCAGAAGTCGCACAGGCGCACGGTGAACATCTGTCCCTTGCCCTCTACGCCCAGCCAGGGACGGACCATGAATCCGCCGTGCGAAGGCCAGCCGCCGCTAGCCACGTACGCGCCGTCGGCGAAACGGGCGTAATGGCCCTTGACGCGTCCGTCGAGGCGCGCATCGCCGGACTTGCGGAAGGCGCTGGAGAACCGGCCGGGCTCGAAGATTCCTTCGTAGGGTTGCTGAAACCGGCAGAAGCCCTCCAGGCCGAAGTAGCTGCCGTAACCCGACGGGCCGTACCAGCACATGTTGCGGTGCCAGTAGGGTCTCCAGCCCTCTTCCTCGGTCCAGAGTTCCGCGAGCATGTCCTCGACCGTCTTGAGGCTCAGGCGTGATTGTTCCGGATCCTGTGCTGTAAGCAGCATTCCATCGCCCGTCGCAGGCCCCGGAATGAACCCTTCATGGCCCACGCTTTGCGGCAGGGGCCATCTGCCCAACTGCCGCAGCAGATCCAGCATGTCGATATAGAGATAGCACTCGACCGAACGGCCCTCGTCCATCCGGTGGAACTCCGCGTAGTGCAGCCAGACGGGCTGGCCGTTCGCGGGAATCCCCATCCAGTCGTTGACGAATTCGCCCATGTAGTGGCCGTGGCTGACCACCCACTCGGCGCCTTGGTGTTCGCCGCCGAACAGCATGTCGCTGCGCCGGTGCAGGTACCGGAAGGAATGCAGCAGCGGTTCCATCACCCGCTCGAGGAACCGTTGCGCGCCGTCCACCCGGTTGATCGGATGGACGACGTTCACCACCGCATCGGGATGCAGGAACTCCGTCAGGGAGGCGCGAATGCGGGCGGGATCGCAATCCGCGTAGTCGGCGACAAGCCCGGCGTATCGCCGCTTGTTGCGCAGCGTGGTTTCGGCGGCAATGCGCATTCAGGTGCGTGTGATGGAGCGGCAGCGCTCGAGCAGGTCCACGCCCAGCGGCAGCAGGTAGTGGAGCATGTCGATGAATACCCAGTTTTCGGCCAGCTTGTCGCCGTCGCGACGGTACATGTCCACGACCCGCATCTCGGTCGGCCGTTCGGACGCCGGCAGGCCCATGAAGCCGTCCCCCTGCTTCAGGCTCAGGTTGGCCCAGCCGAACCATCCGCCGTAGCAGCCTTCGGCGTGCTCCAGGACGTGTCCGTTGAACACGATGTCGTCGAGGCCGGCCCGGAACGGCCCCTGGTGCTGCACCTGGTAGCGCTCGATCGTGTAGGTGGAGCCGATGCCGGCCGGTCCGAACCAGATCATGTCGTCGTGCCAGGTGGACGCCAGCGATGAATTGGGGGACTGCCATCCATCCTTGACGACCAGGTCGTCGCACATGCGCAGGATCAGCTCCAGGGTCTTTTTCGATTCCTCTTCTTCCTGAGGTTCGAACAGCAGACCGTCCTGGGTGCGCGGCGGCGGGTGCAGAATGCCGGAGCCGGTCTGGATCGGCAGCGGGTTCAGGCCGGCCTGCTGCATCACGCTGACGATGTCGCAGAAAAGGGCGGTTTCCGCGATCCTGCCGTCCTCGATGCGAAAGAACTCGCAATAAGGGAGCATGGCGATCTTGCCGGTCGAGGGAATGCCCAGCCAATCGTTGTCGAACAGTCCGAAGAATTTCCCCATGCTGGTTACCCACAGCGTCCCGTCGATCCAGTTGGGAGCGGCCATGAAGATCTCCTGGCGCCGCTGCATGCGGGGAAACGCCTCGCGCAAGGGACGCCAGACCTTTTCGGCGATCCCGCCCGCGCCCCGGATCTCGTTGAACGGATGCACGCCGCGGAAGCGCAGGTCCTCGCCGCCGTGACCAGCAATCACGGCCTCGATGCCTTCCACAACGGCGTTCTCGAATTCGTCGAAATAGCCCAGCACCAGGGCCTTTGCGTCAGCGATCTCGTTCATGCGTGCTCCAGTAGAATTCAGTCCTTTACGCGGGACACGACACTAGAATTGGCGCGGTCGATTATATTGAGTAATCGCTGGTGGCGGTCCTTTTGCACGGCCGGGGAAGCCGATGTCGTACGCGTTGACCTTACACCTCGGCCCGGGCGGGAGCGGCAGGCGTTCCGTTTGCTGGATGAAGAGGAGCAGGCCCGCTGGAGCCGCTTCCGCGCCGATGCGCCGCAGCGCGAATTTGCCTTGTGCAGGGGCGCGCTTCGGGCGATCCTCTGCCAACGGCTGGCTTGCTCGAACGAGGAGTTGAAGTTCGAGGAAGGGGAATACGGGAAGCCGTCGGCGGTCGTGCGCGGGCAGCCGGCTGCCGTCAGTTTCAGCGTCAGTCACAGCGGTCGCCATGGGCTGATCGCGCTGACCGGGCGCGGCCGGCTGGGCGTGGACGTGGAACCGCGAAGCGCTCGCCGCAACCTGGATGTGCTTATCGGCGAGACGCTCACTCCGGCGGAACAGTCGCGGCTGGCCGGCGCCGGTACAAACCGCAGGCGGCAGCTTTTCTTTCGCCTGTGGACGATGAAGGAGGCGCTGGTCAAGGCGCTGGGGACCGGCTTTCAGCTCCACATTTCCGAATTTGAGATCCCTGCGGCGATGTGCAATGGAACGAGGCTGTGCGAGTTTCGCTTTCCGCACCTGCCCGAGGTGCGCTGGCGGCTGGAGAATCTCGGCAATCCGGAATTCGCCGCGGCCATCGCGCACGAACAATCAGGCAAATGAAATCTCGTCGAGGAAGCCGCGCATCGAGGCCACGCACTCGTCCGGCTTTTCGACCTGCATGAAATGGGTGGCGTCCGGAACGAAGTCGTAGTCCACGCTGAGGATGTGGCTCAGGTCCATGCTCGGCAGGTACGAGTAAGGCAGCGTGGGGTCCGCGCCGATCACCTTGATCGGACAGTGGAATGAGTCGAAATTGATGGTCACCGCAAAGACCGAGGCATATTCGACGATCTGCGCTTCATACTCGCGCGGACAGCGCAACTCATAGCCGTCGCCATCGCCGCGCCGGCGCAGCGTCGTGTCGGCCAGCAGCCTGTGGACGCCGGGCAGCGCCTGCCGGTAGAGGGGAACGATCGCAAGCAACTCGACAAACTCGCGCAGCGTGGCGAAGTGCTCGGTGCGCCGGCGGACCTGGGCGGCGTTCTGCGTGGCCGCGGCATCGAAGTCGAAGTAGCTGCGGCCGGCCTTGCAAAGCGGCGGGTCGAACAGCACCAGGCCCGCGTAGTCCCGGCCCTTGGCGGGCGACAGCAGCGCGGCCAGCGCCGCCAGGGAATGGAATATCCCTACCGCGGGTTTCTCTCCGTAGGTCGAGTTGACCGCTTCCAGAATGCAGTCCTGGTCGTCGGCCAGCGTGGGCATGTTGTGCCTTTCCGGCGCGCTGACCTCGTTCCAGCCGTGGTTCCTCAGGTCATGGACGACGACATCGAACTCATCGGTGAGCAGCGACCAGAAGGGATAGTACAGGTCGATCGCAAGACCGTTGCCGTGAGTCAGTATGAGCCGGGCGCCGTCCGGATTGCCATGCCGCCTGAGCACGATGACCGTGTCGTCGTCCACGCGCACGTTATGAGTGGAATGCGGCCTGGGCAGCACCCAGCGCGACTTGTACAGGCGCGTCAGCGCGTCGGCTTGCTCAGGCAAGGCCGCGCCGGCTCCGCGCTAATTGCCGGCAGACCGAAAGAAATTCGGCTGGTCCCGCCGGTCTTTCTCCAGGCAGCTACGCAGCCTTGCTGTCTACGAATGCAACAACCTTGGTGAGGTTGTCGAGGGCGGCGCAATCGTCCAGCGTAAAGGTGATGCCGAACTCGCTGGCAATCAGCTTGCCCAGCGCTACCAGGTCCATGGACGAAACGCCGGCAGCGGCGAGGCTGAAGTTCATGTCGTCCGGAATGTCCAGCGCCTGGCCGTCCACCTCGATGTTGTCGTCTACCAGCGCCTTGATTCTTTCCGCGGTTGAAGCCATGGTGATAGGTCTCCCAAGTCAAAAGTTGTTTCGGATGCGGGCGCAATCATACTCGAAATCTCACAACCCGCGCGGTTCTAGGAATTGATCCAATAGCTTCGGCGCTGGAAAGGATAGCCCGGCAGCGAAATGCGGCGGCGCTCTTCTCCGGCAAAGAGGCTCTCGAAGGACACGGCCAGCCCTTCCTCGTACGCTTTTGCAGCCGCCTGGACAGCTGAGCGGCCATTCCCGGAGTCCGGAGCGTTTCCTGCCCCGACTCCCGTTGCCGATGATGCGCCGGCGGCGCGTTGTCCTCCCCGGTCGCCGCCGTTTGCGAGCGACTTGAGTTCCTGCCGCAATGATTCGGCATCCTCGAATACCAGGCCGGCCCGGAAATCGAAATGAGTCCGTCCCACGGCCGCCGTCCATGCCATGTCGGCCAGAAGCGCCGCCATGTCCCCGTCGGAAGACATCTCTTGCGAGCGCCGGTCGAGCCATTCGAGATACCGCTCCGACAACTGCCGAAGGGCGTCCTCCGACTTGCCCGAAAGCGGAAGCATCCTGACGATCGGGTCGTCGGGACCTTCGCCGCGCGACGCTTCCGGATCCCCGGAACGCTCCGGCCCGGATACGGACACGCGTATCGGGGCGCCCGCGGGATCGATCGCGCCGCCGGGACCGGTCCCGTTTGCGGCGTGCCCCTCCAGCACCACATGAGCGTTCGTTCCCGAGATCCCGAATGCGCTCACGCCCGACCTGGGCGGCCGTTCGGAATGGCCGGGCCAGGGCGTCGCGCCTGAAACGACGCGCACCGGAAGCTCGTCCCATTCGAGGTTCGGGTTCGGGTTGTTGAAGTGCAACTGGCCGGGAATCATCCCGCGCTTCATCGCCAGCACCGCCTTGATCAGGCCGGCAACGCCGGCGGCCGCTTCGAGGTGGCCGATGTTGGCTTTCACCGAGCCGATCAGCAGCGGCCTGTCGGACTCGCGTCCCCTGCCGTACACCGCCGCCGCGGCCTGCACCTCGATCGGGTCTCCGAGGGCGGAGCCGGCCCCATGCGCCTCGAGGTAGTCCACCGCCGACGGCGCCATGTTGGCCCTGGAAAGCGCCGTCTCGATGACCCGTTGCTGGGCCAGGCCATTGGGCGTGGTGGGACCTGCGCTGGCCCCGTTCTGGTTGACCGCCGAGCCGCGGATCACGCCCCAGATGCGGTCGCCGTCGGCCTCGGCTTCACCGAGCCGTTTCAGAACCAGCATGCCGCAGCCTTCGCTTCGGACAAAACCGTCCGCGGAAGCATCGAAGGCCTTGCATTGACCGTGGCGCGACAACATGCCCAACTCCGCCATCTCCCGGGTCACGGCGGGCGAAAGGAGCGTGTTCACGCCCCCCACCAGGGCCTGGTCCACTTCGCCGTAGCGCAGGGCCATTACCGCCTGGTGCGCGGCAATCAGCGACGACGCGCAGTTCAGTTCCACCGGAACCGCCGGGCCTTCCAGGCCCAGTTGATAGGCAACACGGCCCACCGTCATGCTGGTGGCGGTGCCGAGGTAGCTCACGCCCGCTTCGCCGGATTTCATCAGGTCCCGGTACTCGCTGGAAGCCAGGCCGACGTATATGCCCGTGCGGCTCCCGCGCAAGCGGTCCGAGTCCATTCCCGCGTCTTCCACGGCCTGCCAGCTCGTCTCCAGCAGCATTCGCTGCCGCGGGTCCAGCATGCGCGCCTCGATCGGCGCAATCCGGAAGAACCGGGCATCGAACTTGTCGATCTCGTCCACGAACCCGCCCTTGCGGTAGGGGGCGAACTCGGGCGGCAAATCCCGTTTGCCATCGCTCCAGGGGCCTGAACCCGCTCGGCCATCGGTAATGCCGGTGCCGCCGCCTTCGAGCTGGCGCCAGAATGCCGCGAGGTCCGGCGCCCCCGGGAAACGGCAGGCCATGCCCACTATGGCGATGCCTTCTTCTTTTCGCGGCGCCGCGGCGGCGGGTTGCGGGTCCGGCTCCGCCCGAGGGTCAGGTTCCGGCTGCGGTTCGGCTTGAGGCGCGGGGGCGGGTGCTGCGGCAGGCGCGGGCGCAGGTGCGGCCCCAAGGTCGCCGAGTTGTTCGGCTACATGGGCCGCGAATTGAGTGATGTCCGGATAGTCGAAAACCGCGGTGTTGGACGCCACATATTCCCCGGCGAACGCCCGGTTCACCCGGTTGCGGAGTTCCACCGCCATCAGCGAGTCCATCCCGAGATCGAAGAACCCGACCGTGGGCGATGGCGCGGAAGGCAATCTCAGTACCGCCTGCACTTCCTTTTGCAGGAACGATGCCAGCAGGTCCTGATGCGCCGCCGCGGGCGAGCTCCTCAGCATGGACAGCAGATCGTCCGGCCCCGCCGCGGGATCGGTCGTTGCCTCGGAAGCGGCGGACAACAGGTCCTCAACGAGGATCGGCGGTTCTTCAACGGCCTCCGCGAAGACCGACCAGTCCATGGACATCACCACGGAATGGGTGGCGTCCTGGCGCACCAGACGATCGAAAGCCCTGATGCCCTGTTGCGGAGTGAACCAGCGTCCGCCCAGCGCCGAGCGCTGTCGGTCTATGCGTTCGCGCTGCTCCGCCGCCTCGCCGATGTCTGACCAGGCGCCCCAGGCGATTGCCTGCCCCGCGAGACCCAGCGCCCGGCGATGGCCGGCGAGCTGATCCAGGAAGGCGTTGGCGGCCGCGTGGTTGGCCTGGCCGGGGTTGCCCATGACGCCCACCCGGCTTGAGAACAGCACGAACATGTCCAGGTCGCGGTCCAGTGTCGCCCGATGCAGATGCCAGGCGCCCAGCACCTTCGGCCAAAGCACCTGCTCGAAGCGCTCCCAGCTCTGGTTGGTGAGCGCGCCGTCCGACAGCACGCCCACGCTGTGGATCACGCCCGCCAGGGGCGGCAGTTCCTCATCCATGCGGGCCAGCATCCGATCGATCGCCGCCGTGTCCGTCACGTCCGCCAGTTCCACTTCCACACGCACGCCGCGGTCCCGGAGCGCGCCGATGGTCTTTTCGGCGGCTTCGTCGGGCGCGCGCCGTCCGTTCAGCACGATGTTCCTTGCGCCGCGTTCGGCGAGCCAATCCGCCACCGCGCAACCGATTCCTCCCAGGCCGCCCGTCACCAGGTAGGTACGGTCCGGCCGCAACCGGCCGTCCTTGACCGGCGGATTGGTCACGACAATCTTTCCGAGGTGCCGGGCCGAGCGCATGAAACTCAGCGCTGCGCCCGCTTCGGCCAGCGGCCATCTGCTGTGAATGATCGGCTTCAGCTCGCCTGTTCCTATGCGCGCCATCACGCCCCGCAGGACCTTGCCGACCCTGGCCGGTTCGGTCTTCTTCAATACGTCCAGCTCAAGGATGTGATAGGGCACGTCGGGCCGTACGGCCGCCATTTCCTCCTCGCTCAGGATGTCGCGCCGGGCCATCTCCACGAAACGGCCGCCCTGCCTGAGGCAGGCCAGGCTGGCATCGATGTAGCCCTCGCTCGTGAGGCTGTTCAGCACCACATCGACGCCTTCGCCGCCGGTGGCCTTGAGAATTTCTTCGCCGAACGCCGTCGTGCGGCTGTCAAAAACGTATTTCACGCCGAGCGACCGGAGATAGTCCCGCTTGGGCGCGCTGGCGGTGGCAAACACCTCCGCTCCCGCGGCCTGGACCCACTGGATAGCCGCCAGGCCCACTCCGCCTGCGCCCGCGTGGATCAGGACCCGTTCGCCCGCTTCAAGCCCCGTGAACTCGAAGGACAGCGCGGCCGAAACGTAGGCGCTGGGGATCGTGGCGAGTTCGCTAACCGAAAATCCGTCCGGCGCGGGAGCGACGAGTTCCCCGTGCGTGATCATTTCCCCGCCGAACGCGCCAAAGCCCATTCCGACCACATGGTCGCCGGCCTTCACGTGGGACACGTCGGAGCCGGCATCAAGGACGTAACCGCACATTTCGCGGCCGAGCATGCCCTCCTCGATGAATCCCAGCGACCGGAAAACGTCCCAGAAGTTGAGACCGGCGGCCTCGACCTGCACCCGGACCTCGTCCGGGTCAAGGGACCGCTCCGGCAAGGTCTGAACAAAGGGTTTGTCGAAAACGCCGTCCGGGTCGGGCGCCAGCACCCAGTCCGGTTCATCGGGCAGGTCCAGCCGCTCCGCGCCGGCGCCCTCCCGAACCAGGCGGGCCGCTAGCCGGCGGCCGCGACGATGCGCTATGTGATCCTCGGGGTCCGGATACATGAGTTCATTGACGAGATCGGATGCGGCGCCCGGAGCGGGATCGAGGTCGAGCATCCTGGGTTTGAGGTGCGGCGCTTCGCGGGCGACGCCCTTGCCGAAACCCCAGAGCACCGAGCCCGCGGGTTCACCTCCCCGCTCGCGCTCCAGGACCTGCGCGCCGCGGGTCACGAACCACAGTCCCCTGTCCGGCACCGTGTCCGAGTCGATCACGCCCTGGACCAGCGCCAGCGCACTCGCGCCCGCCCGTCGCACGTCATCCGCCATGTCTTCGGTCGAGGCCCGCTCCCCACCGCCGTCGAGTCCGGCGAGATGCACGATTCCACCGAGCGGCGCGTCGCCGGGAAGACTCTCGATCAGCGAGCGCCAGGAATCCCTGTCGTCCGGTTCCACGGCGACCTCGAACACCCCCGGACCGCTCTCCGGCTGCTTCCCGTTCGCCGGCGCATCCGCGCCGGCCAGCAATACCGTCTGGTTGCGCGCAGCCAGGTCGCTCGCCAGTCCGGCCCCGAAACCCCGCGCGTCCGCAGCCAGAATCCATACGCCCGCAGGTTCTTTCACCTTCGCGGGGCCCTGGGCCACGATGACGCCTTTGTCCAGGGTCCGGTTCGGGTCGTTTTCGTCCACGCCCAGCACTTCCACTCCCTCGAAACCGGCATCGCCCAGCGCCTGCCTCCAGATCTCCGGCGTGGCCAACGCGTGGTGGGGACGGTAGTCGTCGGCAAACCGCCACCAGCCGTCCAACTGTCCGAAGGTCAGGTCCATCCAGCCCAGCCCGGTCAGGTTCTCCAGCGCGACCAACTGCCCCGATGGAGCGAGAAGTTCCCGGCAATGTGTAAGTGTCTCTTCCAGATATCGCGTTGCGTGGAGGACATTCGAGGCAATAATCAGGTCGTAACCGTGCGGGTCGAAGCCCTGCGCAATCGGGTCCTTCTCGATATCCAGCGGCACATACCGGATGCATCCTCCGGCGTCGCCGAACCTCGCTTCCGCTTCGGCAAAGAAGCCTGCGGAAATGTCCGTATAGACGTAGTCGAAACGTCCCTCGGGAAGTTCCGGCAACACCGAAGCGGTGGCGGACCCGGTGCCCGCTCCGACCTCGATCACCCGCAGGCGCCGATCGCCGGGCAGCGCGGCCACCAGGGCACGCACCGCCTCGGCCAGCAGCCCGTTTGCCGCTCGGGCCACCGGCGCCTTCAGGTACAGATCGGCCGCGGTCGGCTCGCCGCTGCTGAACAGCAGGGTCAGGGCATCCTCCTTGCCGCGAAGCACCTCGCCCAGGGCCTTGCCCGACCGCTCGAACAGTCCGACTTCGGTGAGACCGTGGGCATAGGTTCCCCTCATCCGTTCGGCCCATTCATCCAGGTCGCGGGGCATCTCGGCGGGCAAGGGATCGTCGGGACCCAGTAGCACGCGGAAACCGGCATCGGTTTCTTCCAGCACCCCGGACCTGGCGAGCATTTCGAACATGCGGCGGAACAGGCGCGAGTGCTCGGGCAGAACGTCCATTTCCTGCCGCAATTGTTCGGGATCGACGACGTCGCCGGCGTTCCGTTGCCATCCCATTTCCTCCAGCGTGGCGAGCGCGCGCGAACGCGACCATTGCTCAAGGTCCTCAAGCAGATCGTTCCGGCCCTGGGGATCGACTCCCGCCTCCCGCAGGTAATCGGCGAATAATTGCGTCCCGGCTGCGACAGCCGCGGGCTGTGGAAAGAAATCGGCGGAAACGATCCCGGGGGGAAGCGGCTGCTCGCGCCACTCCACCTCGTAGAGGAGATCGTTTACGCCTTCGATGGCCGACAGCAGGGCCGCGCGCGTCGCCCGTTTTATCGAGTAACCGCTCAGTCGCCCGAGCAGCGACCCGTCGGGGTCGTGGATTCGAAGCTCGCCGTTCAGGGTCTCCGGGGTTGCGTCGGGGTCCGCATCCGCATTGCGTGATGCCTCGCTCAGGCGCACATGGCAATACACCCGGTCCGGCAAGCGCCCAGCCAGCCACAGTTGCTCCCAGCCGAAGGGAAGATAGGCGGCGGCGCCCTCGGACTCCGCGAATTTTCGGGCGGTCCCGAATACCTGGAAGCAACCGTCCAGCACCAGCGGGTGAACGTCCAGGCCGTGCCGTTCGAAGGCCTCCGGGAGCGCCACTTCGCCAAGGGCCTCGCCGGGGCCGGACCAGACCCGCTTCAGCGTGCGGAAGAACGGTCCGAGATTGACGCCGGTGCTTGCCCGATGCCGGTAGTACGCCTCGACATCCGCGGGCTTGAGATCGGCCTTGAGTTGTTCGAGATCGATCGACTCCCCTTCGCCGGGCGCCGAAGAGGCTGACGCCAGACGACCCTCGACATGCTGGTTCCAGACACCTTCGTTGCCCTTGCTGAAGATTCGAACGGCCCTGGGCGCCGACGACCCGGATTCATCGATTGCCAGCTGCACTGTTCTCGCGGCTGCTGCCGGCTCTTCCTCGTTCTCCTCCTCGAAGACGAGCGCATTGTGCAGTTGCATGTCTTCAACGATCACCGATCGGCTGCCCTCCGCAAGCGCTGCCGATGTCACCATCGCTCCATAAACCGCGCCCGGCGCCACAACGCGGCCGAACACGCGGTGGTCGCTCATCCAGGGCGGGTCGGATGGGAACAGTTCGGTTTCATAGGTTATTTCGCCGCCCGCCGATTCGCGACGCACGCCAAGCAAGGGATGGCCTGCGCTTCCGCGTCGTCTCGCCGGAGCCTCCAGCCAGTGACGCCGTCGTTGAAACGGATAACCCGGCAGGGAAATCCTGCGCCGGTTCTCGCCCGCGAAGAGACCGGAGAACCGGATCGGCAGCCCGAGTTGGTAGGCGGCCGCGACCGATTCCGTGAATTCCGCGCCGTCCGAAGTTCCCGACGCGCCGTCCGCGGGCGGCCGCAAGCTGGCCAGGACAGCCGGCGCAGATCCCTGGGCCGCCTCCGGCCATGCCGACACGGTCATGGACGACAGAACCGCCCGCGGCCCGATCTCGATGACCTGGTCCACTCCCAGGCCGTCCAGCGCGCGAACGCCGTCCACGAACGCGACCGCCTCGCGAGCGTGCCGCTTCCAGTAGGCGCCGTCCAGCCGCTCGTCCGCTTCGAGCAGCCGGCCGGTCAGGTTACTGACGAAATTCACGGCAGGCGCCTCGACCGACAGGCGGTCCAGCACCGCTTCCAGGTCATCCAGCGCCGGCTCCATCAGGGCGCTGTGGAACGCCCTTGAGGTGTTCAGGCGCCGCACGCGCACACCCTGCGACTCCAGAAGACCGGATATCTCTTCGATTTCCGCTATCGGGCCGCTGATCACCTGGTGAGTGCCGTTGTAGGCGGAAATATTCACGCCGACGCCCCCGGAAGCGGCGTTGGCGGATTCCACCTCGGAAGCCACCTTCTCGGCCGGAGCGAAGACCGCCGCCATGGCGCCCGGTTCGGTCGCCGACAGCAGCGAGCCGCGCGCTTCGGCAAGGCGCATGCCATCCTCCAGGCTGAACACGCCCGCCGCCTGCGCGGCCGCCAGTTCGCCGACGCTGTGACCCAGCACAACGGCCGGCCGAATACCGATACTTGCCCAGAGCGCCGTGAGCGCGCACTCCAGCGCATAGAGCGCCGGCTGCTCCCATGCCGTATCGGCAAGATCCCCCTGCGCGCCGTCACGGCCGAACATCAGATCCAGCAGGGAAGCACCCCGCTCCTCGACGAATACCGCCTCGCAACGGTCGAATACCGCCCTCGCAACCGGTTCGCTCTCGTAAAGCGCCAGCCCCATCCCGGTCCACTGGCTCCCCTGGCCCGTGTAGGCGAACGCAACCGTGGCCGGTTCTCGCGCAGCCGGCCTGTCATCACCCTGGGCCAACTCCTGCAGTCGCGAGCGCAGGGATTCCGCGTCCCGAAAAACGACGCCTTCGCGAACATCGAAGTGGCTTCGTCCCGCGCTCGCGGTCCAGGCCATGTCGGAAAGCAGAGGATCCGAGGCCGCGCTGTCTGTAGAAAATTCGCCTTCCCGCCCCGCAAGCCAGTTCAGGTAGCGCGCCGCCAGTTCCCCAAGCGCGGCGGGAGACTTGGCGGAGAGCGGCAGAAGACGCGAGCGGCGCGAGGCGGACTGCCGTTCAGGGGCCGCCAGGTGCGAAACCCCTTCCGGCATCGAAACGGCAACCGCCTTTGCGGGGCCGGCTACATCGGCTATGCCCTCAATCGCTCCGCCTTGACCGTTCGGGCGCCGGTGTTCTTCCACCACAAGGTGAGCGTTGGTGCCGGAAATCCCGAAGGAGTTCACGCCCGCCAGGCGCGGCCGGCTTCCATCGCCGGGCCAGTCCAGCATTTCGGTCGTGATCTTGAGCGGCAGACTGTCCCAGTCGACTCGGGGGTTGGGGTCCCGCAAATGCAGGTGTTTCGGTATCACGCCCTGATTCACGACCAGTACGGCCTTGATCAGTCCCGCCACGCCCGCTGCCGATTCCAGGTGACCCACGTTGGTCTTCACCGAACCGATCAACAGCGGATTGTCGGTCTTGCGCGCCCGGCCGTAGACGGCGGCCACGGCGTCGATTTCGATCGGGTCGCCAACGGTGGTCCCGGTTCCATGCGCTTCCAGGTAATCCACTTCCATGGCCTGGACGCCTGCCTGCGACAGGGCTTCTTCGATCACCCTTTCCAGCGCCGGCGTGTTGGGGACGGTCAGGCCGACGCTGGCGCCCCCGTGGTTTACGGCGGAGCCCCGGATGACGGCCCAGATCCGGTCGCCGTCCGCCTCCGCTTCGCTCAGCCGCTTCAGAACAACGACCCCGCATCCCTCTCCGCGAACATAGCCGTCGGCCGAAGCGTCGAAGGTCTTGCACTGCCCCTCGGGGGACAACATCATCGCGTCGGCGCGCAATTCGTAAATCCGGCCGTTCAGGATCGCCTGCACCCCGCCCGCAATCGCCAGGTCGGCCTTGCCCTGCTGCAAGTCCGCCACCGCGTCATGTATCGACACCAGCGATGAGGCGCAGGCGGCATCAACCGCCTTCGCCGGACCCATGAGTCCCAGCACGAAGGAAACCCGCCCGGCGGCGCCGTTCAGGTTGGTTCCGCTCAGGGCGTACAGGCAGGAGGCCGCCTCGGCGGGCTTGCTCGAGTCCACCACCAGCATTCGATACTCGTCGTTGCTGATGCCGGTATAGACGCCGGTGCGGCTTTCCCTGAGCCGGTCGGGGTCGATGCCGGCGTCCTCGAGCGCCTGCCAGCTCGTCTCCAGCATCATCCGCTGCTGCGGATCCAGCAGGGACGCCTCGACCGGAGATATGCGGAAGAACGAGTCGTCGAACTGGTCGATATCGTCAACGAATGCCCCGAAGCGGCAGCCTTCGCTGCGCACCGCCTCGTCGGGAAAGAGCTGGCCGAATCGTTCGTGCCCGGACCCGGGGACCCACTCGCTTATGGAGTTGCCGCCAGCCTTAAGCAATTGCCAGAAAGACCCGATATCGGGCGCGCCGGGGAAACGGCAGGCCATGCCCACCACGGCGACCGGTTCGCCGGATCCGGGATATTCCGTTCCGGGTATTTCGGATTCGGCAGGACGGGCCGAAGAAGAGGATTTGCGCGTCGCCATTACGAAATTTCGCCAGGAACCCCCCGTTCCAAACCGCCGGTGGCGGCATCGTGTTCTGTGCTGTCAGTTTAAGTCAAAAAAAGCCCCGGACCAGGCCGGGGCTTTTTCAGGCGACGTGGTGCGTAAACGCTAAAAGCTGTAGCTGATGTTCACGCCGAAGTGACGCCCGCGGTTCAGGTTGACCAACTGCGCATACGGGAAGGTGTAGGAGAACGTCGTCCCGTTGAAAAGCGCGAAGCGGCGCAGGTCGCGGAAGCGGAACGACCCGGCGAGTGTGCGATCATCGAGGATGTTGTTGACGTAAGCCGTCAGCCTCCAGTTCTCCCGCTCAAGGCCCGCGCGCAGATTCCACTTGTATTCCCAGCCGATGTAGGACAGGTTGTAGATTTCCGACCAGCGCTCGCCGATCATGTTCAGATCGGTCCGGGCGAAGAAATCCCAGTCGTTGTACGCGGCGGGTGAGTTGTAGTCCGCCGAAAGCTGGATCTGCCAGTCGGGATACCGGTACGGCTCGTTGCCGGCGAGATCGGGATCCACGCCCAGTTGCGGCGCGAAGGTCTCCTCCACGAAGAACTTGTACTCGGGGTCCGCAAAGGCCACGGACCCGGAGAGGACCAGTTTCTCCGTCAGGACGAAGCTGGACTCGAGTTCGAATCCGTACACCTCGGTCTCGCCCGCATTGGTGGTTATTTGCGAGTCCTGTCCCTGGGCGTCCAGGAACGTCTGGCGGATCTGCTGGTTCGACCAGTCCAGGTAGTACACGGCCACGTTGAGCAGCAAGCGCCCGTCCATCAGCAGACTCTTGACCCCCGCCTCGTAGTTCCAGATGGTCTCTTCCTTAACGGTGGGGTCCACGCCCAGATTGAGCGCAACGGCGCGGTTGTTGAAGAACCCGGGCTTGTTCCCCTGCGATACGACGCCATACAACGTGACGTCCTCGTTGGGCTTGTAGTCCACGATGAAACGCGGCAGGGTCCGCTTGAAGCTCGCGGTGTCGAACTCGAACGCCGCTATACCCTTGTTCGACCCCAGACTCGGCACTTCCGCCAGCGTCTGCGGTTCGAACTCGGCTGTGGACTCACGCACGTCGTCCTTCTGCCAGCGGACATCCAGACCGAGGGCAAGCTTTTCCGTCAGGCTATAGGTGACGCTGCCGAAGACGGAGACGTTCTCGATGTGCCGGGAACTGCCGACCTGGCCGTAGGGACGGGACGGTGTTATCCGCAGGTTCCGGCCAAGGATGTCATGCTCGTACGTCGAGGCGCCCACAAACGCGGACAACCTGTCGGATCCCGGAGCGGACACCTTGACTTGCAGGCTCCTGTCCTGGAAACCCTGGTAGGCCTTGTTCGCTTCCACAAGACCGACGGAACCGAAAACCAACCCGTCAAAACCTCTGAGGCCATTGGGAACGCCAAAGCTGTCGTCCCAGCTGGCGTCGTGAATCTCGTCGAAGACCTGCTGATTGGTGCCGGCTCGCGCTTCGAATTCCCAGCCGTTGTCGGTCACATAATCCAGTTCGGCCGTATAGCGGCGGGTAATCTGGAATTGCCCTACATCCTCGCCGAACCGCTCCGCAACCCGCTTGTTGTTCTGTTCGATCGTATCCAGATCGTCCGGAAGTTCCCCGCAGATGTAGCCCAGGGGGATGGTGGTGTTGTAGAAAAGACAGTTGTCCAGCGATTCCGGCAGGCTGGTGGTTGGCGGCGGGCCGTCATCATCTTCCGCATAGGATGCGGAAAGAGTCAAGGCAAGGTTTTCCGACGGCTCCCAAACCAGCTTGCCGGAGATGGCCCTGGTTTTCTCGTCGCCGATGGTGGCGTTGTTCTCATGCGTCGCCACGTTCTTCCACTCGCCGCCGAAACTGTAGGAGCGCAAGCTCACCATGCCTTTCACACCGTCCAGACCAAACAGCGGGCCGGAAACGGTCACGGCGACATCGGAGCGGCTGTGTTCGCCCAGGTCGAAGTCGGCATCGATCGCCAGTTCGTCACCGGGCGTCTTGGTGATGTAGTTGACGGCGCCGCCGAAAGTCGCGCGGCCGAACAGCGCCGACTGAGGCCCCTTGAGCACTTCAACGCGTTCAATATTGTTGAAGCCGAACGTAGCGGCCGTGCCCAGGACAAAGAATCCGTCCACGAAGACGGAAGAGTTCTGACGGTCAACCACCGACGTGTTGACGACAAGGCCCCGGAAATACGGATTCGAGTCCCTGCGACCCACCGTTTCGGTGTAGAACCCGGGCGTATAGTCCGACAGGTCCAGAATGCTGGTTACGCCGCGCTCGTAAATGTCCTCGTTGGTCAGCGCCGTCACCGTCAACGGAAGGTCCTGCAGGTTCTCTTCCCGTTTTCGGGCGGTGACGATGATCTCCTCGAGCGCGAGTTCCTGGCCGAAAGCCGGAACGGAATCGTAGGAAATCGCAATCAACGCCGCGCCCATCACGGACGCGAGCAGCGTGGTCTTTCTTGTCATAAAGGCAAGTCCCCTTGATACCTATGGAATAAAGCGCCTTACCCCCCAGGCGCCTGCCGGCAAAAATTATAGCTGCATGCGGTTATCCGCCCGCAAGCGCAGCGATCATGGCTGCGGCGCGCCCTGCTCCTTTTCCCGGCACAAGGCATAGAACCATCCCAGGTTGATGCCGAACCGGTCGGCGTCGTCCACCGCCCAGGCGTAGGCGATGGGCACGTTGTTTCCTTTTTCGTGGACGCGGAACAGCGGAAAGACGCGGTCCGACGGCGAGGCGAATTCGCGAGTGTGCAACTGGAACTCGATCGTGCGGCCGTCGGGCCAGTCGATGTCGGCCGACCCGCCCTGATCGTGAAGTTCGATTTCGGTCAGGAACTCCGTGTTCAGCATGTCGCCGTCGAGATTGTAGTTGACCGTGCAGATGAACCAGCGGACTTTCGTGGTCTGAATCCAGTCGTACTCGTCGCCCCCGGTCTCGTTCCAGGTCACCTCGCCCGTCTCCCGGCTGATCTGGCGGTCGCGGGTCCAGTAGTGGTTCGGACCCAGCACCACCTGATACTCGAACCAGGCCTCGTCGCCACAGGATTCCCGTTTCATTCCGCCCGAGAACTGGCCGCCGTCGAAGCGCATATAGACATCGCAGGCGTCCGAAAACGGGCGCAACTCGTCCACCGTGATAGCCGCCAGCCGTTCCGGGTCGAGCCGGGCGCCGATCATGCGGTCATGACCGTCCCTGAACGCGTGGAGTTTGACCCTGACCGCCTGTTCCTCCTCATCGACGGAAAGCGCATAGACCCGGATGCGCGAGATGTTGGAGGGGTCGTTGTTCCGGTACTCTTCGACGTACAGAACGTTTTCGCCGAGTTCCGGCAGATCCAGGCGAACGTAATGGGAGTGAATACGGAAAACGGGCTCGTAAACAGGAACCGAAAAGCCCCCGCCGGACTGACGGACGATCTGTTCGTGATTGTCGTATTCGCCGGGCCACCACTCCATGATCAGCGCAAGATGGATATCCAGTTCCGTCTTGCCGAAGGTTTGCGCCTGAACGGGCAGCGCCAGGGCCAGAAACAGAGCGGCGGTCGTCGGAATACGCATGATCATCTCCCGGGACAGGCTCATACGGCATGACGCTTGATGCGCGCTGCTGCGCGAGGGCGCCGGGGCCCTCGCTTCAGTCAGCTGCAATCAGATGCCTGGCGGTGACCTACTCTCGCGCGGGGAGACCCCGAACTACCATCGGCGCTGGACGTTTTCACTTCCGAGTTCGGAATGGAATCGGGTGGGACCCGTCCGCTATTGCCACCAGGCGAAAAAGGTGGCGCGTCCCTTCATCGGGGACGCGCCCAGGATTGTTCCATGCAATGTTGGAGATGGGAATGCTTCGGTGTGACGCGGTTTAAGCCGCACGGGCAATTAGTACTGGTTAGCTTCACGCGTTGCCGCGCTTCCACACCCAGCCTATCAACCTTGTAGTCTCCAAGGGCCCTTCAGGGATCCGAAGATCCGGGAAACCTAATCTTGGGGTGGGCTTCCCGCTTAGATGCTTTCAGCGGTTATCCCTTCCGTACATAGCTACCCGGCAATGCCACTGGCGTGACAACCGGAACACCAGAGGTACGTCCACTCCGGTCCTCTCGTACTAGGAGCAGCTCCTCTCAAGTCTCAAACGCCCACGGCAGATAGGGACCGAACTGTCTCACGACGTTCTAAACCCA
>WTGP01000018.1:0-59676 GCA_011523505.1 Gammaproteobacteria bacterium
ATATCGCGGCCGTGGTTAACGAGTGAACTCGGGAAATATCCGTCCGATCGTGCCGATGGTTATGAACATGCGCTGCGGATGATCGCTGAAACTCTCGAAGCCCATGCGTCGATAGAACTCCTTGCGGCGCTGGAACGCTGCGTTTCCTCCGTCGTCGATCACATCCAGAATCACCAGCTTGAGTCCCACTTCCCTCGATACTCGGTAAGCGCGGAGCAAGGCATCGATTAACAGGTCGGTCCCGAGCCCCCTGCCCTGCTGACTCCTGTCAACGGCAATCATCGAGAGATACACGGCCGGAAGGCTGGCGCGGTCCGGAGCGCGCCGCGGACGATTTCGCCCCAGTTCGTCAATCCCGACGGCATGCGTGTTCAAAGCGTAGTACCCCAGGATCCGATCGGATCCTTCGGCTACTGCAACGAATACGCGAGTGAAATCGTCTTTCTGCTGTTCTCTGGCGCTCAGGCGAAGAAAGTTGTCCAGCCGCGCCACGCCGCAGGAAAATTCCGCCCGCTCGTGGCGTCCCGGGTCGAATGGTTCTATGTAGACGTGCGGTAGGTTTTCTGCGTCAACCGGCATTGGCTATCCGTGCCCTGTATTGAGCCGCAGCTTCCAGCGCGGCCTTGGTCGGTGGCGGAGGATTGTCGAGAGCCGCCAGCAAGGCGCGCTGATCGCGCGCCGAGAGAACCGTGGTTTGATGATCGCGCAGGACCCGTTCGGCTTCCCGCATCGCCGAAGCACGCACAAATGCAGTCAGCGGCACCCCCATCAATTCAGCGGCCCTGACGATCCCGCTCTTGACACTGGGCTTGATCCGCATCTCGATGCTATCGGTGGCCTTCTCGCCGGAAGACACGTCGGGATCAATGAAATTCAGCACGTCCTGCCCTCATGAATGTCCCCACAATATAGGGACATTGTCCAAGTCAGTCAATGTCTGCGCAAGCAACCTCCTGAGCAACTTCAACTCCGCGTATAGTTGATCCATGCGTAACCGGAAGATTGTGTTGCTGCTGGCGGTCCTTGCGGCGGTCTGGCCGGGCGCAGGCGGTCTGGACGCCCACGAACCGCAGTTACAGAGCGCCGAAGCGCAGGCCGGACGGACGCAAATTTCGCCCGCACCGCCATTCGCCGAAACGTACGGACAGCCCGGCGCCCGCGCCGCGCTGGAGGCGGCGAACGCGTTGCTGACGGAGTTGAGCGCCGAGCAGGCGGATGCATTGGTGTTGCCCATTGACAGCCCGCTGCGGCGCAACTGGTCTAACCTGCCCTCCGGAGCAACGCGTTTCGAGCGGAACGGGCTGCGCCTGGGCGACCTGACGCCCGTCCAGCTCGAACGCGCGTTCGATTTTCTCGCCGCGGCGCTGGGACCGCATGGTTACGAGACGGTCACCCAGATAGTCGGCGCCGACGCCATTCTGAAGGCGTTCCCCAGGGCAGCGCGCGCCGGATGGTCGGACGACAACTACTGGCTCGCCTTCTTCGGCCAACCGACAGACGCCGGCCACTGGGGCTGGCAGTTCGGCGGGCACCATCTGGCGATTAACGGGAGCTTCGCGGATGGACGCGCGACCGGGCTGTCGCCCACTTTCGTGGGCGTCGAACCCGCCGACTTCGAATACGCCGGCGCCCGCTCGACTCCGTTTGCGGACGAACTCGCCGCCGGGCACGCCGTCATGCAGGCCCTGCCCGAGGCGTTTCGGACGGAGGCGTCAATCACCCCGCGGCCGCGCAGCGTGGAGGCCGGGGCGGGACAGGACGGTTTCATTCCCGAAGTCCTCGGCAGCTCCGTCGCGGGCTGGCCCGACACGGCGCGCGCGCTGCTGCTGGAGACCATAGGCCACTGGGTTCTGCTGCAGCCGCGCGAAAACGCGGATGCGCGCATGGCGGCCCTGGAGGCGGGCCTCGACGACCTGCATTTCGCATGGAATGGCCCCCACGAAGCCGGCGACGACGGGCACGTCTATTACCGCATCCAGGGCCCCACACTGATCATCGAGTTCTCGACCGAAGACGGCATCGCCGTAGACGGGCCGCACTATCACACGATCTACCGCGACCCCACCAACGAATACGGCGCCGGCACACCCCCCTAACACCGCTCAGGCGGACCGCCTAGCGACTCATTACTGTCCGTATCTGATATTATCGAGCATACGGAGGGCCGATGAATGCCAAACGTACACCTTACCGAACCAATGGAAGCGTATGTCAGGGGACGGATAAAGTCTGGAGCCTACGCCAACGTGAGCGAAGTCGTACGGGCCGGAATCCGGCTCCTTATGCAGCAAGAGGGCGCACGGCAGTTCTATGCAATGAAGTCGGACATGGCGCGCGCCGTGCGTGACGCGGAGGCAGGCCATTTCGATGACTTCGACCCCCAAGCCTACGAACCGGACGCTTACCGAACGATTGCCCCGACGCCATGACGATCCGACTGTCCCGCCTGGCCAGGCGGGATCTGGACGATATCCGCCGCTACACATTGGACACCTGGGGGCGCGACCAATGGCTGAAATACTATCGGGGCCTGGTGCGCGCTTTTGAAGACATCATGGCGAATCCCGACGGTGGACGCGACCGGAGCCTGTTCGCGGCGGGTCTGCGGTCGATCGCCTACGAAAAGCACGTTATTTTCTTCGCGCGGATCTCTGCAGCCGACAATGCGCCGGTGATCCTGCGGATCGTCCATCAGCGCCGCAACATGCCCGCGCTGACCTATTTCGAGGCTCTGGGAGGCTGATGCGGTTATCCGGGCCGGGCGGTTACGCGGCGGCGGCGAAGGTCGTGCCCTTCGCGTAGCGCGGCACTTCACCGTGGACCCAGCCCTTGGGATCCTTTTTGCGCACGGGCGAGGGGATCGCCCGATAGTGGCCGGCAGCCAGGGCCTCGGCCCAGGCCTTGCGGTCTATTTGCCAGCCGCGTTCCCGCATCCGGGCCATCAGGTTCCAGTAGAGCCGAATTTCGGAGTCCTCGTCATAGGTGTATAAGCCGTTGGGATCAGGGCCCACCGGCGCAATGCGAGGTTGCTGCGCTTCGGCGATCGCCTTGTCCTGGCGCGCCTGCATCAGATTGCGCTTCAGGTGCTCCTCGTCGAGCTCGGGCTGCAGCATGAAGTTACGGAAGAAAATGTAGTGCATGGCCGTCGTCTGCTCGTCGATCGGCGTCGAAAACTCGTAAAACACGTTGTGCATGCCGCTGCCGACGCCGCCGATTTCAACCTTGCCGTAAAGGCTGATCCCCGCGACGCGGAATTTCATGCGCGACTCGACTTTCTTCGCTTCGTCGCCGCCGCGGATTTTGTCCCATTCCCCGCCCTTGCGCGGTCGTGACGTCGACGGGTAATACACAAGGTCGAAACCGTCGTCATGTTCCGTCAGTTCAAACGGCGGCGGCGAATCGGGATTGTCCTGATTCTGGAACTTGATGCCATGAACGATGGGCAAATGAACAAGATCGAGATTCGAAAATTTCGCCCAGTGATAGTTGGTTTCCTAAACCTCGCTGTGCGTGGTCGTGGAACGGAAACCGTCGTCGTCGTATTCGGGCATGTCGATAATCGGCGCCGCGTTTTCGGGTTCGTCGCCGAGAAACGCCCAGATGAAGCCGTACCGTTCTTCCGTGGGATAAGCGTCGATCTTGACGCCCGGGGCCACATCCTGCGGATCCTCACCCCGGCGCGAGGCGATCTGCGTGCACTTGCCCTCGCCGTTGAAGGACCAGGCGTGATAGGGGCAGGCAATGGATCCGTCGTCCTTGCACTTGCCGTGCGCCAGGCTCCCGCCCCGATGAGGACAAACATTGCTGAGACAGACCGCCTTGCCGCCCGGCTCGCGGTAGAGCACAAAGTCGCAGCCCAGCATGCGCACCTTCAGCGGTTTGTCCTGAAGATCTTCGCTTCGTGCAGCGACGTACCAGACATTCGTGAACACCGGACCTGTCTCCTCTTTCCGAAGTGCGTCTCACCAATGGTATCAATCGCTGATATAAATTCGCCACATGCGAATATCCGCGTTCATGACGGTCGGAAAAGCCGCCGCTGCGCTGGTCTGCGTCGCTTTGATGGGCGCTCATATCGCCCCGGTGGGCGCTCAATCAGCCGTAACGGGCGCTGAAACCACGGAAGAGGTTCTTGTTCGGCGCTTCAATACGCAGGGGCAGACCAGCGGGCCCGGTGGCTACAGGTGGTATGAGCCGACGGAAGCGATTGCCGGCGCGCACGACGGTTTCTTCGAGGTCGTTCCGCCGGAGGAGCGCACGATCCCGGATGACGCGCTGGACGAGGCCCGCGCCTACGCCAGGCGCAACCGTTCGGAGAGTCTGCTCGTCTGGCATCGCGGCGCGCTGCAATCGGCCGATTACTGGATGGGGGTCGGACCGTCCGACGTGGTCAATTCCCGCAGCATGCACAAGATGGCCGGCGGCCTGCTCATCGCCCGCGCCATTGCCGATGGCCACATCGATTCGCTGGACGATTCCGTCGCCCGGTACATTCCGCGCTGGCGGGGCACGGACAAGGAACCCATGACCATCCGCAACGTGCTGCAGATGTCGAGCGGACTGCGCTGGTTCGGCATCCGCGACGAGCCCATCACCGGGCTCAGCGCGCGGCGCTATCTCAGCCCGTACTGGGACGAGGTCCTGCTCGAAGAGGTTCCGATGTCGTTCACGCCGGGATCGGAATACGACTACAGCGACATGACCGCCGACATCATGCCCCACATCATTGAGGGCGCCACCGGCAAGCGCTATGCGGAATATTTCTCCGAAGCGCTGCTCAAACCGCTGGGTGCGCTCGGCGGCTTCATCTGGGTCAACCGGGAAGGCGGAATGCCCCACGGTGGCTGCTGCCTGATGCTGCCGCCGGAAACATGGCTGCGTTTCGGCCTGTTCGTCATGAACGGCGGCTCCTGGAGCGGCAGACAGCTGCTCCCCGACTACTGGATGACGGAAATGCTGACGCCTTCGCCCAATAACGAGCACTTCGGCCTGATGGTCTGGCTCGGCAGCCCCCACGCGGAGCGCCGGCTCTTTCACCGTCCGGACTCGTGGCTCAACGACGTGCCCAAGCCGGGCGTCTACCACTCGGAGCCGTTCCTGGCCGACGACCTGTTCCTGTTCGACGGTTCCGAAGGCCGGTCGATCGTGATCGTGCCGTCCGAGCAGCTGGTCATTGTCCGCACCGGCTTCCGGCCGCTGCCCGACCAGCCGGAGTGGGACAATGCCTTTCTGCCCAACACCGTCATCAGCGGTATAAAGCGCGCCATGAGCGACACAACCCCATGACCCGGCGGGTCATCGCCGCCCTCGTCGTCCTGATCGTGGCTGCGATCGCTGCCGACTGGACCTTCTGGTACCGCTTCGCGACCATCCGTGATCAAACGTCCGTCACTATTCCCGGCTGGATCAGTCCGACGGCCACGGTCGAGGGCGACTTCCGCAAAGAATTTGCCGTCGTCGCCCCGGCCGATCGGATTCTGTCCCCGGGTGCGATTGCCGAACTCGTGGACTACGCGGAGCAGGTGGACTCGTTTTCGCTCATCGTCCATCACGGCGGTGCGATTCAGTTCGAAACGTACTGGCGGGAGTTCGGCCCCGATGATGTAACCGAAACCCTGTCCATGGCGAAATCGGTGCTGGGCCTGACGTTCGGCTTCGCGGTAGAAGACGGGTCCATCGGGTCCATTGACGATCCCGTGACCGCCTATATTCCCGAGTGGGAGGGCACGGACAAGGAACGCCTGACCATTCGCCACGTGCTGCAGATGGCCAGCGGACTGGAACACTTCCAATTCGATTACAGTCTTTTACAAAATCCTTTTAACAAAGCACTTCGGCTTTTTGTCGGCCCCAGCATGGAGAACGCCATTCTCCGTTTCGAACTCACGGCGGAGCCGGGAAGCGAATTCAACTACAACAGCGCCAACACCCAGTTGCTCCTGCTGATACTCGAGCGGGCGACGGGCCGCGCCTATGCCGATTACGTTTCGGAAAAACTCTGGCGGCCATTGGGCGCCAAACCGGCCACGCTATGGATGGACCGCGAAGGCGGCATGCCCAAGGCCTACGCTTTCTTCCAGGCCCGCCCGCGAGATTGGCTGCGAATCGGTCTGGCGATCAGGAACGAGGGCGTCGTTGACGGGCGGCAGGTCATTCCCGCCGAGTGGCTCACCGCCATGTTCTCGCCGTCGCCCAACAATCCCAAGTACGGCCTGCAGGCATGGATCGGCTCGCCGCACATGACCGAACGGTTCTACAACCGGAACACGCCGTTCGGCGTAAAGCAGGCAGAGCCGTTTCTGGCGGATGACGTCGTGTTCTTCGATGGCGGCGGCGGGCAGCGTGTCTATGTCATTCCGTCCGCCGATCTCGTGATCGTGCGGACCGGCATGACCTCGCCGGACTGGGACGATGGCGTGATTCCCAATATCCTCCTCCGCGATCTCGGCTACGGAAAGGACCCGTCATGAAGGGTCCGGACATCGGAATCGTGGGCGCCGGCCTGGGCGGCATGACCGCCGCCGTGGCGCTTCAGCAGCGCGGTTTCAAGGTCACTGTCTATGAACAGGCGCCGGAACTGGGGGAAATTGGCGCCGGCATCACCGTGGCGCCCAACATCAGCGTGGTCCTCGCCGGCCTCGGCCTGGAAGACGCAGCGGCATCCTACGCCGACGGCTCCACGACCTTCGGCGCGCTTCACTACAAGACCGGCGAGCCGATATGGTTTTCGGAACGGAGTATCGAGGAGGCGATCAAGACCCGCGGCGCACTGACCCGGCACATGCACCGGGCAGACCTGCACAAGGTCCTGGAAGACGCGTTCAACAAGGAGGGCGACGCCCTTCGGCTCGGACACGCGCTCACCGACATCGGGCAGGACGACAGCGGCGTGACCCTGCGCTTCGCCAACGGCGCCACGGACAGGCGCGACATCGTCATCGCCTGCGACGGCCTCAAGTCCGTCGTGCGCGACAAGCTGTTTCCCACCGAACCACCCCGATACACCGGCTACATGGCATGGCGAGGCGTGGTCGATGCCTCCGACGTGCCCGGAGTCAGCCACGTACCCCACTTTGCCTCCTATCCGGCCGAAGGCAGCATGTTCTCCCGCTATCCCCTGCGCCGGGGCACTCAGATCAACTGGGTGGCCAATGCTTATCGGCCCGACGACATCGGCGAGGAGAACTGGTACGCGCAAACGGACATCGACGAGGTCCTCGAAGAGTTCGAGGACTGGCATGAAGACGTCGTGCGCATCATCAAGGCGTCGCCCGGCGGAAAGTGTCTGCGCTGGGCGCTCTCAAGCCGCCAGCCGCTCGACGGCTGGATCGCCGGACGCGTTACCCTGCTGGGCGATGCCGCGCATCCCATGACGCCCTTCTACGGCATGGGCGCGGGCATGGCCTTCGAAGACGGCGCAATCCTCGCCCGCTGCTTCGAAGCGGAGGAAGGCGACTGGCAGGCGGCCTTCGCGCGCTACGAGCGGGCCCGCCTTGCCCGGACCACGAAGTTCCACGTGCAATCGCTCAAGCGCGGCAGCGTCTACATGAGCGCGGACCCGTCGGACCGGGCCAAGCCGCCCGCCACCGGCATGGAAGCCGAGTTCGACTACAACGCCATGACCGTGGACATCTAACGTCCAAATTGCCGTTCCGTCACGGTCATCTCAAACACCACATTCAACTATCACTCGTGCAGTCCAGTTTTTCGGGCCTGGCGGGAAAACCGAAAGCTTTAACATCATGAACAGAAGAATTCTTCTTATGCGTTATTTCAAGCCTTAACTCAAAGGTTGGTGAAATAGTCAATCTTGTAGAGTATCTCTTGTAGTTCAATAGCCAATCTTTCCCAGCTTCACTAGCGTTTTCAAAGTCCGTTTGCGGAGTAGGAACATCTGCGCTGTAGTGAGCCTCACATTTTGCACTCTGTATCTGGAGGGGGTATTTCAGAAATTCATACAATTTGAAATCATTGCTGGTTTCCTTTGAATTCAGACGAAAAGACAAATCCCCTGAACTTATTTCCAAATCGTGTCCTGACTGATTGAGAAATTGCACATCAGGCCATGACATGCACCCCGCAGCAAGTAAAGAAAGCAAACATACAGGTATTTTTTTCATGCTCCGGGCCTGATCTTCATCCAGAACTGGTCGACCCGAATTCAAGGAAAAACCTGCATAAGGCTGCCCTTGTAACCGAACAGACCTGATATTGCCGTTGAAGGTCCGCCAACTCTTCCTCAAGTTTCGCCTTTGATCCATTCATGAGAGACAGCGGGAAGGGAGCATTGATTTCTGCTTGAATCTCGGCTCCCCGCAGCGCGATCTTGGCGCAAGCAGGATGTTTCATCATGTTAGCCGCTGCATCTTTGACCAAACTGGAAGCGCCACCAAATACGCCGGCAGTGTCCAAGTCGTCCTCTGCTTTTCTCAGTCTTTCGAGAAGCCCTACGGTATCTTCCACATCCGCACGCAGGGCATAGAGGTTTATGCAGGAAGGATCTTGTTTGTTTCCGTACATGCTCATTTCGCCGGTACCTCTATTGCCCCGGTAGGCGATAGCGGTGGTCAGAAATACTTCGCGGACATCGGTAATCGACCCTATGAACATTCCGCAGTTGAGGTCGTAATACAGGTCAAGCTGCTGGGCCTCCTCTTGCGCTAAGGCTTGCGGCAAGAGAGCAAAGGCGTTGTTGCTGTGCGGTTTTTTTATCGCCCAGTCCATCCACATCAACACTCCCGCCACTAGTGCCACGAGAATCAGGCTGGCGGTACTTCTCCCACGCTGCCAATGGGGTCTTTGCGTTGTCACGTCTTGGTCGTGCACTCGAAACTGTTGCAACTGAACTGAGGCAAAAATATCACACGAGGCTGTGGGGTGTAACTCGATGACAAAGCGGCATTGCATCAAAGCCGGCCTAATCTTGTGTGCGTTGCCGCCTGCTGTGACTTGGGGCCCGGGAGACGCTGCAAGGCCAGCTACACTAGGTGCCGGCTGGCCACAGGGGGAGAACATGCCTGTCGGCGACCTGCAGCAGGAAATGGAAGCGTTCTTTGCGGAATATGAAGGGCGGTGGAACGATCAGGATGACTTTTCATCGCTCATTGAAATGTGGGATACGGATCAGCCTCCCTATTACCGGGCGATGGAAAAGCCGGACGTTTTCACGACATGGGAAGAACTGAAAGGATACTGGTCGCCCGAGCGAAAGCGGGAGTTGATCGTTGCCCTCTGGTACGGCTTCAGGAACATTCGCCCCAAGATGGCCGGGGACAACGTGGCGGTCGTATTCTTCGATGCCGAATGGGACATCAAGGCGCGGACCGGTCCGGCGGCCAGCGGGACGGATCCGGGAGTCGCGGTTCTCAACCGCACGGCCGAAGGCTGGAAGATGAACACATATATCGAAGCCTGCACCCACCCGGCGACGTACAAGAGCGTCTTCGCCGACAGGGAAGACAAGGTCCGGCCGGCGTTTCGACGGCTGATCGAGAGCATTTGCGAGTCCGACTGCCGTAATTGCCGGATCCCGTGCCGCGGCGATGCGAGGAAGTCAGCATGAGCAATGCACCCCGCGTGGCGCTCGTAACCGGCTGCAGCCGTTCCCGGGGGTTGGGCCTGGAAGTCTGCAGGCAACTTGCCGAGCAAGGCATAACAGTCTTCCTGACGGCGCGGGATCCGTCCAGGGCACGAGCATTGGCCGAAGAGCTTCGGGGCCGGGGCCTGGACGTTCACGATCATCAGCTCGACATATCAAGCGATGAAAGTGTCCGGGCCATTGCCCGTCTTATCGAGGAGCGCCATGGCCGGCTGGACATTCTTGTCAATAATGCGACCGGCTCCACACCCGATGCACCTCCCGTTTCGGCCGTCGATCTGGAGTCCGCGCAGCGCGTCGTTGACGTCACGCTGTTCGGAACCTGGCGGCTGATCCAGGCGACCCTTCCCCTGCTTCGCAAGAGTAATGCAGGCCGCATCGTCAACGTGTCCAGCAGCGCGGGATTGCACGGCGATCCGGTGTGGGGGCTGAACAGCAAGATACCCGTGGACCCGTCGTACGGCATTGCCAAGGCGGCGCTGAACGCACTGACGGTAAAACTCGCCACGGAACTTCGAGAGACAAGCATCAAGATCAACGCGGTCTGTCCTGGGTTTACCGCGACTTCTCCACGCCTGGCGGCCCGCGGAGGCCGTCCCGTTCCCGAAGGAGCCGAGGGAGTCGTCTGGGCCGCGACGCTGGGCGAAGACGGGCCGAGCGGCGGATTTTATCGGGATCGCGAACTTCAGGCCTGGTGACATCCGCGGAGCACTCTAGGTGACGACCAGCGAAGCCGGTTACGCGCGCCTTGGTCCTCTGGTCCTGGAGAAGGACGTCAGCAGGCGAAATGCGCTGACCATCCTGTTTGCCGGCTTCTGGACGATCGGCTTTGTGACGTTTCTGAACTTCATGAATCCGTACGTCTTTGCCCTGTTGGGAATTCCGGAAGAAGAACAAGGCTCACTGGCCGGCCTGCTCGTGTCGCTGCAGGAAATCACGCAGATCGCAATCTGCGGCCTCATAGGCGCCTGGTCCGACCGCGCCGGCCGTCGTCCGATCTATGTCGGCGCGATGGTCCTGCTTGCAGTGGGGTTTGCGGCTTACCCGCTGGCTTCAAGCGAAGCGCAGTTGGTCGGACTTCGCATCATCTATGCGATCGGGGCCACGGCTTGCACCGTGATGATGTCCACTTGCCAGGGCGAATACATCACCGACAAGTGCCGCGGCCGCTGGATAGGAGTCGTGGCGATCATCAACGCTCTGGGCGTGGTCGTAATGATTGCGGTCTTCTCGAAGCTTCCGGCATTCTTTGGGCAGGCGGGGCTGAGCGATGTCAATGCGCTGCGCGCCAGTTTCTGGGTCTGCTCGATCGCGGCTCTCCTGCTGGGGATCGTCCTTCATTTCGGCCTGCAGGCCCCCCATCGGGGAGCGACGGGTTCGACGCCGAACCTGTTCCGTCAGACGGTGAAGGGCGTGACCCTGGTGAAACGAGAGCCCCTGCTGGGCCTGAGTTATCTGACAGCCTTCGCTTCGAAGGGCGACCTGGTGATCGTTACAACGTTTTTGTCCCTCTGGGTTACGCAGGCCGGCATCGCCGCCGGCATGTCGCCGGCCGAAGCCGTCGCGCGGGCGGGCATGATTTTCGCTTTCGTTGCAGGCTGCGGTCTGTTCTGGCCGGTCGTCGTGGGAACGATGCTCGATCGGGTTCCGCGCCTGGTCGGGATCGGAATCTCGTTTGCAATCGCAAGCGTGGGTTACGTCAGTGTGGCGCTGGTCGACGATCCGCTGGGACCGATGATGTGGGTCGCGGCTTTCCTGGTTGGGATTGGCCAGGCCAGCGCCATCGTAAGCGCCGGCGTTCTGATCGGCCAGGTGGCGCCCGAGGGCAACAAGGGCACGGTTTTCGGCACCTATGGCGTTGCCGGTTCGGCCGGCATCGTGACCCTCACCTTTGTCGGCGGCCTGTTGTTCGATGCCTACGGGGCCGGCAGCCCCTTTGTCCTGATGGGCGCCGTAAATGCGCTTGTGGTGGTTGCTATCTGGCTACTGTTCCGCCGGCATTAGCCGGGCTTCCTGGCGAACGCCGGCTCAAGTTCGAACAGCACGCGCAACGCCTCCTCGGCCGCTTCACTCAGCCGCAGCATTTCGCCTACCGCGGGCTGCGAAAGCGGGGGGTCGGCATCGAGATACCGGGCGCGGATCCTGCGTACCCTTTGCGCGTGGTCCTCGCCGGCGCGGGCCACCAGCCGCCAGCCTGCGGCATCCCCCTTTCCCTTGTCGAGTGCGCGGATCACTGCGTACAGCAACGCGTCGACGCCTTCCAGGACGCCGGCATGCAGCGAGCGCAATTGCGGAGCCGGAGCGCGTGCGCCGAGCAGCGTGCACAGATCCCCGAGCGCGGCTTCCAGCGCCAACAACAGCCGGTGCTGGTTGCGCAGGGCGTTGCGGGCCTCGACCTCGTGGGCGTTCCGCCGCAGAGGCAAGGCTTCAAGAAACCCCCCGATGTCGTCAATAAGGCTGCATGACGCCTCTCGGAGGGGCGCCACAAGCCGGCCTTCGCGCACGGCGTCGAAATAGACCGCGAAGTTCTGCACGACCCGCGCGTGCTCCCGGCGCACCCGCGCGAGTGGGTCCTCGCCCGCACCGGTGTCCTGGATAAAGCGTGGCCGGGCAAGGGCATCGGACAGGGAACTGGGCCACCGGCGCTTCAGTGCCGCAGCACACAGGTCGATGGAACCGAGCAGCAGCGGTAGCGCGAGCAGGCTGATCAGGATGTAGAAGATCGCCAGATTGATCTCCTCTGCGAAGGGCAGACGCTCGAGCAGCGCCATCGCCAGGGGCACCCCCAAGTGGAGTTCCACGTAGAGCAGAGGCACGAGCACGGCGCTGGTCAGGATGTCGTAGAGGACCATGTACATCGCGATCCGCCGGGCACGCCCTGAAATACCGCTGGACAGCAGATAAAGCAGGGCGCCCGAGCCGATACCTGCCCCGTAGAAGACCATGAGGGTCTGCTCGACCGTCAGCGCTCCGGCACCCAGAAGGCCGATGCCGAGGATGCAGATCGCATTGGGCGACTGGATTACGAACGTCAGCATCGCAGCGACCACGAACGCCAGCTCCATCGAGCGCCCGGTGTACTCCAGTATCGCCTGGAACCAGGCCTGCGCCGCGATAGGCGCGGCGTAGTCCTGGAGCAAAGTCAGCCCGAACAGCAGCAGGCTGCCGCCGAACAACGACGCTGCCAGCGTCCGGTGCTTCGTCAACGTCTCGCTCGCCGCGGCAATGCCGAAGATGCCGACGAGGACGAGAGCCAGCACCTTTACGTCCAGGGTCACTATCAGCACCAGCAGCGAGGAGCCGATGCAGCCGCCCAGGATCACCGCGAGCGCGCCCGCCGTGGAGATCATTCCGGCCCGAAGCACCCCCACCGTGATGAAGGTGAGCGCGGTCATGTTCTGAGTGACGCCTCCCGCGACGCACCCACACAGAAGCGCGGAATACCGGTTGCCCGTCCACCGGTTGACCGCCCGGCGCAGACGGTAGTCCGCCAGGGTCTTCAGATTCGCCGTGAGGAGCCACATCCCGGCGATGAAGAGTCCAAGGCCCCCGACCAGTCCGGCCAAAGAATCGCTCATGGGAGCGCCTTAGTGTGTCGACGCCCGAACCTGAAGTGCACCGTGCGAGCAATCCATATCTACCCCGATATGGGATAGTAGTTCGGCTGCGCGACGAGGAATATCCCCAATATTGGGGATTAGATGTAAAGTCCGCTCAGTCCTGCTCTTCGACGGCGCAGGCGCCGCACAATCCCTTCACCTCAACCACAGCGTTGTCCGGCCGGAATCCGCGCTCGTCCGCGATCCGGGACAGCAACGCCTCCAGTCCCGTCGATTCCACCTCGTCCACATTACCGCACGAGGAACAGAGCAGAAACTGGCTCTCGTGGGCCTGGTCGGGGTGATCGCATGGCAGGTAGGTCTGGGTGGATTGCAGCCGGTGGACGAGGCCGGTCCGGATCAGGAAGTCCAGGTGCCGATAGACGGTCAGCGGTGCGATCTTGCGTTCCTGCCGCTTCTCCAGCAGCCCGATGAGTTCATAGGCTGAAACCGCCCGGCGCCGGGCCAGCATTTCCGCATAAACGGCCAATCGGGCCGGGGTCAGCCGCTCGCCCTTCTCCGCGCAGCGCCCTTCGGCAAGCTTTCGCCATTTCGCCGCAAGCGGCGCCGTTCTCGCCAACTGTCTAGCCATTTCCGCATTGTCGCACACAGTTCCAAAGATGCGCCAAACCCAGGAGCGATCCGCCAACGATGGTGATCGGTTCCTCGTACGACGACACCGCCTCCATGAACGCGGCCAGCAGCAGCAACCCGAGGCCGACCGATGCCGCACCCACGAACAGCCTGTTGCCGTGCACCTGCAGTGACTTCCAGATCACCCGGAGGCTCACGGGAACGGCGGCGACGACCAGTAGCCGATGCACAAGCTCGCTCTCCGCAGCCTGGGCGGCCAGCGGCATCAGCGCTGCGAGCACAGGCAGGGCGATACAGTGGAGCACGCACAGCGTCGAGAGCCCAACCGCGCACAGATCCAGGCGCGCTGACGGGTCCCACCGGACCCTCTTGATGTCAAACGGATTCATGGGAAGCATTTTGCCATGAACGATACGTTATATTGTATCCTTCGTTGACCGCGACCGGACCTGGCGCCGCAGCCGGGACGCACGGTCGAAGCGGGGCTGCGCATTCTCTTCTAGCTGGGCGTCGTATACTCGGCAGCGTGCTTGATCGGCGCCGGGAAGGCCTCCTGGCGCCAGGCTGTGGGGGGTAAGTTGACGACAAACCGGTTCTTCGTCGCAGCCGGCCTGGTTGTGCTGGCGTTGCCGCCAGCCGTGATCGGACAGGACGCGGATCAACCCGTCCTGGAAGAGATTCTCGTTACGGCGACCAAGCGCGAGGCGTCGATTCAGGACGTTCCCATCGCCGTATCGGCGTACACCGGAGAAGAGCTCGCAGGCAGGGGCGTGACGGACCTGTACGGGCTGCAGGAGGTGTCGCCTTCGATCGCGGTCTACAACTCGAACAGCACGTCCAACGGGGGCACGCTGCGCATTCGCGGCGTGGGCACGACGGGGAACAACCCGGGCCTGGAGGCCGCGGTAGGCACGTTCATCGACGGCATCTATCGCTCGCGCGCGGGGCTCGCCTTCGACGACCTCGTGGACATCGACCGCGTGGAGGTCCTGCGCGGACCGCAGGGCACGCTGTTCGGCAAGAACACGATCGCCGGCGCCGTGAACATCATCACGCGCAAGCCGGCATTCGAGAACAGCGCCGACGTAACGCTGGGGCTCGGCAACCTGAATTCCCGGGAGGCGGCCTTCGTCGGCAACGCCGTACTGGCGGACGAGGTCCTGGCAGGACGCCTGAGCCTTGCCTACCGCGAACGCGACGGCGGTTATCGCGACATCGATTCCGACGATACCTACGACCATCGCAACCGCCGCTACGTCAGGGGCCAACTCCTGTGGACACCGAACGACACACTGGAGATACGCGTCATCGGCGACTACACCCGCAAGGACGAGTCGTGCTGTCCGGCGTCATTCTGGATCCCGGGCCCCACCAGCGCGATCATCGCCGCTCTCGGCGGAGACATCACTCCACTCGAACCTGAGGGGGACGCCCGCGTGGGCGTGAACTACCCGCCCTTCGAGGACGTAACGAACCGCGGGCTGTCGCTGGACGTGTCATGGGAGCCCACAGCCGGCATGACCTTCCGGTCGATCACGGCCTACCTGGATTTTCAAATCTCGCGAGGCCAAGACATCGACTTCACGAACGCCGACATCCTGCATCCCCAGGACACTGAAGAAGAGTTCGAGAACTGGTCCCAGGAGTTTCAGCTATTCGGGGAAACGGACGCGTTTTCCTGGCTGGCCGGCGCCTATATCTACACGGAGGACATGGAGTCCACCGAGCAGATCGTCCTGTCCCATCAAGGCGGCGCCTATGTGGGCGCGCTGTTCGGCAACCCGGCCATCGCTCCGCTGTTCATCGGCGACCCGGCAGGCAGGGGCGTTCCCGGTCAGGGCTTCGACGCGCTGTATTTCTCCGAGGCGGAAGGGTGGTCGCTGTTCACGCACAATACCTGGCACGCGAGCGAGGCGCTGGACCTGACCCTGGGCCTGCGGTATTCGACCGAAGAGAAGGACGCCGGCGCCATCGTCAACGGCGCCCCATTCGGGGAGTTCGTCAACGACCCCTTCTGCACGGCGTTCGGGAGCATTTCGACCTTCTTTTCGCTCTGCGACAACCTGAGCTACAACAACCGGGCGGACGAGAGCAAGGTCACCGGCACGCTGAAGGCGTCCCGGCGGTTCGGCGACCACGTCAACGGCTATGCCGGTTTCAGCCGGGGCTACAAGGCCGGGGGCTTCAATCTCAACCAGGAGGCCGTGGGATTCCGCGATGCGAACGGCAACTTCGTCGACCAGAGCCGGTTCGGACCGGAAACCTCGGACTCCTGGGAACTGGGCATGAAAGCACGGTTGATTGACGGCAGGCTGACCGTCAACGGCGCCCTGTTCCACACCACCTTCGAGGGCTTTCAGCTCAATACCTATACCGGACTCGGCTTTACCGTCGGCAACGTCCGGGAGGCGGTAAGCAAGGGCGTGGAACTGGAGTCCTCCCTCGCACTCGGCGGCGGGCTGCTCCTTACCGCAGGCGCCACCTACGCCGACGCGCGTTACGGCGACGACCTGGTCCCCGCCAACGGCCACCTTGAAGGCAGGCGGCTGACGCAATCGCCGCTGTGGCAGGGCAGCGCGTCGCTGTTCGTCGATCGGGAGATACCCGGGACCAACTGGCGCTGGTGGTCCAATCTGAACTGGTCGCACGTCGGCCAAGTCAATACCGGCTCCGATCTCGATCCGGAGAAGGTGCGCGGCGCGTTCAACCTGTACAACGCCAACCTGGGAGTCGGGACCGCGGACGGACGCTACGAGTTGATCCTCTGGGGCAGAAACCTGGCCGACAAGCGGACGAACGCGCTGGTGTTCGACTCCGTGTTTCAGCCCGGAAGCTGGCACACCTGGGTGAATGCGCCCCGGTCGTTCGGATTGACGCTGAAGGCCCGACTCCGCTAGGCCCCCAACTCGACAGCGATTCCGGCTAGTATTCGCTCTGCCGCTCGCCGGCTGGCCACGGGGGGAGAAAATGCCTGTCGGATACCGAAAATTCCTGCTGTTCGCACTGGCCCTGATCGGGTCCTGGATCGCGGGCCTGACAGTACCGCCCACCTGGATGGTGGAGCGGGTCGCGCTCGACGCCCAAGCGGACGAATCGGGGCAGCTCTACTACCAGGTGCAGGGCGAGTCCGTTCCCTTCAGTCCCGTTCCGATGGCTCAGGCGCAACTCAACCCCGAGCGGGTCACGGGCTCCAGGGTGGAGCCGCCGATACGCGAGGAATACGTGTCCGCGGAGGAATCGGTCGACGGCGAAATCCGAACCGTCTATTACCGGCTCTCCGCCGTTTTCCACTTCGGCTGGATATCGCTGCTGCCGGCGATAGTGGCGGTCCTGCTTTGCTGGGTAACGCGTGAGCCCATCACCGCGCTGCTCGGCGGAGTGGTCTCCGGAGCGCTGATCCTGGGCAAGTACGATCTGACCGGCGAAGTGCTGATCCCGTCGTTCGCCACCACCAATTCAGCCAGTATCCTGGTGCTGTACCTGTGGCTGCTCGGCGGGCTCATGGGCGTATGGTCGCGCACCGGCGCGGCCCAGGCGTTCGCCGAATTCGTCACGGCGCGGTTCGTGCGGGGGCCGCGCTCCGCCAAGCTGGTGGCCTGGCTCCTGGGCGTGGTCTTCTTCCAGGGCGGCACCGTGAGCACGGTGCTGGTGGGCACCACGGTCAAGCCCATTGCGGACCAGGAACGCGTCAGCCACGAGGAGCTGGCCTACATCGTCGATTCCACGGCTTCGCCCATCGCCTCGCAACTCGCGTTCAATGCCTGGCCGGGTTACGTGCAGGCCTTCATCTTCGTTTCCGGCGTGAGCTTCCTGGCCACCGAGTCGGACCGCATCGCCTTCTTCTTCCAGAGCGTGCCGTTCTGTTTCTACGCGATCTTCGCGGTCCTGGGCACGTTTCTGCTCAGCGTCGAAAAGCCCCTGTTCCTGGGCAAGCAGCTCAAGGAAGCCATGACGCGGTCTCGCGAAACCGGCGCGCTCGACGCGCCGGATGCGGCGCCGCTGGCCGCAAAGGAGCTGCAGGGCAGCAACGTGCCGGAGGGCTACAAGCCGCACATCCTGGAGTTCTTCCTGCCGCTGGGGACGCTGATCGCGCTGGCGGTGGGAACGTTCATCGCTTTCGGATCGCCCAACGTGCACTGGGCGTTCGGCGCCGCGCTCCTGCTGGCCGCGGGGATGGCGCTGGCCAAGGGCATGTCGCTCAAGGACCTGATGACCGGATTTCAGGACGGCATCAAGGGCGTGCTGATCGGGTCGGTGATCCTGCTGCTGGCGATCACCATCGGCGGCATCAGCCGGGAAACCGGCGGCGGCCACTTTCTCGTCGAGCAACTCGGCTCCAGCATTCCTTATTTCATACTGCCCGTGCTGCTGCAATTGCTGACCATCGTGATCGCGTTCTCCACCGGCACGAGCTGGGGAACCTATGCGGTGGCGTTCCCGCTGGCCATGCCGCTGGCCTGGGCGGTGGCGACCGGCCAGGGCCTCGCCCACCCGGAACTGTTCATGACGCTCTGTTTCGCCGCGGTCATGGACGGCAGCGTGTACGGCGACCAGTGTTCGCCCATTTCGGACACCACGGTGCTCAGTTCCGTCTGTACGGGATGCGACCTGATGGACCACGTCAAGACGCAGATCCCGCAGGCATCCATCGCCGCCGGCCTCGCCGCGATCTGCTGGACCGGCGTCGCCTTCCTGACTGCCTGAGTCCGTAATTCGGAAAGCGGTGTTGTTATTGGGCGCAGGCGCGCCGGACGGCGTTAAGGCCCGCGGAACGGCCCGAGATCATGGCTTCCGTCAGGTAGGTGCCGTTCTGATAGAGGTCGGAAACCATTGAGCCCAGTTGCCCGGCCTCATACAGTCCGGGGATAGGTTCGCCGGCGCGGTTCAGCACTTCACCCCCGGACGTGCGCTTCGCACCGGCAGACGTGCATACGAGACCCGGCTTGAGTTCGATCGCGTAGTAGGGAGGCGTCGCGATGGCCTGAAGCGTTGAAGGGTCCCTGTTGAAGAGAGGGTCGGTCTTGTCGGCGCAGGCGGCGTTGTAGTCGGCAACCGTTTTCACCAAGCAGTCCTGGTCCCGACCCAGCTTGAGAGCAAGATCCGCGATGGTGTCGGCCCGGGTAATCCAGCCGTTCTCCACTTCCCTGCTGTTGTCTTCGCTCCACTCGTAGCGCTCGACCGCCATATTCCAGGTCATCCAGTTCATGCCCAGGCAGTTGTTCCTGCGCACGCTCTCGTCGAAGATCATGTGTACGGGCATTACCCAGGCATGCAGGGTGTCGACGTAGTGGCCGTGCTGCTTCCACTTGTAGTGCGTCCGGTTGAACGGGTAGGTTTCGTCGCCGAAGCGCCGGTCGTCGGCAGCCACTTCGATCCAGCTGTGGCTGACGTGGTCGAACGCGCGCATGAACGCGGTCTCGTATTCCGGCACCTTGAAAGCGAGATGAAAACCGCCGGAATTCATGCGGTTGCGCAAATGCCAAAGATCGGCGCCCGCACGCTGCAGCATGTGGATGCCGTCGCCGGTGTTGTAGGGACTGCCGAAGGTATGGACGTCCGTCCACCCCGCGTAATTCCGCTTCATGTCCTCGTTGTGTTCATACCCGCCGCAGGCCATGACGACGCCACCGCGGGCCTTGACGGCGAGCTGCCGGCCACCCCGGTCGACGATCACGCCGAAGACCACGCCAGTCTCGCGATCCTGCACCAGGTCCACCGCGGGACTCTCGTACCAGACCGTGACCGGCCGCCTGTCGATGTTCTTCCTGAAAGCCTCCCATAAGCCTCCCGGCCGGGGCAGTATGGTCGCCTGGTTCCGGACCGCCTCTTCGGCGCCCAGATCGGCGAATTCGTAGATGGGCTCAGAAACCAGGTATTCCTGCTCGGCCTCCCGGGCGCGTTCCTCGATCCAGGGGTGGAGCTCCATCAGTTCGCCGGCCCAGAATTCGAGCAAGTCCTCCGGAACCGGGTTCGAATAGCTCAGATTGCGCTGATACTGCTTCATGGCCTCCTTGTCCTTGGGAATGACCAGGCCCTGACCTGAAGCACGGGAGTTGCCCCCGGCGTGCTCCTCCGGCGCCTTCTCCAGTATCAGAACTCTTGCGTCCGGTTTTGCGTCCAGCGCCTCGATCGCAGCAGAGCAGGCAGCAACGCCAAACCCGACAATAACAACGTCGTATTCCTCATCCCAACGGATGCGCTGACCACGATCACCTGGTGTTTCCATAGTTCTCTCCATCCGGCGCAGATCGGCACGCTCAGCGCGAATCTGCGTACTCGTTTTCTTGCCAGACCAGTTCGGGTGGATGGAAGCGCAAGGCTTTGCGCAGGATTCTGCGCAGGTTCCAGGGGCCGAAGGGTGACGCGGCGAAGAGTGTGCGCCACATCACCAGCGCACGTTGCTCCCATTGAAAAATGTTTCCGTAGTGCCACGAGAGCCTTGTGATCGCCGCTGCTCGAGGGCGACGTCTGTTCTCGTAGTCCCTCAATCCGGAATCCGGCTTTATCGCGCGCCGAAGGCTGTCTGCGAGGACGACCGCGTCCTCGATGGCCATGCAGGCGCCCTGGCCGAAGGTCGGAGCCATCGGATGGGCAGCGTCGCCGATCAGGCTGACCCGGCCGTGCCCCCAGTGCTTGTCCGGGGGACGATCAAGAACTTCGTCGACAAGAATCCCCTCCGGGCGGGTTCCGACGATCATTGCGCCGAGGTCCGCGGGCAATTCCCTGGAGACTGATCGAAGGAACGCCATGTGATCGTACTCAGCATCCGCCCAGGTGGTATCGGACGGCTTGTTCCGACACAGGAACCAATAGGCCTCGCCCGGCCTGACCTCGGGAAACACACCGAGCTGAATTCCGGGAAGCAGCATCGAGACAACCTCGTGTTGCGTCACCTTGGGCGTTGCGGCCATGCCCCGATAGCAGTAGTACCGGGCAGAGCGAAGTTTCCGGCTTCCGAACAATGACGATCGGACTACCGAACGGACGCCATCCGCGCCGATCGCAATCTCTCCCGCAACCTCCGCGCCATCGGCAAATCGAAGCGATACGCCATTCCGGTCCTGTGTGACACCGACACACTCCTTCGCGGTATGCACCTGGTCCGTATCCAGCGCGTCAAGCAGCATTCGCTGCAAATCGGCCCGATGCAATGCGAGTGACGGCGCGCCGCAATCGCGCGAGATTGCCTCCACGTCGATTGAAGACATCGGCATCCCTTTGGCGGACAGGACGTTGATCCGGAGCATTTTCGAGCCCAGTGATCGAACCTGCTTGCCCAACCCCAGGCTCTCGAGCGCCATGATGGCGTTCGACCATATCGTTACCCCGGCCCCCACCTCGCGAATCTCTTCAGCCCGTTCAAAAACCCGGGTATTGATGCTTGCGCGGCGCAATGCTACGGCCGCCGCCAGACCGCCGATTCCACCACCGACTATCAGCACCGTCATGCCTGGATAGGTTCCAGGACGCGGGCGTCTTTGTAGTTGGGGTTGTTGACGGCGGTGGACACGGGCCACGCTTCCAGGGCTTCGGAGGGTATGGCGACGACGCTGTCCATGGCCGACTTTGCAGGCGCCTCAAGCCAGGCTCTCTGCGCTTCCTGCGGAAGTATCAGCGGCATGCGGTGGCGGTTTCGGCCGGCGTTGTGAATCCCGCGCATCAGTTCGTTGGCGGGCAACGTCACGATCGTGCAGGACAGGACCTCCGTGCCGTCGCTCGCGCGTGAACTCTCCCAGAGTCCGCCGAACGCGAACCCGCCCTGCCCCTTCAGCCGGATATGCCAGGGCTGCTTGGTCCGTACGCCGGGACGCGCCTGCCATTCGTAGAACCCCGTGGCGTAGATCAGGCAGCGCTGCTCGCGCTTCCAGGCGTTGCGGTACGCGTTCTTGTCCGCCATGTCCTCCGAGCGCGCATTGGCGGTGCTGTACTTCGGCACTTCGCCCCGCGCCCAAACCGGTATGAGCGGCCAGATGGCATCCTCGCCCACCAGCTCGTCGCCCCGCTGCAGGACGATCGGCACGCGGGTAATGCGCCGGGGCGAGGCGCGCTGCGACCCGGCCGGAAGCGGCGGCTCGGAAGGACCGATGTTGTAGCGCGGCTCGAACCCCCCGTCACCAATGATCGAATAAAGGACATCGAGCGCGTCCATCCACGCCCTGGGATCGGTAATGATGTTGAATCGCCCGCACACGCTAAGGCCCGAATGTCTTGCTCAGGTCGCCAGGGCGCTCAGACTTTTTCGGGCGTTCGCTTCTGCGGGTATTCGGTCCACAGATTCAGCCGCCCTTCCCACGGCGCCTCGGAACCGAAGATTGTGGGATGCACCGCCTCGACCAGTTTCCGGTCCGAGACTGAAATCGCATCCCGGTTCGGGAGCTTCATGCCGTTGGTGTTCCAGACGAGGAAGCCGGGCCGTTGCCCCATGAGCAGCCAGGGCCACCAGATCATGGACTGATTGAGCGAATAGGTTGCTGACGCCCTGGCGATGGACGGGTCGGCGAGTTCGCGCGCCAGTCCGTTGCTGGTCGTCTTTTCCGAGTACAGCAGGTCCGGGCCGGAGTATTCGAGCGGCCAGTTCTCCGGATCGAGCGGATGCTTGAGGTAAACGCCGGCGGAATACCGCGAGGTCCAGACCCGTTCGCCGGCCTGCGACCACTCCATCGCGAACGGATTGTCGGGGCCGTATCGGGAAAACAGGGAACCGTCGGCGCGCAGGAACGAAGGTCCCTGTTCCGTCCACAGCGTCTGACCGCGCCCTTCCCGTTGATGAAAAGGCCGCACCGTGCGCCCGTTGAGCGGATTGACGAACGACTCGAGCGGTTCGGTTTCGCCCTGCCCGTGATAGACGGTGGCTTCCCAGATGCTGATGCGATGGCCTTCCGGCACAACCTCGACCTCACGTCGAATGATCGTGGTGCTGTCGACCAGCCGAACCGGAGCGCTGCCGGGAACCACCGCTTCCAGCGTGCCTTTGTACAAATGAAAGATGGTGTCGTCTTCGAGGCTGGCCAGGATCTTGATGAACGCACGAACATGGGATTCGGTTGTCGGAAACTCCAGCTTCGGAGGCGGTGACGCAGCGTCGCTGCGATCGGGAACTAAAAACGAAGTTGCAGCGGCGCCGGCGGTTGCGAGCGCGGTTCGGCGGGTCAGTAGGGTCATGGGTTGCCTCTCAACTGGGCTTCGGTGACGCGGGGCATGGGGCCGCAGGCGGGAACGTTTCCGGAAACGACGGGACCTTCGTTTGCCCGTTTGCAGATCCAGTGATCAATCTGCGGTTTTATCGTTGGATCGTCGATGATGAAGGTCTTGTTGAGGCAGCGCTCCGCGCCGATGCACGCAACGATCTGCTCGTTCAGATCGACGCGCAGCACGCCGCCGAACTTCGTCAGGTCCGTCGTCATATAGGACGTGCCGCTGCGCTTGTCGGCATCGGGATGAAACGGGTTCGACGGAATCAGCACGCCGACGCGGATGATCGTGTAGGGCACGCCGGAGTCCCTGAGGATGTGTTCGGACCGGTTCATGTCCTGCGACAGCTCATACAGCGGCGGGCTCAGCGGGCAGTCTTCCCTGGGGTTCTCTCCGCAACCGCCGCCGATGCTGATGAATTGCTTTATCCCCATACGCTTGGCCCAGGGGACGAAGTTCTCGTACATCTGGGTGTAGCTTGCCTCGGTGCCGGGCCAGACCTGCACGGTCTCGAACATCACGTCGAACTGCTGGCCTTCCAGCGCGGAGGCCACTTCATCCGCCACCATGGCGTCGCCGACCACGTAGTCCACCGGCACGCCCTCCAGCTTGGAACGATCGGTGGTGGAACGCACAAACGCCGTGACGTGATCGCCACGCTCGATCAGCATCCTGGCGACCGCCGATCCCGCATGCCCTGCCCCGCCGATGATCAAAACGCGCTGCGAAGCCGTGGCCGTGGCAGCGGTCGGGACAAGCAATACCATCGCCGCGGCAACGCAAAGCGCACGAATCAGCGGGAATCTCGGCATGGTCTTCTCCCCATTGCAGTCAGGCCGAGTTTATCGCTGAACCAAGCAGCATGGCGGCCTGGACGTCAACTTTCCCGCCGATATTGAAAAACCGGTTGATCTGGCCAAGAATTACGGGTCGATTCAGAGGAGCCATGAATGAGTGACGCGCGTGCGCGGCTGGAGATGAGCAAGGGAAATCCCGCGGCGTCAATCTGGCGCAAATTCCGGGGTCCCCTGGCACTGAGCTTGTTGCTTCTTGTTGCCTGGTTCTCCAGCTTTTCTCAGGCAACGCCTGGGCCGGTTCCCGCCGACGCACCGGAATCCGTGTTTTCGTCGGGCCGGGCGATGGCTCACCTCAATGAGATCGCGCGCGCCGCGCACCCGACCGGCTCCCCGGAGCACACCCGGGTCCGCGAATACTTGCTGCGGCAATTTCGCGACCTTGGTCATGAACCCGAGGTGCAAACCGCAACCGCGTTCGGATTCACCACGGCCGCGACCGTGCGCAACATTCTGGTGCGTATTGCGGGCACGGATCCGGGCGGCACCGCGGTGCTGGCGACAGCACACTACGATTCCGCAGGCATCGCCGTCGGCGCCGCGGACGACGGATCGGGCGTCGTCGCGATTCTCGAGGCGGTCCGTGCGCTGGGGACCGGACCGCAACTGAAGAACGACCTCATCGTGCTGATTTCCGATGCCGAGGAGATCGGGCTTCTGGGTGCGCGCGCCTTTGCCGAAGAGCACCCATGGATGTCGGACGTGGCCGTGGTGCTGGGCATCGAAATGCGCGGCGGCGGCGGGCCGGCGGCCATGTTCGAAACGGGCGCGAACAACGGCTGGATGATCAAGGCCTTTCGCCATGCCGCTCCCCGCCCCTGGGCCAATTCCATGTCGCAGGAGATTTACCGGCGGATGCCCAACAGCACCGATTACGCCGTTTACAGGGGAAAGGGCATACAAGGTCTCAATTTCGCCGGACTGGGGAACCCCAGCGTCTATCACCAGGCCTACGACACGCCGGAGAACTTTTCCGAGAGGACGCTGCAGCACCAAGGATCGCAGGTCCTGGCCATGATGCGCCATCTGGGTGACGCCGACCTGGACTCGGTGGAAGCGCCCGATGTGAGCTATTTCACGCTGCCGCTCGTTGGATTGGTGGTCTTCGGGAGCATCTGGAACTGGATCATCGGCGCACTCGTGGTTTTGGCGTGGCTGCTGGCGGTTGTGCGGTTGGGCCGAAGAGAGTCGCCGTTAAAGCCGTTGCTGGCGGGAGCCGCCATGGCCGCTGTCTTTCTTGGCGGCGTGCCCTTGGCGTCCCAGTATCTCGTGTCATCGCGGATCGATGCGCATCCCGAGTTTGGCGCGCTCCTAGCCAGCCTTTTTCATCGGGAAGGCTGGTACGTGCTCGCAATCGCGGCCTTTGCCTTTACCTCGGCAACGCTGCTGCTGGAGTTGTTCTCGCGAAGGTATTCCGCCGCGGGCCTGATTCTGGGAGCGCTGGCGTTACCGGTGGCGATGGCGGTTTACCTGACCGTTAACGTTCCTCTCGGCGCCATGAATCTGCAATGGCCGGCCCTGGCTGCCTGCCTGGGTGCGCTGGCTCTGATCGGAACACGGCAGCGAGAGGGCGTCTCCCAGGGGCGCTGGCTGTTGGTCGTACTGGCCGCCGTGCCGGTGTTGCTGATTGCGACATCCGTGATCGAAGGCGTCTGGCTCGCGATGAGTCTGCGATTGGCCCCGGCCATCGGCCTGTTGATCGGCACTGGCCTGATCCTGCTCTTGCCTGCGATCCGGATAATTGGCGAGGCCGGATGGTGGTGGGCGCCCGGCGTGGGGGCCGTGGCCTGCGCCGTTTTCCTTGCTATCGGCATTCGAATGGCGGAACCGGCGCCCGACAGGCCTGCGCCGTCCACGCTTCTCTATGCCCTGGACAAGGGCGAAGATAGGGCCTATTGGGTCACGGATGCAAGGCGGGACAAAGCGGACCCCGGGATAAAGTGGGCCATGACGCGTGTGGGCGAATTCGACGCACCGTCGGTTCTTCAGGGCTTCGCCAAATGGACCATGCGCTCCCGGACCGTCGCAGCTCCCGTAGTCGACACGCCCCTGCCGAACGTGAGACTGGTTGAAGGCGGTGCGGTTTCCGAAGGCCGGGTAAGGCTCTCCGTTAACTCGGGCATAGGCGCAGAGGTGATCACGATCCTCATGCCGGTGGACGGTCCCCGTCTGCTTGCCGTGAACGGTCGTGAACTTCCGCCGCCAGGCTGGCGTCTAATCGAGCACTGGGGCGTGCCGGACGGCAGCCTGGACCTGGAAATCGCAGTTGCCGATTCTCAGGTAGCGTTGAGCTTCACGCTGGCCGAACACTTGTATCGGCCTGAAGAGATCTTGGGACACGATGCCTTTGAACGGCCGCCGGAACTGGCGCCGAACATACGAGCAAACTCGGACATTGCGATGATCAAGACGCCCGTAACGGTGAATCTGTTGTCCGGCACGGTGGAAATCGGTCATGCGGCGATGACTCTCGAGGCCTCGCTCCACCGATGATCAACACGCGCTGCGAAGCCGTGCCGGATCGGCTGACCACTGATCCGCCGTGATCGCGTAGATGACCTGGTTCACATAGTGGTCGTATAGCCATTCCGACTGCCTGCTAGTGGCCTCGCAAGCGAGTCCAAGGCGTTCCGCCACTCGTCGGCTTCGAAGATTGCCTTGGGCGATTTTCATGACCACTCGGTTCAGCTCGAGATCCGTGAATGCGTATTCCATCAACCTCTCGCAGCTGCTTGAGACGATTCCTTTTCCCTGATGGGAGGAGGAAATCCAGAATCCCATTGAAGTCTGACGGTTGTCGCCGGCGAATTCATGGAATGCGATTACTCCTGCGATCTCGCCCTGGTGCTCGATACCCAGAGTCAATGCAACTCCCGCCCGATTGTCCTTTCTTGCGCTTTCGATGAACTGCGCGGAATCCTGCGGCCCTTGCTGCCTATCCACCCAGGGCAGCCACTGCCTCAAGTATTCCCGATTGCTATCAACTAGCACATAAAGAGCGCCGGCATCCTCACTGGCCAATTCCCGCAGCCGTGTAGATGCATCAACTCTGAATTCCTTCAACCTGTTTCGCTCAAAATGTACTCGCGCCCCCTATCAAAGCTCGGAAGAAGCTTGCAGCCGTAACTCGTGAGCTCATCAACGAGAGCTGGATCATCAAAATCCTTGCGATTCCTGTTGAGAAAGCAACTCACACGGTCTTCAGTCTGTCTAAGATGGGCGAGAACTGCGGAGTAGATATGCGCATCCTGCGGTGACAACTCCTGCGCATCTTCGTAGTTTTCCGCGGCCCTCAAGACCGATGTCTCCATTGGTATAACGCGAGCAAATTGCAATAGTTTGGCCCGTACCGACTTAAGACGCTTTTCATCTTCATCAACAGCGCGAAGAAGAAGTGCCGTAATGTCTCTAAAACCTTCAAGTTGACTCTTGAACTCTTCATTGCGAGCAATCTGTTGAAGTTCTTTGCTCAGTTCCCGATCAATATGCTGACGGTCCCTTCTCCTGCGTACAAGCGTTTCATATGGTTCGATCAATGCGTAAGCGGGTACCACCAGCCGAATATGCGCACCTTCGGCTAGCCTCAGGATTTCTTCACAGCTACTGCTTTGCTCCTGGAGAAAGGCCAACTCCAGTACAAAGTTGGATTCAATGTAGACGTTCACACCGGGACTTCATATTCGATGCGCCCATCTTTGACTGCCGAAAGCAATCCACTTTCGGCAAGCCAGCTTCGATTTTCGGCAAGATCCTTTGCCTCGTCCTCTAATCGCGTCAATTCGCCAAGCCAAGCACCAACAAGCAACTCGAAGGCGCCTTCGCTAACATGGCTGGGATCAATTTCGGCGCCTGCAAAATATTTGGCAAATTCCGGCTGCATATCAGCCTCGTGGGTCGGTGGGACCTTGTCGGGATTCGTCCCGGAGTCTTTCCAGAGATACAAGCGATCCGGTGTGATCAACAAAAAGTAACCGGCAACGCGCCGGATATCGTGCGCGAGCAAGTTTCGTCGCACCTGGGCCGCCCAGTCACAAGAAGTTCCGAGCCGGCGCTTGATCTCGGCAACCGCCGCGATCTGACCGCTCCTATCAAAGATAGCTAAATCCGCAAGCAATTCAATAAGCCCATCATTACAAGAGATTCCAAGAACTTAGAGCATATGCGCGCCTCCGAAGGTGGTCAACCAAATAAGTGGGCAATCTGTCGCAATAAAGACCGACGACACCAAATTCCAAAGTCGCACACACATTCCCGCGGAGCTGATTTACAACTGGATCGCGGAGGTTCGGGGTTGGCTTAGCGGTCGCGGAAGGCGGTTTGTTTTTCTATGAAGGGTTCGCGCCAGTCGGGGAAGGCTTCGCGGAATTTCTGGTTGCGTTGGCCGTAGTAAACCAGCGCCTTGCCGGTGCCGCCGTTCCACAGGTCGAAAGCGGGATCGGCATACTCGGAAAAGAACGCCGTCAGGCGTGCGTCCAGATCCGCGACAACCGCCGCAAACGCCGGATCGTCGACGAGATTAATCGTCTCGCCCGGATCCTCAGCCATGTCGTAGAGCTCGTTCGGCGACGCCAGGAAGCGCTTGGTGAATTTCCACCGCCGGGTCTGGATCACCCGGGTGGAGATGTATTCGAAGAAAACCTCGTCTTCCCAGGCCATGTCCCGGCCGCGCAGCATCGGCGCAAAGCTCTCTCCGGGAGAATTGGCGATCTCCAGATGACCAAGATCCAGGTATTCGAGCAAGGCCGCCAATACCGTGCCGATGCCCTCGTCCACATGCGTCATTTCCGCGGCGATGTTGATCATGGCCGTCTTGTTGTTGAGCGCATCGATGGCCGACCAGGGATAGGTTCCGCCCTCGGTCGGCTCGGGCGCGGGCGCCGTATTGTTCCTGGCCCATTCCCGCATGTACGGATGCACCCGGTTCTGCGGCATGGCGGGCACGTTGTCCTCGTAGTAGTCCGCGTGGCGCGAGACCGGCGGCTGATTCACCGTGGGCGGCAGAATGTACGGCCCGTTGTAGGACAGCCAGAGGAAGAACGGACGCGCTCGCTCGGCTGATTCTTCTTCCTTGTAGTGGGCAAGGAAGTCCACCGCCCGGCGGGACCAGAAGTCGGTGAGATGTTCGTCCCGGTCGAGCACGTTATAGGTCTCGCCGTTATCGAAGATCTGCGCATCGACGAAACTGGATGTATGGCCACCGCGGAACGTGGTCCACCACTGAAACCCGAGCTGGGGTTTCTCATGCCGGCCCAGGTGATACTTCCCGACCAGGCCGGTGTAATAGCCGGCGTCGGCCAACGTCTGCGGCAGGTTGCGGAATTCCTCGATCGCGGCGTAGTCCTCCACAGCGTAACGGGCCGGCAGCCCGTTGTGCACGCCGTTGCCCGACGGAATCAGCCCGGTCATCAGCACGGCACGCGACGGCGAGCACACACCGGAGGTAGCGTAGGCGTGAGCGAACAGCAAACCGTCGCGCGCCAGTCGATCGATATTGGGCGTCCTGATGTCCCGATTGCCGTACGCCCCAAGCAGGTTGGGGCTCTGGTTGTCGGTCATGATGAGGAGAACGTTGGGGCGGTCCTGGGCCGTGGCGGCGGTTGCGAAAAGGGCTGCCAGGGCGAGAGCTGCAGAAAGCGTGCGGCAGGTCATTGTTCGCCTCAACATAGTTGAAAACTATATCCAATCGATATATTTCGGATGGGGAGGCCCGCAGTTATTCTTTGATGTTCAATAGCTCTCGGAGTGTTTCCCATTCCAAAGCCATGCTCCAATCCGCAGTCTGATTCAGTTGCTTCGCCCCTCCAGGTAGCAGCTGCCCGTTGCGCGCTTGAAAGGCTACATTTACAACCTGTTTGCCCATATTCTTGACGGCTTGCGCTGCGGGCACATAGTCCTGATCTCCGGAAACAATTACCGCCAAATCGTAGTTCGCCACCAGCGTCACCATATCAACCGCCAAATTCACATCAACAGTTTTTTCTCGACCGAATTTTCGTGTAATCAGGTTGTATGGAATAGCGCCTGAACGACGAAATTCGACTGCATGGTGTTTTCTGGATATGCCGTCTTGCAGCACCGAAATGCCGTCAAAACGAGACCGCATGCGGCTGACAGTTTCACTCAGTCCAGTCTGCAACTCACGTAGCTTAGGAATCGTTTCCGCCTCTGGTACGTTTTCCAACACGCTACCGAGTAAACGCCTGTAACGGTTTTTCCAACTAAGCAACTCCTCTTCCGACCGCTTCTTGTAGCTCAGTGGCTTCGGAAAAGGATCAAAGTGCCGGCTCACATACCAATACGTTCGGAGTCGATTCCCTTTGCCACCAGATGCATCTTTGACAACTAAATCGTATAGCCCTGTCCAGTCTGCACTTTTTGGTAAGTATTCGCGCCGATCAAAGGCAGGGAATAGATCCCCAATAGCGAATCGTAGGTTTTCGCCGTCAACAAATACACAGACCCGCATCCCTGCCTTCCATAAAAGTGCGGGGAGCCGCAGCTCCCCGCCATTCCGTTTGTCGGCCTAAGCGCACTTAAGCCATTACTGATAGATTGCGAACCGAATATTGCGTCATTGTCAATCCACTTGTCAACACGGCTCGTGACCACGAAATACAACGATTTCTTGCAATAAGAACCGACCAAGCGTTATGGGGCAATAGCCGGACGATTTTTCCAAGGCGGCACCACCTAAAGCGGCCTTTCAGCGGAATACCTTCAGGGTAGCTGCTCTCTCTCGGCCTTAGCCAACTACCCTACTTCTTCTTCGAACTCGCGGTCGTGAATCGATGGATCGCCCAAGCGATAATGTCCCAGGTCGTCCAGTGCTGCTTCAAGATTGAGACAAGTCATCTCCACCGCTTTGCTTTGAAGTTTTTCCATACCTTTAATGGCTTCCGCCGCCGTTTCATAGCCCATGGCTTGAGCCTGTCTAGTCATTTTTCCAACCAGATTGGCCAAATCGGATTCCAGCATGCGAGCACCCTCCTTTGTTATGGATAACAATTCCTCAAGGCGTATCCTACGCGGCACCCTGCGGTGGTAACGACACAATCGACCCACACAGAATTGCGGCGCCGCTTGCGGGACACGCGCGAAGCGGCAAAACTGCCGGAATTACACTCGTCATTGTCTGGGCGTTGCGCAGCTCAAACACGCTTCGTGCTCATTGCCCGGTAGGAGGATAGAAATTGCCGAACGGAGGGTATCCGATCTGCGCTGGTTGCTGGTTCAACCGCAGTAATCAGGGAGACGACGGGTGGCAGTCCGAGGGTTCCCTCTCGGGTTGGTTTTGGCGTCCAAAGAACCCCCGCAAGAACCCTCCGGAGCCCTTCTGCGAAATCAGAGGGGTGAAACTTACCGGCACCGGCGGCCTTCCCTGCTGCGCGAACCACCCCATCTTTCGGGTTGATCGGGATCCGGTCCCCATAGGACCGCTTTGGCAGTCCTTTGCCGGACCGAGCGACGCCAATTACATCGTGGCGCCATCACCGGACACGGAGCAAATCCGGTTGCATTTGCTTCATCTTCTCGATGAACTGTTCACGTCCGAGGAAAAGCCTGCAGGCCACAGCTCACCAGGCTATGCGTTCCTGGGCACGGCGATCATCGAGCAGTTGACCGAGTTCGAGGAGCTTCGGGCGATACCGCCTCTGAAACGGATTGCGGAGATGGACGGCGCGTGGGCGCAGACCGCGCGACAGGCGCTACGGGAATTGGAAAAGTGACTCCGCGTGAGCGGCACCATCACAGCGGATTCCTCACCTACCGTAGATGACCGTCCCCACAAGCCGCGCCGCGTCAACATTCTCGCCGTTCTGGACAAGCGTGACCGTCCACGAACTCAAGTAGTCATTGAAGCTTCTATCCCGGGATGTGTCCCACCGATTGACATACGCGACGGCCTCCCATAGCTCCGGACGCTCTACGAAGTAAGGCAGAAGTTCAAAAGCAATAGCGCCGTTGAGTTCCCTGATAAGACTGTTCCGTTCCATTGCACGCTGAAATCGCGGAAACCATGAGCGCGTGCGCGTCGTGCTATCGATGCGATGTATTCTCCAGCGTGCGTCCACCTGATTGCTTTCGACCGTATTCAGGTAGTCCAGCCATTGTTCATTACTGAATACGCCGTAGGGCCGGCTCTGTGCGAAGGAATGAATGATGTAAAGAGACGCTAGCTCGCAAAGCGCTTCCTCAAACCACTTGAAGCGATACTCGTCGGAGTCCTGCCAGTTGGTGAGGACGTGGCCCATCTCGTGCGCGAACTGGTACGCATACTGCATATAGAAATGCTGCTGAGCCGACAGCCCGATGCGCTGCACATTGCGAACCAGATCAACTTTCGGCCCTTGAGGCCGGACATAAACCTGAATCGGGTGCCGTGGTGTGCTGCCAAAGCTCCGTATCAGTAAGTCATGCACAGGTTCGAGAATCTCATGTACCCGAGCATGTGTAGGGCCATTGAAGTTACTGCCGGCTTCAATCGAGAAATCCGCAGTGACGGTACCAGCAAGCAATGCCGTGAGTCCTGGAACGCAAGCCCGGAACCTATTCATTGGGATTGCTCCACTATCAACCTTCTTTGCCGTGTTAGTTAATCGCTAGAGGGGCAATTGATGGGTGGTACTTATTTGGCCACATGAGACCCAAACTTAGGGGTTAGCTTCAAAGTCTTCAGGAAGACTGACAGCAACTCAGAATTGCCGATCAAAGAAAGCTAACCGCTCGCCGAGAGTTTGAGCGATGTGCCATCGGTGGGCATCCGTCAAGCGATCAACCTCAATAATTGAAGTTCGGTAGCCTGCCCATGCCGTAAACGATTCCGCGAAGTCCTCTATTGCGCCGCCTCGCTTGGCGTAATCGGAGACAAATGTCCGCCCGCTGGCTGCCTCGCGCCATTCAGCAGAGTCGCTCCACCGCACTTTGCGATCCCATTGAGAAGGATCATTTGGTAGCGAAGAAAGGCGGTCCAGCAGATGTCCTATCTCGTGGACCAACAATTCCTCAAAGGACCAATCGAGCCTATCAAGGTTCAGGTGGACGTAGTTGTGTCGAAATTCGATAAAGTGAAATCGTTGATCGAACAGGGCGTAGCAGCCGCCGTCTCCAGCACAATCTCCCGGAGTTTCCAACTCGAGGATGATCCCCGTGGGGAGGGCTTCCAAGACTACCGGCGGCAGCACTGCGAGGGCTTGAGCAAGCATATTTGCAGCAGCCTTGTAATCTTGTTCACGCCATCCTCGATAGTTCCAAATGGCGATTTCAATTGGTGGGCCGTAGTTGGATTCCCACGACCATCGGCGAAAGTTTGCCGTTGCGGAAACACGCTGCAAGGTGTAAGCGTTGTCAGTCGCACGCTTGTGATCCCATACGTTGTAAATCGAGCAAGGCACGGCGTCCCACTTCGGCTCCGAGGGGCAGTATTGCGCCTCCGCGAGATTGACCGAAACCAAAAGGAGCAACGCTAGGACAAGGCCAAGACTGTGCCGTTGCGTTAACACCAAATCTCTCCTTCCCAAGTCAAACGCCCCAAATACAGTTTCCGCTCTTAGTTCGTCGCCGCGATCGCGCGTAGTCGCTGGAATTGATCCATGATCCAGTCCGCGGTCTCCGGCCAGTCGTCCTCGTTCTCGAGATCCCAGTTCCGCCAAACGGATATCGACCGGCCGTCTTCACTCTCCTTCACTATGTTCTGCCCAAGCTTCTGATCTCCCATCTGGTCGCGAATCATCTGCGAAAACCCTCGTATGCGCGCTGCGCGCTGTTCCGAGTGCTGTGTTTCTGCAGCGCGAACATAGAGCCAAAGACTATCTGTGCCAATCCATATTCCGACTCGGTCGCCCAGGGAGTTAACAGCGCTCGTCCACTGGTTACCTCCCCGCCAAGCATCCTTCTGACCGGGTAGGCCACCTAAATTTTGTTTCAGGAACTCCCAAAACGCTTGCGTAGGCGTCTTCTCTTGTATTCCTGTCACGTCCACTTGCACGCCGCACCGATTGCCCATGTCCTGGCAGCGCTTTGCACTAGCAAAATAGTCCTGCTCGTAGGGGTTCAACACGTACTCGCCATGTCCCGGCACGGCGCGCATCGTGAGCGAACCTGCTTTGCTTCCTGCAGGGTAGCGGCTGGCGAGATGAAGGTTGTAGCTTAGGGCTTCGCCAGACAGCCTTTCAGCGTTCGCTGGATCTCGGCTCAAGAGCGCGGCGGCAACGTTTAGGACCATTTGGGCGGCGGAAGGTTCTCCCTGCCAAGGACCGTCTTCGATTCTCCACTGCAACTGAGCCGAATCAGTCTGCCGTCGGGCGGCGGGCGCTTCGGGATCTTCCCATGGCCAGCGCTCGAGCGCCCGTTGGGTGATTTCCTCCGCGCGTCTTTCAAGCGCCATTTGATTCCAATCGCTTTCGTCCGCGATGCGGCGCGTCATCGCGATCGTGCTCTCGCGATACAAGCCGCACTTGGCTTCGAACGTCCCGGCGCCCATCTTTGCATTGGTGGTGTCACCACTCAATGTCAGGTTCGCCAGTCGATTGCAATACAGCCCGTGCGTCTCCTCGGCTGCATCGCCCAGCGCTTGTTTCCACTCGTCGGTGAGCTTTTGTGGCATCACATGCTCAATTGTCAAACTCCTGCGAGCCGGCGCTTGATCTCCATGCTCGGCTTCCATTAGCTCGCAAAGCACGGAGAAGGACGAACGGGTGGAGCTTCCCCCGTAGGCGCTGCGGGTTCGTATCCCTTCCCTGACACCCTCGTCGCCCGGAACACGAACGCGGCTGTTGCGCAGTCTGCGGATTCTCCTGATCCAGTACTCGGCATAGTCGTCGTCTACTCCAGGTCCGGGCCCATGCGCGAGATCCGCCATGGCTTTGTTCAATCCGCCCATGGGCCGATCCGCCAACCACAAGCGAGTGATCCAGGTGCTGATCGCCCGTAGTGTCTCCGCTAACCCTACTCTTGCGGTCGTGTGACCATTCGCGGAATCCTCGGCGAGCAGTCGCAAAGTCAAGGGTCGGTGGGTGTCGATTCCCATGCTCCGCATGTGCCGAAGTTCTCGTTCGACTCTCCGATCAGGGTGCTTCCCCGCCGTGCCAGTTAAAACACCATAGTTTTTCGCATGGCGCGCAAGTTCGCGGCAGAGAGCCGGGCGATCCTCAACTTGCCCCGATCGCACGGCCCACCTCCGAAAAACCTCATAGACTTGTCTCATCCCGTGCGTTTCGCCCGTGCGCCAGCGCAGAAAATCCCTCAGGAAGAGGTCTATGGGTTCGCTCGTGTGCTTGGCTCCAAGCTGTTTTTCAATTCGAAGCCAATGGTTATCGTGAAGATCCCTTTGCTCTGCGTCGGGAAGTCCGATTAGGAGCCAGTTCTTGACTTTTTCGCTCTCAGTTAGCGGTCGTCCAGTGGCATTGAGGCTTTCAAAAATCTGTTGTGGATCTTCCTGCCCGTCGAGCCCTATGCTTACTACCCGCAGTCGCTCCAGCCCCGAAAGCAACAAGCCGACATCGTTTTCCTTACGAGCTACCAGCCGGCGCATGATTTTCCAGGCCTGGGCCACAGCCCCGGCGCCTCGCGGGTTGCCTTCGAGCCCCCAGCGGTATTCCTCGTCGTCTCCGTTCTGCAATCTGAGCTTGAGGCGCTTTTCCGGGGGCATGCCAGGGTTCGTCAATCGATGCTCCCGGATAAACTCCGCGGTCCAGTCGCCATGCTGGCCCTTCTCTCCAAGCTTGTCCGCGATACAAGCCAAGAGAATGCTCACGGTCGTAAGCCTTTGCTGGCCATCGACGACCCGCTGAATATTCATCACTCCCGCGGTACCGGATTCCGGGAAAGTGAGAAGGTTGCCGCCGTAATGCGTTGCACCGCCACGGGCTTTTGCAACCGTCACGAGGTCTTCAACGAGTCGTTCAATATCGGATTGGCCCCAACAGTAACGACGCTGCCAGCGAGGCACCACATACTGGACATGTCCCTGGAAGAGATTCTGGAAACTGATGTGATGAGGGTCCACGGCCAAACGGTCGGATTTAGACGACGCGGTATTCTAGTGGCAAGTACTTGATGCCACCGCACTCGATAGCGTTGTTGGCCGCGTGATGAATGCTCTCGGGATGGAATGCCGATGTGTGCTGTCGATCCGGGGTCTTACCTAAGGCACACGCTTAGTCGTAACGCCGTATACGAACCATTCTCGGCCAACTAACGCAGCATACCCAGCGCAATCGTCAACCTTCCGGTTCGAGCCACCTACGACTTGGGAGGAAATATCAACTCTCTTATGACCCAATCAGCATCGACTCGACGAAGCTGTCCTTGTCCTCTTCCTGGAAGAGAATTTGCCGTTCTTCCATCTCCCGCTTGTCAACACCCCAAAGTCGGCGCATTTCCTCCGACGGGGTGTTAGAGACGATATAGGACTCTAGACACACGTTTTTGTCATCCAGGCGCGCTTGAATTCTCTTGATCGTTCGATAGAAAAGTATCTTGGGGTCATCCCACCCAAGGTTGCGAATGCCCTTCGGATCCACAAAGATGATTTTCTGACGCTCGTCTTCCAGCAACCACAAGATGAAATCAGGATGGAAATTGCCCGCCTCAAAAAATCCCATACCGCGGCCCACGCTACGGTTTCGGAGTAAATAGAGTTCTCGGTTCTTGAAAAATTCCGGCTGTTTACGATAGAACGATTGCAGGTGCCGAACAAATCGGTACTCGCCGTCATTAAGGGGTGCAGGGCTAATCTTCACGATCTGCCGATCAAGATAAATAAGTGGTAGATACAGGTGCTGCGAAAACTGGATCGCTTTGATTCCTTCAAACTCCCAAGGCCCCAGATCCCCGTTTTGGATAGCAGTCTTGAATTCTTGGAGTCTGTCGGCAATGTCTGTCTGTGATTTCTTGATGAGAATGCGGTAACCGTCGCTGTCGGATTCCTTTACACCAAGGAAGTTTGGATCATCGGCCCTAAGGTCGCGGTACTCGATGTGCGGCAATTCCCACTCTCGTCTTCGGAAGTTGTAGTAGCGCTCAAGGTATTTCTTGAGCAACACAAGGGCGATTTCTTCCCAAAGTTGAACTTTCTCGTAGGAATCTCCCACGAATTCCTGCTCGGGTATCTGCAGACGATACCAAGAGCTATCCGCAAGCACAGCTTCTACGCCGGACTGCGAGAGATTTAGGTTATGCCATCTCCTTTCCACCTTGAACCTCTCCAGTTCAAAGTAAAGCCATTGGAAATCGAGAAAAGTAAGGTGGCACGTATCGAGTTTGGCCTCGTGCAGCCGGACAGCGCTGCCCCCGCCCCCGATACCGGGCGAAATTATCGCCTTTACCCTTGGGTACCAATTGACCACAATCGGGTTTTTCATAAGGTACCGGGCAAGCGGATCGGCCGCGTTTTCCGAATCTGGCGGTGCCAGGGTCGGAATCGGCGCGATGGTCCGGAACGCTTCTTCGGAACCAGCCGTAATCCCGTTGATCTTCTTCTTGAGTCGAAGAGTCTTGAGTTTACGTCGTCCCATGTTCTTGACTACTGGAAGCAGCAATTCAACGTGTTCATCTTCGTGCAGTCCGTCTTTTTCGAGGAACTTGCGGAACTGCGCCATGTAATTGGCGCGAACGCCGAAGACACCGAGTGTTTCCATCAAGGGCAGGTGCTTGGGTGCTTCGATGCCTCGGGGCAGTTGTGCTCTGTTGCTGCGCTTGAGGCTGCCTTTGCAGCCCTTGAGGCGCACACCGCGACCGAACAGTTGAATGATCTGTGCTCCTTCACTCCTGCCTATGTTCATTAAGCCCATAGTTGAAACGCGCCAACTGCTCCAGCCTTCGGTGAACTTCCTAGATCCGATCAACATATTTACGGGAGAGTCGTCCCTCCTGATCTTCTGAAAGAGCGAGTCAGAAAACTCAGAATCTCCCGTAGCAAATCCATTTTTCTCGCATACCTTCACGAGCCCGGAATCATCCCCCACGTTGATAACACCAAACGGTTCGTTTTCGGAACCGATGCTCAGCGCGACCTCGCCGGGAACGCGCTTCAGGTTTTGAACATAAAGAGACCCGCCGGCCGATGCGTTAAAGATCACCGAGAGCGATTTGTCAAAAATCTGCGCCGACGTGAGTCTGCGTTCGACCAAGTGTGGGAAACACCCTTCGAACAAATTCGTTCCCGTTTCATTAATAACGCCTTGATTGAGAACATGGTGGATGCGCTCAATACTTTTAGCCCGATCCCCTACATACCGGGCTAGGAAACGCAATATCGCAACTATGTCAGAGGCGTCCTTGACAGACAACTTCTTAACCACCCGTCCACCGACGAAGATCCAGAGCGGCTTCTCGATTCCGAATCCTTGAAATGCAGCCTTTTCCTCTCCATACAGATGTTGCTGCTGGAAGAATGACAACAAGCAGCCCACAAGGTACAAGTCCAAGTGAGTTTCTTGCGTGGTGTCATCGAGATTGAAAATGCGGTAATCCTTACCGAATCCATCTTCATAGAAGTGGCGGTAGGAGTAGTCGTACAAAGTGCTCTTTGAATAGGTGTCAATAAGATGTTGATCTCCCTTAATTGCCTGCTCAAAGGTGGCGGAGTACTCGAAAGAAAAGCCCTTCTCGCACAATGCGTCACGGTGTTGCATCCACTTGCCTTCTTGCCCGGAACTGGCGCCACGGTGACCCTCATCCACGAAAACGAGGTTGTTTCCTTCGAAGGCATCAACGGCAACCGTCTTTTCCCCCATTTCTTCACGCAGCCGAGTAACTTCCAGGATTTCCACCAGATTGCCATCTTGGCCAGGTAACAAGCCACCCCCCTGGTTTTCAAACAGCACTGCGTCAATGTCTGACTGGCGAAATTCCTTCAGATGTTGCTGAGAAAGGCCCTCGTTGATGGTGAGCAAAAGAACACGATTCAGTTCATCTTGACGTCCGTGTTTACGCAGGTAGTGCCGGTACTGCCGAAGGTTGGTGTGCATAATCAATGTCTTGCCGCTACCCATGGCCATCCAGAATGCGAGCTTATTCAGCTGCGGCCACGCCTCGGCGTGCTTGTTAAAGGAAGCAATCTGGTCGGATGCAACCAGGCTGTTATTCAGAGCGAAGATTCGTTCGTTTAGTTCACTGAGCAAACGATCTGGATTGCTAAAGTAGCGATCCAAGTAGATTTCGGAAAAGAGTAGGCCTAAGTACTGGAAATACTTCCACACAATCGGGCCTGCGTCGTTTGTGGCTCGCTTTTCGTTCAATCTCTGTGTATGCCGGACGATGTTCCGATCGTACTCGAGGAGCAGTTCATCAGGCAGTTCCGGTCGATTGAAGAACCGCGCTGTAAGGGCGAGGTGGAAACGGTAGGTGCCTTCCTCGTCCAGTCCTTCCAGCGCATCGTCACTCAGGACATCGGCCAACTCCCTGAAGTCCTCCACACCGAACAGCGAAAGCAGCCATTGGTTCAGTACCAGCTTTTCTGAGAATGGCGTTTGCGACTGTCTTCTGGTCCGGCGTGCCATTACGTTCCCTCAAACATCAGGCGATGAAAATCATCTTCGATGAGCCGCACCTTCCACGATTCACTCGGTGTCTTGATGTTCTCCAAGTTGCTGCTGCCGTTTACATAGACTAGGTCGAACGCGTTGTTACCAGACGAAGCTCGCTGTCCAGCAAACCACTCGTCAAGCACAAGGTTGTCCTGCTCAAGGTCGCCCGTAAGCTTGCGCCAGATTACGAGCGCTCGGCGACCGTCCGGCAGGCCGCCTGTGACCTTGCGGAACCAGTGTGGACCTTCCTTGTCCGGTTCTAGGCCTTTTGCCAAACGCAGTCGCTTCTCGTTGTCGCGCTCAAACTGGGCGCTGAACGCCTGTGGTGCAACAATTTGCTTTACCCGAAGGCCGAGCAGCCAGTTGAAGGTTTCGATCAGATCAACGTTAACCTCGCGGCTCTCGCCGGCTCCTAGGTTCTTGACAGTCAGCTTGTAGGCTGTAGGGTCGGAAAACGCGCGTGTGTTAAGCAAGGACTGGCTGCCGCGTGTTTCGACGTCAAGCATGTAGCGCAAGATGTACTCCTCCTTGAAATGCGATTCGCTATTGACAGCGGAAACATCGATCAACTCTTGTTGATAGTCGGTGCGATGGACCTCCAAATTGTTGAGTGCATCTTCATACGATTCCAGCCGAAGATACTTAAAGAAACCACCCCCAGACCATCCAACAGATTTAGAGATTCCTGTTGAATCGCCGTAGAGAACATTCTTTAGACGTCGAAGCGTTTTCCCGTCAAAGTATCGCTCGTTGTCGACTGCAATAAACTTACGCCCAGTCTTACATGCTACTGCCGCGGTTGTTCCTGATCCCGAGAAATAGTCAAGCACGATGTTGCGCTCATTACTGCCCCATTCAATCAATCTCTTCAATAGATATTCGGGTTTCTTGCCACGACTCAGGGTAACGCCACCTTCATTGGCCAAGTCGGCTTTTGGTATCTCGCTGTGAGGCCAATGGTCTGTAATCTTGTTTTCTTTGAAAAGAGCCCCGCCATCTAAGCGAGCGCTGTTTTTTAGCCAAACAAAGATCTGTCCCTCATAGTAGTAAGTAGTGACCCATTGACCAGCCAACTTTCCTCTGGACACCAAATAGTCCGCAGAAAAAAGGCCATCTTTACATTTTGCAAGTATTCGATTCTGGAACTCGTTCTCCTTTTGTACGCCTGTCAAACGGAAAACGTGGTCGAAAGATTCTCGGTATTTTTCCAGGATTTCCGCCTTTCGCTGCTTAAATTTTCTCAATGAGATTGAACCAATCTTGAAACCCTGATGTGCAAATATCGTCACTTCTTCGCCTGTCGAGGGAGCAATAAAGCTAAAGACTTTTTCACGCGCTCCCTCGTTGATCAAGACCTTGTTGTATCGTTTGAGCGTCGCATATTCGATCGGTCGAGAATGAACTATGTCGTTAAGGTCAGCCTTCCTAAGGCTGTAGGCGAGAATATTCTCTTTTGTATTAACGATCTTTCCTCCCTGTCCCAATCCTGAGCTTCCTGAGCGTTCATACGCTATTACAGCGACACGAGAATCATAGGAAAAAACGTCGTCAAGCAGTAGATTGAGCCGAGCGGCCTCAATATCACTTATGCTGCAGAAGAAATTGCCGTTTTCGGTTAACAGATTCCTTGTAAGCAGAGCAACCGAGCTGATGGCGGTTAACCAAGACGAATGCTGGTAATTGTCCTTGTAGACAAATTCATCGTTACCCGTGTTGTAGGGTGGATCAACATAAACGGCACGGACATCATTGCGGTAACGAGTCGAGAGTAAGCGAAGAGCGTGAAAATTATCTGCGTGCAGCGCGACTCCTTGCATACTCCCCTCTAGATCACCTATTGCACTCAACAATTTTGCAGTGAAGTCGTCTTGAAAGTGGCGAGTATCAATTACGAGCCTTTGATTCTCACTCAAGAATGCTCGGTTCAGCGGTTTACTGTATGCGCTTTGGGTACAGTCTTCGCCTGTCTCGTTTATGGGGAACAGTTCCGCCCATTCTTGGCGTTGTGAGTCGTTCGCGGCGATGATCGGGTAGAACTCCTCAGGAATGCGATCCAATGTGATGCAGTACTGGGTATCCACTACAAACTTTTTCTTAAGCCATAGCTTCTTTTGAAAATCCTCCAACTGTGCAAGGAAATCAATGATTTTGTGCGCGATCCTACGGATGACCTTGATCTTGGAAAGGTACTGCTCGACTCTTAGCGCGCTCTCGTTTTCCACATCATCCAGGCGCATGACTTCGTTCTTGATGTAGAAGTCCAACTCACGTCGCAAGAACCCGCTGAGATCTTTATGTATGAAATAGTCAAAGGTATTGCGTGCAGCATAGCGCCGGAGGTGCACTTCTAGGCGACTGTACTTGGCCTGTTTACCACTGGCCAGGAGGTGTGGCTCGGCCAACTCCGTGATCCACTCGGTAAACGCTATATCTTTCGTGGACAGGATTCGCTGGGTCGCTTCGGCAATGAGAGCATCTTGGGCTGGGGGCTTTTTCTTTTCGGCGCGGCTGTCCTCTGGCCAGTCGGTCAAGAGGGCCGATCGATATTCAAAGCGGATCACGAGTTCCGGGCCTTGCTCACCTTCGATCTGATCAAGAAAGTCGCCTTCCGAATCCTCCGCCTCCGCTAGGATGAACACGCGCCCGTTGTCGTCGGCGGGCTTGATGCTGCCGTGTTCACCCTCGGTAGAGTTGGAGAGTTGGAAGACCACCCGCATCGGAGCCGTTTCGTTTTCCGGCCTCAGGCGAAATGCATAATTTTGTAAATACTCGCTCGTCTTGATGTAGTACTGGTCCTCGTTGGCCCAGTGCAGCGTGACTTCCTCACCCTCATAGGGGATGGCATAAACACCTTTCTTGTAGACGCGCTTGGCGAGAAAATCGCCATTAGAATAGTATCGGCGAAAGAAGTTATACAGGTGGTCGAAAACTTCGCCTTCTAGCGCATCAACATCTACTGCCTCCGACTGGAGTTTGGCGCGTAGCCGTTTGACTGATCTAGAATCTTCAGGGTTGTCAAAATCCTCTCGTGCCTGTTCCAGCGCATTCCGCAGGTCTTTCTCGATCTTTGCCTTGTCAGCGCTTTCGTAACGCTGGAATGCTTGTTTCGTTTGCTCCTTCAAGTGCTTGCCAAGAAAGTCCATAACTTCATTCCGCCGAACGCGCATCACGCGGTACAAGCCAAAGTCCAGGTCAGGCTGGTCGAGCTGGAACAACTTCTCCAGAAGGGATTTCAGTTTCTCGTATTTCGCGCTCATCCAGCCTCCATTTTCTGTGGGGGAAAAACGCCCGGGAGAATTTTATAGAAGCGCAAGCTGAAACCGGGTCTCTAATCAGCCAGCTGGTATATGTGAAATTATCCTGTCCGGAAGAGCGTTCGTCCAATTGAAATTGGATTTTCCGACGTCGCTTGCATTTCTACCCCACCGATTGCACAACTAATCCGCTTGATTCTCGGACCTGCAATTGAGCGAACTCTGGCGATATTTTCTAGACTACTTGACTTAGTGATGAAGAAGACGCAAGCCCGCGCAATCACCGCTCAGCCTTTTATGAGGTTGTCAAGTTCCTCTTCCTTGAAGAACGCCGGCGATCACTCGACTGGGATCTTGTGCTCAATGGCATAGTTTCGGTCCCCCGTCTTAAGGCGCAAGTCCACGGGAGGACCATCGCCGTCCCTCTCCGGATGCCGAATGCCTGAGCGCTGGTCGTCTGTGCCCAACTCGATGTGCCTAACGACGGCGGCGGAGGCTTTGCCTTCATCTCTTTAGTATCAGCACGAGCGTAACGTGCTACTGTGCTAGCACAAACCCACGAACTGGGCAATATCTTCGGGCGGAGAAACCCATTGAACAGCGTCAATAGCACAGCTACATACGCGGAAAACTAAATCTCAAGGCTGCTGCAATTTCACTTTTTACGTCCACCGAAATGGCGCCCTCGTCATAAATCCCACAAAATGCGGGACACCCATGATTTTAGCTAGACAAGTTCACAGCCTGATCCTCCCACTTGCCAAGTAGTTCGGATCTCGGGAAACGTTCAATGTATAAAACTCAATCAAAGCTAAAGGGAATTTACCAAGACTTCTTCCGACAAGCCAACATCGATCCCAAGACGGGGTATAGAGAGGAGCGGAGGAAGAAGTTTGCTACTTACCCGTATGTTGGGTCCTGCTATGGAGAAACAGGATCAAAGCGGCTACTTATGCTTGGACTAGACATCGGTATAGATGGAACTTTCGGCCGGCTTCAATCTTTCGAGGAAAGGCGTTTCCAGATTGAAGGGAAATCCTCGGAGAAGCACAACCGACATATGGCTGGAACCTATATGATGGCCCTGCACTTCCTGCATTCGGAATTTAAGGAATGGGATGAATATTGGGTGTCATTGGATATGACTGCCACTTGTCTAAGCTTAATGAAGCAAAAAGATTTACCTGAACGGAATCCTCTCTCGTATATCGCTCTTACAAATTGCTACAAGTTTGTTACAGAGTTCCGGGATAAGGCGCGAGGAGGCCAAGATCGCAAGTTCTGTTATAGAGAACCAGAGCAAGAACTACTTACCAAGGAAATCATAGCCTTAGATCCCAGCATTGTGGTTTGGCAAGGTAGATCATTTCCGAAAAAGAACCGGCCGTGGCTACAGCCTTGCCTGAGTGGCCGGGAGGTATGGCACAGCCCACACCCTTCATACGTTGGTGTTCAGCGAGTTCAGGACCTGATCATGAGCCTTGAGAATTGGTGACAATGACGTATGGGTCGTGATACCGCCCAGCCTCAGCAACCGCCTTCCTCTCGCTGTTGAACTCCACCCGAACAAACATGTAGTCCACGCCGGGTGCTTACGAAAAACCCGCTATCCACAATGGAGGAGGCAATTGAATGGCACAGAATAGATCAACTTCTGAGAGTCTGGCTAGGTTTCTGGACCAAGAAACGTTTGTTCTAACCGTAAATGGAGCTATCGGTCGCAACAGAACCTACCGCGAAGGTATCGATGAACCAAGCAAGAGTCAGTTCCGGAATTCTTTGCAGTGCTGGCTGTATGACCGGTTGGGGGAATATGCCGCGAAGCCGGTAGACGAAAACCGTCATCTAGCCAATATCCAGAGGTTGTCCTCTACTTTGAGCCAAAATCACGCGGATATCCTTCTTGACGGCACGTTTCGCATTGGAACTGCCCAAAAGGCACTGAATCTATATCTCAAATATGGCTGGGCACGCGGGAACATTCTGGAACCCCCTCACTGCCCCATCGATTCGATCGTACTCGCGAAGATCAAGAAATGCGCCAGTAGTGCGGAGTGCCGAATTTGCGAGGAAATTACCTGGACGAAGATTCGCTACGTGCACGAGTACATGCATTTCGTCGAAAAAGCAAAGGCGCGAGCAACCGAAGAAGGACTCAGCATCGCGCGCTGGGAACTTAGTATCTGGGAGATAGCTACAGCTTCGGCTTGAAGCCAGCGTTACCCATTAAACCATTGGTTTGGTTGTCTATTTCGCCGTGATCCCTGCTCCAGTGCATGTGAACTTCCGTGTTTTTCACCCTTTATGGAGGAGACGTCCTCGTTCGGAACCGCACTTCCTTTTGAATAACCGCATCGGTAAGCCCGTACGACTCCCGGATCGGCCGAGTTAACGCTGACAATAGATGATCTGTTCTCTCGAGTTCCGCACGCATTGCCTCTAATTCGACAATTAGTTCTTCATAGCGACCCGATGAGATTTGTGGTTCTCGTTCCCGAAAGTAATGATGCGTAAGAAAATTGCGAGTCTCGATAGCCTGCTGCAATGAAGCTTCTAACTCTTCGGGAAGAGCGGAAACACGTTTTAGGCTCTTTATTAGCCTGCCGAGAGTCTTCGCGAAATTGACCTCGTAATAGCTCTCCAAATCCTTTTCCTGCTGCTGTGTTCTTGCATCGGGAATGAATTCAAGCCAAACGAGTGCATTTGCCAACTCATGCTCCAGTACTTGAGCAAAATACATTGCGGCCCCGTAGTGTGCGCACGTTTCCTTGAATCCCTCACCTCTATCCATCCGTAGTTTCCTCCAACATTTTTTCGGAACTCATCACGCCTCGAATACATCCAGGTTGTGTTCTCATTGGCAGGTCCAGATTTCCGGTTTTTTTTCGACTCAGAACGGTTGCTAGTACACCTACTTTTCTGTGCCACCTCGATATCCTAAGATGCGGCGGTCAATTTGGTAGGCCATAGGCCTTCCAGCCTAGTTGTTGTGGAGGTTTCCTCTTATGTCTATTGTGCGAGAAGTCCACTGTCGGCGCGCCCTAGAGGACATTGCTGCCCACGGGGACAATGACGTGCTGCCATTCGATATTGACAATCGATTCTTCAAAGATGCGATCGAAGAGATTTCGCTGTTGCTCTCGAACTTTGTTCTGGGAATGGAAAGGAAACAACCCAAAGATGCTCAAAAAACACTAAAGGGCCTTGATTTTTATTCAGAGCGTCTTCTGTCTCCTGCCGGCTACTCTGGATTTCGGGTTACAACAAAGATCCATCCCTTTTGGAACGCTTATCTTAATGCGCTCGCGATTGGACTAGCGGAAATCCACGAACCAAGGAGAAGTTCGCAAGCATACTCTTACCGATTTGCAAAAGACGGCGACACACTATTCGACAAAACATCATCTTGGAGGGCGTTTCGAGAAGCCACGATCAACGATTGCAATGAGCATAGCCCTAACGGAGTGGTCGTTCAGACTGATATATCCAGCTTCTACGAGCATGTGTATCACCATAGACTTGAGAACTTCGTTGCGGACCTTGTGCCCAGTGGCTCAAACCTGCCCAAACAGATAGACGGAATTCTCCGGAAACTCGCAAATGGAAGATCATTTGGGATACCCGTCGGCGGTCAGGGAGCCCGGATACTTGCTGAAATTCTCTTGGCATCCGTCGATAGATCTCTTGATAGGAACAGTATTCGCTGGCACAGGTTTGTAGATGACTTTGTCTTGATTGCCGAGAATAAGAGAGACGCCTATAGGATTCTTGGCGTACTAGCTAGTGCACTTTCGAATCTCGGCCTAAGCCTCAATCGGTCCAAGACCTCTATCCTCAGCACTAAGCACTATTCGGACTACACCAATCTTCAACTCCACGGTGCGCAAGGCGACGAGCAACGCCTACGAGAAATAGATCTGCACTTCGATCCTTATTCTGATAAACCGGATGAAGATTACGAGCAGCTAAAGGGCACGATTTCTCAAATCGACGTATCGATGATTATCGGAAGCGAGCAGAGAAAAGCACAGCCGGATCGATTTGTAGTGTCTCAAGTCAGCCGCGCTCTGAGGCTGCTGGATCCAGATCAAGCACTAGCTACTTGCATGACTCTGCTGAGCGAAAACAACTTGCATGCTTTCCGAGCATCCTGGTCAACAATCATGCGAGGGGTCGGGGCGGTCAGGAATGACAAATCCCACCATTCAACCCATGAGCGCCTTGACGAGCATATTGACGAAGTCATGGACCACTCGAAGCATCTTCTCTCTATCGATACGAACGCGCTGCACTTTCTCAGATTGTTGCGGTTCAAGCAAAGCGGGCGGAGATCTAAGTTTCTAGTAGACCTCTATAACTCCAGCAAAAGGATTACCGTGCGGCGGGCATGCATGGACTGCTGGCGCAGATGGAAGGATCGGGAGCAATTCCTCGAACATAGGAACAATTGGAATTCACTACATGTAGAAGAACAGCGGATGTTCTGGTTAGCCTCCAAGGACTTTGGTGATGACGGAGAGCATTTCCGAAAGCAAGTAGGAGGGACATTAGAAAAGAACTGGGCGCTCGGATTTGAGACAAGAAAATTCATTAGCTTTGCCAAGACATACATCGAGTGGGCAAGAGATGTCTCCTAGAATTTCCTTCTCGGCAGATTCCCGTACTGTAGCTCGCGAGTTGGGCGGAATGTTTGAAGCGGTGCTTCCAATGCTCCTTCCTGCGATAGCCATGCACTTGAATAAGGCGTTCGGAACATCTTTGGAGGGATGCAGTGCTATACCCCAAGAGCTGGTGAGAGAATCAAATCAACTCAGGGCAATGTTGTTTGAAACTGCAGTTGCTGCGGCTGAGATGATGAGGTGGCACGACGGTCATTTTAGCTTTGGTGACTGCGTATCGCTGGCAAAGCAGCGCCAAAAGAAATATTACGATGCGAAACTCACTAAGACACTCAGCAAAGCAGATAAGGAAATCATCTCCTGGGTCGCCGACAACCTCAACTCGATGTTTGATCATGTCGAATCCGTTCATGGTAAAGCCATTGTGTCCGAACCAGTTGTCCCAGGCTTTGGATGGATAGCCAACTCTGTGGGCGACTACGCTTGCGGAACCACCCTCGTAGAAGTGAAGTGTTCAGGAAAGAGGTTTAGTTCGGCCGACTATAGGCAGGTCACTATCTATTGGCTTCTCTCTTACATCCAGTCGTTAGAGAAGCAAGAAGTTGCATGGGATCGCATTATTCTCTTAAATCCCAGAATAAATTTTATGGTTGATCTGAAGAGCGAAGAGCTACTCGGTCTTATTTCCGGCGGACGCTCTAGAATGGAGGTAGTGCAAGCTTTTTCGGCATTTTTCTCAAGTGATGTCGTGTAGATCATTGGTTGGTGTCGATGACACCATGACCAGTTGGATGTCTTGCTTCCTTAGATTGCCGAAGGTCGCGGATTCCCAAGAAACCGTTTCGTCACAGCACGAAGCACATAGTTGTGGGAGAGTCCGGCGCCCAAAGCCCAGAATACTTGCATTTGCATTTTCCATCTCCCCATGATCCGATTCATGTCGGAATCAATCCCAGCAGGAATGATCGGGCGTCAATCCTCGCCGAAGAAATAATGTTTATTCCTACGGATGCTCTTCACCTTTAGATATTGCAACTAGACGATTCCTGTATTCTTGGGACAGAGTACTTCCAACTGCTGATGCGGTTTCAAGGATCAGTTTGGCGACAAACTTCTGGTCGTCCGAGCCTATGGCCAGAACTGTTTGGATTTGCGGCACCGTTTTCCTCGGCAAAACGAGTCGGAAGCGTTGTGATTCGACAATGCGCTCCCAACCCGTTCGCTGCCATGCTGCAAGGTGCGGTATAAGGGGACTACGAAAACTAGACTGATTTATCCATTCCAGCAGTCGCAGACCAGCCATCCAGAAAGCGTCTGGAGCCAGATGATCTTCTTGAAGGACCTGGTGAGCAATCAAGCACACAGTTCTATTCAGGTCCGTCAAATTGTTGCTTTCGCTGCCAGCCGGACTGAATACGCACGAACCCGGAAACTTGCCGGAAAACTCGCGACTTAAGAGACGCTCAACTTCCGACATCGCGTTTGACTGGCGGGTCATCGCGCATCGGATGACGAATGCCAGTATGGCTTCAGAGGCGATTCGTTCCGCAACAGGCTCATATAAATCGTTCTTTTTCAGCTCGGGGACGTCTCCTCTCCCTGGCCTTAGCGGATCGAAAGTCCTCTTTATTTCGTGTGCATTGGTCGAGAGAAATGCACTGGACTCTATATATTTCAAGAAGTGGCTCGAGAACCCAACCGGATCGAGTCGGCCAATGTCGGACTTCATTTCTTCCAAGCGCAAAGGAATTTCCATCAATGGGATTGGACCTAGCTCCAACCGATCCTGAAGGCTAGCTCTGATTCCCACATCAATACCTGCTGCGGCCTCCGATTGCGCCAGCATGTACAGAGAACCATCAATGTGTCCTAGAGGCAGGTTCCGTATTTCGGGTAACGGCTCAGGGTTTGAGCAAGTGCCCGGTTGCATCGCGATTACCTCTCCTGCAATCTTGACCTCCTCGCCTGTAATGCGGGACTGGGCCCACAAAACCGTATGCCGAACTATCCGATGACAATAGGCATTCTGCAAAGTCGCCTCTGGATCCACATTCCCCAATGCAACAAGTGCCTCACTTAACCGTTTCAGCATTCGAGCCACATCTCCGGTCTCCAGTGCCGCGACCGCCGAATCCGCTCCCAATCCAATCACGACTGCCTGCGCATCCTCGGTTTGGATGAATTCTGCGGCCCTTTGTGCCTCAAGGAACCACTCCTCCGCTTGCACCCACTCATTGCAGTTCGCCGCACTGATCGCCGCCTCGCGTAGTACGGTCACGCGCTCCACCGGAACGTCGCGGCCAACTCGATCTGCAATGCCGCGGAGAATCTCAAGCGCAATTTGGTGGTCACCACGGCGCCAGTGCACCTTGGCCATGGCGCGCCTGAGAATCAGATCGTTTCCCATCATCGCGACCGCCTCGTCGATTACTGCCAGCGCACCATCAGGATCGTCCAGGAACTCGTCATGCATGATTGCCTGCGCCACCCAGCACTGCAGACAAAGGGGACGAATTCCCCAGGTTCCAGTCTTCTCGGACATCCTTCGGAATCGCAACAAAGCATCCGACGGGTCAAAATCATCCCGGTTTCGCTCTACCACCCACGGGACATTTATTAGCAGAGAATAGTCAGCTACCGACTGATCGATAGGCCTTAGCCAACTATTGCGCTCGACAGCGTCGAGCTTATCGAGTTGGTCAACAATCATCTCAAGGCGGCTTACAGATTTAAGCTCTATGCTGCCGATACTGAACAGAATTGCGGAATGAGGAGCATCAAGCTCACTCTCAACATCTGCTACTAGGCTTTGCAAGAACGAGTTCCCTTCCACCATGGAATTGATCCGCGAAAGCAAGTCGATCCAATTGTCGAGATAATTCGCAATTCCTTTCGTGCTGAGAAGGCGAAGCAGAACCATCTGATGCAGCCTCTCCCTAGGCTCGCCATCCGGCATTCGGCTGACCTCATTGAAGAGTGCCTCTACGATGTCGACAATCATTTGTCGCTCACCAAACGCTGCCGCGAGTCTGAACTGTGCTATCCGCAGCATTATCGAAACTAGCAGATTTTTCGGGTAAATCAATTGGTCTGTGCGGAGCAGCCGTAGAGTCGACACGCTTTCTGCCAGAACCTCAAGCGAATCATCATTCTCACTCAGAAGACTCTGCGCAAACACCGCTAGGCTATTCGTAGATTGGCCAGCCAGTCCGTGCAACACAATCGCATTGGCATCCAAAGCGTCGATCACACGCTTCTTCGCAATGTGTTCTGCGATAGCTTTGTGAACGCGCTTCTGCTCGGCCCCTTCCAACATTTCACGGTCGAATCTGCGCGCCAGTGGTGAAACCCGATACTCGTTGTTTCCTGCAGTCTCAATCCAAGGTCCGATCAACTGATCCAGGCATTCGCCAGTTCGTTGTATGGCAGGTTCGATTCCACCAATGCTCAATGCAAGCGCTCTATCAAAACGCCCCGCCACAATACTCAGCCGATAAAGGAGGATTCGCGTTCCCTCGCGTAGCGCAGACACCAAGTTGCGCCGTGCCGCGTTTTGAGCCGCATCAGTGTCAGCGGTTGTGAGACCGCGCGTCAATGTGTTTTCGATCTCCCTGACCGGCCATCCACGCGTCTCCATCCCAATTACAAATGCATGAGTAAGCTGCGGGTGGCCACCAGCTCCTGAGTAATAGGCGAGGCGTCCCCAGGTTTTTGAAACACCTCCGTACATGCTTACGAGCATGTGAACTTCCTGTTCCGAAAAATAGGGGCAATCAAAGACGCAATATGGACCCAGATTGAGACGAGTCAGCGTCTCTGCGGACGGCTTCCGATAACACGTTATCAAAACGTAGCGATAGCGTCGGCGCAGTGCATCCAGAACGCGTTCCATTCCTAACGCTACTCTTGCGTTATCAAGGTGGTTCAGGTCTTCAATAATTATCGTAGATGAAGCTAATGCTCCTACCCGGGCAAATAGGGCGTTCAAACGCTCACGCGCCTCATCGGGGGTGATGTCTCGGAAATCAGCGATGGAAAATCCATCAGCCAGCGAGGCAGCCACAGTGCGACATAGTACTGACTTGCCAGTCCCGCTAGAACCGACGATTACCGCTGTGCCATTGTTTACCACGGCATCGTTGACGGCTCCCTCCACTGCCTCTCTGGCCATCAATCGGTTGGGCATACCAAGCTCGGCTCCATCAAATAACCAGCTTGGCCCACTATCAGAAAATGGCTGCTCGGCGCTCGCCACTCCGCTCAGTCCCTCCGACAAGCTCGTGGCGCGCCCTACAAGTTTGTTGAATACAGTCCGCGGCATCGAAATGAGCGCTGCGGCATCCATAGCTTCGTATAGATCAGCGCGCGTTAGCTTCCGTTGCTCTGGTACACCCGCAATGGAATTTTGAAGTACTTTGTAGACCAATGAATCGACAAGCTGCCTTGCTTCAGAAGAAGGAAGCCCAAATCTATCGCGGCCGAGAACGATCAACCGAGCCTCTAATTCTCGGCGTACTGTTCCGAAATCAGCGGTACCGCAATCCCAGTCGATCCGTCTAATCAGATCGCTGCGAAGCGTAGCGTCATTCCTTGCCCAACAGAATTCACGAACGGTTTCCGGAAATTTCTCGCTCTCCAATATTTCACGAAGAGGTCCGCAATCTGCTCCTGCGGCGACATTTCGCCAGTACTCAAGACCTGGCACGGATCCCGGGCGATCGACCTTCGCTAACTCTTGTCCAATGTCCGACGTTGTTAGAAAACGGAGACGGATGTCCCGATCAGGATTCCTCTCTACTAGGTCGACAAATCCCGCGACCGCCTTTTTGACACTTTCGCTGTTCAGCGTAACCTGCCTGGACTCTCGTGAGTGTTTTACTTGAACCGCATTAATCGCCTGTTTTGCAATGACGGCGTAATCTTCTGCAATCTCGAGAACCAGAACGCTTTCACCGTCCAGGTCGAGCCATGCAAGCGTCGAGACAAGCGCCTGATACGCATATCCGCCAAGAGAATTTATCGCTTGGCGCGCGGCATCAACCTTAGGAAAGAGTCCGCTCGACGGCCCCGGATTGAAGAATTTTTCGGTGCTCATTACAGTGGTTTAGAAAACGCGTTAGTCCTGCGCGCTCCAAGGTTCACAAACTCATCTTGTGACCCTGCAGTTTTCTTTCCACCCTCATAGATTAAATTCCTAAGGTGTATGTTCTTGTATAACACCAGCATGGATATCGCTGGCAATATCGATCCCAAAGCGGCTCTCATCGGCCATTTTTACCTGCTCTTAGAATTTCGTCCCATGGGATGGGGCCTTCACTGCCCGTCAGCTTAAGATGAACTCGCTCTGACGTCAGCACGTCACCGGGCTGCCCACTAAATTCGAAAGTTGTGTCGATGTCGATTTCGTAGTTCAGGCCCGCTACCGCGCACTCATCGGCGATCACCCGTGCCGCTTTGCCTAGTCCCCACCCGCGGTCGGTATCGACAAGCCCTCGGATCGCGCCCTCACCGATGCCCTGCTCGAAGTATCGCCACCTGCCGAACGTCTCGCGACTGCGGCCGAGAACTTCGGCGATCTCTGGAAAATCTCCTTCTAGGCGTCGGCGGCTGTCTTCCGGCAGCTCCAGATAGAGCTTCAGCAGGTCGTGCGTCTTTGCCGCCTCGTCCTGCCGCGTCACCAGAATCGCCTTCATACCGACCTCGCAGGCGAAGGCGCCAGCCATACCGGCAATTAGCGCCGTGCCCATCCGCCCTATGAGTTCACGGCCCGAAGGTTTCCGGTGGATGACCGGTACGGTTCCCGTGACTTTGAGCGTGCCGTTGCCCGGCGACCGCTTGACGCCGAGCACCTGCGGATCGCCGAATTCGAGGTCCGCGAGAGCAATCGCAGACTTCTGCTCAGAAAGGTTCTCGACGCCAGCTAGGAACGCTTTCGCCTGCGCGTACAAGTAGCCCGCCGTGCCAGGCGCGATCTCGTGACGCGTTAATCGACCAGGTTTCTGTCCCTCCGCGAGGCTGCTGGCAATTCGCTCATCAACCTTCGCTCTGTCCCGGGCCATATCCGGCAGTAGCTTCAACACGAAGCGTCCGTCGGTCCTGTACTTGGACGGTCGTCCGATGCGAACTGCATCCATGTTGTCCTCCGCTTCCTGCTCCATGGCGTCAGCTTCGCGCGCGGCGTCATTCCCATCCAACGCTCGGCCGCAGACCAGGCATTCAATGCGGCGCCACCGGCCCGCCGCATCCCTACTCCCAACTATCCGTCCCCAGCATTCCGCGCACCGCCCTTTGATATTCACCACGCCGGCCGGCCCTGGTTCGCCATCATCTGCGCGCCAATCGTCGAACCGCCGAGGCTGATCGAAATCCTCGTTTGGCCTTGTGTTGTCCATTTGCCCTTTTGGGTTGCTGTTCATTTTCTTTAATCTTTCCCCCAGAATCGGTCTACCTGAGCCGAGGAATAATCTGAAGTTCTACCTGTAATCCTTGGCTTGGATTACCACGGCACGGTCAATCTGGTCTTTTCTAATTCCTGTGGGGACGAGGAGACGAAATGTGGTTATCGAGAGATAGCTTACAGAATATTCCGGAGACATGGTTTACACATTGGCTGTTTGGGAGTTTCCGGATGCTCGGAGAGAGTGTAAGCCCATGGATGAACGACTGCGATTCATAGCCCGCCTTTTGGAAGGCGAGAAGATGGCGGTGGCGTGCCGCCAGTTCGGGATTTCCCGGGTCACTCTTTGGTGGCCTCAAACCTCAACCGCACATAGTCCGCGATCCACTCGCCGTTCCTCCGGAGCAGCGGTTCGAGCCGGTCGCAAACAGCCGACAAATATCCATTGCGCTGATTACGCGCAACATGCGCAGCAAAACTGTCGGCGAACGTCGCAAGAAAACCCGGCATTCCTTCGGGTAGCGGCGTCGGACGCGGGATTAGCTCGATGTAAGGCACACTGAATCCCACTGCGGCCAGTTTGTTGCTGTACTCATCGGCCGTCGGGAAATGCCAGGGGCTGGCCTTCGAACCGTCAATGCCGCGCAGTTCCAGTTCGTCTACGAGAGCCGTCACGATCGCCGCGCAGTTGCCGTAACCGCCGAACTCCCCGACGAAGCGCCCGCCGCGTCGCAGCGCGCGGCACACGTTCCCGATGACGATGTCGGTCTCGCTTATCCAGTGAAGCACGGCATTGCTGAACACCGCATCGAATTCATCCTCGAACTCCATTTCGCAGGCGTCCTGCTCGCGCACGTCCAGGCCAAGCGTCCAGCTTCGCCGAGTGACATGTGTGTCCGGCTGTGGTTATCGAGAGATAGCTAACAGATTATCCCCGAGACATGGTTTACACGTTGGGTAATCGGGAGTCCCGGATGCCCTAAAGAGCGCGTAAGCCCTTGATTTACGGCTCCTCCCCAATACAGGGGAGGTTGTGTGGGCGCCAAATCAATATACTCGCGCCCGATTTCAGGCAATAGCAGTGCAGGCAGCGGTCGACGCTCGATGTCGACCGCCTTCGTTAACGACACCCGAGGAAGACTCTGAACGCACTTCGAATTGGTCTTGCGTGGCGCAGTTGTGCGCCGAGAACCGGGCGCAACGGAGGGGCGTTCGCGCATCCGGGGTCCGGGCCCCGGACCGTCGCCGCACTGTGCTTAGCAACCGCCGCGGCCCTGGGCGCCGGTGCCGTCCATGGCCAGACTCTGCAAACGTTCGCGGATGCGCTCACCAGCGGAGGTCAAGGTCCGACCATGGTGGAGATTCCGGGAGGATCGTTCCGCATGGGCTGCATTAACGATGACGGGGAATGCACTACGGACTATCGCCCGGTACACACCGTTCATGTTCCGCGTTTCGCGTTGTCCAAGTACGAGGTGACGTTCGCGCAGTGGGACGCCTGCCTGGATGCAGGGGGATGCAACGACTATCGTCCCCACGACCGGGGCTGGGGGCGCGGCAACCTCCCCGTCATGCGCATTCGATGGAGTGACGCGCAGGCGTATGTGGAGTGGCTGTCGCAGCAGACGGGTGAGCAATACCGTCTGCCGAGCGAGTCCGAGTGGGAGTACGCGGCGCGTGCGGGAACGGAAACCAAGTACCACTGGGGCGATCGAATCGGAAGGAACCGGGCAAATTGCGACGGTTGCGGCAGCCAATGGGACGGCAGCAGGACGGCGCCCGTGGGCAGTTTCAGCCCGAACGCATGGGGCTTGCACGACATGCACGGGAACGTCCTGGAATGGACGGCCGACTGTTCCAACAGAGGCTATGCGGGAGCGCCGACGGACGGCAGCGCATGGCTTTCCGGGGACTGCAGCGGACGCGTCGCGCGCAGCGGCGGCTGGGACAGCGACCCAAGGTTCATCCGCGCCGCGTTCCGCAGCAGGGCCGACCCCGGCTTCATCGTCGACGTCATGGGATTCCGCGTGGCGCTTAGTTTGGAGGTGCCCGCCTCCAGCGATGGCGACGGAGACGGCGGCGACGGCGGCAATGGCGGCGGCGATGGCGAAAGCGATGGCGCAAACGCCGGCGGCAGCGATGGAGACGGAGACGGCGACGGCGGCGGCGGCGATGGCGACAGCAATGGCGCAAACGCTGGCGGCAGCGACGGAGACGGCGACGGCGACGACGGCGGCAATGGCAACAACGATGGCGGCGGCGGCAGTGGCGGCGGCGATGGCGAGAGCGACGGCGGCAGTGGCGGCGGCGATGGCGAGAGCGACGGCGGCAGCGCCGGCAACAATGAAGGCGAGAGCAACGGCGACAGCGATGATGACGGCGTTCTTTTCCCGGACGAAGGATTGGCCCGCGCGGTCGCACAAGCCCTGGACGTTCCGAGCGTCACGCGCGCCAATACAACTGAAGTCGCAATGCTGACATCGCTCAGCTCCTCAAGATTCGATGTGATAGACCTGACAGGCCTGGAGACGGCCACGAACCTGAAGTCGCTCAATCTGGGAAACAACAAGATTACAAACGCCACTGCGCTCTCCTCGCTCGGCGGCCTTGTCAATCTGACATTGAGTTGGAATTCAGGGCTCACCGATCTCTCGGACCTGTCCGGATTAAACAGCCTGAGGACGTTATTGCTCGATGGCATCGGCGCCGCGGACATGACACCTCTGGCGCGCCTGACCCGCCTGGAGCGGCTGAGTCTCAGTTCAAATCCGCAGGTCCTGGAACTTGAGGCCCTGGCAAACCTGGTTAACCTGAAGAGTCTGTCCCTTGACCGAATCGGCGCACACGACCTTTCACCATTGTCCAGTCTGACGAACCTCAGCAACCTGAGCCTCACGTTCAATCCCCAAATCGAGGACCTGACCGCACTTTCGGCATTGACCATGCTGAGGTCATTGAGACTCGATGGCATCGGCGCCACGGACCTGACGGCGCTTTCGGGCCTGACCGGGCTGGAAAGCCTCACTCTCACCTCCAATCGCCAGATTCTGAGCCTGTCCGCGCTCTCGGGATTGACCGCACTTAAAACGCTTCGGCTGGATTTCATCGGCGCTTCCGATCTGACCCCCCTGGCCGGACTTACCGAACTCCGCACGTTGTCATTGAGCGGCAACGCGATCAGCGACATTGCGCCATTGAAGTCCCTGACAAGACTTTCGTCCCTGAATCTGGGCGGCAACATGATTGCGGACATTTCGCCTCTCGCCGACCTGACGGAGCTGCGCTCCCTGTTGCTTTACGACAACAAGATCAACGACATCACCGTACTGGCGGAATTGCCTGAATTGACTTCACTCATAGTGAACAACAATGAGCTCACAGGATTTCCGACTACCGGATTCAGTGCCATCAGGTCGCTGTTTCTTGGCAATTGCAACATGAATGACCTTGAAGCCTTAGGCAATCTCACCGGCCTCACTACCTTGTTCCTCGATGGAAACGGCATCTCGGACCTGGCTCCTCTGGCCTCCATGTCCAACCTGACTTCCCTCTACCTGAGACGCAACGAGATTTCAGTACTGTTGCCGTTGGCCGAACTGCGGGAACTCAAGCGACTGGTGCTGGACGGAAACAACATTGTGGATGTCGCGCCGCTTTCGGGTCTTACCAAGTTGACTCACTTGCAATTGCTGGACAACGCCGTCTCGGACGTTTCGGCGCTTGTCGATCTGGAAAAACTTGCGTCTTTGAGTCTGAAAAAGAACGAAGTATCGGATATTGCCGCCTTAGTGGAATTGGCTGAACTGGATTTTCTGGATCTGCGCGAGAACCCGCTCGACGAGGCCGCCCTTTACACCCACATCCCGGCTCTCGAGGCACGCGGCGTACAAGTGCTCCACTAATGCTGTGGGCGAACCGGGACGTGTTCCCGTTGGGCGTCGAGCACGAGCCAGCGGACAGTTGGCAGGCGATCGAGCGGGGAGAAGTCCGCGATGGGATTCCCGGAAACGCGCAGCCACACGAGCTTCTCCAGGTCGCCGAGCACCCCGATGTCGCGCAAACGGTTGTCCGCGAGGTCCAGGCGCTGCAGCGACCGCGCGTCCCGTAGCGGGGCGGCGTCCCCCACCCTGTTTTTCCCCAGATCGAGGTGCGCGAGTTCCTGCAGGTCCCACAGCGGCAACAAGTCCGAGACGTCGTTGCCGTCCAGCACCAGCACCTCGAGGTGGCGCAGTTCCGACAGCGGCCGCAGGTCCGCGACCCGGTTCCCCGACAGGTCCAGCCGGCGCAGCGCGGTCAGCTCCGCAAGCGGCCATATGTCCGAGACGGCGTTGCCCGACAGGTCGAGCACGCGCAGGTGCTCAAGACTTCCGAGCGCGGTGATGTCGCCCACGGCGTTGTCGCCGAGGTCCAGCACCTCCAGGTCCGCCACGGCCGCCAGCGGCCACAGCTCGGAGACGGCGTTGCCGGAGAGGTCGAGCACGCGCAGGTGTTGGAGATTCCCGAGCGCGGTGACGTCGGCCACGGCGTTGTCACCGAGGTCCAACACTTCAAGGTCCGCCATGGAGGCCAGCGGCCATAGGTCGGCCAGGCCGCGTGACGGGAGGTGCAACACCTCGATCTTCTCGTCGGCCGCGAAGCCGGCCTCCGGCATCTGCTGCGCCGGCAACTCGGTGGGGGCGGCCTCCCGCAACGCCGTCGCCGGTGCGTGCCGCACGGGATGATCGGTCAACGCCGGCGCCGGATTGTACGAGGCGTCCTGCAGCGGGTGCATCGGCATCGGCAGGTAGCTCACCGAGACGCGCTCCCGGGGATCGACAGCCCGCGACAGGGTCAGCACTGCCGCGCCGCCGGCCACGGCGACCGACTCGACCGGGACCGCCGTCGCGCCCGCCGAAGAACTCGCCTCTCCGGTCGATGACCCCGCCGCGACCACGAAGTCGCCCGGCGCCGGCACCGAGCCGCCGTCCAGCGCCCGGTCGAAGCGCAGCGTCAGGTCCGCCTCGGAAGCCGTCGCACTCTCAAGCGACATGGCCGCAGCCGGCCCGCACGACACACCCACATCCTCCGAGTGCCGGCAGTTGTTCACGCCCCAGCCTCGGAACGAGCAGTCGGCCAGCCGCGACTCCGTGCCCTCGCAACGCACGTCGTCCATCCAGATCGTCCCCGTGCCGGCGCCGAACGCCGCCCTCAGGTGCGTTTCGCCGCCCGTGTAGCCGAGTTGCCGGCAGACCACCTCCGCGTCCTCCGAGACGAACCGGTCGTCGCACACCGTGCCCCACTCGCCGTCGTGGTAGATCTCCACGCGGCCTTCCAGCTCCGTGTTGCCGTTGACCAGGCGCACGTCACCCTCGGCAGCGCCGTCGGCCTCGGTCGCCGCCTCCGTGCGGCCGGACGCGGTCGGCGACCAGCCACTCCTGCCCTCGGCGTTCGACGCGCGCACGCGCACCTGGTACTCCGTATCGGCCGTGAGGCCCTCGATCCGCTTCGTGGTACCCGTGCCGGTGTGGCCCGCGTTCTGCCAGTTGCCGCCCGTCTCGCGGTAGCGGACGTCGTAGCCCGTAATCGCCGCGCCATTGTCGTCCGGCGCTGTCCAGGTCGCCTCGAGCCACGTCTCACCCGCCGTCAGCGTTGGCGCTGCAGGCGCGTCCGGCGCCTCGACCGCCTCGTCCGTCCGACCGTTCGCCGCAGGCGACCAGTCACCCGCGCCCTCGGAATTCGATGCCCGCACGCGCACCTGGTACGCCGTGTCGGCGGTAAGCCCAGTAATGCGTTTTGTCGTGCCCGTGCCTGTGTGGTTCGCGTCCGTCCAGTTGCCACCCGTCTCGCGGTAATGGACGTCGTAACTGGTGATCGCCGCACCGTTGTCGGCCGGCGCCGTCCACGACACGTCGAGCCACGTCTCACCGGGCGTCAGCGTCGGCGCTGCAGGCGCGTCCGGCGCCTCGACCGCCTCGTCCGTCCGACCGTTCGCCGCAGGCGACCAGTCACCCGCGCCCTCGGAATTCGATGCCCGCACGCGCACCTGGTACGCCGTGTCGGCGG
>WTGP01000018.1:59776-550954 GCA_011523505.1 Gammaproteobacteria bacterium
CGTCTCCCCGGCCGTCAGCGTCGGCGCGGAGGGCGCGTCGGGAGCCTCGACCGCCACGTCCGTCCGCCCGGACGCCGCAGGCGACCAGTCCCCCGCGCCCTCGGAATTCGATGCCCGCACGCGCACCTGGTACGCCGTGTCGGCGGTAAGCCCAGTAATGCGTTTTGTCGTGCCCGTGCCTGTGTGGTTCGCGTCCGTCCAGTTGCCACCCGTCTCGCGGTAATGGACGTCGTAACTGGTGATCGCCGCACCGTTGTCGGCCGGCGCCGTCCACGACACGTCGAGCCACGTCTCCCCGGCCGTCAGCGTCGGCGCGGAGGGCGCGTCGGGAGCCTCGACCGCCTCGTCCGTCCGCCCGGACGCCGCCGGCGACCAGTCGCCCGCGCCCTCGGAATTCGATGCCCGCACTCGCACCTGATAGGCCGTGTCGGCGGTAAGCCCGGTGATGCGCTTCGTCGTCCCCGTGCCGGTGTGGTTCGCGTTCTGCCAATTGCCTCCCGTTTCGCGGTAGTGGACGTCGTATCCGGTGATCGCCGCACCGTTGTCCGCCGGTGCCGTCCACGACGCCTCAAGCCAAGTCTCACCGGCCGTCAGCGTCGGCGCCGAGGGCGCGTCCGGCGCCTCGGCAACCGGCTCCGGCACGATCACTTCGGCGGCAGCCCGCGTCACGACCACCGTGTACGTCTGGGTGGTCTCGCCGTCGCTGGCCGCCACCTTCGCCTTGATCGTATTTGCGCCGACTCCGAGGTCGACCTGGAAGCCGTTCGCGTTACCGTCGGCGTCGGTCAGCGCCGAGTCGGCGCCATCGAAGTAGTCCACCCTGGCGCCGCTGTCGCTCTTGGTGCCCGCGATCGTGATCTGGTCCACGCCGTTGGCCACACTCGCGGTGTAGGCGGTCGTCGACGCGTCGAACACCGGATCGAGCGCGATGTCTGTAGCGGTGCCGCCATCGTTCCAAGTCAGGCCGAGGCCGGTCAGCGCGGCGTCGCTGGAGGGCACGAAGGCATGTCCGGCGACATCGACGAACGGCACCTCGTCGGCCGTTTCCCAGACACCGGTGTCCCGGATCCCGGTATGCCGATAGTCGTTCATGCTCCAGCCGTCCGCGAGCTTGCTGATTTCGTCCGACTTCGTCCCGAAGACCTTGTAAAACCTGTACATCTGCGAGGCTCTGGAATCGAGCACCACGAAGTACTTGGTGTTGCTCTCGAGGATGGTGTTTGCCGGCGCCTCGAACGTACTGGCCGGGGAGTCTTCCCCCGCCGACGCGTCCGGATCGGTGGGGAGGACGACCGAGCCGCTCAGGGTGTACAGACTGCTGCCCGGGTTTCCCTGGGCCGTGCTGCTGAATATCCTCACCCGCACGCCGGCCGAACGCGTGATCTCCCAGATGAGAATCTTGACCGAGGTGAGGACGTACCCTGCTTCGTTGTCGCCGGTCTCGAATCCCAGTGCCTGGGCGCGCAGGATCTTGCCGGGCTCGAGATTGCCGATGTAGAACCTCTTGCTGAAGTGCTCGTCCAGATTGCTGGCCAGCGCATTCGCCGACGTCCTCGACGCCTCCCGCGTCACCACCATGGTGTAGGTCCGCGTTGTGGCGCCGTCCTCGGCCGTCACCCGTACATTGATCGTGTTCGGGCCGACTTCCAGATCGACCTGGAAGCCGTCCGTGTCGGCGTCGGCGTCGGTCAGCAGTTGGTCGTCCTCGTCGAGGTAGTCCACCGTGGCGCCATCTTCGTTGCTCGCGGTCGTCTGGATGGTGATCCGGTCCACCTTCGTGGACGTGCTTGTGGCGTAGGAGGTGATCGACGAATCGAAGTACGGGGAGTAGGTGACAATCTTGCCGTTCCCGTCCCGCATTCGCAGGGCGCGCAGGTTCGCATCGGTGGCCTGGACGACGGCATCGCCATTGATCTCGATCAGCGGAACCGCGCTGCCGGTTTTCCAGTAATTCGAATTCCCGTTCCTGGAATGCCGATTCGCATTCAGGCTCCAGCCGTCCGCCACGGTGTTGAGGGAATCCGACTCCGTCCCCCGGATTTCGTAGTCGTTGCCCGCGTCCGATGCCGTTGAGTCGAACACCACGAAATACCCCGCGTCCTTCCGCAGGGTGGCGCTCGCCGGCGGGGTAAAGGTCATGGTCCCGTCGGCGATGACCGGGTTGGTGAGCGTGTAGAAGCTGATGTACGGCGTTCCGTTGCTCCTCGCGCCGAAGATCCGGACCCGGACACCGTCCGAATCCGAGGCGTTGGCGAGAACGGCCTTGACCGAAGTGAGGTTGTATCCCCGCTCGTTGCTGCCCGTCTGGAATCGAATCGCCTGGGTGGTCCTGACCGTCGGGGTATCGGCAGTGGCGCCGACGACGAAGCCGACGTCGTTGTCTTCATCGAGATTGCTGAGCAGCGCATCGGCCGACGCCGATTCATCTCCGTCGGCAACGGCGGCGGCAGAGCAAAGCAGGGCTGCGAGCGACAGGGCCGGCACGGCCCGCGGAAACACGTCCCTGTTGGCGCACATGCCCGCATTCTAGGAAGGACTTGCTCGATCCGCGTCCCCAAAATTGGGGATATTCCTTGTCACGCAGCCGAACTACTATTGACCCGTTACCCGATATTGGGGGTGATGAGGATTGCTTTACATGAAGGCACGCTCGTGAGCGATGGGGACGCGTTCGGGCGGATACTCGCCGCGATGCACGAGGCGGCGTTCGAACCGGCCCAATGGCCTCGCGCCGTCGCGCTGATCGAAGAGTCCCTGGGTGTGCACGGCAGCTCCCTGGCGTGCGGCGAGGGAGAATCGGACCACGACTATCAGATCCACTTCCTTTGGACCTGCATTCACGGGGAACGGCGCCCGGACCTGGAGCGCCTGTGGCTGGAAACCGGCTTCCCCGAGGACCGATCGATATCCCGCTACGGGCGCTTCCCCTTTGACCGGACGATCCACATCAGCGAGGTTTATACCGGGGAGGAGTTGAAAACCTCCCTGGGTTACCACATCCTGCGGAGCCGGGCCCACGCAGGGAATGCGATCAACGTTCGCCTGAAGGGGCCGGGGGCTTCGCGCGTCCTGTGGCAAATCAACGATCCGATGGACCGGGACGGCTGGTCGTCCGAGCGACTCAATCGGGTCGGGCGGCTCCAGCCGCATGTCCGTCAAACCGTGCACGTCGGACAAGCGCTGGCCGGCGCCGGCGCCCTGGGCTCGACGCTGACGCAGCTGCTCGACGCTACCGGCGTGGGCGTCATCCAACTCGACGCGCGCGGGCGGATCGTAGAGGCCAACGACCGGGCCTTGTCCCTGCTGCAAGCCGGTGACGCCTTGCTCGACAAGGACGGTTTTCTGTTTACGAAGACCCAGACGGACGACGAAGCGCTACAGGCCGCGCTGGCGCGCGCCCTCCCGCCATTCGGCAATCCGGGAGAGGGCGGCTCGCTGGCGATCAGGCGTACCGCGCCAATGCCGCCGCTGGTGCTGCATGTGCATCCGTTACCCGGTGCGGAGGCGACGTTCAGAGGCTGGCCGGTGGCGGCGCTCGTGCTGCTCGCCGAACCCGCGCGAGGAGTCGGGATCGATCCGGTCCTGGCTGCCGCCGTTCTGGGCCTCACCCCTACCGAAAGCCGCGTGGCGGTGATGCTGGCCGAAGGGATTAGCGTCCGCGAGATCGCCACCGCGTTGAAACGGAAGGAAAGCACAATCCGCTATCACGTCAAACAAATCTACGCCAAGCACGGACTCAGGCGCGAAGCGGAACTTGTGCGGCTGGTTCAGTCCCTGGCCGGGGCCGCCACGCCCAGTGATACGAACGCCTCCAGCAATTGAGACGCACCAGCCTCCTAAAACGGAGAGCTAGGCGACCCGCCTGTTGATGTAAGCCACACCGCCAAGGGTTGCAATGACTGACATAATTGAAGAAATTAACATGGCACCAAGACAACAAAATGGTGGTTCGCGCCGACAAGGACTTTCGCGGTCACCTAGCGTAACCGAGTTCACAAGCATAGCCCCCAAATTCCTAGAAATAGACTTCAGCATTCAAGAACGAGCTATTTTTCAACAACATGAATTACATTCTCAGCGAGTTCCTGTGTCTTACACCGAGATAGAAGCGTTTTGCCCAAGTGGGTGAGCACGAACCGACATTCAGGGAGTGACTTTAGCAAGGGATTTCGTGACAAAAGTAGACGTCGCTTGTAGGTTCCTGTCCCGCTACCGGCCATAATCAGGGACTCGAGATAGTCTGCAACCTTGGCGAAAGTCTCGTAAGTCGGCGCTGCATCACTACCCAGGACTCCAATAGGCAGCCCGGCGCGAGTCTGGTATTCACTCAAGTTGCGTCCTGTACTCAATCCGATGCAACGGAGCCGGAATAGATTTTGAATGGCAATATCCTTTTGGCTTTCTGAAAAGCGCCGATAAATACGATCGGCAAGTGCAGCCAATTCAATCGTCCATTTCTCTCGATCCTCATGCACCTGCTGACGGATATCGGTTATTTCTTCTGGGCTTGCGTTCTTCAAGTCCGAACGACTAGGTTCTTTTGGGGGATGGCTAATCTGAAAAAGAACCAACAGCAATCCAGCTTCTACTGGACCTATCGCCTGGAGAATTTCTACGAACGCTCGGGTCGAAACCGCTTCCTTCGCTGGATCCATTGCGCTGGCAATTAAGCCTGCCCACAGTTCCTGTACCAACTCGTCGTCTTCAAATGAACAGGCTTCCGCGAGGCGATACGCTTCGCCTTCAGGCAGAGATTTCAAGGATTCGTCGGAAATGCCCCTAGCAGTTTTCTCCCTTTCGTACCGTTCAGCTATTTTTGCGAAGTTGTCTTGTCTCCAACGCCACTGCCGTAATCTCTCTGCAAGGTATTCGCCCATTTCATCGGAAGCAGGCCCAAAAAGTCTTTCAATGAGTTTTCCCACCGAGGCGCTCAATGATGACGGTTGGGACACCGGTGAGCTCCCTCCATCATTATTGTTCATGTCACCTTGTCCTTGATTTATCTCAACTCGCCTAAACGGCAATATGACTTGCCCAATCTGTTCGGCGAGCGCGGCTCGAATCCAGTGGAACGGTCAGTAAGAAAGCTGTTCCTAAATTGTAAGCGTGCAAGCGCTCAACTACCGCATCAAATTGGACCGGTTTATGGGGGAAGTTCAGACCCTCGTCCGGAGTCCGACGGGCCGCCTCCTGATCGACATGACGACGACGCACCTGCGCGCAGGCTGAACCCCCATGCGAGTTGCCGAACTCTACCACTTCGCGGGCCTTGCTGAACCGCGCGCGGAGGTCGCGATCAGACCCGAACCGAGGCTAAGAATTCGGCAAGCGAGTCGATCTCGCGCTCGCTGGTTCTTCCGTTCGTGACGCAAGCGCGCAGCACCGGTCGGCCCTCGAAGCTCGCTTCTGACACCCAGTACCGACCGTCCTCGAGGACGGCGTCGATGTAGCGTCGAACCGCCCCGTGCCCTTGCGGAGGCACCAAGCAGGCGACGGCCATGGGAGAAGCATTGACGAGCGACCATCCGTGACGCTGCAGGTGCCGGGCGAGTCGCCCGGTCAGACGAATGGAGCGCGCGACATGTCCCGCGAATCCATCCCACCCGGCCGCGCCAAGAGCGAGGAACAAACGCAAGCCGACAAACCGCCGCGACCACTGGTTGGAATTGGCGTAGAAGTCCTTGCCGGCCTCGCCGGCAGGCATGTAGCTCGTGTAGACGCGGAAGACCTGGGCGGGGACTTCTGGCCGGGCGGTGAGGAACATCCCCGCCCCCATGGTGGTGGCGAACCACTTGTGCGCGTCGATCGTTACCGAGTCCGCGCGCTCGATACCGTCGAGGGCTTTGCGGTGGACCGCGCTCGCGACCAGCGCGCCGCCCCAGGCTGCATCGACATGGAACCACACGCCGTGGCGTCGAGCCAGTTCGCCGCAGGGTGTCAGCGGGTCGATCATTCCAGCGTTCGTGGTGCCCGCGGTCGCCGCGATCATGACCGGCACACAGCCCTTGCCGATGTCCGCTGCGACGGCTTCCTGCAAAGCCCTCGGGTTCATGCGCCCGTGGCCGTCCGTCGCGATCAGGCGAACGGCGTTGCGACCAATCCCAGTCGCGTGGGCGATCTTCAGCCATGCCAGATGGCTTTCCTTCGATACGTAGACCGACGGTGGCCCGGCGAACGCCGACACCCCGCGCTCGCCGTAGGCGGGGCAGTTCGCCTGGAGCGCGCAGAGCGTCGCCGCATGGTTCGCCTCGGCCCCGCCGCTCGTGAAATGCCCGCCCGATCCTTCCGGCAGCCCCGCGCGCAGCGCGACTTCCCGGATCACGTGCAACTCAATCTCTACGGCAGCGGTAGCATGGGAGTAGACGCAGATCTGGGGATTTAACGCCGCGGCGATGCGGTCCGCGCACTCGGCGGCGAACGTCGGTGCGGGATTGAACAGGCCGAGATAGCCGGGATGCGTCATGTGCACCATTCCGCTTTCGAGGCCGTCGATCACCCAGTCCATCAAACCCGGCAGTTCCCTCGGCCCGTCGAAACGGGTATCCCGCAGTTCCTGAAGCCAGGCGGCTGACGGAACGCCGGCGACCGCCAACTTGCGCGAAACCAAGGCGCGGCGCACGGCATCGAGCTTCTCGGTGAGGTCGTTCTCGGCTGACGTCAGGGCAGCGTGGTCCGGAAACAGGGGATCGATCATAGTGGGCTCCGGTCTATGTGGCTTGGTGTCGCGGGCCGCGAGACAGAGTCCCGATCTCGACTTGACATCGCGCCGGCGGGCCGGGTCTCAGGATAGGGCCTCGAGGGCGAGCAGAGCCCGCTTGCGTTCCACTCCCCAGCGGTAGCCGCCGAGCGTGCCGTCGTTCCGGACGACCCGGTGGCAAGGAATCGCGATGGCCAGCGGGTTCGCGGCGCACGCCCGCGCAACGGCTCGGGCAGCATTCGGCGAGCCGATGCGATCGGCGATGACGCCGTAGCTGGCTGTCGTACCTGCGGAAATCGCCCTCAGCGCCTCCCAGACCCGTCGCTGGAACGCCGTCCCGCGGATGTCGAGCGGCAGGTCATGTCCGAGCGCGGGGGCTTCGACGAGGCCCACGACTCCCGCCACGACGGATTCGAACTCCCCGTCTCCGCCAACGAGCTCGGCACGCGGGAAACGGTCCTCCAATTCCCGCACCAAACAGGCCGGGTCGTCGCCGAGTAGGATCGTGCAAACCCCTTTGGCTGTCGCAGCCACCAGGATCGAGCCGAGCGAGCACTCGCCAGCGGCGAACCGGATGGTCTCGCCTACGCCGCCGTCCCGGAAGGTCCTCGGGGCCATCCCTAGCATCCCCGGCGCCGCCGCGTAGAAGCTTGCGCTCGAATCGAAACCAGCGTCGTACATGGCTTCGGTGACCGTCCGCGATGCCTGCAGAGCCGTGCGCGCCCGTTCCGCGCGGTACGCGGTTACATAGGCGCGCGGCGTGAGGCCGGTGACGTCCTTGAACACCCGGTGGAAGTGGAACCGGCTCATGCCGGCGGCTTGCGCAAGCTCGTCGAGTGTTGGCACCCCCTCCGCCGTCTCGACCATACGGCTCGCGGCAGCCACCGACCGCGCGCGGCGTTCAGCGAGTGGCGGCTCGTTCGGGCGGCAGCGGCGGCAGGGCCGGAAGCCCGCATTCTCGGCGTCCTCGCAGGAAATGTGGAAGCGTACGTTCTCGCGACGTGGGAGCCGCGCCGCACACCCGGGGCGGCAATAAATACCGGTCGTCGTGACGCAGTACAGGAACTGCCCGTCCGCCGAAGGATCGCGACTCAGGATCGCCGACCAGCGTTCGTCGTCGTTCCGGAATCGAGCCGCAATCAATTCTGATGGTGCGGGCCCCTTGGCCATCCTCCCCTCCGTTTGTCGATGTGCTCTTCGCGTTGGCGCCAATGGCAATTGATTCTGACACTTCGCCCACGCTGTCTGCATCTCGATTCTTGCTCGCAAAGACCTCGCATCCACGAGATTCTTGGGTGGAGCCTGGAACGATCACCCACTCGCAATCTAGTCGGTTGCAGTTTTGGGTTATCAGGCACGAACCTAAACGCAACCTATTGATCTATAAAGAACACATACAGGCATGCAACTTTCTTAGAAATGAAATATCGGTATCTCAATGCTGCCGTGTTTGCGGCCTGCCCTAGTTGGCCGCAGATTCAATTGTAAATGGGAAACGGAGAGGGTGGGATTCGAACCCACGGACGGCGTAAACCGTCAGAGGTTTTCAAGACCTCCGCATTCGACCACTCTGCCACCTCTCCGATGATCGAGGATCAGGCTGAGATTCTATCCGCGCCGCCCATCCAGGGGCGCAGGGCGTCGGGGATGACGATGCTGCCGTCGGGCTGCTGGTAGTTTTCGATCACGGCGATCAGCGCGCGGCCGGCGGCAACGCCGGAGCCGTTTAAGGTGTGCACGAAGCCGCGAGCGTCCCTGCCCTTCCAGCGGGCGCTCATGCGCCGGGCCTGGAAGTCCCTGCAGTTGCTGCACGACGAGATTTCGCGGTAGCGGTCCTGGCCGGGCAGCCAGACTTCGAGGTCGTAGGTGATGGCCGACGAGAAGCCGGTGTCGCCGGACGACAGGACCACCCGGCGGTACGGCAGCTCCAGGCGCTCCAGCACGATTTCGGCGTGATGGGTCAGCTCTTCCAGGGCCTCGTCGGAGTGATCGGGGTGGGTGATCTGCACCAGCTCGACCTTCTCGAACTGGTGCTGGCGCAGCATGCCGCGGGTGTCCTTGCCGTAGGCGCCGGCCTCGGAGCGGAAACAGGGCGTGTGCGCGGTGAACTTCAGCGGCAGTTCGTCTTCGTTGACGGTCTGCCCGGCGACCAGGTTGGTGAGCGGGACTTCGCCGGTGGGGACCAGGTAGCCGGAGCGTTCGCTTTCGATGCCGAAGAGGTCCTGCTTGAACTTGGGCAGCTGGCCGGTGCCGACCAGCGATTCGGGGTTGACGATGAAGGGGACATAGGCTTCGGTGTAGCCGTGTTCGCGCACGTGCAGGTCCAGCATGAACTGGATCAGGGCACGGTGCATGATCGCGAGGTCGCCGGTCAGGACGGTGTATCGCGCTCCTGCCAGGCGCGCTGCGGCGCCGAAGTCCATCTGGCCCAGCGCTTCGCCGAGGGCCACGTGGTCTTGCACATCGTCGCCGGCGGGACGCGGATCGCCCCAGCGTTTCAGTTCGCGGTTGGCGCTTTCGTCGTTGCCGTCCGGCACGGCTTCATCGAGAAGGTTGGGCAGGTCCAGCTCGATCTTGCGCAGGCTGGCCTGGACGGACTTGAGCTCGCCGCCGGCGTCGCTCAGACCATAAGTGGCCTTCTCGACCTGGCGCTTGAGCGCGTCCACGTCGCCGCCTTCGCGGGCGGCCACGCCGATCTGCCTGGAGAGCTTGTTGCGCTCCGCGCGCAGTTGCTCCACGCGCACCTGCCACTTCTTGCGGCGCGCTTCCAGCTCCGCGTAGGCGGCCGTGTCGAAGGCGGCCTCGCGCCGTGCGAGGTTGGCCGCCACGGCGTCGGGCTGCTCGCGCAGTAGTTTGGGATCGATCACGATTCGGCCGCCTCGAAAATGTCCACGCCGGGCGGAATTGTCGGGGCAAAAACGTCGTCGTCAAGTTCGCTGTCGAGGTCCAGGCGGAACAGCAGCATGCGCACGCGGCTGCCGAGGTCGTCGGCGAACTCAAGCACCGCGGGCACGCTTCCGCGAAGGGCCAGGCGCAGGTTGCCCTCTTCCGCGTCCGCTCCGGTCAGGTCGAACCATTGCAGGCCGTCGTCGAACTCGGCCTCCTTGACTTCGTAGCTTTCCAGGACCGAGGCATCGCCGGCCAGCAGGGCGGCGGCGGATTCGCGTAACTGCTCGGTCTGCTTGTAGACGGTGACCTGCTCCAGTTCCTTGTCGAACATCGAGAGGTTCTCGCCATCGGCCCAGATCATCAATTCGTCGGGTTCCAGGTAGTCGAGACGGAAGCGGCCGGGGCGGGAGAGGTAGAGGCGGCCGGTGCTTTCCTTCTGGAAGATGCCGTCGGCGTCGTATTCGAGTTGGGTGAAGTCGGCCTGGAGGTGCTGGGTGTTGGCGAAAAAGCGTTTGAGAGCTCCATCGTCGCCGGCTTCCTGCGCCAGTCCGGGGACCGCCGGCAACAGCACCGCCAGCGCAATCCACTTCTTGACGTGCATTATTCGGGGCCGCCTACCACGCGGCGTTCGCCGCGGCCGTCGGGGGCGGAGACTACGCCGGCGCGTTCGAGTTCCTCCACGAGGCGGGCGGCGCGGTTGTAGCCTACGCGCAGGCGGCGCTGGACGTAGGAGATCGAGGCGCGGCCGGTCTCGGTGACGATTTCCTTTGCCTGCGGATAGAGTTCGTCCACTTCGCCGCCGTCGGCGCCGGCCGCATCGGCTTCTTCAGACTCCACCGGGCCCTGCGTGACCTGCTCGTCGTAGCTGGGACCGCCGGTGCGCTTCAGTTCCGCGACCACTTTCAGCACTTCGCCGTCTTCCACGAACGCGCCGTGCACGCGCAGCAGGTCGCCGGAGCCGGGCGGCAGGTAGAGCATGTCGCCCTTGCCGAGCAGCGTCTCGGCGCCCACCTGGTCGAGTATCGTGCGCGAATCGACCTGGGACGCCACGCGAAACCCGATGCGCGCGGGGATATTGGCCTTGATCAGCCCGGTGATCACGTCCACCGACGGGCGCTGCGTGGCGACGATTAGGTGCAGGCCGGCGGCGCGGGCCTTCTGCGTGAGGCGCGCGATCAGCGTCTCGAGTTTCTTGCCGACCACCATCATCAGGTCGGCCAGCTCGTCGATCACGACCACGATGCGGGGCAACGGCTCCAGTTCCGGGCCGGGCTCGGGGTCGTCCTCGCCGCCCTCCGGCGGGCCGAGCAACGGTGCGCCCGACTCCCGGGCGACTTCCAGGCGATTGTTGAAGCCCTCCACGCTGCGCGTCTTCACCCAGGACATCAGCCGGTAGCGGCGGTCCATCTCGGCCACACACCAGCGAAGCGCGTTGGCCGCCTCGCTGACGTCGGTGACCACCGGGCACAGCAGGTGCGGGATGCCCTCGTAAACCGAGAGCTCCAGCATCTTGGGGTCGATCATGATCATCCGCACCGCTTCCGGCGAGGACTTGTAGAGCAGGCTCAGGACCATGGCGTTGATCGCCACCGACTTGCCCGAGCCGGTGGCGCCGGCCACGAGCAGGTGCGGCATCTTCTGCAGGTCGTCCACGACCGGGTTGCCGGCGATGTCCTTGCCAAGACCCAGCGTGAGGTTCGAATTCGCCCTGGCGTAGGTTTGCGAGCGGAGGATTTCGCCCAGCGTGACCAGCATCCGTTCGTTGTTGGCGATCTCCAGGCCCACGGTGGACTTGCCCGGCATGGACTCGACCACGCGCACGCTGTGCGCCATCAGCGAGCGCGCAAGGTCGCTGGCGAGGCTGGTGATGCGGCTGGCGCGGATGCCCGCGGCCGGCTGCACCTCGAACAGCGTCACGACCGGACCGGGGGAAACAGCCACCACGGTGGCGCCCACGCCGAACTCCTGCAGCTTCTCCTCCAGGCGCCGGGCCTGGTCGCGCAACACGCTTTCGGACTGCAACGAGGTTTCCGGCGGCGGGTCGGACAGCAGACTGAGCGACGGCAGGTCCCCGCCGGTTGCAGGCTTGACGGGCATGTCCGGCTCGATCTTTCTCGGCCGCTTGGGTTCGGCAGCGGCGCGGCGTCTGCGCGCGGGACCGGCAATCTTCGTCTTGCGCGGTTTGCGGGTTGGCGATCGCTCGCGGCGGCCGACCAGCGAAAACAGCGCGACGAGGCCGGAATACACGCCGTTCCACAGCCAACCGAGACCACGCAGCGTCAGGTGCCCGGTGGCCTGCGTCAGGCCCACCCAGGAAAGGCCGGTCACGAGCGTGATGCCGGTCATCCACAGAGCCAGCAGGACCACCCAGGCGCCCATGTCGCCCAGCACCGGCGCCAGGATTTCGTCGAGCCAGACGCCGATTTCGCCCCCGCCGAGCCCTCCGCGCGCGGATATTTCCAGAATGCCGCAGCCGCAGACGACCACCAGCACCAGGCCGGCGGCGCGAACGCCGGCGTCCGGCCAGGACCAGTCGTCGCGGGCCCTCGACGGCGCGAGGTACCAGGCGCTGAAACCGATCACGGCGGCGGGAAACAGGTAGGAGGCGCTGCCGGCCAGCGCGAACGCCAGGCCAGCGAAGGCCGCGCCGGCGATGCCGACCAGGTTGGAACCTGCAAGTCCCGCTTCGGCGGCGTCCGGAACATGGCTGATCAATGCCGCGAACATCAGCAGGCCCAGACCCAGGCAGAGCCACAATCCGCCTTCGCGCAGCGCGCGCTCCAACCAGGTTCGTTCCTTCGCCTTCACTTGGCGGCTAATCTTATTCTGGTGGTGGCCCAATAGAAACCCGGATAAACTTTCCGCCGTGCCGAATTCCGTCCACCGACTGCTGATTCTGGGCTCCGGTCCCGCCGGCTATTCCGCGGCGGTGTACGGGGCCCGCGCGAACATGTCGCCGGTGCTGATCACGGGCAACGAACCGGGCGGCCAGTTGATGACCACCACCGACGTCGAGAACTGGCCGGGCGGCCGCGAGGGATTGATGGGGCCGCACCTGATGGAGGAGCTGGAGCAGCACGCCAAGCGGCTGGGCACGAAGATCGTCTACGACCATATCGACGAGGCGGACCTGTCGAGCCGGCCGTTCACGCTGAAGGGCGCACTGGAGGAGTACCGAACCGAGTCGCTGATCATCGCCACCGGCGCCACCGCGCGCTACCTGGGGCTGGAGAGCGAGCAGACCTACCTGGGCAAGGGCGTGTCGGCCTGCGCCACCTGCGACGGGTTCTTTTTCCGCGACCAGCCGGTTGCGGTCGTGGGCGGCGGGAACACGGCGGTCGAGGAAACGCTGTATTTGTCCAACATCTGCTCGCGCGTGACGCTGATCCATCGCCGCGACGCGCTGCGTGCCGAGAAGATGATGCAGCAGCAGCTCTTCGAGCGCGCCGGGCCGGACGGTCCGGTGGACATTCGCTGGGACCGCGTCCTGACGGAAGTGCTGGGCGACGGCAACCAGGTTTCAGGCATCCGGATCCAGAGCACGAAGGAAGACGGCGTGGTCGAGGAGGTCGAGGTGGCCGGCGTGTTCATCGCGATCGGCCACGACCCCAACACGTCGCTGTTCGTGGATTCGCTCCAGCACAAGGGCGGCTACCTGGTCACGCGCGGCGGCGACGAGGGCGGCTTCACGGCCACCAGCGTGCCGGGCGTGTTCGCGGCCGGCGACGTGGCCGATTCGGTCTATCGCCAGGCGATCACCTCCGCCGGCACCGGCTGCATGGCCGCGCTCGACGCCGAGAAGTTCTGCGACGCGAATCCGCTTTAGCCTGGGAGCATCCCCAGGGCTGCTAACCTTCTACCCGTGCGAATACGGGTGCTCGACAACATCAGCGAGGTCGCGGCGGGCGAATGGAACGCGCTGGCCGGCGGCTCGCATCCGTTTCTGCGCCACGAGTTTCTGAACGCGCTGGAAGTGTCCGGGTGTGTTTCCGCGGAAACAGGCTGGCAGCCTTGCCACCTGGTACTGCTCGACGACAAGGACAAGACGGTCGGCGCCATGCCGCTTTATCTCAAGAGCCACTCGCGCGGCGAGTTCGTGTTCGACTGGGCCTGGGCGTCCGCTTACCAGCGCGCGGGCTACGACTACTACCCCAAGCTGCTCAACGCCATACCGTTCACGCCCGTGGCCGGCCGTCGGTTCCTGTGCGCGGATGCGGATTCCGGGGCTGACGATGCCGAGCCCCCTGCCCTGCTGCTGGCCGGCGCGGTCGAGCTGGCCCATCGCCTGGAAGCCAGCTCGCTGCATTGCCTGTTCCCCACGCCCGAGGACGCCGGGTGGATGAAGGAAAAAGGCATGATGCTGCGCACCGACTGCCAGTTCCATTGGCAGGACGACGGTTACGCGGATTTTTCGGACTACCTCAAGACCTTCAGTTCCGCAAAGCGCAAGAAGGTCAACCGCGAGCGGCGGCGCGTGCGCGAAGCCGGAATCCGTTTCGAGACGCTAAGCGGCGATGCGCTCACGCCGGAACTCTGGGAGACGCTGTACCCGCTGTACGCCGCGAGCTACCTGAAGCGCGGCCAGTATCCCTACCTGAACCACCGGTTCTTCGAGCGGGTCACGCGCGAGATGCCGGAATCGCTGGTCGTGTTCCTGGCGCGGCTTGACGGCGAGGCGGTCGCGCTGGCCATCTGTTTCCGCAGCGACACCGCCCTCTACGGCCGTTACTGGGGCAGCCGCGGCTACTACCACAGCCTGCACTTCGAGACCTGCTACTACCAGGGCATCGAATACTGCATCCGCGAGGGGCTGAAACTCTTCGACCCGGGCGTGCAAGGCGAGCACAAGCTCGCACGCGGCTTTATGCCGGTCACGTCATACTCGACGCACTGGGTGCGCCACGAAGGGTTCGCCGACGCGCTGACCGGCTACCTGGACCGGGAACGCGAACAGGTCGCTCACTACATCGAGATCGCCGGCGAACACACGCCGTTCAAGAAGGCCTCCTAGCGTTTCGGCTAGGCTTTGAGGCTTCTGAGAATCTCGGTGACGATTAGGTACAGCCCCACGGCGCCGAGCAGGGAACCGAGGACATCAACGCCCATGCCGGTGAACGAACCCGCCACCATGTCGCCGCCGCACACGGCCCCCACGTAGCAAAGCGCGATCCGGCCGAGCGTCGTCCAGATGTCGCCGTCGCGGGTTACCACCTTGAACCCCTTCGACATGACAAGTGCGACGACCACGGCGATTACGATATCAATGAATGGTCCGGACATTTCCACAACTGTTTCCTCCCAAGGAAAAAGGTATTCCCGATCATACGCCCGTGCGTCCCGCGCGGGTAATTACGTGGCAATGAGATACGATTACCTGTTGAATAACAGGTAGATAGAACCTTTACCTAGAATATAAGGAAAGATAGATAGCCGCAGCAGCCAGATCCGCGCTACGGCTCGTTGATGCCTGCAAGTAACACGCCCGCGATGGGCGTGTTACGCGCGGGATTCAAGGGTGCTACTCGGCGGCCGTGAACGTGTTGATGTAGGCGGTTACGTTCTTTACGGCTTCGGGCGTAATCAAGACTTGAGCCATGGGCCGCATCTGCATGTCCGTTATGTTCTGGGGGTTCGTTCCCCGAACGCCTGACATGTAATTCATCAGCTGTCTTTGCGTGTACCAGTCATGCTGTCCGGCAACCGCGGGAGCGTTCAGTGCCTGGATGCCTTCGCCGTTCGCCCCGTGGCAGGCAATGCACGTTGCGTAGCCCATCGTGCCGGCAGTGACGTCGCCTTCGACTGTCACCGGTGGCAAGGGCGGCGTCAGGGAGGTGGCGTAGGCGGCCAGGTCTTGAACCAACTGGTCGTCTTCCAGCGTCAGGGCGATCGCCCGCATCAACGACCCATGCACGTCCGCCGATGGCTGACTGCAGGCGCCGCCGGAGGGCAGCCCGCCCTCGAAATGGGTCGCCAGTTCGGCCTCGATCTCCGCGTAGTCGGGCGACTCCGCCTTGGCGCGTTCCAACGTTCCGGCCACGTCCGCTACGTCGCAGTTGTCCCTGGCACGCGCGCCGGCGCGAAAGTTCGTCAGCGAGAGGACGATGTACCAATCTTCCTGGCCCCCGATCTTCGGGGCGCCGTATTTCTCGAAGCCCTCGCCCTGCTCGCCGTGACACACGGCGCAGACGGCGAATTCGGCCTCACCGCGGGCCGCGTCGCCCGCGGCCATGGCGGTTCCCGCCGCGACCATGGCGGCGGTGCTGATCATCAAACAGGCAAAGCGCTTCATACTGTTCCTCTGCTTCTCTGGCAAACCGGCGCGAAAGGTATCCGATTCCGTAAATTGATACAAGACTCGCACGCTCTCAACCTGCGTATTTTACGCTGAATGGTGGGTACACTGCACACATGGAGTGCGCACTTTTTTTCTGCCACCGGGCCGGATCCGACGAATCCGGGCAGCTTGAGATCCGCGGTATTTTTGACGAGCTTCGCGCGCCGTCGTTTCCCGCGCGCCAGCCGCGCATGCGGCTTGCCGGCCTGGTGAGCTGGAACGACGGCGAGCGCGGGCGCGTGCCGTTTCTGATCGAGCTGCTGGACCCCGGCGACAAGGCCGTGTTCACTATCCAGGGCTTCAGCGAGGTCGAGGAATCGCCCGGTTCGGCGGCCCCGCCGAGGACCCAGCTCAACCTGCCGCTGGAAGACGTGACCTTTCCCGAGCCGGGCCGCTATCGGATCCGGCTGGATGTCGAGGGGACGCAGGTCTATGGACCATCGCTCTACCTCGGCAAGGCGCACGACGCCGACGCGGAATGACGGACATTCCGTTCTTCGATGCCGACACCGTGCGGCGCGTGCTGCGGATGGACGCGTGCATCGACCTGATGGCGGACACCCAGGCGGCGATCAGCCGGGGCGAAATCACACCGCCGCTCAGGTTCTTCGTCCCCGTTGCCGGCGGCAAGGGCGGCATGGGGATCATGCCCGGCGACACGCCATCCGCGTTCGGCGCGAAGCTCGTGAGCATCTATGCCGGGAACCCGGCCCGGGGATTGCCGATGATCCAGGGCTGCATCCTGGTGTTCGACCGCGAGTCGGGCGCGCCGACGGCCCTGATTGAAGGCGCTTCGGTGACGGGGATCCGCACGGCCGCGGCCAGCGGGGCCGCCACCCGCTCGCTGGCCCGCGAGGACGCTTCCGTGCTGGCGCTTCTGGGCTACGGCGTGCAGGCGGAAACGCACCTTGAAGCGATGCGCTGCGTGCGGCCGGTGCGCGAGGTCCGCGTGTGGGGGCCGAGCCTGGAGAAGGCCGAACGCTTCGCCGCCGCGCATACCGATGGCGAGATGGCGGTGAGTGCCGTCGAAACGGCGGGCGAAGCGGTGAGCGGCGCGGACATCGTCTGCGCGGTCAGCGCCGCCAGCGAGCCGGTCATCAAGGGCCGCCGGCTGGCAGACGGATGTCACGTCAACCTTGTGGGATCGCACTCGCCCACGACCCGGGAGGCCGACGGCGAAACAATGGGCCGCGCGCGCGTGTTCACGGAGATCACGGACTTCGCGATGAAGGAGGCCGGCGACATCCTGCTGGCGATCGAGGAAGGGTTTCTGACTCAGGACGACCTTGCCGGAGAAATCGGCGCGGTGTTCGACGGGTCCGTCGAGGGACGCCGCAGCGAAGACGATATTACGCTCTACAAGAGCCTGGGCAACGTCGCCCAGGACCTGGCCGCCGCGAGCTATATCGCCGGGCAATCCCGGGAGTGAGGGCGTCTCGCCCTCGATCTAATCAGTCGGGCTGTTCCGTGAACTGGAAGGTGGCGATGTAGGAGACAACGTCCTTGCGCTTCTGCTCGGTGTCGAGCACCTGCGCCATGTAGCGCATCTGCGTCCCGAAGATGTCATCGGGCTGCTGGCCGCGCGCGCCGCTCAGAAAGTCGTCGAGCTGCCGAAGCAGATACCAGTCGAACTGGTTGGAGATCCGCGGCGAGCCCAACAACGTCGAGCCCTCTCCGTTCGGCCCGTGACAGGCGATGCAGGTCTCCTCGTAAATTTTGCGGCCTTCCTCCGGGTCGCCGTCCACTGTTATGGGCAGCGTCGGCGGCTCCAGGGAATGCATGAAGGCCGCCATGTCGATGATCGCCTGCTCGTCCGGCACCTGCGCGATCGCCATGTTCTTCATCTGGTTGCCGTAGATGTCCTCCAGCGGACCCCAGTAGCCGCGCAAATTGGCTCTGTAATTGACCATCTGCCGCTCGATGTACCAGGTGTCCTGCTTGCCGGCCGCGGGCGTGTTGAGCAGCGCATTGCCCTCCCCCGCCTGGCCGTGGCAGGTGCCGCAGAAGAAATACAACTGCGCGCCGCGTTCGAGGTCCGGCTCGTCGGCGGAGTACGCAAGTGGAGCGGCGCAGGTCAGCAGGCAAATCAGCAGGAATCTTTTCATCGTCGGACAGCAGTTTTCGAGCGCTTCGGGCAACAGGCGTGAACTGTACCAAATGCCGCGCGCGATGCAAAGCGTTTGGGCCGGCGGAACATACAATTTTGAGGCAATGAATTCCGGCGATCGCGTTCCTTCCATAGAGCAAATTCGGCGCGCCGCCGAACGCATCGGGCCGTATGTTCATCGCACACCGGTGCTGACCAGCAACGTGATCAACGAACTTGCGGGCGCCGAAGTCTTCTTCAAGTGCGAGAACCTGCAGAGAGCCGGCGCGTTCAAGGCGCGCGGCGCCACAAACGCGGTTTTTTCCCTGACCGACGACGAGGCCCTGCGCGGCGTGGCCACGCAGTCGTCGGGCAACCATGGGGCCGCGCTGGCCAGGGCCGCCGGCTTGCGGGGCATCCCGGTCACGGTCGTGATGCCCGGGAATGCGCTGGCGATCAAGAAGCGGGCTGTGGCCGGCCATGGAGCCAGAATCGTCTATTGCGAGCCGACGCCGCAGGCGCGCGACGAAGCGCTGGCTGAGGTCGCGGCAAGGACGAAGGCCGTGGTCATTCACCCGTTTGACGACCCCCGGGTCATCGCCGGTCAGGGGACCGCCGCGCTGGAGCTGTTCGAGCAGGTCGGCGATATCGATACGGTGATCGCGCCCGTGGGCGGTGGCGGACTGCTGAGCGGCACGGCCCTTGCGGCAAGGAGTCTGCGCCCGGACGCACGCGTGTTCGGGGCGGAGCCGCGCAACGTGGATGATGCCTGGCAGTCCCTGAAAACCGGCCGGATCATGCCTTCCACCGGCAAGGCGTCGATCGCGGACGGACTGCTGAGCACGCTCGGGAAACTCACGTTTCCGATCATCCGGGACCACGCGACCGGAATCATCACGGTCGGCGAAGAATCGATCGTGGGCGCGATGAGGCTGGTATGGGAGCACCTGAAACTGATCATCGAGCCGTCGGCCGCCGTCGCGGTGGCCGCGCTGCTCGCGCGGCACGACGAGTTTCAGGGCAGGCGCGTCGGGATCATCCTGTCGGGCGGCAACGTCGATCCCGACAAACTGCCCTGGGCGTGAGGGCGTAGCCTAGTCGTCCGAGTCGGCCTCGCCACCGTGGCGCTTGAACCACTCCAGGATCGCGCTGACCTTGGCCAACAGCTGGCTGGGCCGCGCGGCGATGCTGTGCGAAGCGCCCGGAACGCGCACCAGCGCCGTTTCCACGCCGCGCAGCTTCAGCGCCTGGTAGTACTGCTCCGACTCCCACATGGGCGTGCGCCAGTCCTCTTCGCCGGTCAGGAGCATCGTCGGCGTTGAGACCTGGCCTGCAAGCGACAGCGGCGAGCGCTCCCAGTAGCCCATGGGATCGTCCCAGGGCAGCGCCGGGAACCAGTACTTGGAGAACACCGGCGCGTAGTCGGCGCTCAGGGCGAAACTGATCCAGTTGATCACGGGCTTGGCCACCACCGCGGCCGCGAAGCGGTCGGTCTTGCCGACGATCCAGGCTGTCAGCACGCCGCCGCCGCTTCCGCCCGTCACATAGAGCCGGTCGGTGTCGATCGCGCCGCGGTCGATGATCGCGTCCACCGCCGACATCAGGTCGTCGTAGTCCTCGCTCGGATAGTTGTGGTGGATGTAGCCGCCGAAGGCATCGCCGTAACTCGAACTGCCCCTGGGGTTGGCGTAGACCACGACGTAGCCGGCGGCGGCGAAAAGCTGCACTTCCACGGAGAAATGCGGGCCGTAGGCGGCGTGCGGACCGCCGTGGATTTCGAGCAGCAGCGGGTATTTCTTCGACGCATCGAAGCCCGGCGGCCACACTACCCAGGCCTGGATGTCCTTGCCGTCGAAACTCGACGGGTACCAAAACTCCTCGACCTGCCCCAGCTCGCGATAGTCGAGCAGGTTCGCGTTCAGCCGGGTCAGCCGGCGGGGCCCGTCCGTGCCGCGGCCGACCGCGATATCGGCGGGCGAATGGGCGTCGCCGCGCGTAATCGCGTAAGTGTCGTTGCCGCCCACCGAAAACTGCGCGCCGGTGTAGGGACGGGTCAGCGCCAGGCCGCCCAGCTCGCCGGTCACGTCGGTGAGCCTGCCGCGCAGGTCCACGTAGGCCAGGCGGGTGAGACCCTGGTCTTCGTAGGCGAAATAAATTCCCTCGCCGTCGGCGGACCAGTGCGGGCGGGACACCTCGCGGTCAAGTTCCGGCAACAGTTGGCGGCGCTCGCTGCCGTCGCTGTTCATCACGTAGAGGTGCGTGATCTGATAGCTGCGCACCCGGTCGTCATAGCCGGTCCAGGCCAGCATCGTCCCGTCGGGCGAAACGGTCACCGAACTGTCCGGGCCGTCGCGGTCCGTGACGGCCTCGACATCGCCGCCGCCCAGGCCGACCCGGTAGATCTCGGAGTTGTTCGGGTTGAGCTCGGCGTCTTCATTGCGGTTGCCGCTGAAATAGAGGCTTGCGCTGTCGGGCGACCAGGCGATGGAACCGCCGTGGTTGTAGTCGCCCGAGGTCAGTTGCCTTGGCGCGCCGCCGTCGGCGGAGACCACGAACAGGTGCGTGTAACCGTACGGCAGACGCCCTGCCCCGTCGGCGCGGAACACGGCGCGCTGCACCACTTCCGGCGGCTTGGCCCAGTTGGCGCCCTGGGGCTTGGCCGGCAGCGAGCCCATCGTGGGCGGCTTGGAGGGCACCAGCAGCGCGAACGCCAGCCAGCGGCCGTCCGGCGACCAGGCGAGATTGCGCGGCGCACGGTCCAGCCGCGTGACCTGCAGCGTCTCGCCGCTGGACATCCAGCGCACGAAGATCTGCACGCCGCGGCCGTCGCTGGACAGATAGGCCACGCGATCGTTGTCCGGCGCGATCCGCGCGCCCCTGTCGTTCACCGCGCCGGTCGTGAGCGGCCGCGCGTTGCCGCCGTCGATGTCGATGCGCCACAGGTTGGAGCGGCGGCGGTCCTCCATGATGTCCATGAAGTTGCGGGTATAGACCACGAATGAGCCGTCGGGACTCACCTGCGGGTCGCTGGCGTAGGCCAGCGAGAACACGTCCTCGGGCGCGAAGTGGGGCTTGCCTGCATGCAGCGCGGGGGCGATGAACAGCAGGAGCAGAGCAATACGTAGTTTCATGTTCGTTCTTCGTTCGTAGGAGGGGCCGCTAGGATAGTGCAAATGGACGGAAGGCGGGACGCCGCGAGGGCCATGCCCTCCCCCCGGGAAACTCCCTCCCAGGTAGAATTGGGACTCGATGAAGACTGGTGATTCCGCTCCCCGAATCGTAATCCGCCCCAACTGCAATTTCACCGGCCGCGGCGCGTTCTGGCTGTTCGTCGGCATGACGCTTCCGGTGCTGGGGGTGGCGGTGGCCTGGGCGCTTCGCGGCTACTGGCTGATCCTGCCGTTCGCCGGCCTGGAACTGGCCGTTCTGGGCATCGCGCTGGCTATTACCGTGCATCGCGGGCGCTATCGCGAAACCGTCCGATTCGGCCAACGCTTCGTACGCGTGCGCAGGGGTTATGCGGGCCGTCAGGAACATGTAGAATTCCCCCGGCCCTGGACCCGTGCCTGGATCGAACCGGGCGCGAGTCCTGCCTTGCCTGGGCGCCTTTTTTTGGGAGCGGGCGGCGCGTCTTGCGAACTGGCCGCCTGTCTCACGGAGGAAGAAAGGCAATCGTTGTGCCGGCGTCTGCGCGAGTTGACGCGCGTGCCGGCTACCGCGCAAAAGTAGAAAGCAGCAAGTAGTAAGGAGCAACCGTTTGATGTATCGCAGCAAGGCACACGGCCGCTGGCTGTTTATCGGAATCGCCGCGGCCGCGCTGGCCATCGCCACGCCGGCGGCAGCGGATTGGGCCCTGGACTTTCCCGCCAGCGCCACGGAACTCGGAGACGAGATACGCAACCTGCACCACGCGGCCCTGATTATTTGCGTCGTCATGGGCATCATCGTGTTCGGCGCGCTCGGCTACTCGCTGGTCAAGTTCCGCAAGTCGCAGGGCGCGCAGGCGGCGAAGTTCAGCCACAGCACCAAGGCCGAAATCGTCTGGACCGTTATCCCGGTCCTGATCCTTGTCGGCCTGGCCATCCCCACCGCCCGCGTGCTGATGGAAATGGAGGACACGCAGGCGGCCGATCTGAGGATCAAGGTCACGGGCTACCAGTGGAAGTGGCGCTACGAGTACCTGGACCACGGCATCAGCTTCTTCAGCAACATCGACGACGCCAGCAACGCTGCGTCGATGGTGGGCGCGGGGCTTGAACTGCACGAACACTACCTGCGCGACGTGGACAAGCCGATGGTGGTGCCGGTGGGCAAGAAGGTGAAGCTGCAGCTCACCTCCAACGACGTCATCCACGCCTGGTGGGTGCCGGAGTTCTACGTCAAGCGCGACGCGGTGCCTGGCACGATCAACGAAACCTGGTTCAAGGCCGAGAAGACTGGCACCTACCGCGGCCAGTGCGCGGAGCTGTGCGGGCGCGGACACGGGTTCATGCCCATCGTCGTGGAGGTCCTGGAGCAGGATGAATATGACGCATGGGTGGCCGGGCTCACGGCGCCGGCCGAACCCGACGAATCCGCAGAAACCGAAGCCGTAGTAAGCCAGACAGCGGCCGCCGCGGCCGGCGGCGCGTCCTCCCGATAATCCGGGGTAATCGAATATGAGCGACAACACACACGCAGAACATCACGACGGCCCGCACGCCTCGGGAATGTGGCGGTGGCTGACCACCACCAACCACAAGGACATCGGCACGCTGTACCTGGTGTTCAGCCTGATCATGTTCCTGGTGGGCGGCACGATGGCGCTGATCATCCGCACCGAGCTGTTCCAGCCGGGCCTGCAACTGGTGGATCCGCATTTCTTCAACCAGATGACCACCATGCACGCGCTGGTGATGATCTTCGGCGCGCTGATGCCGGCCTTCGTGGGCCTGGCCAACTGGCAGATCCCGCTGATGGTGGGCGCGCCGGACATGGCGCTGCCGCGCATGAACAACTGGAGTTTCTGGATCCTGCCGCCGGCCTTTTTGCTGCTGCTGGCCACGCTGTTCATGCCGGGCGGGGCCCCGGCGGGCGGCTGGACGCTGTATCCGCCGCTGATCCTGCAGACCGGCGACGCCTTCCCGTTCGTGGTGTTCTCGCTGCACATGCTGGGCGCGTCCTCGATCCTGGGCGCGATCAACATCATCGTGACCATCACCAACATGCGCGCGCCCGGCATGGGCTTCATGAAGATGCCGCTGTTCGTCTGGACCTGGCTGATCACCGCCTACCTGCTGATCGGCGCGATGCCGGTGCTGGCCGGCGCCATCACGATGCTGCTCACCGACCGCTACTTCGACACCAGTTTCTTCCTGGCGGCCGGCGGCGGCGATCCAGTGATGTTCCAGCACATCTTCTGGTTCTTCGGGCATCCCGAGGTCTATATCCTGATCCTGCCCGCCTTCGGGATCATTTCGCAGGTCATTCCGACGTTCTCGCGCAAGCCGCTGTTCGGCTACGTGTCGATGGTGATCGCGACATCGGCGATTGCGTTTTTGTCGTACGTCGTCTGGGCGCACCACATGTTCACGGTGGGCATGCCGGCGGCCGGAATGCTGTTCTTCATGATCACGACCATGTTCATCGCCGTGCCTACCGGGGTGAAGATCTTCAACTGGCTGGCGACGATGTGGCGCGGCTCGATCAGCTTCGAGACGCCGATGCTGTTCGCGATCGCGTTCGTGATCCTGTTCACCATCGGCGGATTCTCCGGACTGATGCTGGCGCTGGTGCCCGCGGACATCGAGTACCACGACACCTACTTCGTTGTGGCGCATTTCCACTACGTGCTGGTGCCGGGCGCCATATTCGGCGTGATTGCCGGCGTCTATTACTGGCTGCCCAAGTGGACCGGCCACATGTACAACGAAACGCTGGGCAAGTGGCACTTCTGGCTGTCGACGATCTTCGTCAACATCCTGTTCTTCCCGCAGCACTTCCTGGGACTGGCCAGCATGCCGCGGCGGATCCCGGACTACTCGATCCAGTTCACCGAGTTCAACATGATCTCGACCGTGGGCGCGTTCGGGTTCGGCCTCTCGCAACTGCTGTTCGTCTGGATGCTGATCAAGTGCGTGAAGGGCGGGGAGCCGGCCAGCACCAAGGTCTGGGACGAGCCGGAGGGGCTGGAATGGACCGTGCCCTCGCCGGCGCCGTACCACACGTTCGAGACGGCGCCCAAGGTATAGGCAGGCGCTTCCCGGCACGCCCATGTTCCAGAAGTCCCGAAGACGCATCCACGCCGCCCTGCTGGTCCTGCTGGCGATGGCGTTCTACGGCGGCTTCATCCTGGCGCAGTGGATAAGGAGCGGTACATGAAGCCGGACAAGCGCAGGAGCGGAAACCGGCGCCTGGTGCTGACGCTGGGCGGCGCGGTGGCGGGCATGTTCGCCTTCGCGTTCCTGCTGACGCCGCTCTACGAGGTCTTCTGCGAACTCACGGGACTGGACTCGGAGCGGCTCACGCGCGCGACCCAGCCTTCCGGCGCCGCCGTCGCCTCGGAAATCGACGAAAACCGCAAGGTGACCGTCGAGTTTCTGACCAACACCATGAACCCGGCGGCCTGGGAGTTCCAGCCCGGCGAGCTCAGCATCGAGGTCACGCCCGGGCGCACGGCCGAGACCGTGTTTTACGCCGAAAACCTGCTCCCGCATGACGTCATTTCCGTCACCCGGCCCAGCGTGCGGCCGCTGGAGGCGGTGAGCTACGTTTCCAAGCAGGTCTGCTTCTGCTTCGAGGAGCAGGCGTTCGCGGCCGGCGAGCGGCGCGAACTGCCGATGCGCTTCACGATTGATTCCGAACTGCCGGCGCACGTCGAGACCGTGACGCTGGCCTACACCCTGTTTACCGCCGAACCCGGTTTAGGAGGAAGTTGATGGCCGACACGAAATCGGACTATTTCGTACCGCATGGCAGTCCCTGGCCCATCGTGGCCTCGGTGTCCATGTTCGCCATGGCGCTCGGGGGAGCGCTGTGGCTGAACGGTTCGGACGCCGGAAGGACGGTGCTGCTGCTGGGCCTGGCCGGACTCACGTTCATGATGTTCGGCTGGTTCGGGACCGTGATCAGGGAGAACATCGCCGGGCTCTACAGCGGCTGGGTTGACCGCTCCTTCCGCCAGGGAATGGCGTGGTTCATCTTCTCCGAAGTCATGTTCTTCTTCGGCTTTTTCGGCGCGCTGTTCTACGCCCGCGTGCTGGCGGTGCCCTGGCTGGGCGGCGACGGCATCGGCGAGGCCACCAACAGCCTGCTGTGGTCCGGGTTCGAGTCGGAATGGCCCACCAACGGCCCGGGCGAGATCGGCGGCGACGCCGAAGGCAACTTCCAGACCATCGGCTGGGGCGGCCTGCCGCTTCTGAACACGGCCCTGCTGCTCACGTCCAGCGTCACGATCACGATCGCGCATCACGCGCTGAAGAACAACAACCGCAGGCTGCTGAACATCGGCACCCTGCTGACGATCGTTCTGGGCGCCGTGTTCCTGTACGTCCAGGCCTATGAATACGTGCACGCGTACCAGGACCTCGGCCTCCGGCTCAGCACCGGAATCTATGGTTCCACGTTCTTCATGCTGACCGGATTCCACGGCGCGCACGTCACGCTTGGCGTGATCATGCTGATCGTTACCTACATACGCATCCTGCGAGGGCATTTCACGCCCCACGAACACTTCGGTTTCCAGGCCGTGTCCTGGTACTGGCACTTCGTTGACGTGGTGTGGGTGTGCCTGTTCATCTTCGTTTACGTGCTGTAGCAGAGGCTTTGTACGAATGAGTAAGAAACTGCAACTGGCGGCCTTCCTGGTGACGGCGGCCCTGTCTTCGCAACTGGCGGCCCAGGACGACCCGAATGCGGGCGATCCCGAACGCGGGCGCATACTCGCCGAGCCCTGCCTCGGCTGTCACGGCATCGAAGGCAACATGACCACCTATCCGCCGTACCACGTGCCGCGGCTGGGCGGGCAGAACCCCAACTACATCGTCAAGGCGCTGCAGGGTTACGCTGGCGACGATCGCGAACATGACGGGATGCACGCGCAGGCCGCAGACCTGACCGAACAGGAACTCAGGGACATCGGCGCGTACTTCGGAGCGGAGGCCGCCGTTGAGGCGAACACCGAGGTCACGCCTCCGGAATCGGGGATCTTTTGCGTGTCCTGCCACGGCGTCAACGGCGTGAGCATCACGACGGAGTTCCCGCACCTGGCCGGCCAGCATGCCGACTATCTGAACGAGACCATCCGTCAGTACCTGGAAGGCGAGCGCAGCGACATTTCGATGAACGCCTTCCTCAACATGCTCACTGCAGAGCAGTTGAACGAGCTGTCGGAGTTCTACGAGAGCCAGCCGGGCCTGGTTACGGCCAAGCGCTGAACGCCGAAAAGCGAGCGGAGATCTTCCGGCGGCTTAGCCGGACGAACCCGCGCCCCACCACGGAGCTTTCCTACGGCTCGCCGTTCGAGCTGCTGGTGGCCGTGGTGCTGTCGGCCCAGGCCACCGACGTCGGCGTGAACAAAGCCACGAAGACGCTCTTTGCCGAAGCGAATACGCCGGACGCGATGCTGAAGCTGGGCGAGGCGGGCATTCGCAGGCATATCCGGACAATCGGGCTGTTCAACGCCAAGGCGGCCAACATCGTTTCCTTGAGCCGGATCCTGCTGGAGGAGCACGGCGGCGAGGTGCCGAGCCAGCGCGAGGCGCTCGAAGCCCTGCCCGGAGTGGGCCGCAAGACCGCCAACGTGATCCTCAACACGGCCTTCGGCGTGCCGGTTATCGCCGTGGACACCCACGTCTTCCGCCTTTCCAACCGCACCCGGATCGCACCGGGCAAGAACGTGCTGGAAGTGGAGAAGCGGCTGATGCGCCTGACGCCGAAGGAATACCTGATGCACGCCCACCACTGGCTGATCCTGCACGGCCGCTACGTGTGCCAGGCCCGCAAGCCCCGCTGCCCCGATTGCGCGATCGCCGACCTCTGCGAATATCCGAAGCGCCTGCGCCCCAAAGAGTAGAATCCCGGGGGCAATGACCCCCGTAATCGAAGGAATCTCCGGCGCCGGCCTCGGCCTCCGCCGCCCGTATCTCAAGCCGTTCACGGAAGAACCGCCCGAAGAGGTTGATTTCTTCGAGCTGGCGCCGGAAAACTGGATCGGCGTGGGCGGCGCGCTCGGCAGCCGGCTCGGGTTCTTCACCGAACGCTGGCCGGTCATCGCCCACGGCCTGTCGCTGTCGATCGGCGGCCCCCACCCGCTCAATGAAGCGCTGGTGCGCGACGTCGGCGCCTGGATGGACGAATACGGCGTGCGGCTTTACTCCGAGCACCTGAGCTACACGAGCGACGACGGCCAGCTTTACGACCTTCTGCCTATTCCGTGCACGGCGGAGGCGGTGCGTTACGTCGCCGGGCGGATCCGGCAGGTGCAGGACATCCTGGGCCGGCGGATCGCGGTTGAAAACGTATCCTACTACGCTTCCATGGGCGCGGAAATGAGTGATGCCGAGTTTCTGGCCGCGGTCCTGGAGGAAGCGGACTGCGGGCTGCTGCTGGACGTGAACAACGTGTACGTCAACAGCGTCAACCACGGCTACGACCCGCGCGCCTTCCTGGACGCGATTCCGGCCGACCGCGTGCTTTACCTGCACACGGCGGGGCACTACGACGAGGCGCCCGACCTGCTGATCGATACCCACGGCGCAACCGTCAAGGAGGAAGTCTGGGACCTGCTGGCATACGCGTACAAGCGCCTGGGCCCGAGGCCGACCGTCCTCGAGCGCGACTTCAACCAGCCGCCGCTGCCGGAACTGCTCGCCGAAGTCACCCGCATCCGCGACGTCCAGCGCAGCTGCGCATGACCGACGACTTCCAGGCCCTGCAGCGGCAACTCACCGCCCACCTGCGCGACCCCCAATCCAACCCGGCGCCGGATGGTCCGGAAGACCGGCGCATCGGCATCTACCGCCGGCTCGTGTTCGGCAACGTGTCGCGCCTGCTGGCGGCGAACTTTCCCATCGCGCGCAAACAGCTCGGCCAGGAAGCGTTTTCCGCCCTGATCCGGGACTTCCTGCGCGAACATCGCGCCGAGACACCGTATTTCCCGCGGTTGGCCGGCGAACTGCAGGCCTGGTACCAGAAGGTCCAGCACCGCCGCGAGTACGACCCGGCTTGGCTGCGGGAGCTGCTCCTGTTCGAATCGGAAAAGCGCAGACTAAGGAACTGCGCGGACCCGGCGCCGGCGCCGGAGATCGATCCGGACGGCGACGTCATTTCCGGCGTACCGGCGCCTTCCCCCCTGTTGCGGCTGCTGACGCTGCGCTACCCGGTGCACAAGGGGAAATCCATAAAGCTCGACGATGCGCCTCCCGACGTGCCGTCCTTCCTGCTCCTGAGGCGCGACAGCGCCGGGCGGATGCGAACCGAGGAACTGGGCGTCCTCTCCGCGGGGCTGCTGGCGATGATCCTGGACGGCTCGACTCAGACCGGCGCCGAATTGCTGGAAGGCATGATGCAGCAGGCGCCGGCCGACGCCCGCCCCCCCTTGATCAGGCAGGGCAAGGAACACCTCCGCCGCTTCCGCCGCATCGGCGTGCTCCTGGGCGTCTACCGCTAACCCCACGCTCCCGGGAGTCAATACCGGCGGGGCGTCGCCTTCAGTTGCTCCAGGCGCGGCTTCAAAGCGAGGGCCAGGACGCCTGCAGCCACGGCCAGCGCGACGAGCAGCACCCAGCCCGGCGGCCTGCCGCTCGCGCTGCTGTGGATGGCCCAGGCAATCACCCACAGCCCCGAGGTGCTGACCAGCGCCACGCAGCCGTGCAGCGACTGGGCGCGCGTCTTGAGCAACAGCGCGAAGAAGTACAGGGTGAGCTGCCCGGTGACCAGCTGCAGGAACACGATGGGATTGTCGAAAGTGAGGAAGAGCGCAAGCGTGGAGAGGAAGCCGAGCACCCCGAACGCGGTGAAAGGCGGCCGCCCGGTCAGGTAAAGAAACGCGAAGACGCCGGCTACCAGCACACAGAGCGCCAGGAGCCACCAGATGACGCCAATGCAGGCGGTGATCAATGCCAGCATGCTTAGCGCGTTGCACATGTAGAACAGGAAATCCGCAAGCGCCGAGTGTGTGGTGCTGCCCATTCCCGAGCGCAGGTACCAGCGGTCCGCCGTGTTCTGGGCGAACTCAAAGGCGCCCGACGCCATCATGAACGCCACGGCCACGTAGAAGAGCCCGGGCGCGTTGGCCTGTCCCGCCACGTAATACCAGTTGGCATGCACCGCCCAGAGCAGCACCAACGGCGAAAGCAGCGCTATTGCATGCGCCGCGAACACCCACACCGCCACCGGCGCGGGCAGGTCGATCTGCGCCCTCAGGCCGGCCGGGGCCGGCTGCGCTCCTGCCTGGTTTTCCTCGCTCATTCCGGCCAACTCATACGGTCGAAAAAGATCTTACCCGCCACACGCGTGATAATCTGCCGGGTCATGATGAATTGGCTGAACTCTCTTGTCCGGTTCGGTTGCGGCGGAATGAAGCGCCTGCGCACCGTGGATTGGCTGGCGCCGCTGGCGATTCGTTTGTACCTGGTGCCCGTGTTCTGGGTTGCGGGAACGAACAAGTGGCACCCGGAACGGGGGCTGGAATTCACGGCGCGGTATTTCGACCGGCTGGGCTATCCGCTACCCGAACTGATGGCGTTTCTGGCCTGTGCGACTGAAGTCGTGGGCGCGGTCGCGCTCCTGCTGGGACTGGCCACCCGCCTTGCGTGCATTCCGCTGATGTTCGTGATGACCATCGCGGTGACGACCGTGCACTGGCAGAACGGCTGGCAGATCACCGCCGACCCGCGCAGCCCCTTCCCAGGTGAGGACATCGGTGAGGCGCGCGAACGCCTGAGCGAGGCGCGGCGCATCCTGCGCGAACAGGGCGAGACGCTTCACGACGACAGAGGCTGGTTTACGGAATTCGGCAACATCGTCATCCTGAACAACGGCGTGGCGCTCGGGGTGACCTACTTCGTGATGCTGCTGGCCCTGTTCTACCTGGGCGGCGGCCGCTTCGTCAGCCTCGACCACTACATCGCCCAGGCCTGGCGCCGCCGCGGACAATAGCCCGGTAACGACGGCGCGCCCTGGGGTGCGAGAGCATGTCCCTCGCGGCGTTCTGCCCGCACGGCGGCCGCTGGAAACGATGGAGTCCCGTCCTCACAGTTTCCGTGCAGGACGCAGTCCGTCTGAATCCCGCGCATCCAAATGCGACCGAAATAGCATCTTTACTCTATGAACGCTCATGAACCCGGGAGATTCTTATGAATGAGGGAACCCTAGCCCTGATGATTCCGATTTTTTCGGTCACGATGCCCTTTCTGTTGGCCGGCGGGATCGTTGGGTTCGTTACGTACTTCAGGTTTCGCAGGCGACGCGAAGTGCAGGAAACGATCCGGATAGCGATCGAAAAAGGCCAGGAACTGCCCACGGAGTTCCTTGAGACGATCAGCAGCCCAAAACAGGAGCCCAAGAAAGACCAGGACCTGCGCCGTGGCGTTGTCCTGATCGCGGTGGGACTGGGGATCGGAGCCTTTGGCTTCCTTGTCGGGGAAGCCGACGCCGTGGGGCCGCTGATGGGAATCGGATCCATTCCGCTATTGATCGGATTGGCATTGACTGCCTTGTGGATATTGCGTACGCGCCACAACCAGTAAGCCTGCGCGGAGCGTGTCATGCGGGAAAGCGACCGGCAGTGCGTGCTGCGGGCGCGGGCCGGCGACCACGCGGCGTACGGCGAGCTGGTCGCGCGGCATCAGGGACGCGTGCGGGGCTGGCTGCGGCATCTTTGCGGCAATCACGCCGAGGCGGACGACCTGGCGCAGGAAGCGTTCGTGCGCGCATGGACGCGGCTCGGCGATCTCAAGGACGTGACACGCTTCTCCTCCTGGCTCATGAGGATTGCCTACAACGAGTTCCTGCAAAGCCGGCGCCGGGCGCAGAAACGGCAACGGCTGGCGGAGCGGCTGACGACGGAACAGGATGTGCACGGGACCACGGCGCCCGGAATGCAGCCCGAACACGCCATCGAACTGGAGCGCGTGCTATCGATTCTTTCGGAGCGCGAGCGCGCGGTCGTGGTCCTGAATTATGCTTACGGTTACTCGCACGGCGAGGTGAGCGAGTTGACCGGCCTGGCGCTGGGCACGGTGAAGTCGCTGATCCAGCGAGGAAACAAGAAGGTTAGGGAGAGACTTGATGAACGAGCCTGAAACCGGCAGAGAGATTGACCGCGAAATGGCGGCACTGTTCTCCGCGGCCGAAACGCCGCCGGAATCGGACGAACAATTCGTGGCGGGAGTCATGAGGCAGATCCACCGCCGCGAGCGGATGCGGTGGTGGGTGCTGGGCGGTGCCGCGCTGATCGCGTCCGTGTTCGCCCTGCCCGCCGCGTGGGAGTTGCTCGCCGCATGGGGCGGCGTGGCCCCCAATCTGCTGGACGGCCTGGGCGGCAGGATGGATCAGGCCGTTTCGCTAACCGGCGATTTCCTGAACACGGCCGTGCGCTCCATCACTTTCCTGACGGCCGCCGCGCTGGCTGTTGCCATCTTTCCGCTGCTTCGCTGGCTCGCGGACTGATCCAGAGGTCGGGACGCCGCGAGGGACATGCCCTCGCTCCCGGGGTCACTTTGCGGCGCGGCGGGGAAGGTAGAGGTCGGTGATGGTGCCGAGGTAGGCTTCGGCGGCCATGCCGACGGACTCGGAGAGCGTGGGGTGCGGGTGGATGGTGAGGGCAAGGTCTTCGGCGTCGGCGCCCATTTCGATAGCGAGGGCCACTTCCGATATCAGGTCGCCGGCGTTCACGCCCACGATGCCGCCGCCGATGATGCGGCCGTCCTTGGCGTCGAACAGCAGCTTGGTCATGCCTTCGGAGCGCTGCATCGAGATGGCGCGGCCGCTGGCGGCCCAGGGGAACGCGCCCTTGCCGTAGTCCACTCCCTGCTCTTTCGCCTCGGCCTCGGTCAGGCCCACCCAGGCGACTTCGGGGTCGGTGTAAGCGACTGACGGCACCACGCGGGCGTCGAAGGCCACTTTCATGCCGGACGCGGCTTCGGCCGCGACCTTGCCTTCGTGAGTGGCTTTGTGGGCGAGCATCGGGTGTCCGATGATGTCGCCGATCGCGAAGATGTGCGGCTGGTTGGTGCGGAGCTGCCTGTCGGCCGGGATGAAGCCTTGTTCGTTCACGGTCACGGCGGCTTTCTCAGCATCGATCCTGGCGCCATTGGGCACGCGGCCCACGGACACCAGCACCCGGTCGAACACGTCCGGCCCGGGGGCTTTTTCGCCCTCGAACGCAACCTCTATGCCCTTATCGGTCGCCTCGGCCGACCCCACCATCACGCCCGTATGAATCGCCGCGTACTGCTTGCGGATGCGCCGCTCCAGCGGCTTGAGCAGGTCCGCGTCCGGCCCCGGCATCAGCCGGTCCAGCGCCTCGACTACCGTGATCTCGCTGCCCAGCGCCGCATACACGGTGGCCATCTCCAGGCCGATGATGCCGCCACCGATCACCAGCAGTCGCTCGGGAATATCGTCCAGCAGCAGCGCGTCGGTCGAATCCATGATCCGCGGGTCGTCGGGCAGGTTGGGCAGCGGACGACTTTGCGAGCCGGCGGCGATGATGCATTGCTCGAATTCCAGCGTTTCGACGCCATCGGCCGTTTCCACGGCCAGTTCGTTGGGGCCGGCAAACCGCCCCGTGCCCTCGAGCACGGTCACCTTGCGCTTCTTGGCCATGCCGGACAGCCCGCCGGTCAGACGGCCCACCACGCCCTCGACCCAGGCGCGCGTCTCGGCCGGCTCCAGCGTCGGCGCGGCATAGCGGATGCCCGCTTCCGCGACATGCTCGGCCTCATCCATGACCCGCGCCAAATGCAGCAGCGCCTTCGACGGAATGCAGCCGACGTTCAGGCACACGCCGCCCAGCGTGGGATAGCGCTCCACGAGCGTGACTTCCATACCCAGATCGGCGGCCCGAAAAGCCGCCGTGTAACCTCCGGGGCCGGAGCCCAGCACCGCCAGTTGCGTCTTCACTCGGCGTTCTCCGTTTCGCCTTCGTCGTCAACCGGCGCGAGCAGCCGGTCCGCGTTCGCCAGCAGCGCGCACAGGCGGGTCGTGAACCGCACCGCCGTGGCCCCGTCGATCACGCGGTGGTCGTAGGACAGCGACAACGGCGCCATCAGCCGCGGCCGGAACCCGACATCGCCGAAAACGGGCATCATGCGGGCACGCGATACGCCCAGGATCGCCACTTCCGGCGCATTGATGATCGGCGTGAACGCAGTGCCGCCGATGCCGCCCAGGCTCGAGATCGTGAACGAGCCGCCCTGCATCTCGTCCGGCGCCAGCTTGCCGTCACGGGCCTTGCCGGACAGCTCCTGGAAGGCCCGCGCCAGACCGGCGATATCGAGCCTGTCGGCGTCGCGTATGACCGGAACCAGCAAACCGCGCTCGGTGTCGGCTGCAAAGCCCAGGTGCACGAACTTCTTGAGCGCCAGCACCGCGCCGCCGTCGGTCAGCGAGGCGTTCACCGTCGGGAACTCCTTCAGGCACAGCACGGTGGCGCGGGCCACGAAGGCCAGCAGCGTCAGGCGCACGCCGTCGGCGGCCAGTTCGGCCTTCATCGCCTTGCGTCTCGCCTCGACGTCGGTGATGTCGGCCTCGTCGTGCTGGGTTACGTGCGGGATGTTGACCCAGCTGGCCCAGAGCCGCGGCCCCGAAATCTTCTGGACCCGGCCCAGCGGGACCACTTCGATCTCTCCGTGCGCGGAAAAATCGACTTCCGGGACCTCCGGCAACCCGGCGCCGGGCGCGCCGCGCTCCAGCGCCAGCTTGACCCAGGCCTTGACATCGGCCTTGCGGATCCGGCCCTTGACGCCCGATCCCGTGACCGCGGCCAGGTTCACGCCCAGCTCCCGCGCGAACTTGCGCACGGCCGGCGAGGCGTGCGCCCTGGAGAAGCCTTCCTCGTCGATGGGCGGCAAGGTCCCGGGCGTGGAAGGAAGCTGCTGGGCCGCCGCGGGCGCGGACGGCGCAACCGTGGCTTGCGGCGCGGAAGGAGCCGCGGCCTGGGCGGGAGCGGCGGGCGCATCGGCTGCCGCCGGCGCGGATTCGTCCGGTCCCGCCGCCGCCGGGGCCTCGCCTTCCAGCTCGGCGATCACGTCGCCCTCGTTGACCTTGTCGCCCACCCCCACCTTCAGGCTCACCACGCGCCCGTCGAACGGCGCGGGCACGTCCATGGCCGCCTTTTCCGTTTCCAGCGTGATCAGCGGGTCGTTGGCGGCGACCTCCTCGCCGGCGGCCACAGTGATTTCCACGACTTCCACATCGGTGAACTCGCCCAGGCCGGGCACGCGAACTTGGGTAACTTCGGGCATGATTCCGGGGAAATCAGAGCGTGACGGGATCGGCCTTCGCGGGATCGATTTCCCATTTCCGCATCGCTTCGGACACCTTGCCCGGATCGATCCGCTCTTCCGCGGCCAGCGCCGAGAGCGCCGCCGCCGCGATGTAGCGCGCATCCACTTCGAAGTGGTTCCGAAGCGCCGAGCGGCCGTCGCTGCGCCCGAAGCCGTCGGTGCCCAGCGTAATGAACGTGCCCGGCACCCATTGCCGTATCGAATCCGGCAAGGCCGCCATGTAGTCGCTGGCCGCGATGAAGGGCCCCGTGGCGTCGCCCAGCGCTTCGGCCAGGTACGCGCGGCGCGGCTCCTCGCCGGGGTTCATGCGGTTGTAGCGCTCGCAGGCCATGCCGTCGCGGCGCAACTGGTTGTAGCTGGTGACCGACCAGACGTCCGCCTCGACGCCGTATTCCGTGCGCAGCAGGTTCGCCGCGCCGACCGTCTCGTTGAGAATCGCGCCCGATCCGAACAACTGCACGCGCTCGGCGTCGTCCGCGCCTTCCCCGTCGCCCGGCAGCCGGTAGATCCCCTTGAGAATGCCTTCGCGCATGTCCCGGCGCATCGGCGGCTGGCGGTAGTTGTCGTTCATCGTGGTGATGTAGTAGAAGACGTTTTCCTGCTTCTCGAACATGCGCCGCAGCCCGTCCTGGACGATCACGGCCAGTTCGTAGGCATAGGCCGGGTCGTAACTGAGGCAGTTCGGCACCGTGGAGGCCGCCAGGTGGCTGTGGCCGTCCTGGTGCTGCAGGCCCTCGCCGGCCAGCGTCGTGCGCCCCGACGTGCCGCCGATCAAAAAGCCGCGCGCCTGCGAATCGCCGCCGGCCCAGATGAAATCGCCGATCCGCTGGAAGCCGAACATCGAGTAGAAGATGTAGAACGGGATCATCGGCAGGCCGTGGGTCGAATACGAGGTGCCGGCCGCCAGCCACGAGCAGAAAGAACCGGCTTCGTTGATGCCCTCCTCCAGGATCTGGCCCTTGATGTCCTCGCGGTAGGCCATCAGTTGCTCCGAGTCCTGCGGCGTATAGAGCTGGCCCACCGACGAATAGATGCCGAGCTGCTTGAACATGCCCTCCATGCCGAAGGTGCGGGCCTCGTCGGGCACGATGGGTACGACGTGCTTGCCGATGGTCTTGTCGCGCGTGAGCATCTGCAGAAGCCGGACCAGCGCCATCGTGGTGGAAATCGAGCGCGTGCCCGAACCGCCGGTGATCGACTTGAACTTGCTCAGCGCCGGGGCCTTCAAGCGCGCCGCCTTCGTCACCCGCTGGGGCATGAAGCCGCCCAGCCGCCGGCGGCGCTCCTTCAGGTAGCGTATTTCCTCGCTGTCCTCTTCCGGCATCCGGAAAGGAATCCTGGTGCTCTTCAACTGCTCGTCGGTGACCGGGATATTGAAGCGGTCGCGGAACTCGCGCAGCGCGTCAAGGTCCAGCTTCTTGGCCTGGTGGGCGGTCATCCGGCTTTCGCCGCCCTCGCCCATGCCGAACCCTTTCACGGTCTTGGCCAGGATCACCGTCGGCCGCCCCTTTTGCTGGATGGCGCGCTCGTAGGCGGCGAAGATCTTCAGGCGGTCGTGGCCGCCGCGGTTCAGGAGTTCGATGTCCTCGGTGGACATGTGCCCCACCAGGTCCTTAAGGCCGTCGATCGCGCCGAAGAATTTCTCGCGCGTGTATTCGCCGCCCAGGGCCTTGCAGTTCTGGTACTCGCCGTCCACGCACTCTTCCATGCGCCGGCGCAGCAGGCCGTTGTGGTCGCGGGACAGGAGCGGGTCCCAGCGCGACCCCCAGATCGACTTGATCACGTTCCAGCCGGCGCCAAGGAAGGCCGCTTCCAGCTCCTGGATGATCTTGCCGTTGCCGCGCACCGGCCCGTCGAGCCGCTGCAGGTTGCAGTTCACGACGAAGATCAGGTTGTCCAGGCCCTCGCGCACAGGCACCGTGATCGCGCCCAGCGACTCGGGTTCGTCCATTTCGCCGTCGCCCAGCATGCACCAGACGCGGCGGTCGCCCATCTCGGCCAGGCCGCGGTGCTCCAGGTAGCGCATGAAGCGCGCCTGGAAGATCGCCATCATCGCGCCCAGGCCCATGGACACGGTCGGGAACTGCCAGAAGTCCGACATCAGCCAGGGGTGCGGGTACGACGAGAGGCCGCCGCCGCCCACCTCCTGGCGGAAGCGGGCGAGCTGTTTGTGGGTCAACCGGCCTTCCAGAAAGGCCCGCGCATAGATGCCGGGCGAGGAGTGCCCCTGGAAATACACGAGGTCGCCGCGGTTCTCCTTCGTCGGCGCGCGCCAGAAATGGTTGAAGCCCACTTCGTAGAGGGTCGCTGCCGATGCGTAGGTGGCGATATGCCCGCCGAACTCGGAACTCTTGCGGTTGGCGTGCACGACCATCGCCATGGCGTTCCAGCGGATGTAGTTCTCGATCCGGCGCTCCAGCGCCACGTCACCCGGGTATTCGGGCTGGTCGGCCTGGTCGATCGTGTTGAGGTAGGCGGTGTTGGCGGCATAGGCCATGTGCGCGCCCGAACGGTGGGCGCGGTCGGTGATTCGTCTGAGGAGAAAGGCCGCGCGCTCGGGCCCGTGCTCGCGCAGGACGGAATCGATCGATTCCAGCCACTCGCGCGTCTCCAGCGGGTCGCTGTCGTGAAAGGGATTGGCGCGAATTACTGGGTCGTCTGGCATACAATCAGGCCGACAAGAATAATATTTTCGTGTAGTTGATTCGGCCTTTAACGGCTCTTCCCATGCAAGCTCCCTGGAACCTGAAAGATCGTTTTCGCGGCTTCATGCCGGTCGCGGTGGATGTCGAGACCAGCGGCATCGACCCGGAAGCGCACGCGTTGCTGGAAATCTCCGCGGTGCTGTTCACGGTGGGCGACGACGGCCAGCTTGCGCCGTCCGAACACGTCTGGCTGCACGTGCTGCCCTTCGAGGGCGCCGAAATCGACGAAGAGGCGCTGCGCATCAACCGCATCAAGCCGAACCACCCCTTGCGGCCCGCCGTGCCGGAGCGCGAAGCCTTGCGGCGCGTGTTCCGCGTCGTGCGCCGGGAACTGAAGGCCACGGGCTGTTCACGCGCAATACTCGTGGGTCATAACGCGCACTTCGACCTGTCCGTTCTAAACGCGGCGATCAGGCGCAGCGGCATCAAGCGCAACCCGTTTCACCGGTTCAGCGTGTTCGACACCTGCACGCTGGGCGGAGCGATGTTCGGCCAGACCGTCATGAGCCTGGCTGCCCGGGCCGCCGGCCTGGACTGGAACGAGGAACGCGCCCATTCCGCTCTCTACGATGCCCAGTGCTGCGCGCAATTGTTCTGTAAGGCCGTCAACCGGATCAACGAGCAGTCCAACCCGGCGCTACGCTAGGCGACGCGCCTAGTCCAGGTCCTGAACCAGTTCCCGCAGCTCGCCGGTGCGAGCCATCTGCGTGACGATGTCGGCGCCGCCCACCAGTTCGCCCTGCACGTACAACTGCGGAAATGTGGGCCAGTTCGAGTATTCCTTCAGACCCTGGCGCAGGTCCTGATCCTGCAGAATGTCCACATAGGCGAAACGCTTGCCGCACTGGCGCAACGCCGCCACGACCTGCGCCGAAAACCCGCACTGGGGAAAATCCGGCGACCCCTTCATGTACAGCAACAGCGGAAATTCCTCGATCTGCTTGCTGATTCGCTGCTCTAATTGCTTGTCCTGCATGGCCTTGGAATAAATTTCAAACGAATCCGATAATTATAGGCTACCGGCCGCCTCCCGGCTGTTCGCTACGCTGCCTTGCGCCACGGCTTGCGCGTGAATCGGCGGCCGAGGCCGCGTTCGATCTCCCGCCATTTCGATTCTTCATCCGGCGTGATGAATGTCACCGCCTCCCCGGCGCGGCCCATGCGGCCCGTGCGCCCGACCCGGTGGGTGAAATACTGCTGCGATTCCGGCAGGTCGTAGTTGATGATCTGATCAACGCCTTTCACATCCAGGCCGCGCGCAGCGACATTGGTTGCCACCAGGATCGGCGTGGCGCCGGAACGGAACGCCGTCATCACACGCTCGCGCGCGTTTTGACTCAGATTGCCTTGCAGCGCTCCCACGGGATAGCCCAGCGCATCGAGCTGGCGCGCCAGCTTCCTGACGCCGTGCTTGGTCCTGCCGAAGACGATTACCGGCTCGCCGTCGCGCTGGTTCAGCAGCGTTTGAAGCGCCTGGGGCTTGTCGCCCTTCTTGATCGTATAGACCAGGTGCTGCACGGAGGGCAGTGATTTGACGTCGGCGTCCACCGCCACGATGACCGGGTCGCGCTGGTGTTTTTTGGCCGTTTTCGCTACCCATGCCGGAACGGTTGCGGAAAACAGCGCGGTGGTCCGGTCGGCAGAGGTTCGGCGCAGGATGGCTTCGACATCCGGTGCGAACCCCTTGTCCAGCATCTCGTCGGCTTCGTCGAGCACGAGGAATCGCACCGATCGAAGATCCAGCACACCTTGCCGAAGATGGTCCAGCGTGCGGCCCGGCGTTCCAATGACGATCTGCGGGCCGCGGCGCAACCGGGCCTGCTGCGCGCGCGCCGACCGGCCGCCGTACAACAGCGTTACCTTGAGCCCTTGCTCCGAAGCCAGCGCCTCGGTAACCGAAGCCACCTGGATCGCCAATTCGCGGGTGGGCGCGAGCACCAGTGCCTGCACCTTGCGAACGGAGGGATCGCAACATTCCGCCATGGGCACGGCAAACGCCAGCGTCTTGCCGGATCCGGTGCGCGCCTGGCCGATCACGTCTCGGCCCGCCAGCAGTTGGGGAATGCACCGCTCCTGAATGGGTGTCGGCTCGGCGATACCCATGGCGGCAATCGCCGCCCGGCTGGCGGGCTTCAGCTCGATGCCGGGAAATGCGGTCGCGCGATCGGCGGCATGACCGGCGGGTGGATGGATCGAGGCAGGCAAGTCGTTGGCAGCTGAATCGTTGGCCGGTGCGTCATTGCCCGCGGACTTGCCGGCACGAATGTCATCAAAGCAGGGACGGCAGTACACCGGCCGGCCCGGCTTGGGCCGAAACGGGACGACGGTTGCGGTATCGCAGTTGGTGCACACGACATCGAAGCGCTGCTTGCGGCCGGACGGCCGGCGTTTCGACCCGCGGCCGGAAGACCTGCGGGTCGAGCGGGGTTGAAAAGGCATGAGGGTAGGACTCCTCGGTCCAGGAATGAGATGAGACAGGTGTTCAGCGCGGGGAAGTGCAGGGGAGGACCGATTCAGTCACCTGCTGCGAGAAAACATGGCGCGGCTAATCTGCGCGTTCGCGGGCGCATTATGACAGATTACGAGGCTCTTGTTGTTACCCGGAACCGGCGGAGCGCCAGAGGCGCACGCCGCAGGCGCCGGTCACGGCCACGTAGAGGGGGTCGATGAAGGACCAGAGCAACGGGACTTCCCGGCCGACCATGTCGCCGAACCAGTTCGAGAGATACCACAGGGCCAGCACCAGCGCACTGTAGAAGAGCGTGTTGACTTCGATGGAACGTCTGAGGTCGCCGGCGCCTGCGTCGCCCTTGCCGAGTCCCAGCTTCCACGAGAAACTCGCCGCCAGGGCGATCAGCACGGCCGGCGCCATGAACCAGTTGACGACCACCCAGGTGGGATAGCCGGTGCTGCCGTCGTCATAGACGGGAGTCATGAAGAACAACACGCCGACGACGGCGGCCATGGCCACGGAATACGCCCCGAGAATGCGTTGAACGATGCTCACGATGCACTGCCTCCTCTCGACAGGAACCCGAGGCCACGGAATTTACCGGCAAACCGTTTGTGGCACAATCGGCGCTTCGGAATTTGACGTAGAGGGGACGTTATGAACCCATTGAACACCCTTACAGGCACGCTCGTAGGCGGCCTCGTACTCTCACTCATCATCATGGCGATCGCTGCGGGCGCCGGCAGTTCGATGGGCGGGATCAACGCAGTCAACGCTTTCCTGATCTGGCTGCATGTGTTTGCCGGCATTACCTGGATCGGCCTGCTCTACTACTTCAATTTCGTACAGGTCCAGGCACTTTCGGACGCGGCTTCGGACGACGAGGGTCCGAGTGGCGCCGCCATTACCCGCTATGTCGCGCCCCGCGCGCTGTGGTGGTTCCGCTGGGCCGCGCTGGTCACCTGGCTGGCCGGGTTTACCTTCCTGCTGCACACGCAAAACACGATCAACGTGTTTACTCTCGGCCTGGTGCCGGGCGGAGGGGACGCCATGTACGGGCTGACACTCGGCGTCGGCGCCTGGCTGGGCTCGATCATGCTGTTCAACGTCTGGATGGTCATCTGGCCCAACCAGAAGAAGGTGCTCGGCATGGTGGAAGCCAGCGCCGAGGAAATCAACAAGGCGCGCAGAACCGCTTTCGTGTTCTCGCGCACCAACACGCTTCTTTCGATTCCGATGCTGGCCAGCATGGTCGGCGCCGGCCACGGAATGATGTTCTAAGGACCGCTAATTTTCGGGCTGTTTGCCGCTGCCCTTGAGGATGGCGGTTGCGAGCGTGAACATCGAGGCCATGTTGCCCATGTCGGCGGGCACGATGAACGTATTGCCCTCCTGACCCAGCCGTCCGAACTGCTCCACGTACTGCTCGGCCACGCGCAGGCGCATGGCGCTCTCGCCGCCCTCCGCATTGACCGCTTCGGCCACTCGCCGCAAACCCTCGGCGGTGGCCGTGGCGACCGCCAGGATCGCCTCCGCCTCACCCTCGGCCTCGTTGATCTGCTTCTGCTTGGCCGCCTCCGACTCCTTGATGACGCGCTGCTTGTCGCCCTCGGCGTTATTGATCTGCGCATCGCGCTCGCCCTCGGACGTCAGCACCACGGCGCGCTTCTCACGCTCGGCGCGCATCTGCTTCTCCATTGCGGCGAGCACGTCCCTGGGCGGATTGATGTTCTTGATCTCGTATCGGAGAACCTTGATGCCCCAGGCGCTGGTGGCCTTGTCCAGTTCCGAAACGACCGATGAATTGATGGAGGCCCGTTCCTCGAACGTGCGGTCCAGGTCGAGCTTTCCGACCTCGCTTCGCAGGGTGGTCTGGGCCAGTTGCGAAATGGCGAACAGGTAGTCCGTAATGCCGTAGGAGGCGTCCTTGGCATCAAGAACCTGAAGGTACAGAACGCCGTCCACGCCCACCTGCACATTGTCGCGGGTAATGCAAATCTGCTCGGGAATATCGGCCGCCTGCTCCTTTAGCGTGTGCTTGTAGGCCACTCGCTGAATGAACGGCATGAGAATGTGGAATCCGGCCCGCATGGTGTTGCTATAGCGCCCGAGCGTCTCCACCACGTAGGCGGACTGCTGCGGCACCACCACAGCGGTCTTGGCGATGACCACAATGATCAGGATGGCCAGGGCGCCGGCCACGATCAGGCCGAAAATCGTTGTTGCTTCCATAAATCCGTGCTCGAAGAATCAGTAAATTGTGGCTAGTCCTGCGTCAGTTCAAGAACCAGTTGGTTAACGCGCGCCACGCGCACTCGCGCACCCTGGGGTATTTCCGCGGAACCGACGTTGCGGGCATCCCACTCGGCGCCGCGCAGCATTGCCTTGCCGTGGGCGCCCGCGGCAATGGACGATACGGCAATGGCGTCTTCCCCGACCACCGCGTCGACGGACGCGCCCTTGCGGCGCAGGGCGGCGGCCCGCAAACGGCCACGGAAGAAATAAAGCAGCACAAGCGAGAGACCGCCAAACAGCAGCCATTGCGTCACGAGGTCGCCGGTCAGGCCGAACAAGCCAAGGAGGCCCACCAGGACGGCGCTCAATCCGATGAAAAGCAGCCAGAACGCCGCGTCCACGGTGACCTCGGCCACCAGCAGCACAACTCCGAATACGATCCACAACCACCAGGACATACAGGCAACCTTGAAGACGCAGGACTGGCGATCGATTTTATAGGAATCCGGCGTCCGTAGCCGGGCGATGCAGTGTTTCCCGGGTCAGGCCGTGATCCGCATGGAGAAATCGCAGGCCCGGACGTTCTTGGTCAACGCGCCGCAGGAGATACGGTCAACGCCGGTAGCAGCGACTTCGGCGACGTTGTCCGGCCCGATTCCGCCCGAAGCTTCCAGTATCACTTCCAATCCACGGCGATCGCGTTCCCCGACGGCCTCGGTCATTTGATCCACGGAGAAGTTGTCCAGCATTACCCAACTCGCACCGGCGTCCAGCGCCTCGCCGAACTCCTCGAGGTCCTGCACTTCCACCATGACCGGAAAGTTCGCCTCGGCGCCCGATGCGGCCCTGAGCGCTGCGCCAACGCCTCCCGCGGCGGCAATGTGGTTCTCCTTGAGCAGGACCGCGTCGTACAGGCCCATGCGGTGATTGCTTCCGCCGCCCACGCGCACCGCGTATTTCTGCGCCTGGCGCAGGCCGGGCAGGGTCTTGCGGGTGTCCAGCAGGACCGCACGGCTGCCTTCCAGCGCCTTGACCATGGCGCGCGCCTGCGTCGCCACGGCCGACAGCAGTTGCAGGAAGTTCAGGGCCGAGCGCTCACCGCTGAGCAGCCCACGCACCGGTCCCTCCAGCTCGCAGACGGGCTCGTCCGCCGTGGTCGTGCCGCCCTCGGCAACCCGCCAGCGGATCGCGATCCGCTCGTCGCAGGCCCGGAACACCTCGTCGAACCAGTCGCGCCCGCACAGCACGCACTCCTCGCGCGCGACGACCACCGCCGCGGCATGGGAATCCCCGGGCAGCAACCCGGCAGACACGTCGCCGTCGCCCACGTCCTCGCGCAGCGCCCGGCGCACGTCCTCGCGCACAGCTCCCACTGGCGCGGCGGGTTGTTCCGGCTTCCCCATCAACTCAAGGGCGCTAGCCGCACCCTATTCCAGGAATACGTTCGTCACCGTGGCCCGGACCAGCACGGCGCCGTCCTTCTCGCGCCTGAGTTCCGCCTCGACCACGGACTGGCGGCGGCCGTTGTGCACGATCCGGCCCTCCCCCAGCAGTGGTTCGCCCATCGGCACGGCCTTGAGGAAGTTGGCGGAGATCTGCGCCGTCGTGAACGGGCGCCCGCCGCCGCCGAACCAGGTCGTGGAGCCGCTCACATCGTCGAGCATCGCAAGCGCGTAGCCGCCCTGCAGCGAACCGATCGGGTTGGCCAGCTCCTGCGGGGGGCGGTAGGACGCGGTTACGACGCCCGCCTCGGCGTCCACCGAGACCAGTTCGCCGCCGACTGCGTCGCGGCTGGTCAGCCGCGGAAGTTTCGAGAGGTCGACCGGCTCCGCCATGCTGGAACCCGCTGGCCCTAATCCAGCGCGTCGCCCAGGCGCTTGGCCAGCGCCGCCACGTCCGCGGGATCGGCCTGGCTGACTTCCGGGTACTCGGTAAAGCGCTCGGGAATCTTCACCGTGGCGTCGATGCCCATCTGCTCGGACTGCACCGGCACGCCCTGGGCCGACTTAGGCGCCGAGGGGTCCAGCACGAAAGCCTGGCCGGACGGATTCATGATGATGTCCGATACGGGCTGCACCCGCGTCATGATCGCCCACTCCACCGAAGCCAGGTCGTAGGGATTGACGTCCGGTCCCACCACAATCACCAGCTTGGCCGTGCGTCCCCAGCGGCCGGCCGCGCCCCAGACGGCGTGCAGCACGTACTTGCCGAACTCCGGATGCGGCTTGGTGGCGCCGTCCACGGCGAGCTGCACGATATAGGTCATGTTGGGCGTGACGACCACGTCCTTGACCTCGGGAATCTTGCGCCCCAGGTCGCTCAGGACTTCGCCCTCCACCGGCAGCAGCGCCAGGTAGTTGTGATCGAACGGAGGCACCATCTCCATCGTCGAGTGCCAGATCGGGTTCTTGCGGTGGGTGATGTGGTTGACCTGCATCAGCGGAAACACCTGCACCGCGTCGTAGTAGCCCAGCGGGTTGGAGTGCCAGCCGATCTGCTCCTGCTGGCCGGGCAGGAACTCGCCCTCCAGCACGTATTCGGCGGTGGCGGGAACTTCGATGTCCACCGTGTCGCATTTCACGAGATCGAGCGGCGCGCCGCGCAGGCCGCCGGCGAAGTCGTACTCGTCCTGGCCGAACGGCAGGCCGGTGGCGGACGCCAGGTGCAGCGCCGGGTCGCAGTTGCAGGCGATCGCGATTTCCAGGGTCTTGCCGGCGGCTATGGCCTTGGCCAGGTGCAGGCCGCCGTGATTCATCGGCGGGTTCCAATAGACGAACACCGCCAGGCAGCGGTCCTGGTTGTGCTGCGAATACTCGCCGCCGGCCGGATGCTGGGCGTTCCAGAGCTGAGTATGGCGGTACCAGCCCACGTTGCGGGCGCCGGTTTCGGGATCCTTGGTGATCGCGATGCCGTTGGTGATGTAGCCGGGCCCCTCCTTTCCGAACCACACGTGCGGAATCTGCTTGCCAAGCGACACTTCGTTTTCGGGAATCACGACCTCCTTGCACGGTGCATTCTCCCGATCGACCATCACCGGCTTGTGCCAGCTTGCTGGGTCGGCGAGTACGCGCGCCAGCTTGCGCTTGGCTTCGAGCACGTCCTCCTCGTCGATGCACAGCGCGGTGCGCTCGCGCGAGCCGTACGGATTGAACGCGACGGGGACGTCCGGCGTGTTGTAGCCGGTCAGGTTCTCCAGGATCAGGGCACGATTGGGGCCGCTGTGCAGAAGCGCCATAAGCGGCTGCAGATCGGACTCGTTCAGCCCCACCGAAAGCGGTTCCTTGATGCGGCGCAGGTCGTCGCGCTCCTCCAGCAGATCAAGAAATGCCCGAAAATCCTCGTATGCCATGAACAAACCTCCCACCGGCACTTGCGTAAACGCGCAGCCTAATGCAATTTACGGTTTCTTTCCACGGGCAGGGACCGGCCAGCGCATGCGGAGCGCCAATTGAGCAGCGACAGGGTCTACGACTGGCTGGCCTACCACGCCCGCTACAACGCCGATTCTCTCGCCTGCGTGGATCTCGGCACCGGCCGGCGATTCACCTACGGCGAGTTCAACGAACGAAGCACGCGCCTGGCCACGGGGCTGGCAGCCGGGCACGGCGTCGGAAAGGGCGACCGGGTGGCCATCATCGCCGCCAACAGCACCGACTTCTACGAACTCATGTTCGCATGCTGGAAGCTGGGCGCGCTGTTCATGCCGCTGAACTGGCGGCTGCACCCGGTGGAGATCGCGGAGCTTCTTTCGCACGGCGAGCCGAAGGCCGTGTTCTGCGACGAGGAATACGCGCCGCTGGCCGAGGGCTGGAATGAGGGGGCGCTGCTGATCCGCCGAGACGGCGGCGGCTCGGACCACGAGCGGCTGATTGCCGGTCACGAGCCGGAAGCGGTCATGCCGCAGCTCAGCGGCGACGACCTGAACTGCCTTCTCTACACCTCCGGCACCACCGGAAGGCCCAAGGGGGTCATGTACAACTACCGCATGGTGCACAACACCGTGCTGTGCGGCGCACTGCACGCGGGCCTGTCGCGGGATTCGGTAAGCCTCACGTACGCCCCGATGTTTCACACGGCCGGATTGAACGCGGCGGGCACGTCGCTGTTCCACTACGGCGGCTGTGTGAACGTGATGCCCCGCTGGGACGCGCGCAAGTGCCTCGGCTACCTGACCGACGCCGAAATGGGCATTACCCATTGCATCGGCGTGCCCACGCATTACCTGATGATGAGCGAGCTGCCGGAATTCGAAAGCGCGGAATTCCCGGCGCTGGCCTGCCTGGGCGTGGGCAGCGCCCCCGCGTCCATGCAACTGCTGCGCACCTGGGAGGCCAAGGGCGTGGCCCTGGCGCAGTCCTACGGGCTGACGGAGTGTTTCAGCGTAACGATGACCCCGCCGCACCGCGCCCGCGAAATGCTGGGCTCGGCGGGCCACGCGATGATGCACGTGGAGGTGCAGGTCGGGGACGGCGAAGGCCGTGAGCTGCCGCGCGGCGAGGTGGGCGAGATCCAGTTGCGGGGCCCGGGCGTTACGCCCGGATACTGGCGCGACCCGGAGCTCACGGCCGCGTCGCGGGTGAACGGCTGGTTCCGCACCGGCGACGCGGCCCGCATGGACGAAGAAGGCATTCTCACGATCGTGGACCGGCTCAAGGACATGTTCATATCCGGCGGCGAGAACATCTACCCGGTGGAGATCGAGAACGTGGTCGTACGGATGCCGGCGGTCAGCATGGTGGGCGTGATCGGCGTGCCCGATCCGAAGTGGGGCGAAGTGGGCATGGCGCTGGTGCTGCCGCGCAAGGGCATGCGGGTGACCGAAGAGGAGGTGCTGGAGCAATGCCGGAACCACCTGGCCCGCTATAAGATTCCCAGGCAGGTGAAGATCGTGAACGAGCTGCCGATCAGTCCGCAGGGCAAGCTTCTGAAGACGGAACTGCGCCGCCTCTACGGAGGGCGGGATGAGTAAGGAATCCCTCCCGATGCGGGACAACCCGTTCCGCTACGCGGGTTTCCGGCGGCTGTTCGCGGCCCAGGTCATCGCGCTGGTCGGAACGGGCCTGAGTACCGTGGGCCTGCAACTGCTGGCCTACCGGCTGACCGGCGGCCAGGCGGCGCCGGTGCTGGCCACGGCCCTTTCGATCAAGATGGTCGCCTACGTGTTCCTGGCGCCGATCTGCGGCGGGCTGGCGCATCGGACCTCGCGCAAGGGCATCCTCGTAACCAGCGACGTGCTGCGGGCGGGGCTGGTGCTGCTGCTGCCGTTCGTGACCACTGAATGGCAGATCTACGTGCTGATCTTCGCGGTGCAGGCGCTGTCGGCGGCGTTCAAGCCGGTGTTCCAGGCGATCATTCCGACCGTGCTGCCGGACCAGGCCACCTACACGCGGGCGCTTTCCTGGACCCGCCTGGCCTACGATCTGGAGACGGTCGGCAGCATGATGCTCGCCATTGTGCTCATGGCCGCCGGCAGCGGGTTCGAGCTGCTGTTCGAACTGAACTCCGCCGCGTTCCTGATTTCGGCGCTGCTGATCGTCGTGACCCGCCTGCCGAAGATCGCCCCCGTCGAGCGCACGGGACGGGTGCTCGACGACGTGACCTTCGGCGTGCGGTCGTACATGGCCACGCCGCGGCTACGGGCGCTGCTGGTGCTCTATTTCGGCGCCGCCATGGTCAGCGGCGCGGTGCTGGTGAACAACGTCGATTACGTGCGCACAGAACTCGGCGGAGCGGACTACCTGGTGGCCGTGACCATGCTGGCCTACGGCGCCGGTTCGATGGCCGCAGCCCTCACCACGCCATTAATCCTGCGCCGCATCAAGAGCCGCCAGCTGATGTCGCGCGGCGCGCTGCTGGCCGGATTCGCGGCGCTGTTCATGATTCTTTCGCCCGGCCTGGCGCCGGTACTGGTGATGTGGACGATCATGGGCGCCGGCGGCTCCTGGGTCTATACGCCTTCGGGAAGGGTCATCAACCGGTCTTCCAGCCCGGCCGACCTGCCGGCGTATTTCTCCGCGCACTTCTCTCTTTCCCATAGCGCGTGGCTGGTCAGCTATCCCCTGGCGGGTTGGCTGGGAACCACGCTGGGGCTATCGACGGCCGGCCTTATCCTGGGGCTGATCTGCATCGTGCTGGCGCTAGCGGGCACGCGGCTGTGGCCGCGCCAGGACCACGAGGAAATCCTGCACGAGCATGAGGCGGTGGAGCACACCCACAAGCACTTCCACGACCGCCATCACCAGCACGCTCACGAGGGAGGCGAAGGCGAGGAGCCGCACAGTCATCCGCACCGCCACGAGCCGCTGCGCCACACGCACGACTACGTGATCGACCTGCATCACACCCGCTGGCCCACGGGGTAGTATCGAGTCCCGAGACACGGTCCAGGAAAAAGGAAATGAACCGAATCTACAGTCTGATCTTTGCCCTCCCGCTTTTCCTGGCTGCCTGCGGGAGCGGTGAAATGGATACTGCGGTCGATCCGCAATCCGCCGATCGGCAATCAGCCGATCCGGGTCCCGTGGTTACCTACGTCACCACGGAAACCTTCGATGAGGAGGTCCTTCGGTCGGACATTCCGGTGCTGGTCGATTTCACCGCGACCTGGTGTGTGCCCTGCAAGGTCGTGGACCCGATCATAATGAGCCTGTACCCGGAAATGGCGGGACGCGCGAAAGTCTTCAAGCTGGACATCGACGAGGACCCGGAAATCTATCAGCGGCTGGGCGTAAACGGCGTGCCGCACATCCTGTTCTTCAACAAGGGCGAGGAGCAAGACCGGATCGTCAGCCCGCAGCCGAGAGAAATCTACGTGCAATATCTCGAGGCCCTGATCGAAGGGCGATCCACGCTGGAGGTTTCGCTGCAACTCCTGGAGGAAGACTCGTTTCGCCGCCATTTCATCATGACCCGGCGCACCGAGGACCTTGAGTCGGCGATGGAAGCCTTTCCGGGGCTGATGTCCGATCCGCTCGAGAACGGCCAGACACCCCTGTCGATGATCCTCAACAGCCCGAATTACCGGCAAGACGAGCAGATCGAATTTGCCCTGGCCAATGGCGCGCAGCCAACGACGCGGGACCTGGTGGGCCTGGGCAGATGCGACGAATTCCTTGCCGCATTGGCCGGCGATCCGGAGGCGCTGGACCGGCCGGACCCGGACGGTGCATCAGCGCTGTACGTGGCGATCGCCCGATCGTACCGGCTTGAGAACGGCGGCTGCGTTCGCGCCGTACTTGAAGCGGGCGCGGACCCGGGAGCGAACACGAGCCAACGCTACGCTCTGGGCCGCAGCGTTGTGCTGCTTGACGATCCCGCCTTGATCGCTGAATTTCTCGATCGCGGCATGGATCCCCGGCAAACGGACGAAAACGGCTGGAACATGCTGCATTGGGCGGCGAATTACGGTTACGCCGATGTCGTATCGTTGCTCGTCGATCGCGATCTGGACCTGAAGGCTACCAACCACAAGGGCGAAACGGCAGCGGACATGGTGCGCGAACGGCGCGACCGCTCGGCGAAGGCGCTGGAAGACGGCGTGGATTCGTACGGGCGGGAGGTGGACGAGGCGGCACGCCCCTATTACCGGGAACGGATTGCCAGGAGCGACGAAATCCTCGCAATTCTCGGCGCGTAAGGCGTACCCACTACATCGCGGAACAAGCCCCGGCGGCAGTGGCCCGTAACCTGTCCACCGCCTCGCGGTAGCCGTCTTCGAGTTCGGCGACGAGTTCGGCAGTGGTGAGAACGCTCTCGACCGAGCCCACGCCCTGCCCCGCCGACCAGATGTCGCGCCAGGCATTTGCGCGCTTCTCCTCGTTATTGAACTGGATTTCCGGATTGGCCTTGCCCAGATCTTCCGGGTCGATCCCGGCCTTCTCGACGCTCGCCTTGAGGAAATTGGCCGGCACCCCGGTGAAGTAGGGAGTCAGCACCAGGTCGTCGGCGCCGCTGTCCACGAGCATCTGCTTGTAGCCGTCCGACGCCAGGCTTTCACGAGCGGCAATGAACCGGGTTCCGACGTAGGCGAAATCCGCGCCCATCGCGATAGCCGCGGCAATGTCGGCGCCCGAGGAGATTCCTCCGGCCAGCACGATGGCGCCGTCGAAGAACTTGCGCACCTCGGCCACGAACGCGAACGGCGTGATCATGCCCGTATGTCCGCCGGCGCCGGCGGCCACCAGGATCAGGCCGTCGACGCCCGCGTCGGCAGCCTTGTGCGCGTAGAACAGGCTGTTGACGTCGCAGTAGAGCAAGCCGCCGTAGGAATGCACTTCCTCGCGCACCAGCCTGGGGCTGCCCAGCGAGCTGATGACCATCGGGGCCTGGTATTTGACCGTGAGGTCGAGGTCGGCGGCGAGCCGCTTGTTGGTGCGATGAACGATCAGGTTCACGGCCCAGGGAGCGGTCGTGCCGGGACTGGCCCGCTCTTCTTCATCCAGCGTCGTCGAAATCCGCTTCAGCCAGTCCTCCAGCGTCTCGAGAGGCCGGGCGTTGAGCGAGGGGAATGCGCCGATCAGGCCGCCCCGGCAGGCCTCGATCACGAGATCGGGCCCCGACACGAGGAACATGGGCGCGGCGAACGCCGGCAGCTTCAGCCGCGCCTTGAGTTGCGCCAGACTTGCGCTTGAATCCGCGCCTTCAGCCACCGCGTTGAGGTTGTCTTGCCTGCTAGTCGGAGTCGCCGCTGGCCAGGGGCGGCAACTGGCCTATATGCACGCCGCTGTCGGCGATCAGTGTCTCGCCGGTAACCAGCGGGGCGCCTTCCAGGAACCAGACAAGGACCTCGGCGACGTGGCGCGGCTCGGCGACCTGCTTCAGCGGCAGCGCCTGGCTGGCCATGTCCAGCATCGCCTGGTAGGCCTCGTCGCCCATGCCGCCCTGCAGCCAGCGCGTCTGGATCATGCCGGGCGCGACGCTGTTGATGCGGATTTCGGGCCCCAGCACGTGCGCCAGCGACTTGGTCATCAGGTTAAGGGCGGCCTTGGACGCAGCGTAGGGGATCGAGGACGCAATGCCCGTCACGCCTCCGATCGAAGAGTTGTTGACCACGGCGCCGCTGCCCAGCGTCCGCATGTGCGGCTCCACGGCGCGGATCATCTGGTAGGTGCCCACTACGTTGACCGCGTAGATGTCGAGGAAGTCCTGCTTGTCGATGCCGTGAAGATTGGCGAAGGGGTTGAACTTGGTCCGCCCGGCGTTGTTGACCAGGTAGTCGATCCGCCCCCAGGCATCCATGGCCGCCGCCGCCAGCTTCAGGCAGTCGTCGTCCTCGGAAACGTCGGCCTGCACGACTCGCGTCTCCGCGCCTGCAGCCTCGCAGCGCGCGGCGGTCTCGTGCGCCTCTTTCTCGCTGCGCGTGTAGTTCACGACGACGTTGCAGCCGCGTTCCGACAGCAACTCCGCCGCGGCCGCGCCGACACCCGTGGCCGATCCCGTTACGATGGCCGTCTTCCGCTCGTTCATGGCGCGCAATTCTAGCCGGTACGCCGAGTCTGCGGTAAAGTTGATACCGGTTCACGAACAACAGGAGACATCGTCATGGCCGCACCAGGTGGAAGACAAATGCCGGCATGGGTGACGCGCCCCTTGTCCGACATGCCCGTGCTCGGCCCCGCGGAATCCCTGAGCGGAGTGGAACGCGAACTGCAGGAATTGCTGGACCGTTACGCGAAGGGCGTCGAGGCCGCGGAGCTTTCCGAAGTCGAGGCCTGCATGCGCACGGACGAGGCGTTTCTGAGCGTCGAATCCAGCTATCCCAACTACGGCTGGGCGGACTATGACAAGAACCACTTGAGCCTTGAACTGGGAGTGCTGAAGGACATGGAATACAAGGCGGAACTGGTGCACGCGTTCGGCAACGGCGACCTTTCCTACGGCGTGTTCGTATTCACGGCATCCGCCGAACGGGACGGGCAGCGGCGAACCAAGCAAGGCATGGGCACGCTGGTGGCCGAGAAAATGGACGGCGACTGGCGCATCCGCCACTGGACCACCTGCGCGAGGCGCCCGCCTACCACCTAGTTCTTCGCGGCTTCCTTCCCGCCCGGCCAGCGGCGCACGAGGTCCGTTTCCAGGCCGAACAGGTCCATCAGCCTGCCGACGGTGTGGTTGACGATGTCTTCCACGCTGGTGGGCTTGGCGTAGAAACCCGGGACCGGCGGCGCCACCACCGCGCCCATCAGCGCCGCTTCATGCATCAGCCGCAGGTGGCCGGCATGCAGCGGCGTCTCGCGCGGCGCCAGCACCAGCTTCCGGCCCTCCTTCAGCGTGACGTCCGCCGCGCGCACCAGGAGGTTGGCCGCGTAGGAATTCACGATGGCGCCCAGGGTCTTCATCGAACAGGGCGCCACGATCATCCCGCCGGTCCGGAACGAACCGCTGGCGATCGTGGCCGCCACGTCGCTGTCGGAATAAACGACGTCCGCCAGCGCCTCCACGTCGCGGACCTTCCAGTCGGTCTCCAGCGCAATATTGACCTTGCCCCCGTTGCTGACAATGAGGTGAGTCTCCACTTCCGGAGCCTCGCGCAGCGCCTCCAGCAGCCGGATGCCGTAAATCACGCCGCTGGCGCCGGAAATTCCAATAATGAGTCGCATGCGATTCTTGTGTGGTGCCGGAAGTCAGATTCGAACTGACGACCTACGCATTACGAATGCGTTGCTCTACCAGCTGAGCTATTCCGGCCGGGTGGTCCAGCGCCAGCCGCTTTCGCGCATTTCCCCGTGCGCGAGCGTCTTTCGCCGCTCCAGAAAGGCCGGATTGTATCGCAAACCCCGTTTTGGGGATTTGTCGGCGAACGCGCGCAATTGGCGTCTTCAGCGGCCTACGTGAGGCGCGTATTTTCCCTTTTGCGCCCGCGGGATCGGCGCTTGCAAGGGATCGCATGATGCGTGGCTTTTCGCTTTTGGAACTTCTGATCGCTCTGACTGTCAGCTCCATTGCTGTCCTCCTGGCCCAGCCCGTTATCGCTACCGGAATGCTCAATCTGCAGCGGAGCACAACGATCAACGGATTGATCCGCAGCCTGCACTTCGCGCGCCGCACGGCCGCCGAGAACGGCCGGGACACGACTGTGTGTTCCAGCCCGGACGGACGGCGGTGCGGGGCCGCGGAGGATTGGGACGCCGGCTGGATTGTCCACGACGGCCCAACGGGTTCGACGGCGCCCGCGCCGCCGCCGGGTTCGATCCTCTACCGATCGCGAGGCCAGGCCGGATTGTCCATTCGCTCGAATCGCACCCGGTTCGTGTTCCGGCCGTTCCGCGGGCGCTCCACCAACGGCACCCTGATCGTTTGCGACCGGCGCGGAAGCAGCGCGGCGCGCGCGATCGTCATCAACAATATCGGCAGGCCGCGGCTTGCCGATACCGCCAGCGATGGCGACCCTCTTGCCTGCCCACCCGGCTGAGCCGGCAAGCGGCTTCAGTCTGGTCGAGTGCCTGATCGCGGTCGCCATCTTCAGCCTGGGCCTGCTCGGGGCCGGTGCGCTGATCAGCGAGCGGCTGAAGGAAAGCCGCGCCGCGCACAGTTACTTTCTCGCCGAGATGCTGGCGCAGGACCTGGTCGCCCGGATCGGCGCCAACCCGTCGGCGGCCGGCGGGGAGGAGTTGCGGTCTTGGCAACGGCAGGCGGCGTCCGCCCTGCCGGGCCTGCAATGCGAGATGACGGCGCTGGGCGGTGCGCCGCCGGCATATCGGGTCGAAATGCGCTGGCCCGCGGGCGCCGACGACGACGGCCGGCTGGTGCTTTGGGTCGGCCGATAGACCCCGGCCGGCAAGGCCAGCGGGGCGGCAGTCTGGCCGAAATGCTCGTGTCGCTCGCCGTCTCAAGCCTGTTGCTGCTGGGGGTCTTCGGCGCAGCGCAGTCCATGCGCCAATCCGCCCGGGCGGCGGACAATCTGCACAGTCTTGAGGAGAAAGCGCGTTTCGCGCTGGATCTGCTGCGTGCCGACATCCGTTCGGCCGGATTCTGGGGACTCAATTCGGACGCCGCGGCGCTGCGCCTGGCGGCAGGGGCGTCGGTGCGCTGCGCCGGTACGGATGCTAGCGACTGGGCCTTCCGGTTTGAGGAATACGTGGCGGCGGCCGATGCGTGGCCACTGCCCTGCTCCCCGTACCGGAACCGCCGCCAGCCGGGAACCGACGTGCTGGAAATTCGCCGGGCGGGCCAGGCCACTGCCGGCGTGGATTCGAGGAGGTTGCAGGTTCATACGTCGCGCCGCGAAGGAATCGTGTTCTCCGCCGGTTCACCGCCTTCCCTGGAGGGCGAAACCGAGATCCGCGATCTCGTCGTGCACGCCTGGTATGTTTCCGCCCGGTCGAGTCACGACTCGGGGGAGCCGTCGCTGCGGCGCAAGACGCTGGTCAGGGGCGGACTGCTCCGCGACGAGGAGATCTTGGCGGGCGTGGAAGACTTCCAGGTCCGCCTGGCGCTCGATAGCAACCGCGACGGGGTGGCGGACCGGGTGGTCGATCCTTCGGCGTCCGCGCCGTCCGGTGCGCGCGTCGTGGCGGTCCGGTTCTGGCTGCTGCTGCGCCACGACAGCCCCGAGACCGGGCATGTGGACGGCAGGTCCTACACCTACGCGGACCGCGCGGCGCGCAGTTTCGACGATGCAAGGCGACGCCTGCTTGTGAGCGCGAGCGAAGTGGTGGCGAATGCGCGCCGGAGTTGAGGGCCCGGAGAGCGGAGTCGTCCTGGCCGTCGTGCTCATGGTGCTTGCGGCCCTGTCGCTGCTGGCCGTGGCCGGCAAGGGCGACGTTGCGCTGCAGTGGCTGCAGGTCCGCAATGCACGGGAATACGCCGAGGCGGTCCGGCTGGCGGAAACCGGCGTCGGAATGGCGCTGTCCGCCGAGCGTTTCCGGCTGGATGCGCCGCAGAGCGGCCGTTACTGCCGAATCGCTTCCCGCTGCGTGGAGTGGACCGTGCGCCATGTGGAAACGACCGCTCCTCCGGCCGGATTTGAAGAAGCGGAGACGCCGAAACGTGCGCTGCACTTCGAGATCGGCGCGTTGGGGACTGCCGGGCCGCGGGCGCGGGCGCCGGTCGTGGTGGGCTTCATGCTGCTGGCGCACGGGGAGCCGGACGCGGAACTGCCCGATGATGTCGAAGTTTGCCGTGCCGAAGAAGACTGCCCGGAGGATGCCGCGGAACCGCCGGTTCGGCGCTATTGGCGCGAGGACGTGGAATGAGAGACGCCCGGGGATTCAGTTTGACGGAACTGCTGGTGACGCTGGCGATCCTGGCGTTGCTGGCCGCGGCGGCCACGCCTTTGTGGATCAAACAGCTTGAGCGCGCGCGGCGGCTGGACGCCACCGACGCGCTGGTGCGCGTAGCGGTCCTGCAGGAGCGCTTCTATTTCGAAAACGGACGCTATGCACGCGCGGGCGAACTGGCGGTGCCTCCGCCCGCGGGACTGGGCGTCGCCGGCACCGAGCGCGGCTACTACGAACTTCGCCTGCGGGCGCCTGAGAGCGCAGCGTCCGAAGGGTTCGCCGTAGAGGCGGTTGCCGTTCCGGAGGGCCCGCAAGCCGGGGACACGCAGTGTCGCGTAATGTCCGTCGATTCCACCGGCCGGCGCGCATCCGAAAGCGCCGATGGCGAGGACAGCACGGACGCCTGCTGGCCCTAATTGGAGGTGGTGCGGGTTTGTCGGATGAGGTACAGGAGCACCAGCGATACGCCCACGGTGATCGCCGAATCGGCGACGTTGAAGGCCGGGAAGCGCCAGCCGCCGTAGTGCAACGAGATGAAGTCCAGGACGTAGCCGCGCGCAACGCGGTCGATCAGATTGCCCACCGCTCCGCCGGTCATCAGCGCCAGCCCCAGTCCCCAGAGCGCATCTCCGTCCTTTGAGGCGCCGCGCATCATCGATCCCAGGAACGCCACCAGCACCAGTCCAAGCACCAGGAACAGCCAGTTCTGCCAACCCGACGCGCCGGACAACAGGCCGAAGGCGGCGCCGGTGTTGTGCCAGCGCACGAGGTCGAAGAACGGCATCACCACGATGCGCTGCAACTCGTCCAGGCGCGCGGCGACGATCCACTTCACGATCTGGTCCAAGACCGCCACGCCGGCGGACACCGAAAGCAACACACTGAAACGCGGCGCCTTCATGCCCAGACCCGCGCCTCGCCCTCGCCTTCGACGTTCACGACGCAACGTTCGCACAGACCCGCATGCTCTTCGCCGTCCGGGCGCACCGGCACGCGGTGCCAGCATCGTTCGCATTTCGGGTGCGCGCTCGCCCGGCAAACGGGCGCCTGACCCGCTTCGCCAGGCTCAAGCTCAACCGCCGCCGAAATAAAGACGAAGCGCAACTCGTCGCCCAGCTGCTTCAACGTGTTCAGCGTGGCCTCATCGGCGGGCACGACAAGCTCAGCCTCCAGCGACGAGCCCACTTCGCCGGCCTTGCGCGATTCCTCCATCACGCCGAGTACCTGCGTGCGCGCTTCGCGCAGCGTGTCCCAGTCGGCCCGGCATTCGGGCAGGTCCGGCAGTTCGTGCGGCGCGCACATGAATACCGATTCGGGGCGGTCGCCGGGAAATTCCTTCCAGAACTCCTCGATGGTGAAGCTGAGCACCGGGGCCAGCCAGCGCGCCAGGCATTCGCCGATATGCCAGAGCGTGGTCTGCGCCGAGCGCCTGCCGTGGCTGTCCGCCGGCATCGTGTAGAGGCGGTCCTTGATCACGTCCAGGTAGAAATTGCCCATATCGACGACACAGAAGTTGTGTACCTGCTGGAATATCGGGTGGAACTCGTAGTTGCGATAGTGCTTCCAGACCGCATCGTCGAGTTCGCGGGCCCGCCGCAATGCCCAGAGATCCAGGTCCACGGCGTCTTCGGGCGCCACCGCATGCCGTTCGGGGTCGAAATCGCTGAGGTTGCCGAGCAGGAACCGGGCCGTGTTTCGCAGACGGCGATAAGCGTCGGATACGCGCGTGAGGATGTCCGGAGAGATGCTCATTTCGCGCCGGTAGTCGGTGGTCATGACCCACAGCCTGAGCACGTCCGCGCCCAGCTTGTCGACCACGTCGCGAGGGTCCACGACGTTGCCGAGCGACTTCGACTGCTTGCGCCCCTGCTCGTCCACCGCGAAACCGTGCGTCAACACCGCGCGGTACGGTGCGCGGCCGTCGATGGCCACCGAGGTGAGCAGGGACGACTGGAACCAGCCGCGGTGCTGGTCGGAGCCTTCCACGTAAAGGTCGGCGGGGTAGTCGATCTCCGGGTGCTCGGCGCCCACGCAGCGATGCACGAGGCCGGAGTCCATCCACACGTCCATCACGTCCGTCACCTTGCGGTAGCGCTGCGCCTCGTCTCCAAGCAGTTCGGCCGGGTCCAGCGCAAACCAAGCCTCGATGCCCTTCTCGTCCATCCGTTCGGCGATTTCCGCCATCAGCCGCGCCGACTCCGGGTGCGGCTCGCCGCTTTCCCTGTCCACCAGCAGCGGCAGCGGCACGCCCCAGGCGCGGCTGCGCGAAATGCACCAGTCCGGGCGCGTCTCGACCATTCCCGCGATGCGCTGTTCGGCCCAGCCGGGATACCAGTCCACCGCCCCGATGGCCCCGGCGGCCTGCTCGCGCAGACCCTCGCGGTCCAGCCCCACGAACCACTGCGGGGTCGAAGTGAACAGGAGCGGCCGATGGTGCCGCCAGCAGTGCGGATAGCTGTGCCGGTAGCTCTCCCGGCAAAGCAGCATGCCGCGCTCCGCCAGCAGGTCGGGAATCCGCTTGTCGGCCTCCTCGACGTGCAGCCCGCCCACCAGGCCGGTGTCTTTCCGGAAGTGGCCGTCGATACCCAGCGGATTGTCTGCCGGCAGTCCCGCCTTGCGGCCGGTCGCAAAGTCGTCCAGCCCGTGCGCAGGCGCGGTGTGCACGGCGCCGGTGCCGGCCTCCAGCGTGACGTAATCGGCGATCAGCACGGGCGCCAGGCGATCGTAAAAGGGATGACGCAGGTTTACGCCGGCGAGTTGCGCGCCTGTCAGCGACGCCAGTTCGCGCGCGCCCGTCGCGCCGTAACGCTCCAGGGCGTCGTCGGCGAGACCGCGCGCCAGCACCAGGCGCTCGGTCCGCCCGTCTATTTCCGCCTCCATGAGCACGTAGTCGAACGTGTCGCTGAGCACCACCGCGCGATTGGCCGGCAGGGTCCATGGCGTGGTGGTCCAGATCGGGACGTAAAGCGGCGCGTCGCTTGCTTCCACGCCGGGGACGCGGGACAGGAAATCGGCGGGATCGTCGGCGAGGAAGCGCACGTCGACGGCAATCGAGATCTTGTCTTCGTATTCGACTTCCGCTTCCGCCAGGGCGGACCCGCAGTCCAGGCACCAGTGGACCGGCTTCTGGCCGCGATAGACGTGCCCGCGGGCAAAGATCTCGGCGAACGCCCGGATCTGGTTGGCCTCGTAGCGGGCCGCCATGGTCAGGTACGGCCGCTCCCACTCGCCCAGCACGCCGAGCCGCCGGAAGTCCTCGCGCTGGCCTTCGACCTGGCTGGCCGCATAGCGTCGGCAGGCTTCGCGGAAGGCCGCGCCGTCCAGCGCGGCGGCCTCGTGCCCCAGTTCGCGCTCGACGCGCACTTCGATCGGCAGGCCGTGGCAATCCCACCCCGGAACGTAGGGCGCGTCGTAGCCGTCGAGGATCTTCGACTTCACGATGAGGTCCTTGAGCACCTTGTTGTAGGCGTGGCCGATGTGGATCGAACCGTTGGCGTACGGCGGTCCGTCGAGCAGCGTGAACTTCTCGCGCCCGGCCATGTGCTCGCGGATGCGCCCGTAGCGCCCGCTGCTCTCCCACTCGCGCAGCATTTCCGGCTCGCGGCGCGCCAGGTTGGCGCGCATCGGAAAAGCCGTACGCGGCAGGTTCAGGGTGTCGCGGTAGTCGGGCATGTCGGTGCGAAGTGTGCCTGAAGCGGAAGTGTGTCGAACGACTAAGCCGCGCGCAAGAGTTCGCGGGCCTGGACGGCGTCGCGATCCATCTGCACGCGTAGTTCCTCGAGGTTACTGAAGTGCACTTCGTCGCGCAGCTTCGCAACCGGCTCGATGTCCAGGAATCGTCCGTACAGATCGCCGCTGAAATCGAAGATGTGCGCCTCCAGGATCTTCTCCGTGCCGCCCACCGTGGGCCGGTAGCCGATGCTGGCCACGCCCGCAAGCGGCTCGTCCTCCACCCCATGCACGCGCACGGCGAAGATGCCGTCAATGGGACTGACGCGGCCTTTCAGGGCAATGTTGGCCGTGGGATAGCCCAGCTTTGCGGCGCCGATCTTCAAGCCGTGAATGACGCGCCCGCCCATGCAGTAGCGACGGCCCAGGAGCCTCGCGGCCTGCGCCAGGTCCGAAGCCGCCAGCGCCCGCCGAACGCCGGTGCTCGATACGCGCTCGCCGTCGACGCTCACGGGCGGGGCCTGCTCCACGCTGAAGCCGAGACTCCTTCCCCCCGCCGCGAGTTCGTCCATGCCGCCGCTGCGCCTGTAGCCGAAACGGAAGTCCGGGCCCTGGATCACGTGCCGTGCCTTGAGCAGTCCGGCCAGCAGCTTGCGCATGAAATCGTCGGGCGAAAGCGTGCGGATCGCGTCGTTGAACGGCGGGCAGTAGAAGGCGTCGACGCCGGCGGCGTTGAGCGCGGCGCATTTCTCGCGCAGCGTCATCAGTCGGGGCGGCGGCGTTCCGCGCGCCATGAATTCCTTCGGAGACGGCTCGAAACTGAACACGACCGACGCCAGCTTGCGTTCGCGGGCAGCCGTGAGGACCCGGTTCAGGACCTCCTGGTGACCGACGTGCATGCCGTCGAAACCGCCGATGGTAACGGCGCATCCGCGGTCGATGGAGGCCGGCAAGCGGGAAATTCGGCGTAGGAGAAGCATCGCTTGCGAGTCTATCCGGTGTCGCGCCAGCGGTGGCCGGTCAGGAACAGGCAGAGGAAATAGGCCGCCGCGGCGCCGCCCACGCATGCCAGTATCCACAGCACCCGGACGATTCGCGAAACCTCCGGCCAGAGCGCCGGCGCCGGCGCGAATTCGATCAGCAGCATCGACAGCAGGCCCACCGCGACCGCGATCCTGAGCAGCGGCTTGAACATCGCGCCCCGCTTGCCCTCGGGATCCTGGCGCCTGAACAGCAGCCACAGGACCGCCGCATTGATCGTCGCGCCAAGCGCCGTGCCGCCCGCCAGCACCGCGTGGGGCGCGTGCAGATCCTGCGCCACCCAGTACCAGAGCAACGGCAGCGTCACCGCGAACTTGCAGGCCAGCGCCGCCACCGCCACCTTGACCGGCGTCTTCATGTCCTGGCGGGCGAAGAACGAAGGCACCAGCGTCTTGATCCCGATCAGTCCGGGCAGTCCCAGGGCGTAGGCCTGGAGGCTCACGGCCGCCATTTCGACATCCTGGAGACTGAACTTTCCGCCGAGGAACAGGGTCGCCATGATCGGCTCCGCGATGATGAACAGCCCCGCGGCGCAGGGCAGCGAAATGGCCAGGCCCGAACGGATCGCCCAGCCCGTGGACGCCAGGTACTCGTCCCGCTCTCCGGCGGCGTGCAGGCGCGACAGCCTGGGCAGCGCCACCGTGGCCAGGGCCACGCCGAACACGCCCAGCGGAAACTCCATCAGTCGCTGGGAGAAGTTGAGCCAGCTGATGCTCCCGGATACGAGAAAGCTGGCCAGGATCGTGTCCAGAACCACACCCACCTGGGCCGCCGACGAACCGACGATGACCGGCACCATCAAGACAAGGATCCGCCGCACTTTCGAGTCGCGCCAGCCCCATTGCGGCCGGAACGGGCCGCAGGTGGAGCGGGCGAAAAACAGCAGGAACACCATTTGCGCCAGTCCCGCGACGAACACGCCCCAGCCGAGTACCGCGCCCTGCGGCTCCGATTGCATTGCGTAAAGGGCGGCCGCCGCAATCAGGCAGATGTTCATCAGGACGGGGGTGAAGGCCGCCGCGGCAAACTTGCGGTGGGCGTTCAGTACCGCGGCCAGCATGGCCGTGATCGAGATGAAGAACAGGTACGCAAACGTGCGGCGCAGCATCGTGACCGCCAGTTCGTAGGACTCGCCGCCTTCCAGTGCGAACCCGGGGGCGCACAACCAAACGAAGAGCGGCGCGAATATCACCCCGAGGAGCGACACCACGGCCACGACCGCGCCCAGGGTGCCCATGACCCGGCCCAGCAGGTCCGCGAGTTCTTCCCTGTTGTCTCCCGCCTCCATGCGCTCCGAGTAAACCGGCACGAAGCTCTGCGACAGCGCCCCCTCGGCGAAGAAATGCCGGAACAGGCTCGGAATCCGGAAGGCGACGATGAACGCGTCCATGACCACGCCGGCGCCGATAAACCACGCGAACGCGATCTCGCGCGCCAGGCCCAGCACGCGGGACACCGTCGTCAGCCCCGCCACCAGCGACCAGGACCCAAGGAGTCCTTTCTTCTTGATGTCGTCCATCCCAGCGGGCAGTTTAACGGCGGGCGCTATGCGCGTGAGGGCTGCCCTGGCCGGCAGTTAGGGCACTCAGCCGCGCTCCTTGTTCAGCATCTCGACGAATTCGCGGTCGACCTCGGCGACGCCGCGCTCCTTGGCCTGCTTGATGATTCCCTTTAGCGCCGTCTTGATGAAGGGCTTGGGTATGCCGGTCAGTTGCTTGCAGGCTTCGCGCGTGAACCTGACTTCCGGGTCGATGCGGTTGGCTTCGTAGAGCACCGATTCCTCCCTGGCGCCCTTGTCGGTGGGCGTCGGGAACCAGAAGGCGTTCTTTCTTTCGGCGAACCAGAACTTCTCGCCGTCCCGGAACCCGAACGTGATGGGCATGTTCGGCATGCGCCGGGTGCCGTTCTCGATGTTCTTCGCCCAGGTTTCCTTCAACAGGATGTTCTCAAGCCTCAGCACCAGGTATTCGGGCGTCCTGCCGTCGTCCTTGATCCGGAACGACTCGTCCCAGTGCGCTTCGTACACCTGAAACGCTTCCTTGATGATCAGCGGGCAACCGTCCGCCGTTCCGCGTCCGGGCGTGGGGCTTTCGATCAGCGTAAACGGGCTGTCCGCCATCTTTTCCCCGGTGGTCTGTCCCGGATAGCCCAAACCGACGATCTTCTTCAACTGCTTGCGGTTGAACTCGATGAAGTGCACCGCGCACTTTGGATTGCGATGCAGGTTCGTCTCGGTGTTCGATCCCTTGCGGCTGCAGACCAGGAATGAACGCTCCCTGATGACCTCGAACGGAAGAGTGAGCTGATACGGACCGATATTGGTCGATCCATCTTCGCTGACGGTCGTGATCAACGAAAAGGACGACGGCCAGTACGAACTGGCCTGGTACCAGTTGTCGCGCATGGGGCTGTCGACGAACTTCTCGTCGATCGTCTTCGGGCCGAATACGCGGTCCAGCAAACCCATGGAATATGCCCGCCTGTCGGATTCGATGTCGCGCCGGTCGGCCGCCCTGCCGATGCGACGCGGCGCGAGTCTAGCAGATCGAAAAATTACCCGCCGGATCAGGCATGGCGGCTATACTTCCGCGACATGGACGCACAAGCAAAGAAACTGCCCGAGAAGGAGGAAGTGCGGATCCGGCCGTTCTGGTATTCGGATTACTGGATCTTCCCCAAGCTCATCACCATCGTCACCACGCTGGACAAGCATGGCCGCGTGAACGCCGGCGCCTTTTCGCACATCATGCAGTACGACGTGATGCACAAGAAACCGCGCATACTGCTGGGCGGCCGCAACACCGCCCACACCTTCATCAACATGAGGGACACCGGCGAGTTCGTCATCAACTGCCCGAAGTACGACACGCTGGAAGACATGATGGAGACCGGCCGTTTCTATCCCGATGGCGCCAACGAACTGGATTACACCGGCTACACGATGATCCCGTCGCGCAAGGTGAAACCGCCGAGCATCGCCGAGTGCCCGCAGATCATGGAATGCACGGTCGACAAGTTCTACGAACTCGACCGCACCCAGGCCCACGTGATCGGCAATATCGAAGCCATCGTGATGGACAAGGGCCTGGCCGCCCTGCCCCGCGCCGAGCGCCTGCCGGCCATGAACCTGCCGGTGGGGCTGGGCGACGAGAAACGCAAGGACTACTTCCATACCTCCACGCGCGACGTGGTCATGCACGTACTGGGCGATCCGCCGGACGTGTACGTGCCGCCCGTGGAGACGGAAGAAGCGGAGGAAACCGCGGAAGCGGACGCGATGGAGTGGGACGCCCAGGCGCTGGAAATGCTCGACGGGGTACCCAAGGCCCTGCAGAAGATGGTCAGGGGCCAGGTCGAAGGCGCCCTGCTCGACCGGGGCGAGAAAGCCGTGACCGGCGCGCTGTTCAAGGGACTGGCCCGCGAATTCGGCCTCAGCGAGGAACTGCTGGACAGATATCGCACCGATGCGGACACGACGGCTTAGGTTCGACGAAAACGGCGAACCGGCCGACGTGGTGCGGCTGGAGGAGGTTGAACTCGGCGATCCGGGACCGGGCGAGGTCGTCGCCAGACTGGAAGCCAGCGCGATGCACATCGCCGACATCAAGCTGGTGCAGGGCATCGACGCGCTTCGCCGTCCCCTGCCCGTCACGCCGGGCTTCGAGGGCGTGGGAGAAGTTGTCGAGACCGGCGCCGATTCGGGCTACGAGGTCGGCGACCGCGTGTTTCTTCCGCTGGGCTGCGGCACGTTTTCCGAGTACGTGCGGGTCCACCGGAACGACATGGGCATGCGGCGCGCGCCGGCCGGCGATGCGGAACAGCTCGTGCTTTCGAACATCAACGGCGCAACCGCCTGGACCCTGCTGCAGGACTTCGTGGATCTCGAGCAGGGCGAGTGGGTGCTGCAGGACGCGGCCAATTCCAACGTCGGGCGGTATCTGATCGTCCTGGCGGCCAGGTGGGGCTATCGAACGGTCAATCTCGTGCGCCGGGAAGAAGTCGTTCAGGAACTCAAGGACCTGGGCGCCGATGCCGTGGTCCTCGACGGACCGGACCTGGCGGGGCGCATACGCGAAGCGACCGGCGGGGCCGATATTCGCCTCGGAATCGACGCCATCGCCGGCGACGGCGTGATGCGCATGGCCGATTGGTTGGCCGACGGTGGGCTGATCGTGAATTACGGCACGCTGACCGACGAGCCCTGCCGGATCGATTTCTGGCAGATGTTCCTGCACGACATCCGCCTGTGCGGCATGTCGACGACGCGCTGTTTCGCGACCCGCACCGAAGAGGAAATCGACGAGTTACAGAACGAGATCGCGCTCATGGCCTCCGACGGGCGCCTTAGCGCAAAGATTGCCGCCCGCTACACGCTGGATGAATGGCGCGAAGCCTTCGCCCACGCCGCGCGCACCGGCTCGGCCCGCGACGGCAAGATCATCGTCCTGCCCAACGCCTGATTCAGGGCAGCAGAATCGTCGAGCCGGTGGTGCGCCGGCCCTCGGCGTCACGGTGCGCCTGGGCCACGTCCTGCAGGGGATAGCGCTGACCGATCTTTATCGAGAGTGCGCCCGATCCGACCTGCTCGAACAAGGTTGCGGCCGCGCCGCGCAGTTGCTCCTCGGTCGACACGAAATCGAACAGAATCGGCCGGGTTAGCTTCAATGAGCCGCGCCGCGCAAGGTCGATGGGCGCGATCGGCTCCACCAGGCCGGTTGCATTGCCGAAGGTCACCATCGTGCCGAGCGGACGCAGGCAGTCCAGCGACTGCATGAACGTGTCCTTCCCCAGGGAGTCGTACACCGCCGCCACGCCGCCGCCGCTCAGTTCCCGTACCTTGGCAACGAGGTCCGGATCGTCGGCCAGCACGACGTCGGCGCAACCTGCCCGGCGCGCCTCGTCCACCTTGCCGCTGCTGCCCACGATGCCGATGACGCGCGCTCCCAACAGCGCCGCCCACTGCGCGGCGATCTGCCCCACGCCCCCGGCGGCCGCGTACAGCAGCACGTCGTCGCCTTGCCGTACCGGATAACTGTGGTGCAGCAGGTACCAGCTCGTCAGCCCTTTCAGCATCATGGCGGCGGCCTGCTCGTAGCTGACGGAGTCCGGAAGAGGCACGGTACGGTCCGCGGGATAGATTCTTTCCTCCGAATAGGACCCTATCGGCGGCGTGCAATAAGCCACCCGGTCTCCCGGCGCGAACCCTTCGACACCTTCGCCTACCGCCAGCACCTCGCCCGCGCCTTCGGAGCCGAGTCCGCTCGGATATTCCAGCGGATAGACGCCTGTGCGGAAGTAGGTGTCAATGAAGTTGAAACCGATGGCCCGGTTACCGATAAGCAGTTCGCCTGGGCCGGGAGCGTCCACCTCGACGGCGCGCCACTCCATCACTTCCGGGCCGCCCGCCCGGTCTACCTGAATTGCATAGCTCATCCGGAAATTTTATCCGGGCTAGCTTTCTTCAGGCGTGTACCAGATGGGCGAACTCCAGGCGAGCTCCCGGATGACACCGGGCGCCGTGTTTTCGCACTCCGCCGGACGCGCTTCGGACGGCAGTTCCAGGCACTGGCGCGAGCTCCATCGCAGCGACGGCGTTTCCACCGCGCGCATGTAGTAGTAGCTCGGCTCATCCGGATCGAATTCCGTATCCTCGAACACGCCGCACAGCGCATCGTGTCCGGGGCCGCTCCAGACTCCCGTGTTCGGATTCATCGAACCCGAGGACTCGGCATCCCCCGCTACTTCAAACACCTTGTAGTGCGCCTGGTCCTTGTCGTCCACCCAGCCCTTGATCACCTGAAGGCGCAGCAGCGGCGCACTTTCGGGATCGCGCCCGGCCGCCACGATGAACCGAGGCGAAGAGCCCGTCGCGCCCGCAGGCAGATCCTCTCCCATGGGCACGCCTTGCGCATACCCGGTTTTCGCCACGGACTTGCAGGCGTCTTCGGAATACTCCCACCCGCCGAAGAAACGCGGCCGGATGCGGGGGCCGGTCGTTCCGAAGACCTCGCGCCGCTGGAGCGCCTCGAACAGCGCGTCGCGAGAGTTCTCCACCGCCCACACGCCCGCCAGGCCGCCCGGGTTGGTGTAGAGCCCGATGGGATGCACCGGACTCGGCGTGAGGCGCTCGACGAGGTCGGTTTCGGACACGTTATGGCCACGCCAGCCGCTTTCCTGAACGGCGCCGGGCGTGGACAAGTGCGTGTCCGTCGAGCCGATCACGCCGAACTTGTAGGGATTGGCGCCTAGCCGGCGACCGGTTTGCAGGCCGGTCAGGAGAATGCCGCGGTAATAGTCGTTCCTGGATACGCATCCGGCGTTCAGGCTGGCGCCCACCCCCGTCTCGCCTTCCCCGCAGAACGGCGGAGGGTTGCCCTCCGCCGGCAAGCCGCGGTAGTACCGGCGCAGTTCCTCCATGTCGCACAGCTCGTCCGGCCCGCCCAGGATGCCGGGAAGGCCGTTGAAGCACTCGGCGCTGCCCTTGTGCTGAAAGATCTCCACGATCGGCTCCAGCACGTTGCGCTGCCGTGCCGCAACGGTTGCGCCCTGGCCGGGCTCCGGTTCATCGACGGCGGAAGTGAACAGGGTGCCGGAACTCAGATTGGAGCTGTGCGGTATGGACAGCACATCGCATCCCGTTGCTCCCTCGAGGCACTCCGCGGCAAGCAGATCGAACAGGTCGCTGTCGGACGGCGCCTCGAACGTGGTAATCGGCAACTCCGGCACCCGGTCGTTGCGGAAGATCACATTGCGATGGTAGGAGTTGTTGTCGCGCGTGGCGCTGTGCTCGTAGGCCACGAAGGTCGTGAAGCCGCAGCTCGAGGAGCGGTCGTAGGCCGCTTCCGCCATCTCACGGGTGCGCTCCCAGTAGGTCCGAGCGGCTTCAATGCAACGGGCGCCGTCCTCGCCGCAGATGTCCGCGCTGCGAGCCGGAACGTCTCTCGACAGACCCCGCACCAGAATCAGGATCGCGGTGGGACCGCCGTTGCGAAAGGCCCGGCAGCTTCGACTGCCGTAGGCCTCGCTGTTGGGGTCCGCGCACAGCGCCAGTTCGCCGAAAAACTCCGCGTGGTCGGTGACGGCGGCAAAGTCCAGTGCGGGACCGATCTTGCGCACCGCCACCGGTTCCCCGCCCTCCTGATAGGGAGGCAGCAAAATTTCCTCGCCGCGCGCGTAGCGGTAGGCGTCGGCCGGCACCGTGGTCACGCCCAGGGGCCGGGCGTCGTACGAGTAGGACGTGTGCACGTGCAGATCGCCGAAATAGGCGTTGCGGTAGGGGTTTCGATTCGCGCAGGCTTCGCGCTCTTCCGTATAACGCACAAGGCCCCCGGGCGGCATGGCGGCCGTCTGCCGCGACGCTTCCGGAACGCTTGCGCTGTCGGGCGAAGGAATTGCGGCGCAACCGCAGGACAGCGCGGCCCAGACGACCGCGCCCGGAATCTTCGCAAATACGGATTTCCTGATGAGCATGTCAGCCTGCCACCACGCTTTCGCGGTCCGGCCGGGCCCAGATGATCGCAGCCATCGCGAGCATGATCGCAGGCATGGAAGCGTACAGCACCGCGTCCCAACCCAGAAGCTGCATCACCGCCCCGGCGCTCAGGGATCCCACCGCCGCGCATCCCAACACGATGAAGTCATTGAGGCCCTGGACGCGAAAACGTTCCGCCGGCCGATAGGAGCGCGCCAGCAGCGCCGTTCCGCCCACATACAGGAAGTTCCAGCCGAAACCCAGCGCCACCATGGCCAGGCCGTAGTGCATTACCTCCCGGCCCGCCAGCCCCGCAGCCAGCGTCGCGCCCAGAAGAACCGCGCCGGCCATCATGATGCGCCCGGCCCCGAACCGCGTGATCAGGCCGCCGGCAACGAGGGACGGCGCGTACATCGCCAGCACGTGCGCCTGGATGACCGCCGCAGTCGTGGCCAGGGAGTGCCCGTCAACGACGTGCATGGCCAGCGGGGCCGCCGTCATCATGAAAGCCATTACGCCCTGCCCCATCGCCGCGCCTACCACGGCCACAATGAACAGCCGGCTCCGGGTAATGGTCCTTAGCGGACGGACATCGCCGCCGGATTCCTCCCGCTCTTTCGTTGACGCCGGGCGCAGCGCCAGGAGGACGGCGCCAGCCAGCACGTAGCAAGCCGCCATCGCGGCGAAACTGCCGCCGAACTGCGCGCCGGCAATCCAGTACTCGCCCCGCGCCACCAGGCCGGGACCCACGATCGCGCCGGCCATGGAGCCCGTCAACACCACCGCGACCGCCGTGGGCGCCGCAGCGGCCCTGACGCTCTCGGTGGCGGCGAACCGGTACTGCTGCGAGAAGGCCGTGGCGCAGCCTATGAGCATCGAGCCCAGGCAGAACAGGGCGAAGCTGCCCACCGCGGTGGCGGCCCAGGCGCACCCTGCTCCGGCGGCGCCGAGGGCCGCGCCCAGGGCAAAGCCCCGGGGCCGCCCGATGCGAGACATGATCGAAGCGGCGACAATGGTCGAAAGCGCCGTGGCGACGATCAGCATCGACAGCGGCAACGTGGCCAGCGCCGGGTTCCCCGCCAGCCCGCGGCCCAGTATCCCGCCTACCGTGACGATCGCGACCGTGCCGGTAACGGACGCGGCCTGCGCCACGAGCAGGATCAGAATGTTGCGGCTTAGCAGGTCGGAAAGAATGGCCGGCCCCGGCGATTGCTAAGGCCGCACAATAGCAGCCCGCCAATCCCACGCGCAATCACAAACCAACAGACGCACAGGCGGGGGCGCTTCGGCTACAATGCGCGCCCATGGCGAATTCAGCACAAGCCGCAAAGCGCGCCCGCCAGGCCGTCGGCCGCCGCGCGCGCAACATGTCGGCGCGCTCCAAGCTGCGCACCGCCATCTCCAGAACCGTGCGCGCCCTCGACTCCGGCGACGCCGAAAAGGCCGCGGCCGCCTACGAGCAAGCCAGACCTGTCATCGATTCGATGGTCGGCAAGGGCATCATCCACGCCAACAAGGCCGCCCGCCACAAGAGCCGCCTCAGCAAACGCCTGCGAGCCCTCAAGGAAGGATAAGCCCTTTCTCCGAGCGCGCCACGAGAGCCGTGCGCATGGACGATCTCTTTAATCATGCGGATTTTCGACACGAATCCGTGCATTTCTTTCGTGATCGCCCAAGCGGGCTCAAAGCGATAATCGCCATCCACAACACACGCCTCGGCCCCGCAATCGGAGGCTGCCGAATGCGGCCCTACAAAACTACGTCGGCAGCACTCAGCGATGTATTACGCCTGTCGCAAAGCATGACATACAAGTGCGCCGTAGGAGGTATCCCTTTCGGCGGCGGGAAGGCCATCGTGGTTGCAGATCCCGCAAGGGACAAGACCACCGAATTGCTGCACGCTTTCGGCGATGCCGTCGAATCGCTCAATGGCCGATACATCACCTCGTTCGACATGGGAACGACGATGGATGATGTTCGCACGATCGGCGAGGTCACTGCGCATGTCGGCGGAATCGACGCAGCCAGCGGTAATGCGTCCGCGTCGACCGCTCAAGGCCTGCTGGCATGCATCAAGGCCAGTATCCGTTACCTGCAGGGCGCCGGGAAATCCCTGCACGGCACTCGGGTCGCCATTCAGGGCGTGGGGAACGTTGGCGGCCGTCTGGCCCGGCTGCTTGCGGCTCAGGGCGCCAGGCTTGTTCTCGCGGATGTCGATAGGCAACTCGCAGGCCGCATGGCCGAGGAGTTGGGCGCCGAGCTTGCGGGCAGCGAGGAGATCCTGGCGGCGGACGTGGACGTTTTCTCTCCCTGCGCGCTGGGCGGAATCCTGGATGAAACGTCCATAACCCGGATTCGCGCGCCAATCATTGCCGGAGGGGCCAACAATCAGTTGGCGTCCCCAAGCGTCGGAAAAAAACTGAAGGACCGTGGCGTCTTGTACGCGCCGGATTATCTGGCAAACGCCGGTGGCATTATCGATCTGCACTACCAGCTGAACAGGGCGCCAAGAGAGAACCTCCAAGCCCACTTGCATGGACTTGGTGACATCCTGCGCCGCGTATACGAACGCTCAGACGAAACAGGACTCTCCACTAACGCCGTTGCCGACGAAATCGCCGAAGAAGTTGTTCGTCGCGGGAGTATAGACTCGGCGATTGCAAGCTAGCACAACCTCTCACCGAAGCCTTACCGCGGTGCCGCTGGCGGCGACCATGAGCATGCTGCCGCCGGTCCCCACGACTTCGTAGTCCAGATCGATGCCGACAACGGCGTCGGCGCCCTTCATGCGGGCTTCTTCGGACAATTCGGCGAGCGCGGTCTCGCGGGAGCGCCGCAGTTCTTTCTCGTAGGCGGTCGAGCGGCCGCCCACGATGTCGCGAATGCCGGCGAATATGTCCTTGAGGATGTTGGCGCCGACGATGGCCTCGCCGGTCACGATTCCGCGGTATTCGCGGATTGTCTTGCCTTCAACGGTTGGCGTCGTCGTCAGAATCATGCTCTTTCTCCAGTTTTTCCAGTCTCTGTACGGATGCGGCTGCAAGTTCCCGCGTGCCCGCGCCGGTCAATGCCGAAATCGTGAACACGGGCGCGGACCAGGCCAGTTCCCCGGTGAGACCCGTTCTGATCCGCGCGGCCTCTTCTTCAGGCAGCAGGTCGGCCTTGTTCAATACCAGCCAGCGTTCCAGTCCGGCCAGTTTCTCATCGAATTTCTCAAGCTCCCCGGCAATCGTAGTGACGTCCTCCGCCAGGATTCCGACCGGCGCCGCTGCGCCTTCCGCGGAGGTCATGTCCACCAGGTGCAGCAACAGCCGCGTGCGCCTCAGGTGGCGCAGGAACCGGGAGCCCAGCCCGACGCCGCTCGCGGCGCCCGGCAGCAGCCCCGGGATGTCGGCCATCACGAAGCTCTGCATCGGGCCCACGGCCACCACGCCCAACTGCGGATGCAGGGTCGTGAACGGGTAGTCCGCCACCTTGGGACGGGCTTCGGACACCGCCCGCAGCAGGGTGGACTTGCCGGCGTTCGGGAGCCCCAGCAGCCCCACGTCCGCCAGCAGCGTCAAATCCAGGTCAAGTCGGCGGGCTTCGCCGCGCGTGCCCGGGGTGTGCTGGCGGGGCGCCCGGTTGACGCTGGACTTGAAGCGGGTGTTGCCCCGCCCTCCGCGCCCGCCGCGGGCCACAAGCAGTTCGGTATTGTCGGCGTTGAGTTCGCCCAGCACTTCCTGCGTGTCGGCCTCGGTCACCCGGGTGCCGGCCGGCACCGGGATTCGCAGGTCGGCGCCGGCCGCGCCGCTGCGGTCGCGGCCCGCCCCGGCGCTGCCGTTGCCGGCCCGGAACACCTTGCGGGCGCGAAAATCGGCCAGGGTGTTGATGTCCGGCGCAAGCACCAGCGTCACGTCCCCGCCATCGCCGCCATCGCCGCCGTCAGGGCCGCCGCGCGGGATGTACTTCTCGCGGCGGAAACTCACGCAGCCGTCGCCGCCGTCGCCGGCGCGAACGCGGATCCGGGCTTCGTCGGAGAATTTCATGGCAGGTGGTGGCGGCTGGCGAGTCGTGAAACTACCACGATCCCCGCCCGAAACGGGGTGATTGCCGCAAAGGGCGCGACGCCGTCGCGCCTCGGGGTCAGGAAGGGATTACGGAGACGAAGCGGCGGTTTGCCGGGCCCTTGCGCTCGTAGCGGACGACGCCGTCGCTGGTGGCGAACAGGGTGTGATCGCGTCCCAGGCCCACATTGGCGCCGGCATGAAAGGCGGTCCCGCGCTGGCGCACGAGGATATTGCCGGCCAGCACCTGCTCGCCGCCGAACTTCTTGATTCCGAGCCGTTTGGATTCGGAATCGCGGCCGTTGCGGGAACTGCCCGCAGCTTTCTTATGCGCCATAGATCAACTCTCCTCGCCCGACTTGTCCGCCGCGGCTTTCTTTGCCGGGGCCTTCTTCGCCGGGGCCCTCTTTGCCGGAGCCTTCTTCGCGGGCGCCTTCGGCAGATCGATGCCGGCAATCTCCACGGTCGTGAATTGCTGGCGATGCCCCAGCGTGCGGCGGTAGTCCTTGCGCCGCTTGAACTTGATCACTTCGATCTTTTTCGCCCGGCCGTGTTCGCACACGGTGGCCCGAACCTGGCCTACCGGCTTGCCCGAAGTCCCGATGCGCGTCTCCGAACTTTCCTGCCCACCAATCAGCATGGCGTCGAAACTCAATTCATCGCCGACCTCGGCGCTGAGGCGCTCGACGCGCACCCGCTGACCTTCGGATACGCAATACTGCTTGCCGCCGGTGCTGATCACCGCAAACATCTGGACTCTCCGGGAACCTTACTGGCCGGGGCGCGATTATATCCGCATCAGGCGACGGTGGCAGGCCGTGATTTCTCCGGCTTCTCGGCATTGAAACGCAGCAGCGCCGCGAACCGATAAACCGCATGCACGAATTTGCTGTACGGAAGCGTCAGGAAAAGCGCCAGAACGAAACCCAGGTGTACGGCCAGCGTCAGTCCCATGGCAGCGGTTTCGCGCAGCATTAGCAGCAGGAATCCGGTCAGGCTGATGACAAAAAGCAAGGCCAGGAACGCGTAGTCCATGCCGTAGTGGCGAAGCGGCATTGCAATCTTGTCGCTTCGCAATTTCAGCCAGAACAGTCCGGCCGGGCCCGCCAGGAGGCCGATGCCTCCAATGGACCCCAGCAATACCGGCAGGCTGAAGAATGGATAGGGCGCGACCCGTCCCAGGGCGTAGTCGTAAAAGGCCGCAACGCACGTGGACGCAAAGCAAAGCAAGAAGCCCCACATGGCGGCCTGGTGAAAATAGCGGCGCTGGTTCGAGCGGCCTTCGTCGCGCGGACTGCAGCCCTCTTTGTGCCCCCCGCCGAGGTACTGCAGCGTGGCCATGTCCTTGAGCGCGCCGCGGAAGGCGCTGAACATGGGTCTGGCCAGCGCGAAGGCGCCGGTCTCACGCCAGAATCTGCGCACGCCCATCGAGAGTGCAAGCAGACTGAAACCGAATGTGCTGCCCGCAACGGCCACCATGACGCCGTGGCTGATCACCGCGTAGAAGGAACCGGGCCCCGAGTGCTCGGCAAACATTACGCCCGGATCGACAAGGACAGATGCGAGCGCGAGGACCATCGACAGCGCAAGCGCAGTCGCAAGCGAAACGAACAGACCGTTCCGGCGAAACAGGCGGCCAAGGAAGCCGGGCCACGCATACGCTTCGTAGGTTTCGGTCCTCAGTTCCGTCAAAGCCGCCGGCACATTGACGGCAAAGGGGTGCGGCGGAGCGTACTGGCAGCTGTGATAGCAGGCCGTGCAGTTGTGGCATAGATTCGCCAGGTAGTGCATTTGATGATCGGAAAACGCACGGTGCAGGGACATGGCCGGAAACACCGCGCACACACCTTCGCAATACCGGCAGGCATTGCAGATGTTCATCACCCGCTGCGCCTCGCCGACCGCGCTTTCCGGCTGCAGGCTCTCCATTACCGTTCCCCCGCCGAGGCCGCATGTTGGCCCGCCAGGCGGCCGAAAACCGCGCCGATCGTCATCCCCGTACCGGCGCAATAGCCTTTGCCGAGGATGTTTCCCGCCATGATCTCGCCCGCGGCAAAGACGTTCGGCGAAGACTTCCCGCCCTGGAACAGCACGCGCGCCTGCTCGTCGACCTTCACGCCGAGGTAGGTAAAGGTGATGCCGGGTCTGAGCGGGTAGGCGTAAAACGGCGGCGTATCCACAGGCAATGCCCAGTGGGACTTGGGAGGCTCAAGGTCCTGCGTGGAGCAATCGTCGAGTATTTCCGGGTTATAGCTTCCGGTAGACACACTCGCATTGAATTGATCAACAGTCCTTGTCAGCGCTCCCGATTCAATTCCCAAGTCGGAAGCCAACTGCTCGATCGTGTCCGCGGTCATGGGCGGGAACAGGGATGGCATGAAACGGTCCAGCACCTTTGAATCCATGATCGCATAGGCAATCTGGTCGGGTTGCCGGGCAATGAGTCGCCCCCAGATCGCGTAGCGCTTGGGCCAGGAGTCCTCCCCCTCGTCATAGAAGCGTTGCCCGAACCTGTTCACGACGATTCCGAAGACCACGCAATCCAGACGCGTCACGATCCCGCCGTCATATTTCGGCGCACGCGCGTCGACGGCAATGGCGTGACACTGGGTGGGATCGCCTGTCGTTTCCGCCCCTTTGCCGATCAGGTCCTTCAGCACGGCGCCTCGATTGTAGGAAGTGCCGCGCACGATAAAGTTGTCGGCAGCCTCGCCCCAGACTTCCCGCATCCAGCTCTCGTTCGCCTGGAACCCCCCGCAAGCCACGACAACGGACCTAGCCGTAATCTCGTATTTGTTGCCCTGATTCAGGAAAACCGCGCTACTGAAGCGCCCCCGGGATATGTTCAGTCGTTTGACTTCGCTGTCGTAGCAAACGCGAACGCCCAAGGCTTCCGCAGTCCTGTACTGCGCGTTCAGCAGCGCCTTGCCGCCGCCGAGGAAGAAGGCATTGGTGCGCGCCAGATTCAGGGTGCCGGTTAGCGCCGGCTGAAAACGCACGCCTTTCTCGTACAACCACCCGGGCAGTTCCCCGCTGTGGCGGATCATCAGCCTGGCCAGCGCTTCGTCCGTATGTCCTTCGGTAACGCTCAGCAGGTCCTGCCAGTACTCCTCCCCGGTATAGCTTCCTTCAAGCGTATGTGCGGGGTCTGCGTGCATCGCACGAAGATTGCGCGTGTGTCGGGTGTTTCCTCCGCGCATCGAACGGTCCGCGTGCTCCAGTATCACAACAGCGGCGCCCCGTTCGCGCGCTTCGATGGCAGCGCACAGGCCCGCGTTACCTCCTCCGATCACGAGGACATCCGTCTGGCGCGGGAGGCTCAAGGAACTAGCGCCGCGTCAAGCTCATGGTCAGGCCAGTTCCCTGGCGGTGTTCTCGATACCCCGGCGCAGCGTCTCGACGATGAAATCAACCTGCTCGCGGGTGAGAGTCAACGCCGGCGACATGATGTTCAGGTTGCCGATCGACCGCACGAGCAGGCCGAGTTTCTCGCACTGGTCGGATACGAGCTTGCCTATATTCAGCTCTGCGGGGAACAGGCCCTTTGTAGCCTTGTCGGCGACGAACTCCACGCACATCATGAAACCGCGCCCGCGAACGTCTCCGACGATTGCCAGGTCCTCAAGTTCGCGCAGTCTCGATTCGAAGTAGCCGCCCACTTTCCGGGCGGCGGCAAGCACGTTTTCCCGCTGCATGATCTCGATCACCTTCAGTGCGGCGGCACAGCTCACCGGATGGCCTCCATACGTAAATCCGTGGCCGAAGAATCGCGCCGGATCGCCGCTGCTGATGACCTCGTGAATGCGGTCCGAGTACAGCGTTGCACCCAGGGGAAGGTAGCCGCCGGTAATGCCCTTGGCGCAGGTAATGATGTCCGGTTCGATGTCGAACTCGCCCTTGCTTGCGAACCAGTGCCCCAGGCGGCCGAAGCCGGTCACCACCTCGTCGGCGACGTAAAGCACATCGTAATCGCGGCACAGTTGCCAGGTCCGCTTGTTGTAGCCCGGCGGTGGCACGATGACGCCGCCCGCGCCCATCACGGGCTCCGCGAAGAAAGCCGAGACGTTTTCCGGCTTGAGCTCAACGATTTTCCGCTCCAGTTCTTCCACGAGGAAATCGCAAAACTGCGCCTCCGTCATATTGTCCGGCGCACGGTAGTAATTGGGGCAGGAAACGAAGTGAATCGCGCCGGTCGCGTACTCGAATTCGGGGATCCGGTCCCTCCCGGTCAGCGATGCCGCCATAAAAGTACTGCCGTGGTAAGCCTGTTGCCGCGAAATCAGATGCCGTTTTTCCGGCTTGCCCCTGCAAAACTGGTAGAAATGCGCGAGCCGGACCGCCGTATCCACCGCAGTCGATCCTCCGGTCGAGAAAATCGTCCGGTTGATGTCGCCAGGAGCCAGGGCGGCGACAGTTTCCGCCAGTTCCGCAGCGGGAACGCTGCCCATGTCAACAAACGAATTCGCGAACGCGAGCCGTGCCACCTGCCCGGCAATTGCATCGGCGATTTCTGTCCTTCCCAGGCCGATGTTGGTGCACCATAGGCCGCCGACGGCGTCCAGGTATCGCCGTCCGTCCACGTCCCAGACGTGCGCGCCGTCACCCTTCTCCAGCAGCAGCGCACCCTCTTCCCGGAACGACTCAAAGTGCTGCCAGGGATGCAGGACATGGCGGCGGTCGGCCTGCCAGGCGCACCGCACTGAATGGGTTTCTTGAGCCGGGGAGTCCATCAGGATTTTGTAGACACGTTGTATACAACATTGTATACTTCATCGCCGTAGAGTAGCTGCAAACGCTTCGAATTGAAGCGAAAAACGCCCGGCCGAAAGCGACTTGCAGCAGCGGCATTGCTTTATTGGCAAAAGGGGACAGTCCATGATTCGTCAGGCACAAAGTTTCGACCACGCCCGGTTCCGCAAGCACGCAGGGACGCTGGCGCTAACATCGCTCGCAGGCCTATGGGCGCTCGCCGCCGTTCCGGCCGCGACGGCCCAGGAAGATGCCCAGGCTAGCGGCGCCGCAGGCGCACTCGAAGAGATTGTCGTAACGGCCCGAAAGCGGGAGGAGAACCTTCAGGATGTTCCCTTGACGATCGACGTAATCTCCGGCGATCTCATGCGGTCCGGGGGTATCGAAACCATCGACGATATCGAATACGCCGTTCCGGGCCTGGCCGTGGGCAATCGGGGATTCAACGGCGCCTATCTCGGTTTGCGGGGCATTTCAAGCATCCGCTCCTTCGTGGGCGACGAGGCCGCCGTGGCCGTGCATCTGGACGGCGTTTTTCTGCCCCAGTCGCCGCAGGCTTTCGGCAACCTGTTCGATATTGAACGCATCGAAGTGCTCAAGGGTCCGCAGGGAACCGAGTACGGCCGCAATGCCACCGCCGGCGTGATCAACGTGGTGACGGCCAACCCGGACACCGAGGCCAGCTCCGGGGACGTCAACGCGTCGTTCGGCAGTCACGGCGCGGTGCGGATGAACGGCATGGCGAACATCGTTACCGGGGAACGCAGCGCCTTGCGGATTGCCGTGTCCGTGGCCGAAAGCGACGGCTACATTCGCAACGTGATCGACGGCAGCGACGTGGGCGGCGAGGACTATTCGGCCGGCCGCATTTCGTATCAGTACGAAACGAGCGAATCCACCCGCTTGCTGTTCAAATATCAGCACTCCCGGAATGAACGCCCCCAGGTGAAGATTCCGCGGGTGCCTCCAAACGGAAACGCCACCCAGAATGGACTGAATGCGCTGGCCCGGGCCGGGGTTTCCGACTTCCACGACACGATCATCAACGTTCCGATCGGCAGCGACAGGACCGATGACAATTTTTCGCTGCAGATCGACTGGGACATGGGCGGCTTCGGAGTCCGCTCCATCACCGGCTACACGTCCTTCGACAATGAGGTCACGCTGGATTTCACGCTGGAACCGGCCACCAGCGGCGACGCTTCGACGGACGGGCAAAGCCCCAACTCCAACGAGGGCACCAGCATGTCGCAGGAATTGCAGGTATTTGCTCTGGACCCGGGCCGTATGGATTGGCGCTTGGGCCTCTATTGGATCGATACGGAAGCCGAGGAGACGCGCTTCGTCAGCAGCGGCGGCCTGTTCTACGTGCCCGATACCGTGTTGCCGTTCAGCGCCTATTACGACGATTTCCTGCTGGATCAGGAAGGCTCGGCCTATAGCGCGTTCGGCGAACTGTCGTTCGCGCTCAGCGAAGACCTGGGTGTGACCTTCGGGCTGCGCTATACCGACGAGGACAAGACGCAAACCCAGACGGAAACTGCCGGGGGCGACATTCCGACTGCTTGCGGCGGAGGACCGATCGGGTTTGCCTGGTGCGGCGAGGCACGGCTTTACACCGCCACCGCCAGCCGAAGCTGGAGCGACACGTCCGGGCGGATCTCGGTTCAGTGGACGCCTTCGGACGATCTGCTGGCCTACGCGAGTTACTCCACCGGATTCCGCAGCGGCGCCATCGGCGGCGTGATCGGATTCGACAATTTCGCGGTGGACGGTGGCTGGAACTACAACGGCTCCGGCGTCTACCGCGGGCCCAACGGTACGCTCGGCTTGCAACCGTTCGAGCCGGAAACCGTGGACAATATCGATATCGGCGTAAAGTCCACCCTGTTGGATGGCCGCCTGCAGATCAATGCCTCCTGGTTCTTCGCCCGGTTCGAGGATCAACTGGTGTTCCAGGTCGATCCGGACCAGCAATTCCGGTTGATCGAGGGCAATATCGGCGAGTCGGAAGCCACAGGCGTCGATTTCCAGGTGAACTGGGCCGTTTCCGAAGCGCTGCTGGTCTCCCTGGGCGGTCAGGTGCTGGACACCGAAATCGTGGACCTGGGCAATTTCGACGTCAGCGGCGGCACGGAAGAAGGCATTGCCCTGCCCCGGGCGCCCGAGCTCAGCTACGCAGCGAGCGTCCAGTACACGGCTCCCGTGGGTAATTCGGGCGAACTGACGGTTCGCGGTGAATACAATTACAAGGATGACGTTTTCATGGATCTCAGCGAGCGGCGTCCTCAAGACGCCGTGGGACTGTTCAACGTCATCCTTCGTTACGATTCCGGCGGCAGCTGGTACGCCTTCCTGAACGGCAGGAACCTGTCGGATGAGGAATACCTGCTGGACAACGAGGCGCGAGTCGACGCCGGAGGCGGAGCCGCACTCCAGAACGCGTCGCCGGGTGCCCCGAGGACATACGAGGTCGGCGTCGGAATACGATTCTGACTCTCACGGCCAGCGAAAAGGCGTGAATTAGTTCACGCCTTTTCGCTCCTCTTTTTTTCAGGTGGGGGCGATGCGGCTCACCACAGGTCAGAAGGAAACGCGCAGCGTCACCTACCTGGTTGCCGCGCAGCTGCTGATCTTCCAATCGTCGCTGGGTCAATACGTAACGCCCATCTACTTCGGCGCCCTCGCGCGGCAACTGGGTTACTCAAACCAGCAGCTCGCGGCGATCGGCACCACGGAGGCAGCCGCCTCCATCTTCGTGGTCATCGCGATTGCCCTGTTCATCGGCCGCCTGGACATGCGCAAGTTATGCCTGGTTGCCGCCGGCATGCTGACGGCGGCCACGCTGGCCTGCGCGCTCACCACGGACCCCGCGGTGCTGCTGATCCTTCGCGCACTGGTCGGCGCCTCGGCGACCGTCATATCCAGCGCGGGGATGGTTTACGTCGCCGCCACGGCCATCCCGGTGCGATGGTTCGGCGTGCAGATGACGCTGACCACGCTTCTGACGATGGCGGGCCTGGCCGGCATGCCGATCATCGAGCGTCAGTTCGGACTGCCCGGCTTCTACGTCACGCTGGTATTGCTCGCTCCGGCCACTTTCTGGGCGGCGTTCGTGCTGCCTGCGCACCCAAAGCCGGCCAGCGAAGCGCTCAAGGGCGATTCTTCACTGGCCGCGTCGGCCGGCTGGCGGAATCCGGCCGCCATTATCGGGTTGCTGGCCATCCTGGCCTACGCGGCATACATCTACCCGATGTACAACTTTTCCGATCGTATCGGCACGGCCATCGGACTGGCGCCGGTATACATCGGGTTCGTCCTGTCCGCGACGACGCCGATCGGCGTCGTCGGCTCGCTGCTGGCCACGACGCTCGGCAACCGGTTCGGCGCGGTGCGGCCGATTGCCGCCAGTGCGGTGCTGGCGGGGATCGGATACATGTACTTCCATTTCTCGACGGACGTGGTGGGTTTCTGGGTTGCGATTTCCGTCATGAGTTTCATCTGGAACTTCGCTCAGCCGTATCTTGTTTCAACCGTCGGCCGGGCGGACCCGGATGGCCGGTTTGTCTTTCTGAACGGTCTGGCTTTCGAGGGAGGCAGGATCCTCACGACATTTGTCTTCGCGGCATCGCTGAGCGCTATCGGTCCGGCCGGCCCGGCTTTGCTGGGGACTGTCTTGATGACGCTTTCGGCCATGCTGATATACGTTGCAGTGAGGTTCATACGAACAGGCACGGCGCAGGGAGTGGAGTCGCCGCGGCAAGCGCACTGAGCGCTCGGCGAGAATCAATCGGCCCTCAGATCGACCTTTGACAGGAACCTGCTGGTGAATTCCTTGAGCAGTTCGTCCCGGAGATACGCCGCATCGCGCATTCCGGCGGCCTCGGCCCGATCGGGGTCCCGCGCCCGCAGGGCTTCAATGATTTCAATGTGCGGCAACAGGGCCGAACGGGGCGTCCTCTCTCCTTCGAAATAAACGCTCAAGCGCATCAGACGCTGCCCTTCGTCGAGCATCTGCTTCAGCCAGCGAGTGAGGTACTCGTTGCCGGCGGCCTCGGCAATGGCGACATGAAACTTGCGATTCAATGCAATCTGCCTGCTGAACTGGCGCGCCTTGCGCGCCTTGTCGAGTCTCTCTTCGATAACCTCGATCTTCTCCAGTTCCTCGTCCAGGATGTGGATTGCCGCCAGCCGGCAGGTAACGCGATAGATCAGCTCGAGCGCGTCCAGAAAAGACGGGGCCGAACCGACATCGAAGGGGGCCACGATCGAACTGTGATTCGGCAGCGTCTTGACCAGGCCTTCGGCGGACAGGCGAATCAGCGCCTCGCGGACCGGCGACCGGGAAAGCTTGAAGCGCACGGCAAGCTCGCTTTCGTCGAGCAAGGTCCCCGGCGCCAGCTTGAGACTGAGGATGGATTCGCGCAATTTCTCGTACACGTGACTCGCGCCCGTGCCTCTTGGGCGCCTCGCGCGCCGGGGTCCAGCTTTTGTTTCAGCCATGGTCAGCAACCTGCCTTGTTGCCCGATTCTGGGCCTTTATCGTCCGGCCCGCAATAAAGCCCGTCGTGATCGCGGGCCCGATGCCGAGGCCGGCGGCCCCGTAATCGCCTCCGGTAACCGTCAGTGTCTCGCTGCCGGCGGCGTACAGACCCGGTATGGGCCTGCCCTCATCATCCAGCACTCTAGCGGACGCATCGGTAGCCAGGCCGGCAAACGCGCCCAGGTCGCCCGGGTACAGCCGAACTGCATAATACGGTGCCTTTTCCAAGGGTCCGAGCGATGGATTCGGCGATTGGGCCGTGTCGCCGGCTGCGCGCGAGTACGGATCGTCTCCGCGCCCGAAGTCCAGGTCCCGGCCGTTCTCCGCGAAACCGTTAAATCGCTCTACCGTGGATTCCAGGCTCCCCGCGTCCATGCCCAGTTTTTCGGCCAGCCCGGAAAGCGAATTCGCGCGCACCAGGTACCCGGAATGCAGATGAGGCGCCAGCCGCCCCGGGAACGGCGGCGCTACGCCGAGGCCGTAGCGGCGCAAGGCCCGGTGATCCGCGACGACCCATGCCTTGCCTTCCGGTGGACCGCCCTCTCCGACCAGTTCGATTACGAAGCGGTGATAGCAATGGGCTTCGTTGCAGAAACGCCGTCCGTCACGACCGACCACGATGACTCCGGGCTTGCCGCGCTCCAGGAAATGCGGAAAGCCTACCCTGGATCCGTCAGGCTGGGGCACAAGCGAAACCGGCGTCCAGGCGGCAGGCTGGGAGCACTTTTCCGAAATCTTCGCGCCCACGTCGCGCGCCAGGACATGACCACTGCCGTTCCCGGACGGCACCAGTGAAACGTGACGAACCCCCCGTTGCACGTGTGCATAGCGCTGTTCTCTGAGTGAATCGTTTGCCGTGTATCCGCCGCAGGCCAGAACGATGCCGCAACGCACGCGAATCCGATGCTGCTTACCGGCCTTGCCGGCGACAAGTGCGCCGCTGACCCGACCGTTCGTCCGGATGAGTCTCACTACTTCCCTGCCCTTGCGCAGGACTATGCCGCGCTGGTCCGCCGCGGCCAGCAGCGCTGCGACCAGGGCGTTGCCGCCGGTCAGCCGCAGCCCCCTTGGATGGCCCAGCAGTCGATCCAGCAGGTAACGCAAGATCAGGCCGCCGACCCTGAGCCATGCGGCAGGGGAGCGCCGTAGCGCGAAGTAGCTGGCGAGATCGTTGCCCGCAACCGACATGCCGCCGAACAACATCGTTGTCGGCAACGGGCAGCGCAAGTCGGCAAGCCTCGCTCCAAGAATGCGGCCGTTGATGGGCCGCGGACTCAGGGCGCGCGCCCCCCGGGAAGCGCCCGGCAGATGCTGGTGGTAATCCATGGAAGTTGTCGTGAGCTCGTACGAAATCCCCGACTGCTCTTCGAGGAACGCAAGCGCACGCGGGGCGTTTTCCACGAATGCGCGAGCCCGCGTTGGATCGAAATACGACGACGCAGCCGCCTTCAGGTACGCCAATGCGGATTCGGTCGTGTCCGGCACGCCCGCATCCAGCGCCTGACGGCTGAGCGGGGCCCATACCATGCCCTCCGAATATGCGGTCGCACCGCCGTAAACCACGGACCTCTCCACCACGGCTACAGAAAGGCCCCGGTCGCGGGCGGACAATGCGGCGGACAGTCCCGCGGCGCCGGACCCGAGCACGAGCACGTCGATCTCATCGGGCAACATCGCTTGTCTCCCCGGACGGGCCTGCATCCGGCAAATGCCACCAGGACTCCGCCCGGGCCTTGAGTTCGTCATCGCTAACCGCTGACAGGGCATTGCCATGCCTGCGGACGGCTACCGAAGACGGGACGATGTCCTCGATGCCATCCGGCAACTTGTGCGGTGAATCCTCGACCGCCAGGAAGTCCCTTATCCAAAGCGGAACGAAGTGCCTGTGCCGAAGCAGCCAGCCGTACACCGCCAGGTACAGTTCCGGATCGTAGCCTTCGCCTTTACCGGGCGGAATATTCAGCTTCGGGGCCAGTTGCCGAATCTCCAGCATCAGCGCTTCCAGCACGCTGGGCGAAGCGTTGGCCGCTTCGCGTGAGTGAATGGGATTGGACATTTCCCGCCGCCGCGCCGCCTCCAATTCACGCCGCAACTCGAGCGTCGGCGCGGGAACAAAGAAGGTCGCGGAGGACGCGGCCAACAGCGCCTCCGCCGGGTCGGATTCCGGCCGGGCCACTTCCACGAACCGGTTGCCGACCAGCGGGATCTCTCCCACCAGCAGGTTCTTCCTGTTGCTTCGCTTCTCGGCCCACTGCCGTATCGCGCCGCGCACCCAGTTGCCGGCGGCCAGCCGGATACCGGCATGCGTTACTCCAGCCACCTCGGGGTAGCGCTCAAGCAGATCCGGTCGCTCGAACGCGATTCGGGCGACATCCCACTGCAACAGCGATACCTTCCTGCCCAGCGTCGCCGCGATGAGGACGGTCTGCTGCAGCAGCAGGCTCTTTCCCACGCCGGGAAGCCCCGCGAAGAAGATCATGCGGTCGCGTGCCGCGTGCCGCTCGATCGTGTCGCGCAGCGCCGAACCGAAGGGAATGATGATGCCGGCCACTGCCGCTACCGGAACGCGTCGACGCTGGGCATGTCGCCCACGGGAACCTCGATTACCGTCGTCAGGGAACTGCCGAAACCGGATTCGAGGCTCTTGACGAGTTCATCGGGCGACTCCGCGCGCGAGTAGTTTGCCCCGAAGGACGTCACGAGCTGTTCAAAGTCCGGGTTGACCAGGTCCGAAGCGATGACGCGGCCGCCATAGAGGCTGCGCTGCATCTGCTGCACGTTGCCGTACTGGTTGTTGTTGAACAGCACGGTAACCAGTCCGATTTCATGTTGCACCGCCGTGGCGAGTTCGGCAACGGCGAACATGAAGCCGCCGTCGCCCGTGACTGACACGACGAGCGCCTCGGGCCGGGCGGACTTGACCCCCAGGGCCGTGGGAAAACCGTACCCCAGGGTGCCCATGTAGCCCGTTGAAATGAACGTGCGCGGCTTGTAGACCGGCATGACGATGCGGCTCGCAAATCCCACCTGGGTCAACTCATCGACGAATATGCCGTCCTCTCCCAGCGCATGGCGGATCGCCTCAAGCCAGGCGATCTGCGGAGCCAGCGTCTTGCTGCGCTCGCGCCAATCCGCATGGATACGCTCCATCTCTTGCTCGCGGGAGCTGCGGTCCCGATTGTGCGCGGCAAGGCGCTCCAGCAGCGCCGGCAGGGCATGCTCCAGCGTCGCGACAATAGATACGTCAGGCGTCATGTGGCGCCCATGCACATCCGGATCGACGTCGATGCGGACCAGTTTCCTCTGCTTGCTCTCCCCCCAGCCCTTGAGCGGCCCGCGCACCGAAGTGCCCAGCGCCAGTACGGCGTCACAGCGCTGCCACAATGGCCTGGCTTCGGGCAGAGTGCAGCTCAGGTAATGGCGGCTGTCCAGCACGCCGCGGCCGGTGCGGTAGCCCACGACCGGCGCTTCAAGGGTTTCCGCCAGCCGACCCACCAGCTCCGAGGATCCCTGCGCTCCGTTGCCGACGAAAATCATCGGGTTTTGCGTTTGCCCCAGGAGCCTGGCGGCCGATTCGACGGCCTCCGCGTCCAGCGGCGGCCGATTCGGTTCGGAAAGGCCGGGAATTTCTCCGACCTGCTCGCGTTCCGCCAGGACATCCATGGGTATCTCAACGGCCGCCGGCCGCGGGCGTCCGCTGCACATGGCCGTCAACGCTTCCGCGACCAGGATGGGGATATCTGCCGGGCGCGTGGCGCGCTTCGCAAACTTCGTTAGCTGCTCCAGAATCGCAAGCTGGTCCGGTATTTCATGCAATGCGCCCAACCCCTTGCCGATGGCGTTTCGGGGTATCTGGCCGCACAGGAACAGCACCGGCGCGTTGAGCGCAAAGGCCGTGGCAAGCGCGGCCCCCGCGTTGAAAAGGCCGGGTCCCGGCACGACGGCGCAGACCGACGGCCTCCCGGTCGAAAGGGCTGCCCCGAGCGCCATGAAAGCGGCGCCCTGCTCGTGGCGGGTATGCAGAACGCGGACCTTGTCGCGAGCGTCGTAGAGGGCGTTGTACAACCAATCATTCTGGATGCCGGGCAGGCCGTAGACCGTGCCCAGGCCGTGTCTGAGCAATGCGGCAACCGTGGCCTCGCCGCCTGTCATCACCTCACCCATTCGCGACACTGTGTATCGCCCTTGTGGCGAGGTACTCTTCGATTCCTGCGCGGCCACGCTCCCGGCCGAATCCCGATGCGCCAAATCCCCCGAATGGCGCGTCCGCGTTGGTCGGCGCGCCGTTGATCGACACGCTGCCGGCGCGCATCCGCCGGGCAAAGCGCATTGCGCGGCCGGCATCGGCCGCCCATACGGCCCCGGACAGGCCGAACTCCGTGCCGTTGGCAATCGCCAGGGCCTCGCTCTCGTCCTCGAAGGCGAGAATCGAGAGCACGGGCCCGAAAATCTCCTCCCGGGCTACTTCCATTTCAGGACTGACGTCGGAAATCACGGTCGCCCGCGCAAAATACCCCTTCCCGACGCCGGCCGGCAGGTCCCAACCGCCACACAGCACGCGCGCGCCTTCCTCATCGGCGCGGCGGACAAATCTTCTGACTTTGCGAAGCTGCGCCTTGCTGGCGAGCGGTCCCAGCGTAGTTTGGGGGTCGCGGGGATCGCCGGCCGCATACTCGCCGGCGATCGCCACGGCGAGTTCTTCCGTCGGGGCCTTGAGGTGCCCGGGAACCAGCAAACGCGAAAGCGCCGCGCAGGTCTGACCGGCGTTCTGAAAGCACTTCGCGACGGTCTGCCGCACGGCGCTCTCGAGAAGCGCCTCGTCCAGTACCGCGGCCGCCGACTTGCCGCCCAATTCCAGCGCCACCGGCCTGACAAGCCGGCCGGCTTGCGCCGCAATGCGCGCGCCTGTCCGGGTCGACCCCGTAAAGGAGATCATGTCGACGCCGGCGGCCTCGACCAGCGCCTTGCCGACGGTCTCCCCGCTGCCCTGCACCAGTCCCAGGGAGCCTTCCGGCACCCCTGCTGCGTGGCAAAGATCGGCCAGTACCGTCACGGCGAGCGGGGCGATTTCGCTGGGCTTGATAACGATGGGACAGCCGGCCGCAATCGCCGGCGCCAGCTTGCAGGCGGCAAGGTAAAGGGGATAGTTCCAGGGCGTTATCGCCGCCACCACGCCGATTGGGCAATGTTCGATGACGGAAGTGCCCAGCATTTCCCGGAAGCTGAGGTCCTCAATTGCCGCCGCCGTGCTGCGAAAGGTGTGCACCGCGGTAGGCAACTGCATCCGACGCGACTCCGCGATCGGCGTCCCGACTTCATCGGTCACCAGCAGCGCAAGTTCCTCTGCGCGTTCTTCCAGCGCGTCGGCGATGACGTTCAGCAGTTCGGCGCGTTCGGAGGGGCTCGAGCCGTTCCACACTCCGCGCGCAGCGGCCGCGGCGTGAACGGCGGCCCGGATCTGTTCCGGCGATGACTCCACGGATTCGGCAAGAATCGACCCGGTGGCGGGATTCAGGACCGGAATACGGCTGCTTCCGCCCGAGTCGCGCCAGCGTCCACCCCAGAATGTCATTGAGGCGCGCTTCAGGATAGTATCTGCGGGCGCGCCGTTCGCGCTGATTCTCATGCCTTATTGGCGCAGCCGGAAACTGCTTGTCGACAATGTGTATACATGGCATTATATTCCGTCGTGAGCGGCGACCAGTCTTCACCTCCCAGGCGAATCATCATTACGGGCGCCTCCAGCGGAATCGGCCAGGCTACCGCCCGGCGGCTGTCGGACGGCGACACCATCATCGTGAATCTGGATCTTGCGGACGGCGCCGGCACGGCCGAACAATGCAAGGGGCAATTCCATACCGTAATCGCCGACATGGGCGATGCGAACAGCGTTTCCGATGGCTTCCGCGAGGCCGACCGACTACTTGAGGGGGAAGCGCCCGACCTCCTGGTCTGTTGCGCGGCCCTGAGCCGCGCATCGCGCTTTCTCGAGGCACCGCTGAAAGACCTGGACCTGATGCTGAAGGTCAACGTTCGCGGCACCTTCCTGTGCTGCCAGGAGGCGGGACGCCGGATGGCGGCAAAGCGTTCCGGCAAGATCGTCGTCATCACTTCGCTGTGCGCCGCGCAGGGCTGGGCACTGGAATCGATCTATTGCGTCACCAAGGGCGCACAGCAGTCAATCGTTCAGAGCGCCGCAGTCGAACTCGCCCCCATGGGCATACTCGTCAACGCGGTCGCTCCCGGAATCATCGAAAACACAGGCGATTCCATGGCCAAGACCCGCACGGACCCGGACGTTTTCAGGCACGAAATGGAACGCACGCCGGCCGGACGATGCGGAACGCCGGCCGAAGTGGCGGACGCCGTGCATTTCCTGGCCAACGCGACATGGATGACGGGCCAAACGCTGTTTCTCGACGGGGGATTCATGGCCACCGGCCTGGCGTACATCGGCAAGACCCGCGAAAGCCTGGAAGAGGATGGGGCGGGCCGCGCGGAGAGTTGAAAAAAGGAGAACAGGAATGGTCAAGGTCATGTGGTTCCTCAAGCGGGCGGAGCATCTGTCGCTGGCGGAATTCCGGCGCTGGTGGCTCGAAGACCACGCTCCCGATATCGTTGCCGACCAGACACCCCACTTGAAGCGCTACATCGTGGATGCCCGGGTGGACGACGACTCGACCCTGGCCGGCAAGCCACAGAATGAATGTCCATGGGACGGCATCGCCGAACAGTGGTTCGATTCGATCGAGGACTACAACGCCGTCTATTCCCGCGATGATCGGCCCACCCGCGCCGACACGCTCGCTAACACCAGCGCCTTTCAGCGCCTGGTCGTTGAAGAGCACGAAATCGACGTGTCGTAATTTCCGTCCTCGGACAATCCGGTGTCCTTCGAAAACCTGACCGCCGTTTCATCCGACTCGATTCTCGGCCTGGCCCAGGCATTCCGCAGGGACCCTGCGCCCGAAAAGATCGACCTGACCGTGGGAATCTACCGGGACGACGATGGGCAAACGCCCGTGATGCACGCCGTGGCCGAGGCGGAGCGTGCGCTGCTCGCCGCGCAGACGACCAAGTCCTATCTGCCGCCGATCGGGCTGCCCGGATACCGCACGCGAATTCGCCAGCTGGTTCTCGGCGAACTCGACGCCGGACTGGCCGATCGCACCGGTGTTCTCCAGACGACCGGCGGCTGCGGCGCGCTGCGCATTGGTGCCGAGTTGTTTGCCGTAGCTCAGCCGGACAAACCGGTTTACCTGAGCGATCCGACCTGGGGCAATCACCACGGCCTGATGTCAGGTGCGGGGCTCGGGATCAGCACCTATCCCTATTTCGATCTTGACGGGCATACCCTCACGATGGATGCGATGCTCGATTGCCTTCAGCGCGCGCCGGAACAGAGCCTGGTTGTCTTGCAGGCCTCCTGCCACAATCCGACCGGGGCGGATCCGGACGCCGAGGCCTGGGCAGCCATACTCGATCGGATCGAACAGCGCGCACATCTGCCGTTTTTCGACCTCGCGTACCAGGGGCTGGGTGCGGGATTGCAGCAGGATGCCCTGCCGGTGCGCATGGCCGCAAAGCGCCTTGGGGAGTTCCTGGTGGCCGTGTCCTGCTCCAAGAATTTCGGTCTGTACCGCGAGCGCGCAGGCGCCCTGCTGATGGTTGCGGCAGACGCCGGTCAGAGGCGGGTGCTGGAATCCCGGGTCAAGCAAATCGCACGCGGCATGTATTCCATGCCCCCCGCGCACGGAGCGTTGATCGTGGATCGCGTACTCGCCGATACGGGCCTCAGAAATACTTGGCGCCGGGAACTTGCCGTAATGTCGCAAAGGCTTGCCGTACTCCGAACGGGCCTCGCCCGGGCGCTGGCCGAGCGGCGACCTGACCTGGATTGCTCCTGGATCGCCACCGGAAATGGATTGTTCCTCCAGCTGGGAATCGATACGGGCGTTGTCGACCGGTTGAGGGACAAGAACCACATTTACATGGTTCGGGACGGCCGGATCAACGTTGCCGGCCTGAATGGCCACAACCTTGCGGTTTTTGCTGACGCCCTCGCGCCGCGGCTTCCCTAGCTCCGGACAGCGCCAACCCTACGCCCGGGCCTTCGCCAGCTTGTCCATCGTGGCGGTCATGGCTTCGGCCATTGCGGGTTCGCTGCTCATGTGGCCGCACGCCGGTGCGATGATCAGTTCGCTGCCCGGCCAGGCCTTGTGCAGTTCGTAAGAGGTTTTCGGAACCGCCACGATATCGTAGCGGCCGTGAATCAGGGTGCAGGGAATGTGCGTGATGCGGTCCAGTTCCTTCCATAACTGGTTCTCGCCCAAAAACCAGCGATGCTTGCGGAAGTGTTCGCCGATCCTTGCAATCGGCAATTGCGGCCCAGCGCTCAGGTCGTGGCGGACCTGTTCTTCGGTGGCCTCCAGATAGCAGGCGTAAAGTTCATACCGGCTGTAATCGCAGGCGGCGGTTTCACGCGCATGAGCAGGGAGCGTCTCGTCCTTGGCGATCCGGGCCAGTTCTTTCAGCTTCTTCTCATCGGGCACATCCGTGAGGTCCGTCTCGATCTTGTCGAATATATCCGGGAAGAAGTTCCGCAGCCCGGAACTGAACCACGCCGATTCCTCCTCCCGGGCCGTCCATGCGCCGCGGAGCACGATGGCGAGAACGCGGTCGGGGTGGGCCTGCGCGTACGCCAGCGCCAGTGTGGTTCCCCACGACCAGCCGGTGATTGCCCAACGCTTCACATCCAGCAATTCGCGAAGCAGTTCCAGGTCGGCGATGAGATGTTGCGTCGTGTTATTGCGCAATTCGCCCAACGGCAGCGACCTGCCGGAGCCCCTCTGGTCGTACATGAGCAGGCGGTACCGGTCCGGGTCGAAGAAACGGTGGTATTCGGGAATGCTGCCGACGCCGGGGCCGCCGTGAATTTCGACTATGGGGATCGCGCCCGGACTGCCATACTCCTCGAAATAGAGCTCGTGCCCGTCACCGGTGGGCAGCAACCCCGACCGCCTGGGCGACTGTTCGGGGTACTTGTAGTCCCACCCCTTCATGTCGAAATCCTGTGCACTAAAATCAGGCCCCGCAACAATTCGGGAATTATTGTAGTTGTCGGTCACAGGGAAAATACGGGGTCTTCAACATGTCGGCCTGGTGGTGCCCGACGTCAGCGCCGCGACCGAGTTTTTCGTCTCAGGCCTGGGCGCCGAGCCGTTGTTCTCCGTGGGCCCGATCGAAGTCGACGACGAACGTGCCGAGCGCTACGACGTGAAGCCGGGATGCACGCTCGTCAGTCTGGCAATGCTTCGTATCGCCGATGGCCCCAACCTTGAGTTGATCCAGTTCGAGACAGATACCGGAGACCCCACCCCGCCGCGCAACGACCAGGCCGGAGGCCACCATCTTGCGTTTCAGGTTGACGACATCGACGAGACGGCGCGGCAACTGCTCAAGGCGGGAGCAAGTCGCTGCGGGACCCCCGCCAATGTACAGGGTGGACCCTTCGATGGTCTCGGCTGGCATTACTTGCGCACACCCTGGGGGAGTTACGTCGAATTGGTGGCGATTCCGGACGACGGAATCGGTTTCGAGCGCGGCGGCTCCCAGCGCTTGTTCAGGCCATGAAAAGCGCGTTCCCGACGCCGCGAGTATTCGCTGCATTTCTGTGTGCCTGGGCGATTCTCGCTTCGGACTCGGGAGCGGCGCAGGCCAGAGTCCAGGAGAATGTCGTTTACGGCATGTACTCGGGCCTGGCGCTGCTGATGGATGTGCACTATCCCTCGGAGCCCAACGGGCATGGCGTACTATTCATACGCGGCAGCGGCTTTCACGCTCCGCTGGGCCTGGACGCCCGACCTCTGAAGGCGGCCCGCGACGAGCGCATGACCAGCCTGGTCGATGCCGGATACACGGTCTTCGCCATCAACCACCGGGCCGCGCCGCGATTCCGCTATCCCGCCGCCCACCAGGACGCCATTCGGGCCATGCGGTTCGTCCGCCATCACGCGCAGGACTTCGGGATCACTGCGGACAGGATCGGGGCGGTGGGCTCGTCTTCGGGCGGCACCCTCGCGCTTGCGCTCGGCGTAATCGACGACTTCCCGCCCGCTACGGACACTAGCGCTGTCGGCAAGACCAGCAGCAAGGCGCAGGCTGTGGTTGCACTTGCCGCGCCCACCGACCTGGCACTCATGATCAACAGCTGGGAGGGGGCCGTGGACCTGGTTGCGTCGTACATGGGCGCTCCGGTCTACTCGGACACCGGTGAAGGCGGACTTGAGACCGAACTGGAGCGCGACTATCGAATGGCTTCACCGATTTCACACGTGGACAGAAACGACGCCCCGTGCTTGCTCGTTCACGGTGACAAGGACATCGTGGTGCCCTTCGCGCAAAGCGAGGCTTTTGCAGATGCCATGCAGGATGCAGGGGGCACCGTGCGGCTGCTACGGGTTCCAGGCGGCGGACATCGGTTACCGCCACGCGCCGAAGGCCCCGAAGCCATGCAATTGCTTGAGGCCATGATCGACTGGCTTGACTTGTACCTGAGGCAATAGCCGTCATTTAAGGCGCTCAGCACACGCTGACAAAGCGCTGCTTCGCCACTTCCAGGACCTCGGCGGCCGGTCGCTTCCACCAGTTAAGCGCAGAAAAAATCTCCACCTCGCAGACGCCCCCGTACCCGGCCCGGTCGACCCAGCCGCGCACCCGCGGGATGTCGATGATGCCGTCACCCATCATCCCGCGGTCATAGACAAGGTCCCGGGTCGGCACCAACCAGTCGCACAGATGAAGGCCGAGGATCCGGTTTGCTTCGCCGGCCCGCGCGATCTCTGCGCGCAGATTGGGGTCCCACCACACGTGGTAGAGGTCGATGACCACGCCCAGCCCTTCGCCCAGGCTGTCGCAAAGATCGTTGGCCTGGGCCAATGTGTTCACGCAGGAGCGGTCGGAGGCATACATGGGATGCAGCGGCTCGATACCGAGCGGAATTCCCGCAGAACGGGCTTCCGGCAGGACCTCCGAGATAAGCTCCGCAATCTGCTCCCTTGCCTTGGCTATATCCCTTGATCCCCCGGGCAGCCCCCCGCATACCAGCACAAGGCATCCGGCGCCGATCGCGCCGGCCTGTTCGATGCCTCGCAGGTTGTCATCGATGGCCGCCTGGCGCTCGCGCGCGCCTGCGTAAGGAAAAGATCCACCACGGCAAAGGCCGCTGATCGACATACCGTAGTCGCTGATCAGGCGTTTGGCGCGCCCGATCCCGCAGTGTTCCAGTTGATCACGCCAGGGAGCGATCGTGGCGATACCCGCCTCGCTGCAACCCACCACCGCCTCCTCGAATGTCCATTGCTCGCGGACAGTCGCCAGGTTCATCGACAGGCGCTCCAGAGACATGGAGCGCGGCGCCGCGCTCATTGTTCGATCCCCCACACCGCCAGCAGCCCGGTCATGCGGTGAACGGCGAATTCCGGATCGCGCAACAGACCCGCCTCCGCGGCAAGCCGGAACACGTCCGAAAGGTGCACAATCGATCGCGCCGACTGCATTCCGCCGAGCATGCAGAAATGCTGCTGGTGGCCGTTCAGCCACGCCAGAAACACTACGCCGGTCTTGTAGAACCTGGTGGGGTTCTCGAAGATCTTGCGGCTCAGCGGGATCGCAGGCCTGAGAATCCGATGAAATTCCTCCGCATTGCCCCGGGCAAGATGGTTAAGCGCCTGCGCCGCCAGGGGAGCGATGGGATCGAAGATACCGAGCAAGGCGTCGCTATGACCGATTTCATCGCCGGCGATCAGCTCCGCAAAGTTGAAGTCATCGCCGGTATACATTCGCACACCCGACGGCAGCCGCCGCCGGAAATCGATCTCCACGTCCTTGTCGAGCAGCGACAACTTGATTCCGTCGATCCGGTCGGCATGCGCACGCAGGAGTTCGAGACAGGTATCCATGGCGCGTGACGGGTCGGAGCTTCCCCAGTAACCGGCCAGCGCCGAATCGAACATCGGTCCCAGCCAGTGCAGGATTACCGGTTCCCGGACCTGTTCGAGCAGGCGCCCATAGACGCTGAGGTAATCCTGTTCGTCTCGGGCGGCGCGGGCAAGAGCGCGGCTGGGAAGTAGGACGATCGGCGCTCCGACCGCTTCGGCCGCTTCGATCTGGGTCTCATAGGCCTGGCGAACATCTTCCAGGCCGGCCGCGCGGGCGGGATCGAGATGGTCGGTGCCCACTCCCGCCGCCATCGCGGCGCCCTTCCGGGTCCGGCAATCCGCCGCCGTGCGACGGATCAGCTCAAGAGCCTGCGGCCATCCCAGACCCATGCTGCGCTGCGCCGTGTCCATGGCCTCCGCCACCGCGAATCCCAGGTCCCAAAGGTGGCGGCGAAACGCGAGCGTCGCGTCCCAGTCGATTGCCCCGGAATCGAACCAGTTCACGCCCGCGCGGGCGTCGGCAACCACGTGCGCGGCCGCGTAGGCAACCCGGTTCCAGCGCGCAGGTTCAATCGAACAATCCTTCCGGGGCGGCAGGCTGAATTCGACCAGCGACCCGTCGCTTTGGGGCAATCTCATGGCCCGGGCCCGCCACTCCCGTCGGGCAACGCGGGAACGTCCAGCCACCGGCGCCGTTTCCAGCTCTCGATGGCGAGTTCGGCGAGCTGCACGCCCTTGGCAGCTTCCGCAAGCGTCCAGGACCAGGCGTCACCGTCCGCCACATGCCGCAGGAAGAGCTCCCACTGCACCTTGAAACCGTTGTCGTAGCGCTCCGAGCCGGTAATCTCCTGCCAATCGGCAAAGAAGTCCGCCGTTTGTGGCTCAACCGGATTCCAGACAGGCCGTGGCGTATCGGCGCGGTCCTGAGTGAAGCAGCGGGTCAGGCCGGCGACCGCCGAACCCTTCGTTCCGTCCACCTGGAATTCGACAAGGTCGTCTCTACGGACCCGCACGCACCAGGAACTGTTCATCGTCGCAACTATCCCTCCGTCGAGCTCGAACATCGCATACGCGGCATCGTCGGCGTCGGCGACGTATTGCCGGCCCTGCTCGTCGACTCTCTCCGGAATATGGTTCGCGCCGAGACAGCAGACCGCACGAATTTCGCCGAACAGGTTGTCCAGCACATAACGCCAGTGGCAGAACATGTCCAGGATGATTCCGCCGCCGTCCGCCGCCCGGTAGTTCCAGCTCGGACGCTGCGCCGCCCTGCCCTGTCCCTCGAATACCCAGTAGCCGAAATCGCCGCGCACCGAAAGGATCCGGCCGAAGAACCCGCTGTCGCGCAGCCGGGCGAGCTTCTGCAGGCCGGGAAGAAACAACTTGTCCTGCACGGCACCGTTCTTGATGCCCGCCGCCTGCGCATGCCTCGCGACCGTAATCGCATCACCGAGCGATGACGCGCTCGGTTTCTCGCAGTAGACATGCTTGCCTGCCGCGATCGCCCGTTTGAGAATCGCAGCCCGCATGTTCGTCGGGCCCGCGTCGAAGAATATTTCGTCGGCCGGGTCCGACAACGCCGTATCGAGGTCGGTCGTCCAGCGTTCGACGCCGAAACGTTTCGCGAGCGACCTGAGTTTTTGCGCATTGCGGCCGACAAGGATGGGCTCCGGAACCAGTCTGCCGCCATCCCGCAGGACACAGCCGCCCTGGTCCCGTATCGCGATTACGGAGCGCTCGAGGTGCTGGTTCGCGCCCATACGGCCCGTTACACCGTTCATGACGATCCCTATCCGGCGCTCAGTCATTGCGTGTTTCTCCCCCGGCATTCTCCGGTTCCGCCCGCCAGCCATCGTAGTAGGCATGATCGGCGCCTAGCGGCAACTCGACTTCCGTGGCGTGGTCGGCCGAATAGTACATGGCGGTCAGCAGTTCCACTGATCGACGAGCATCCTCCAGCGTCACCGGCGCCGGGTGTCCATGCGTAAGGCAGTCGTGCAGCGCATCGAACTGCGCCTCGAATTGCTCGCGTTTCGTGTTTGCGGCAGCAATGATTTCCGCGATCGCGTCCTGGTCGGAGGAATCGGCAGCCACGAATCGCCAGGGCGGCTGTTCCCAGCGGGTCATGTCGACGACGCCCTCGATCGAGACCCGCTCGAATACGAAGCAGAAACGAGTCTGCTCCAGTTTGCTGTCCAGGTTCGCCGCGGAAGTTGCGAGGCTGCCGTCACCGAAAACGAAAGTCGCCGCGGCCAGGTCCTCCGTTTCGTGCCCTTCGCGAATGCTGGCCGCGCGCGCAAACACGCGCTTCGGCATTCCGACGACCGCGCAGAGGATGTCGTGCGCATGGATGGCATGGCTGGCCAGCGTCCCTCCCAGGTCATGCCGCCAACTGCCGCGTCCGGACGGGCGAAAGTAGCTGTCGTCCCGAAACCAGAAATTCTCGACGGTGGAAAGCCGATGGTTTCCGAGCAATCCCGCATCCCTGAGCGCCAGCGTCTTGCGAACCTGCGGATCGAATCGATACTGGAATATCGGAAAGAGACGCCTTTGCGCGCGCCGCTCGAGTTCGCCGAGCGTGTCGATGTCACGCAGCGACCCTGCAATGGGCTTCTCGCAGAGAACGTGGCGTCCGCCCGCAAGGACCTCGGCCGCCTGTCGAACATGCAGGAACGGGGGGGTGCACAAGTCGACAAGCTCCACATCTTCAATCTGCACGATTTCCTTCAGCGTTTCGCATACGCGACCCACTCCGTGCGCTTTTGCAAACGCCCGGGCCTTGTGCAGGTCCGTATCGAAAACCGCCGCAAGGCGAAAGCGCGGCGCAAGCGCCTTGTAGGCCCGCGCGTGAAAATCGGCGATCGCGCCGGCGCCGACGATTGCCACGCGGACCGTTGAGGAGCCCGTCATCGGACACAAGGCCAGCGCGACTCGGCGAGTTCCTGGGCCTGGATCGCCAGCTCCATCGTCCGAAACGAAATCTCATGTGAAATCGACCGGTCCGTGCGGTCGCGAATATCGGCGATCAGCTTCGAATAGAAATCCAGCGGCGCGTGTTCGCATTCCATTCTCTCGATGCCCCGCGAATCTACGACGTACAGAACGTCCCAGGATTCAGGCCTTCCGACATCAACCGTCTTGCGCACGTCGAGGTAACCCTTCGTCCCGGTAATCATCGTGCGCACGTCGCCCCATTCGCCCAGACCGTCCGGGGTCATCCAGTCCACGCGGGCGTAGCCCCTGACCCGCCCGCTGCGTAGGATGATGTCGCCACTGTCGAAGAACCCGTCGCGTCCACCGAAGCAGGCAATGCTGGCGTCCACGAGCTCCGCGGCAGGGTCGGCAGTGATGGTGAGGAACTGGGCGATCTGGTGGCAACCGATGTCAACCATGATTCCGCCATTGCGGGCGGGATCGTAAAACCATTCAGGCCGCGCCTCTCCCAGTCGGTGCGGCGCCATGCCGGCGACGCTGACGAGTTCGCCGATACGGCCTTCCCGGTAGAGCTTGAGGGCCCTGTCAAATGCGCCCGAAAGCAACTCGCCGAATACGACAAGGAACCGCCGTCCAGTTTCGCCCTGCACCCTGCGAACATCGGCGAGTTGCCCGGCGGTAATCGCAGGCGGCTTGTCGACGATCACGTCCTTGCCCGCCCTCATCGCCCTGCAGGCCACGCCCGCCCGTTCCGACGGAAGGCCGCACAAAACCACGGCCTGCACGCCCTTCCGCCCGAGAATGGATGCTGCGTCCTTCTCCCGGCGGGCGCCGGCATACCGTTCGGCAAATGCGGCGCGCCCCGCGTCTTCGTCACCGCAGAAACCGGCCAGCCGCGCACCCGCTCCGATCAACCCGTCGACGATGTCGTAAACATGGGCGTGGTGGGTTCCGATTACTGCGAAATCAATTGACGGCATTCGATACTCCTGGTGCCGAAACGTGCTGATGCGACAATATGAGCGCGTCCCGGCACCGCTTTGTATGCAAATGGTATGCAAAAAACCGGGCTGTGCTAGACTGCGAACCGGGCTGTCGGAGCGCTTGCGTGCCCGCACGACACATCCTGAAGACCAGCGCGATTTTCCTGGCAGCCGCCGCCCGTGCTGCGTCGGGCAGCGACGTGCTAGCTGGTCCTGACGGCATATCCGTCACCCGTTTTTCCGGCAATCCGCTGATCACCTTCGCAAGCTCTCCCGGGCTGGACGAGTGTGCGCCCAAATACCGGAGCGACTACCCGGATTGCCCCAGTATCAACGGCCCATCGGTCATTCGCGTGCCGGAATGGATCGAGGATCCCCTCGGGCAGTACTACATGTACTTCGCCAACCACGTGGGCGACTATATCCGGCTAGCCTATGCGGATTCACCCCTTGGCCCCTGGACGGTGCATGAACCGGGAACGTTGCGGCTCGACCAGGTCCGCGACCTGTTCTGGGACCATATCGCTTCCCCCGACGTGCATGTCGACGAGCAGCGACAACGCATTCTCATGTATTTTCACGCGCCGCTGGCGGGAAGCGAGAGCCAGAAGACCGCGGCCGCGTTTTCCGAGGACGGCATTCAATTCACCCCGGCCAGCGCGGTACTTGGACGCTACTACTTTCGCGTGTTCGAATGGCGCGGCCGCTTCTTTGCGATAGCCAAACTCGACAACACGCGCTGGGGAGAGCTTTACGAGGCCGACAGCCCCCTGGGCCCGTTCAGCAGCGTCGGTCCGTTCATCCGGGACATGCGGCACGCGGCCGTATACCGCTGTGAGGATCGACTCTACGTCTTCTACACCCGTGTCGGCGATGCCCCGGAACGGATACTCGCCACCGTGGTGGAACTGAAAACGGACCCGGAGGGCTGGTTGGCGGGCCCGCCGGCCACGGTCCTTGCGCCGGAGCGGGAATACGAAGGCGTACGGCAACCCGTCCGGCGTTCGCAAAGCGGCGGGAGCTATGCGCCTGAGCACGCCTTGCGCGACCCCTACGTCTTCGAGGACGATGGCCGCCTGTACCTCTATTACGCAATTGCCGGAGAACAGGGAATCGCCGGGGCCAGGCTTGAAATTCCGCAGGCCATGGAATGCGCAAACGGTCAGTAGTCCTGCTCGCCCTTCTCGCCCTCTGGCTCGGGGCCGCTCAAGGCAATGCGGCGGCGTCCGGCGATCCACCGAATAGTCCAAACATTGTCCTGATCCTTGCCGACGATCTCGGTTACGGCGACGTCGGCGCGTACGGCGCCCGCTTCGTCCGCACGCCGGCCATCGACTCGCTGGCGCAACAGGGCGTCCGCTTCACCCAGTTCTTCGCAAGCGCAAACGTATGCACGCCATCGCGGGTGGGGCTGCTGACCGGACGCTACCCGGTGCGCTCGCGCCTCGCGGGCGACGTGATCTTTCCGGAGGCGGAATATGGACTGGGTGAAGGCGAAGTCACCCTGGCCGGAATTCTGAAGGCTGCCGGCTATGACACGTGGGTGGTAGGCAAGTGGCACCTTGGACACACGCCTTCGGCCTGGCCCACACGGCACGGATTCGACTACTTTTTCGGAATTCAGTATTCAAACGACATGGAAGGCGTAGCCCTTTTCCGCAATCAGGAAAAGATCGAGGATCCGCTGGGTCAATCGACGATACACGCGCGCCTTGCCGACGAGGCCGCTCGATTGATCGGGACCTCCGGCGATCGTCCCTTCTTCCTGTACTTCCCGACCGTGGCGCCCCACTATCCGAACGTGCCGGGCGAAGCGTTCCGGAACCGCTCCGCTGCCGGACCCTACGGCGATGTCGTGGAGGAGATGGACGCGGGAATCGCACAGGTGCTTGAAGCGATCGAAGACGCCGGCAAGACGCGGGAAACGCTGGTTATCTTCACCAGCGACAACGGCCGCGCCTGGGACGGCTTGGCGGGGGCCGCGCGCGGCGGTAAGGCCGGTACCTGGGAAGGCGGTTACCTGGTGCCACTCGTCGCGCGGTGGCCCGGCGTCATTCCTCCCGGCGTGACAACCTCAGGCCTGTCGATGAATATCGACCTGATGCCGACGCTCGCCGCCCTGGCCGGTGCCGGCGTGCCAGCCGACCTGGAGATGGACGGACGGGATGTTTCCGCCCTTCTCCTTGGATCCGGCGATTCGCCGCACGAGGCGCTGTATTTCTTTACCGGAGACCGGATTGCGGCCGTTCGCACGCAGCGGTGGAGGTACCTGGTCAGGACGTTCATGCAGGTATGGGAAATCGATCATCTCGATCCCGGTTACCGGCATCCGCTGCTCTACGACATCGAAACCCATGGCAGCGAACTCTTCAACGTGGCCGAGAAAGAACCCGAAGTACTGAAGCATATGCAGTCGCTGCTTGACGCGGGCCGCAGGGAACTCGAAGGAATCCCGCAACACCGATCCGCCTGGGATTGACGCCGTGCCAACACGCAACGACATCGGCGCTGGCGAGTGGTGGCGCGGAGCCACCCTTTACCAGGTTTATCCCCTGAGTTTTCGCGATGCCGACAACGACGGCTGGGGAGATCTCCAGGGCTTGATTGAAGGCCTGGACTACATTGCGGGTCTGGGCGTTGACGGAATCTGGCTGTGCCCGGTGCACTTATCGGCGATGGAGGACCACGGTTACGACGCGATCGACCAGAAAAAGATCAACCCGCACCTGGGAACGGAGAGCGATTTCGAGGAGCTTGTTCGGGCGGCCCATGGCCGCGGGCTGAAAATCATCCTTGATCAGGTCTGGACCTACACGTCGCACCTGCACGAGTGGTTCATCGAGAGCCGGTCGTCCCGGGACAATCCGAAAGCGGACTGGTACCTGTGGGCGGATGCGAAGCGCGACGGGACGGAACCGAACAACTGGCGTTCCCTGTTCGGGGGGCCGGCGTGGGAGTGGTGTCCCAGCCGCCGGCAGTACTACATGACGCATTTCCTTCCCGGAATGCCTCATCTTCGCGCCCAGCACCCTGACGTGCAGTCGGCATTGCTGGACGTGGGCAAACACTGGATTGACAAGGGAGTAGACGGCTTTCGCTTCGACGTGGCCAATTTCCTGATGGTGGATGACGCGCTGCGCGACAACCCGCCCTCCGAAGCGGATGATTACGAATTTCCGCTCTGGGCGCAACGGATGGTCTACGACGGGTCTCGCGAAGAGAGTTTCGAGTTCGTTGAACGCATCCGGAAATTGCTCGATGACGCCGGCGGCCTTTACTCGGTTGCCGAAATCTCAAGCGACAAGCCCCTGGCCGACGCATTGGCCTACTGTTCCGGCAACAGGCTCTTCCACAGTTCCTACGCAACACAGCTCGGCTCCGGCGAACGGCCGCTGGCGAAGACGCTGATGCGGCAGTTGCAGGCAATGGGCGGATCCGACGCCTGGCTTACTCACTTCCTGAGCAACCATGACTACGTGCGTGGCCCCACGAATATCTTCGGAAAGAAGGCCGAGGCGGCAAAGTGGCAAGCGGCGCTTGCGGTCCTCATGGCAGCCCGGGGCAACCTGCATGTCTATCAGGGCGACGAATTGGGCCTGCCGCACGCGGAGCTTCCCAGGGATGAAGTCCGGGATCCCCGGAGCATTCGCTTTTACCCGAACGGGGTCCAGCGGGATGGAGCGCGCACGCCCTTTCCGTGGAAGTCGGCAGTCCCCAACCTGGGATTCAACGCCGGTACGCAGCCCTGGCTGAACACATCGCCCGCCCACGGGGCGCTCGCACGTGACCTGCAGGAGGCCGACGCGGGTTCCACGCTGCAGGTTTTCCGCAGGCTCATGGCGTTGCGGCAGGGGTCAGCCGCCCTGCGTCACGGAGACATGCACGTAAGCGTCGTTGCCGATCGACTGCTGATCATCGAGCGAAGAACGCACGGTGAATCCATGAAACTGGTCGTAAACCTTGACGATGCACCGCGGGACACGACCGCCGAGGCAGGGGCCTCGCAAGCGGCCCTCGCCTCGCCGGGCATCGGCTTGGGTAATGGCCGGCTGCGCCTGCCGGGTTGGGGATTCGCGTTTCTGTCGACCTGACCGATCCGGTGGCGTGTCCGTCCTCTGCCGGAGCCTCAGATCTCCATGATCCGGGCGATATCCGGAGCATGCCTCGGGCGTTTGCCGACAAGTGAAACAACGATGAACAGCGTGATGGACGTGAGCATGGCGAGATAACCGCCGTTGATCCCCTTCGGCAGGGTGATCGAGAATATCTCGATGAAGAAATTGATCAGCAGGCTGGCAAGTACCGCAACGACCGCCCCCATTGCCGTGCCCCGTTTCCAGTTCAGTCCGATCACGACGACCGGAACGATGGCGGCGGCGAAGGTACTCCAGCCGAAAGCCCCGAGCAGCGCAACGAGGCGCTCGTTTTCATAGAAGGAAAACAGCGCGAAGCCGGCCGCTACGGCTGCTATCACGACCGTGAATACGCGCGCCCAGAGGAGCTCCCGGTGGAGCGACCGGCCGCGGATGGCGTTCGGAATGTCGTGAATGACCGCCGCCGTTCCGATGTTGAGGAAGGCGTCGGAGGTGGACATGATGGCGGCCAGCAAGGCGGCAAACACCACTCCGGCAAGCAGAGGGTGCGTGAACGCGGACAGGAACGCCGGCGCCGCTGCGTCCGGCGCCGACAGAGGATCGTGGCCGCCGTCCAGGACCACGGCGCGCATGACCACGCCCACCGAGATCCACAACAGCGCGGCCATGATGTAGCCGAAGACCGACATCGGGTAGATCGTGCGGTTGTCCGAAATCCGCCTGTTCATCATCATCTTGGTAATGAGGTGCGGCTGGCCCGCCAGCCCGAACCCGAAAATGAAGAACCAGCCCAGGCAGGCAATGATTCCGGCGGTGCCGAAGGGCATCATCGCTTCGGCATTGTCCGCCAGGACAATCGCAGATGCCTGCCCGATGCCGCCGTCAAATACATTGGCGGCGACGATCACGATCAGCAGGCCGGCCACGATCATGACCGCGCCCTGCACGAGGTCCGTATACACCGAGGCGATAATGCCGCCGGTGACGCTGTAGAAGACCAGGATGGCGGTGGCGAACAGGACGCAACTGACCAGGCCGACATCGGCAAACGCGTCGATTCCCTGCAGGATGGATTGCATGACCAGCGCCAGGGCCAGGATCTGCGTGGCCAGGTAACCCATGACGCCCAGGAGGATGGTCAGCGCGATCAGGAAACGCGCGCCCTCGCTGTTGTAGCGGGCCGCGACGACGTCCGGCAGGGACAGGCAGCGGCGAACCTCGGTAACCATGCGGATACGCTTGGCGACCAGCCAGAATCCGACCGCATAGCCGATCGCCGACACCGCCACCATCCAGAACGAACTGACGCCGGTTGCGTACACCAGCCCGGGGCCGCCCACGAATCCGAAGCCGCTCAGGGTGCTGGAGAAAATCGCCATTGCGACCACGAAGGCCCCCAGGCTGCGTCCGGCCACGAAGAAATCGCTGGCGGAATGCGTGCGCCGCATGGACCATAGCCCGACGCCGATGCAGAACGCCAGGTATACGGCGACGAAGCCGATAATGATCTCGGAGCGAAGCGCTTCCATCACTCGCCATCCGGGAGGGCGGGACGCCCTTCCCCCTTCAGGTCCTCCACAAGGCGGTCGAACTCGGCTTCGTCTTCATGCGTGTAGATGAACTTCCTGAAGCCCACGACATAAAGCGCAAGGAGGGCCAGGCCGGAAGCCCAGATGCCGTAAGCCACCCAAGCCGTCGGGGCCGGAAAGCCAAGCAGGTAGTCGACCTCTCCCGTACTCAGAAAGCGCTGATATCCGAGAAAGATGAGCGCCCAAACGAACAGGAACAGGAGGGCCGTGACGGCCAGGCCCAACCAGAAAGGCAAGGTCCGATAACGCCTGGAGACGCCAAGGGCGATCATCAGCAGAACCAGGATCAGTGTTGCCGCCTGCAGCGAAAAGGCGGGCCAGCCGATGTCCGCCAGGCGCGCCAACCCGTCGCTTCCCGCCATCATTCCGTCAATGTCCGGGTGCGGCAGCGAATTCGGGACGGAAGGTGCGGGCTGAACCGCCACCACCACCAGCAGCACCCACAGCAGCGCAAGCACGAGCAGTATGGGGACCACGACAGGCATCCTGCGGGCGCTCATCCGGGGTTGATGACCACCAGTTGCTCCTCGGTCATGTCCCGCACGGCGTATCGCGGCCCTTCCCGACCGTGCCCGCTGTCCTTGATACCGCCATAGGGCATGAGATCGACCCGGCTGGAGGAAGTGTCGTTGATATGAATGTTCCCCATGTCAAGTGCGCGGATGGCCTCGAGGCCGCGGGTCACATCATTGGTGAAAATGCCCGCCGACAGGCCGTACGGCGTTGCGTTGACCCCTGCCAGCGCTTCGTCCAGCGAATCGAAGGGAACCACGGTGACAACCGGCGCAAAGGCCTCGTCGTTCAGGACTCGCGCGCCGGAAGAAGCGCCGGTAATGATCGTCGGCTGCACCAGCGCGCCGTCCCGGTCTCCTCCCGTGAGTATTTCCGCACCTTCCCGGTCCGCCTCTACAATCCAGTTCTCGATCCGTTGCGCTTCCTTGCCGTCGATCATCGGCCCCACGAAAGTACTCTCATTTCTCGGATTGCCGACCGCAAGCGATTGGGTCTTCACGCGCAGTGCATCGACGAACTCGTCCGCAAGGCTTCTTTCCACGAAGATCCTCTGCACCGAAGTGCAGACCTGTCCGGCCTTGCGAAACGAGGCCGCCGCGCATTTCGAGACCGCCGGTTCGAGCGTGGCGTCCGCGCAGACGATGGTGCCGGAAATGTTGCCCAGCTCCAGTTGCGTGCGCCTGAGTCCCGCGGCCTGCTGAATTTCGCGTCCGACTTCGGTACTGCCGGTAAACGCATAGTAGGCAATGCGTTGGTCGTGCAGAAGCGTGCGCCCCGTCGTGCTGCCTCCGCCCGTCACCATGTTCAGACAGCCGGGCGGGAGGCCGGCCTCGGCCAGTACCTCGCACAGAACCGCGGAGCACAACGGCGTATAGGTGGCTGGCTTGAGAACGACCGTATTCCCGGCGGCGATGGCCGGCAGCACCTTGTGCGCCACGGTGTTGAGAGGGGAATTGAACGGCGTAATCGCGCAAACCACGCCGATCGGTTTGCGCACGGTGAACGCTATCCGGCGTTCATCCTGCCCGGGTGCCGCAGTAATCGGAACCATTTCGCCGGTCAGCCGCTTCGCTTCCTCGGCGGACGCGGCGAAGGTCTGCAGACAGCGCTTGAATTCGGTCCTGCAATCGCCAATGGTGAATCCCGTTTCCCCAACCATCAGGTGCAGAATCTGTTCTTCGCGTTCCGCAATCAGCTCCCGGCCCCTGCTCAGGATCTCGTAGCGCCGGTACGGATGGATCGAACCTGCCTTGAACGCCGCTTCCGCCGCCGCCACAGCGTTATGCGTCAGGGCCTGATCGGCATGAGCCACGACGCCGATAACGGAGTTGTCGAACTTGTCCAATACCTCGGCCGCGCCACCGGCTTTTACCCAATCGTTATTGATGAACGCCGACTGCTCCCATAACGGATTGAAATAATTCATTATTGTCCCTTGCAGCGGGAAAAGGCGGCATCGAATGCCGCGATTGACTCGTCAATCTGATCATCGCTGATTACCAGCGGAGGCGTGATTCGCAAAACGCAGCCGTACGTGCCGGTAATGGAGACCAGCACGCCGGCGTCCATCAGGGCGGCCTGCACCTGTCTGGCGAGGTGAGCGGCCGGCTCCCGGCTCGCGCGGTCCCTGACCAGTTCGACGCCCAGCATGAGCCCGTAACCGCGCACATCGCCGATGCAGACATGCTTGCTCTTGAGCCGCGTCAAGCCGTCAAGGAAACGGCGGCCGGCCGCCGCCGAGCGCTCCGCCAGGCGCTCTTCCTCGAGGATATCGAGCACCGCGTGCCCCGCCGCGACACCCACCTGGTTGTTGGCGCCAAAGGTCGTGAAATGATCGCCCACCTCCAGCGCCGAGCCCACTTCCTCGGTCGCGATATACCCGGCAAGAGGCAGCCCGCCGCCGACTGCCTTGGCGAAAGTCATGATGTCGGGCTGAACGTCGAAGTGCTGGTAAGAGAACATTTTCCCGGTTCGCCCGAAGCCCGCAAAGACTTCGTCGAAGATCAACGTGATCCGGTGTTTCCTGCACAGCTCGGCAACCCGGGGCCAGAAATCCGCCGGCGGGCCGAATACGCCGCCCACGCACCATATCGGCTCGGAGATCAGGATCGCGGCCTCGCCGGCCACGCGGGTGCGTAATGCCGATTCGATTTCCGCCAGGCAGTCGCGCTCGCCGAGGCGGTAGCGATATGGCGGAGGCAAGTGCACGATGCCGGGAAAGCTGGCGTAGGGACCGAAGCCGGACTTGCGCGCCGCATAGCCGGACAGCGACAGGCCCAGCGACAGCCTGCCGTGAAACCCGTGGTCGAAGGCGAGAATTCCGAGGCCTTTCTTGCCGCTTTCGAGCGCGTGCTTGATCGCGACCTTAATTGCGCCGTCGTTCGCCTCGGCCCCACTATTGGCGATGAAAGCCTTCGACAGGTGTCCGCCGGTGAGATCCGAAAGCCGCTTGACCAGGCCCCACGAAAGGCGGCTGTAGAAACGCCCCGGGCTTTGAGTCAGCCTGCCCACCTGCTCGCGAACTGCGGCCACCACTCCGGGATGGCAATGTCCTACCGAAACGACACCCGGACCCGCCTCAAGATCGATGTAGGTTCTCCCGTCTTCGTCGGTGACGGTGGCCCCGCTTCCCTCGACAATGACCGGCTCCGCTGCGATGTTGGCGACCATATAGCGATCGAGGGCCGCCGCGGGACCGGTTGATTCCAGTGTCATTCGGGGTTGCCCTGCTTGTGGACGGCGATCAGCGCCAGGATTTCGGCCCCGAAAGTCGCGGCCAGCAATGCGGTGATCTCGCCGGAGTCGTAAAGGTGATTCAGTTCCATCACTTCGCCGCCCACCAGGTTGACGCCTGCCAGCTTGCGCAGCAGGGTGAGAATGTCGTGGGCCGAAGGTCCGCCCGCCTCGGGAATCTGGACGCCCGGCGCGAACGCCGGGTCAACCACGTCCATGTCCACGGAAAGAAAAACCTTGTTTCGGCCGACGCGCCGTTTGATCCTTCGAACCACTTCGTCGATTCCGGCAGCCAGCATTTCGTCCGTGGTGATCAGTTCGTAGCCGAGATCGATGGATTGGCGGATGTCTTCACGCGAGAACAGGGAACCCCGCATGCCGACCTGGATCGAGGTCGAGGCGTCGATCCAGCCCTCCTCCACTCCGCGGCGATAGGAGGTCGCCGCGTTGTGCCGGACGCCCAGGTAATCGTCCCAGGTGTCCGTATGCGCATCCAGGTGAATCAGCGAGATCGGCCCGTGGGCGCGGCCCAGGCTGCGGATTTGCGGCAGCGAGATCGAGTTGTCGCCGCCGAAGCAGAGCGTCTTCACTCCGTTCGCGATGATATGGTCCAGCTCCGCCTCGATGGCGGCGAAGGAGCGCTCGGTCTCTCCGGGAATCACCGTCGCGTCGCCGTAGTCCACCACCTTGCACAGATCGAAAACATCGATGTCGTGATAGGGGTTGATCGGCCGCAGCAATACCGAAATGCTGCGGATTTCGCGCGGCCCGAAACGGCAACCGACACGGTAGGGCGAACCGGTGTCGAACGGAACTCCAACCACGGCCACATCGACCCCGGCAAGCTCTTGCGTATGGGTCAGCCGCATGAAGGTGGGCAGACCGCATATCCGCGGCGTCTTCAGGGAATCAGTCGACAACGGCCACTCCTTCGATTTCGATCTGGATCTCGGGCGATGCCAGCGCCGACACCTGCACGCAGGCGCTCACCGGGCCGTCTTTCGGGAACAGTTCCTCGCGCAAGGGCGCGATCTTGCCCATGGCCGCAATGTCGGTCACGTAAACCGTCACTTTCACTAGGTCGGCCAGGGACCCGCCCACTCCCGTCAATATCGCCTCGATGTTACGGAACACCTGTCTCGCCTGCTCCACCACATCGTCGCCGCCGACGTGATTGCCGTCGTTGTCGATGGGAATCTGCCCTGCGATAAACAGCAACGGTCCGGAGGTGACCCTGATGCAATTGGAGTAGTAGCCCTTGATGGGTTCGGGCACCCCTTCCGGCGTCAATGCCTGTCTTCGATCTTCTCTTGTCATGTTGATCTCCGGCAACTATTTCCCCTGGTATTTCGGCGTTCTCCTGTCGCGAAATGCTGCCAGGCTCTCCGCATAATCCGCGCTTTGACCGGCGATCTGCTGAAACCTCGCTTCCCGATCCATCGTATCCTCGAAGCTCGAAGACAGCGCTCCCGACAGCAATTGCTTGGTGAGGCCGATGGCCAGGGTCGGGCCGTCGGCAAGCGCCTCTGCCTTGCGTTGCGCCGCTTCCCGCAGCTCCCCGTCATCTACGAGAGTGTGAACCAGCCCCCACTCAAGGGCCGTCCCGGAATCCAGCGCCGCACCCGAAACCAGCCATTCCAGCGCCCGGCCGTAGCCCAGCGCATTGGCCGCCAGCCACGATGCGCCCATATCGGGCACCAGTCCAAGGTCGACGAACGCCGGCACCAGCCTGGCGCTCCTGGCCATCAGCTTGACGTCGCAGCACAGCGCCAACGACATCCCGCCGCCGGCGGCAACGCCGTTGATCGCCGCAATGACCGGTTTCCTCAGACCGCGGATCGCCCGCATGGTCGCATTGACCTCGGGCAGGCCGGCGGCCGGGTCCTCGTTGTCGGCGTCGCTCAGATCATGGCCCGAACAAAAGCCCCGGCCCGTCCCGGTGAGGACCACCGCCCGCACCGCCTCATCCTCCGCCATGCGGATGGCTTCCGCAAGTTGGTCATACGCTTCGGGATTCAGGGCATTGAGGACGTCCGGCCGGTTGAGCCGAATGGTCTGGACCGTCCCGGTCATTTCCACCTTAACGGCGCTCATCCGACGCTCCGGCAACCGCATTGCAGCGCGAGACCACTCGCGGCCTCCCCGGTATCCCGATACACGGGAACTCCGCAACGGAGCGCGGCAAGCACGCCGGGCGCATCCATGGAGTGCGAAGTGACGACAACCGGCTTGCCGCTGCGCACAGCCAGTCGTCCGATGCGCTGGCCCATCCGGACCTCAAGGTCGGCCGATTCATGCACGAATACATGGATGTTCATCAGGACCGCGTCGATCTCTTCGGCCTCCAGCACGGCCTCCAGCGTGTCAATCATCGGTTCGACCGTAATGTTGTCCACCAGGTCCACCGGATTGTTGACCACCGCGCGGGGCGACAGCAAGCCCCGCAACCGCTCCTGCAACGCTGCGCCGAACTCCGGGACTTCCAGCCCCTGCTTCTCGGCCAGACCCGAGCACAGGACGCCGGGCCCGCCCGTGTCGGAGATCACGGCGACGCGCTTGCCGGCGGTTCGATTCGGCGCCAGCAGGGTCTGCGCCAGGGTCACCAATTCTCTGGGCGAGGATGCGTGCCATGCACCGGCCCGCGCCGCCTTCTCGCGGGTTGCTTGCATCGAGGTAACGGTGGAGCCTGTGTGCGCCCGGGCCGCGCGCACGGACCCCGGCGTGGAATGCGGCGTCATCAGAATGACTTTCTTGCCGCCTGACACCATCCCGGAAATGCTTTCGAACAGCCGGTCCGCCTGCTCCAGATCTTCAATGTAGATCGCTACAATCCGTGTCCCGCCGTCCGCAGCCAGATTTCCCATCAGGTCGGGAATCTGCACGTGGGCCTGGTTCCCCACCGACGCCACGCGCGAAAATCCCAGTTCGACTTCCACCAGGCGCTTGGTGATATCCATGATTAGCCCGCCGCTCTGCGAAAGGAATCCCACCGGACCCGGCGTCAGGTCCGCCCAGGGCATGCAGCGGACACCGCCGTGACCGTCGTACACGCCCATGCAATTGGGACCCAGCATCGCCGCGCCCGCTTCGCGGACCTTCCCGACCACGCGGTCCTCGACCGCCCGGCCTTCGCGTCCTTCCTCACCGAACCCCGCCGTGATACCCACAATGGATCGCGTGCCCTTGGCCAGGACCTCGTCTATGGTCTCCTCGAAGGCGAACCGGGGCACGCTGATCACGGCGAGATCGGGAATGGCTTCGATGTCCGAGTAGCGCCGGTAGGAGCTTTCGCCCTGGATTTCGCCCCCCTTGCGGTTGACCAGGAACACTTCCCGCCGCGACTTGTCGCGCAGTGCTTGTTCGGCCGCGAGATAGCCCCATTTGCCCGGCACGCCCGAGGCGCCGATGACAGCGACGGAGCCGGGCGTGAACAGATTGTCTATTGCCTGCTGGTTTATCGCAGGTGCGTCCATCAGCCGATCAGGCAACCGACGTTCTTTGTCTGATAGTAGTTGCGTATCGCGTCCTGTCCCTTTTCCCTTCCGAACCCGGATTCTCCTACGCCGCCAAACGGCGTCTCGATACCGCCGGCGAACCACTTGTTGATGAAGATCTGACCGCCCTTCAGCCGCGCCGCAATCCTGTGCGCCGCTTCCAGGTCCTGCGTGAACACGCCGGCGCACAGCCCGTAACGCGTGCCATTGGCGATGGAAACGCCCTCCTCTTCGTCATCGAAGGCGCTGATGCAAAGAACCGGCCCGAAGGCTTCCCGTTGCATCGCGTCCATGTCCGGAGACGCATCGCAAATGAGCGTCGGCTGCATGAAGTACCCCGGACTGTCGGCGACCCTTGCCCCGCCTCTGGCGACCTTCGCGCCCGCATCGACGGCCGACCGCACCAGGCCTTCGACTCTCTCAAGCTGCCGCTCGGAAATGAGCGGCGTAATGTCACTGTTGTCCTTGCCGTGCCCGATGGAGAGGCCGTCCACCATCTCGCAGAGCCGGTCCACCACTTCGTCGTAAATGCTGCGGTGTACGAGCAGGCGCGACATGGCGGAGCACACCTGTCCGGAAAAAAAGAAAATCCCCACGCGCGTGCTGGCCACGACCTTGTCCAGGTCCGCATCCGGCATGACCATGCCCGCCGACTTGCCCCCCAGTTCCACGACCGCGGGAATGATCCGGCGCGCGGCGCAGTCAAGAATCTTGCGCCCGGTGGGCACCGAACCCGTAAATACGAGCTGGTTGACGTCGGGATGTTCGCAAAGCGCCGTGCCGCAATCGTCGCCGTAACCGGCAATGATGTTGATTGCGCCGTCCGGAAAACCGACGGAGCCGGCGATCTCGCCGAGGAAGGTGTTGTGTAGCGGGTCCAGTTCCGGCGACTTGATGACCACCGTGTTGCCGGCCGCCAGGGCGGGTGCAACGCCCCGGGCCACGAGTTCGATCGGGAAATTCCACGGAATAATGTGCGCCGACACGCCGTGCGGCTCGGGAATGGTGTAGTCGATGAAGCCCTTTCCCAGGGGAATGTAGCTGCCCTCGATCTTGTCCGCCAGGCCGCCATAATACTCGAAATACTGGGCGGCGCAGTCCACCTGGTCGATGGAATCGACCATGCCCATGCCGCTCTCGTAGCAGATGACTTCGGCGATCTCGTCCTGCCGGCGGCGAAGCTCACGGGCCACGTCGATCAGCATCCGCCCCCGGTTGATCGGTCTGAGATCGGCCAGGGCCCGGGAATCAAAACATCGCTTTGCGGCCGCGACGGCGAGGTTGACATCCCCGGCTTCCGCGCGCGCTATTTCCGCGATCCTCTCCCCGGTCGCGGGATCCTCGACCTCGATTGTCCGCCCCGCGACCGAATCGACGAAATGACCGTCAATGAAATTCTTCCAGTGGCTCCTGATTCCCATGCGAATCCTCTCCTGCCGTCATGCCGGGACGCGGCGCCGAGTATACTCTTTGTATACAAACAAGCGGCGCCGGAGTCCGCCTATTCGCCCGGAGGCGCGAACACGGGCAGCAGCAGCCGTGACGGGCGCTCCGTGTCGTGATACAGCGTTTGCCTGGTAACCGAAATGCTGCCGTCCGGCGCCTTGCCCGAGTTGTTGTTCGGAAAAATCCACGGATAGACGCTGCTCGAAACAGTCACCCGCAGTCGGTGGCCAGCCCGAACGGTATGACCGACGGGCGAAAACTCAAATCGCAGCAGTGCCGGCTCCTCAGGGTCAAGCGGTGTTTCCGCATCGAGGCCATTGCGATAGCGGGCCCGTACGAAAGCCGCGGGCTTGGGATGCAGCCGGTACACCGACCCATCCGGCGCGATGTCGTAAACCGCCGCGCTGAAATCCGTGTCCCGGGCCTCGGACGACACATGCAGTTCGAGCTCCAGCCTTCCAAGAATGGGCAGCGCTTCCTCGAACGGGGCGCTCGTATACGTCAGCACGTCCGGCCTGGCGGACGGCATCTGCCAGTCCTGTGGGGGATTGAAGACCGGGCTTCGAACCGGATCGCGCGGGTCATAGGCAAAGTTGTCGGGCGGGTCGTCCTCGGGCGGCTGCCAGGCGAGCCTGCCTCGGGCTTGAGGACCCGCCGCATCGCCATCGCCGGCAAGGTACAGCGGGCGCATTCGAGGATCACCGGGCGGAAAGCGGCTGAACTCAAGCCATTCGTGGCTGCCCGTCAGGTACAGGCGCACCCTGGGATGATTAAAGCTCCGGTTGCCCTTCAGACACCAGTCGAAGAACTCCCGGGTGATCTCCTGGCCCGGCAGAAAGGCCTGATCGGGCAGCGTCATTCCCGCGGCAGCCCGGATCGGCTCGCCGGTCAGGTAATCGTAGCCCCCATCCGGTGCGGGGAAATGTTCCCACGGGCCGACGACCAGGAAGTGCTCCTCCGGGTTCGGCGCATGCTGCTCGAGACCAAGGTAGTGAGCAATGGTTCCAGGACGGGTTCCGTCGAACCACCCGGTAAAAGCCAGACTCGGAACACTTATCCTGCCGTAATCCTGCTTTTCAAGGTGCAGCGGGTCCCAGTGCGTAGCTTGCGCATCGTGCTGCACGACCTGCCGATACACCGCGGACGGCTTTCCGTAGACGACCGCGTCGGCCCCGTGGATCGACTCATGCGCCAGGGCCGCATCCCAGTCAATCGCCTCAAGCGCGTCAATGTCGGCGCTGGCCAGGTTCGCGGGCCAGGAAATCGCCCAACCGAACCGCAGGATACCGTCCCCGTAGGGCACGTCCCTTCTCGGGCCCCAGGCTGTCGCGCTCGGCGTTATGCAGCTTAAGTGCGGCGGCTGCTCGAGCGCCGTATACAGCTGATTGGTGCCGGTGTACGAAGCGCCGCGCATCGCTACCCTGCCGTTCGACCAGGGCTGGCGCGCAATCCATTCCACGACGTCGTGGCCATCCTCGCCGGAGCGCACGAACAGCTCGAACTCGCCTTCCGACTGCCCCTGCCCGCGCGAATCCACAAGCACCATCACGTAGCCGTGATCGCCCCAGTACCCGGCTTCGTTTCGAAAGTTGATTCCATGGTCGCCGCGTCCATAAGGCGTGATCTCGACGATGGCGGGGTACTGGCCGGGACCCGGCAGGTAGGCGTCGCCCATGAGCGTAACGCCGTCGCGCATGGGAATCGCGAGGTTCTCGCGAAAGCCGGGCTCGAACTCGTTTCCTCCGCAACCGGCAAGCAGCAGTAGGTAGAAAGCGATACCCGCAAGGCCGGTCGGCAGCTTGTGCGACACCGCGGCCCGCCCTAATCGCCTGCGGCGCTTCCGTTGAGCAGCGGGGAGTCCGGCGTGATTTCCACACCGATCCCCGGGATTTCCGGCACGACCAGGGCGCCGTTCTCAATACGCCATCCGGCATCCCACAATCTTTCGAACAGGGCCTGGTGCAGCAGGTGCATTTCAATACTGTCGGCGCCGGCAAACGCTGCGGCCACCTGCGCGTTGGCTGCAAGGGCGACCGCCGAACCGGACGCGTGATAGGTCAGCGGCTTGCGAAAGGCCCGGCCCAGTGCCGCAATGCGGCGAAGCTCAGTGACGCCTCCGCAAATGATCGCATCCGCCTGCAGATAGTCCACCACCTCCTTACGCAGGAATTCCCGGTAACGGTCCAATCCCGCCGCGACCTCGGGGCCGGACAAGGCAATTCCGGTATCGCGCCGAATGGTACGCCAACCCGATAAATCGCGCAGTTCGGTAGGCGCTTCATAGAAATAGACGTCGAAAGGAGCAATCGCCCTGCCCAGCCTGATCGCATCGGCGACCCCGGGTTTGAACAACGCGTCGACCATGAGCCTGGGGCCGGGTCCAAGCGCTCCGCGGACCGCGCCTGCCCGTTCCACGTCCTCCTCAAGAGTGGCGCCGGCCACCTTGATCTTCGCTCCGCAGCAACCCCGGTCGATTGCGGCCGCCATGTCCGAAGCCAGCGATTCGGGGGTATATCCCTCCGCGTACAGGCCGGCCGAACCGTATACCGGTACCGCAGTCGAATGCCCGCCCAGCAGCCGGTGCAGCGGCTGACGCAGGGTCCGCGCCCAGGCGTCCCAAATGGCGATATCGACACCGCTGGCCGCCGCATACAGCGCGCTGCCCTTGAGGCTCATGACGCCGGTGGCCATCATGCTTCGCCAGATCCGCTCCGGCTCGGATACGCTCGCGCCGATGACGTGGGGAGCGAGGTCCGACTCGATTATCGTCACGACCGAATCCGGGTCGCCTCCGTCGCACCAGGACTCGCCTACCCCGACCACGCCCGCATCGGTGCTTACGAACACGAGTACGGCGTGCTTGCCGGGAAACTGCTGATGAGGATTCCGGAACTCGGTTTCATAGCGCGTCGAAAGCACGCGAACTTCAACCCGGTCAATGCGCATCCGACTGGAAGACCTGGTACTCATGCGCACGACGCTAGGATGGCGGCCACAGCGGCCGCGGCACAATGGGGACGTCGTCCAGCGGCCAGATTGGCCGCTTCAGGTTTTGGTACGGGAGCGTCGAGAAATCCATGCTGACCGTCCCTGGCGTATCGCAGTAAATGATCTGCCCGAGGGGCGCATACGACGTGGCGAAGTGCTGGGTGGACTTGACCACGATGACCTTCTTTTGCTCAAGGTCAATGCCGTGTCCTTCGAAAACGTGCCGGCTGAAGACCTGGTGGCGCTCGGAACCAATCACGATATCAACCCCGTCGACACGTACCGCCGCCGATTTGCCGAGCGGAACGGTGGGCTTGCCTCGGCCGAACCACTGCTGATGGACATCGTCGGCCACGGCGAGCACCTCGGCCTCCACGTCGAGCGGGCTTCCGGACTGCGGGCCCACCTTGCCGCCCAATCGCAAGGAAATCGGGCTGCCAGGTCCGGCCAGGTGGCAAAAGTCGGCTGAAATGGGATCCCAAAGCACGCCGAAGGCGGCATCGGTGACTCCCCGGCGCAGGAGTTCCGCCAGAATCAGGGTCGAATCGCCGCCCGCGCCCCCACCCGAATTGTCGGCGCGTTCCGCAATGACGACCCTGCCCCTGGCCGCGGCCGCCTCTACCAGCGCTTGATCCAGGGACACGCCGATATCTCCTTGCTGCACGACCGCATCGACAAAAGCCTTCGCCAATTGCGAGGCGATTCGCTCGCCCAGTTCGGGCTCGTCGTTCGTGATCACGACGATGGCCGCACCCACGTCCGCGTGGTCGGCGCCGAAGAATCCGTGAAACGCCGACGCGCTGAGGACCCCGCCCGACTCCTCGGCCGACCGCAATTGCGACACGAAATCCGACATCGGCCCGAACGTGGTTGGGGATACGGTCATCAACGGGACACGCAAGGCAGTGCTGGAAGGCCGGATGCGACCCTCCCGCATGCTCTTCAACAAGTCAACCGCGCCCGCGCCCCTCTCGGCAAAGTCGATATGGGGATATTCCCGGCAACAGATCAGGAAATCCGCAGCGTCAAGCATCACCTCGCTGACGTTGCCGTGCAGGTCGCAAACGGCGGCAATGGGAACTTTCGTGCCCACCTGTTCGCGGATACCGTGCAGAAGGCCTCCCTCACAATCGGATGTCCCAATGGCCGACATGGCTCCGTGCAGAAACACGAAGACGGTGTCGACCTGGCCGGCCTCTCGCAAGTCGTCCAGGATTCTTTCGCGAATCCGTTGCCAGCAGGCCGCGGAGGCAGGCGCGGCTGGGATCGCGTTCAGGAAGAGTCCGGGAACAACCTCCATGCCGAGCTTGCGTGCACGTTCCACCGCGCCGCCATAGGCCAGGAGGTTCACGTTCTCCGGCGGCACAGGATCTTTTCGCGGATCCCAGCACTGTCCGGAAAAGCTGTCCCAGCCGGTAGGAATGGGCGAGAAGACGTTCGTCTCCTGCACGACCCCGCAGACGAATAGCCTCATTCGGCGCCACCCCCTTCCCCGGAGCGTTCTTCCCACCCGACCAGTTGCGCGAACGCGTAGACGAGCAGTATGAGTCCCGCAATCGGAACAATCACGACAATGACCGCACTGTTCCAATTCATCGCCTCGGTGGCCCGAAACCAGTGACGCAACACGAAGCCCGGACCGTAGATCAGCCACGGCAGCACGAACGCGCTGATCGCGAGCCAGCGGATCGCGCGAAGCAGCGATGCCGGGAGAGCCTTTGCGCCCGTGAGTCCTTTCGTCAACTTCGGGTCCGACCGGTGAAAGAGCGCCGAACCGGCGCCGAGGAGGCCGCACCAGATCATGCAGAAGCGCGCCGCCTCTTCGGTCCACGGCGGCGGGTTCTGAAACACGTAGCGGCCGACGACCTGCAGCAGGACCAGCGTCAGCATCGCCGCCAGCATCAGCATCGCCAGCCCTTCCACAGGCCGATTCACGAAGCGTTTCAGTAGGCGCGACATTCGTTCTCCAACAGATTCCTGACCGTATTCATTGTGTCCGAACCCAGCAGGTCCTCATACATCCATAAAACCGAAGCGGCAAGTTCAGCCAGTAATTCCGCATCGGGCTCGGAAATGGTCACCCCCATTGAGCGCAATCCTTCCAGATCCTCGCGGCGCCGGGCCGCAGCAAAAGCACGATTGGCATGTCTGGCGCTGACGAGAGCTGATTCCAGCGCCGCTCGCTCCGCATCGTCCAGACCATCGCTCCACTTCGCCGACAGGGTCACGAAACGTATCCCCGTGAACAGATCCAGGGCCAGCATGTGCCTGAGATGGCGCGTATGCCTGAAGGCAAGGGGAACGCCCGGCGGATTCAGATAACCGTCAACTACCGATGTCTGCAACGCTGTCGTCACCTCCTCCCACGCGACCTGCACGGACGAAGCGCCCCAGCTTTCGATCGTTCTGACCTGGTAACGGTCCATTGCGCGAATGCGTTGCTCCCGCAGCGTATCGAGCGAGTCGATGGGTCCGCTGGCCGTGAACAGGCTCGCCATGCCTCCCACCGTGACCACGTCCACGACCTCGATCCCACGAGGTCGCGTCGCTGAGTTCACCAGATCCAGAAAGCCGGTCCTGTGCATCAGGCAGTCCACTTCGGCGGTTTCCCGGAACAGGAACGGCATGCGAAACGAACGCAACAGCGGGCTGTACTGCGTCACATCCTGGCCTCCGGAGATATTGATAGGCAGCAGCCCAAGGATCACCTGCTCGTCCCGTTCGAGTTCGCTTCCCAGAGTACTGCCCGGAAAAACCCGCGTCTGAATGCCATGCCGTCGGAGTTCGTCCCGGAGCGCGTAGGCCCAGACCGCAACCGGATTGCTGTCAATCAGCGCAGTCGACATGCCGATGTGTACGGGACCGGCAATGGCTGGAACACCACCAACAGTGAGCACTCCGGCGAGAACAGCGGCGCAAAGTGCTCTCATAGCAGACCCACGGCCTTCGGAAGCCACAAGCTGACACCGGGAAGGAATGTCAGCACTGCGAGCACGGCCACGTGCAGCGAAGTGAAGGCGATCGTTCCTCTTATCAATTGCGCGTATGAAACGCCCGTAACCGCGGACGTCACCAGCAATACCGGGCCGAACGGCGGCGTAATCAATCCCAGTGCCAGCGAAAGGCATACGACGATGCCTGTGTGAACCGGATCCGCGCCGAGCGCAATGGCCTCGGGAACGATCAGAGGCACTACCAGGAAGAGGCCGAGGCGGACGCCCGTAAACATACCCACCACAAGCAAGGACGCAACGATGCTGAAGAGGTAGGCGCGCCCCGCCAGCCCGCTGCCTGCCACGGCAGTGGACAGCTGGTCCGATGCCCCAACGATCGCAGCAAGATAGCTGATCAGGCTTGACGCGGCGATCAGCACGAATATCGAGCCCACCAGCCTTACGGTGCGACGCAGGGAATCCACGAGCAGCGTTCGCGACAGCAAACCGTATGCACGGGCGGCGGCGATGGCCAGAACCACGGCAAGAGCGCCGGCTTCCGTCGGCGTGGTCACGCCGAACACGATTCCCGCGACGATGACAATCGGCAGGGCCAGCGCCGGCAGCGCGCGGCGTGTCGCCTCCCCCAGACGCTTCAGGTCAAAAGGATCACCGGCCGGATGTCCTTTCCTGCGGGCAAACGCCGCATTGGAAACGACAAGAACGGCGGCCATCATCAGGCCCGGAATGATGCCGGCCGCGAAGAGAGCCGCGATATCCGTTTCCATGAGTGCGCCGTACATGATCAGAATAATGCTGGGCGGGATGATCGGGCCGATGATCGCGGAGGCTGCGGTAATGGAGGCCGCATAGTCGCCCCTGTAGCCGCGCTCGCGCATGGCCGGTACGAGCGTATTGCCCAGGGCTGCCGCATCCGCCGTCGCGGCGCCCGAGACACCGGCGAAGAAAACCGAAGTCATTATGTTTACGTGCCCGAGCGCCCCGCGGATCTTCCCCATCAGCGATAGCGAGAAATCGATCAGGGATCGGGTCACGCCGCCCCGTCCCATGATTTCGCCGGCGAGTATGAACATGGGCAAGGCGGTGAGCGCAAACGAATCCAGCTGACTGAAAACCCGCTGCGGCACGATCATCAGGTGCTCACCGTGCCCCGTAACGAGAAAAAGAACGACGGCAACGGCCCCGACAATGTACGCGTATTCCGTACCGCTCAATACCAGGCAGACAACGAGAACGAGTAGAAGAAGCCAGACCAAGTTCCGCTCAACTCTTCACGTACTCATGACCCAGGGCGAGATACGTCTCCCTCAACCGCACCTTACCGCTCGAATCGAAGTGCCACACATCGAAGAATCGCACCTGGCGCCTGTCGCCGGTTTCCCCCCTGCCGATGAATTCGCCCTTGCAGAACACCTGGTCCCGGACGGCGACAATGCTGTGGATGACGTGCTTGCCGCGAATGCGCCGCTGGGTGCGAAAAAACCTGTCGATTTCCGCTTTTCCCTGAAGGCGCGAATCAGCCCGAACGTAGGTTGCATCTTCGCTGAACAGGCTGACGACCCAGTCCAGATCGTTCGAATCGATGCGGCGATAGTACTCGTCAACGATCGCCCCGGCAGTCACAGGCGGGCTCCGTCCGACTTGAGCTTGCGGCGAACGAGCTGGACCGGCAGGTCATGGGTCGACCGGTCTTCCCTGACGGCAATCGCCGCGGCGTGTCCCACGGCATGTCCGTATGAAAAGCACTGGGCTGTCACGCGAGCCGAGGCCATCGCCTCATGTTGCGCCGAGAGGCAGCGGCCCGCAACCAGCAGGGATTCGCCCCCCGGGGGAACGAAACAGTTCAGCGGCACATCGTAGTGGTCCTCGATGATCCAGACCAGCCTGGGCTTGTCGCCCTTGTGCAACTCGATCGGCCACGGCGACCTGGCAACGCCGTCCGGGCGCTTGCGGGCCGACTCGACGTCGGCATTGCTCAGGACTTCGGTGCCGACAAGCTGGCGGGTCTGTCGAACCCCGACCTGGACGCCGGTGTCGTTGACCCAACTGTTCTCGCAGCCGGCGACGTAGTCCTTCAGGAACCGGGCGTACTCGCGAACCTGCCGGCGGCCGTCGAATTCGGCTTCCGTAAGGTCCTGTGCAATGACGGCGTTCAACTCCCGACCGTCCAAGCCGATCAGGCGCGTAGCATTGCACAGCAACTCGCCGGGACGTGGCGTCTCGAACAGGAAAATCTTTGCGCGCGGCAGGTAATACTCGCCCCTTGCATACAGCTCGTTAATTTTCCGGCTTATATGTAGCGGCATAATGCTGTCGGGTCCGTATTCCGAACGGAGCTTTCGGATTTCCACACCCTGCAGACGAAAGATCATCGTCGGATTCTGGACCTGGCCGTCCTTCCCCAGCCTGAATTCATGCCCTGCCATGGCGACGACGTCCGCATCACCACTCGCGTCGACCGTCACCCGCGACGCAATCGATAACTTCCCCTCTTTTGTATAGGCGACTATTCCGGCCACCCGATCGTCCGCGTCCCCCAGCACGTCGGTTGCAACTGTGTGGTAAAGCACTTGAACACCCGCGTCCTTCAGCAGGTGGTCCGCCACCTCGCGCCACACCAGCGGGTCGTGAACGCGCGTAAACGTCTTGCCGTACCGCACGGGCCCGGTAAGCCCGCCACGAGCCTCCATGGCCGCCGTGAACTCGTCCAGGAAGCCATGGACCACCTGACGGGGCGGTCGCTCTTTATCGTCACTGGCCTCGTAAATCCCGCAGATCGTGCCTGACATACCGGCTACGGCGCCGCCGCCACAAAATCCGTAGCGTTCGACCAGCGCCACCGCCAGCCCCTGGCGCGCCGCAGTGACGGCAGCCGCAACCCCGGCCGCGCCGCCTCCCACCACCAGCACATCGCATGCGAGCTTCTGCTGCGGTCGCTTATCGAGAACCATTTTGCACTTTCCTCCCTTTCAGGATCGACCGGGGCTGTAATCCGCCGGATCGAGGGCCGGACCGGTTCCGGAAACGATGTCCGCCAGCAAACGAGCGCTGCCGGGACCCGTGGACCAACCGATCTGGCCGTGCCCCGAATTGACATAAAGGTTTTCCACGGCAGTTTGACCGATAAACGGAGTTCCGTCGGCGGACATCGGCCTCAGGCCCGCCCACGCTATCGCCTTGTTCCGGTCGACAGCGTTTGCATAGTCGGGAAAAATCCGTTCCAGCATGGCGTACAGATTGTCGATCCGGGCCCGCGGAATCGATTCATCGAACGCACTGAACTCCGCGGTACCGGCGAGACGGATCGAGTCAGCGCCCAGCGGAATGACGCCGGCGTGAAGATCGGCATCGATAATCGGCACGCGCGGCGACTGAGCCTCATTTCCGCTGGGCAGCGTCAAAGAATATCCCTTGACCGGCATGATGGGGATCCGGATGCCCAGCGGCCTCAGCAGCCGCGTCGTACCCGCCGCACACGCGACTACAAAGGCGCCCCCCTCGATTCGCCCGCCGCTCGCCGTTTCAAGGTACCGTACGTGCCCGCTCCTGCCGACGATCCGTGTGATTTCCGTGCCGTACCGGATTGCCACGCCCGCTCCTGCCAGCCTCTTCGCCATAACCCGGCAGAACAGGTAGGAGTTACCGCCCTCGTCATCCTTGTAATGGATGCCGCCCTCAAGTTGATTTGCGATCGACGCCAGAGCCGGTTCCAGCGAGATCAGGCCGTCCCGATCAACAATTTCGCTGTCAACGCCTGCAGACCTGAGTTCTTCGGCAATTCCCACCGATGCTGCGAGGACTGACCGGTCGCGGAAAATACTCAGCGAACCGCGGTAATACTGACCGTATTCCAGGTCCAGATCGGTCCGAAGATCGCGAAGAACGCGAACGGAGTAGGTTGCCAGAGTCAGATTGCGCCGCGAGGCTTCCACAAACCTCCCGGGCGACGAATTGGCCAGGAATCTCAATCCCCAGAACAGGTAATGATGCAGGTGCCTGAGTCGCAGCAACATCGGCGCGTCCGCCCGCCCGGCATATCTGAGCAGGGTCCGGTGCACCCCGGGTTCGTTCCACGGCTGCACATAGCTGGGGTGGATCAGCGACCCGTTGGCGAAACTGGTTCCCAGCCCGGGGCCTGCATCCTTCTCGATCAACAGGACGTCAAATCCGGCTTCCTTGAGAAACCATGCGCTCGTAACTCCCAGAATGCCGGCGCCAACTACTACGACACGCATTGAACTGTGCCTCCGACACTTGGACTACCCGGCCACGTGTCGACATATTGTATGCATAGATGGCGGTGGGCCCTGCACCGGACATTCGTGATGCCAGACCCACCATCAGGCAATGTGCCTGGTTAGCCTATTCGCCGGTTTGGCGCTGGCCCAGCCCTACCGCGTCGGCGGCGAAAGCGAACTGGTTGGCGATGTCCTCGATCCGCATCCAGGTGGGCGTGCCCGCGCCGTGACCCGCGCGCGTCTCGATGCGAATCATCACCGGCCTGTCGCAGCCCTGGGCATGCTGCAGCGCCGCTGCGAACTTGTAGCTGTGCCAGGGCACGACCCGGTCGTCATGATCGCCGGTGGTGACCAGGGTCGGCGGGTAACAGGCGCCCTCGGCGACGCGATGCACGGGCGAATAGGCGTACTGGGCGCGAAAATCCGCCTCGTTCTCGGACAGGCCGTAGTCGTCGGCCCAGGCGCGCGCGTTGGCGCTGGGCGTGTGGTAACGGAGCATGTCGAGCACGCCCACGTCCGGCAGCGCCGCGCCGAACAGGTCGGGGCGCTGGGTCATCACGGCGCCCACCAGCAGGCCGCCGTTACTGCTGCCCTGGATAACGAGTCGCGAAGGCATCGTGTAGCCCTCGTCGATCAGCCACTGCGCCGCGGCGATGAAATCGTCGAAAACGTTTTGCTTGCGCTCGCGGGTGCCCGCCAGGTGCCACTCGCGTCCGTACTCGCCGCCGCCGCGCAGGTTGGGGATGGCGACCATGCCGCCGAGCTCCATCCACACCAGGCGGGCGCTGTTGTAGCCCGGTGTCAGCGATATGTTGAAACCGCCGTAGCCGTACAGCAGCGTGGGGTGGTCGCCGGTCTTTTCCAGGTCCTTGCGGTGCACGAGGAACATCGGGACCCGGGTGCCGTCCTTGCTGTCGTAGAAGACCTGGCGGGTCACGAACTGCGTGCCGTCGATCGGAGTTTCGGTGCGGTGGTGCAGCGTGCTCTCGCCCGTGCCCACGTCGTAGCGGTATATGGCGCCGGGATCGGTATAGCCGGAGAAGTTGTAGAACGTTTCGGGATCGTCCCAGCGTCCGCCGAAGCCGCGCACCGAACCGATGCCGGGCAGTTCGATCTGCTCCACCAGGCTGCCGTCGGCCTCATGCACGATCACGAGCGGCTTGACGTCCTGCAGATACGAGGCGATCAGCCGTCCCCCCACCGCGCTGATGCTCACCATGGTGTTTTCGCCCTGTGGAATGACTTCGGTCCACTCCTGCGGGCTGTCGATGTGCAGTGATATCACCTTGCGGCGCGGCGCATCCCTGTTGGTCGAGAAGAAAAAGATATCGCCGTCGTTGGCAAGGTAGCTGTATATGGCGTCCCATTCGTCCAGCAACGGCCGTATCGCGGAATCCGGTTCGTCCATGCGCCGGTAGTGGACCGCGTTGCTCAGATAACCCTCCTGCAAGGTGACGATCAGGTAGGCGCCGTCGTCGGTGACGGAGGCATAGGCATTGCGCCCTTCGTCCGGCGGCATCTCAAGCACCAGCCGGTCGTCGGCCTGGTCCGTCCCGAGTTCGTGATAGAAGACCGACACGGCCTTCTTGTCGTCGCCGGCGCCCTGCTCGTCCACCGGGTAGCGGCTGTAGTAGAAGCCGCCCTCGTCCCGAGTCCAGGAAACGCCGGTGAACTTGGTGTAGGTGAGATGGTCGGGCAGGTCCTCGCCGGTTGCGACCTCGCGCACGTACCAATCGCGCCAGTCGGAGCCGCCGTCGGACTTCGCATACGCGATGTAGCGGCCGTTGGGACTGACCGAGTTGCTTGCCAGACTCACGGTGCCGTCCTCGCTCCAGGAGTTGGGATCGAGCAGCGCCCGCGCTTCGCCGTCAAGGCCCTCCCGTACAAAAAGCACGCTGTGGTTCTGCAGGCCGTCGTTGCGGAACTCGAAATACCAAGGCCCGTCGCGCCAGGGCACGGAGCGGCGCGGATAGTTCCAGACCTCGGTCAGCCTTCGCTTAAGCCGCTCCCGCAGCTCGATCGACGCCAGGTAGGGCTCGACCAGCTCGTTCTGGGACGCTATCCAGGCCGCGGTCTCGGGAGCATCCATCTCCTCCATCCAGCGATAGGGATCGGCAACCTGAACGCCAAAATAGTCGTCCTGCTGTTCGGAGCGCGCAGCGGTCGGGTATTCGAGCCCATCGTCGACAGGCGGAGAGCAGGCCGCTGCAAGCAGGGCGAGTGAAACAAGAAGACCAGTTCTGCGCATGTCGTACGACTCCACTTTGGCGAGCCCGAATTTTAGCCGTTTGCGACCGCTTGGCGGCGGCAAATTGATATCATTGGCGCGGTGTCCAATTCGGACGTATTCCGGCAGGCCTTGCGGTTGGTGGGGAAGGACTTCAACCTCCTCAATCGCCTCATCTACAGCCACTTGCGCAGCGACGTTCCGCTGGTCGGGCGGGTGGCGCAGTACCTCCTGAACTCGGGCGGCAAGCGCATACGCCCCCTGTTGCTGATGCTCGTGGCGCGCGCGCTGGGCTGCGCTCCGGGCGGCCCCCAGGTCCGGGCCGGCGTCATCGTGGAATACATCCATTCGGCCACGCTGCTGCACGACGATGTCGTGGACGAGGCGGAAATGCGTCGCGGCAAGTCGGCGGCCAACGTGCTGCACGGCCCCGCGGCCAGCGTCCTGGTGGGCGATTTCCTCTACTCGCGCGCGTTCCAGTTGATCGTCGAGCTGCTCGAGCAGCGACGGGCGGTGGAAGTCCTTGCGTCCACCACCAACCAGATCGCCGAAGGCGAAGTCATGCAATTGATGAATCTGAACGAACTGGCCGTGACCGAAGAGCAGTACCTCGAGGTCATTCGCCGCAAGACCGCCTCCCTGTTCGAGGCCTGTGCGCGAATTGGCGCCATCCTCGCGCACAGCGACAGGGAAGTCGAGGATGCCGCCGCCCGCTACGGGCTCGAGCTCGGCATGGCCTATCAGATCACCGACGACGTGCTGGATTACTCGGGCGGAGAGGAAGCGTTCGGCAAGAACGTAGGCACCGACCTGAAGGAGGGAAAGACGACCCTGCCCATGCTTCATGCCATGCGGGTCGGGTCCCACGCACAGCAGAGCGTGCTGCGCGATGCCCTGCGGACCGGCGGTCTGGGCAACCTTTCCGGCGTAATGGAAGCGATCGAATCCACGGGGGCGCTAAAATACGCGGCCGGGCGCGCACGTGAAGCTTCCGAGCGCGCCGCGGATGCCCTGTCCGCCCTGCCCGAAAACCGCTTTCGCGAGGTGTTGACATCGCTGGCGCGGTTCGCGGCGGAGCGCAGTTACTAGCATTCGTGCACTCAGCCCTACGGTCGGGGTGTAGCTCAGCCTGGTAGAGCACTGTCTTCGGGTGGCAGGAGTCGCTGGTTCAAATCCAGTCACCCCGACCATTAAATTGCTTGAACAGTGATATAAATATCATTGACAAGCCCATGAAATAATGTATATTTGCTGAACCAACAACGCCACCCTTGGGGCAACGATGATGCGCAAAGCAGTTGTTGGAATCACTCTCTTTCTGCTCGCGGCGCCACTGGTCGCCGACGAGAAACTCAATGACAGGATGATGCACTCCGCATCGATCCTGCAGGAAATTCGCGGGCCCCTCGAAGAAGACGCCCCGGGCGTCCTTGAAAACGCCCATGCCGTGGCGATCTTTCCGGAATTCGTGAAGGTGGGCCTATTCGGCGGCGTGAAACATGGCCGCGGCGTGCTGTCCACGCGGCTTGAGTCGGGAAGCTGGAGCAGGCCGGCCTTCGTTCGCATCACCAGCGGCAGCGTCGGCCTGCAGTTCGGCGTGTCGATGTCGCAATTGCTGATCGTGTTCAAGGACCCGAAGGCCGTCGAGGCGATATCCGGCGGGCAGCTCACGATCGGCGCCGACGCCGGCTACGCGGCGGGAGAACTGGGCGGCAGCGCGACTGCCGGCACGGACAACAAGCTGGAGAACCGGATCGTGATGATGGCCCGCTCCAAGGGCCTGTTCGCGGGCGTGGCGCTGGAGGGAGGCGTCCTCAGGATCGAAAAGGACTCCAACGTCGAGTTCTACAACGACGCCATCGGGCTGGACGGCAGGACCCTGCTGGAGGACGAGGAAGTGGAGTTGCCACCTGTGGCGCAGCATTTCCTTATCGTTCTCGGCGAGTCGGTGCCGCCTGTTTCGCCGGAAGCGCCGGAAGCGACCCCGGCAAGCAGCGAAAGCGAATCGGACGTGGATTTGCGATTCGCCGGAAATGAGAACGGCGAAGCCGTGGCCAGGTCCGCGCCCGGCGAACCTGCTGGAAAAGACTCGCGCGGCAGCGTGGGGCGCTCCTACGTTGATCCCGACAATCCGCCTTCCCGGGCGATCGCCAATGCACCGGGCTCGGCCTCCGGGCCGCAATATGGCCTTGGCGGGACCGCCGCGCCTGAGGCGGGGACGTGGGTGACGCCCCCGCCCGGAAGCCCGCAGCAGAATGGGGATCAATCGTCCGGCCCGGGTCTTGGCAGCAGGATCGCCGGCAAGCTCGTGGACGCAGCGCTGGATGGCGCCAAGGACCTGGCGGTAGATTCCATACGCAACAAGCCCGAGGTGCAGGGAGCGAAACTGGCCGCGCGCGTGGGCGGCAAACTGGCGAGTGCCGCCAAGCCCGACCCCTCCGCGCCCCAGCCCCCGAAGCCGGCGTTGCCGGAGCCGGAAGCGACAATCGCCTCCAACGAAGGCTCCTGGGTAACGCCGGACGCCCCGAACGCTCCGGACGTCCCGGGTCACCAGGTTCCCGGCCTGTCGCCCGATCCAATACCGTCGATTGCCGGTGTGCCGGATCCGGAATTCACCGGACCGCCGGCGCCCTCGGAGTGGCCCGCCGAATGGCTGGATGCGCAAATTCTGGGCGGGGTCTGCGAACCGGAAACCTGAACCCGCGCTAACCGCGCCGAAAATAGCGCCGCGCCAGGTCATCGGGGGAACGGCGCAGGACATACGCCAGCGCCAGCAGCCGATTCCCGAGGCTGCGCCTGAACCACCCGTCACGCTTCCACCGCCGGGCCGACACGCCCAGGACGGCCGGCACCGGTGCGAACCGGCCCGATTTTCGCAGGCGCTTTACGAGCGGAGGTTCTTCGAACAGCGCGCGAGGGGGAAAGCCCCCGGCCTGCCGGTAGGCATCGCGGCGCATAAAGAGCCCCTGATCGCCGTACGGCGTACCCATTTGCGCACGCAGGTTAATCAGAAAGCCCAACAGCCGCGCCTGCCAGCAACGCTCGCTTTCGAAAACGAACCGGAACCAGCCGCCCACGGTCCCCGGGCCCATGTGCGCGCGAATGACGGAAATGGAGTCCGGCCGCGGCGAGTTGTCGGCATGCAGAAACCACAACAGCTCATTGGTCGCCGCTCGCGCGCCGCGGTGCATCTGCTCGCCCCGGCAGGCGCGGGACGCAAGGTAGCGGCAGCCCGCCCCGGCGCAAAGCGCCTCGATCTCCGGCTCGTTTCCGCCATCCACGACGATGACCTCCGAAGGCCGCGGATCGAGCCCCGCGAGCGCCTGCAGCATGCGTTCCAGCGCCTGCCCGTCACGGTATACGGGGATGACGACGGAAACGTCCATCAGGCCAGCCGGTTCCTCGCGAGCCAGCGATGCAGCTCGCGCCGCGCCGGCCTCGCGTCGCCGCGCAGCGCCCGGGCCAGGGTCGCCAGGTCCGAACGGCGATCGACGTCGAATCCGCCGGGAATCTCAAGCGTCGGCCGGCCGGTCCTGCGGCAGGCGGCGCCTAATGCATGGGCCAGGCCCGGCGTGCCCCAGGGAAGACGCGCCAGTTGAGGCCAGCCCCGACGCGTAGCCATCATCGTTACGCCGCCGTCGCGGGCGGCCGCCAGCACCGCGTCATGCGTGGCAAGGCCGGCCATGACGCGCCGGTAGTGCCGCGGCTTGAGCGCCGGCGCATCGCTGCCGATATAGATCCGGCGTGTCAATTGCATGGCGTCGAGCGCCCGGTCCAGCCTTTCCAGCCTCCTGCCCAGGTTGCCTGCGCCCTGCGCAAGCACCGTGACCGGCGCCGGGCGGTCCGGTCGCCTCGCCGGCAAGGAGCGCGCCCAGTCAAGATCGTCGCGATCTTCCGGGACCAGCACGACCGGGCCGCGCCAACCCCGAAGGTCCTCCAGCGCGCAGTCCATCATCAGCCTGCAGAGCTCCACGACGGCCCGTTCCTCCAGGGATGCCGCCAGACGGCGTTTGCCGTGACGCTCGCGAGGGCGGCGAAACACCAGCGCGAGCGCGCAATCACGCCGCTGTGCTATGCTGGAATTCAGCCTGAATAGACTCATATCCGATGGTAGATCAGTACACTTTCTAGTTCATAATCCACACGCGAGCGAACCGGCCAGGATCATTTGATGCAGTACTCCAATTTTGTCAGGACCTTCAATGCCCACAGCGGCGCGAAGGAGTTGATGGAAGACATGTCGTGCGCCATTCCGGGAGTCGACAAGGTGTATCGGCTGGGCGGTGGCAACCCGGCCATTATTCCCGAAGTCAGGGAAATTTTCCGCGCCGAACTGGCCAAAATCGCCGCCGACCCCGACCGTTTCGACAACATGGCGTCGATCTACTCGGAGCCGCTGGGCGATACCCGGTTCCGCGAAGCGCTGGCCGACATGCTGCGCGAGGAATACGGCTGGCCCCTGACCGCGAAGAATATTGCCCTGGCGCCGGGCAGCCAGCTTTGCTTCTATTACCTCTTCAACCTCTTCGGCGGCGTGGGCCCGGGCGGCAAACGGCGCCGGATCATCATTCCGCTGTGCCCGGAATACATCGGCTACAAGGGATTGCTCTCCGACGATGCGGATGTCGCTTCGCGCCGCTCGATCATCCGCAAGCTCCCCAACCGTCAGTTCAAGTACGGCCTTCGCATGGAAGGGCTGGATGAAGTGGCGGACGTCGGCGCGATCGTCGTATCCAGGCCCACCAATCCCACCGGCAACGTGATTCGCCAGTCGGAACTCGCCCGGCTCGATGAAGTGGCGCGGGAACGGGAGGTGCCGCTGATCGTGGACAACGCCTACGGCTTCCCCTTCCCCGGCATGATCTACGTCAATGAGCGCCCCGAGTGGAACGACAACACCATACTTACGATGAGCCTGTCCAAGATCGGTCTTCCGGCGCTGCGCACGGGGATCGTCGTGGCCAACGAGGAAGTCACGGAAATCATGGGGCGCGTGAACGCGCTTACGCAACTGGCAGTGGGGGCCGCGGGCGCCGCACTTGTCGCGCCGCTGCTGGAGAACCGCGAACTGCTGCGGATCAGCCGCGAACTGATCATGCCGTTTTACCAGCGCAAGATCCGGGACGCGGTGGGCTTTTGCCATGAAGCGCTGACGAACTGCGACTACTACATCCACAAGCCGGAAGGCTCGATGTTCCTGTGGCTGTGGTTCCCGGGGCTGAACGACAACCGGGCCCTCTACCGGCGCCTGCGATCGCGTGGCGTGATGATTCTTTCCGGCCACGAATTCTTCCCCGGCCTGCAAGAGCCCTGGACCCACGAGAGCGAATGCATCCGCGTCAACGTCTGCGGCGATGCGGACTCGGTCTTCGAAGGACTGAGCATCATCGGCGAGGAAGCTTCCCGCCTGCAAGCAAAGGCAGCCTGAGACTTCACTCATGGACACGGGAATGCTGGTATTCCCCGGCCAGGGCGCGCAGTACGCCGGCATGGGGAGCGATCTCTACGAGGCCTTCGACGCGGCCCGCAGTGTTTACGACGAGGCCGGCGATGCGCTCGGCTACGACATGCGGGAACTCAGCTTCAAAGACCCGCAAGGGCAGATCGGGCTGACCCGCTATACGCAGCCGGCGCTGCTGACCCATTCGATCGCCTGCCTGCGGGTGGCCGAAGCGCAGTCGGGCGGCGAGTTGACGCCGCAGGCCGCGGCCGGACACAGCCTGGGCGAGTACAGCGCGCTGGTTGCGGCCGGCGCGCTGGCATTCGACGACGCGCTGCGCCTGGTCGGCGAGCGCGGCCGGCTGATGGGCGAATACGGCGAAGGCGGCATGCTGGCGCTTGCCATGGACGCCGAGGAAGCGCGGCAGCTCGCCGACCGGCACTGCTGCCAGGTCGCCGGCCTGAACCTGCCGGCCCAGACGGTCGTGGGCGGCACGCAGGCCGACCTGGAGCAACTTGCCGCCGACCTGGCGGAGAACTATCCGCGCAAGCGGGGAACGCCGCTGGCCACGGAGGGCGCATTCCACACGTATCTCATGGTGACGGCGGCGCGGGAGTTCCGCGACGTGCTCAAGCGCACGGAGTTCCGCGCTCCCCGGTTCCCGGTGCTGTCCAACTACACGGCCCGGCCGCACGATGCGGCGCCGGACGCCGTTCGGACCCGGCTTTTCTTTCAGCTCATCAACCCGGTGAACTGGGTCGGCTGCATGCAGTGGGCGGTCGAGAACGGCGTGTCGTCATTCCTGGAACTGGGTGGCGGGATCGGGCGGGGCGAAACGCCCGCGGAGAAGCGGCCGAACCTGCAGGGCATCCTGCGCAAATACTGCCGCGGCGCCGGCCACGAAGCCGAAATCAGCGCCGTCATCAACGCCGACGACGCCTTCGCTCTGAAACCGGGCTAGCGGAGGTCGCGCCAGGCGCCGGCGGCGGCGCTGATCCAGGCGACCGCCAGGGCCATGCCGCCATAAGGGGTCAGCGGGGCAAAGTCGGGACCGCCCAGCAATTTCATGTAGACCGTGCCCGAAAACACCGCAATGCCCGCAATCAGCAACCAGCCGGCCACCTTGTAGAACAGGATGTCCGGGCTGCGGCGCAGCATCAGCCCGACAACCAGCAACCCAAGCGAGTGCGCTACCTGGATCTTGTTCGCCCAGTCCCAGGCACGCACCTCGGACACGGCTGCGCCCGCCTCGTATAGACCGTGCGTTCCGTAGGCGCCAAGAAAGATGGATGACGCCAGCGACAGCGTCGCCGACAGTGCAAATAACAGCGGCATCAGGACCTCCTCGCTCCAGCCGGTCCCGGCTTATTCTCCGGACCCAACACTAGCACGTTCCTCCAACTCGATCAGCACGCCGAAACAGTCCTTGGGATGCAGGAACAGCACCGGCAGGCCATGCGCGCCGATGCTGGGCTCGCCGTCCCCCAGTATGCGCACGCCCTGCTCGCACACCCGGTCGCGCGCCGCCAGGATGTCATCGACCTCGCAACAGATGTGGTGCATGCCGCCGGCCGTCGCGCGCTTGAGAAATCCGCCGATCGGCGACTCCTCGCCCAGCGGTTCCAGCAGCTCCAGCGCGGTGTTGGGCAACCGGACAAAGACGGTCGTGACGCCGTGCTCGGGCAGCGGCTTCGGTTCGGAAACCTCGGCGCCCAGCACATCGCGATAAAAGGCGGCGGCTTGTTTCAAGTCGGCCGTGGCCAGCGCCACGTGGTTCAGCCGGCCGATCGCCCCCGAAACATCGCGATCCGGCGCCTGCTCCCCCGCCTGCCTGTCGGGCGCCGAGTCGGCCAGATCGGCGATCCGGCCAGCGAGTTCGTCCAGGCCGGTCCCCTCCAGCGCCGAGCAACTGACCACCGCGTCGCGCCCCGCCGCCGGGACGGACCGTGCGTAGTCGGACGCCGTGGACCGGGCCAGTTGACGCGTTTCGCCATCGGCCTTGTTGACGACGATCAGGTCGGCCAGTTCCCGGATCCCGCGCTTCATGCCCTGCAATTCGTCGCCCCCGCCGGGCGCCAGCACCAGCACGAGCACGTCCACCATCGCGGCGACATCCGTGTCGGCCTGTCCCGACCCGGCCGTTTCCAGCATCAGGTAGTCGAAGGGACCGCTGCCCAGCACGGCAAGGGCTTCGCGCGTTCGACCACCCAGGGCGCCGCTGCCGTCCCCGGTAGGCGAGGGCCGGATGAACACGCCGGCCTTGCGGGCGAGTTCGGCCATACGGGTCTTGTCTCCCAGGATCGAGCCGCCGGTGCGGGACGAGGTGGGATCGACGGCCAGCACGCACACGCGCTTGCCGGCCTCCACGAAGCGCAGGCCCAGTTGCTCGATCAGCGTGGACTTGCCGGCCCCGGGCGGGCCCGTGATCCCGATTCGCCGGGCCGGACCGGACTCCGCCTGCAGCCGCTCGATGAGCGCTCGCGCCGCGCTACGGTCAACGTCCCGCTCCGACTCCACCAGGGTCAGCGCGCGCGCCAGGCTGCGGCGATCGCCTGCCAGCACGCCGTCGGCCAGGATTTCGATCTGCCCGCTCATTCGTAGCGCAGGATAAGCTGGTTGGACTCCAGGTTATCGCCGGGACTCACGGCGACTTGCCGGATGCGGCCGTCGCGGGGCGAGCGCAGGCTGTTTTCCATCTTCATCGCCTCGATGACCCCGATTTCCTGGCCGGTCTTCACTTCGTCGCCTTCCTCCACCTGCAACTGGGTAAGCACGCCCGGCATCGGCGCGTTCAGCACGGTAATCCCCAGGTGTGCCGGACGGGCCGCCATGCGCCCCTTCAGCCGCGCTGAACGCGGCGGCAGATACACGAACTCACGCTTTGCGCCCGCATGCGAGACCGTGACGCACAGTCCCTCGCGCCGGACAACGAAAAACAATTCGCCCCCCGTCAATCCGGAGCCCCGGGGAACCCGTGCATCGCACCGGACTATGGGCTCGAACGGGCGCCAGCCGCTCTCCAGCCGATACACCCGCCGGCCGAACCGAACGCTCAAACGCCCGTTCTCCCACTTTCGCCTGAGCGGCATCTCCTCGCCATCGGAAAGGACCACTGCCTCGGTCCAGTCAGCCGGCATCAGGCGCGCGGCGCGATCCTGGGCCAGGACCGTCACGGCGCCCAGCAATTGCGTCAGCGCGGCCGGGCCATCGGCGCCCGGCCGGAATCCGTCGGGATATTCCTCGGCGATGAAGGCCGTGGTCAGATCGCCCGCGACGAACCGGGAGTGGCGCGCCAGTGAAGCAAGGAACAGCACATTCGTGGCCGGTCCTTCCACGGCGAAATTATCGAGCGCGGCGGCCAGCCGCGAGGCCGCCTGGTCCCGGTCCCGCCCGTAAACCACGAGCTTCGCGACCAGCGAATCGTAATAGACCGACGCCTCGTCGCCCTCTTCCACCCCGGCATCCAGCCGCAGCGCCGAGCCGGCCGAAGGAGGCAGCCAGCGAACCAGCCGGCCGGCCGCGGGCAGGAAGTCCCGTTCGGGGTCTTCGGCGCAAATCCGGGCTTCCATGGACCAGCCGTTGAGTTCGACATCGTCCTGGGTGAAATCCAGCGCTTCCCCCGCCGCAATCCGCAGCATCCACTGAACGAGGTCGATGCCGGCTATCCACTCGGTGATCGGATGCTCCACCTGCAGCCGGGTGTTCATTTCCAACAGGTGAAAGCTGCCCGACGCGTCAACCACGAACTCGACGGTGCCCGCGGACCGGTAGCCGATCGCCTTCGCCAGCGAGACGGCGGCCTGGCCCATCTCCCTGCGCATTACCGGCGTCACGAAGGGCGAAGGCGCCTCCTCGATGACTTTCTGGTAGCGGCGCTGGATCGAGCACTCGCGCTCCCCGAGATGCACGACCGAACCGTGGCCGTCGGCCAGAATCTGAACTTCGATATGGCGCGGGCGCTCGAGGTATTTCTCGACGAATACGCGCCCATCGGCGAACGCCGCCTCGGCTTCCCGCACGGCCTGCTCGAATCCCGCGCGGCACTCGGCTTCGTCGCGCGCGATCCGCATGCCGCGCCCGCCGCCGCCGGCCTGAGCCTTCAGCAATACCGGGTAGCCGATATCGGCGGCCGCTTCGACGGCGGCATCGGCGCTTTCCATGGCCTCGGGGCGGCCGGGAATCGTTGGAACGCCCGCTGCGGCGGCGATTCGCTTGGCTTCCAGCTTGTCGCCCATGAGCCGGATCGCTTCCGGCGGAGGCCCGACGAAGGTGATGCCGGCTTTCTCCACCGCCGCGGCAAACCCGGAATTCTCCGAAAGGAACCCGTAGCCTGGGTGCAGCGCGTCGGCGCCCGACTGTTTGCAGGCGGCAATGATTTTTTCCACGTCGAGATAGCTCTCGGCCGCGGTCAGGCCCCCGATGCAGACGGTCTCGTCGGCCGTGCGCGTGTGGAGGGCTTCGGAGTCGGCGTCGGAACAGACGGCCACGCTGCGTATGCCGAGCGCCTGCGCGCCCCGCATGATGCGGCAGGCGATCTCGCCGCGGTTGGCGATCAGCAGCTTTTTCAAAGCGGGATGTTGCCGTGTTTGCGCCAGGGGTCCCTGATGCGCTTGTTGCGCAGCATGGCGAAGGAGCGGCACAGGTGCGCGCGGGTCACGCTGGGCTCGATCACGTCGTCGATGTAGCCGTGTCCCGCGGCGACGTACGGGTGGGCGAACTTGCGCCGGTATTCGTCGGTGCGGGCGGCGATCTTGTCCGCATCGCCGATGTCCCGGCGGAAGATGATCTCCACCGCTCCCTGCGGTCCCATCACGGCGATCTCGGCGCTGGGCCAGGCGAAATTCACGTCGCCGCGCAGGTGCTTGGATGACATCACGTCGTAGGCGCCGCCGTAGGCCTTTCGGGTGATGACGGTGACCTTGGGCACGGTAGCCTCGGCGTAGGCGTAGAGCAGCTTGGCGCCGTGGCGGATGATGCCGCCGTATTCCTGCTGCGATCCGGGCATGAAACCGGGCACGTCCACCAGCGTCAGCAGCGGAATAGAAAAAGCGTCGCAGAAGCGAACGAATCGCGCACCCTTTACGGAGGCTTCGATGTCCAGGCAGCCGGCCAGGACCGCGGGCTGGTTGGCCACCACGCCCACCGTTTCTCCGGCGATGCGCACAAAGCCGGTCACGATGTTGCGCGCGTAGTCGGGCTGCATCTCGAAGAACTCGCTCTCGTCCGCCACCTTGTAGATCAGCTCCTTGATGTCGTAGGGCTTGGCCGGATCGGTGGGCACAAGGCTGTTGAGCGAGGGTTCGGCGCGGTCCTCGGGATCGTCGGTCGATCTTGCCGGGGCGCGTTCGCGGTTGCTGGACGGCAGGTAACCCATCAGCAGGCGCGCCATGCGCAGCGTCTCCACGTCGTCGTCGAAGGCCCGGTCGGCAACGCCGGAGCGGGAATTGTGGGTGTCCGCCCCGCCCAGGTCCTCGGCAGTGATTTCCTCGGCGGTGACCGTCTTCACGACGTCCGGCCCGGTCACGAACATGTACGAGGTGCCGCGCACCATGAAGATGAAATCGGTGATGGCCGGCGAATACACGGCGCCGCCGGCGCAGGGCCCCATTACCAGCGAGACTTGAGGGACCACGCCCGAAGCCAGCACGTTGCGCTGGAAAACGTCGGCATAGCCGCCCAGCGAGGCCACGCCTTCCTGGATCCGCGCGCCGCCGGAATCGTTCAGGCCGATGATGGGCGCGCCGACCTTGATGGCCTGCTCCATGACCTTGCAGATCTTGCGGGCGTTGGTCTCCGACAGCGAGCCGCCGAAGACGGTGAAATCCTGGCTGAACACGAACACGAGGCGGCCGTTGATGCGCCCGTGCCCGGAAATCACCCCGTCGCCGGGGATGCGTTGCTTGTCCATGCCGAAATCGGTGCTGCGGTGCTCCACGAAGGCGTCCCATTCCTCGAAGCTGTCGGCGTCGAGCAGCACTTCCAGGCGTTCGCGCGCCGTGAGCTTGCCGCGTTCGTGCTGCCGCTTGACCCGCGCCTCGCCGCCGCCGGCGCGCGAGGCCGCGCGCATCTCCTCCAGCCGCTCGAGCATTCGGGCGCGTTCGCTCACTCTCCGCCTCCCTCCAGCAGCGCCAGCATGTCCGTGGCGGCGGCCGTGATGTTGGCGCCGGGCTCGAATATCAGGGCCACTCCGGCATCCTCCAGCAGCTTGCGGTCCTGCCTCGGAATGATCCCGCCGATCACGACCCGCACGTCCCCCGCTCCCTCGGCGCGCAGCGCCTCGATCATGCGCGGCGCCAGCTCCCGGTGCCCCGCCGCCTGCGAGGAAATGCCCACCAGGTGCACGTCGTTCTCCACCGCCTGCCGCGCGACCTCCTCGGGCGTCTGAAACAGCGGCCCGATGTCCACGTCGAAGCCCAGGTCGGCCAGCGCCGATGCGACTACCCGGGCGCCGCGATCGTGCCCGTCCTGGCCGAGCTTGGCCACCAGGATCCTGGGCCGGCGCCCTTCCCGTTTCCCGAACTCGCGCACGCGCTGCTGGAGGGCGGCGAATTCCTCATCGCCTTCGTAGGCTTGCGAATACACGCCGCTCACGGTCTGCGCGACGGCCCGGTGGCGGCCGAACACCTCTTCCATCGCGAGCGAGATCTCCCCCACCGTAGCGCGGCGGCGGGTCGCTTCCAGAGCAGGAGCAATGAGTTCGGTCCCGTCACGGGAAGCCGCCTCCCGCAACTCCGCAAGCGCAGTCCGGCAGGCCTGCTCGTCGCGCTGCGACCGGATCTCGGCGATCCGCCGCAACTGGCTTTCCCGGACCTTGCGGTTATCGATATCAAGCAGTTCAACCTCGGCTTCGTCGGCAAGCTGGTAACGGTTCACCCCTACCACCACGTCCTCGCCGCGCTCCATCCGGGCCTGGCGTCGCGCGGCCGCCTCCTCGATGCGCAGCTTGGGAACCCCGGCCTCGATCGCGCGCGTCATGCCGCCCAGGTCCTCCACTTCGCGGATCAGTCCGCGGGCCCCCGTCGCCAGGGAGGCGGTCAGGCTCTCCACATAGTACGAACCTCCCAGCGGGTCCGCAACGCGGGTCACGCCGGTCTCCTCGCGCAGGACGAGCTGCGTGTTGCGTGCGATGTGCGCCGAATGATCGCTGGGCAAAGCCAGGGCCTCGTCGAAGCTGTTCGTGTGCAGCGACTGCGTGCCGCCCAGCACCGCCGCCAGAGCCTCGACCGTCGTGCGAATCACGTTGTTGTACGGATCCTGGCTGGTCAGGCTCACGCCGGAAGTCTGACAGTGCGTACGCAGCATCAGCGAGCGGGGATTCCCCGGAGCGAACCGCTCCTGCATCAGCTCCGCCCAAAGCAGCCGCGCGGCCCGCAGCTTGGCCGCCTCCATGAAGAAATTCATGCCGATGCCGAAGAAGAAGCTCAGCCGCGGAGCGAACTCGTCCACGTCGAGACCGGCGTTCATGGCCGCGCGGACGTACTCCAGGCCATCGGCCAGCGTATAGCCCAGTTCCTGAACCGCCGTGGCGCCCGCTTCCAGCATGTGGTAGCCGGAAATCGATATGGGATTGAAGCGCGGCATGTTGCGGGCGCTGAACGCGATGATGTCGCCCACGATCCGCATGGAGGGGTCCGGCGGATAGATGTAGGTATTGCGGACCATGAACTCCTTGAGAATGTCGTTCTGCATGGTGCCCGACAGGTCCTCGAGACGGGCTCCCTGCTCTTCCGCCGCGACGATGTACATGGCCATGACCGGCAGGACCGCCCCGTTCATGGTCATGGACACCGACATGTCCTTCAGCGAAATGCCGTCGAACAGGCGCTTCATGTCCTCGACGGTATCGATGGCCACCCCGGCCTTGCCCACGTCGCCCAGCGCACGCGGATGGTCGGAGTCGTAACCGCGGTGCGTCGGCAGATCGAAGGCGACGCTCAGGCCCGTCTGGCCGGCGGCGATATTGCGCCGGTAGAACGCGTTCGACTCCTCGGCGGTGGAAAAGCCCGCGTACTGGCGAACGGTCCAGGGCCGGCCGGCATACATGGTGGCCCGCGGCCCGCGCACGTACGGCGGCGCGCCGGGCAGGCTGCGGATGTGCTGCAGGTCCTCAAGGTCCTTGACCGTGTACAGCGGCTTTACCGGGATCCCTTCCGGCGTGTCCCAGATCAGGCCCGCGGCGTCGGCGCCCTTGAGCTCCTTTTTGGCTCGGGCCGCCCAGTCCGGCGGCAAGCTGGAGAGTGATCCGTTCGCTTCGCCCTTTTTCATTGGGACACGGTGTTTTGAATCTGCGCAAAAACGGGCAGTATAGCCCGCATGCGCCTTGCAATCATCGGAGTGGGCGGCGTCGGCGGCAGCCTCGGAGCGGCTCTTTTGCGGGCCGGCCACGACGTCCTGTTCATCGCCCGCGGCGACAACGCCCGCGCCCTTGCCGAGCGCGGAATCATCGTGAAACACGAACGTTTGCCCTTTCGCGCCGAGAGGATCAACGTGACCTCGAATCCCGGCGGGCAGGCGCCCGCCGAGGCGGTTCTGCTTTGCATGAAGCGCTACGACCTGGTCGATGCGATCGAAACTCACGCCGGATGGCTCGCGTCCTGCGGCAGCGTCGTCACGCTGCAGAATGGGCTGGACGCGCTGGAAACCGCAGCGGCGCTGTTGCCCGCGGACAGAGTATTGGGCGGGACCGTGCAGGTGGTGGCCAAACTTCTGGAGCCCGGCGTGATCCTGCGCGAAGGCGAAACGCTGCAGCTCAATCTCGCCGAACCCGCGGGCGGGGCAAGCGAGCGTTTGCGCAGCCTGGAGGACGCGCTGGCGCCGACGGGAATCGAAGCCGAAATTCACCGCAACATGGAAACCATGCTGTGGCTCAAATTCCTGATGGTCGCGTGCTCAAGCTCGATCAACGTGGCGATGCGCAGCGGTTTCGACGCGATGGCAGACAATCCCGCGATGCCGTGGCTTCTGGAAATCGCCCTGCAGGAGGCTTTGGCCGTGGCGCGCGCACTTGGGGTTCCCCTGCCCGGCGGCATCGAGGCGCAGACCCGCGCCACGCTGAGAAACGTGTTCGCTCACGGCGGCAAGGCCTCGCTGCTGACCGATCTCGAGCGCGGCCGCCCGCTTGAGATTGAGTGGCTATCCGGCGCCATCCACCGAATGGGCGAGCAAACCGGCGTTCCCACCCCCCTCCACTCCGCCATCTACAACGAACTAATACCGCTTGCCGATGGCCGGCCCTCGCTACCGATTGAAAGGTAGCTCACTCCCGACTGTCGCTACTTTCAGCCTCGTCCACGTCCATTTCCTGCAGCAATTCGCCTTCGGCGGTTTCCTTGGCCGGGGGCTCGCGTTCATGAGGCTGTGGGTGCGGGAGATCGGCGGCGGTGAAGCAGGGCCCGGCGACAACCTGATCCAGCGCGTCCTTGAGTTGCGGCTCCATGGCCAGGGTAGCTTCCAAGACCCAAAGCAACTCCAATAACTCATCGCTCATGCGTGGAGTCCAGCGTTCCGGACGGATGTCATCCAGAGGAGACGACTTTCTCCCTTTGCGTTTCTTCATCCGATAGCCGACCCAGGACTGAACCACCTTGAGTCCGGAAACCTCGAATTCCCATACTTCCGCGCTTACCGGACCGAAACTACCGTCGCCGACGGTAATTTCCTGACTGGCCGCGATATATCCGTATTCTTCGGGGTACGCCACCGGATCGGAGGACACGCCCTTTAACGTTGTCGCCCTGCCTGTCGGCAACTCATCTCCTCGATCATCCCCGCGAAAGCGCTTGGTATAGGTATGCAGCCAAATGAGTTTCTGCCCCAGTTGCACAGCGTTCGCAAAGATCGCGCCGTCCTTCGTAATCGGCACGCGGGCTCCGGGCGTCTCCAGTTCGTTCCAGAAGCGCTGGGTGTAGGACTGTCCGCCAAGGATCGCATACACATATGCAGCGAGTTCTGCGGCTATGGGTGTGGAACCGTACGTGGAGCCAAGCTTGTCAAGAAGACCGGCTGTTATGTTCGCTTCACTTCCCGCGGGGTCACGGTACACGGGAAAATATCCTTACCGCCTCGACCACAGAAGAAATGCTGATCAGGAATCGCCGGAGAAGCTACCGCGATCGGCCCCTTCCCTGGCACTATGCTGTCCGGCGAAATCAGGAACAACTGCTCCGCGCCCGCCATTCGATATAGATCCGGTCGAATAAAGTCTCCGAGGCGAAAGTCATAGAGCGCCCGCTGTCTATCGAACGAGCGAAAGCCATACGACCGAATTCTGGGCATCGCGCTCTCGGCGGACAGATCCTGAACCGATGGTTGACCGTATCCCGGCAAATCACTTTGCATGTGCCGAAGGATGTGTGTGGACTTTCGATCTCTGGATTCCTTGAATGCGTTGTGCCTTTCTTGGGCGGGCAACGACCTCAGTGTTTTCCACCTTGCCTCCAGCACGCCTTTCTCTTCCGCTATCGGCCAGCTCCGATAGAAGACTGCCCCGGCGGTGTGATAGGGCATAAGCTGGGAGAGCCTCGGCCAGTCAAAGTAGGCGCCCTTGCCAATTGGGAGAAACGGATCCTGCCAGCCGCTGCCACACCTGCGCCAATCCATATCGGAAAGATCTGAAATTTCATCAATCCTGTTGAGCTTGACTGCACGAGAATCGCCATCGAGCTTCGCATACCAAACCACGGCAGGGGACTCTCTGGATTCGTGCTTACCACGAACCCCAATGGCAATGGCAACGGGTATTTGAATCGCGAATACATTTGGCGTCTTTCTGGTGCCCAGATTGTCCCCGCCGAGATCAAGGACCCAGAATTCGTCGAAGGTTCGCCGCATCTCCTCCCTAACACCCACGAACCCGGGACCTGCCAGGTAACTCGACGCCGTTATGAAGGTCACAACTCCCCCGCACTGCTGTTGCTGGAACAATCGCCATAAGGCCCAACGCCAAAAATAAACGTAGTCGTTGAAGATGACCTGTAAATTCAGGCCTTTGCCCGCTTTCCTGGCTGGCTCCAGAAAATCCTCGAATATTGGCGCTTCTCCCTGCTTCTCCTGCTTGGCCCCTCCCGGCAGTTGGTCCCCAAAGCGAACCCAGCCTCCCTTATTGCTCTTCGTGCCATCGGCTGCTCGCCGCTCACGGTCGTACGGCGGATTACCCAAGCATACGAGGATGTCGCCCTCATTTTTCACTTTCCGAGCCGCCTCGTGCTCCTCCGTCAGAACCCGGTGGGTTAGCGTCAGTTGTCCGGGCGGCTTCTCGCTGGGGCTTGCGAGCGTGTCGGCCAGGTAGATATTCAATCGCTTATCGAGAGTTTTCTCAGGCTCATCCGATTCCCGGCCCTCGTTCAGCGCGCCTTCGAGCGTCTGGGTCAGCCGGAGCTGCGCGACCGCATAGGGGCCGACCAGGATTTCAAAGCCGTACAGGTTCTCGGCCATTTGCCGCGCCCGACCTGGGACCGCACCTGCTCCGAATCGCGTTCGAACCTTTTCCAGTCCGTGCTTCACTGCTGCCACAGGGTACGTTCCGGTACCTACAGCGGGATCAAGAAACACGACACCGTCATCAGCAAACCCCAGCTTCTTGTCGAAGCGCTTCTCAAGCAGTTCGCTGGCGAGTCGGACCTGAAGTTCCACGACCTCGCGCGGAGTGTAGTAAACGCCGTAGTCCTTACGCAGCTTGGGATCGTAAGCCGCAAGGAAATCCTCATAGAAGTACAGCCAAATGTCCGGACTTGATTTCAGGAAGTCATTGGGGCTGAGAGCCTCCAATGATCGCCGCAAAAGCGCAAAGCCCACACGCAGTTCATCGCGGGCGGCATCCTGACCGAGAATCTCCAGCGTGCGGGCAAGCAGGCCATTGTTCCTGTCCAGCGCCTTGGCCGCAGCAAACGGATCCAAATTCGAGGCCCCTGATAGGCGCGCCAGCAACATTGCGTAGGTCACTGTCTGTGCATAAGCGTCTGCAAATTGGGCATCGTCCGCATTCGGAAAGAAGTACTGCCTCCACTCGTTGGCCAGAAGGTTGACCGCAGAGTTCCTGACAACCAGCGCGTGCTCGACTTCCGAGCGCAAGAAGCGGGTCAGCGGAGCAAGATACTTCGCCAGCGGTGTGGGCTTGTGGGGAACAATGGGTTGCCAGTTCAAGAAATCACGAAACAATCTCTCAAGTACTTCGGCGTCATGCGCGGTCACTGCGGTCGCGCCTTTCGTCGTCGGATCATCATGGAGCTGTGCAATAGGCTGCCCCGTGGGGCGGGCGCCTGAGCGATAAAGCGCCCATTCCCGTCCGTCGGTGTAGATCAGGTTTGGCAGGCTCTTCAGCTTCTGCCACTGCTTCTTGTTGTGGTCGCCTCTCAGTTTCGGCGCATCCGCTCCCAACCCGGGCGCCTTCAATTCAACATAGCCGCATATGAGCCCGCCAACGTAGACCGCAATGTCGGGCCGGACTTTCTGCTCGGAAATGTATGTCTCAGTCCTGGTCTTTACCGTCAATCCATACCGGTCGCCGACAGCCTCAAGCAGTTTGGCGACGGGAGACTTCAACTGATCTTCCGGTCCCGCCGCATCGGCGGCGATAGCGAATTTCTCCTTCAGGCTATGGGCAAAAGATTTGAGATCAGAAAGGTCCATCACGCTCCTCGTGAATCTCATATTGTCTGCGTTCACTGCGAATCAGGAGTTGTTCAAAGTCCGATGGCGAGCGTATCGGCACGGGGAACTCCTGCGCGAGCGCCAGTAGGTCGGAATCGCCGGTCACAAGCACATCAGATCGCCCTGCAAGGGTCAGTTCAAGGAATGGCCGGTCGAATGGGTCCCGGCAGTGGGGGACTGTCGGAGGCGGGCTTGGAACCGTAACGCTCTCACAGAAAGGGAGATAGTCATCGAGCAGATCACGCTGATCGCGGGCGGTCAGCGCAAATTTGGGATAGGCGAGGACCCGAATCAACTCCGCGGCCGTCGCGCGGCTCGCCAACGGCAGGATACGCCCCGTGCGCCAGGCATCGCGCAGCCAGGACAGTGCGCCGGCGTGGAACACGAGCGCCGAGACGAGAACGCTCGTGTCCAGGACCGCGCGAATTGACGTCAACCGCCCGACCGTGCCCACTCAACCGCGTCGGACACGTCGCTTTCCGACAGTCCAAGCTCGGCGAGCTTAGCTCGTACGCCGTCAGCGCGGTTAAGCCGAACAGGCGTCAATACGATACGACCATTCTCCGTGGTTACATCGAAATATTCTGTGGGCTCCACCGTGGCGGTGACCGCCTTCGGCAGGGTCAACTGATTCTTGGAAGTCAGTTTTGCGAGCATGGGGATCTCCCGGGAACTGAATATGAGGTAAGGATACCGTATTTTCTTACTTTAGTTTTACAAGGAAGTAATGCACTGCTCGCGAGGTAATTGCCTTTTCAATGCACTCGTGGGTAAACCAGTTCACCGGCGCCGCTGGCAAATGGTGCTAAGGCGTGGCGGGTGTAGCGACACCAGCGGCTTGCGCGGCAGCAGCGAGAGAGAAGGTGCGCACGGCAAGGGCGCTGGAATCGCTGCCTAAGATCCAGGCCGCCTTCGTTGAGGGCCGGCTATCGTATTCAAAGGTTCGCGCGCTCACGCGGGTGGCCACGGCGGAGACGGAAGAGGAATTGCTGCACATTGCCCGCGGATGCGCTGGAGCATATCCTGGGGCGGTTTCTGGCCGGGAAGTGCTCGGGCTCGGCCGCAGGCGCTCATGAAGTGGTGGTGCACATCGCCCACGACACGCTGTGCGACGTGCCGGAGAGCAGCGGCGCCCAATTTGACAACGGCCGCAACGTGGCAGTGGAGACGGCGCGGCAGCTGGGCTGTGACGGCGCCCTGGTTGGTGTGGTTGATGGCCCCAGGGGCGAACCGCTGGCGGTCGGACGCCGGACGCGCGCCGTGCCGCCCGCCATCCGGCGAGCATTGCGTGTGCCGGACGCCCGGGTGATCCCGCCCGCCGGCAAGGCGCAGGAAGATTGTTTCCGCGGAAACAATCCGGGGGTGTGCAGCGTCCGACGGCTGGCGGCGTTCAACGCGGAGCGCGGCCTGAATATCGACGCCCAGACCGCCCGCTGCAAATGGAGTGGCGAGCGCATGGACTATGACATCGCGATTGACGGGTTGTGCCGGCAGGCGGGCTATACCTGACATGATCTGGTGGCGTCAGCAACAAGAGTTCAAGGTAGGCGGTATCGTACTTGGCCAACCTTTCTGCGGCCGAACAGTGCAGAAAAACACGCTTACTTCCGCCCCTGATCGCGTATGTGCTTCCAATCGAGTTCGCCCAGCTGCATTTCGCCGCGAACGGCGCGAAGTTCTTCGATTGCGGCCGCATGCCTTCTACGTATCTCGTTCTTGGCGTCTTCCGCGTATTTCTCGATAAACGCGCCGTGATCGAAAAACAGGAACCGCATCACCTTCGGAATTAATCCTGAAGCCGTCGCCTCTTCCGTGAAGGCGCCGACTGTGCCGCTTTCCGTTTCTGCGAAAGTCGCCGTGTACAGTCCCTCGAAACTGCCGGGCGAGCTGATCCTCAGGACAAACCGGTGGGGGCTTGTTTTTTCCAAAATCTCGAAATGAATGGTCATGGCGCTGCCGGCCAGCACCTCGGTCCACGATTGCCCGTCATCGCTTACCGACACCGCGCCCACATCCTGGCGCCATTCCGGCTGGCTTCCCGGCTCCGTATAGACGGCCCACACCGCCTCGATCGGCGCGTCGAAGGCGATTTCCCTGGTGGCGGAAGTGGTGTTCGGGATCAGGAGCATGGCGAGCGCAAAGACGATTCCCAATACAGCCGCCGCATAAACAGCGTAGTTCATTGTTGAACGTTACGGCTTTGCCGGCGATAGCCAGAGGTCGCCCAGGCTGAATTCGATGGCATCGAACGGCGGCAGCGACACCGGGACATCGCCGGTGAGCTTGCCAATCAGGGCGTAGCGCCCGTCGCGCAAGGCGTAGGCGGCCAGCCAGCGGGCAAGGGGGTCCACATGCCAGATGTGGGTCACGCCTTCCCGGGCGTAAGTGGTTTTCTTTGCGCCTTCGTCCAGCGCCCGGGTAGATGGTGAGAGCACCTCGCACGCCCAATCCGGCGCCTGCGAGAAGTAGGCCACATCAGGAATAGCCGGCATGCGCTCGCGTCGCCAGCCCGCGAGGTCGGGTACCACGATGTCGTCGCCGAGGTGCAGCTCCGGTTCGTCAAGAATCCACCATCCCCCGGGGCCACCTCGATCGTAATCGAAAGGACCGCCGAGCCGGACGCCCAGACTAGATGCGGCGCGCCCATGGGGCGTGGCGGGCCGTGGAAAGGTGTAGAGCGCGCCGCCCAGCACCTCGGCCACCATGTTGGGCGGCGCGTCGAGCACATCCTGGTAGGTGGCGGGCTTCTTTACAGGCCTCGCCTTGCGGGCCACCTGCCTGGTGGGAGATTCTTTCTCCGTCTTCGCCTTTTGCGGATCCGGCGGGAGGGCGTCCGAGCCGTCCGGCGCTTCGGGAGAGTCGCTTGAATCGCTGGCCATGGGAATCCACTCCTTGAAATACCCGCCGTTTGCTGCCGAGCATCGTAACATGCACGGGCGTGGTAAATTTCCGGCGCGCGCAGCGAACGGACGGGAGGGACCATGAGAATGCTGTCGTACTGGGGAGAGAACATCCGGCTGATCGCGATCCTGCTGGCGGTCTGGTTCGCCATATCGTTCGGCTGCGGCGTGCTGCTGGTGGACGTGCTCAACCGGTTCACGCTGGGCGGATTCCAGCTCGGGTTCTGGTTCGCGCAGCAGGGCAGCATGTACGGCTTCCTCGTGCTGATCTTCGTCTATGTCATCCTGATGGGACGCATCGACAAGAAGCACCGGGTGAGCGAAGACTAGTGTGGTGTCCGGCAAGCACGCAGCATTTCAGAGCGGGCCTGAAGCGTCAATGCAAGGCGCCGGCCGCAGGGAATACTGCCCGTATTGCCCAGGGCGGCAACGCCGCAGTGGCGCTTCAGGCCCGCTCCCGAAGGGCGCGGCCCCTGCGGCCTGTGGCCGCGTTGCGTCCCTTGGCAATGGGAGACACCATTCCCGGCGGAACGCGCCTTGCCACAAACCGCAGGGGACACGCTGAAATGCTGCGTGCTTGCCGGACACCACACTGATGGGCCTGCAGACGCTCACCTACATCGTCGTCGGGCTGTCGTTCGCGCTGTATATCGGTATCGCCTTCTGGTCGAAGGCGCGCACGACCGGCGACTTTTACGTGGCCGGCAAGCACGTGCACCCGGTCGCGAACGGCATGGCCACGGCGGCCGACTGGATGTCGGCGGCTTCGTTCATATCCCTGGCCGGACTGATCGCGTACCTTGGCTATGACAGCTCCGTCTACCTGATGGGCTGGACCGGCGGTTACGTGCTGCTGGCGCTGCTTCTGGCGCCCTACCTGCGCCGCTTCGGCAAGTTCACCGTGCCGGAATTCATCGGGGAACGCTATTACTCCGACGCCGCGCGCGTGGTGGCCGTGATCTGCCTGATCGTAATCTCCTTTACCTACGTGGCCGGGCAGATGCGCGGCGTGGGCATCGTGTTTTCGCGATTTCTGAACGTGGACATCAGCGTCGGGCTGGCCGTGGGCATGGGTGTAGTGTTCCTGTACGCCGTGCTGGGCGGGATGAAGGGCATCACCTACACCCAGGTCGCGCAATACTGCGTGCTGATCTTCGCCTACACGGTGCCGGCCGTGTTCATTTCGCTGCAGGTGACGGGAGTGGCGGTGCCGCAGGTCGCGTTCGGCGGCGAGGTGCTCGACGGGGGCGGCCGCCTGCTGGCCAACCTGGACCGGATCGTGACCGATCTCGGCTTTACGGCCTTTACCGCGGGCTCGAAGAGTACCGTGGACATATTCTTCATCACGCTTGCGCTGATGATCGGCACGGCGGGGCTGCCTCACGTGCTGGTGCGCTTTTTCACCGTACCCAAGGTGCGCCATGCGCGGATTTCGGCCGGCTATGCCCTGCTCTTCATCGCGATTCTCTACACGACCGCGCCGGCGGTGGGCGCGCTGGCCCGCCTCAACCTCACGACCACCATCCAGACGGGTCCGGTATTCGAGGAAACCTCAAACCTGCGCTACGAGGAACGCCCTGGCTGGTTCCGCACCTGGGAGGATACGGGGCTGCTTCGCTTCGACGACCTGAACGGCGACGGACGAATCCAGTATTACAACGACGCCAACCCCGAGTTCGCCGAACGCGCCGAGGCGCAGGGCTGGCGCGGCAACGAGCTGACGGTGGACCGCGACATCATCGTGCTGGCCAACCCCGAAATCGCCGGCCTGCCGAACTGGGTGATCGCGCTGGTGGCGGCCGGTGGCATCGCCGCTGCGCTGTCCACGGCCGCGGGCCTGCTGCTGGTGATATCGGCCGCGGTATCGCACGACCTGATCAAGAGCGTGTTCGCACGCAACATCTCGGAGCGGGCCGAACTTCGCGCAGGCCGGATCAGCGCCGGCGTTGCCGTGCTGCTGGCCGGCTACCTGGGCTTCAACCCGCCCGGATTCGTGGCCGAGGTGGTGGCCCTGGCCTTCGGCCTGGCGGCCGCATCGCTGTTCCCGGCCATCCTGCTCGGGATTCTTTCATTGCGCGTGAACAAGCAGGGAGCGATTGCCGGCATGCTGTCGGGTCTGCTCTTCACGATGGGCTACATCATCTGGTTCAAGGGCGTTTTCGTGGAGCCGTTCGCCGCCAACGTCCCCGAAAACTGGCTTTTCGGTATTTCTCCCGAGGGCATCGGCGCCGTGGGCGCGGCAATCAACCTGACCGTCACCCTTGCGGTCAGCGCGCTAACGCCGGCGCCCCCGTCGCCCGTCCAGGCCCTGGTACGCCGCATCCGCGTACCGTCAGGCAGCGGCGGCTGAGCGCGCACCAGCCAAAGCCCTTCGTTCGCCCCACTCCTCGTGGGAGCGTTGAAGCAGGGACAGCGAGAATCGAGCCAGGATGGCGTCTCCAACGAGGAGTGGGGCGAACGAAGGGCGAGGAAGCACGAGAAGACCCCGGCTACCACCTCCAATCAAACATCAGCCACGCCTTGGTCGTGTCAGTAGCGTAATCGTCGGCCGAATAACGGGCGATCTTGAACAACAGCCCCAGGTTGTCCCGCAACGGATAGGTAACGGACAAGCCGATCTCGCTGCCGTAGTCGTCCAGAAACGGCCGGCCCGTCACCGCATCGAGCGCCGTAACGTCCGACTGGAAATCGTGATATACGCCCGTGACGGTCGCCTCGCCCACCTTTCCGGACACGCTCACCCAGGCATTGTGCAGACCCGTGGCGGGAGCGATGAGGAACTTGTCCGTCCAACCCTGGAACTTGTGCAGCGTTGCGGCGGGGAAGCGCAGGGAAGCCAGGTGGCGATCGGAACCGAGGTTCACCATCAGGCCGCCGAATCGCGTGGCGGCGAACTTCTCAGGGTCATCGGTTGTGCCGACCTCACTGCCAAACACTTCATAGGCCGCAGTGACGGTGATACCGCCCAGCTTGAGGTCGCCCTGAAACAGGTAGTGGTTGACATCGTAGGACAAGGGGTTGTCGCCATGGTCGCTCTGGTTGGACAGCATGGCGGTAACGGTCAGCTGGTTGAAGACGCCCTGATACTCTACCCCGTAGGTCGCGTTGGAATTGCCCGGGCCGTTGTCGTTCTCCAGGTCCCACAGATAGGCATATCCGGCGATCGTATGGCCCGGCCAGGCCGCAAAGGATGCGCGGAACGCGTGCGAGGCCCCGTACCAGTCGCCCGGCTGGGCGCCGTCTCCGGGCCCGAAAATCCGGTTGATGTTGTGGATAAAGGCGTAGTCCAGGTCGACAGCGCCAACGTTCGTCTGCAAGCGCAGGCCGTCGTAGGTCTGCTCGTTCTGCCGGTAGGCTACGCCCCCGATGAACCGCTGCGACCCGTGATTGATTCGCTGGCGGCCCACCGTGACCGTGAAATCGTCCTCCTTGAACTTCACGAACGCCTGGTTAAGGTCAAATCCGTCGGGATCGGCGACGACCGGATACGCTGTTTTACCGTTGGTGGTCGAGTTGAAGTCCTCGATGCCCAGGATCAGCGTGTAGTCGGTCTCGATCCCGAAGGACACGGAGTTCGACTCGGCCGAGTTCCAGGTCAGGCGCGCGCGGGCCGTCGAAGCGAGCGCGTCCTTGTCGATTCCGTCCTGGGAAACGGTCTCAAGGCGATAGCGGAATCCCAGCGAGGTCTTGCCGCCGGCTACCGCTTCGCCAATGTCGACCGCCTGCGCTGCCGGCGCAATCAGGATCGCCAGAAGGGGCAATAGCGCAATGGAACGGAGTGCCGGACGGCGGGAAGTCCCTGCCTCCCCTGATCTCACGCGCGCCCCGGCGTGTTTCGATAATGCAGCCCGCATAGGTCACCAAGAATCTTGCGACTGTTGGCTGCGAAGTGTACAGCCTATTGGCCGCGGAGACACGCGGCCGACAGCGACGCACCGAACTATTCCGCGATGCGATCCAGTTGCCCGCGCAGCAAGTCCCGGAAGTTTGCGACGCCTTCCCTGCCCTCGAGACCGTCCAGCGCCGCTTGCAGGATCTCCCGCGCCCGCGCCGTTTCACCGGCCGCGATCAGCTGCGACGAGTAACTGAGGGCAGTGCTCCAATCGTCGGGCGCCAGTTCGTACGCCTCGCGCGTGTAGGCCAGCACCAGCGCCTTGTGTTCCGGCTCCGGCGACCGGCCAAGCCAGTGGCCTGCCAATCGCAGGGCCCGGACCCTGTCCGCGCCGGATTGGGCAAGCGTTTCGCCCAGATACGCAAGCAGTTCTTCCCAGCGTCCGGCCGCTGCCAGGTAGTCGCCCCGAAACTGAGGGGCCATCGAGTCGTACAGAAGTTCGCTGTCCGGCTCAAGTTTCGCCAGGTAGTCGGCAGCGCTCTTCAGCGGTCCGCTCAAGTCGCCGAGATAGGCGAGATATTGCTCGTCACCCTGCTGCGCCGAGTTCTGCGCTGCGTAGAAATTGATTTCCAGCACCAGGCGGGCCAGCGCAATCTCCGCCGCCACGTCGAGAAAGGCGTCGTAGTTGTCGATGACGTACTCGACCAGCGCATCGCCGCGCGGCTTCTTTTCCTTGTAGCAGGCAATGAGCGCAAAGTCGCGCGGATTGATCAGTTCGGAGAAATCGCGGGACGAAAAATACTCGTTTGCCGCGTTCTCGAGCGCAGACTTGCGCTGATGGCGCTGCATGACGTCGCCCTCGAACAGCGCCAGTTCGACCTGCGCGTCCCAAAGGTAGGCCTGAACGAATTCCGGATCGCGCTCACCCTGCTTGTAGCGGGCCTCAAGCTCGGCAAAACCGGAATCAAGACCGCCGGTCAATTGCTCCGCGACCTGCACGAACAGGCTCGCCGGAAGCGCCCCCAGGGCGCGGCCGACCAGAGATCCGTCGGGATTCAGGTAGAGGTAGGTGGGGTAGGCCCCGACGTCGTAGCGCTCGGAGATCGCCGGCCCGTTGATCGACTCGTCCTCCGCGTCGAGCTTCACGTTGATGAAGTTCGCGTTGTAGTGCTCGCCCACGTCGTCGCGCGGGAAAACCACCGCGTCCATGACCTTGCAGGGGCCACACCAGGTCGCGTACACGTCCACGAAGACGTGCTTGTCCTCTTCTTCGGCGCGGGCCAGCGCCTCTTCGAAACTGCCCTCGAAGAACTGGATGCCGCCCGCCAGGGCCACGGTCGGCCCCAGACAGGCCAACACGACCGCGTAAATCCTTTTCATAGGGTCAACCTGAATTGCAAAATGGCATCCACCTAGAAAATATCGTAGCTCTTGCGGATCTCCAGGTGAACGACGCGTCCACGCAGATCCACGCGCCGCGGGTCCCAGGGCGTATTGGAGTCAAAGAACGGGAACGCCTTGTTGGTGATGTTTCGGGCGCCCGCGAACACCTTCCAGCCGCTGTCGCCGAACTCGTAACTGCCGGTCAGATCGAATGTCAGGTAGTTTTCGACCCGCTCCTGCGGCGAGAACCTCAGGCCTTCATAGCTGCTGGAGTAGTTCGCGGTCAGGTTAAGGGTCGCATTGCCCTGCGCCCAGTTGATGTACCCGTATCCCTTCCAGCGTTCCGGGCCGCCCGGCGTGCCGTGCAGGTCGGTTGGTTCCGCACCGGGGGTGGCAACATCCTGGAGTTGTGCATTGAGGGTCGCGTCCGCTCCAACCGTGTAATACCCCCATCGCGCGGTATCGAACTGGTATCGCAACGAGACATCCAGGTACTCGCTGTAACGCTCGGCCAGGTTGACGGTAAACAGGTTCAGGCGTTCGATATTCCCCTGCGCATCCCGGAATACCATGCCGGGAATCTCGAAGAGCCGTTCGGGATTTTCGAACGCCAGCAAGGTTCCCGATCCGAACTTGTCGCTGAACTCAGTGTCAATCCACGCGATCTTGACGGACAAACCGTCCAACATCCCGCCCGGCGCCCACTCGAATCCCACGGTCAGCGTTTCGGAAATCTCCGGCTCAAGGTCCGCATTGCCCGTGAAATAAGTGTTCGGAATCTGGATGCCGCGGTCCGGGTTTTCCGGATCGATCAGGCGAATAAAGCCAAATGGCCCGTTTTCCCTGCGAAAGAGGTTGTTTGAAGTAGGCGGCACAAACGATTCGCCCCACGTTATCCCAAGCTTCAGTTCGGACACGGGATACCAGGCCAGCTCAACCTTCGGCGAAACGCGGTCGAACGTCTTTTCCGACAAAGGAGAGCCGGGACCCCCGAACGGACCGGAGAAGGAATACTCGTCGCTGCGCAGCGCCATCTTCAGGCCCAGGGAATCGAAACCTGTCATGCGATTGGCCGCGCCGATAAGCGGCACGCCCAATTCGGCGAAGAACGAGGTGACATCGCGTTCCGGATCCGGCACGGTGATGATCGTGCCCCGGGACTGATCGTCGGAATAATCCAACTGTTCGGTACGGGACTCACCGCCAATGGCCAATTGAACATCTCCGCCCGGCAGGCTGAGCACAGTCCCATTCAAGGAAACGGAAATGTCGTCCTGGCGGGAATAGTTCCAGTTGGCGTTCGCCGGGCCTTCGATATCAAGAAGGGGCTTGACCAGGTCCTCCACCGCTGCGGGGCTTTGGGCCGTGCCGTTGCCGAATGGATTTATGACCTGCTCGATCGGAAGCGGATTCCCCGCGGAATCCACGCCGGCGATCCGCTCCGCCAGCAGGTCCGGATCAATGTTGTAGTAGAGGTACCACGATTCTTCCTTGCCGCGGCTTGCCGAGATGTCCGCGACCCAGTCGCGAAACGGAAGCTCCGCACGAAAACCCAGGGTCAGCCGGCGGTTATTCTGATCGCTGTCGTTGCTGATGGGGTCCATTATCCCCGCCGCGTACTCGGCCGCGAAAGAATACGAAACGAGCGTTTGAAAAAAGGGATGCGGCGGTATGTCGTTGTAGGGATTGCTCGCCGGCACGGCCCCCACAAACCGTTCCGAACCCCGGTGCGCCCAGGAGTCCGAGTAGGAGAAGGTAAATTCGCCGAACAACTCGACCGAGCCGTTCAGGACTTCCTGATTCACCATCAGGTTGCCGGAGGTGTTTTCGTTGTGCGAGGTGTTCTCCGCGGCACTCGTTGCGGCAAAGTCCCACGGCACGAGATTGGCGGGCGAGAGCTTCGAAAAAACGCCGTTCGTGCCGTCGTCCCCCTGGGGCAACGCGCCGAGGGGGACAAGAACAATGTTGAAGTTGCCACGTGGGATTCCGTACCCCACCACTCCGGGTTGGCCAAAATGGAAAAAGCTGCCCGGTTGCAGGCGACTGTCCCTGCCTCCCCGACCGCTGAAATCGGAAGATGTGAAACCGGCCTTGGGGTTGTCGATCGCCGCGTTTTCCGAATAACTGACAGAAAAGTTCGCTCGGCCTCCGCTCCAGCCCACGGACAGGTTCTGCGACAGGCGCCTGACGTCGCCTTCGTGGGCGCCCATATCGTAACGAACGGAGGTTTCTCCGCCTTCATAGTCGTCACGCAGGATGAAGTTCACGACGCCGGCCTGGGCGTCGGCGCCGTAGATCGCGGAAGCGCCGTCCGTCAGAACCTCCACCCGGTCGATGGCGCTGAACGGCAGCCCGTTGATGTTCACCCCTCCGTTCCCGAAGCTGGACGCCTGCGGCCAGCGTCGTCCATTGACCAGCACCAGCGTGGCCTGCTCGCCGAATCCCCGCAGGTTGACCATCGATTGGCCCATGGCGTCCACCGAGTTGATCGAATTGTCGCGCGCGGCCCCCGCGTTGACGTCGCTGAAGTTCTGCGGAAGAGAGCGGATCACGTCTTCCACCGAACCCAGTCCGCGTCGATCGATTTCATCGCGGGTCAGCACGAACACCGGTGCGCCGCTCAGCGTATCGCGCAACCGCGTTCCGGTTACCACCTGTACCGCAAGTTCAATCGGCTGCTCATCTTCTTCGGCGGCGTCCTGCTCGCCCGCTACAGGTTGGGCAGCCTGCTCCGCGACCTGGACCACTACCATGCTTTCCGAGGCGAACTGGTATTCCAGACCCGTGTCCGTCAACAGGGCGGCCAATGCATCCTCGAACCGATACTCGCCCTTCAGCCCCCCGACATCGACTTTCTCTCCAGCTCCCTCCGAGAGCACGATCTGCATGCCCGACAACTCGGCCAGCGTTACCAGCGCCGAACCCGCACTTTGCGGTTCGATATCGAGCGACAGCACTTCCTGGGACTGCGCCGGGGTACCGATCGCCGCCAATGCAAGCACGGCCAAAAGCAGGACCGGCAATGCTCTCGCCGACGGGTATTGAGATCGCCTTGTTCTTGTCATGGTCCCCACCTCTGCAATGTTTTTCCTATTTCAGTCTTCCGGCGCGCCGCTGATCACGAACCGGTCGTAGTGCCGGGTTACCTTGATCGGAAGCGCCAACTCCAGTCCATTGAGCGCGGAATCGATGTCATGGACGCTCACGGCCGTGTACACCTTCAACTCCATGACCGACGTGTCTTCGATCAGGATTTTCTTGCGCGAATAACGATTCAGTTCCTGGACCACCCGGTACAGCGGCTCGCGGTAGAAGCTGAGCATTCCGCTGCGCCATTGCAGGTAACGGTCCATGGACTCGGGCTGAAATGCCTTCAATTCGTTGCGGCCCGCGTCGAACTCGACAACCCAGCCCGCCTCCACGCGGTGCTGTGTGGGCGCCGTAATGACCACTGGCTCCCCATCGGCGGACACCGGGGGAGGCAACAGCAACGACGCTTCCGGCAATTCATGCAAGGCGACAGCACCCTCGAGCACTGCGACCTGGCAGCCCTCGGGGAGTTTGCGGATATTGAACGCCGTCCCGATCGCAGTAACGGACCTGACATCGAGATCCACGGTGAACGGCCTTTCGGGATCTTCGGCCACGTCGAAATAGGCCTCGCCGCGCTCCAGCAGGATCCTGCGAATCTGACCGGTATAGTCCACCACCAGCTGACCGCCGGTATTGAGCGTGACAATGCTGCCGTCGTCCAGCTCGATGGTCTGCTGTTCGCCGATTCGGGTGAAGTACCGCTGCAGGTGGCTGTCGTCCGGTCCACGCAAGGGCGCCAACCAGGTAAGGGCGGCGCCGATTGCGACAAGCACTCCGAACGTAATGCTCAGTGCCACCCTGCGCTTCGTTCTGCGCTCCCGCAGAAGGCGCCTGTGCTCGCGCAGAATCCTGGCAACTTCGCCGTCTTCCGCCAGGTTCTCCATGCGGGCGAGAACCCCCATCGAGCCGCGAAACTCGTCGCGATACCTGCGGTCGCCCTGCAAACGGTTATGGATCGCGGCCGCTTCGGAATCCGACAGCTCATCCGACCACAAGCGCATCAGCGCGTATTCGACGTTGCCGCCCATGATTTCCTGAAGGTTCTTAAGCATCAGGTTTCCCCGGCGGCCTCGATCTTTCGCCGCTCCTCCCGAATCCTTCGCATGGCCCGCACCATGTAGCGCTCGACCTGCCTGACCGTTACCCCCATGTGGATGGCTATGTCCTCGTAACTCATGTTGCCGAAGCGCTGCAGAACGAATGCCACTCTCCAGTTCAGGCGCATGTTCCTGATGACGGACCTCATGGCTTCCAATTCCAGTTGCGCCGCCACGATTCGCTCGGGCGTACGCTCGTCCATTCGCCGTGGCTCGATTTCGCGCTGTTCCGCCAGGTATGCCTTGCGCACTTGCGACTTTCGTTGCCTGTCAACGATCATGTTGTTGGCCATGGTCAACAGATAGGACCGATTGCTTCCGGTCCGGACGGACATCTTCTGTTCCAGCCCGTCCACACCCATCAGCCGCGTGAAAAGCTCCTGCACCAGGTCGTCGACCTGGTCCTGCGGAACCGACCACCCCATGAGAAAAAGACGCAAGGCTCGGGCATGCTCGTCAAAAAGCTGCTCGACCAATCGCCTGCGTTCCGGCCTCTCGCGCGAAGCCAGACTGACGATGTTGTCTTTGCGGGGAGCAATAGGACGGCTCAAGTGATATCCCTCTATAAGAATCAACGTTCCAAACGTACCGCTTCTCCCCCCGTACAAGGTTGCCGTTGCCGGACGTGGCGCGGATAATGCGCGCGCAACAGATAAAAGAAGGAAGGAAAAGCGGAATGCAAATCCCGAAACAAGGCGAAAAGATCACGATGAACGGCGCGGGGCTCAACGTGCCCGACCGTCCCGTCATTCCGTTCATCCGCGGGGACGGCACCGGCCGCGATATCTGGCGGGCCACGGAAAGGGTGCTGGACGCCGCGGTGTCTGCCGCCTACGGCGGGAAGCGGCAGCTCATGTGGATGGAAACCTACGCGGGCGAAGCCGCCTGGGAGAAGTTCGATTCCTGGCTCCCCGACGAAACCATCGAAGCCATCCGGGAATACCGGGTCGCGATCAAGGGGCCGCTGACAACGCCGGTGGGCGGCGGGATTCGATCACTGAACGTGGCGATCCGTCAGATCCTCGATCTCTACGTTTGCCTGAGGCCGGTCCGATGGTTCGAAGGCGTGCCGTCTCCCGTCCGTGATCCCGGAGCCGTGGACATGGTGATCTTCCGCGAGAACACGGAGGACATCTATGCCGGCGCCGAATTCGAGGAAGGGGAAGAGGACACGCAACGATTCCTCTCGCTGATGCGGGAGCATTTCCCGGAGCGGTACGCGAAGGTGCGCTTTCCGGAAACCTCCGGCGTCGGCCTGAAGCCCGTTTCCCGCGAAGGCTCGCAGCGCCTGATGCGCGCGGCGCTGGATTACGCGCTGGCGCAGAACCGCCGCAGCGTCACCCTGGTGCACAAGGGCAACATCATGAAGTACACCGAGGGCGCGTTCCGCAACTGGGCCTACGACCTGGCCGAGAACGGTTACGGCGACAGCTTCTACACCTGGAGGCAGTGGGACCGGACCAAGGAGAAGCACGGCGAGCAGGCGGCGAACGCCGAGCAGAAGAAGGCCATTGACGGCGGAGCCATCCTGGTAAAGGACGCGATCGCCGACATCGCGCTGCAGCAGGTGCTGACCCGGGCCCACAGCTTTGACGTGATCGCCACGACCAACCTCAACGGCGACTACCTTTCCGACGCGCTCGCCGCGCAGGTGGGCGGCATCGGCATCGCGCCGGGAGGCAATATCAACGGCGACACCGGCCACGCCGTGTTCGAAGCCACCCACGGCACGGCGCCCAAGTACGCCGACAAGGACATGGTCAACCCCGGCTCGCTCATTCTTTCCGGCGAGATGATGCTGCGGCATCTCGGCTGGAACGAGGCCGCAGACAGGATCATTACCGCGATGAACGCCGTGATCGCCGACCGCACCGTCACCTACGATTTCCACCGGCTGATGGAAGGCGCCACCAAGGTCAAATGCAGCGAGTTCGGGAACCTGCTGATCGCCAGGATGCAGGACTGAGGCGGCGCCGGGCAGCGGTGATATGCTTTCGGGTCCGTTTGTGGCTTTCGGTTTTTTCAAGAGGGCTTAAGAAATGAATCCCAAGAACATCAGCGCATTGAACATGCGCATCCTTCCCGTGCTCCTTGGCGCGCTGCTCGTTTTCGGTGCGGCCCAGACGCAGGAAATGGACCACGAGGAGATGGGCCATCAGGGAATGGACCACGAAGGAATGGACCACGAAGGAATGGACCATGAAGGCATGGACCATGAAGACATGGACCATTCCGGACATCACGACATGTCTCAGGATGAGTACGACCTGCTGCGGGCGAAGATACTCACCTACCGCAACTACACCAACGAGCAGATCATGGACAACATGATGCGGATGCCGCCCACTCACGAGCGCTACATCAGCGACCCCGAACTCGCGGGCGATCTGGGCATCATCGTCCTGACGCACGGCGCTTTCGAGCCGGGCGACACCTTGTTCGCCAATTCGCTGACCGGGCTGGCCCGGCAGCACCCCGTTGCGATCGGTTACGGCATGGCAATGATGAACGGCGACCACATCCAGTCGGCGATCGAGCAGCTGGAGGCGGCCGGCGCGCAGAAGATCGTGGTCGTGCCCGCGGCGCTTTCGCCCAACGGCACCGTCTATGAGCAATGGGCTTATTACCTTGGCGAGCGTGACGAGGCTGCTTATCTGCCCGCTCCCCGTGTGAGCTCCAATGTGCCCTTGAGTTTCGCCGCTCCGTTGGCCGAGCATTCCATGGCATCCAGCATGCTGCTCGATCACGCAAAGGAAATCAGCCAGAACCCCGAGAACGAATTCGTGCTGATCGTCGGTCACGGTCCGTCCGAACCGGCGGCGAACGAGATCGAACTGAAGGTGATGCAGAAGCACGTCGAGAGCCTTAAGGCGGGCGGCGGTTTTGCCGACGTCAAGGGCTACAACTTCCAGGACGATTCCCCGCCCGAGGTTCGCGCCGCCAACGTGGCGACCATGCGGGGCTGGATCGAGGAAGCCAGCGCCGCCGGGCTCGACGTGATCATGGTGGGCTACCTGCTGTCCACCCGCGGCATACAGCACAAGATCCCGGTCGATTTCGAGGGGCTTGAATTCACGTTCAACGAGAAAGGCCTGTCCGCCCATCCGGACTTCGCCAAATGGGTCGAGACCAACGCGCTGGAAACCGCCGGCCAAAGCTAAGACGCAGCGTGATCGGCCGTAATCGTTTCCGCATGCTGCCGCGCGCCGCACTCACACTCGTAGCGGTTGCCGCGCTGTGCGCCCAGGCGCAGGCCGAGGTTTACGAATCCGAAGAGCATCGCTTCCGCGTCGTCACGGTGGTGGAAAGCGTGAAGCATCCCTGGAGCATCGCCTTTCTGCCGGACGGCGACATGCTCTTTACGCAGCGCACCGGCGAATTGCGCCTGGTGCGCAACGGCAGGCTGCTGGAGCAGCCTCTGGCCGGCGTCCCCGACGCCCTGGTGCTGGGCCAGGGCGGGCTTCAGGAAGTCGCGGTTCACCCGGACTTCGAGGCCAACCGCATCGTCTATCTGAGCTACTCCAAGGCCGAAGGCGATCGCAACACCACCGCTTTAGTGCGCGCCCGGCTCGAGGGAGACCGCCTCCACCAGGTCGAGGAAATCTTCGAGGCCGACGCCTGGAGCGGCGCGCCGGGACATTACGGCGCGAAGATCGCCTTTGACGGCAACGGGCACCTGTTCATGTCGGTCGGCGATCGCATGGAAATGCCCCGGGATAACCTGGAAAGCCATGGCGCACAGTTGCTCGGCAGCCACGCGGGCGTAATTGTGAGGCTAAGGGACGACGGCTCCGTGCCCGATGACAATCCCTTTGCAGGCCATGACGGCGCGTTGCCGGAAATCTGGAGCTATGGTCACCGCAATCCCCAGGGTCTGGACTACCACCCGGCGACCGGACGGCTCTGGTCAACCGAGCATGGACCTCAGGGCGGCGACGAACTCAACCTGATCCTGCCGGGTGTGAATTACGGCTGGCCTGTGATCGGCTTCGGCGTGAACTATGGTTCCGGAACGCCCATTCACGCCTCGAGCGAGCGCGAAGGCATGGAGCAGCCCGCGACCTACTGGACCCCGTCGATCGGCGCTTCCGGCCTGATCGTTTACGAAGGCAATGCCTTCCCGCGCTGGCGCGGCGATCTGTTCGCCGGGGGACTGGCGCGCACGCATCGCCGCCTGTCGCGCATCCGCACCGACGACGAAGGCCGCGTCGTGGCCCGCGAACCGCTGCTCAAGGACGTCTACCGGCTGCGCGATGTCCGCCAGGGGCCGGACGGCTTCATCTACCTGGCCACCGACGACCGCAGCGGCCGGCTCACCGACATCGTGCGGCTCGAACCGGCGGACTGAGCCCTTCAGGGCGTGTTGACGCCCTGATCTTCCCGGGCTTCCATCACCTTCCTGAAGTAGGTCCAGCTCGTTTCGTTCGGCCGGTCGTCGTCCATCGGCGGCGCGTGCAGGTAAAGCGGGAAGTGCTCCTCGATCACGGCCCGGAAGTCGGCCGGCACGTTTTCGTAATCGCCGACCTTCTTGCCGCCGGCGTGGAAATACATCTTGCCGCTGCGCGAACCCATCTCCATCCACGGCAGCCATTGCGCGAGCCGCACCCAGCCCACGAACAGGGTCGCCGTATCGCTGTCGGCATCCAGCAGGTCGTCCAGCTTGCCCTTGAAGTTGAACATCTCCGTGGCGTGATAGGTGCCGCCCACGTATTTCTGGTAGTCGCCTCCCAGCGGGTTGGGATAGAACAGCGGCACCGCAGCCGACCACCACCAGTCGTTGCCCTGCGTCACCAGGGGCAGCGGGTACTCGGAACCGTCGCGCCGGAGCGGATGCTGGGCCGGCTGATTTACGGGGTCGTTGGCGACGTGCAAGACTTCCACCGTTTCGCCGGTGTAGGGGTTCTCCCAGGTGTGCAGCATTTCGCCCGTCTCGATGTCCTGGTACACAAGAATCTCCCGCGATATCAGGCGGAAGCCGTCGCCACGTTCGGCGTTGGGCACGCTGGCGCAGCGGCGCACGTTGATGCCCTCCACGCGAAACAGCCGGATGTCCGGTTGCCCGGCCACATGGCCGTAAGCGGTACCGGTCCACCAGAAAAACGACTCCTTGCCGTCGATCAGCGAGCATTGCATTTTCCGGTAAGCGGCCAGGCGCCCCTCGGCCGTGTCCAGACTGGCGGAGGCGTGGGCCATGCCGGCCAGCAGTAAACCGGCCATTACCGGCGCGCAGTTTCGAATCAGCGATCTCATCGGATCCTCCCGTAAAAGCGTAAATTTCCGCCCCTTTGCAGCGGCGGCGGCTGTATAGAATAAACGAATGGACTTCTCCGTCACTGGAATCCTGTTCGGAAACCTGGGCCTGATACTGGGCATCATGGCGGCGCTCTGGCTGATCAGCCTGCGGCTGCGCGATACCAGCATCGTCGATCTCTTCTGGGGCCTGGGCTTTGCGGTCATCGCGCTGGCGACGCTGTGGCGCACGGGCGGCATTTCGCCGCGGGCCTGGCTCCTTGCGCTGCTGACCACCGCCTGGTCGCTGCGCTACAGCTGGCACTTGTGGCGCCGCAACATCGGGCACGGAGAGGACTACCGCTACGCCGCCATGCGCGAGAGGACCGAGGCCGCGGGCCGTTCCTGGAACGTGCGCAGCCTCTATGTCGTGTTCCTGCTCCAGGGGACGATCCTCTGGCTCGTTTCGCTTCCCGTGCAGCTCGGCCAGTTGTACGCGACGCCGGTCACGCTGGGTTGGGCGGCGCTGGCGGGAATCGCGGTCTGGATCGTCGGCGTGCTGTTCGAGACCATAGGCGACGCGCAGCTCAAGCGCTTCCGGGCCGATCCGGAGAACCGTGGCAAGGTCCTGGACAGCGGGCTCTGGCGTTACACGCGCCACCCGAACTACTTCGGCAACGCCTGCTTGTGGTGGGGCATCTGGCTGGTGGCCGCGGAGGTGGACGCCGCCGCCTGGACCTTCTTCAGCCCGGCGCTGATGACCTGGGCCCTGATCAAGTTCTCCGGCGTCCCGATCCTGGAGAAGCACCTGGCTTCCACGCGGCCCGGCTACGCGGACTACATCAAGCGCACCAGCATGTTCTTCCCGCTGCCGCCGGGGAAGGCGGGCTGATCATGGCGGGCAAGCGGTTCAAGCGCGAGGAACAGGGACTGAACCTGTCGTTCCTGGATGTCGTCTGCTGCGGCTTCGGGGCCGTCATCCTGCTGCTGGTCGTGACCAAGATCCACGAGCCGGTCATCATCGAGCGCAGCCGCGAAGAGCTGGAGGGGCTGATCCTGATGCTCGAGCGGGAACTGTTCGAAATCCGCGGCGAAACCACGGTGCTGAAGCGCGACCTGGAGCCGCTGCGCGCCGAGACCGCCGAGAGCGTGCGGCGCGTGAGCCTCACCCGGCGCGAGGTGGAAGCAGCCGAAGAGCGTCACTTCGCCGCCAAGGAGACCGCATCGGAAGGCAGCGACGAGGCCGGAAAACTACTGGCGGCGCGCCAGGAACTCACCGAGGAAATGGAACGCCTGCTGGCCGATTACCAACCGGCTCCCAACGACACGACGGTCGGCGGAATCCCGGTGGACAGCGAGTACATCATCTTCGTGATCGACACCTCGGGCAGCATGCTGGGCAACGCCTGGCCGGCGGTCCAGCGACTGGTGGCGGAGACGCTGCGGGTCTATCCCACGGTGAAGGGCATCCAGGTGCTCAACGACGAAGGACAGTACCTGTTCTCGTCGTTTGCGGGAAGGTGGATTCCGGATTCGGCGTCGCGCCGCCAGTCCATCGTTCGCGCCATCGCCAACTGGCAGGCCTTTTCCGACTCCAATCCCGCCGAAGGAATCGTCGAGGCCATTACCACCTTCTACGACGCGAGCAGGAAGGTAAGCATCTACGTGTTCGGCGACGACTTTTCGCAGGGTTCGGCCGAATCGCTGGTTCGCTACGTGGCCCGGATCAACGAGGCCGACCGCTTCGGAAACTGCCTGGTCCGCATCCACGCGGTGGGTTTCCCGGTTCTCCTGCGCGGCGGCGCCTTCGATCAGGCCAGCCGCTTCGCCAACCTGATGCGGGTGCTCTGCGAGCGCAACTGCGGCACCTTCGTCGCGCGCCCCACCCTCAGCTGACCCGTTTCTCGCGGGAGGATCGGCATGCCTTATCTTCTCGGGCTGCTCGGGGCCATAGTTACGGTCCTGGTGCTGCTCAAGAGGCTCGCCGACGCCGGCATCGACCTCGGCGGCCTGAATCCGTTCGCGCGGCGGCGCAAACGGGCCTGGCAAAGCAAGTTCGAGGCCAATCCCCTGTTCGGACTCGAAGACCCCATGGATGCCGCGGCGGCGCTCGCGGTCGGAGTCGCCAAGGCCAGCGGCGACTTGAGTTCGGAGCAGAAAAGCGCCTTGCTCGACGCTTTCCGGAGCACCTTCGACCTGGACCTGGTCGCGGCGGAACAATTGCTCGCGTCGAGCGCCTATCTGGTCGGCGACGGACAGATCTTCATGGACCAGGTCGAGGGTGTCGTGGCGAAGAGCATGGAACGCTTCACGGACAATCAGATCGCCTCGACGCTGGCGCTGATCGAGGAGATTGCGGCGGTCGAGGGCGCCACCGAACGGCAGCGCGAACTGATCGGCCGCATCCGCGATATCTTCTACAACGACAACGAATCCACGACCTGGCAGTGACCACTCCGGGGCATCCGGCAGCGTAACCGCGCCGCCTCGCTTAGCCTGCGTCAGATCGGCGGGCGGTCGTCGTCTATGGAGACCCGGTGCATGAGGCGATGCCGGTCGCCGAAGTCGAACACGCCCTTGTGGATCGTGCAGCGGTTGTCCCAGAAGGCCACCGAGTGCTTCTCCCAGGCGAACCGGCACTGGAACTCGGGCTGGGTGCTGTGGCGGAACAGGAAATCCAGTAGCATGCGGCTTTCGTCCGGCTTCATGTCCTTGATGTGCGAGGTCATCAACTCGCTCACGAACAGCGACTTGCGCCCGGTTTCCGGATGGGTGCGGACCACCGGGTGCCCGGAAGGCGGCAGCATCTTGCGCATCTGCGCGAAGCCTTCCGGACCCAGCCGCTCAAGCAGCGTCTCCAGGTTGCGGTAGGCATTGTCGTTGACCGCGGTCAGCCCCGCCAGGAACGTCTGCATGCTGTCGGAAAGGTCCTCGTAAGCGGCATACATATTGGCCCAGACCGTGTCGCCCGCGCCCTCGGGCACGTCCAGCGCATACAGAACGGAACCGCGGGACGGTATCGGCAGAAAGGCCGCGTCGCAATGCCAGGTGATGTCGGTCACGTCGCGGCTGTAGAGGCCCGGGTACTCCTGCACGAAGACGCCGGTCGTCCCCTCGAGCGTGGGCATGAAGCCGGCCTTGGTCAGTTCCCCGAAATTCGCGGCAAAGGCTTCGTGCTGGTGCGGGGTCATCTCCTGGTCGCGGAAGAACAGCACCTGGTATTCGAGCCAGGCCGAATGGATTTCGCCAAGTGTCGCTTGGTCCAGGGGCTGCGACATGTCGATGCCGCTTACCGTAGCGCCGAAGGTGCCGGTTGCCGGCCGCACCGAAATATGTTGGTAAGTCATATGGGGGTGCTCCAGGGAACTTCCGGATCCTCCGCCAGCGGTCCTTCGTGCACCCAGCCGTATTGCGTATTGCTGGGTTGAGGCCCGCTTTCCAGGTAGGCTGCCCGCATCCCGCTGAGCCGGTCGCCCGGTATCGTCTCCAGCGCGGCCGGCACGTCGATGCCGTACAAGCGCGCCGAGTTCAGGCCGAGGATCAACTCCTTGTCCTCGCGTGTGAGCGCAGGATATCCGTGCCTTGCCTGCAGTGCTTCGGGAATCTCGAAACGGCGGAAGGCCTCGATCTGCCACTGCGGCGATCCCCACCAGATCGAATCGGTGCCCCAGATCACGCGGTCGCTGCCGAATGCCTTGAGGATCTGGCCCATCAGGTGGCCGCAGATTTCGGGATGAGTGATCGCCGTATGCCCGAACACGCTACCCAGTTCCATGTAGACGTTGGTCATCGCGGGCGTTTCCAGGCGGTCCTTCACGATATCGGAGGTCCACACCAGGTAGCCGTTTTCATCGATGCCGGTATTGCCGGCCGCCAGTTCGTTGACGAGGTTCCTGAATCCCGAGTGATAGACGATGAAGTTCAGGTCCGGCCAGTCCAGCGCTGCCTTTCTAATGTCCCAGGGCCGGCAGTATTCGGGGTCGGTGCCGACTATGGGCAGGCCCTTGTGCACCGAAATATTGGTGATCCCCAGCTTGAGCGCCAGCTCGTAGAACGGATAAGCGACCTTCTCGTCGTCCATTCGCCAGGGATTGACCGGCACGCCCGTGTAGCACTTCCAGCCGTCCACCTTGAGTTCCACGGCCTGGCGCTCGATTTCCTCCAGGCCGCCGGGCATGTTGGGCGCCGCCAGCCCATGGCTCAGCATGCGTTGCGAGCCCGCGAGTTCGTTGATGGTCCGCCGGGTCTCCACCATCATGTCCACGGGAAGGATGTTGTAGCGGTCGTCGCCGAGGGGCGCGCCGCTGATGATTCCCATCGTGGTTTCGCTGTCCAGGAACACTTCCTTGGTGAAATTCTCGAGCTGCAGGTCCTCGCGCCCGGGCTTCACGCCCACGAGGTCCGGATTCAGGTTGAACATGCCGGCCAGGCGGCGGAAGCCCAGCGGGCCGACGATTCCCTCCTTCACGTGGTGAAGCTGGGCGTCGAATATGAAATCGGGCCAGGATTCCCGTTCGGCCCCGGCTTCGGCGGCTTCCGCCCAATCGACCAGAAAATACCGGCCGAAGACCTCGTTCATGGCCAGGAAGGCCGCGGCCATTCCGGCGGCGCTGCCCAGGTATTGCCTGCGGCTCATCCTGCGCCTGCCGGCCAGCCGGTCCGCCAGTTCGTGAATCCGCCGTTCCACGCGCCGCTGGTCCTCCGACTGCGGCATCGGGATGTATTCCTCGTTGGACACGACCTGGGTCGGGATGGGCGTGCGCCGCCCCTCTTGCCGGTCCTTCTCGCTCTTGCGTATCCACATAAGCCCGCCTCCCGAGAAAACAGGAAGAAAAGTATATGCGCCGCCGCGCCGGGCGCCGGTACAATTTCCTCCGGCTCCTCGCGCGCTCCGGGGCCCGAATGCAAGCACCCGATTTCCTGTTCCTCCCCCGCTGGATACTGCCGGTCGAACCCGCCGGGGCGGTGCTTGAGGACCATGCGCTGGCGGTGCGCGGCGAGCGCATCGCCGCGCTGCTGCCGGGCGCCGAGGCGAGGCGCCGCTGGCCGCGGGCCAGGCGGGTCGAGCGTCCCGACCATGTCGTTATCCCGGGGCTGGTGAACGCGCACACGCACGCCGGAATGACGCTGCTGCGGGGCTTTGCCGACGACATCGCCCTGCAGGCTTGGCTTGAGAACCACATCTGGCCGGCCGAGGCCCGGCACCTGAGCGAGGACTACGTGCGCGCCGGAACGGAGTTGGCGCTGGTCGAGATGGTACGGTCCGGGACGACCTGCTTCGCCGACATGTATTTTTTCCCCGACGTCGGCGCCGAAGTGGCCGTGAGTCGCGGGGTGCGAATGGCCGTGGGCCTGCCGATGGTCGATTTCCCCAATCGCTGGGCCGCGGACCGGCAGGCCTCGCTTCGCAAGAACGCGGAACTGTACGGTCGATTCCGGGGCGAGGCGGGCATCTCGTTCACTATGGCCCCGCACGCGCCCTACTCGGTCGATGATGCAGGTCTCGCTCTGTGCGCGGAACTGGCGGAGGAACGCGATATTCCCATACACATACACGTTCACGAGACCGAAGGCGAAATCGCCGAGTCGCTGCAACGGCACGGATGCCGGCCGCTCGCCCGCCTGGACCGCGTGGGCGTGGTCAATGAGCGCCTGATGGCGGTCCATGCGGTCCAACTCGAGGAGCGTGAAATCGCTGTGCTGGCCGAGCGGGGCTGCTCGGTCGTGCACTGCCCGCAATCCAACCTGAAACTCGCAAGCGGCTTTGCTCCCGTGGAAACGCTGCTTGCCGCCGGGGTGAACGTTGCGCTGGGCACCGACAGCACGGCCAGTAACAACGATCTCGATTTATTGGAAGAAATGCAGACCGCCGCCCTGCTGGCCAAGGGAGTGTCGGGCAACGCCGGTGCCGTTTCCGCGGCCGAGGCGCTGGAAATGGCCACGCTGGCCGGGGCCAGGGCGCTCGGGCTGGACGGCGAGATCGGCTCACTGCGGCCCGGCAAGGCGGCGGATTTCGTTACGCTGGACCTGTCAGCAGCGAATACGCAGCCCGTCTATGATCCGGCCTCGCAGGTTGCCTATTCCGGCAAGTCCTCGCAGATCACCGATGTCTGGGTGCGCGGGAAAGCGTTGATGGAGGCCGGCCGGCTTGGCTGGGGCGACGAGGACCGGATCCTCGCGCAGGCCCGGGATTGGGGATCGAGAATCGGAAGCTCACGCGGCGACCCGGCGGCTGCCAGGGAAATGCAGTGAACGAAGAAGCACGGCAACCCAACGCCGACGCGGCCGAACTTGAGCGCTTTGCCGCGATGGCGGCGCAATGGTGGGACCCGAACGGTCCGAACCGGCCCCTGCACGCCATGAACCCGGTTCGGGTCGGGTACATCGTCGAACGCGCCGGGGGGCTCGCCGGCGGGCACTGCCTGGACGTAGGCTGCGGCGGGGGACTCCTCAGCGAATCGCTGGCGAGCGAGGGGGCGGAGTCCGTGCTGGGACTCGACGCGTCCGCCGAGATGCTCGAGGTTGCCCGCCTGCATGCGGAAGCCGGCAGTCTGGAAAACCTGGAATACCGCCTGGGCGCCGCGGAGGAACTCGAGGGCGAGTTCGACGTCGTCTGCTGCCTGGAGGTACTCGAACACGTGCCACGGCCCGGCGAACTGCTGGCCGAATGCGCCCGGCTGACGCGCCCCGGCGGCCACGTATTCGTCTCGACCCTGAACCGCACCCTCGCGGCATTCGCCCTGGGTATCGTCAGCGCGGAATTCGTGCTGGGCCTGTTGCCGCGCGGCACGCACCGTTACGAGAAGTTCATCCGCCCGTCCGAACTGGAGGCCTGGGCGCGCGCCGCGGGCCTGAGCGCCCAGGACTTTACCGGACTTCAATACAATCCCCTGCACGGAAGCTTCCGGCGCAGCAGCAATATCGACGTGAATTACATCGCTCACTTCAACAAGGCGGCCGGCGCATGAGTGCGGCGAATTCCAGGGTGCACGCGGTCCTGTTCGACCTGGACGGGACCCTGGTCGATTCCGCCCCCGACCTGGTGGGCTGCGTGCAGGAAATCATGCGCGAGCGCGGGACGCGGCCGCTGCCGTTCAAGGGCCTCCGCCAGTTCGTATCCAGGGGCATGCGGGGACTGCTGACGGCCGCCTACGGCGCCGATTTCATCGACAGCGAGGAATACCCCGAGGTGCTGGAGCGCTGCCTGAAGCTCTATTCGGGTCGTCTGGCGGATCGCTCGCGTTTGTTTCCGGGCATGCGCCGGGTGCTGAACAATCTCGCCCGCCGGCAGATTCCCTGGGGCGTGGTCACCAACAAGCCGGAATACCTGACCCGGCCGCTGCTCGAGGCCCTGGACCTGGCGGAGGAGTGCGCCGTGGCGGTGGGCGGCGGCACCACCACACATACCAAGCCGCACCCCGAACCCATGATTTTCGCGGCCGACCGGCTTGCCGTGAAGCCGCGCGCCTGCGTCATGCTGGGCGACGACCCCCGCGACATTCAGGCCGCGCGCAGTGCCGGCATGACCGGCCTGGCCGCGGCCTGGGGCTACTTTCCGCCGGATGAAGACCTGGGAGCGTGGGGCGCAGCCGCCATATTGCAATCGCCCAGGGACCTGCTCGGCTGGATCGACGAACAGGGCACTACCGCGAATGCCGGCGCGGCCGCGCCACGCGCGGCATGAATGCTGCGATTGTCCTGACCGCACTGGCGGCCCTCGCCGCCGGCGCATTGCTCGGCCTGCTGTGGCAGCGCTCGCGCGGCCAATCCGCGATCGCGCGAAAGGAAGCGCAGCTGGCGGAATCCCGGGCGCAACTGCGTGAGCAGAAGGCCGCGGAGCAAGCCCGCGAGGAAAGCCGCCGCGCGGCCGACGAGCAGTTCCAGGGCCAGCTGAAGGCGCTGGCCCGCGAGGCGCTGAGCCAGAGTCAGAAGGACTTTCTCGATCTGGCGCAACAGGCCTTCGGCAAGGCGCGGTCGGAATCCAGCGCCGACCTGGAGAAGCGCCAGCAGGCCATCGAGGCGCTGGTCAAGCCCATCAACGAGAGCCTTCAGCAGACCCGCAAGACCCTGAGCAGCATGGAAAAGGAACGGGCCGAAGCCCAGGGCCAGTTGCGCGAGCAGATTCAGGCCATGGCTTCCGGCAACAAGGAGCTGCGGGACACGACCCGCAGCCTGGTCACCGCCTTGCGGCGCCCGGAAGTGCGGGGCCAGTGGGGTGAAATGCAATTGCGGCGGCTGGTGGAGATCGCGGGCATGCAGGAACACTGCGACTTCGCCGAACAGCCGCAGGGTCCCGAGGGCCGGACCCGGCCGGACATGATCGTCCGGCTGCCCGATGGCGGTCAGCTGGTCGTGGACGCCAAGACGCCGCTGGATGCCTACCTGAGCGCGGTGGAGGCCGACGGCGAGGACGCCCGCGCCGCTTTGCTGACCCAGCACGCGGCCAACGTGGAGGAACAGGTCAAGCGGCTGGCTTCCAAGGAATACTGGGACCAGTTCGAACGCAGCCCGGACTTCGTGGTGATGTTCGTGCCCGGCGATCACTTCCTGGCGGCCGCCGGCGACCAGCGGCCGGACCTGCTGGAGAAAGCGCTGCGCGCGCGCGTGATCCTGGCCACGCCGACCTCGATGATGGCGCTGCTGCGGGTCACGGCCTACGGCTGGCGGCAACTGGCGCTGGCCGAGAACGCCGAGGAAATCTCACGATTGGCCGCGACGCTTCACGAGCGCGTGGCGGTCTTCAGCGGACATGTGGGACGGCTGGGCAATCAGCTCAATACCGCGATCGGAACCTACAACAGCGCCGTAAGTTCGTTCAGGAGCCGCTTGCTCCCGGCTTTGGACAGAATGAACAGGGCCGGGGTCGAAAAGACCAGGGAAATCGAGGCGCCCGAGGAAGTGGCCACGGCCGCCACGCCGATGCTGGCGAACGAAAGCCCGACGGAATCGGCCCCCGAGACCGAATCGCAGCAGGAGGCCGCCCCCAAGCCCCACTAGGCGCTGGCGTCGGCAAACTTCTTGGGATCGATTTCGCGCCACTGGCCGCGCGGCAGATCGCGCGGCAGCCGCACCGGGCCGTAGCGGACCCGGATCAGGCGGCTTACCGCATGGCCCTGTGAGCTCCAGAGGCGGCGCACGACGCGATGTCGGCCCTCGCTCAGCGTTACACGGAACCAGCGATTGGCGCCGCTGCCTCCCTGTTCGACCAGCGCGTCGAAACGTGCGGGACCATCTTCGAGCACTACGCCCCCGGTCAGCCGGCGCATCGCCTGCGCGCCCGGCTGGCCCAGGACACGGACCAGGTATTCGCGCTCCACGCCGAACGAAGGGTGCATCAGCCGGTGGGCCAGTCCGCCGTCGGTGGTCAGCAGCAACAGGCCGCTGGAGTTCAGGTCGAGGCGGCCGACCGCCACCCAGCGCCGGCCCCTGAGCCGCGGCAGCGCGGCAAATACGGTCGGATGACGCGCGCGGCGGTCGCGCGTGACCAGTTCGCCCTCCGGCTTGTTGTAGGCGATTACCCGCGTTCCGCCCGAATCGCTTCGCGGCACCTGCAGCAACCGCCCGTCGAGTCGAAAGCGCTCGCCGCCGCCAACCTTGAGCCCGGGCTCCGCCCGTTGCCCGTTGACGCTGAGCCGCCCGGCCGCGATCCAGGCCTCCACTTCGCGGCGGGAGGCCACTCCGGCCGCCGCCAGGTACTTCTGGACCCGAATCAATCGGGGGCGGAGGCGGTTTCGCCGGGATCGGAACCCGCGTCGAAGAGACCCGCGCCCTGCTCTCCAACGCCGTCGGAAGCGTCGGAAGAACGGCTTCCCGGAGGAGCGGCGACAGGCGCATCGTCCGGGGAGGCGAATTCGCCGGCCGAGGGCAGATCGTCGAGGCGCTTGAGTCCGAAATAGTCCATGAAATCCCCGGTCGTGCCGTAAAGCGCGGGCCGGCCCGGCGTTTCGCGGTGGCCCACCACCTCGATCCAGTTTCGCTCCATGAGCGTGCGCATGATGTGGCCGCTCAGGCGCACACCGCGCAATTCCTCGATCTCCGCGCGGGTGATCGGCTGCCTGTAGGCGATCGCCGCCAGACTCTCGAGCAGCGCGCGCGAAAACCTCGGCGGACGGTAGCGCTCCAGCTTCGTCAGCCGCTCCGCGGCCGCGCCACCGGTCTGCACCCGCCAGCCTCCGGCCACTTCCTTCAATTCGATTTCCCGCCCGGCATAGTCCCGTTCCAGGTCGCCCAGGGCCTTGAGCACTTCGTCTTCGCCAACTTCCTCCAGCGGATCGAACAGGCTCAGGAGCTGCGTCATGTTGAGGGGCCGTCCCGCCCCCAGCAATGCCGCCTCGACCAGGTTGCGAGTATCCGGGGCGTTCACTTCGCGGCGTCCTTGCCGTGCGTGGGACCGCTGACGTAGATCGGCGCGAACGGTTCATTCTGGACCGCCTGCAGGCCGTTGTCCCGAACGAGTTCCAGCACGGCCGAGAAAGTCACGGCCGCCCCCATGCGCCCCTCCGACGGATCGAACAGCTCGGTGAATTCCGTGAACTCCCGGCCCGAAACCTGCTTGAGAATGTCCGACATGCGCTCGCGCACCGACAACTGTTCGGTCTGCACCGCCCAGCCGCCGCTGAATCGCACACGCTCGATCACGCGGGCATAGGCCAGCGCCAGCTCGTTGAGCGTCGCCTGCGGCAGTTCCCGCGGACGCTGGTCCTCGAGCGCGTCCACGCTGGCCTGAAACGCGTCGCGCTCCTGGCGGGGAAGCTCTTCCAGGCTGGCGGCCAGCTGCTTGAGGCGCTCGTATTCCAGCAGGCGCTCGAACAGCCTGGCGCGCGGGTCCTCCTCGTCCTCTTCCTCCAGCGGCAGTTGCGGGACCAGCATGCGGGACTTGATCTCCGCCAGGGTTGCAGCCATGACGAGGTACTCGCCGGCCAGTTCCAGCTCCATCTCCTGCATCAGTTCGATGTACTGCGCGTATTGCTCGCAGATATCGGTAATCGGAACGTCCATGATGTCGAGGTCATGGCGGCGTATCAGGTAAAGCAGCAGGTCCAGCGGTCCCTCGAAGGACTGCAGGAACACGCGCAGCGCTTCCGGCGGAATGAAAAGGTCGGCGGGCGCCTCCACGTACGGCTCGCCCGAGACGACCGCCAGGCTTGCCGCGGGGGCGGGCTCCTCGAACAGTTGCTGCTTATCGGCCATTGTCGATCAGTCGGACTCTACTACTATTTTAGGGAATGCCGTCTTCGCGCCGCGCGCCATGCCCGCCAGTCGCGCGGCCGCGGCCCTCGAAAGCGCCCGGTAATCGCCCCCTTCGTCGGGCTCCGAAGGCGCCACCAATCGGCCGTCGTCGGTGGCCGCTCGCACGCCCGCGGACAACGGAAGCTGCGCCAGCAGCGGCAGGTCGAAGTCGCCGGCCAGCCTCGCGCCCCCGTCTTCTCCGAACAGCGCTTCGGTATGGCCGCAATGCGGGCATACATACGCGCTCATGTTTTCCACCACGCCCAGCACCGGCACGTTGACCTTGCGGAACATCGCGATGCCCTTGCGGGCGTCGGCCACCGCCAGTTCCTGAGGCGTGGTCACGACCACCGCGCCGGCCAGCGGCACGCGCTGCGACAGCGTCAACTGGATGTCGCCGGTGCCCGGCGGCATGTCCACGATGAGGTAGTCCAGGTCCTTCCAGCGCGTCTGGCCGAGCAATTGCATCAGCGCCTGCGTCACCATCGGGCCGCGCCAGACGACCGGGCTTCGCGTATCGACCAGGAATCCGATGGAACTGGCCTGCAGACCATGCGCCCGCAAGGGCTCGAAGCTCTTGCCGTCGGCGCTGCGCGGCCGTTCGCCCTCCAGGCCCAGCATCCGCGGCACGCTGGGACCGTAGATGTCCGCATCCAGGATCCCGACGGCGGCGCCGTCCATCGCCAGCCCCACGGCCAGGTTCGCCGCCACGGTGGACTTGCCCACGCCGCCCTTGGCCGAAGCCACCGCGATGATGTTCCTGACCTGCTCGAGCCTCTGCACCTGCGGCGGAACCGCGTGCGCCGCAATCTCCGTGCGCACCACCACCTCTTCCGCGGAAGTGACTTCCCGGACCCGCGCGTTCAACTCCTCGACGAACCCGTCGCAGGGAAAACCCACGGTCAACTCGACGGCGCGGCCTCCGTTGCTCGCGCGAACGCGGCCCCCGGCCTCGCCCAGCGTCAATCCGCCGAACGGAGCCTCGACGCCCAATACCGCCGTTTCCAGGTCTCTGGCCACTGATCCTCCCCGGGAAATGGCCTGATTGTAAGTGCCGAAGAGCAAGCCAGCCGCTAGACTGCCGGTAGATTTGGCCGACAACGCAATGAGAAACAGGAATTCACCGCCGTTCGATACTGCGCGCGCCGATGGCGCTCTCCGGCAGAGCCTGCGCATGAACTTCGGCACCGGCGCAATGGGCATGGCCATCATCCTGAACACCATGGGCGGCGTCTTCCCCCCGTTCATGACCAATTTTCTGGGGATAGGCGCGGGAGCGGCGGCTACCCTGATGCTGGTCTCCAAGCTCTACGACATGGTGACCGACCCCCTGATGGGCGTGATCAGCGACCGGACGGCGACGCGCTGGGGACGCCGGCGCCCGTTCCTCATGCTGGGAGGCGCCATCAGCGCGATCGGACTTGTGCTTGTCTTCAATCCTCCGGCCATTGCCGGTCAGGCGTGGCTCATCGCTTATGTCCTGGGGGCGCTGCTGGTCACCTATACCGGCTATACGGTGTTCAATATTCCGTACATGGCCATGCCCGCGGAGATGACCCGCAGCTACCACGAACGCACGAACCTGATGTCGCACCGGGTCGTCTTCCTCAATATCGGCGCACTGATCGCGGTGTCCGCGTTTGCGATCGTCGAATGGCTGGGAAACGACCGGGCCGCTCACGGAACCATGGGCGCGGCGTTCGCGCTGCTCATTTTCCTGGGGTGCGCCTATTGCTTCTTCGGCACCGCGTCGGCGAGACAGACTTTCCAGAAGCAGCATGCCTATTCGATCGGGACCCAAATCCGGACCGCCTTCAGGAACAGGCCGCTGATGCTTCTGCTCGGCGCCAAGTTCTGCCAATTGCTGGGGGTGTCGCTTTCGAGCGCGACGGGGGTCTATTTCAAGGCCGGGATCCTCGGGATCAGCTACAAGCTCATAACCCTCTATCTCATTACCAGCAGCCTGGTGATCATTGCGTTCATTCCCTTGTGGAACATGGCTTCGCGCAGGTACGGAAAGCGGCTGACTTACATGGCTGCCAGCGCCTGTTACGCGCTGGTGACGCTGACCTGGCTGCTGGCCACGGCGGACGATCCCCTGGCTTACATCTTCATCCGCGCGGTACTGCTCGGCATCTGCGCCAGCGGCATCCTGATACTGGGCGCGGCGCTGCTGCCGGACGCCGTCGAGTACGACTACCTCAAGACGGGGATGCGCCGCGAGGGCACCCTGTCCTCCTTCTATTCGACCGTGGAAAAGCTGGCGTTCGCGGTCGGCCCGGCGCTGGCGCTCTATTTCCTGAGCTGGTTCGGCTACCAGGAAGGTACGGAAGGCATGCAGATCGAGCAGCCGCAAAGCGCGATAATCGCGATCTATATCGGCGCGGGCCTGACGCCGGCCGCGCTCTACGGACTCAGCCTCGTCTTCCTGTCCAGGTACGACCTTTCGGAAGACCGGCTCAAGGCGCTGCGCGCCCGCCCGCCCGGTTCCATCCCCGAACCGAGCGGCTAAACTGCCCTCCAGAATCGAGGGGGTTCCATGGAAAGACGGAAGGACGCAAGCCCGGCGCCGGCGCCTGAAGCGAGGGGAGCCGGAGAGTCAGTCTCCGAAGCATTACGCATCAACTTCGGCGCCGGGGCGCTGGGGATGGCCATCGTCCTGAACACGCTGGCCGGCATTCTTGCGCCGTTCATGACGAATTTTCTGGGCATCGGCGCCGCAACGGTGGCGCTGCTGCTGCTGGTTTCCAAGCTCTACGACATGGTGACGGACCCGCTAATGGGCGTGCTCAGCGACCGCACCCGAACCCGCTGGGGCCGCCGCCGCCCCTTCCTTTTTCTCGGCGGCATCGTGACCGCCGCGGGCTTCGTCCTGATCTTCAATCCGCCGCAGCTGGACCACAGCCCCGCCCTGCTCAACGCCTGGGTGCTGGGCGCGCTGCTGCTGACCTACACCGGCTACACGCTGTTCAATGTTCCCTACCTGGCCATGCCCGCCGAGATGACGACCCACTATCACGAACGCACGGCGCTGATGTCGTGGCGCACGGTGTTCATCAACGTAGGCGCGCTGCTAGCGTTCTTTTCCTTCGCCCTCGTCGAGTGGCTGGGCAACGACCGCCAGGCGCACGGCGCCATGGGGCTGATCTACGCCGCGCTGATTGCCGGCGGCTCCATCTACTGCTTTTTCGGCCTCGCATCGGCCCGCCAGACCACTGCCGCGAGGCTCGCGCACAAGCCCTCGATCTGGCGCCAGATCCGCACCATCGCGACCAACCGGCCGCTGATGAACCTGCTGGGCGCCAAGCTTTGCCAATTGCTGGGGCTTGCCGCCAGCGGCTCCGCTGGCGTTTATTTCAAGGTCGTCATCCTCAAGATGAGCTACACGCAAACGACCTGGTTCCTGGTGGTGAATGTCCTCGTGATCCTGGCCGCCATTCCACTGTGGAATCGCGTGTCGCGCAGGCACGGCAAGCGGCTCGCGTACATGATCGCAACCTCGTGCTTCGCCCTGACCGTCTCCACCTGGCTGCTGGCCACTGCCGCCGATCCGCTGTCGTACATCTTTGCGCGGGCCGTGTTCCTCGGCTTTTTTGCCAGCGGCGTGATCATCATGGGCGCCGCGCTTCTGCCCGACGCCGTGGAGTATGACTACATCACAACGGGACTGCGGCGCGAAGCCACGATGTCCGCGTTCTACGCCACGGTCGAAAAACTGGCTTTCGCCGCCGGTCCGGCCCTGGCGCTGCTGATGCTGGGCGCGTTCGGCTACCAGTCCGGCACCGAGGGCATGCAGATCGAGCAGCCCGAAAGCGCGATCAATGCCATTTACGTGACCGCGGGACTGGCGCCGGCGCTGCTGTATGGACTGAGCCTCGTTTTCCTGGCCAAGTACGACCTGACGGAAGAAAAACTCAAGGCGGCGCGCGCCGCAAGCGCCGCAGCCGGCTGAGCAAAGCGCCCCAAGGACCTCTGGTAAGATCGAAGCCCGACGCTTCGTCGGCACTGACATAGCGGGACAGGGGGCTGGCCATACGGAAACGCAAGCGACGATCTATCCAAAGGCCGCCTTTCTGCCGGCCGGACTGTCCCTGCGGGAGATAATCATGAATTCACGCACGGCAAGACTGATTCTGCCGGCCGCAGCCCTGACCCTTTTGCCGCTCGGCATTGTTCCGGCTCCGGCCCTGGCCCAGGAGGCGGTCCTGGAGGAAATCATCGTCACGGCGCGCAAGCGCGAGGAGAGCCTTTTCGATATCCCGGTCGCGATTACCGCGATTACCGGAGAGCAGATCGAGAATTGGGGCCTCAACGACCTGCAGGACGTGGCGAAGATCGTGCCCGGCCTGACCTTCGACCGCTCGGTTACGCAGAATGACTACGCGCCGGCCCTGCGCGGCCTGCAGGCGGAACAGGGCCGCAACAGCGTCGGCCTGCTGATCGACGACATCGATATTTCATCGCAGAACGTCCAGGTGGCCGGCGGCGGGAGCCTCGCGCGTCTGCGACTTGTGGACGTGGAGCGGATCGAGGTCGTGAAGGGTCCGCAGGCGGCCCTTTACGGACGCTCCGCATTCGGCGGCGCGGTGAACTACATCACCAAGCGCCCGAGCCTGGACGAGTACGACCTCAAGGCCGCTCTCGAGGTGCACAGCGAGTCCGGCCAGGAGATCAGGGTGTCCGGCGGAGCGCCGGTGGTCGAAGACGCGTTCGGCGTGCGCGTCAACGCCTACTGGTTCGACGAGCGCGGTTCCTACAAGAACACGGTGTCCGACGACTACGTGGGCGGCGGCGACGGCATGGGCATTTCGGCCGCATTCCTGCTCCAGGCAAACGAGAACTTTTCCGTTTACGGGCGGCTGGAATACTCCGATGAGAGCTACGCGCCCCAGGCCGCTTTCGTGATCAACGGCAATACCGACGTGAACCTGACCGGGGGCGCGGAAATCGTACTGAACAGGGCCACCACAAGGATCTTTTCCGGACCGCTGGTGGACGGTCCGATCGGGTTCGACATCAATCACCGCACCGGCGAGGACTACAAGGGCATGGACGTCGAGTATTTCCGCGCCACGGTCATCTCCGACTGGGACGCCGGCAGCTTCGGACTCAAGTCGCTGACCAGTTGGGTGGACTCGCACGACGACATCTTCCAGGACAACGATTTCGTCAGCGGGTCGGTCAATGGCGTAGTGAGGGGGGCCTTCCAGGAGACCGAACGCATCAATGACACTGTCCAGTTCAGCCAGGAAGTTCGGATCTTCTCGCAGACGGACAGCCGTTTGCAATGGCTCCTGGGCGCCTTGTACTGGAAGGAGGACGTGGACCAGTTCGGCAGTAACGACACGGGCCTGGCGCTCGGGCCGATCTTCGACTCCGACGTCGCCGCCTTCTACGATACGCGCGATGGCGAGGGCCGCAACATCAGCCGCTACACGGACCACCAGTCGGTTTTTGCCTGGTCGGAGTATGCGCTTACCGAACAACTGTTCGTTTCCGCCGAAGTCCGCTACACGGACGAGGAGATACAGCACATTCTTGACTTCGATCCGCCGTTCAATTTCTTCTACGGCGTGATCTCGCTGGGTGGCGCAGTGCCGCCGATACTGAGTTCGTTCGGCCAGGTCACCGGCGTTCACAGCGAAACGATCACCGAAAAGTACGTCATTCCGAGGGTCGCGCTCAGCTATCGGCCGGACGATAACCTGAACCTTTACGGGGCCATCGGAAAGGGCGTCAAACCTTCCGGTTTCCAGGACGGCGCGGTATTCTCGCTCGACCGGCCCTTCGACCGGGAATCGCTGTGGTCGTATGAAGCGGGCGCCAAGGCTTTGCTTATGGGCGGTGCGCTGGCTGTCAATGCCGCCGCCTTTTTCCAGGACTATACGGACCAGCAAGTCTCGTCCCAGATTTTCAACGAAGAGGCGCAGCAGTTGCAACCGGTGATCGAGAACGCCGGCAAATCGACGATCTGGGGTCTTGAGTTCGAGGCGAACTGGCGCGCCACCGAAGAACTGACCCTCTCCGGCGCCTACACCTACATCAACGGCGAGTTCGACAATTTCCGGGTGGTCTCCACCAGCGCGTCGCGAATCGGCGAGAGCGGCTGCGGCGAATTCCTGGACTTCGCCCGGCCGGCCTGTCTCCTGATCAAGGATGGCAATCGGCCGGCCGATCTGCCCGAGCATCAGCTCAATTTCAACGGCAACTACACGGCCAACCTGAACGGCAACTGGGACTGGTTCGTGGATATGAGCGCACGCCACACCTCCGAGCGCTTCGTATCTTCCGCCAATGTGGCGACGCAGGACGCCTACTGGCGGGTGGACGGCCAGCTCGGGGTCCGCAGCGAGAACATGCGCGCCGCGCTCTACGTGGACAACCTGCTGGATGACGACACCGTGACCGACGGCAACCTCTACGTGGACTTCTTCAACGGGTTCGCGCCGTCCGGCTTCGGCTACCGTCCGATCCCGCGGATAGTGGGTCTGCGGGTCAACTACAGCATGTAAGGCCCCGGGCGTGCACCCGAAGGTAACGCAGGAAATCATCGACGCCTACAGGGAAGTAGGCGTGGCGCATGTGCCGGGCGTGTTCTCGAAGGAGTGGGTGGCCCGCATGACGCAGGCAATCGACTCGGTCGTTGCCGGGCTGCGCGACGGCTCGCTTGTTTTCGGGCCCCACGAGACCATGCGCGACGTGGAATTCGAGGACCACGACGGCTACGTGCGCCTGGTCAACGCCTACTGGCGGGTGCCGGAGATGCAGGCGCTGGTCGAGGAATGCGGCTGTGCGGAGATCGTCGCCGACGTGATCGGTTCGGACGAAATGCGCGCCTGGGTGGACGGCACTTTCCTGAAGGAGGGCAACAAGGAAGAAACGGCCACGCCCTGGCACAACGACGAGTGCCTGTTTCCGTTCAGCGGCGAGCACAGCCCGTCGATGTGGGTGGCCCTGACCGACATGGGTCCCGACAATGCGCCTTTGCTGACACTGGCCGGCTCCAACAGGGACCCGCACCGCTATATAAGTTCCTGGGCGCTCGAGGGCGCCGAGCGGCCGCCCAATTTCCACCCCTGGTCGGAACTGCTGGAGCGGGTCGCTGCGCCCGACGCGGACATCCGCGTGTGGGAAGCGCAAGCGGGCGACATGCTGATCATCCACCCGAAGACGATCCACGCCTCCAAGCCGCGAACGGCCGGCTACGATGGCCGCCGCCTCGGGTTTTCCCTGCGCTGGATCGGCAGCGACATCCGCTACCAGGTCAATCCGACGGCAAGAAAGAGCCCGTTCGAGGGCAGCGAGCTGCTGAAAGAGGGCGAACGCCTTCCCGATTCACTGATGCCCGTGACCTGGCGTCGGCCTCCCCGCAAGAAAGCCGCCTGACCTGGGAGAGAGGGCGTCCCGCCCTCCACGGCAACGTCGCGGCAGAATCACCCGGCATGACCATCAGCCGTAAGCTGGTCGAGACCCGGTCAGGTTTCGTCCACGTCCGCACGGCCGGTTCCGGATCGCCCATCCTGTTTCTGCACTGGACTCCATCGTCCAGCCGCCAATACGTACCCGTGCTCGACAGACTCGGCGATTCAGGTTTCGCCGGGTACGCACCGGACAACATGGGCTACGGCCAGTCGGACCCGCGCCCCTCTCCGTGGCTGGTGAAGGACTACGCCGACAACATCGCCGCGGTAATGGACGGGCTGGGGCTCGAAACCGCGGCCGTGGTCGGCGGGCACGTGTCTTCCGAATTCGCGGTCGAGCTGTCGCTGCGCCATCCCGAGCGCGTAACGCACCTGGTCCTTGACGGCTGCCCGGTCTGGGACCGCGCCTTCCGCGACGAGGTGCTGAGCGTGTCCCGGCAGCCGGCGCCGCAGTGGTCGGAGGACGGCGCCCATATCGCCTGGGTATGGGAGCGGTCGCTGTGGCTGCAGCGGATGTGGGACTCGGGGTTCGAATTGGACGACGACGGCGCCGCCCTGCTCCGCAACGCGGTCATCGACAGCATGCTGGCGCAGCAGATGGACGACGCGACCGAGGCGCTGAGGGAATACGAGATGGGGGACGCCTTGGCGAAGGTCCGCGTTCCGACGCTGGCGCTCACTGCCGAAACGGATCCCCTGAACAATTGCCACGAGAAGGTCCTGGCGCTCGTTGAAGGCTCGTCAGGCCACACTTTCGAGGGTGGCCATCCGCATCACTACCCGGAAAAGGCCAGCGAGTACCTGGACGTTATTCTGGAGTTCCTTCGTCGGGCGTGATCGCGGTGATGGCCAGGGCGTGGATGGGGCCCTGCATCATTTCTCCCAGGGCAGCGTAAACGAGGCGGTGGCGTGCGAGCGGGGCGAGGCCGTCGAACCGCTGCGCCACGATGTGCACCGAGAAGTGGCCGCCGCCCTCGCGGGCGCCCACATGACCGACGTGCAGGTGCGAGTCGTCCTGCACTTCGACTTCGCAGGGGGCCAGCGCCTCAAGCAGACGGGCGCGGATAAGTGACGGGCGATCGGCGCTCACTCGCCTTGAACGGTCTTCATGGACCGCACAATCCAGATTCCCTGCAGCAGGCCGAACACAAGGGTCAGGCTGGTCAGGCCGAAAAGCTTGAAATAAACCCAGGTCGCTTCGCTGAAGCTGTAGGCCACCCAGATATTGAGTGCGCCCACCACGATAAAGAACATCAGCCAGGCCCAATCCAGCGCCGACGCCGTGCGGGCCGGCACGGCGGAAAAACCTTCCGCCTGCGACGCCAGGATGGCATGGATCACGCCCTTGCGCTTCCACAGGCGCGCGCCCAAAAGCGCCACGCTCATCGCCCAGTACAAGACCGTCGGCTTCCACTTGATGAACACGGGGTCCTTCAGCACTACGGTCAGCGTGCCGAACACCAGCACCAGCCCCGCGGAAGCCAGCGTGATCGGCTTGGGCTTGTAGGAGCCACCGATCAGCCACTGCGCGGCAACCTGCAAGATCACGGCGCCCATGAGCACCCAGACGGCCGGGATCAGCCCCCATACCAGGTAGGCCGCCAAAAACGGCACGAGAAAGAAAAAGTCCAGAAAAACCTGCACGGCGGCGGAAATGATAGCGCGGCCGCCGGGCCGGGAACGCGCTGCATATAATGCGGCGATGCTGAATTTCTTCCAACATCCACGGGGGCTCGTCACCCTGTTCTTCACCGAGATGTGGGAGCGCATGAGCTATTACGGCATGCGCGCCCTGCTCGTTCTCTTCATGGTCGACCAGGTGCAACGTGGCGGCATGGGCCTGACCGACGAGATCGCCACCGCCATATACGGCGTTTATACGGCCGCGGTGTACCTGGTGGCATTGCCCGGAGGATGGATGGCGGACCGACTGCTGGGAGGGCAGCGCGCGGTCTGGGTGGGCGGCATCATCATCATGAGCGGGCACTTCGTGCTCGCCATTCCCAGCATCGCCACCTTCTACATGGGGTTGATCCTGGTGGTGCTGGGCACCGGGCTGCTCAAGCCCAACATCAGCGCCCTGGTGGGACAACTCTACTCGCCCACCGATCCACGGCGCGACGGCGGCTTCACGCTCTATTACCTGGGCATCAACGTCGGCGCCTTCATCGGCCCGCTGGTGTGCGGCTGGCTGGCCGACTACAACTGGCACTATGGCTTTGCCGCCGCCGGCGTGGGCATGCTGTTCGGCCTGATCCAGTTCTACTACACCCGCGAGTATCTGGGCGAGGCCGGCGCCCGTCCCGAATCCGCGGCGTCCGCCGCCTACCGGAGGAAAGTCTGGCTGGGCGTCGCGGCGGCGCTTGCGGCGCTCGGCGCCGTCTATGCAGGCGCGCTGGGCGGTGCGATCGAACTGAACGCCCGCGCCATCGCCGAAGCCAGCGCACTGGTGATCGTGATCGTGGCGGCGATCTACTTCCTGTCCCTGCTGTTTTTCGCCGGGCTCACGCGCGACGAGCGGCTTCGCGTGATCGGCATCATCGTTCTGTTCTTCGGCGCCGCCATGTTCTGGGCCGGATTCGAGCAATCCGGTTCGTCGCTCAACCTGTTCGCCGAGCGCTACACGATCCGCGAGTTCGGCTCGTTCAGCTTCCCGGCCGAGTGGTTCCAGTCGCTCAATCCGTTCTTTATCATCGTCCTGGGTCCCCTGTTCGCGATGCTGTGGACGGCGCTGGCGCGACGCAATCTCGACCCCTCCACGCCGCTGAAATTCGCGTTCGGGCTGATTCAGCTGGGGCTGGGCTTCCTCGTGATGATCGGCGCCGCCACGCTGGTGGCCGAAGGCAACCCCGTGCTCCCCACCTGGCTGTTCTTCACCTACCTGCTGCACACCACCGGCGAGCTGTGCCTTAGCCCGGTGGGCCTGTCCGCCGTCACGCGGCTGGCGCCGAAGAAATTCGTGGGCCAGATGATGGGCATCTGGTTCCTGGGCGCCTCGCTGGGCAGCCTGATAGCCGGCCTGATCGCGGGCGAGTTCGATCCGAACGCGCTCAGCGACATGCCCGGACTGTACTGGCAGATCGTGCTTACGACCGTGGGCAGCGGCCTGATCCTCGCCGTTTTCCTGAAGCCACTGAAGAAGTGCATGACACCTGCGGAGGAACAAGAAAAGTGAATACCCGAATCATTGTTACGGCGCTGGCCCTGACCGTGCCCGTCAGCGCGTCGACCGAAGATACGCCGCTGCAAAGCGCCGAAGAGTTCGTGGAGGAAACCAGCGAGCAATACCTGGAATTGCGCCGGGAAGGGGCCGCGGCGGCCTGGGCCTACCAGACCTACATCACGCCGGACACGGCGCTGCTCGCCGCCAGGGCGCAGGAACGGGGGCTTAAGTACCAGAGTACCGCGGTCGAGGGCGCCAAGCGCTACGACGGAGTCGAACTGGCCGAGCGGACACAGCGCGCGATCAACGCGATCAAGTGGGGGACGACGCTGCCGGCGCCGGACGACGACGCCAAGCGTCGCGAGCTGTCGGAAATCATGACGCGCATGGAAGGCGCATACGGCAGCGGAAAGTACTGTCCCGACGGCCCGGAGAGCTGCCGCGACCTCGAAGAACTCAGCGTGGTCATGGCGCACAGCCGGGACTACGACGAACTGCTGGAAGCATGGCGCGGCTGGCGCACGATCTCTCCCCCGATCCGGGCCGACTACCGGCGTTTCGTGGAGCTGGGCAACGAAGGTGCGAAAGAGCTGGGATTCAACGACATGGGCGAGTTGTGGCGGTCCGGCTACGACATGCCGGTGGCCGACTTCGGCGACGAAGTGGAGCGGTTGTGGAGCCAGGTCTCGCCGCTTTACGAAGAGTTGCACTGTTACACCGCCGACAAGCTCCGGCAAGCCTATGGCGAGGAAACGGTGCCCGTGGGCGAGCCGATTCCGGCGCACCTGCTGGGCAATATGTGGTCGCAGACCTGGGGCGAAATCTACGACCTGGCGGAGCCGTACCCCGGCGTAGCGGAACTGAACGTGACCCAGGCGATGCAGGACAAGGACTACAGCGCCGTCTACATGACCGAACTGGCGGAAGATTTCTTCGTTTCGCTGGGCATGCCTGCGCTGCCGGAGAGTTTCTGGCAGCGTTCTCTGCTGGTGAAACCGCGGGACCGCGAGGTCGTCTGCCACGCCAGCGCCTGGAGCATAGACGCCAGGGACGACGTGCGGATCAAGATGTGCATCGAGCCCACCCAGGACCACCTTTTCACGATCTATCACGAACTGGGCCATATCTACTACTTCCTCGCCTACAAGGACCAGCCGATCATCTTCCAGTCCGGGGCCCACGACGGTTTTCACGAGGCGGTGGGCGACACGGTCACGCTGTCGATGACCGCCGACTTCCTGAAGAACCTGGGCCTGGTCGAGGAAGTAGAGGACAGTCCCGAGGCCCTGATCAACTCGCAGATGAAGCTGGCGCTGGACAAGATCGCCTTCCTGCCCTTCGGCAAGCTGATGGACCAGTGGCGCTGGGGCGTGTTCTCGGGAGAAATCGCGCCGGAAGACTACAACGCGGCCTGGTGGGACCTGCGCACCCGCTACCAGGGAATCAGGCCGCCGGTGGATCGTAGCGAGGCCGATTTCGATCCGGGCGCCAAGTACCACATTCCCGGCAATACGCCCTACACCCGCTATTTCCTGGCCTTCGTGCTGCAATTCCAGTTCCAGCGGGCGCTGTGCGACGCGGCGGGATTCGAGGGACCGCTGCACGAATGTTCGATCTACGGCAACAAGGAAGCCGGCGAGCTGCTGTGGAAGATGCTCGAGTCCGGCTCCAGCCGGCCTTGGCAGGACTCGCTGGAGGAAGTGACCGGCCAGCGCGAAATGGACGCCTCGGCGATCATCGCCTACTTTCAGCCGCTCATGGACTGGCTTGAGACCGAGAACCGGGGACTTTCCTGCGGCTGGTAATCCGGGATAATTCGCGTCATGGCGCGCAAGATCCTCGTTACCGCGGCGCTGCCGTACGCCAGCGGTCAAATCCACCTCGGCAACCTGCTCGAGATGGTGCAGACCGACATCTGGGTGCGCTACCAGCGGCACTCGGGCGCCGACTGCACGTTTGTCTGCGCCACCGACGCGCACGGCACTCCAACGATGCTGAAGGCGCGGGAAGAAGGGGTCAGCCCCGAGGAATACGCCGAGTCCTGCCGTGCAGCCCATGTGCGGGACTTCGAGGCCTTCGGGATTCGCTTCGACAATTTCTACACGACGCACTCGCCGGAGAACCGGGAACTTGTGGAACGGATCTACGCCCGGCTGGTGGAACGCGGCTACATCCATGCGCGCACCATCCAGCAGGCCTACGACGAGGAGGCCGGCATGTTCCTGCCCGACCGCTACGTGCGGGGCGAGTGCCCTTCGTGCGGGGCGGAAGACCAGTACGGCGACAGTTGTTCGGCCTGCGGCGCCACCTACGCACCGTCCGAACTGGTCAATCCGCGTTCGATCCTTAGCGGCCGGCCGCCGGTCACGCGCGAATCGGAGCACAAGTTCTTCAAGCTGGGGGAGTTCGAGTCGCTGCTGAAGACCTGGATGCAGGCCAGCAACCTGGACCGCGGCGCCCGCAACAAGCTGGCCGAGTGGTTCAAGGAAGGCCTGAAGGACTGGGACATCACGCGCGACGAGCCGTATTTCGGGTTCGAGGTGCCGGGCGAGACGGGCAAGTACTTCTACGTCTGGCTCGACGCGCCGGTAGGCTACATGGCCAGCTTCCGCAATCTCTGCGGCCCCGGCGAGGACGGCGACAACCGGTTCGAGCGCTATTTCGGTCCGGACAGCGATGCCGAGCTCTATCACTTCATCGGCAAGGACATCCTCTACTTCCACGCATTGTTCTGGCCCGCGGTCCTGCTGGGCGCGGGCATGCGCACGCCCAGCGGCGTTTTCGTGCACGGCTTCCTTACCGTGGACGGACTGAAGATGTCCAAGTCCAAGGGCACCTTCATTACCGCGGCCGACTACCTGGCGGCCGGCCTGGATCCCGAGTATCTGCGCTATTACTACGCGGCGAAACTGGGTTCCGGTCTGGACGACATCGACCTGCAACTGGAGGATTTCGCCGCGCGGATCAATTCCGATCTGGTGGGCAAGCTGGTGAACATCGCCAGCCGCTGCGCCAGCTTCGTGCAGCGCGGGTTCGACAACCGTCTCGGACCACGCCTGCACGACCCGGCCCTGTACGAGGAATTCGCAGCGCAGCGGGAGCAGATCGGCGAACACTACGAATCCCGTTCCTACGGCAAGGCCATGCGGGCGATCATGGCCCTGGCCGACCGCGCCAACGTCTGGATCAACGAGCGCAAGCCCTGGGAACTGGCCAAGGATGCAGACAGGCAGGATGAATTGCAGGCGATCGTCACGCAGGGAATCAACCTGTTCCGGGTGCTCATGACCTATATCGCGCCGGTTCTTCCGGACATCTCCGGGAAGGCCGAGGCCTTCCTGCGCTCCGAACTGAACTGGAATGAGGTGGACGAGCCGCTGCTTGGCGAATCGATTGCCGCATTCAAGCCGCTGGCGGGCCGAATATCGCTCAAGACGCTCAAGGCGCTGGTCGAAACCAATCGCGGACAGGCCGCCGCCGAAGTCGAACATTCCGAACCCATCGACATAGACGAATTCCTGCGCACCGACCTGCGGGTGGCGAAGATCGTCAAGTCGGAGCGCGTGGCGGGCGCCAACCGGCTGTTGCGCCTGACGCTGGACGACGGCGGCAAGGGCCGCACCGTTTTCGCCGGAATTGCCGGCGCCTACGCGCCTTCGATCCTGGTGGGACGCAAGGTGGTGCTGGTGGCGAACCTGAAGCCGCGCAAGATGCGTTTCGGCGTGTCGGAAGGCATGGTGCTGGCCGCGGGCGAGGGCGAGTCGCGGGTGTTCCTGCTTTCTCCAGACGAAGGCGCGGAACCGGGCATGCGCGTGCGCTAGCGCCGAAGCGCGGGTCTCCATGCAGCCCTCGGTAGCGCGAATCGACGAAGCGCTATGCGTGGGCTGCGCACGCTGCCTTCCGGCCTGTCCGGTGGATGCCATCATCGGCAGCCGCAATTTCACTCATACGATCATTCACGACGAGTGCGTGGGCTGCGGCTTGTGCCTGCCGCCCTGCCCCGTGGACTGCATCGCCATCGAACCGCGCTTCCCCGGCGCGCCCGCCGATGATGAGGATGAAGGCATGCGCCGCGACAAGCTGCGGCGCCTGGGAAAGACCGCTCAGCGGCGATTTCGCGCCCGAAAGGCCCGGCTGGCCGCGATGGGCGATAGCGTCGAAGCGCGGGTCTCCGGCGCGCCGCCGGCGACCGCTTCAACGCCGACCGACGACGAAATCGAAGACCTGATCCGAAGCCTTTCCTGACTCCCGGGGAGCCAGGGCGTGACCCTCGCGGCTTCTCGCCCTCTCGTGGCAGTCAGGCTTTTCGCGCGAGGGCGGGACGCCCTCCGACCTCAGGAGGCGGCTTCGAGTTGCTCTTCGGTCGCGTAGTGGCTGAGCTGCCAGGCGGAGATCATCGGCATGCTGCGGAACATCACGAGGACCAGGAAGAACCAGGAGGCCAGCGCCGAAATCGCAATGAACCACTCCCTGGCGTCGGCGAACGGCACATGCTCGGGTTCCAGTATCGGCAGGACGTTGAGGTAGCGGTTGATCCAGAAACCCACGACGATCAATCCGGAAAGCACCAGCATGGCCGGCCAGGTGCGCTTGACCCAGGCCGCGATTCCGCACAGCAGGGGGGCGAAGAACATGCAGCTGACCATGACCCAGAAAAATGGCTGGTAGTGCCCGTACATCTGCAGCGAAATCACGCCGTACTCGTAATCCAGGTTGCCGAACCAGGACACGAAGAACTGGGCCCAGAACATGTAGAGCCACAACAGGCTGAAGGACGTGATCAGGATGCCCATCTGCTTGAGACGGCCCGCGTCGAACCAGTCCTTCAGGCCCTCGCTACGCCAGAGCACAGCGCTCATCAGGAGGATCGCCGCCGACCCGGCCAGGTTGATGCCCTGGATGTAGTAGAGGGGATAAACGCTGCTGTGGTAGTGCGAGATCAGCGTCATCCCGAAGTCCCAGGCGATGAAGGAGTTCGACATGACGTAGAAGAACAGGATGAAGAAGGACGAGAAATACAGGCGCCGCTGCAGCTTGAACAGGCTTACCCGCCGGCGCCACGACGCCAGCCACCGCCAGCAGGCGCGGCACACGGGATTGCCGCTTTCGGCCAGTTCGTCGCGGACGTCCGGCAGCAGGCCCCAGAGGAAATACAGCACGGACAGCACGTAGAAGGCCGACAACGCAACAAGGTTGCGCCACAGCAGCAGGTTCTCGTTCAGCCACGGACTCAATTGTCCGTGGTCGCCTTCCTGCAGCCAGTAGAACAGGGACTCACGCCCGCAGGAGAAGATCAGGGCGAAGCCGATAAAGGCGAACGGCAGGAAGGCCAGCGTCATCACTTCGCCGAGGCGGTAGAAGACTCCCGAAAATTCCGCCTTGCACAGGCGCATGACCGCGGTAAAACAGATGCCCGCCTGGCTCAGTCCCAGCACGAACATCCACATGACCAGCGCGAATCCCCAGGGAAAATCGCTGTCGGCGCCGTCCATCCAGAGAAGCGCGAAGGAAACGGCCGCGATGCCCGCGAGAAAACCGATCGTGGCCATGAACGCCTTCGCGCCCAGCGCACCCGTGCCGCCGTTGACGCTCATTCCGCCGCCGTCTCGCCGCCGGACTCGGCCTCGGCGGCCGCCACTTTCGCGGCTTCCTCAAGCAGGCCGGTGCGAAGGTACTGCACGATTCGCCAGCGGTCGTCCTGCGACATCGCAAACCGGTAGCTGGGCATGATCACGCCGCCGTGCGTGATCGTGTAGTAGAGCTGGCCGTCGGTCTGCTGCTGCACGTAGGGCAAGGTGAGGTCCATGGGCTGCGGGTTGTACTTGAGCCCCACGCTGCCGTCGCCGGCGCCCGCGACGCCATGGCATACGCGGCAGTAAATGTCGTACATCTCCGCCGCGCGGACATCGTCGGCATCCTCCGCGGCAAGCGGGTTGCTCAGTTCTTCGCCGGCCTTCAGCCGCGCCCGCACCAGTTCCGCCAGGTCGGCCGGCCCGTCCAGTTCGCCGCCGTCGGACGGCACCGACTCCGCCGGCAGCTCCACCGTCGTTTCCTGCGTCTTGACGCTCACCTGGTCCTTCATGTCGTCGTTCCACGGCAACGCGCCGGCAACGCCCGGCACGACCAGCGCGGCTGCGAGCAGGGCGGGAGCGACGCGGCTCATTCCGACTGCTCCCGCTCGATCGACTCCGCGCCCGCTGCGCGCAGAATCTCCTCGGCCTCGGGCGCGCCGGGCCCCGCAACCGAAATCACGAAGCGGTCCACGTTGCTGGACGCCCGGTAGGTGCGGTCCCGCCAAGCCGGCAAGCGTCCCACCACGAAAAAGCCAAGCAGCGTCATCAGCGTGCCCAGCAGGATCGTGCTCTCGTAGGTGATCAGTAGGTACGGCGGCAGCGCGATCACGGCCCGGCCCGCAGTCGGCAGGATGAAGCGCGTGGCGGTCCACACGCACAGCGTGAATCCGCCGATCGCGCCCAGAATGCCCCCGAGCAGCGCAAACACCCGCACCATGGACTTGCCCAGTCCCAGCGCTTCCTCGGCCCCGTGCAACGGGATCGGAGAATACAGGTCCACACCGTCAACGCCCTTCTCGCGCAGCGCCCGGGCGGCGTCCAGCGCGGCGTCTTCATGCGCGAAGGAGGCCAGCAGCGTCATGAGTGGGCCTCCCTCTTGCGCAACGGGTTGAGCGTCTCCTTGACCTCGTAGATGGAAACGGCCGGGAATATCTTCACGAACAGCAGGAACAGCGTCGTGAAGATGGCAAACGAGCCGACCGTGATGGAAATCTCGACCAGGCTCGGGAAATAGGTCCCGAACACGTCGGGCAGGAACTTGCGCGGCAGCGAACTGGCGACGATCACGAAGCGCTCCGTCAGCATGCCGATATTGATCAGGATGGAGATCACCAGCATCACGTTCCAGTTGGTCCGGATGCGGCGCGAGAACAGCACCAGCGGGACCACGGCGCAGAACAGGATCATCTCCCAGTACAGCCACCAGAACGGGCCCTCCCAGATCCTGTAGAGGATTGCTTCGTATTCGAAGCTCGTGCCGCTGTACCAGCCGCTGAAGTTCTCGCAAATGTTGATGTACGTCCAGATCAGCGAAAGCACCAGCAGCAGCTTGGAGAGGTTGTCGATGTGCAACTGCCCGATGTAGCGGCCGAAACCCATGAATTTCCGCAGCATCCACATTACGGTCACGATCCCCGCCGTGCCGGAGTAAATTGCGCCGCAGACGAAATAGGGCGCAAAAATGGTGTGATGCAGGCCGGGCACCGTGGACATAGCGAAGTCCCAGGACACGATGGAGTGCACCGATACCGCCAGCGGGATCACGAGCACGGCAAAGAAGGTGTAGGCCCAGCCCAGCGTGTGCCATTCATGCGCCGTTCCGCGCCAGCCGAAGCACATGACCGCGTATACCTTGCGGCGCAGGCCGGTGGAGCGGTCGCGCACCGCGGCGAAATCCGGCAGCGAGCCCATGTAGATGAACACGCTGCTGGCCGTGAGGTAGGTGACGATAGCCATGACGTCGAACATCAGCGGCGAGCGGAAGTTCGGCCACAGCTCCATGGGATTGGGAAACGGGAAGGTCCAGTGCACGAACCACACCCGCCCCACGTGCACCATCACGAACATGGCCGCGGTCATCAGCGAGAACAGCGTCATCGCCTCCGCGCTTCGGTAGATCGACTTGCGCCAGTCCGACTGGGTGATATGCAGCACCGCGGACAGCAGGGTCCCCGAGTGGCTAAGCCCGATCCAGAAGATGAAGTTGGACAGGTAGGTGCCCCACATCGCGTTGCGGTTCATGCCCGCGGCACCCACGCCCACAATGATCTGGTAGATCCACGGCGCGACAAAGAAAAGCAGCGCCGCGCCGGCGGATATGCCGAGCGTTACCCAGTAGCGCCAGGTGGTTGTGGTGAGCGCATTGATGATGTCGGTGTTGACCTCCGAGTAACTCGGCTGGCCATGGTCGAACATCAGTTCCCGGGTCGCGGACATGGTCAGGCCACCGCCTCGCTCGATTCGTCCGGCCACATGACCGGGCTTGCGTGGCTTTCGGACTCGTCGCCGTGATGGCCGTCATCTTCCTCACCCGCCAGCGGCGCGCGCGCGTTCTTGAGGTAGACGACGCTGGGATGGGTATTCAGCTCCTTCAGCACCTCGTAGGCCCGCGGGTCCTCAAGCTTGCGCGAAACGGCGCTGTCCGTGTCGTTGCGGTCGCCGAACACGATCGCGTCGGTCGGGCAGGCCTGGGCGCAGGCCGGCTGGGCCTCGCCGTCGGCCACCCGGCGGTCCTCGTCGCGCGCCAGGTCCTTTGCGCGGTTGATGCGCTGCACGCAAAACGTGCACTTTTCCATCACGCCCTTCTCGCGCACGGTTACGTCCGGGTTCAGTTGCTGTTCCAGCGGCTCGTCCCAGGTGTAGGTGAACCAGTTGAAGAAACGCACCTCGTAGGGGCAGTAGACGGCGCAGGTCCGGGTCCCGATACAGCGGTTGTAGACCTGCGCGTTGAGGCCGTCCTGGTTGTGATAGGTGGCGAACACCGGGCAGGCGATCTCGCAGGGCGCCTCGTCGCAGTGCTGGCACAGCATCGGGATGAAGTTCAGCCGCGCGTTCGGGTATTCACTGTCGTCCCAGTAGCGCTCGATGCGAATCCATTTCATCTCGCGGCCCTGGCGCATCCGCTTTTCGCCCACGATGGGCAGGTTGTTCTCCGCCTGGCAGGCCACTACGCAGGCTTCGCAGCCGGTGCAGCGGTCCAGGTCCACGGCCATGGTCCAGTGGTATTCGAATTCCGTGTAGTAGCCGGCGGTGCGGTACTCGCGCAGTTTGTCCCTTATGGTGCTCATCGTCCTAGTGCTCGTCGTCCGGTCCGAGAATCTGCCTGCCCAGCGTGCGGCTTTCGCCGCTGGTCTTCGTCAGGCGCACGCGCTCGCCGGTCTTGCGCAACGCCACGCGGGTGGCGGCCCAGGCCAGCGCTCCCGTGGACCCGTCGCTCAGGGCTGCGAGCAGCGAGGCCGGGTTCACCCCACGCCCCTGCGCGTAGCGCCCGTTGGCCTGGTGCCCCTGCCCCAGCGGCATGGCGATCACGTCGGGTCGCACGCCCGGATACCGGAGTACCGGCGAGGTCACCGATCCGGTCTGCGAACTCACTTCCACTACGTCGCCGTCCTTCAAGTCCAGCTCATCCGCGGTAGCCGGGTTGACTTCGACCCAGCTTCCGTAGGCAACGCCGGTCTGCGGGTCCGGCAGTTCCTGTATCCAGGGCAGCCTGGCGCCCTTGCCCTCGCGCAATCCCGGCGTCTGAAAGGGGTGCAGCACGAAGGGATACTCGGATGCATCCCCCGCAAACTGCGCTTCGGACGGCGCTGCGGGCGCCGTTGCCTCGGCCGAGAACTGGTCGGCCATTCCTTCCGCAAGATCGGCGACCCAGACGCCCTGCTGCTGCACCTGCCGGAAACCGGCTTCGAAATCGTCCTGAATGCCAAGGTTGGCCCATGCAGTCGCCCATTCGGAGCGGGTATAGGCTTCGGCATCCTCATACGGCAGGGCCTCGGCCAGCGCCCCGCCGGAACGTTGCGCAAGCTGAAGGACGATATCGGTAACCGACAGGGTGTCGTAGAGACGCTTCTGCACCGGCTGCTGCAATGTAACCGACAGTCTTCCGCTTCCGGGAAGTGAAATGTCGTCGTCCCAGGTCTCGAAAAAGGTGTCCGCAGCCAGGATCCAGTCTGACTCGCTGGCCGTGTCGCTGGGAAAGCTGTCCAGCGCCACAACCAGCTCGGCCCTGTCCAGCGCGCCGCGCAAACCGAGGGAGTCCGGCAGGTCGTGCAGCGGGTCCACGCCCGCCACGATCACCAGCGACACCTCGCCGTTGGCCGCCTTGGCAACGAATTCCTCGATTTCGCTCAGCGTGGAATAGCGGGGCGCGTGCGCCAGGTTGGGCCTGACGGTGGTCCCGGCGGCGCCCAGGATCCGGTTCAGTGACGCCACGCAGGTCAGCGCTTCGGTCGCGTTCGCGCCGGCGCCCGCCGCACCGCCGCCCAGGACCAGGGGTGTCTTCGCGGCCGCCAGCCGCTCGGCCAGAGCGTGCAATCGCCCAGCGGGCAGGTCCGCCAGCGCCGCGGCCTCTTCAAGGCTCGGGGCGCCGGCCAGGCCTTCCCAGCCTGCCGGTGCGGCATCCGGACCGCGCCGGCCAAGCAGGTCCGCGGCCAGCGCCAGCGCCAGCGTGCCTTCGGTGCCCGGCCGCGCGGGCAGCCATTCGTCCGCATTGGCTCCGGTCAGCGACATGCGCGGTTCAACCTGCACGAGGTATCCGCGATGTCCGTCGCCGCCCTGGCGAAACTCGCCGTAGGCCTTTGCATAGCCCACCGGCGAGCGCCATGCGCCGAGGAAGTCGGCGCCGAAGGATACGACCAGGTCGGCCTTCGCAATATCGTAGTGCGGAAAGCCGCTGAAGCCGTACATCGCCTTCGCGGCCGCCAACTCGGTTGCCGGGGTGTCCAGGCCGAGACGCAGCACGTTCGCGCCCAACGCTTCCCGGAACTTGTCCAGCGCCTCCTCGCCGGAACTGAGCAAGCCGCCGGTGAGGATCCAGGTGCGGCCGCCCATTCCCGCGGACTGCATTGCTCCCAGGCGCGGCGCAATGGCATCGAGCGCTTCGTCCCAGGAAGATTCCACGAAGCCGCCTTCCCCGTCGGACCGCATGGGCGAGCGCAGCCGGTCGGGGTTGTAGAGGGCGTTGAGGCCGGCCTGACCCAGCGCGCAGGTGCCGCCCCGGCTCACGGGATGGTTGGGGTTGCCCTCGATCTTCTTGGCCCGGCCTTCCCTCACCCGCACCGAAATGCCGCAGCCGGCCTGGCACATGCGGCACAGCGTGTTGTACCAGGTGTCCATGCCCGGGGAGAAATCCTCGGGCGGAATATGCGTCGAGAGCAGCGTTTCCAGCGGCCGCTGGTTCACCTCGCCCAGCAGAAGGCCGGTCCCGACGCCGACGCCGCCGCCGGCCAGGTACTTGAATATGTCCCTGCGGCTCAGCATGGCGTCAGTAGTGGCAGGTGAGGCAGTCGCGACCGTTGGCCACGTCTTCCTCGGTGTGGCAGTCGATGCACCAGGGCATGCGAAGGTTTTCGTTCAGATCGACGCGCCGCGTAACGCGTGCCATTTCCTCCACCGGCCCGTGGCAGGTCTGGCATTCAACGCCGCCGCGGATATGCGGCTTGTGACGGAAATGGACGAAATCCGGAGTGTCGTGGACCTTGACCCAGGGGATGCCTTCTCCGCGCTCCCAGTAGTCGAAGAGCTTCACGACATCGGGCTTGTCGCGGACCTCGGTCAGGCCTTTGTGACAACCTACGCAGGTCTCGACGCTGGGCACGCCCGCCGTCGCCGAACGGCCGGCCCAGGAATGGCAGTACTCGCAGGGAATCTCGTTTTCGCCGGCGTGAACCTCGTGGCTGAATTCGATCGGCTGGACCGGCGTGTAGTCGTTCAGCGTGGCGCCGTGCACCCAATGTCCGATGTAGGCGCCGATGATCGCCAGCACGGCAATAATCAACCCCTTTATTACCGGCCGCGCGGCCTCGAACACACCAATGGACACGAACAACTCCAACCCTTGACGGCGCGGGATTATAGACGGTTACGGCCCGTCTGCCCACCTTTCCGACCGCAGCGCTTATTCAAGCGAAATGCAAGCTGGAATACACTCCGGTCATGCTGCAACACCGATTCATCGAGAGGGCCCGGAAACACCCGAACAAGGTGGCCATCAGGGACAGGGCCCTCCATCGGGATGTGACCTACTCGCGGGCCCTCCTCGGCGCGCTGGTTCTGGCGCGGCGCTTCCGGAAAATGGAGCGAGGCCGCATCGGAATCATGTTGCCCACTTCGTCGGGCGGGGCCCTGGCTGTCGTGGGTGCGCTGATGGGCGGGTTGACGCCCGTCATGATCAATTATTCGACCGGCGCCGCGAAAAACTGCGCGTACGCACAAGCCCAATGCGATTTCCGAACTGTCGTGACTGCCCGCGCGTTGGTGGAACGGGTCGGCTGCGAGGAACTGCCGGACATGGTGTTCATGGAGGACATCATGGCCGGACTGGGCCGCTACGAAAAGCTGCTGGCGTTTCTCAAGTCCAGGCTGCCGCCGGGGCGGCTGAAGCGCATTACGGGCAGCGGGAACCTGGACAGTCCCGCCGTGATTCTGTTTACCAGCGGCAGCGAGAAAGACCCCAAGGGGGTCCAGCTTACTCAGCGAAACATCCTGTCCAACATAGATTCATTTTCCGACATGATGGACATCCACGGGATGGATCACATGTTGGCCGTGCTTCCCTACTTTCATGTGTTTGGCCTGACCATCCATCTCTGGACTCCCCTGTGTCTGGGAATGACGGCCATTACCTATCCCAACCCTCTTGATTTCAAGGTCATCGCCCGGCTCATCAAGGAAGATAAACCCCAACTGCTTGTCGGCACTCCATTGTTCCTGGAAGGATATGCAAGGCAGTCCCGGCCGGGAGATTTCGCCAGTGTGAAACTGACCGTTGCGGGCGCCGACAAGTGTCCCGATTCCTTAAGGCAACTCTACCGAGAGAAGCAACAACTGGAGATTTTCGAAGGTTACGGCACAACCGAGACTTCACCGGTTATCTCGGTGAACCCAAGGGACGGAAATCGCCCCGGCAGCATCGGCGTGCCGATACCCGGCACCCGGGTACGAATCGAGAACATCGACAGCGGGGAGGACTGTGCGCCCGGCGAGATCGGCAAGATCATGGTGAAAGGCGCAGGGGTCATGTCCGGTTACCTGAATGACATGGCGGAGTCCCATCTGCGATTGAAGTCAGGCTGGTATGACACCGGCGATCTCGGGGTTCTCGATGAGGATGGCTATCTTTGGCACAAGGGCCGTCTCAAGCGATTCGTCAAGATAGGCGGCGAGATGATCTCCCTGGTGAACGTGGAAGAGGCACTCAAGGCGGTGACCGGGGAAGACGTGGAGTGTTGCGCCGTGGAATTGCCCGATGCAAGGCGAGGTTCGCGAATCATTGCCGTCACCAGCAAGCCGATCGATGAAAAGGACGTGGCCGCGAAACTCAGGGAGCAACTGCCCAACCTGGCGCTCCCGAAAAAATACGTCGTGGTGAAGGAGTTCCCCGCCATGGGAAGCGGCAAGACCGACTTTCGCACTCTCACCGAAATCGTGCGCCGCCAGGAAGCCAACTCCCCGGGCTGATTCCCCGGATTGCTAGATCACGACCAGGGGGTCGTCCATCGTCGCCAGCGGCTCGAAACCGTCCTTCGTAACGACGATCAGATCTTCCAGGTGCGCGCCGCCCCAGCCCATCTCCAGAGACGGCATGTCGATGGTCAGCGTCATGTTCTCGCGGAACGTCAGGTCGTCCGCAACCATGAACGGCAAACCGTCACGGTACGGCTGGTCCGTATGCTGCAGTCCCACGGAATGCGGCGAGGCGCCTAAGGTGGCTTTGGCCAGCGCGGCGTTCGCCTTGTTCATGGCCTCGCCCGCGTGCGCCCGCAATTCCGAGTACTTCAGGCCCGGACGAATCACGTCCAGCGCCGCCTCATAGCCCTTGCGGATGATGCCGACCCGGTCGAGAACGTCCTTGCGCGGTTCGCCCAGGCACCAGGTGCGGCCGAAATCGCCGTGGTAGTAGTTGATCTGGCACACCGCATCGACCATCATCGGGCGTCCCGGCACGACCTCGCCGTCGGCGAATCCGCCGATCGTGCCCATCGCGATCCAGATCGCCTTCGCGCCGCGCTTGGCCGCTTCCTGCAGGAACAACTGGTCCATGTCCGCCTTCGTCATCCCCGCTTCGACTTGCCCAAGCATCGCCATGCAGGCGTCCTGGTTGGCCCGCGCCGCGGCGCGCATATGCACCAGTTCCACGTCGGACTTGATCATCCGGATCTTGCGGAAGGTGTTGTCGCCGGGAACGCAGGTGATCCTGTCCTGGCCCAGGCTGGACAGAATGTGGGCGATGCTCATGTCGTCCACCGCGACCCGGCCCTTCGCCAGCCCCGCTTCCTCCAGCGCGCGAATCAGCGCCCATTCCGGGGTGGCCGCCTTGCGGTTCTCGTAGCGGCGCTCCATCTCCACCCAGCCGCGTTCAATGTCCGTCAGGCTCTCTTCGCGGATCGGACGGCGAATGCCGCCGCGCGATTCCGGCTGCTGGTTCCAGGTTTCCGGGTCCCGGTACTTTTCCCACGCCACCGGCGCGCTGTACGGAATGATCTCGGGGTATTCCCGCTCGGCGTTGGCGATGAACCACAAGTCCGTGGAAGCGACCACCAGGAAGGACGGTTTGCCGGGGTCCCGGGGCATGACCGCGAAACTGGGAATGGCCCTGAGCTTCTGCACCTCGTAGGAAAAGTAATTGCCGAGGTAGAACACATTGACCGGGTTGAGCGCGACGATCCCGTCGATGCCCTCCTGTTCCATCACCTCGTAGGCGCGCGGCCTGTTGACCAGGCTGCGCCCGTCGAAGTCCTCGCCCGGGACCGGTCCGGGAGCGATCAGCCCCCAGTTGGCGTGCGCCTTATGCGCCCCCAGCATGCCGGCGCCCAGCGCAAAAGCGGCCCCGCCGGCAATCCCGGCGAAGAAGTCCCGGCGTTCGATGCGATAGGGATCGGGCTTCGTCATAGCGTGCCCTCCTTGAAAATGTCGTGAATTCCCTCGGCCAGGCGGTCCACCTGGTCCTCGGTATTGAAATGGTGGGTCGAGGCGCGCACCGTACTCAGGGCGTAATCGATTTCCCGCACCCACACACGGTTGCGCCGCCACAAGGTCTCAACGACCTCCGTCCGGCCGAAGCCCTCCAGGGTGAACCCGGTTAATCCGGAACAGAGTTCCCGATCATCCGAGGCGTACAGCGTCACTCCCGCAATTTCCCCGAGCCTTTCCCGCAGCCTGGCGGCCAGCGACATGATGCGTTGCTCTATACGCGCGCGACCGATGGCGTTCTGAAACTCCAGCGCCGTCATCGTCGCCAGCAGCAGCGGACCGGCGCGCTGGCTCAGGCGGTCGTAGCGCCTGGCGCCGGTCTCCTCGTCGTCCCAGCCCGTCGTAGCCACTGTCGGCCAGACCCGCTCCTGCGACTCGCGCCGCAAGTACAGAAAGCCGGTCCCGACCGGCGCGCCCGCCCACTTGTAGGGACTGGACGCATAGAAGTCGACGCCCAGGTCCTGCATGTCCAGGTCCAGCATCCCGATCGCATGCGCGCCATCGGCCAGCGTAAGGATGCCGCGTGACCGGGCCAGGGCCGCCAGTTCCTTCACCGGCAGCACACAGCCGGTAGGAAAGGTAACGTGACTGACGCTGATCACGCGGGTGCGGGGAGTGATGGCGTCCTCGAAGCGGTTCAGGATTTCGGACGGGTCCGAGGGTGGAACCGGAAACGGCAGCTCCTTTACGACCACGCCGTAGCGTTTCGCCTTTATTTTCCAGGGCTCCAGCCCGCCGGGGTGCTCATGAAAGGTGCACAGCACCTCGTCGCCGGCCTTTAGGTCGAGACCGTTGGCGATGAAACTCATGCCCTCGGTCGTATTCCGGGTCAATGCCACCTCGCCGGCGTCGGCGTTGACGAAATCGGCCAGTTCCTGCCGCAATTCGTCCTGGGCCTTCATCTGGCGCGCGTTCTCGCGGCCCGGATCGGTCGCCAGCGCCCGGTAGCCGTCCACCACGGCGTAATACACGGGCTTGGGCATCGGACCGAGCGTACCGCTGTTCATGTAGGCCAACTCTTCCGAGATCAGGAACTCGCCGCGCACTTTCGACCAGAAATCCTCTTCCGGAAGCGCCTGGGCGTTCGTTTCCTCGATTGAGGCGATCGATGCCCGGGCCGCGGCCCTGGACGCCCCGCCGCCCACCAGCACCCCGGCAGACCCGGCCGCGACCGCGCCAAGAAACAGGCGGCGCGAAACGCCGGCCGCGGTTCCCGGCTCCAGTGCCGTTTCAGGCAAGGGTTTTTGCATCGGCGTCCCTCTCCGAATCGCGGAAAGCCCATAATAGACTACGCCGCTCAAGCGGTCCCGCGAGAGACAGGTTGGCAAATCCCCTGAAACCACACGCCCGAAAGTTGCGCCTTGCCGGAACCGCGCTTTGTTCGTGCGTGATTCTTGCGTTTGCGGGAGCCGGCGGCGCGCCGCGGGCATACGCGGACGAGACGCCGTTACGCGTGGCAATCACGCTGATGCCGGCCAGCTACGGAGATCCGTTTCGGACCCTGGGCGTCCCCGGGGACTGGGTCTGGCGCCAGATCTTCGACCCGCTCACCGAGAGCGACGATGAAGGACGGATCGTTCCGCTGCTGGCCGAGAGTTTCGAGAACCTGGGCCCCAACACCTGGCGTTTCGTGCTGCGCGAAGGCGTACGCTATGCCAACGGCCGGCCATTCAACGCCTTTTCGGCAAAGGAGGTTTTCGACTGGCTGATCAGCGACGAGGGCCGGGCCACGGTCGTGGGCTGGGAAATGCGCCGGGTCAGCGAGGTCGAGGCGCCCGACGCGCGCACGCTGATCTTCACCACCTGGGAGCCGGACCCGGTACTGCCCAACCGGCTGACCTCCGCGATGATGGTCGAACCGCAAGCCTGGCGCGAAATGGGCCGGCAGGGCTTTTCGCGCACCCCGGTGGGCACGGGTTCCTACCTGCTGCAGGACTGGCAGAACCGCGACGGCGCGGTAGTGCTCACGGCCAACCGGTATGCCTGGCGGCCACCCGGAATTTCCCGGGTGGAGATGTATCCCCTGCGCGACCACGCTTCCCGTTTGCAGGCGGCCCTGTCAGGCCAACTGGACATCATCATGTCCTTGCGCCCGGAGCAACTGGACATTTTTCGCGACCGCGGGTTTACCGTCCACGCCGATATCCTGCGTCAGATTCTGGCCTTTGCCTTCGACGTGACCGGGCACCCCGACGCGCCGATCGCAGACGTGCGCGTGCGCCAGGCGCTCAATTACGCCATTGATCGAAAGGCCCTCTCGGAAGACATCCTTCAGGGCTTTGCGCCGCCGGCCAGCCAGGGATCGGCGCCCAACGTGTTCGGCCACAACCCGCGGATCAAGCCCTATCCCCACGATCCTGACAAGGCCCGGGCGCTGCTCGCCGAAGCGGGCTACCCGCAGGGTTTCTCGACGACGGTGCAGGTCGTGACCGGCACCTATCCCAACGATCTGGAAATCTTCGCCAAGCTGCAGCAGGACCTGGCGGCGGTCGGTGTTGACATGGCATTCCGGCGGGTGCTGTTCTCCGACTGGATCCGCCAGTTCTTCCAGGGCGCATGGCGCACCGAACTGTTTACGATGGCCTGGAACACGGCGCCGCATAACGACGCACTGCGTCCCATGGAGCAATACTCCTGCCTGAAGACCCGCCCGTTCTTCTGCGACGAAACGCTCAGGGCGGGACTCGTTGCCGCAGGCCGCGAAATGGACACCGGGCGAAGGGAGGCCCTGCTGCAGGAACTGGCTGTCGAGTTTCGCGAGCGCGCCGCCAGCCTGCTGCTGCTGGAATACGGCCACATGTGGGTGGTTGCGCCGGGCTTGAGCGGCTTCCGCGTGCGCACCCGCGCGCCGGAACTCTACCGGGTAGAGCGGGCCGAATGATGTTGGCCGGCCTGGCCCAGCGCGCCGCGCGGCTGCTGATCCTGTTGCTGGGCGTGAACGCGCTGCTGTTCGTAGCGCTTGGCCTGGCCGGCGATCCCGCCCTGATGCTGGCCGGCGAGGACCCGACGCCGGAACTGCTGGAACGGATCCGCGCCGAATACGGCCTCGACCTCCCGGCCTGGCAACGCTACCTGGTGCAGCTCGGGCGCATGGCGCAGCTCGACTTCGGGGTCTCGATCTTTACCGGGCAGCCGGCCCTGGACATGGCGCTGGAACAACTTCCGGGCACATTGCTGATGGCGGTGCTCAGCATGGCGTTGACTCTGGTTACGGCCGTGCCTGCCGGCGTCTGGATCGGCCAGCGTCCCGAGGCCGCTTCGCGCCGAGTGGGCGCCGCGCTGACCGCCGTGGCCCAGGGCATCCCCGGCTTCGTCATGGCGCTGGTCCTGATCCAGCTGTTCGTGGTGCGTCTCGGCTGGTTGCCCTCGCTCGGTTACTCCCAGCCTGCCGCCTGGATCCTGCCGAGTATTTCGCTGGGATTCTTCCTCGCGCCAAAACTGTGCCGCGTGGTGAGCGCGGGCGTCGCCGAGGCGATGCAGGAGGACTACATTCGCACCGCCCGCGCCAACGGCGCCTCGATGCGGTTCATCCTCTGGCGGGAGGCGCTGCCGGCCGCCCTGCCGGCGGCAGTCGCGCTGATCGGCACCCAGTTCGCCTTCCTTGTATCCGGCGTCGTGCTGATCGAAACCCTGTTCCTGTGGCCGGGCATCGGCCTGTTGCTGCTGTATTCGGCCCAGAACCTGGACTTTCCGGTGCTTCAGGCGATCTGCTTTGTCGTCGCGGTGCTGGTGTTCGCGGTCAACGGCCTGGCGGACGCCCTGTTGCGCCTGATCGATCCAAGGCTCAGGCCGGCAACCCAATGATTGGCGTGCTGACCCGGCTGCTGGCGCCGCTCAAGGCGTCGCCCCAACTGGCCCTGGGCGCCGCGGCGCTGCTCGGCTGGGTGCTGCTGCTCGCGCTGAGCGGACTGCTGCAGACGCACGACCCGCAATTGGGCGACCTGACCGAGCGCTTCTCTCCGGCAGGCACGGCGGGCCATTTGCTGGGGACCGACAACCTGGGCCGGGACCTTTGGTCGCGGGTACTGTCGGGTCTTCCCTGGTCGGTGGGCGTCGCAACCGTTTCCTGCATCCTGGCGCTGCTGATCGGCGGCACGCTGGGCATGTGCGCGGCGCATTACCAAGGCTATCCCCGCACGATCATCAACCAGCTCGTCGACGCCACGCTGTCGTTTCCGGGGCTGGTGGCGGCGATCATCATCGTGGCGGTGGCCGGCCGGGGATTCTGGCCGCTCAGCATCACGCTGGGGCTGTTGAGCTGGCCCGTGTTCGCCCGCGTGGTCTACGCCGAGAGCCTGCGCCTGCTGGCCCAGGACTACGTGACGGCGGCCCGGATCATGGCGGTGAGCACGCCGCGCATCCTGCTGGGCCATTTGCTGCCGGGGCTGCGCCCGGTGCTGGCGGTGGTCTTCACCTTTCATTTCGCCGACATGCTGGTCGCGGAGAGCGCACTGTCCTTCCTGGGTCTGGGAGCGCCGCTGGGCGTTCCAACCTGGGGGGCGCTGCTGCAGGAATCGCGCGACTTCCTGATCGTCGCTCCCTGGCTCATGGCCGCGCCGGCCACCGCCATCGCCCTGCTGGTCGTGTCCATTCACCTGTTGGGAGACGGCCTGAGCGCACTGGACCGCGCCCGACGATGAACGCGTCCGCTCCCCTGCTGCGTATACGCGGACTGTGCGTGGATTTTCCGCGCGGCGGCAGGGTGCTGCACGACGTGTCGCTGGATGCGGCCGAGGGGGAAATCGTGGGGCTGGTGGGCGAATCCGGCGCCGGCAAGACGCTGGCGACGCTGTCCATTCTTGGCCTGGTGCCCGCGCCCGGACGCATCGCCAACGGGAAGGTCTTCGTCAGAGGCCAGGAACTGACGCAGCTCGACGAGGAAGCTTTGCGGCCATTGCGCGGCCGGCTCGCCGGATTCGTGTTTCAGGACCCGTCGGCGTCGCTCAATCCGGTCCGCCGGATCGGTTCCGCGCTGATCGAGAGCGCGATGCGCCATTCGGGTCTGTCCCGGAGTGAGGCGCGGACGAGAGCAACCGAAGCCCTGCGCTCGGTCGAACTTCCCGATCCGGAGTCGGCCTTGCGCGCGTACCCGCACCAGTTCTCGGGCGGTCAGAGGCAACGCATCATGATCGCGCTGGCGCTCATCAACCGTCCGCCGCTGCTGATCGCCGACGAACCCACGACGGCGCTGGACGCCGCGGTACAGTCACGAGTCCTTGATCTGCTCAAACGCCGCGCAAGGCGTCACACGCTGCTGATGATCACCCACGACCTGGCGCTGGCCGCGGGTTTTTGCGACCGTCTGTACGTCATGCAAGGGGGCCGGGTGGTGGAACACGGGCCGGCCCGCGAACTGTTCTCGAACCCCCGCCACGAGTACACCCGCTCGCTGCTGGACGCACTGCCCGGCAGGCGCACATCCGCTCCGGCGCGCAGCAGGCGCCGGCAAACGCGAGAAGCCCTGGCCGCCGTACGCGGCCTTACGGTCCGCTACCGGGGCGCCGCGCAGGCGGCGGTGGAGAACGTGGATTTCGCCGTTCACGCCAACGAGACCGTGTGCCTGGTCGGAGAGTCCGGATCGGGCAAGACCACGATCGCCCGCGCGCTCGCCGGAGTCATCCGGGCAGCGCCCGAGCAACTGAGTTTTCCGTCTCTCGGGGACGATTCGCCAAGCGCGGCGGGCCGCGCGCGCCATCTGCAAATGGTGTTCCAGGACCCGTATTCCAGTCTCAATCCCCGATGGCCGGTGGAACGCATCGTCGCCGAACCCATCCGGACCCACCGGCTCTGCAGCCGCCCGGAACAGAAGGCCCGCGTGGCCGCGCTCCTGAGCCGCGTCGGTCTGGATCCGCGGCAGATGAACCGCCGCCCGGCAGCGTTTTCCGGGGGCCAGCGCCAGCGAATCGCGCTGGCGCGCGCGCTGGCGATGAATCCGCGCCTGCTGCTTGCCGACGAGGCGCTGTCCGCGCTGGACATTCGCACCCAGGCCCGGATCCTGGCGCTGCTCAGGGACATACGCGAAGAGCGCAAGCTGGCGCTTCTTCTGATCACGCACGATCTGACCCTGGCCTCGGAGATCGGCGACCGCGTGATCGTGCTGCGCCGCGGAAGGATCGTCGAACAGGGACCCGCGTCCAGGGTCATGAACGCGCCCCGGCACGAATACACCCGCGAACTGCTCGCCGCGCAGGCGCGCTGGCGCCCGGATGCCGTTTAGGGCAGAGGCCGGCCTTCGCAATAGCTCCAGCCGGCATGTAAACTGCGCGGCTGTGAAACGCCGAGAACTGCTGAAGGGCGCAGGCGCCGCCCTGACCATCTTGAGCCCGGCCTTGCGGGCGAGCGCACTCATGGAAGCGCACTGGGACTACATAATCGTGGGCGCCGGCACCGCCGGGCTGCCGGCCGCCATACACGCTTCGAGACGCGGCGCGAAGGTGCTGATGCTGGAGGCGGCCGACGCGCTGGGCGGCACGCTGACCATGGCCTCCGGGCAGGTCAGCGCGGCCGGGACGCGGCTGCAGGAGGACCAGGGCATCGTGGATTCGCCCGACCGCCACTACGAGGACATCATGGAGATCACCTTCGGCGAGGCGGACCCGGACATTATTCGGCGGACCGTGGACCTCGCGCCGGATACGCTGAACTGGCTGCTGGACAAGGGCCTTGTTCCGCTGCCCGGCCATCCCGTGACCGGCGCGGCGCCGGGACGCGCGGGTTACAGCGTTCGGCGTTATTTCTGGGCCGAGGAGGCCGGCAAGGCGATCCTCAAGGTCGTACTGGAGGAGCTCGACCGCGAAATGCCGCAGGGCAATATCGCCATTCGCACGAATACCCGGGTTACCGGGCTGCTGACGTCCGATTCGGGCACGGTGGAGGGCGTTCGGGCCGAGAGCGGCGAACAGGAATGGACCTTCCGGGGGCGCCACATACTGCTTACCAGCGGCGGCTACGCCATGAACCCGGACATGTTCGAACTGCTGACCGGCTACCCGGCCTACGCTGCCGGTTCCTGGCCGCATTCCCTGGGCGACGGACTGGACCTGGCGGTGTCCGTGGGCGGATGGCTTCGGGGCCAGCACCTTCATCGAGCCGGTACCGGCTCCATCCTCACCGGAGCGGAGTTCCCCGCCAAGGTCTATGCGCGGTTTACGACGGTGCCACAGGAGCGGCTGCCGTGGGAAATCTGGGTCAATGATTCAGGGCAGCGTTTCATTCGCGAGGACGAGCCGCTGGTGCGGCCCCGCGCGCGAGCCGTGCTGGGCCTGCCGCGCCTGCGTTACGTGATCGTCTTCGACGAGAACATCTTCAGCAGCGCGCCGCCCGGACTGCCGCAGTTCAGCCGGGAAGAGTTTCTCTCCCACTGCGAGAACCATCCCATGTTCGCCCGCGCCGGAAGCCTCGAAGAGCTGGCGGCGGCGGCCGACGTGGACGCCGCGGGCCTGGCGCAGACCGTCCGCGACTACAACAATGCGGTCGCGAGCGGCGAGGACCCGCTGGGGCGGGAGCATCTGCCCGCGCCCATCGCCGAGCCGCCCTTCTACGCCATCACGCACCTGGGCAGTTCGGCCACTTCATCGGCCGGCGTGGTCGTGAACATGGCCCACCAGGTAGTGCGCGGGAACCAGGAGCCCGTGCCGGGGCTTTACGCCGCCGGCGAAGTCCTCGGCTCCGGCACCACGCTGGGGTCCACGTTCGCGCCCGGGATGATGCTCACCCCGGCGCTCTCCATCGGCCGCTGGCTGGGAATGACCCTCCCCATCTGACCCCGGGAGATCAGAACACGTAGGTTGCGGTGAATCCGATCTGCCGCGGGTCGGCCATCGGGTACTGGAACGCGCGCACGAAAACCGAAGTGCGGGCGCTGTCGCCGCGCGGCAGTATGTTCTTGAAATCCACGAAGCGGATGACCGTCGTAGGCGTGCGGTCGTCGGTGAGATTGCGCACGAACAGACCCAGCTCCCATTGCTCCACGTCCAGACCCAGCTTGATGTTGACCAGGTTCTGGTCGCCGCTGTGCGCGTGGTTGAAAATCTGCGCGTACTTGCGGCTGGCAAAGGAGTAGTCCAGCCGGACGTAGGCCGTGTTGGCGCCTATCGGCCATTCGTAGCGGGCGAAAACATTGGCCATGTGCTTGGACGCGTTGGGCGTCTGGTTGCCGGCCACCGACGGATTTCCGCCCGTAAACACGGCCTGTTCCCGGAACTCGTCGAACTCCACGAAGGTGGCGTCGTTCAGCGCGTAACCGAAGCCGCCCGTGAACTGATCGCTGAAGATATGCGCCACTTCCAGTTCCAGGCCCTTGGCCTCGGTCTCGCCGGCATTGGTCACGTACGACACCGGGCGGCCATCGGTGAGAAGACCGGTAGTGGTCAGTTGCTGCTTGGTCCAGTCAATGAAGTACACCGCCACGTTCAACGTCGTGCGGCCGTCATTCAGCGTGTTCTTGGTGCCGACCTCGACATTCCAGGAGTCCTCCTCCTCGGCAAACCGCAGCGACGGGTCCAGCAAGGGGTTCGCGTTGATGAAGCCGGGCTTGTTGCCCACGGCGACCGTCCCGTAGATCATGCGGTCGTCGGCATACTTCCAGTCCAGCGTGGCGCGCGGCGACCAGCTCTTGAACGTGTTCTCGATCAGCGGAAGCGTGGCGCGCGCGCCCGGATTGTCGTTGCCGATCTTGTCCGATGCGTAACGCAGTTCCAGCGTTCCGGTAACGGTATCGGAAAAGTCGCGGGCCACCGATCCGAAAACCGCCCAGTTGTCGGTGCGCGCCTCGCCCTGATCCACCGTGCGGCCGTTCAGCCGGTCCTCGCGAAAATCGCGGCGGCTCTGGTACAGGTACACACCGCCCAGCAGCCGGGTGGACGACTCCAGGTCGGTGTTGATCAGCAACTCAGTGGACCATTCACGGCGGTCGCTCACCGCGATCCGATTGAACGTTCCGCCCAATGCGGTCGAATTCGAAGTGATGTCGACGTCATACCCATAGAGCACATCGGCGCCGAAGTAGCCCGTATTGGAACGCACGGTGAGGTCGCCCAGGTCCCATTCGAGCTGCGCCGAAGCGCGCCAGGCTTTCTTGTCCAGGCCGATATCGTCACCGAACAACTCCAGGTTCTGTTCAGTGCTGTCCAGTTCGGCCACTTCCCCGCAGTAGTACTGACGGGCAATTTCCAGGAAACAGTTGTTATAGGTGCGGTCCTGAAGGGTCACCGGGGCCGCGCCGTCGTCGTCCTTGCCGTAGCCCAGGTTGAAGCGAGCCATGAAGCTGTCCGACGGTCGCAACTCGAGGGACAGGTTCAGGTTGATGGATTCCTCATCGCCCACGAGCTGGTTGTCCAGCGTGTTGCGGTAGAAACCGCCGTAGGTGTAGTAGCGAACGTGGGCCATGTAGAAGGCGGTGCCTTCCGACAGGGGTCCGCGCGACAGGAAGTTGATCTCGCCTTCTTCGTGTTCCGCCACGCGCATCGACAGCTTGTTCTCGGGCTCGTCACTGCCCTTCTTGGTGATCAGGTTGATCGCGCCGGCAAACGTTGCGCGGCCGAACAGCGCGGCCTGCGGGCCCTTGATCACTTCGACCCGCTCGACGATGTCGAACGGGAACGACAGCACCGAATCGTTGTAGAGCACGCCGTCCACGAAGATCGAGGCGTTGGCGCCGCCGAGGATCTGCGACTGCCCGCGAATCACCGGCCGGCTGCCGCCGCCCTGCACGCCGTAGCGGTTCAGCTTCTCGAACGAGAAGCCGGGCGTGAACTGACTGATGTCCATGACGTCGGCCAGACCGCGCTCGGTTAATTCGGCGGCGGTGAAGGCCGTGATGGTCAGCGGCACGTCCTGGATTCTCTCTTCCTGTTTGCGCGCCGTCACCACGACTTCCTCGATCTCGCCTGCGTCCTGCTGCGCAAACGCCATTGAGGCCAGCAGCACGGAGCCGGCCGCAATCAATCCGATTCGATATTTCATCGACTGTCCTCCAAAAAAATCCGCGGGAATGATACTCATGGCGGCCCGCCCGCGCTACCGGACCTCCCTATCTGCCCTCGCCCTCCCGCAGCACGAAGTAGATGCGCTCGATGAATTCCTTGCGCTCCCGGTCCAGGGCGGCGCGCTCCTCGTCGCTGAACTCGTAGGCCTCCACGGCCGCGGCGCTGATGTCCGCCTTGCCGAGCGCTTCGACGGCCGCGAGGCGCTCCTTGACCGCCCAGAGCTCCTGCGCCAGGCCCATCGTGATCGACACCAGTTCATCGACGCCCTGGACGTCGAAGAACCGCGGCTGCTTGCCGCGGGTCAGGTCCCGGAGCCGTGTCTCGGGGGAATCCTTGGGCAAGGGCCCGGCCCTACTTCCAGGCGCCGAAGCAATACCAGCGTATCGACGGCACCAGGCGCCCGGTGTTCTCGTCCACGGTGATGTCGTCCCGCGACACGTAAGCCTTGAGTTCCTCTTCGCCGTTGCGGGCAAGGCTGGGCACGATGAACTCCACGAAGTTCGACTCGTCGAATCCGCCCGCCGTGCAGCAGTCGATCGGACGCATGTCGCGGAACGCCTTGTAATAGGGCTCCTGGTTGTAATAGCTGTCCCAGTCGAAGTAGAAACTCTCGTAGGGCACGGTGTGGCAGTTCGGGGGCAGTTCCATGTGCAGCATCAGCCCGCCTGGACGCAGCAGCCGGTAAGCCTCGCGGAACACCGCGCGCACTTTTTTCGGCGGCAATTCGTGCAGGAACATCGACGACCAGACGATGTCGAAACCGGGCTCGCCTCCGAAATCGCATTGCGAGGCATCCATCTGCCGGTAATGAACCCGCGCGCCCAGCGCTTCGGCGCGGGCGTGGGCATATCGCAGCATTGGCGCCGCGACGTCCACGGCATGGACCTCGGCTTCGGGAAAGGTGCGCGCCCAGGGCAAGGTATTCGAGCCGATCGAGCATCCCATGTCCAGGATGCGGCGCGGGCGCAATTCCGGGAATTTCAGTGAAATGAAGCGCGCGATGCTGGCGCCGATGTCGTCGCGCTCGCTGCCGAACAGCCCCATGCTGAACACGGCGCCGCCGTTGTCATAGAGCGCGCCCGCGGCCACGTCGTCGTCGCCGTATTCCGTGTGGTAGCAGCCCGGCATCAGGTGCACGTCGTGGTTGGCCACATACGGCGGCGTTTCCACGTCCGGGTCGAGCGTAACCGAACCGCCTTGTCCGCCCCCATTGGCGTCCACGCCCGCGACCCTGCGGTTCAGGTCTTCCAGGTTGCGTTCGATCGTGGGGATGACCGAACGCCAGACGAGTTTCTGGCAGTTCACCCGCATGGCCGAATAGAAGCGGTAGGAACTCTCGCCGCGCATGGCCCTGTGGACCTCCACGCCGTCTTCGGGCTCGCGGCCGTTTACCCGAACCAGCGCCGGTTGCACTTTCTTGTGGTATGTCGCGCGCATTCCGTTCGCCAGATCGCCGAGGATGTGGCGGCGTATATCGGAGACGAAACGCTGGCGCGACAACTCGTCCCGGGTGGGCTCGATCCGCAGGTCGTGGCGTATGTAATCGGTCATGACAGCACTCCTCCGTTCCCGCGAATCATAATACGCACCCCGCAGGTCGTTGCAACGCCGAAGCGCGTAATACGCCGGTAATTGGGTTTAGACTAACCGCCGCCATACGCGGGGGACAAACGCACAGAGGTATCTTGTGGCCGAGGAAATCATTGCGCCGGACGGGTCGCCCATGCGGGCGGCCGTTATCGGTTGCCGCGACATCGAAAAATCACTGGCCTTCTACCGGGACCGCATCGGTCTGTCGGTTCTCGCCGACGAGGTGCTGAGCGGTCCGGCCTTTCGAAGCTTCTGGAACCTGAACGGCGGAGCGTCCGCCCGCGGCATCCTGCTGGGCCAGGGCGACGAGGGCGTGGGTCAGGTGCTTCTGCTCGATTTCCATCTGCCGGAAGGCAGCGCCAGGCCGGTGGAAATTCGTGACCGCAGCATTGTCCGGGCTTACGGTTGCTTCAATCTTAATTTCTACACGGCCGACATTCACCGTGACTTCGAGGGTTTGAAGAAGGACGGCTACGTGCTCTGGTCCGATCCCGTCCAGCATTTTTTCGGGGACGACGTGGGCGACCCGATAGAAGGCATTTTCGAAGGCCCCGACCGGGTGCCGATCAACCTGGTGGAACTCGCCACCCGCGACACGGCGACGCGCGTGGGCCAGATGCGCGCCTACGTCGAGCAGCGCGGCTATACGGAAGCCGGCTTCACGCCCATCGTGACCAGTTCGCATGGCGTGGATTCCAGCGAACGCGCGATGGCCTTTTACGAACAGGTGCTGAAGATGAAGCCGCTGATCGACGAGGTCCTGGGCACGCCCGAATCCAACCGCCTGCTGAACCTGCCCGAGGACGCGAAGACCCGCGTGGTCTTCATGCAGGGCAACCACATGTTCGGCAAGGTGGTGCTGAGCCAGCCGCTGAATTACGAGTGCGAGTCCCTGATCGAGCGGGCCAGGGCCCCGAACATCGGCTATCTGGCCCAGGTCTTCGCGGTAAGCGACCTGGATGAGGCTGCGGCCAATTGCAGCGCCCTGAAAGCGGAAGTGCTCAGCGGTCCGCAACATACTCCCTGGCCGGGTGCGGGCAGCGTCTCCGCGATGCTGGTTCGCAATCCCGGCAGCGGAGCGCTGCAGGTATTGATGGAGGACGCGTGATGAGCGTTTACGGCATGACGTCGGTGACCGTGGGCGTCAGCGACATGGACGAGTCGCTGGGCCTGTTCCGGGACGTGATGGGATTGCAGGTGGAGAGCGACGGCGAAGCGCCGCGCGAGCTTCTCGATGCGTGGGGGCTGCCGGAACAGGTGACGGCGCGGCTGGTCGAACTGTCCTGCCGTGGCTACCCCGCCGGGCACTTGCGCCTGGCGCAGTATTCGCCGGCCGCATCCGAGGCGGTGCGCCTGGACCATGGCGCCGGGGCGGTCGATTCGTCCACCGACATCGGCCCCAAGGCGATCGATTTCTACGTACCGGCGCCGATGAGCGCTGCCGTCGAGGCCATTACCGGGGCCGGGTATGCGTTCCGCTCGGAGCCGATCCGCTACGAGGTGGGCGACATCGAGAGCGAGGAATGCCTGTTCTCGGGACCGGACGGCGTTCCCGCCCTGCTGATGATCGGCCACCGCCATCCTCCCGAATCCATGCGCGAGTTGCCCGCCGGAGTGCGTTTCTCGGAAATCGCCACAACGTCGGTCGTGTGCGCCGACCCCGAAGCCGCCCGGAGCCTGTATTGCGACGCTCTGGGCATGGAGGCCGGGACCGACGCCTGGGTGCCGGAAGAAAACCTGGACCTCGCCCGCCGCCTCACCGGCGTCAGCACCGCGACCGGCATGTATTTTCTGCTGGTGGCGGCGCCCGGCGAACCCAGCGGCAAGCTGTTGTTCGTTCATTTCGCCGGCGTCCCGGGCAAGCGGCTGACAGGCAGGATGCGCCCCGGCAAGCTGGGCGTAAACCTGTTCAGTTACACGGCAAGCGACCTGGACGCCACGCTCGAGAAGGCCTGCGAAGCCGGCGGAACCCTCCTGCGTGGGCCGACCCAAGTGGGTGATACGCGCGTGGCGCTGCTGCTGGGCGCCAACGAGGAATTGCTGGAGCTCACCGAAGAGGGCTGATTTGTCCACGGAAACGCGCCGGGACCCATCGGTCGATCTGCACCGGCTGGAGTCCGGGGCCATGCGCATCGTGCGCGAAGCGGTGGACGCGTTTCGCCGGCCGGTGCTGCTGTTCTCGGCCGGCAAGGATTCGGCGGTGATGCTGCGCCTCGCCCAGAAGGCATTCGCGCCGGCGCTTCCGCCGTTTCCGCTGCTGCACGTGGATACGAACTGGAAGTTTCCCGAGTCCTGTGAGTTCCGGGACCGGACCGCGGAAGAAACGGGCATGAAGCTGATCGTTCATGTCAACCGGGAAGGGCTTGCGCGGGGAATCGGACCGTTCAGCCACGGCGCCGAGACCCATGTCCGGGTCATGAAGACCGAGGCGCTGCAAGGCGCCCTTGAGCGCTACGGCTTTGACGTCATGATCGACGGCGCGCGGGGCGACGAGGAGCGATTCAGGGCCGATTCGCGGCTCTCCGACGCCTCGCCCGGCCGCGGCGGAACAACGCGCGTGTTCCCCTTGCATGATTGGACCGAGATTGACGTGTGGCGCTACGTTCAGGCCGAGAACATTGCGTTGCCGGCGCTCTATTTCGCCGCACCAAGGCCGGTGGTACGGAGGAAGGGAATGCTGATCGTAAGGGCCGACGAGCGAATGACGCTGGCGGACGGCGAGAAGCCCAGGATGCGGAAGGTGCGGTTCCGCACGCTGGGTTGCTGGCCATTGACGGGCGCCGTGGAATCCGAGGCGGCGGATGTTGCCGCCGTGCTGAGCGAGCTTCGCCGGGTCCGGACGCCCGAGCGCTCGTGGCGCGCAGTCGACCGGCCGGCCGCCGAAACGGCCGGCAAGCGGGAGCGGCGCACTTGAGCGCGCGAGGCGCAAGCCCCGGCGCCGCCGGCCGGAATGTGCATCTGCGCGAAGCCCGCAAGCCGTGCATTCTCTGGTTGACCGGCTTGCCCGCGGCCGGGAAGACAACCCTCGCCCGCGAAATCTCCCGGAGGCTTGAAACGCTGGGCGTCCGCGCCTTCGTGCTTGACGGCGACGACCTCCGCCGGGGTCTCAACAGCGACCTCGGGTTCAGCCGCGCGGCCCGCGACGAGAGCGTGCGCCGTGCGGGCCATGCCGCCAAACTCATTCTCGACACCGGAACGATCGCTGTGGTGGCCCTGATCTCGCCCTTCCGCAACCACCGCCAGCGAATCCGCGAACTGGCCGGCCCCGGCCGGTTCGTGGAAATCTTCGTGGACGCGCCGCTTCATGTGTGCGAACGGCGCGATCCGAAGGGGCTTTACGCCAGCGCGCGGGCCGGCGATATCCAGGACTTCACCGGCATCGATTCACCCTACGAACCGCCTGAAAACCCGGATATCCGGCTCCGGTCGGCGGAAGGCCCGCCGGGCGAACTGGCAGGCCAGGTGATCCGCTACCTGGAAAAAGGAGAATATATTTGACAGAATGACCGGTCAGATACTACCTCGGAGTCGCCATTGAGCACGCAGGGTGCAGGCAGCGGCAAAGGCGCGCATGAAGCGCTGGTCTCCGGGATCGCCGAGCGCCATGTCGCTCGCCCCGGAGGGTTGCTGCCGGCCCTGCACGCCATTCAGGACGAACTCGGCTACATACCTCCGGAGGCCGTGCCGACCATTGCCGAGGCGTTCAACATCTCCCGCGCCGAAGTGCACGGCGTCATCAGCTTCTACCACCTGTTCAGAACCACCCCGCCGGGCCGCAGGACGCTGTACCTGTGCCGGGCCGAGGCCTGCCAGGCCATGGGGGCCCGGGCACTGGAAAAACACACCAGGGAGCGGCTAGGCATCGGCTTTCACGAGACCACTGCCGACGGCCGGATCAGCCTGGAACCGATTTTTTGCCTCGGCAACTGCGCCTGTTCGCCGGCGGTGATGATCGATGATTTCGTGTACGGACGGGTGACGCCCCAACGCATGGACGCATTGCTGGAAGAGGACTGAGGGATGGCGGCGGAGGAACACAGGGTCTTCGTTCCCCGCGATACCACGGCGCGCTCCATGGGCGCCGACGACGTGGCGGCCGCGATTGCCGCCGGGGCCGCCGGACGCGGCGAAGCCGTCACCCTGGTGCGCAACGGTTCGCGTGGCCTGTACTGGCTGGAACCCATGATCGAGGTCGAGGCCGGCGGCGTGCGTCACGCATACGGGCCGGTGCAAACCGCCGACGTTCCGGCACTCTTCGACGCCGGATTTCTCACGGCGGGCCGGCATGCGCTGGGACTGGGCCCCACGGAGGAGATTCCCTGGCTGGCGGAGCAGTCCCGGCTGACGTTCGCGCGCGTGGGCATAACGGACCCGCTGTCGCTGGACGACTACCGCGCCCATGGCGGCTACCAGGGGCTTGCCAGGGCCGTGGAGCTGTCGCGGGACGAGATTATCGGCATCGTCACCGAATCCGGCCTGCGGGGCCGCGGCGGCGCCGCCTTCCCCACCGGCATCAAGTGGCGCACGGTGCTCAACGCCGAGGGCGCGCAGAAGTACGTCACCTGCAACGCGGACGAGGGCGATTCCGGCACCTATGCCGACCGAATGGTCATGGAAAGCGATCCCTTCGTGGTGATCGAAGGCATGACCATCGCCGGTCTTGCGGTGGGCGCAACGCAGGGCTACGTCTATCTGCGCGCCGAGTACCCGCTGGCGATCCGGATCATGAACGAGGCCATCGAAATCGCGAAGGCGGCGGGCCTGCTGGGCAACAACGTCATGGACAGCGGCCAGGCCTTCCACATGGAGGTTCGCGAAGCCGCCGGCGCCTACATCTGCGGAGAGGAAACTTCGATGCTGGAGAGCCTCGAGGGCAAGCGCGGCGTAATCCGCTTCCGCCCCCCGCTGCCGGCGGTCAAGGGCCTGTTCGGAGCGCCCACCATCGTCAACAATGTCATTACCCTGGCATCCGTGCCGATCATCCTGGCCGAGGGCGCCGAGTACTACCGGGACTTCGGCGTGGGCCGTTCGAGAGGAACGCTCACGGTGCAACTGGCGGGCAACGTCAGGCACGGCGGGCTGGTGGAGATCGGTTTCGGCCGCACGCTGCGCGAGTTGCTGGAGGACTTCGGCGGCGGCACGGCCACCGGCCGGCCGATCCGGGCGGTACAGGCAGGCGGACCGCTGGGCGCCTACATCCACCCTTCGCAGTTCGACACGCCGCTGGACTACGAAGCGTTCGACGAGATCGGCGGAATGATCGGCCACGGCGGCCTGGTGGTCTTCGACGATACCGTGGACATGGGCGAGCAGGCCCGTTTCGCCATGGAGTTCTGCGCCATCGAATCCTGCGGGAAGTGCACGCCATGCCGGATCGGCGCGGTGCGGGGCGTGGAAGTCATCGACCGGATACTGAGCGGCGACGACGAGTCCGGCAACCTGCTATTGTTACGGGACTTGTGCGATACGATGGTCGCAGGATCGCTGTGCGCGCTGGGCGGGATGGCCCCGTTCCCCGTAATCAGCGTTCTGGATCACTTCCCCGAGGATCTGCGGGCACGCTGATCGCCGGCGAAGCGATGGAGACGAGTCATGAGTCTGTCTGAGACGGCACTGGTCTACAAGGCCTATCGACGCCCGGAAGACCTGGGCGCGCCGCCCAGCGAGTCCGCGACGACGGTGCAACTCACCGTGGACGGCAAGACGGTGACGGTTCCCGAGGGCACCATGGTCATCCGCGCGGCCGCGCTGGCGGGCATCAACATTCCCAAGGTCTGCGCCAGCGACATGCTCGAGCCTTTCGGCTCCTGCCGGCTGTGCCTGGTGGAAATCGAGGGCGCCAAAGGCCTTCCGGCATCGTGCACCACCGAGGTGGCCGACGGCATGGTCGTGACCACGCAAAACCCGCGGCTGGCGGAAGTGCGCCGCAACGTCATGGAACTCTACATTTCCGATCATCCGCTGGACTGCCTGACCTGCCCCACCAACGGCGACTGCGAACTGCAGGACATGGCGGGCGCCGTCGGTCTGCGCGACGTGCGTTACGGATACGCGGGCGAGAACCACCTGGACATGGAGAAGGACGAGAGCAACCCCTACTTCACCTTCGATCCAAGCAAGTGCATCGTCTGTTCGCGCTGCGTGCGCGCCTGCGACGAGGTCCAGGGCACCTTCGCGCTCACCATAGACGGCCGCGGATTCGAATCCAAGGTGGCGGCGAGCCAGGACCAGCCGTTCATCGATTCCGAGTGCGTGTCCTGCGGCGCCTGCGTGCAGGCCTGCCCCACCGCGACGCTCACGGAGACCTCGCTGATCGAACTGGGCCAGCCGGAGCATTCCGTGATCACGACCTGCGGCTACTGCGGGGTGGGCTGTTCCTTCCGCGCCGAGATGAAAGGCGAGGAAGTGGTCAAGATGATTCCCAACAAGGACGGCCACGCCAATCACGGGCATTCCTGCGTCAAGGGACGGTTCGCGTTCGGCTATGCCACCCACAAGGACCGCATCGCCGCGCCGCTGATCCGCGAGTCCATCGGCGACCCGTGGCGGGAAGTGTCCTGGGAAGAGGCGATCGAATTTGCGGCCGACAAGCTGAAGAAGATTCGCGAGAAATACGGCTCCAACTCCGTCGGCGGCATCACCTCGTCCCGCTGCACCAACGAGGAGACCTACCTGGTGCAGAAGATGGTCCGCGCCGGATTCGGCAACAACAACGTGGACACCTGCGCCCGGGTGTGCCACTCCCCCACCGGATACGGGCTGAAATCCACCCTGGGCGAATCGGCGGGAACGCAGGCATTCGACTCGGTCCTGAAGGCCGACGTAATCATGATCATCGGCGCCAACCCCACCGTCGGACACCCCGTGTTCGCTTCGCAAATGAAGCGCCGGCTCAAGGAAGGGGCCAGGCTGATCGTCATCGATCCCCTCCGGATCGAGCTGGTGCGCTCTGCCCATGTCGAGGCGGACTGTCATCTGCAACTTCGCCCGGGCACCAACGTGGCCATCATCAATGCGCTGGCCCACGCGGTTCTCTCCGAGGGCCTGGAGGACCGCCCGTATATCGAGGACCGCTGCGAAGCGGACGCCTACGAGGATTGGCGTCGATTCATCCTCGAAGAGCGCAATTCGCCGGAGGCCATGGAAGAGGTCACCGGCGTGCCCGCGGAGGACGTTCGGGCCGCGGCGCGGCTCTACGCCGGCGGCCCCAACAGCGCCATCTACTACGGACTGGGCGTTTCCGAGCACGCCCAGGGCTCCACCATGGTCATGGGTATCGCCAACCTTGCCATGGCGACCGGGAACCTGGGCCGCGAGGGGGTCGGCGTCAGTCCGCTGCGGGGCCAGAACAACGTGCAGGGCGCCTGCGACATGGGTTCCTTTCCCCACGAACTGCCGGGTTACCGGCACATTTCGGACGCCGAGACCCGCGGGCTCTTCGAGCGGGAATGGGGAGTGGAGCTGTTGCCGACACCGGGTTTCCGGATTCCGAACATGTTCGATGCGGCGATAGCCGGGCATTTCAAGGGTCTCTACGTGCAGGGTGAAGACATGGCGCAGTCCGATCCCGATATCACCCATGTCTCCGACGCGCTGTCGTCGCTGGAATGCCTGATCGTGCAGGACCTGTTCCTCACCGAGACCGCGAAATTCGCCCATGTGTTTCTGCCCGGTTCATCTTTCCTCGAGAAGAACGGCACCTACACCAATGCGGAACGGCGAATCTCGCCGGTACGCAAGGTCATGAAGCCGCTTTCCGGCTACGAGGACTGGGAAGTAACCCAGTTGCTGGCCAACGCCCTGGGCTACCCGATGAACTATGGCCATGCCAGCGAAATCATGGACGAGATCGCGCGGCTCACGCCCACCTTCCGCGGCGTAAGCTACGAGAAGCTCGATCGCCTCGGTTCCATTCAGTGGCCGTGCAACGAGAAGGCCGAGCACGGCACGCCGACCATGCACGTGGACACCTTCGTGCGCGGCAAGGGACTGTTCCGTTTGACGCCCTATGTGGCGACGCAGGAACGCTCCACTTCCCGGTACCCGCTGTTGCTGACCACCGGACGCGTGCTGAGCCAGTACAACGTCGGCGCGCAGACACGGCGCACGAAGAACATGGAGTGGCACGAGGAGGACATCCTTGAGATTCACCCACACGATGCCGAGCAACGCGGAATCGAGCAGGGCGACTGGGTGGGCCTGAAGAGCCGGGCCGGCGATACCGTATTGCGCGCGGACATCACCGAGCGGGTTCAACCCGGAGTCGTTTATACGACCTTCCACCATCCCGAATCGGGCGCCAACGTCGTGACCACGGACAACTCCGACTGGGCGACCAACTGCCCGGAGTACAAGGTCACGGCCGTGCAGGCATTCAAGGTAACCGAGCTTTCGGACTGGCAGCAGCAGTTCGGGGAATTCACCGCCGAGCAGTTGGAGCACCTGCGCAAGGCGAGGACCCCCGTATCTGCCTGAACTGTCCGCGGTTCAGGCCTGTTAATGCAAGTTGGAGGCGACGCAGCCAATGAATCCGGCCAAGCTGGTGCGCATGGCCAACGATATCGCGGCGAACTTCGACTGCGGACTCGATCGCGCCAGGGAGGTGGCCGGTGTAGTGGACCACATCGGACGATTCTGGAGCCCCTACATGCTCGACAGTATGGCTCGACAGATGCAGTCAGGCGACATCGGGCTGTCCGACCTGGCCGAGCAGGCGCTCAGGGAACTGATCGAAGAGCGGCAGGGCCGATGACGCGCGATGCGGCACAGGGAGCCGGGCCTTGAGCGTTGGCGATCTCGCGACGCTGAAGAGCGTAAAGCGTCTTGAGATCCGGCGTTTCGGCGCCGATGCCGGGACTTGCGACGACGTCGTCGCGACCGAAGAGCCGCTGGAGATTCGCCTGTCCTGGACGCGCCCCGATGGCCGACGCGCGCAGCAGAGCATTTCAATCACGATGCGCACGCCGGGCAACGACGAGGAACTGGCGGCCGGTTTCCTTTTTACCGAGGGAATTATCGCGGGTCCCACGGAACTCGAAGCCATCGGGCCATGCGGGCCGCCGGCGGCGAACGGGCTGATCAACGTGGTGCGGGCGGACCTGGCGCCGGGCGTGGAGGTGGACCTGGCGCGCCTCGAGCGCCACTTCTACACGTCCTCCAGTTGCGGCGTCTGCGGAAAGGCGTCGCTGGAGGCAGTCGCGGTTCAGGGGCGTTACGACCTGCGTGGCAACCCCTTGCAGGCAAGCGCGGAGGACCTCGGCGCGCTGCCGGACCGGTTGCGGGCCCTGCAGAGCGTTTTCGAGCGGACCGGAGGTCTGCACGCGTCGGGGTTGTTCGACGGCGCCGCGCAGGTGCGTATCAGCCGCGAGGATGTGGGGCGGCACAACGCGCTCGACAAACTGATCGGCCAGGCGCTCCTCAAGGACGAACTGCCCCTGAGCGAATACGGAGTCGTTGTTAGCGGCAGAGCCAGTTTTGAATTGATGCAAAAGGCCATGATGGCCGGTATTCCGATGGTGGCTGCCGTCGGCGCACCGTCTTCTTTGGCGGTCGAATTCGCCGAGGACTTCGGCATGACGCTGGTGGGCTTTCTGACGGCCAACCGGTTCAACGTATATTCACGTCCCGACCGGATCGCGTAAGGCGTCGTTCACTTCATCGTGGGCATCGAGAATTCGGCGTCGGCGGACGGACCCTCCGGCCACCGGGCCGTGACCGATTTCATGCGCGTGTAGAACCGGACTCCGTCCGGGCCGTGCATGTGCAGCGGGCCGAACAGCGATCGTTTCCAGCCACCGAAGCTGTGAAACGCCATCGGCACCGGGATCGGCACGTTGACTCCAACCATGCCGACCTGTATCTCCTCGCAGAAGCGGCGGGCGCTGTCCCCGTCGCGCGTGAAGATGGCGGTGCCATTGCCGTATTCGTGCTCGTTGATCAGGCGCACCGCTTCGTCGCGGGTGTCCACGCGCACGACGCTGAGCACAGGCCCGAAGATTTCCTCGTCGTAGATGCGCATGCCGCGCTTGACGTGATCGAACAGCGTGGGGCCCACAAAGAAACCGCGATTCTCCCCGGAACATCTGAAATCACGTCCATCCCGGCGAAGCACGGCGCCTTCCTCGACGCCGCTGTCGATGTAGGCGCGTACCCTGGCCGCATGCTCCGCTGAAATCAGCGGCCCCATCTGCGCTTCCTGCTCAAGGCCGTAGCCCGGGCCTACGCGCAGCGAGTCGATCTCCCGCTCCAGCCGGCCGACCAGCCGCTCGGCCACGTCGTCCCCGACGCAGACCGCCACGGAAATCGCCATGCAGCGCTCGCCGGCCGAGCCGTAGGCGGCGCCCATCAGCGACTGCACGACCTGGTCGGGATCGGCGTCGGGCATGACGAGCATGTGGTTCTTTGCGCCGCCCAGCGCCTGCACGCGTTTCCCGCATGCGCCCGCCGTTGCGTAGACGTACTTCGCGACCGGTGTCGATCCCACGAAGCTGACGGCCTCGACACGATCATCCGTCAGCAGGACGTCAACCGCAACCTTGTCGCCGTTGACAATGTTGAAGACACCGTCCGGAAGTCCGGCTTCGGTAAGAAGTTCGGCCAGCCGCAAAGTCACCGACGGGTCTTTCTCCGAAGGCTTCATCACGAAGGTGTTGCCGCAGGCGATGGCCACCGGAAACATCCACATGGGCACCATCGCCGGAAAATTGAACGGGCTGATCCCGGCGCAAACGCCAAGCGGCTGCATGAGGCTGTAGCCGTCCACGCCCCGTCCCACGTTCAGGCTGTGTTCGCCCTTGAGCAGATGCGGTATCCCCGTTGCGAACTCGACGACCTCGAGTCCGCGCCCCAGTTCGTTGCGCGCATCGGAGAGGACCTTCCCATGCTCCTTCGTAATGAGTTCGGCCAACTCTTCGCGATGCTCTTCGACCAGCGTCTTGAAGGCGAACATCACCCTGGCCCGGTTCAGCGGCGTGACCGCCTGCCAGGAAGCAAAGGCCTGCCTTGCCGCTGCAATGGCGGAGCGCGTCTCTTCGTCGCTCGACAGCGCGACGTTGCGGCGGCGCTCCCCGGTAGCAGGGTTGTAAACGGGCGCGACCCGCCCGGACGCGCTCGCGACCCGTCTGCCCTGAATGTAGTTGCCGATCGTTTCCATGTTCCTGGCCAGTATGCCGTCGCGCAGTCCCGGTCAGCGGCGAATGCGCCTGTTTTGGGGATCGTACATCGGGATTGAAGACGCCTCCGACGGTATTCGTTTACCGGCCACCTCGATGCGGTAGTCTCCCTCGGCCGGCTCCGGCGCTTTGGCCGTATCGACGTATCCAAGCCCGATGGCGCCGCCGAGCGTGTGGCCGTAGGCGCCGGAGGTGACGTGACCGACCAGGGTGTCATCGCGCCAGATCGGTTCGTTGTGATAAAGCAGCGGGTCCGGGTCCAGCAGGCGGAACTGCAACAATCGCCTGGCCGGCCCGGCAGCCTTGTCCCTTAGCAGCGCCTCGCGGCCGATGAACCCGCCCGGCTTGTCGAATTTCACCGCAAAGCCCAGGCCCGCCTCCAGCGGGGTGTCCTCGTCGGTGATGTCGTGGCCCCAGTGGCGGTAGGCCTTTTCGATGCGCAGCGAATCCAGCGCGTGGTAGCCGGCATGGGTCAGGCCGAACGGTTCGCCCGCGGCAACGATGGCGTCATAGACTCCTGCCGCGAACTCCGTGGGGACGTAGAGTTCCCAGCCGAGTTCGCCGACGTAGGTAATCCGGGAAGCTCGCACCAGAGCGTAGCCGAGCTCTATTTCGCGGCTGTGGGCGAACGGGAAGGCTTCGTGCGAGAGATCGTTCGGAGTCAGCGATTGCAGCAGCTCCCGGGCGTTCGGACCCATGATCGAAATGACTGCCATGGCCGAGGTGACATTGGTGAGCACACAATGGGCGCCGGCGGGAATATGCCGTTTGAGCCAGTCGAAGTCCCGAACTTCGGTGGCCGCGGCGGTCACGATCAGGAAGCAATCTTCCGCCAGCCGGGTTACGGTAAGGTCCGCTTCGATACCGCCCCGTTCGTTGAGCCACTGGGTATAGACGATCCGGTCGGGGTCCACGTCCACCCGGTTGGCGCAGACGCGGCCGAGCACGCGGGCGGCGTCACGGCCTTCGAGCCTGAACTTGGCGAAAGACGACTGGTCGAACAGTCCCACCCGTTCGCGAACGGCCCGGTGTTCCGCCGCGGAATGCTCGAACCAGTTCTGCCGCCCGTAGCTGTATTCGTAACGCGCCAGGGCGGGTTCCGGCGCGTACCAGTTGGGCCGCTCCCAGCCCGCAAGCTCGCCGTGACAGGCGCCGATCGCCTTCAGGCGGTCGTGCAGCGGCGATTTGCGGACGCCGCGGGCGGTGTCGTACTGACGATAGGGGTAATGCGTGGCGTACAGCAGCCCGAGGCTTTCGGACACGCGCTCGCGCAGGTATTTCCGATTGCGCTGGAAGGGCTGATTGCGGCGCACGTCCACTTCCCAAAGGTCCTTGGGCGGATGGCCGAGACGGATCCACTCGGAGATCGCCCTGCCGATGCCGCCGGCGGACTGCAGGCCGATGGAATTGAGTCCCGCCGACACGAAGCAGTTATCGAGTTCGGGCGCCCGGCCGATGTGGTAGCGCACGTCCGGCGTAAAACTCTCCGGGCCGCAGAAGAACGTGTCCAGGCCGGCCGATTCGAGCGCCGGAACGCGAACCAGGGCCTGCTCCAGGATCGGTTCGAAGTGCTCCAGGCTGCCGTCGATCTCGTCGAAACAGAAGTCCTCGGGGATGCCCTCGGCGGCCCAGGGGCGGGCATTGGGTTCGAACGCGCCCAGCAGCAGCTTGCCCGCGTCGTACTTGTAGTAGGCGCAAGCGTCGTAGTCGCGAACGACCGGGAAGCTGGAGTCCAGGCCCTCCACCGATTCGAACAGGGCGTAGTAGTGCTCGCAGGCATGCAGCGGCGCATTGACTCCTACGCTGGCCGCCAGCTCGCGGGTCCACATGCCGGCGCACAGCACCACGCAGTCCGCGTCGATATCTCCCCGTTCGGTGGCCACGCCGGTCGCGCTCCCGCCGGCGGTGCGGATGGCCGTAACCGGTACGTTCTGAAAGATGCGCGCACCGGCGGCGCGGGCGCCCCTGGCCAGCGCGTTGGTGATGTCCACCGCGTTGGCGTAGCCGTCGGTCGGAATGTGGATGCCGCCGAGCACGTCGTCGGTATGCAACAGCGGCACCCGGGCTTTGATGGTGGCGGGCGTGACCACTTCCACCTCCAGCCCGAAGACCTTGGCCATCGATGCGCTGCGACGCAACTCCTCGAACCGCTCCTCGTTGGTGGCGAGCGAATAGGATCCGCAGCGCCGGTAGCCGGTCGCCTGGCCGGTTTCCGCCTCCAGGCGCAGATAGAGCTCGCTGGTATAGCGAGCCAACCCGGTCATGTTGATGGAAGTGCGCAATTGGCCCACCAGCCCGGCGGCGTGCCAGGTGGTTCCCGAAGTGAGCTGCCGGCGTTCCAGCAGCACCACGTCGGCAAGCCCGTCCCGCGCCAGGTGGTAGGCGACCGAGCAGCCGATCACGCCGCCGCCGATCACGATCACGCTGGCGCTGCGCGGCAGCTCGGCGGAACGCTCGGGCGACGCGGTCATGAGCCCTCAGGCCCGCAAACGCGCGTTGGCCGGGTCATACACGGGCTCGTCCAGCACCGTGGCCCGCCGCAATTGACCAAGGATGTCGACCGTCAATCCGGCATCCGGACCGGCCAGCGACGGCGGCACGTAGCCGAAGCCCAGGCTCTGCCGGACAAAGTGGCCGTAGCCCCCGGACGTGGTCACGCCCACGCACTGCTCGCCAGCGAAGATAGGCTCACCACCCTGCACGTCCGCGTCGCCGGGGTCGAGGCTGAAGTAGATCAGTTGCAGCGTGCGGTCGCGCTGCCTGAGGGTCGCCTCGCGGCCGATGAAGTCGCCCTTGTCGAACTTGATGAAGCGCTCCATGGCCGCGTCGATCATCGTGACTTCGTTGGTCAGTTCCACGCCCCAGCTGCGATAGGCTTTTTCCAGTCGCATGCTGTTGACCGCATAGAGGCCGAAATTTCGGATGCCGAACTCCTCTCCGGCCGCCATCAGCGCGTCATACAGCGCCTCCAGGTGTTCCATGGCGGGGTGCAGTTCCCAGCCGAGTTCGCCCACGTAGTTCACCCGCAACGCGCGCACCGGCATGCCGGCAATTTCGATTTCCCTGCCGCTGAGCCAGGGGAAGGCGCCGCTGTCCAGGGGCGCGTCCGTCAGCCGGGCCAGCACGGACCGGGACCGGGGGCCCGCCAGCACCAGCACGCCGCGCCGGTCGGTGACATTGTCGATGCGCACGCGCTCGCTCGCGCGGCGGCCCTGCTCAAGGTGGTCGAGATCGCGCAGTTCGGCGCCGGCCGCGGAAAGCACGTAGAAGGCTTGGTCGTCCAGCCGCGTGACGGTTGCTTCCGCGCCGATTCGCCCGCCCTCGGACAGCAGATGGGTGAGCGCGATGCGGCCGGGTTTCGGCAGACGGTTGGCGCACAGCCGATCCAGCAGCGTCTCCGCATCGGGGCCCGCGACGTCGTACTTGGCGAAACCGGACAGGTCCAGGACGCCGACCCGCTCACGCACGGCCAGGCACTCTTCGCGCACCAGTTCGAACACGTTGTTGTGGCGAAAGCTGTATTGCTCCTCCCGGCCGTCCGGCGAGAACCACTTGGGCCGCTCCCAGCCGAAGGTGTCGGTGAACACGCAGCCCTGGGCCTTGAGCTTGTCGTAAAGGGGGCTGGTCCGGCATCCGCGGGCCGCCGGAAGTTCTTCGCCGGGAGGCGGCGTGACGTAGGTCCTGGCGTAGTCCTGCCGTCCCCTGGCGTCCATATACGCCTTGTCGGCAAACACCCCGAAACGCCGCGGGTCGAACCCGGTCATGTTGATTTCGGAGTCGCCATGCAACATCCACTGGGCCAGGTACTTGCCGCAGCCGGCGCCCTGGGCTATGCCGAAAGACGAGCCGCAGCAGAGCCAGAAATTGCTCAAGCCCGCCACCGGACCGAGCAGCGGCAGACCGTCGGGGCTGTGGGAAATGGCGCCGTTGACGATGCGCTTGACGCCCGCCGGCTCGAAGATCGGCATGCGCTCCATGGCCCGCTCCAGCCACGGCATCAGGCGCTCGAGATCGTCCTCGAACAGTTCGCTGTCCGACTCCCAGGGCGGCAGTCCGCTCGGCTGCCAGGCTTCTCTGAGACCTTCGGACTCGTAGATGCCGATCAGGCCGGACTCCTGCTCCTGGCGCAGATAGACGGAGGCACGCGGGTCGCGGGTTACGGGGATTTCTTCCCTTCTGCCAGCCAGTTCCGGCACCGGGCCGGTAACGAGATAGTGGTGCTGAACGTTGTGGATGGGAAGGTCAGCGCCCACCATCCCCGCCACCTGCCGGGCGAAGCAGCCGGCGGCGTTAACCACGGTTTCGGCGATAACCGGCCCCTCCTCCGTGATCACTTTCCATTCGCCGCCCGGCATTGCGTGGATGCCGGTCACCCGGTTGTGACGGACAATCTTCGCGCCCATCCCGCGCGCCCCCCGGGCCATGGCCTGGGTCAGCCCGAACGGGTCGGCATGGCCGTCGTTGCGGGTCCAGGCGCCGGCCAGCACGCCTTCGGTCGAGATAAAGGGATGCAACCTGGCGATCTTTGCAGCGTCGACGATCTCCATGTGGTAGCCGACATTGGCCGCGATTCCGCGAAGGTAGCGAAACCAGTCCAGATCCTGCTCGGTGAGGGCCAGGCGGACACTGCCGCAGTCGTGCCAGGTGACCGACTGTCCGGTCAGTTGCTCCAGTTGCCGGTACAGGGAAATGCTGTACTCGTGGATCTTGGCGAGGTTGTAGTCGCCCACCAGGTTGGGGCATTGGCCGGCCGCGTGCCAGGTCGAGCCGGACGTCAACTCGCCTTTCTCGATCAGCAGGACGTCGCCGCAGCCCTCGGCCGCCAGGTGGTACAGCAAGCCGACGCCCATGATTCCGCCGCCGACTATGACAACTTGAGCCTGTCTGTCCATCGCGTTCCCCGTTGGTGGGTCGCCGCCGTCCGAATTTTCACGGAAGTCGGGGTTAACTTGCAATATGGAATTCGATCATTTCCTGCATTGCGGACGCTAATTCATGGCTGCTAATATGCCGCTGACGGTCGCTGGATTGGCCGAGACACGGACAGCCGCGCAGGGACTGCTGGACTTTCGAGGCAGGAGGTTTGGTGGTTGGAGGCAGGTGGCATGAACGAAGACCTTGACGGCAGGACCGGGACCGGCGAGCAGGAGGACGACCTCGTCCTCGCCGAACTCGACGACGCCGAACTCGTCGAGCAGATGCACGACGATCTGTACGACGGCCTCAGGGATGAAATCATCGAAGGCACGGAGATACTGCTGGAGCGGGGCTGGGCGGCGGAAAAGGTGCTGAACGACGCCCTGGTGGGCGGCATGCAGATCGTGGGCATCGATTTTCGCGACGGCATCCTGTTCGTGCCGGAGGTGCTGCTGGCGGCCAACGCGATGAAGGGCGGAATGGCCGTGCTGCGGCCGTTGCTGGCGGAAACGGGCGCGAAGCCGGTCGGCAAGATGGTGATCGGCACGGTCAAGGGCGACATTCACGACATCGGCAAGAACCTGGTCGGAATGATGATGGAAGGCGCCGGTTTCGAGGTGATCGACATCGGCATCAACAACAGTGTTGAAAGCTACCTGGAGGCGCTGGACAAGCACCGCCCGGACATTCTCGGCATGTCGGCCCTGCTCACCACCACGATGCCGTACATGAAGGTGGTCATCGATGAACTCGTTACCCGGTCCATCCGCGGCGACTACATCGTTCTGGTGGGCGGCGCGCCCCTGAACGAGGAATTCGGCGCGGCGGTGGGCGCGGACGCCTATTGCCGGGACGCCGCCGCCGCGGTGGACACCGCCACCCTCCTGATGCGCAAGCGGCAGAATGACGGATGAAACGGCACTCCGTGGACGCTATCCTGCTGCGGTGGCGTGATATTCCCGCGCAGATTATCGTCGGGCAGGGCCGAAAGCGCGCGCGGGCGCGGTTGAGCGGCCGCTTTCAGAACGCCATAGACCGCGCCGCCATGCGGGCGAAAAAGCGCAATGCCGACGCCTACCTGAGCGAATGGGTGCGGGAACCGATCAAGCTCGAGGCGGAAGATGCGGCGGCGGACTTGCAGGCGGCGGCGGACCGGCTGGCGGCCCGGATCGAAACGGCCTATTCGGACGAACGCCTGTCGGCGCTGGTGCGCAATCGCGGTCTGGCGGACGACTGAGAGGAAGGGGAGCAGCCATGCCTCGAAGATCAGGGGGTAGAAGGGCGCGAAGGGCCGAGCGCGCCGCGCCCCTTGCCGAAGCGATCAAGCCGGTTCGCCCGGGGCAGACCGGCGGACAGTACCGGCCTCTGTCCGAGGCCGGCGTGGCGGCGATTGCGGACAACGCTTTCAGGATTCTCGCCGACGTGGGGTTCGCCGACCCCACCCCTCACTGCATCGAAACCTGCACCGCGGCCGGCGCCGTGCTCGGCGAGGACGGGCGATTGCGCATGCCGAGGAACCTGGTCGAGCGGACCCTTGAGCAGGCCCGGCGCAATCTCGTGCTGCACGGGCAGGACCCGCGCAACGACCTCGATCTGAGCGGCGCCAGGGTGCACTTCTCCACCGCCGGCGCCGCGGTCATGGTGGCGGACACGGAAAAGAACCTGTACCGGGATTCCATGGCGCAGGACCTGTACGACATGGCGCGCATCGTCGATACCTGCGAGCACATCCACATGTTCCAGCGCACCTGCGTGCCCCGGGACATTCCGGACAACTTCGAGATGGACATCAATACGCTCTACTGTTCGGTCATGGGCACCAGCAAGCACGTCGGCTCCAGTTGGACGCTTCCCGGGCATGTGGAGAAGAGTCTTGAGATGCTGCATCTCATCGCCGGCGGCGAGGACCAGTGGCGCGCGCGTCCCTTCGTGAGTCAGTCCAACTGCTTTGTGGTGCCGCCGATGAAGTTCGCGACCGACGCGCTCGAGTGTCTGCGGGTGGCCGTTGAGGGCGGCATGCCGGTGCTGCTGTTATCCGCCGGCCAGGCCGGCGCGACCACCCCCGCCTACCTCGCCGGGGCGGTTTCGCAGGCCTGGGCGGAGTGCCTCGGTGGGCTGGTCTATGTCAACGCGATCAGGCCCGGCGCACCGGCGATTCTGGGCGCCTGGCCGTTCGTTTCGGATCTGCGCACCGGGGCGATGAGCGGCGGCTCCCCGGAGCAGGGCCTGCTTTCCGCCGCCTGCGCCCAGATCGGCATCCATTTCGACCTTCCCTTCGGCACCGCCTGCGGCATGAGCGACGCCAAGTTTCCGGATTTTCAGGCCGGGGCGGAACGTGCCGCAACGGTGCTGTCCGCCGCCCTGTCCGGGGCCAACATCGTTTACGAATCGGCCGGCATGTACGCCAGCCTGCTGGGAACCTGCCCGGAGAGCCTGTTGCTGGACAACGACGTCCTTGGCGCCATCGGGCGCGTTACGCGCGGGATCGAAGTCAACTCCGATACGTTGAGCTTCGCCGAGGTCCAGCAGATCTGCTTCAGCGGCGAAGGGCATTACCTGGGGTCGGGGAACACCCTGCAGGTGATGCAAAGCGAGTACATCTATCCCGACTTCGGCGACCGCAACAGCCCGACCGTCTGGGAGGAGCAGGGCAAGCCGGTAATGCTGCAAAAGGCCCTGGAGAAGACACGGGAGATTCTCGGCCGGCCCGCGCCGCGCCACGTCAGCGACGAAATCGACTCCCGCCTGCGCTCCGCCTTCCCGATCTTTCTCTCCCCGGCAGCCATGGGGCGCTGACTAGAAGCGTTTGCGTATTCGGAGCATGAAGTGCATGGCCTGCTCGGTCTTGCGCTCTTCCACCGCGGTAATGGCGCCGCCGGCGCGGCCGGCTCCGTAGAGTTCCCGCTTTCGCGTGCGGCGCGCCGGCGTCGCGTTCATGATCTCGAAGCGAACGGAAAGATCCTCGCCGAAGGCCCGGTCCCACCAGAGATTCATCGGCAGGGGGGCCTCACGGATAAGCCGCTCCTCCGAAATGCGGTAAACGCGCTCCTGGAAGCCGATGAACCCGTCCATCCCCACCACGGAATTCCATCGCGGCAATTCCCAGGTGAGGCCGATGAACCCAACGTACGAATCACGGCGCGATTGTCGTCGTGTTTCGCCGGTAAAGGGGTCGGTGACCCGGGAATCGAAGTGCACGGTCCTCGACCGCCACGTTGCTCCCTTCCAGCCCAGCGGGTCCAGGGGAAAATTCGTCACCAGTATCCACTTGCCGCGCGTCGCCCTGCCCGCATTGCCCCGCGCGTCGAAGCCCAGGCCGACCGGAACGAAATCCAGCGCGTTGTCCATCCGGTAACGGGTGTAGGTCAGGATGGCCGAGCCCCTTCCCCAGAACCTGCGTTCGAATTGCAGTTCGTATTCGGCCGATTCTTCCGGTTCCAGGTCGGCATTGCCGGCGGCCAGAATGTCCCACTCCAGGTTCGGCGATGCGGCGAACGAGTAGAAATCGAGTTGCCCCACGACTTTTTCCACGCGCAGCCGCACATCGGTCACGCTGTTGATCGACCAGGTCGCCGTAAGGCGCGGCTTGAGGTAGTCGAAGTGCTTGACGAGATTGGCGTCGCCGCTCTGTTCCAGAGCCGAATGCTCGTACGCCAGGCCGGCTTCGAATGACAGGTTCGGCCGGGCCCGGAAAATGGCCTTGGCGAACGCCTGATAGCGGTCCTCCTGAACCGTGACGTTGTCATTCGGCAGATCAAGCGGGGTATCGGCCACGCTGACCTCGACCAGGCTGTCCAGCTCGTTGAATGCGGCCTCGGCCCCGAATTCCAGGCTCAGGGGATCGGACAGGTCCCACCGGTATATTGCGCGCGCCGCGGTCTCGGTCCAGTCGAAGTCGTCGTCAGCGAGGGTCTCCAGGGCACCGACCTGCAGGTACGAGTCGCTGCCCAGGGACTCCAGCCGGTGGAGAAATTTGGCGTTCAGGCGCCGGTTCCCGGCCAGATTGATCGCGATGTCCGAACCCACCTCGAATACGTCGTTGCCCCGCTCGATATCGACGACCTGATCGTACGGCTCGCCGCCCGCTGTCCGGTACTCGCCGAGCCGGTCGAGAAGCAGCGTCGACGTCTTGGCCGTAAGGTTCAGCCCCAGGTCGAAACGGTCCCATGCGTAGTTGCCGCTGGCCGTTGCATGCACGCTCCTGGACCAGTCGTCAATATCGAACCGGCCGGTGAGCGAGGACTGGGGATCCACGGCCGTAAGGGTGTACGGTCCCTCGCCCGTACCCCACTCGAATTGTTCGTTCTCGTAGACAAGGCTCGCATCGAAATTGAAGCGCCCCGAACTCCTTGAGTACTCGGCGCGCGCGGTACCGCCGAAGTCACGGTCATTGTCGGTGTACTTCTTGACCGCCGCTTCGGTGATCAGTGTCGATTTGCCGCCCGCCTTGCGAACGACGTTGACGACGACCTGGCGTCCCATCGTGTCGAAGTCCGCGGCGTCCGCGCGTATCACTTCCACCTGCTCGATGACCGCGAAAGGAATGGCGGTGAGCACCTCCTGCAGGGTGTTGGCCTTGATGGTCGGCCAGCGGCCGTCGATCAACACGTTTCCCGCGGCGCTCTCGAGGCCGCGCAAGTCGTTGTTTCCGCGCTCGAAGATGAAACCCGGCGTGCGGTTGATCACGTCCATTGCGCTCACCGGTTCGCCATCGGCGTAGAAAGACGCCGGGAAGACCGTGATGCCGGGAGTTTCCGCCGCCGGCTGCTCCTGCGCCAGGCAGGCAAGAGCGAGCGCAGCCTGCGCGAAGAAAATTCCGAAAACTCTCGCGACGTGACCAATGTTCCGATTCACGACCACTACCATACTCGCTATATCGCCGGGCGGGAAATCATTTCCAGGACGTCCGGCAGCCTGATAAGATTCGCCCGGTTGCGTCCGGAGGATTCCGAACGACGCGTCAAGGGGAATAGAGTGCGGGAAAACAAAGTACGGATTCATCGGCGGCGGCTGGTCCAGACAATGCTGGCCGCGCCGCTGGCATACGTCTGGGGGCGGACGGGCGCGGACCAGGCGCTTGCGGCATCCGAGTCGGCGCCGTCAGCGGCCGCGCGGCGGATCCGCCGGCGCTACGTGGACGGGCGCTTCGGCCAGGTGCATGTGCATATTGCCGAAGCCCTTGATGAAACCGCAGGGCGCACGCCGCTGATGTGCTTTCATCCCACGGCCCTGTCGGGGGACTTCTATCGCGATTACATGCTGGCGATGAGCGTCGACCGCCGGGTCATGGCGATGGATACGCCGGGCTACGGCAAATCGGACCCGCCGCCCGAACCGCAGCCGATGAGCGAACTGGCCGGCGCCGCGGCCGACACGCTGGTCGCGCTCGGCTACGGGGCGGATGGGGAAGGCGCCGTGGACGTGATCGGCTACCACACGGGAACCTTCATCGCCGCGGAACTGGCCGTTGTCCGGCCGGACCTGGTGCGCCGGCTGGTGCTGCCCGGTATCCCCTACCGCGTTGGCGAGGAGCGCAAGGCGCTGTACGAGCAGTACGCCCGGCCCAGCGAGCTCCAGGAGGACGGCTCGAACGCCATGGAAGTGTGGCGCTTCTGGGTGACCGATCGACACCCGGATGTTTCCCTGCAACGCGGCGCTTCGCACTTTGTCGATCACCTGCAGTCGGGTCCCTACGCGTGGTGGGCCTACCACAGCGTGTTCAGCTATCCGGCCGAAGAGCGCCTGCCTCTGGTGCGCCAGCCCGTTCTGGTGCCCAACACCCACGGCAATCTCCAGGAACAGTCCCGCGAAGCCGCGAAGCTCCTGAAGGACGTAAGGGTGGTGGAAATGCCCGACCTGAGCCACGGCGCATTCGATGTGGGCGCGGACCGGCTGGCCAACGTTTCCCGCGAATTTCTGGATCAATGAATCATGAATTTTGAGCGAGTCGCAAAACTGGGCGCCGAAGTTTCGGGCATCGAGCTTTCTCCGGAGCTTGCGCAGGACGTCATCGACGAGATCGAACAAGGAATATTGGAACACAGAGTACTGTTTTTCCGGGACCAGGACCTGAACGGAGAAGAACTCGTCGAGTTCTCCCGGCGATTCGGCGAGAGCTTCATCCAGCCGGCGCTGGCGCACAAGTACCAGGAACTGCTGTTTCTGGAAAACGACAAGAGCAAGCCGCCCACGCTCAACACCTTTCACCAGGACATGACCGGCCTGGCGCAGCCTCCGGCGCTGCACATGCTGCACGCGCTGGTAGTGCCCGACGGGGGCGGCGACACGATGTGGGCCTGCAACTACAGCGCCTACGAATCCCTCTCGGATGAAATGAAGCGCATACTCGGAAGCCTGACCTGCACCCACACGATACTCGGCTACTACGAGCCGATCGTGAGGAACTGGGAGAACGCCGAGGAAACGCTGAAGGAATTCAGGGAAATATTCCCGCCGGTGACGCACCCGCTGGTGAGGACCCACCCGCGAACCGGCCGCAAGTCACTGTTCGTCAATCGCTTCTTCACCAATTTCGTCAACGGCTTCACGCCCCAGGAAAGCGAAAACCTGCTTCAGTTCCTGTACAAGCACATCGAAACGCCCGAATTCTGTGTGCGGCTGCGCTGGCGCCCCGGCACGCTGGCGATCTGGGACAACCGCTGCACCTCCCACTACGCGCTGGCCGACTACTGGCCGCAGCACCGCAAGATGCAACGCGCCTCGGTCTCCGGCGACACCCCCTTCTAGTTCAATTCCTCGCGCAGGCCCTTGAAAAGGCCCACGCACATACACAGCAGCACCAGGGTAAACGGCAGGCCCACCGCCAGGGTCAGCGCCTGCAGCGAGGCCATGCCGCCGCCCAGCATCAGCGCCATGGCGGCCGTGCCGGCGAGCAGGCACCAGAAGGCGCGCTGCTGCACGGGCGCGTCCATCTTGCCGCCGGCCGTGATGGTGTCCATCACGAGCGATCCCGAATCCGCCGACGTGACAAAGAAGATCGTGATCAGGAATACGCTGCCGGCCGAGACGAATCCGGCCATCGGCAATGGTTCCAGCATCTTGAACAAGGCCAGTTCGGGCACCGATTCCGCCACCCCGGTATAGCCGCCGGAAAAGTACTGGTCCAACGCGGCGCCGCCGAACGTCGCCATCCACAGGATTCCGATGATCGTCGGGACGATCAGCACCCAGGTGATGAACTCGCGCACCGTGCGTCCAAAACTGATGCGCGCGATGAACATGCCGACGAACGGCGCCCAGGCGACCCACCAGGCCCAGTAGAAAGTTGACCAGTCGCGCACGAATGCCAGGTCTTCGCGGCCGATCCAGTTGCTCAGTGCCGGCAGGTAATAGACGTAGTCGAAGCCCGCCTTGCCGATCGTCGCGAGAATCACCAGCGTGGGTCCCGCGATCAGGACGAACAGCCACAACAGGGCCGCAAGCACCATGTTGATCCAGCTCAGGCGCTTGACGCCCTTGTCCAGCCCGGCGATCACCGACGCGAGCGCGATGCCGATGATGACCATGATCAGAACGGCCCGGGTGGCGACGGTCGCGGGAATGCCGAACAGGTATTGCAGTCCGCCGGCGATCTGTTCGGCGCCGAAGCCCAGCGATACCGCCAGCCCGAAAAGGGTCGCCAGCACCGCGACGATGTCCACCGTGTGACCGAAAGGGCCCCAGACGGACTTGCCGATCAGCGGGAAGAAACCGGAGCGCAGCGTGAGCGGCATTCCCCGATTGAAACAGAAGAACGCCAGCGACAGGCCGGCGACCGCGTAGATCGCCCAAGCGTGCAGCCCCCAATGCAGTATCGCCGCGGACATGCCGACGGCGCGCGCGGTCTCGGTGTCGGCGGGATCGACGCCAAGCGGCGGCGCCAGGCTGTGGGTCACGGGCTCGAGGACGCCGAAGAACATCAGGCCGATGCCCACGCCCGCCGCAAACAGCATGGCCAGCCAGGCCGAATAGCCGTATTCCGGCTTTGCGCGCCGGCCGCCAAGGCGAATCCGTCCCAGGGGAGACAGCGCGATACCGAAGCAGAACAGGACAAAGAGGTTGGACGCGGCGAAGTAGAACCAGTCGAACGTCGTGGTCGTCCAGACCCTCAGATCGGCGAACAAGGTTGCCGCCTGCTCCAGAAACAAAAGCGTGCCGATCACGAGCATGATCACCAGCGCGGCGGACACGATGAACACCGGATTGTGGATGTCGAGCCCGAGGAAGCGGATGTTGTGCTCGCCGATTTCGTGGCCGATATCGGCAGCCGCGGGTCTGGTCGAGGCGGAGTCGGTGCGTGAACGGGTCATGGTTGCGGATGCCCTGGATTCGGCGATCGGATACCGAAGCGGCGCCGGACGTCTACGCCCAGCGCACTCTTGAGCGGATCGAGCCAGGGCTCGTAATTGCGCCAGTAGTCGAGCCCCGACTGGAATATCGGCTGGCGAACCTGTTCGGAACTGGGGGTGCGCACGGCCCGGTCCGTACGGTAAAAGCTCAGGCAGGCCGGCTCGAATTCGAGTTTGCAGTGGTCGAGGATCCGGCGCACCTGGGTTTCGAGGTCGCCCACCACTTCCTCGTACTGGACGCACAGCACCTTGCCGGGAAGCACCGCGTCCCAGTGGTCCATGAGTTCGACATAATCGCGATAGTACTGTCCGAGGTCCGCCAGGTCGTAGGTAAATTGCTGGCCTTCGGCGAAGAGCTGCTTGTAGCCGCTGAAGCCGCAGGCCATGGGGTTCCGCCTGGCGTCGATGATCTTCGCGTTGGGCAGTATCAGGTGAATCAACCCGATGTGGCGGAAGTTGTTGGGCATCTTGTCGACGAAAAACGGCGCGCTCTTGCGATGAATCCGCGTATCGTCGATGTACTGCTGCCCGAACTGGCGAAGTTCCTCGTCGGACAACTCCATCAGGATGTCGGGATAGTCCGGTTCGGGCCCGCTGCGCCCGCGCCGCCGCAACTGCTGCGCCAGCGACAGGACGTTCGGAAGCTCCAGGGTGCCATCCACCCGCGAATGGGACGAGAGAATCTGTTCCAGCAGGGTTGATCCGGCCCGGGGCAGCCCGACAACGAAAATCGGATCGCCGGCGGAATGCCCCGCCTCCGCGCCGCGCGACAACATCCCGGCGACGCACACCCGCTGCTGGGCGCGCAGTTCCCCGGTCATCCTGTCCGCGTCGTAGCGGCTTGCAGCCTTCTTCGAGCGGTTGCCGTGCTCGTAGAACCGGAACGAGGTCTCGAAGTCTTCGCGGTCCTCGTAGGCCTTGCCCAGTGCGAAGTTCAAATGCACGCGGTCGGCGTGGGACAGGTCGTCGCTGCGCACCTGCTCGTGCATCCGCTCGAGTTCGCGGTCGGTGAACGAATAGACCTTCAGGTTGGACAGCGAATACCAGGCTTCGCCGTGGCGTGGCTGGCTAGTGAGCGCCGCCCGGTAGGAGGCGACGGCCTCGTCGTACTGGCCGTGCGTCTTGAGCGCGTGGCCCTTCGAGGTGAGCGTGACCGGGTCGCCCGGAATCTTCTCCAGCACCCGGTCGAAAAGGCCCAGCGCCCCCTCGTAGTCGCCGGTTTGCATGCATTCGATCGCGTAGATCGACTGGAACTGTGGATTGCCGGGCGAGGTCTCAAGCAGCTGCCTGGCCTGCTCGAGGGCCTTTTCAAATTTCTGGCGCTTTCTGAGCGCCTGGATGTAGTCCATGTGCACCCGCACGTTGTTCGGTTCGAACTCGTGCGCCGACTCCAGCAGGAATTCGGCGTCCGCCAGCACGCCGAATCGGATGCCGATATCGGCCAGCAGCCTCATGGCTTCCACGTGGTGCGGCACCTTCCTGAGGAACTTGCGGCACAGGTCCTCCGCCTTGAGCAGCTTGCCCTGGCTCATGAGGTCGATGACGATGACGAGTGGCCGCGGCAACTGCTCAAGGTGGTCAAGCTGGGCTTTCGCTTGCGCGGCCTCCCGGAGGCGCCCGCTCCGGGCCAGGATATTCAGTTGCCCCCTCCAGCTCGCCACCAGCGCGGGGTTGAACCGGCTAGCCTGCGCATACGCCCGCAACGCCTGGTCCGGACGGCCCATGTCGCGGTTGGCATGGCCCTCCTCCTGGTGCGCCCGGCCGTTCTCGGGCGCGAGGGCTTTCAGCCTGGCGAGTTGCGCCAGCGCCGCGTCGAACTCGCCCCGGTAGCGGCGGCAGACCGCGCTCATATACAGCGCGTCGGTGTTTTCCGGCTCGTCCCTTAGGATGTCGTAGAGGTCGGACAGCGCTTCGTCATACTGCTTCCCGACGATCCTGGCCTGAATGGCGTCCAGCACGTCTTTGGCACCGCCCCGGGGGCGGGAATCTCCGCGGGAGCCGGGGCCTCCGGCATTGCCCGACACGACAACGGCGTCCTCCGGAGAGGACGCCGTGTCTATTCCTGTTGCCGGACCCGGGTCGGTCAGAAGTTCACGCTCGCGCGTACGCCGAATGTCCTGGGTTGCGCGTAGGTGACGTGCTTGGTGTCGAAGACGAACGAGCGCGACACCTCGGCCCGTTCATCGGTCAGGTTGTTGGCGTAAAGCGTTACCGACCAATTGTCCGTGGCCACGCCCGCCGTCAGGCCGAGCATCGTCCAGCCGTCGATCCGGTCGCGGTTGATCGTGATGATGTCGCTGTACGAATCCGCGGACCAGGAAATCATGGGCATGACGTGCGCCGTCCACCCGTTGGCCTGAAGGGTCCACTCATAGCGCGCCCGCAGGTTGCCCTGGTTGCCTGGAGCGAACGCAAGCTCGTCCCCCTCGCGCACGTCGTTGGTGGGCGTGATCTTCCGGGTGATCTCCGAGTCCAGCAACGACAGCGCGCCGGCGATGGTGAGCCCGTCGACCGGGGGCAGCCAGACGAAGTCCGCCTCCAGGCCCCTCACCCTGGCGTCCGCGGCGTTGTCCGAGAAGAACAGGTTGACGATGCTGGTATCAAAGATCGTGGTCTGCAGGTTATCGATATCGATATTGAACAGCGCCGCGTTAATACGGAAGGCGTTACCGAAATCGGCTTTCATGCCCACCTCGAGATTGACGACTTCGTCGGTCTGCAACTCGAAGGGCACCACGAAACCGCTGCCATCGGCGCTAACCCTTCCGCCCGGACGATTCAGCAAGCCGGGGCGGAAGCCCTCCGAGAGAGTCACGTAGTAGAGGTGCGCCGGCTGCGGCCGCCAGCCGAGCGTGGCCTTGAAAATCGTGCCGTCGGCCACCGCCTTGTCGGGCGCGCCCACGGCGTTGCCGGGCATGAACTGCTGTGAAATGTTGGTGCCGAACCTCTGCTGGTCAGTCCGGTTCGCGCCGAAATTTATGAACGATGAATTAGCGCTGCCCTCAAGATCGACCTCGATCTCGTAATTGCGCGCGCCGAGCGTCAGCGTGAACTGATCGGTGAGGTCGAAATCCAGTTCGCCGAAAACGCCGAACTGATCATCCGTACGCCGGATGTCGTTGCGGAAGATGACCCCTATGTCACCGCCGTGGCGGTCCGGTCCGAATGGCCCCGGATAGGTGTAGTAGCCCGGTCCGGCACCTCCTTGTTCAGGATCGCCCGGAGCCGCTTGCGGATTCGTCAGCGGGTAGTTCGGCGCCCAGCCGGGATGCCCGTTCCACGAGATGGCCCACACGGAACCCGGATAGATGAAGTCGTTGACCTCGATGAGTTCCAGTTCGCTGGTGAACACACCGCCCTGGAGCCGCCAGCGCCTCGACTGGTCCGTGGTGAAGCGGATTTCATGCGTCTGGACATCGAGCCTGTTAAGGCTGTCCACGTACATTTGCGGCGGGTGGCACCTCGTGCCGGCCCGGGGTATGCCCGGAGGATTGTTGTATGACGTATACGTCGCGTAGTAATCGCAGATGTAGTACGGCAGGTACTGACCGACGAAAAGGTAGTCCGAGTAGTCCACGATCTGGTCCGACTCGCGGTCCGTGAACGCGCCCGCGTAGATGACGTCCAGCCCCGCCAGCCGGCCCGTGAGCGTCACGGCCGTGTTGTCGAAGGTGTCGAAGATGCCCTCGTTCACGAAGCGGTTGACTTCCAGGTCGCCCACGTCGGGATCGGCGAAGAACACGCCGTCCGCCTCGGTGTCCTGGGTCGTATGCGCAACCAGCAGACTCCAGTCGTCGGTGATGTCCCACTTCGCCGAGACCCGGCCGCCGGAGTAGGTGACCTCGTTGATGTCTTCGTCGGCTATCGCGCTGTTGTCGACCTCAAAGAAAGTGATGTTGGAGAGATCCACTCCCGCCTGGAATCCGGCGCGATAGGAGGCGACAGGGACGCCGTTCTTGCGAACCGCGCCCGCGGGCCGGTACCGCGCGCTCTCCTCGACGGTTCTCGTGGCGGCCACGTTGTCGATCCAGCCGCCCTTGCTGTCGTGGTAGAAGACGCCGCGCAAACCGAAGTTATCGCTAACGGGAACGTTCAGCATGACTTCGATGCTCTCTCCCCCGTCGCCGCCGCTGATCGCGTTCGCGCCGAACTTCGCATTGCCGTAAAACTCGCTTAAGTCCGGCTTGTTCGTGATCAGGCGGACGTTGCCGGCCTGCGAACTGGCGCCGAACAAGGTGCCTTGCGGCCCCGAGAGCACTTCGATGCGCGCCAGGTCCGCCGCATAGACGTCGAGATTGCGGCCCGGATGCGCGAGCGGCTGCTCGTCCAGGTAAAAGGCGACGTTGGGCGCCAGCCCGGCCACGCCGGCCACCGTCAGGTTCGGCGTCGTGGACGCGACGCCGCGAATGTAGATGGTGTTCTGACCCGGTCCGCTGCCGCCGGCGGTCACGCTGGGCAGCTGCAGCACATAGTCCGCGAAATTGGTGATGCCGAGTTCGGTGATCTCGCGGGTGTCCAGTGCGGTCACGGCCAGAGGAACGTCCTGCAGCGATTCCTGGACGCGCCTCGCGGTAACCACGATTTCATCGAGCACCCTCGCGCCGGCATCCTCCTGCGCCGCGACCGGCGCGCCGGCCACCGACAGTGCGACGGCGGCGGTCAGTAAGGTATTTTTAGGTTGTAAATGAATGGGCATATGCCGACTCCTCCCGGGGGCCCAAGCTTTTCCCCCGAAGACATATCATAACCATGCCTTGCGCCGCCTTTGGAGCCTTGTTCGCCGAGACACCCGCCGATGCCCAAAAAACCGGATATAGAAATCGCCCGTGCGGCGAAAATGCTGCCGATAATCGAGGTGGCGGACAAGCTCGGCATCGCCGCGCATACGGAGCCGTACGGCAGTACAAAGGCCAAGGTTGACCATGCCGCCATCGCGGCCGCGCGGCCGGACGCAAAGGGCAGGCTCATCCTGGTGACGGCGGTGTCGCCGACACCGGCCGGAGAAGGCAAGACCACGACCACGATCGGTCTGGGCGACGCCCTCAACCGCATCGGAAAGAAGGCGCTGATCTGCCTTCGCGAACCGAGCCTCGGCCCCTGCTTCGGCATGAAGGGGGGCGCGGCGGGCGGCGGTTACGCGCAGGTTGTGCCGATGACCGACATCAACCTGCACTTCACCGGCGACCTCCACGCGATCGGCGCCGCGCACAACCTGCTCGCGGCGTTGATCGACAACCACGTTCACTGGGGCGGCGAACCCGCCATCGATCCGAGGCGCATCACCTGGCGCCGTGTGCTCGACATGAACGACCGCGCGCTCCGGCACACGACCACCGGCCTTGGCGGAACCGCCCACGGCGTTCCGCGCGAGACGGGCTTCGATATCACCAGCACGTCGGAGATCATGGCGATCTTCTGTCTGGCGAAAAACCTGGCCGACCTGGAACGGCGCCTGAGCAGGATCGTCGTGGGTTACGGCCGCAACCTCGAGCCGGTCACGGCCGGCGACCTCGACGCGCAGGGCGCCATGACCGCGCTGCTCCGGGACGCCTTTTCACCGAACCTCGTGCAGACGCTGGAGAACAATCCCGCATTCATCCACGGCGGACCGTTCGCAAACATCGCGCATGGATGCAATTCGGCGGTCGCAACGCAGACCGCGCTGAGACTCGCCGACTACGTCGTGACCGAAGCCGGGTTCGGGGCCGACCTGGGCGCGGAAAAATTCTTTGACATCAAGTGCCGGACGGCGGGCCTGGCGCCGGATGCCGTGGTCCTGGTCGCCACGGCCAAGGCTCTCAAGATGAACGGCGGCGTCCCGAAAGACGGCCTCGAGGCGGAGAACGCCAAGGCGGTGGCGGACGGCTGCGTCAACCTCGGGCGGCATCTCGCCATCCTCGAGCGATTCGGCGTTCCCGTAACGGTGGCCATCAACCGCTTTGAGAGCGACAGCGACGCCGAGATCGGCGCCATCGCGGACTACTGCGGCCGGCGGGGCGTGGCAGCCATCGAGTGCCGGCACTGGGCACTGGGCGGCGCCGGCGCGGCGGAGCTCGCCGGCCATGTCGCGCAACTGGCCGATTCGGCTCACGGCGGTTTCAGGCTGCTCTACGAGGACGATCTGGAGCTCTGGGAAAAGGCCCGCCGCATCGCGCAGGAGATCTACGGAGCCCAGGACATCGTCGCATCAGCACGAGTGCAGAACGAGTTCTCGCGTCTGCAGTCCAGCGGCTACGGCCGGTTCCCGGTCTGCATGGCCAAGACGCAATACAGTTTCTCGACCAACCCCGCCCTGCTGGGGGCGCCCACGGACCATATCGTGGAAATCCGCGAAGTCCGCCTCGCGGCAGGCGCCGGCTTTGTCGTGGCCATCTGCGGCGCCATCATGACGATGCCGGGCCTGCCGAAAATACCCGCCGCCCGGGACATCCGCGTCAACTCCGAAGGCATGATCGAAGGCCTGTTCTGAGCCGTCGGCGGTCTTGCCAGGCCCGGCCTGGCGGACTGCGGGAGGGCCTTCCCGGCCAGGGCGACGGCTGCGTTTCCAGGCGGCGAAACTGGTAATATGCTTGCCCAATCCGCGCCGCACGGGACCGCGCATGAACAGCTCCCCGCAACACAGGCGACACTCACGCCGAGCGCGGCGCGGCGGCCGAGCCGCCAGGTTCGCGGCGCGCCGGAGCGAAGCGGCAAATGAACTGGCTGCCTGGATCGATCGCAGCATTCCCTGTTTCGAGGTCCTCGATACCGAGGCGCTTGAGTCGATCGAGCACAACGCCGACACGGTGCTCGAGGAAATCGGCATTGAGTTCCGTGCGTTCCCGCGGGCGCTCGAACTCCTGAAGGAAGCGGGCGCCGACGTGGACGGCGAGCGCGTGCGGTTCCCGCGAGGCCTGTGCCGGTCGCTGGTGCAGGCCACGGCGCCGCGCGAGTACAGGCAGCATGCCCGCAACCCCAGCCGCTCCACGATCATCGGCGGAGCGCGCACCGTGATGGTTCCCGCGTACGGATCGCCGTTCGTGCGGGACCTTGACCAGGGGCGCCGGTATGCGACCCTCGAGGATTTTCACAACTTCGTGAAGCTCGCTTATCTGAGCCCCGGCCTGCACCATTCCGGCGGCACGATTTGCGAGCCTGTCGACGTTCCCGTCAACAAGCGTCACTTCGACATGGTTTACAGCCACATCCGGTACAGCGACAAACCGTTCATGGGTTCGGTCACGCATCCCGAGCGCGCCGAAGACACGGTGGCCATGGCGGAAATCGCGTTCGGCGAGGATTTTGTGGCGAACAACACGGTGCTGACCAGCCTGATCAACGCCAATTCGCCGATGTGCTTCGATGCGACCATGCTCGGGGCCGCGACGGTTTACGCCGAGAACAACCAGGCGACGGTCATTTCGCCGTTCCTGCTCGCCGGAGCGATGTCGCCGGTGACCGCGGCCGGCACGCTGACCCAGATCCTGGCCGAGGCGCTGGCCGGCATGGCCTACATTCAGCTCGTGCGGCCCGGGGCTCCCGTGGTGTTCGGTTCGTTCGCGTCGTCCGTCTCGATGCAGTCGGGAGCGCCGACCTTCGGCGGCCCGGAACCCAGCCTGGTCCTGTACGGGGCGGGGCAGTTGGCGCGCCGCCTGGGCGTGCCCTTCCGCAGCGGCGGCGGCTTGTGCGCTTCGAAGATTCCCGATGCACAGGCGGCTTACGAGTCCGCCAATACGCTGCAGGCGGCAGCCCTGGCGGGCGTAAACTTCATGCTTCACGCGGCGGGCTGGCTCGAGGGCGGTCTGTCGATGGGCTACGAGAAGTTCATCCTCGATGCCGACCAGGCCAACATGATCGCGGTGCTCCTTAAGGGGGTGGACATGTCGGAGAACGGCCAGGCCATGGACGCGCTGCGCGAGGTCGGGCCCGGCTCGCACTTTCTCGGCGCCGCGCATACCCAGGCGAACTTCAAGACCGCGTTTTACCTTTCCGGCATCGCGGACAACAACAGCTTCGAACAGTGGGAGCAGGATGGCTCGCTCGATGCCGCCCAGCGCGCCAACGGGATCTTCAAGCGGATGCTCAGGGAGTACGAGGCGCCGCCGCTCGATCCGGCCATCGACGAGGCGCTGCTGGAGTTCATCCGGCGGCGCAAGTCCGAGTTCGAGGATAGGGACTACTGATGTCCGGAAAACACCAGAGCGGCGAACATCAGAGCGGCGAGCGTCCGGTCCTGGTCATCGCCTGCGGCGCGCTGGCGCGCGAGATCGAGGCGATCAGCCGCCAGTGGGGCTGGAAGCACCTGCATCTGAAGTGCATCGATGCGAAACTGCACAACCGGCCGGCCGAAATTCCCGCGCGCCTGCGCAAAATGATCCGGCGGCACCGCTCGGCCTACGACGAGATTTTCGTCGCCTACGCCGACTGCGGCACCGGCGGAGGCATCGACCGGGTGCTTGCCGAGGAAGGCGGCCAGCGGCTTCAAGGCGCGCACTGCTACGAGTTCTTCGCCGGCCGCGAACGCTTTGCCGCGCTTTCCACGGCGGAGCCCGGCACGTTCTACCTGACCGACTTCCTGGCGCGCCACTTCGATCAATTCGTGATCAAACCCCTGGGCCTGGACAGGCGCCCGGACCTCCGCAACGAGTATTTCGGCAACTACCGCAAGCTCGTTTACCTCTCGCAGACGGAAGACGCGGGCCTTCTCGAATCGGCCGCACGGGCCGCCGCACGGCTGGAGCTGGAATTCGAGCACGTGCACTGCGGTTACGGCGAACTGGAAACCGGCCTGGCGGCGCGTTTCAGGCGGCGGCGGACGATCCCCATTGCCGCCGAAGGCAGCAGCGGAGCCTAGCGAGAGATGGGCGCCGGTTCCGCCACCGGGCGGGTTGGGACATACCGGATGCGGCGATGGTCGGTGCGCAACGCCCGCGGACTCAAGAGAATCTATTCCGCCGTCGAGCGGGTCCTGGTCTGGTGTCACCCGCTGTTGCGACGCATCGGTTTCGCGCGGCTCGACAAGCCGTTCATGTGGATCGAGTCGCTCACCAAGGGCTTCCTGCTCGATTCGCAGAATTGCGGCCAGTGCATCGTGGGTTTCACCGGGCTGTCGTGCCCGATGAACTGCCCGAAGAAGATGCGCAACGGCCCCTGCGGCGGCGTTCGTGCCGACGGCAACTGCGAGGTCAAGCCCGAAATGCCGTGCGTGTGGGTGCTCGCGTGGGAGGGCAACCAGCGCTTGCGCGAAGAGGAGATTCCGCTGCAGGTCGTGCAGCCGCCCGTCGATCACCAGTTGGTCGGCAAGTCGGCGTGGCTGCGCGAGGTGCGCATACTGGTCGAGAGCGGCAAACATGCAGTTTGAAGACGAACCGCTCGTACCCGGCCAACGGCTGCCGATCCTGCCCGGGCACTCCTCGTTCGGCCGGCTCGAACGCGTTCTGCGGGCCGGCGGCTTCGCGGTGACCGCCGAGATCGCACCGCCGGATTCGGCCAATCCGGCCGAAGTCTATGAGCGCGCCGCGCTGTTCGACGGCTACGTGGATGCGATGAATGCCACCGACGGCTCGGGCGCCAATTGCCACATGTCCAGCGTCGGCATGTGTTCGCTGCTGTGCCGGCGCGGCTACGCGATGGTGATGCAGGTATCGGCCCGGGACCGCAACCGGATCGCCATCCAGGGCGACGTGCTCGGCGCGTCTGCCATGGGCGTGGCCAGCATCCTGTGCCTGACCGGCGACGGCGTGGACGTGGGCGATCACCCGCAGGCCAAGCCGGTGTTCGACCTGGACTGCATGTCCATGCTGAGCATGATCCGCTGCATGCGCGACGAGTCGCGGTTCCTGAGCGGGCGCAAGCTGACCGTGCCGCCGCCGGTGTTCCTCGGCGCGGCCGCGAATCCGTTCGCGCCGCCGCTGGACTACCGCCCGCTACGGCTGGCCAAGAAGGCCGCGGCAGGCGCGCAGTTCGTGCAGACCCAATACTGTTTCGACATCGAAGCGTTCAAGCGCTACATGGCGGCGGTGCGCGACGCCGGAATCCACGAAAAGGTCTTCATCCTGGCCGGCGTGGGCCCGCTGGCGTCGGCCCGTTCGGCCGAATGGATTCGCGGCAACGTGCCGGGCGTCCATATACCCGATGCGGTCGTCCGGCGGCTGAAGGGCGCGGTAGATCAGCAGCGGGAAGGGGTGAATATCTGCATCGAGATGATTCACCGGATCAGGGAAATCGAGGGCGTGCACGGCGTTCACATCATGGCCTATCGCCAGGAGCACTGGGTCGCGGAAATCGTCGAGCGGTCCGGCGTGCTGGACGGCCGCCGGCCATGGCAGCCGCCCCTGGACTGGAAGAACGCTGCGTGGGATCGGGATTACCCCACGGTACCGGACGCGCCAGGCAGGCAGGCAATGGAGAAAGTCTCATGACGGAAACAGTCATTACGTCGCCCACCAGGGAAGTGCGGATCGGTTTCGACCGGCCCTTCGTCATCATCGGCGAGCGCATCAATCCCACCGGACGCAAGGTCCTGGCGGAGGAAATGGCGCGGGGCGATTACAGCCGGGTCGAGGCGGACGCCATTGCCCAGGTCGAGGCCGGCGCGCACATGCTGGATGTGAATGCCGGCGTGCCTCTGGCCGACGAGCCGAAGATGCTGGCCGACTGTGTTCAGCTCGTGCAGTCGATCACCGACGTGCCGCTGTCCATCGATTCGTCCATCGTCGCGGCGCTGGAGGCCGGGCTGGCCGTGTACCAGGGCAAGGCGCTGGTCAATTCGGTGACCGGCGAGGAAGAGCGGCTCGAATCGGTCCTGCCGCTGGTGAAGCGGCACGAAGCCGCCGTCGTCGCCATTTCCAACGACGAGACCGGCATCTCCGAGGACCCGGACGTGCGCTACGCGGTAGCGAAAAAGATCGTCGAACGCGCCGCCGACCACGGCATCCCCCGCGAAGACGTGGTGGTGGATCCGCTGGTGATGCCGATCGGCGCCATCAACCCGGCGGGCAGGCAGGTCATGCACATCGTCCGCCGGCTGCGCGAGGAACTCAAGGTCAACACGACCTGCGGCGCATCCAACGTCAGTTTCGGATTGCCGAACCGCAACGGGATAAACTCCGCGTTTCTGACCATGGCCATCGGCGCGGGCCTGACCTCGGCGATCACAAACCCCTTGCACGACGGCGTGCTTCAAGCTGTGCTGGGCGCCGATGTCATGATGGGGCACGACCCGGACTGCACCAACTGGATCCGGAAGTACCGCCAGCCGTCGGCCGCGCGGCCGGAGCGCGAGCGTCGCGGCAGGCGCCGGCGGCGCCGTTCGGCCGTGGCCTGAACATGCCGGTCGCAACAGCGCCCCGCACGAGGAACTGATTTGGCCAGCAAGGACGCCAGGATCGTGTTTACGCCCTCGGGGCGGCGCGGCACTTTCCCGCATGGAACAAGGCTGCTGGACGCTGCCCGCAGCATCGGGGTGGACGTGGATTCGGTGTGCGGCGGCCGCGGGCTGTGCGGGCGCTGCCGCATCGTGTGCATGGACGGGGACTTCGCCAAGCACGCCATCAAGTCCCGCCCGGCGCACCTTTCTGAATTCAACGAGACCGAGGCGCGCTACAGCGAGCGTCGCCGGGAGCTTGCGAACAACCATCGCCTGAGCTGCCAGGCGGAGATCCGGGGCGATCTCGTCATCGACGTGCCTCCCGAGAGCCAGATGCACCGCCAGGTGGTGCGCAAGGATGCCGAGCACCGCGAGATCAAGCTCGATCCGGCCACACGGCTTTATCACGTCGAAGTGCAGCCCGCCGATCTGCTCGAAGCGACCGGCGACCTGCAGCGCCTCTGCGACGCCCTGGCCTGGGAATGGCACCTCGACGACCTGGCGTGCGATCCCGTCATCCTGCCGGGATTGCAGCCCGCGCTGCGGGACGGAGAATGGCGGGTCACCGCGGCCGTGCACCGGCAAACCACCGTCGTCGCCGTCTGGCCCGGATTCAAGTCCAGCGTCCATGGCGTGGCTCTGGACATCGGCTCCACGACGATTGCCGCCCACCTCGTGAATCTGACAACGGGCGACGTGCTGGCTACCGACGGCATCATGAATCCGCAGATTCGCTTCGGCGAGGACCTGATGAGCCGGGTTTCCTACGTGATGATGCATCCGGAAGGCACCGCGGAACTGACCCAGGCCGTTCGTGAGGGCGTGAACGACCTGATCGGCGGCGTGTGCAGCCGGGCCGGCATGGACGCAACGGACGTCGTCGAGATGACGATCGTCGGCAATCCGATCATGCACCACCTGTTCCTGGGGCTCGATCCCCGCGAACTCGGCGGCGCCCCGTTTGCGCTGGCTGTCGATACCGCGCTCGATCTGAAGGCCCGCGACATCGGCATCGGGATCCATCCCGGCGCCAATGTCTATGTGCTGCCGTGCATCGCCGGGCACGTGGGCGCCGACGCGGCCGGCATGGTGCTGGCCGAGGAGCCGCACCTGCTGGAGGAGGTCTCGCTGGTGGTGGACGTGGGAACCAACGCGGAGATCGTGCTCGGCAACCGCGACCGGCTGCTGGCCTGCTCCAGTCCCACCGGCCCCGCCTTCGAGGGCGCACAGATTTCCGCCGGCCAGCGCGCCACGCCCGGCGCCATCGAGCGCGTGCGCATCGATGCGGAAAGCCTTGAGCCGCGTTTCAGCGTCATCGGTTCGGAGGTCTGGTCGGACGATCCGGGGTTCGAGAAGGCCGCGGGGGCGTCCGGAGTCACGGGCATCTGCGGATCCGGGATCATCGAGGTCGTCGCCGAGATGTACCTGGCCGGAATCATCAACGAGGACGGCGTCGTCGACGGCTCGCTGGCTGCCCGCAGCGAACGTATCGTCGCGGACGGACGCACCTTCTCCTACCTGCTGCACGACGGCTCGCGGCAGATACTCGTCACCCAGAATGACGTTCGCCAGGTGCAACTCGCCAAGGCGGCGCTGTACGCAGGCGTGCGGTTGCTCCAGGACCGGGCGGACTTCGACGGGATCGACCGCATCCGGCTGGCCGGGGCGTTCGGTTCCCACATCGATCCGAAATACGCGATGGTCCTGGGACTGATTCCCGACTGCGAACTCGACCGGGTCGAGTCGGCCGGCAACGCCGCGGGCATGGGGGCGCTGATCGCGTTGCTGCACGTCCCTGCCCGTCCCGAGATCGAGTCCACGGTGCGCGGGATCGAGAAGATCGAGACGGCGGTGGAGCCGAGGTTCCAGGAGTACTTCGTCGACGCCATGGCGATCCCGAACAAGCGGGACGCCTTTCCCAGGCTGTTCTCGGTGGTCGACAGGCCGGTAAAGGGGCCGCGTCCCGCCGCCGCCGGCCGGCGCCGGCGCAGGAGAGCCGGACCCGCGGGAGGCGAATCATGAATCGCAAGGTCTCATTCACGGCAATGGAGCACGGTACCCGCGAGGATTACGACCTGGTGGAGATCCAGGAAGCACGCAACGCAGCCGATATCGCCGATCGGGTGCTGGCCTGGCTGCGCTCCATGCACGGGCAGTCGCCATACCGGATCAGCCGTCTCGATCACTCGTTGCAAACGGCGACAAGGGCGGAACGCGACGGCGCGGACGACGAAACCGTCGCCTGCGCGCTGCTGCACGACATAGGCGAGGTGATTTCGCCGCGCAACCATTCCGAAGTGGCCGCCGCGTTGCTCGCCCCGTACGTTAGCGAGAAGAACCGCTGGATCGTCAGACACCACGGCCTGTTCCAGGGCTACTACTGGCTGCAGCACTACGGCCGCGACCGCAACGCCCGGGACCGCCATCGCGACCACGAGCACTACGAGGCGTGCGTCGAATTCTGCGCCCGCTGGGACCAGGTCTCGTTCGATCCCGCGTACGGGACGCATCCCCTCGAACGCTACGAGCCGCTTGTGCGCGAGTTGTTCGCCCGGCCGAAACGGACATTTCTCTGAGACGGGATCCCTGGCGGTGAAATCGCGCGCGAAAGTTGTCGTGATCGGAGGCGGCGTCGTGGGATGCGCCGCGCTGTATCACCTGGCCAGGAAGGGCTGGGGCGACGATGTGGTGCTGGTGGAAAAGGGCGAACTGACGTCCGGTTCGACCTGGCACGCCGCGGGCCTGCTGCCGCTGTTCAACATGAGCTATTCCGTGGGCCAGGTTCACAAGTACTCGGTCAAGCTCTACCGGCAGCTCGAGGAAGAGACGGGGCAGCAGGTCGGGTTCAACCAGGTCGGCAACCTGCGGCTGGCCATGAATGACGACCGCATGGACGAGTACTGTCAATACGCGGCGACGGCGAAAACCATCGGGGTGGACGTGCGCTTCCTGACGCCGGCGGAGATCAAGGCGCTCTGGCCCCTGTGCAATATCGATGGACTGGTGGGCGGCATCTTTCACCCGGAGGATGGCTACATCCAGCCCGCCGACCTGACCCAGGCGCTGGCCAGGGGCGCCCGCGCCCGCGGCGCCGCGATCTACCGCAACACCGCGGTGGTCGGGATCACGCGGGCGACCTCCGGCGCCTGGATAGTGCATACCGACAAAGGCGACATCACCTGCGATCACGTGGTCTCCGCGACCGGGAATTTCGCCCGCCGGACCGGCGGGATGGTGGGACTCGACATCCCCGTGATGCCGGTGGAGCACCAGTACATCGTCACAGAACCGCATCCCGACCTTGAGAAGCGCAAGCGCGAGGGCCTGCCCGAACTCGGCGTGCTGCGCGAATCGGACGGATCGTGGTACCTGCGCGAGGAAAACAGCGGTTTCATCCTCGGTCCCTACGAAAAGGACGCGCCCTGCTGCTATGTGGACGGCCCGGACCCGCAAGCCGAGTACGAACTGTTCCAGGAAGACATCGATCGCCTCATGCCGCACATCGAGGCCGCGATGAACCGGGTGCCGGCGTTCGCCGAAGTGGGGATCAAGAAAGTTTACAACGGCGCGATCGCCTACACGCCGGACGGCAACCCGATCATCGGGCCGGCCTGGGGCATCGAGAATTTCTGGCTGTCCGAAGGGCACAGTTTCGGCATCACGGCGGCGGGCGGCGCCGGGTGGCAACTGGCCGAGTGGATCGTCGAGGGCGAGCCGACCATCGACATGCTGGGCGTCGATCCGCGCCGCTTCGGCGAATACGCCACCAGGGACTACCTGGTCGAGAAAACCGAGGAAGCGTACGCGCACGTATTCATCATCCATTACCCGGACGAGGAGCGGCCGGCCGCGCGTCCGTTGCGCACTGCGCCCTGTTACGAACGAATGAAGGCGCGCGGCGCGGTGTTCGGACAGAAATTCGGCTGGGAGCGGCCGAATTTCTTCGCCACCGACGGCCTGCCCCAGGAAGACGACTGGTCGTTCCGCCGCTCGCGCTGGTTCGAGGCTGTGCGCAGGGAGGTCGACAACGTCACCCGCAACGTCGGCCTGCTGGACATGACGGCGTTCGCCAAGTGCCGTATATCCGGCCCCGGCGCGGAAGATTTCCTCAACCGGCTGGTCGCCAACCGCGTGCCGAAGCAGGAGGGGCGCCTGTGTCTGGCGCACGCGCTGAACCGCAACGGCGGCGTACATTCCGAGTTCACGATCCGGCGCGAAGCCGGCGATTCCTTCTACCTGGTTTCTGCCGGGGCCTTTCAGCGGCTGGACCACGACTACCTGCGCAAGTACATGCCGCGCGACGGTTCGGTGCAGTTCACGCCATTGACCGGCGCTACCGGGGTGCTGGTGGTGGCCGGGCCGAAAGCCCGGAAGCTGCTGTCCCGGGTGACGCGCTCCGACCTGTCCAACGAGGCATTCCGCTGGCTGACCGCCCGCGATATCGTCGTGGGATCGGCGCCGGTCAACGCCATGCGGCTGAATTTCGTCGGCGAACTCGGCTGGGAGCTGCACCACCCCATGGAATACCAGAACCACATCTTCGATACGCTGTTCGAGGCCGGCGAGGACCTGGGGCTGGCGCCGTTCGGCATTCGCGCCATGGACTCCATGCGGATGGAAAAGTCCTACCGGCTGGTTGGCACGGAACTTTCGATCGAGTATTCCGCTTTCGAGTCGGCGCTGGACCGTTTCGTCAAGCCCGACAAGGGCGACTTTCTCGGGCGCGACCGGCTGCTGGCGGGAAGCCGGAACGGACTCAGCCAGGTGCTCGCCACGCTCGAGGTGCACGAGGTCGAAGACGCCGACGCGCTGGGCAACAACGCGCTGCTCAAGGACGGCGAAACCGTCGGCCGCGCCACCAGCGGGAATTACGGCTTCCGCGTGGGCAAGTCGCTGGCGCTGGGCATGCTGCCGCCCGAACTGGCGGTTCCGGGGGTCGAGGTCGAGATCGAGGTCCTCGACAGGACCCTCCCGGCGACGGTGATTGCGGACAGCCCGTTCGATCCTGCCAATGAACGGCTGCGGGACGTGAACGGCGCCAACGGCTAGCACGGGAGCGGGCATGAAGCGATACTCGGCGCTGGGCCTGCTGCGCAACGCGCTTGACTACAACCGGAACTGGCCGGCCGCCTGGCGCAGTCCCGAACCGAAGAAGAGCTATGACGCGATCATCGTGGGCGGCGGCGGGCACGGTCTGGCGACCGCCTACTACCTGGCCAGGGACCACGGCCTCCGGAATGTCGCCGTGCTCGAGAAGGGCTGGATAGGCGGGGGCAATACCGGCCGCAACACATCCATCGTCCGCTCCAACTACCTCTGGACCGAGGCGTCGCTGCTGTACGAGAAATCGCTGCAACTCTGGGAAGGGCTGAGCCGGGACCTGAACTACAACGTCATGTTCAGCCAGCGCGGCGTCTACAACCTCGGCCACTCGCTGCAGGACATGCGCGACATCGAGAGGCGCGTCAACGCCAACCGGCTCAACGGGATCGACGCCGAGGTGCTTGGCCCGGCCGAGGTAAAGAGAGCGATTCCCTGCATCAATACCTCGCCTGGTGCGCGTTACCCGATACTCGGCGCATCGCTGCAGCGCCGTGGCGGGGTTGCGCGCCACGATGCCGTCGCCTGGGGCTTCGCGCGGGCGGCCGACGCGCTCGGCGTGGACATCATCGAACAGTGCGAGGTCACCGGCATCGAGGTCCGGGCCGGCAGGGCCGTGGGCGTCGCGACCACGCGCGGCGCGATCGCGGCCGATCGCATCGGCGTGGTGGTGGCCGGAAACGCCGGCGTGCTGGCGGGAATGGCCGGACTGCGCCTGCCGATCGAAAGCCACCCCCTGCAGGCCTTCGTTTCCGAGCCCATAAGGCCGGTGCTGGACACCGTGGTCATGTCCGGCGCGGTGCACGGATACATCAGCCAGTCCGACAAGGGCGAGCTGGTGATCGGCGCCGGGATCGACGCCTACAACGGCTACGGCCAGCGCGGCAGCTTCCCGGTGATCGAGCATGCGATGCAGGCGATCATCGAACTGTTCCCGGCGTTCAGCCGCGTGCGCATGCTCAGGCTGTGGGGCGGCATCGTCGACATCTGTCCGGACGCCTGTCCGATCGTGTCGAAAACGCCGGTGCAGGGCCTGTACTTCAATTGCGGCTGGGGCACGGGCGGATTCAAGGCGACGCCGGGTTCCGGGTGGGTCTTCGCGCACACGCTGGCCCACGACCGGCCCCACGACCTCAACGCGCCCTTCAGCCTGGACCGGTTCGCCTCGGGCGCGCTGATCGACGAACACGGCGCCGCGGCGGTGGCGCACTAACGGCACGACGCCGGGTTCCCGAGCATGCTGCTGATCGAATGTCCATGGTGCGGCCCGCGGGCCGAGACCGAGTTCAGCTACGGCGGGGAAGCCGGCATTGAGCGCCCCGCCGACCCGTACGCGCTGAGCGACGCCGAATGGGCCGACTACCTGTTCTTCCGACGCAACCCGCGCGGCGCACACCGGGAGCTTTGGCATCACGCCCAGGGCTGCCGGCGGTGGTTTGGCGTCGAGCGCGATACGGTCAGCTACCGCATCGAGAAGAGCTACAGATTGAGCGGCGCCGGCAGCGGCCGGCCGGCCGCTGCCCATATTGAAGCCAGCAAAGAGAAGCGCCGCTGACCATGGCTGCCGGCCAACCGAATCGTTTGCCGCACGGCGGGCGGATAGACCGTTCGCAGCCCCTGGCGTTCTCGTTTGACGGCAGGGCCTTCGAGGGCTTTGCCGGCGACACGCTGGCGTCCGCGCTGATGGCCGCCGGCGTATCCCTGGTGGGACGCAGCTTCAAGTTGCGGCGCCCGCGCGGGATCGTCGGCAGCGGCGCGGAGGAACCGAACGCGATCATGCAGATCGGCGAAGGCGCCGCGGCGCAGCCCAACTTGCCGGCAACGCGGGTCGAACTCCGTGGGGGGCTGAACGCGCGCCCTACCAGGGGCTGGCCGGGGGTCCGCTTCGATATCGGGGCGGTCAACGACTTTTTCGGCCGGGTGCTGGGCGCCGGCTTCTACTACAAGACCTTCATGTGGCCGCGCTCCTGGTGGAAGCACTACGAGCACGCGATCCGCAAGTCGGCAGGCTTCGGCCAGGCGCCGGACGGGCCCGATCCCGACCGATACGAGCACATGAACGCGCACTGCGACGTGCTGGTGGCCGGCGGCGGGCCGGCCGGCCTGATGGCGGCGCTGGCGGCGGCGAAGTCGGGCGCCCGGGTGATTCTCGCCGACGAGCAGAACGAATTCGGCGGCAGTCTGCTCGCGTCCGCCGCGAGCATCGACGGGGTCCCGGCCGCCGAGTGGGCCGCCTCCGCGGTTGCGGAACTGCAAGGCCTGGACGACTGCGTCCTGTTGCCTTCAAGCACGGTTTTCGGTTACCACGATCACAACTTCCTGACGATTGCCGAGCGTTGCGCCGTCCATCCCGGCAGCTCAAACGGCGAAGGCGTCCGGGAGCGGCTCTGGCGGGTCCGGGCCGGGCAGGTAGTGCTGGCGCAGGGCAGTTTTGAGCGACCGCTGGTGTTCTGCAACAACGACCGGCCCGGCGTGATGCTGGCGTCGGCGGTATCGACCTACATCGACCGGTATGCGGTCCTGCCCGGCCGCCGCGCGGTGGTCTTCACCAACAACGATTCCGCGTACCGGGCGGCGATCAGCCTGGCCGGCGCCGGCGCCGAGGTCGCCGCCATCGTTGACAGCCGCTTCGGAGGGGACGGGCGAACGGGGCCCGCCGGGGAATTGGGCGCGCGGGTCCAGGCCCTGGGCATTCCGGTGCTGGCGGGGCATGTCGTGAGCGATGTGGCCGGCCGGCGCCGGGTCACGGGCGCCAGCATCGCGCGGTGGAACGGCGACAGTTGGGGGAACGTCCGGAGCACGATCCGTATGGACTGCGACCTGGTGGCCGTGTCCGGCGGGTGGAGCCCCGCGGTGCATCTGCACTCGCAGGCGGGCGGCAGGCTCGACTGGGACGAATCGCGGCATTGCTTCCTGCCCGCGGAAGCGCGCCAGGCCCATTTTTCGGCCGGCGCAGGGAACGGCAAATGGTCGCTGCGCGAATGCCTGGCCGACGGGTTGCGCGCAGGCGCCGATGCCGTGTCGAAGCTGGGGCTGAAGCCGGTGGCCGTCAGGGCGCCCGACACCGATGCCGATGCCGGGGAAAACCCGATCGAACCCTTGTGGCGGGTACCGGCAGCCAGGGACGCGGACCGCTGCCCCAGGCAGTTCATCGACTTCCAGAACGACACCACCGTCGCCGACATCCGCCTCGCCGTGCGGGAGGGCTATCGCAACGTGGAGCACGTCAAGCGATACACGGCGCTCGGCTTCGGCACCGACCAGGGCAAGCTCGGCAACATCAACGGCATGGCGGTGCTCGCGAACGTCCTCGGCAAGGCGATTCCCGAGGTCGGGACGACCACGTTCCGGCCGGCCTACACGCCGGTGAGTTTCGGCGTCTGCGCCGGCGAAAGCGTCGGCGAACTCTACGATCCGGTCCGCACGACCGCGATTCACGAGTGGCATGAGGCAGCGGGCGCGCCCATGGAGACCGTCGGCCAGTGGCACCGGCCCTGGTACTTTCCGCGCGACGGCGAAGACCTGCACGCCGCGGTGGCGCGCGAATGCCTGGCGGTGCGGAAGTCGCTGGGCGTCATGGACGCCTCCACCCTGGGCAAAATCGATGCCTGCGGGCCCGACGTGGTCGAATTCCTGGAGCGGATCTATACCCACAACGTAGGCCGGATGAAGGTCGGTCGCTGCGCCTACGGCGTCATTCCGGGCGAGGACGGCATGCTCATGGACGACGGCGTGATGGCCCGAACCGGCGAGCACCGCTTTTACCTGACCACGACGACCGGCGGTGCGGCGGCGGTGCTGGACTGGATGGAAAAGTGGCTGCAGACCGAGTGGCCGGAGCTCGAGGTTTACCTGACGTCGCTCACCGACCACTATTCGACGATCGCGGCGGCCGGCCCCAACAGCCGCAGCCTGCTGGAAAAGCTGGGCTGCGATATACCGCTGGACAAGGAGAGTTTCCCGTTCATGACCACGAGGCCGGCGGTCCTGGCGGGCATGCGCGTTACGCTGTTCCGAGTGAGCTTTTCCGGCGAGCTGGCGTTCGAGATCAACATCGACAGCAACGACGCGCTGGCCATGTGGCGAAAGATCATGGAGGCCGGCGCCGAATTCGACATTACGCCCTACGGAACCGAAACCATGCATGTGCTCCGCGCCGAGAAGGGATTCATCATCGCGGGCCAGGACACCGACGGCTCGGTAACGCCGGTGGACCTCGGCATGAACTGGCTGCTGTCAAAGGACAAGGACTTTCTCGGCAAGCGTTCGCTTGAGCGTCCCGACTGCCTGCGCGAGGACCGCAAGCAATGGGTGGGACTGCTGTCGCAAGACGGCCGGACCGTTTTGCCGGAAGGCACGCAACTCATCGGCGATGCCGGCAAGCCCGCGGCAATGTGCGGTCATGTCACGTCCAGCTACTTCAGCGCCTGCCTGGGCCACCCGATCGCGCTGGCGCTGGTGGCCGGCGGGCAACAGCGCAAGGGTGAAACCATCCACGCGGCGCTGTCGGGGCGCGACCCCCTGCCGGTACGGATCGTGTCGCCGGTTTTTTACGATCCCAAGGGGCAGCGTCAGCATGTCTGAAGCCGGCCCGCCGCGCCCCCGAATCGCCATCAGCGTCCGTTCCGGCCGCGGGTTCCTGAACCTCAGGCTGAATCCGCGCCGCGGGCAAGCCCTCGAAGCCGCCGAGCGCATCCTCGGCCAACCCATGCCGCGGGCCGCGAATACGTTCACGGCCGGCGAGAACGAGGTCTACTGGCTGGGACCGGACGAATGGCTGGTCGCGACCGGCGCAAAACGCGTCTCCGCTCTCGGAAGCGAACTCGCGGAAGCGCTCGGCGGATTCCACGCCGCGGTCAACGATGTGAGCGGCGGCCATGTCGAGCTGCTTGTGCGCGGCGCGGACGCGCGCACCGTGCTTGCGAAAGGCTGCACCCTTGATCTGCATCCGAGGGAGTTCGTCCCGGGCCAATGTGCGCAGACCGGCCTGGGCAGGGCGGCTGTCCTTCTGGCCGCCGGCGACCCGTCAACCTGCACAATCGTCGTTCGCCGGAGCTTCTCCGGCTACCTGCGCCGCTGGCTGGCGTATGCCGCGCGCCCCCGTGGAGCCCGTTTGCCGGCCCTCTAGTGCAGGTTCAGCCCAGGAAGGCCAGGACTTCTTCGGCGATGGCGGGGGCGCCTTCTTCCATGACGGCCCGGGTCACGTCCCTGCGCTCGACGAAGCGGGAGCCGGGGATATCGGCCGCCGCGCGGCGCGTGTGTTCCTTGAGCATGTACTGGCTTGCGACGACCAGCGCTTGGTGCTGTACGGCGCGAAAGCGTGCCGCGCAATCGTAGGTGAGCGTGGCGTGGTATCCCCAGTTGGCCCGCTCCCCCGCGCGCAGGAGTTCCACGAAGTTGCCGAAGGCGCGGCTGAACGGCATGCCGTCCAGACGCCTGGCCACGCTGAACTCCCAGGCATCGGCCAGGCTCGCCAAGTCTCCGTCGTAGCGAACCGGCGCGGTGGACCTGGGATACCGGCCTTTCTGTTCCTCGGCTGTGAAATAAGGCACGTCGACGATTGCCATTCTTCGCACGCGGGCCGGCGCCAGCCGCGCCATCTCCACCGCCAGCAGGCAGCCGCTGTGAAAGCCCATGAGGTCCACGGCTCCTGCCGGCGCCTCGGGCGCCCCTGCAAGCGCCTCGAGTACGGTTTCCGCGAGTTCCTCCATCGAAAGCATCTCTTCGGGTGCGTCCGATCCCCCGAACCCGGGACAATCCGGCGCCAGGACCATGCGCCGCTCGTTCAATAACGGCACGATCGTCTCGAAGAAAGCGCCGCTATAGGGAAACGGGTGAAGGCAGACCAGGGGCGGGCCGGCCGGCTTCCGGCGCGATTCGAGATACCGCAGGTGAATCTGACCCCTTTGAGTCGATGCGTAGGCTCGTTTCATCAGGGCCGGTTGCGCGCATCAATCACGGCGCAACGCCGGGGCGTGGGCCAGGTCCGGCTTGCGTGCGGCAAGCACCTCGTCGGGACGCCGGACCGGCATGCGGTGCGGGGCGGAGCGAACCGCCTCGGGATCGCCCAGGGCCGCGTCGCGGATACGCACCATGGCTTCGATCAGCGCATCCAGCGCTTCGGGAGACTCGGTTTCGGTCGGCTCGATGAGCAGGCACTCGGGAACCAGCAGCGGGAAGTACACGGTGGGCGCATGAAAACCTTCGTCCAGCATGGCCTTGGCGAAGTCGGCCGCGGTGACGCCGGTCCGATCGCGCAGGCGCTTGAGGCTGATCACGAATTCGTGCCCGGCGCGCCGTTCGGGATAGGCCAGATCGAAGCCCTCTTCCGCGAGCCGGAACGCCAGGTAGTTGGCGTTGAGCACCGCGTGGTCGGCCACGCGCTGCAGTCCCTCGCGTCCCAGCATCCTCAGGTACACCCAGGCGCGCAGCAGCACGCCGATGTTGCCGCCGTTGGCCGCCAGCTTTCCGATGCTGTCCGGACTGTCGGCGCGCCACCGGTAGGTTCCTTCGGTCTCTTCCACGTAGGGCACGGGGAGAAAGGGCTTGAGACTGCTCGCCACGCCCACGGCTCCGGCGCCGGGCCCGCCGCCGCCATGCGGCGTGGAGAAGGTCTTGTGCAGGTTCAGATGCACCGCGTCAAAGCCCATGTCGCCCGGCAGCACGCGGCCAAGCAGAGCATTGAGGTTGGCGCCGTCGTAATACAGCAGGCCGCCGGCAGCGTGAACGCGTCTTGATATCTCCAGAATGTGGCGCTCGAACACCCCCAGAGTCGATGGGTTGGTGAGCATGATTCCGGCCGTGCGCGGGCCCAGGGCCTCGTCCAGCGCTGCGAGTTCGATATCCCCGTCCTTGCCGGTGGCAATTTCCCGGACCTTCAGTCCGCACATGGCGGCCGTGGCCGGATTGGTGCCATGCGCGGCATCCGGCACGATGATCTCGTCGCGGCCGTGGTCTCCGCGGGCTTGATGGTAGGCCTTGAACATCGCCACCCCGGCGAACTCCCCCTGCGCGCCGGCCATCGGCGCCAGCGTGATGGCCTCCATGCCGGTCACCGCGGCCAGCATTTCCTGCAGTTCGTGGAGACACTCCAGCAGGCCCTGAACGGAAGCGTCCGGAGCGGCCGGGTGCACGTCGAGAAACCCCGGCAGGGAAGCCAGGCGGTGGCAGGCCCGCGGGTTGTATTTCATGGTGCAGGAACCCAGCGGGTAACTGTTCGTGTCGATCGAGAAATTCAGCTGCGACAGGCGCGTGTAATGGCGTACGACATCCAGTTCCGAGACTGCGGGAAGGAGAGCCTCCCGGTCCCGGATCAATGCCGCCGGCAGGTCCGCCGGAGCGGCGCTTTCCGCGGCGGGCGCCTGCGCCCGGGCCCGCCGGCCGGGACGCGACACTTCGAATATCAGCCTGCGCGTCATGTCAGGCGGTTTGTCCGGAATCGTCCGGTTCCATTATTTCGCGCAACGCGCCAGCGTAGCGCGAAATGTCGTCTTCCGTGCGCATCTCGGTTGCGCAAACCAGCAGCGCATTGCCCAGTTCGGGATACTCGGAGGAGATATCGATGCCGCCCAGGATGCCCTGCTTCGCCAGCGCGGCGAGAACAGGCGCTACCGGGCGGTCCAGGCACAGGACGTCTTCGTGAAAAAAGGGCGCGTCAAAGGCCCGCCGCACGCCCCCGATGGCGGTCAGCGCCTCCACCAGTTGCGCCGTGCGGGCATGACAGGCCGACGCGACCCGGCGCATTCCTTCGCCGCCGAGCAAAGCCATATACAAGGTGGCCGCGACCACCATCAGGCCCTGATTGGTGCAGATGTTCGAAGTCGCCCGGCTGCGGCGAATATGCTGCTCGCGCGCCTGCAGCGTCAGTACGTAGGCGGTGTCGCCGGCCGCGTCCACCGTCCGCCCCGCCAGTCTTCCCGGCATCTGGCGAATGTAGCGGGACTTGCAGGCCAGCAGACCCAGGTAGGGACCGCCTCCGGACATCGGGATGCCCAGCGGCTGGCCTTCGCCGCACACGATATCGGCGCCGAACTCGCCCGGCGGCCGTAACAGGCCCAGCGAAACGGGATTGATGCCCACCACCAGCAGCGCGCCCTCCCGGTCGGCGAGCGCGCGCCAGGCCTCGAGGTCGGGCATTCCGCCAAGGTAATTCGGCGCGGCCACCGCGATCGCGTCGAATCCGCCGCCGACGTTCTCGTACACATGGTTGAAATCGGCGCGCCCGGAATCGTCCAGGGGGGCTTCCACCAGTTCGATCCCCTGGCCGTTCAACAGCGTCCGCGCGACCGCCCGCCAGGCCGGGTGCAGCGAGCGCGCCACGGCAATCCGGCGAGCGTCCGACTTCTTGTTGCAGCGCACCGCCATGAGGCAGGCCTCGGCAAAGGCGGTGGCGCCGTCGTAGAGCGACGCATTGGCGACATCCATGCCGGTCAGCCCGGCGATCATGGTCTGGTATTCGTAGGTGAGTTGCAGCGAGCCCTGCGCGGCCTCGGGCTGGTAGGGCGTGTAATTGCTGTAGAACTCGCCCCGCGATGCTATGTCCCAGATCGCCGCGGGTATGTGGTGTTCGTAGGCGCCACCGCCGGCGAAGCAAAGCAGCGGCGTATTGCTGGCGGCCCTCTGCCTGGCAATCCGCCCGATTCCCGCTTCATCGAGGCCTGGAGGAACTCCTGGTGGATCGTTCCTCAGCAGCGATTCCGGAATCTCGTCGTAGAGGTCGACAACGGACCGGGCGCCCAGGCGCCGCAGCATGTCCTGGACCTGCGAGGACGTGTGCGGAACGAACGGCATTTCTACTCAGGAATCCAGCAGTTCTTCGTACTGGTCCGGGTCCAGCAATTCCTCCCATTCGGCCGGGTCTTCCGGCGCCAATTCGAACAGCCAGCCGTCGCCGTAAGGGTCGTCAGATATTTTTTCCGGTGAATCCTGGAGCGATTCGTTGACCGCCACGACCTCGCCGCCGGCGGGCGAATAGACGTCGCTGGCCGCCTTGACCGATTCCACCACCGCGCAGACGTCGCCGGCCGCAAACGACGCGCCCACCTCCGGAGTATCGACATAGACCAGGTCGCCCAACTGTTCCTGGGCGTAGTCGGTCAGACCGACTACCAGCGTCCCGCTGTCTTCCCTGCGCACCCACTCGTGTTCGCTCGTGTACTTGAGGTCGGTCGGTATTTCTGACACTGCTGTTTCCTCTTCAGTTTTCACTGTCGCCCTGCGCGTCAACCAGAATGCGGCCGCGGCGCACAAACGGCGGCTTTACGACGGCGCACGTGGCTCCCACGCCGCGGATTTCCACCTCGCAATCGGCATACGCACCGCGCGGAACGCGTGCCAGGCCGATTGAGGCGCCCATGGTAGGCGAATAGCCGCCGCTAGTCACGATGCCCGGGCCGTGCGGAGTGCGCACCGTTTGACCGGCGCGAAGCATACCCCTTTTCTTCAGTACCAGGCCCTTGAATACGGGCAGGTCCTCGCTGTCCGCCAGTTGCTCCAGCGCACGTCTGCCCACAAAGTCCCGCTGCGACGGTTCCATCGCCACGGTCCACTTCAAACCGCAGTGCAGCGGCGTAACCGAGTCGTCCATGTCCTGACCGTACAGGCACAGGCCCGCCTCCAGCCGCAGGGTGTCGCGCGCTCCCAGTCCGCACGGCGCCACGTCGGCCCCGAGGAGCGCCTGCCACAACGCCTGTCCCGTTGTCGCGTCCAGATAGATTTCAAACCCGTCCTCGCCCGTGTATCCGGTTCGCGCAGCGAGGAAGCCGCGCGATTCCATCGCGTTGAAGGGCTTCAGCGCGGCCAGTTCGGCCGCGAATTCGCCGCCGAGCACGGTCGCGGCCGCCGCGGCGCCTGATTCCATGGCTTGCGGACCCTGGACCGCCAGGGTTACCCGCTCCTCCTCGGGCACAAGCGTTACCGGAAACGCGCGCGCGGTCTTCCGCATTTGGGCGTGCACGGAATCCACGGTTGCGGCATTGCTGACCACGCGGTAGCGGTCATCGGCCAGGCGATAGGCGATCAGGTCGTCAATGACGCAACCGGATTCGTTCAGCAGGCAGGTGTAGAGGCCCGCAATGCGCTCGCCCAGGCGATCGACGTCGTTGGCCAGCAGGCGGCGCAGATAAGTCTTGGCGCCGCGTCCGGACACCATCGTCAGGGCCAGATGGGAAACGTCGAAAACGCCGGCGGCACGGCGCACGGCATGGTGTTCGGCAACCTGGGAGCCGTAGTGCAGCGGGAGTTCCCAGCCGGCGAAATCGACCAGGCGCCCGCCGCAGGCGAGATGCTGGTCCCGCAACGGCGTCGCTTTAGCCGGCATTGAGCGAGCGGGCGATGAAGCGGGCGATTTCCCTTTCCAGGATCGGCAGCGGCAGGGCGCCGTTGGCCAGCACGGCGTCATGGAACGCCCGCACATCGAATTCCGCTCCCAGGGCGTCTGCCGCCCGCCGGCGCAATTCCTTGATCTTCAGTTCACCGAGCTTGTAGCCCAGCGCCTGGCCCGGCCACGCGATATAGCGGTTGATTTCGTTTTCGACGTTGGTCAGGCTGAGCGAGGTGTTGTCCGCCAGGAAGGCGACTGCCTGGTCGCGCGTCCAGCCCTTTGCATGAATTCCGGTATCGATGACCAGCCGGCAGGCCCGCCACATCTCGTAGCTCAAGCGGCCGAAATGCTCGTATGGGGTCGTGTAAACGCCCATTTCGATGCCCAGCCATTCGGTGTAGAGCGCCCAGCCTTCCACAAAGGCGGTGAATCCCAGAGTGCGGCGGAATTCAGGGACGTCCTCCAGTTCGCGCGCCAGCGCAATCTGCAGGTGATGGCCCGGAACCGCTTCGTGGACCGTCAGCGCGGGCAGCTCGTAGAGCGGGCGCTGGTCGAGCGCGTACGTGTTCAGCCAGTAATACCCGCCGCGACTGCCGCCGCGCGGTGCGGACCAGTAGCGGGCGGTGGTTCCGGTCGGCGCCATTTCCGCCGGCATCGGCATGATGCCGTAGGGCGTGCGCGGCAAGAGGTTGAACCAGCCCGGCAGAATGCCGTCCACCTTCTTGGCGATCCGCGACGCATGGCCAATCAACTGTTCGGCGGTCTCGGCGTAAAACTGCGGGTCGGTGCGCAGAAACGTAACGAACGCATCGATGCCGCCCTCGAATTGAAGTTCCTCGACAATGGCAAGCATTTCCGAGCGGATGCGCGCCACCTCGGACAATCCGATTTCATGGATTTCATCCGGAGATAGATCGAGCGTGGTCATGGCGCGTATCCGCTGCCGGTAGTATTCCGCCCCTTCGGGCAATTCCGATGCGCCGATACTGTCGCGAACGTGCAGTCGGTACTCCGTGTCCAGAAACTCCGCCAGCCGTCCCAGCGCCGGCAGCACCAGCCCGCCGATGACCTCGCGGGCTTCCGTCTCGAGCCGCGCGCGGTCCGTCTCGCTAAGCGAATCGGGCAGGTCCCTGAATGGTGCGAAGAAGGCGCTTTCGCCGACCGCTTTTCCGGCCGGCGCGGTTACCGTAGGCAGCACGCTTTCCAACGCTACGCGCGGCGCGACAAATCCGTCGGCAATGCCGGCGCGCATGTTCTCGATGTTCTGATCCACGTAGCGGGGGATTGCCCGCAAACGCCGCAGGTAGTCGTCGTAATCGCCGAGCTTGCGAAAGCTGACGCCGTCCGCGGCGCGCAACAGGCCGGAATGAAAGCCGCTGTCGGCGATAAAGGGAATCCGCTCGGGGTAGAACGAAGCCGATTCGATGCGGTTGCGCAGCATCCACTCGAAAAGTTCCCGGTCCATCCTGCGTTCCTCGGGGAGCAGATCGACTTCGATCCGGTTCAGCCGGTCCGCAAATGCCGCAGCTTGCTGCCTGCGGCGCTCGATATCGTCAATCGAAACGCCGGGGAGCCGGCCGTTGTAGTCGCTGACGCCCATGGAGGTGGCCAGCAGGGGGTTTTCGCGCAGCCGGGTCGCCCACTCGTCGGCGAACAGCTCATCCAGTTGCTGCTCCACCGTCGCCGGCTGAGCGCCGGCAGGGACGACTCCCGCCGTCAACAGGATTGCCAGAATACAGATCGGACCGGCTGCTGCTCGCATGCGTTTACTCCTATTGCTGCGTCGAGGGAGAGACTCCCCCGCTCCCGGCCTCATCTCTCTCTATAGACGATGCGCCCTTTGCTCAAATCGTAGGGTGTCAATTCCACCGTGACCCGGTCGCCGGTAAGGATGCGGATGTAGTGTTTGCGCATCTTGCCGGAGATATGCGCCATCACCATGTGGCCGTTATCGAGCGTGACGCGGAAAGTCGTGTTGGGCAGGGTCTCGGTGACCACCCCTTGAAACTGTATCGGTTCCTGCTTCGCCACTGAGCCGCTACCCCGCCGGCGCGCCGGACCGCCGCGCAGACCTCACTGGTCCTCCTCGGCCATCTGGCGCTCGTCCACTTCCAGGGACAGTCCCTCGCCCGATTCGTCGAGTTGCACCAGCAGGCGCCCGCCCTGCTGCAGGTCGCCGAACAGCATCCGCTCGGCCAGCGGCTTCTTGATGTGCTCCTGGATTACTCGCGCCATGGGTCGGGCGCCCATTTTACGGTCATAACCGCGCCTGGCAATCCACTCCCGGGCCTCGTCCTCCAGCACCAGGGTCACGTTCTTCCCCTGCAATTGCGCCTCGAGCTCCAGCACCAGCTTCTCGACCACGCGCAGCACCGAATCGTGCTCCAGCGCCGCAAACTGAATCACGCCGTCGAGGCGGTTGCGGAACTCCGGCGAGAACATTTTTTCGATCGCCGACATGGAGTCGCTGGAATGGTCCTGCGGCGTAAAGCCCATCGACCCGCGGGCCGCCTCGCGGGCGCCGGCGTTGGTGGTCATGACCACGATCACGTGATTGAAATCGGCCTTGCGGCCGTTGTTGTCGGTCAGCGTGCCGTGGTCCATGACCTGCAACAGCAGGTTGAACACGTCCGGATGCGCCTTCTCGATCTCGTCCAGCAGCAATACCGAATGGGGGTGGCGGGTGACGGCTTCGGTGAGCTGTCCGCCCTGATCGAAGCCCACGTAGCCCGGCGGCGCCCCGATCAGCCGCGACGCCGTATGCCGCTCCATGTACTCCGACATGTCGAAACGCAGCAGTTCCAGGCCCAGGCAGTAGGCGAGCTGGCGCGTCACCTCGGTCTTGCCGACGCCGGTGGGACCGGAAAACAGGAAGCTTCCGACCGGCTTTTCGGCTTCGCGCAAACCGGACCGGGCCATGCGGATTGCCGATGACAGCGCATCGATGGCGGGATCCTGACCGAAGATCACGCGCTTCAGATTGCTTTCCAGCTGCTCCAGCAACTCGCGGTCGGAGGCCGAGACGGTCCGGGGCGGTATGCCGGCCATCTGCGCCACCACCGCCTCGACCTGTCCTACGTCCACGATGAGTTCCTCATCCTCCGCGGCGTTCAGTTTCAGCCGCGCTCCCGCCTCATCGACCACGTCGATGGCCTTGTCCGGCAGGCAGCGGTCGCCGATATGGCGGTCCGAGAGCTCGGCGGCGGCGCGCAGGGCGTCGTCGTCGTAGCTGGTCTTGTGATGGTCCTCGAAGCGGCTCTTGAGCCCGCAAAGGATTTCGTAAGTCTCTTCCACGCTGGGCTCGGGCACGTCGATCTTCTGAAAGCGCCTGGCCAGCGCCCGGTCGCGCTCGAATACGCCGCGATACTCCTTGTAGGTGGTGGAGCCGATGCAGCGCAGATCGCCGTTGGCCAGCACCGGCTTGATGATGTTCGAGGCATCCAGCATGCCGCCGGAAGCGGCCCCGGCGCCGATCACCGTATGGATCTCGTCGATGAACAGGATGGCTCCTTCCTCCTCGGCGAGCTCGTTGACCAGCGCCTTGAGGCGCTTTTCGAAGTCGCCCCGGTAGCGTGTTCCGGCCAGCAGCGCGCCCATGTCCAGCGCGTAGAGCGTGCACCCGTCCAGCGACGGCGGGACGTCCTCGCTCACCATCATCATCGCCAGGCCCTCGGCCAGCGCGGTCTTGCCGACGCCGGCGTCGCCCACGAAAAGCGGGTTGTTCTTGCGCCGGCGGCCAAGCACCTGCATGGCGCGCTCGATCTCGCCGGCGCGCCCCACCAGGGGGTCGATCTTGCCGTTGCGGGCGCGTTCGTTGAGATTGGCGGCGTAGGTCTCCAGTGCCCGTTTGCCGCGCGCGTCGGCGGCGTCTTCGGACGGCTCGCCGGCGGGAGAGGGTTTGGCCCGCGAAATGCCGTGGGAAATGTAGTTCACGACATCCAGGCGTGTGACGCCCTGCCGATTCAGCTCGCTTACCGCGAAGGTCTGGTTCTCGGCGAAAAGCGCCACCAAAACATTGGAGGAACTGACTTCCTTGACGCCGCTGTTCTGCACATGGGCCATGGCGCGCTTGAGTATCCGGTCGAAGGCGCGCGTGGGCCGGGTCTGCCGGTCCGCTTCCACGCCCAGAGTCGGCATGGTCTCCTCGAGATGCTCCTCCAGCGCCCGGGCCAGATCATCCACGTCGGCTTCGCAGGCAGCCAGGATCTCCGTCACTACCGGACTGCTGGTCAGGGCCAGCAGCAGATGCTCCGCCGTCAGGAATTCATGGCGGCTCTCCCGGGCGCGCACCAGCGCGTTGGAAAGGCAGATCTCGAGTTCGCGGCTCAGCATGTTCGGAAAATCTCGCGTGGAGCGAACACTAGGCCTTCTCGACCACGCACGCAAGCGGATGTTCGTGGCGGCGCGCGTAGTCCAGCACCTGGGCGGCGCGGGTCTCGGCGATCTCGAAAGAAAATACCCCGCACACGCCCCGCCCCTTCATATGCACTTCCAGCATGATGCGGGTCGCCTTCTCGCGTCCGTAACCGAACAATTTCTGCAACATCTGCACGACAAACTCCATCGGCGTATAGTCGTCGTTGAGCAGCACTACGCGATACAGTGATGGGCGCTCGACTTCCGGCGGCGCGACTTCGGTTTCCGGGGCGCTGCCGAAACCGGGCAGGCGATCCTTGTTGGTTGGCTTGTTCATTTCCGGTATGCGGGATGATGCCTCTACGGCATCCGGAACGATGCCTTCAGGGCATCTGGAATAATGCCCTAAAGTTATCACAATCTCCCTGCAACAATGGGTCGCAAGCGTGGACATTTCGAATGAGCTTCGAGAATAGCGGCAGACTTCTGTGGCGCTTGCCGGCACTTGTACTGATGGGCGTGGCGGCGTGGCTGCTGGTGGAAATCGCGTTGACGGCCTGGGGTATGACGCAGTTCGAACCTCCGGCGGCAACAGGCGCCCGGCCGACGGCTGCGACGCGGGAGACCGGCGGGGACGCGCCCGGCAGCAGCCTCTTCGGCCTGCCCGCTCAGCGCGGCAATGCGGGACAGGCGCCGTCCGTCATTCGCAACGGCAACTTTCGTCTCACCGGTGTCGTGGCTACAGCAAACAGGAGGCTGGCGCACGCCATCATCGAGACCGGCGGTGTTTCGGAGACCTATTTCCTCGGTGACACCGTGGCCTCCGGCATCCGTTTGCAGGAAGTGCGGCCGCATGAGGTACTGCTTCGGCGCGGCGCCGAAACGCTCCGCCTCCCGCTCAGCGAATCGGGCATGACCGTGAGCGGGAGTCCGGCGCCGTCCGGCGCGGGCGGCATCGGCGATGAACTGCTGGCGCTTCCGCGAGAGACGCTCTCGCAATTGATCAACATGGAGCCGGTCATGGACGCCGACGGCGGAATGGAAGGCTACCGGCTTTCCCCCCGATCGCGCAGAGCATGGTTCGACAGTCTGGGGCTGGTCTCGGGCGACATCCTGGTCGCGGTGAACGGCGTTTACTTCAAGCCGGACAACCTGGCGCAGGCCAGGCGGGAAATGAGCGCCGAAGGCGATATGATGCTAACCGTATTGCGCGACGGGGAACAGTTGGAAATAGCCGTAGGAAGCGGAAACTTCGGCCTGCTGGCCATGTGAGGGTATGCAGATGAGTCCCATCCGAAAGAAACCTGTCCGGCGGTGGCCGGCGGCGGCTGTCCTGCTGCTGGCCGGCGCGCTGGCGGCCCAGCAGGACACGGTCCGTCTGAACTATCGCAACACGGACCTGCAGGAGGTGGTGGAGGCCGTTGCCGAAGCCACCGGCAGGAATTTCGTAATCGATCCCCTGGTGGGCGCGGACAGGAAGGTCAATCTTTTCGGATCGCAGCCGTTGTCCCCCGAGGCCTACTACCAGGCCTTCCTTTCCATGCTGAGCGCTCACGGCATCGTTGCCGTGCCCTCGGGGCCGGTCATCCGCCTTTCTCCGGACCGGACCATGCGGATCCTTGCCGGCTCCGGCCCGGAGTCGACGGCGAACGACGAACTACAGACCCTCGTTCTGCCCATAAACAACGTGGACGCTCAGGGCCTGGTGCCGATCGTGCGCCCGATGATGTCGCCCGGCGCGCACGTGGCGGCCCACCCGCCGACCAACGTCCTTATCCTTTCCGACCGCGGCTCCAACGTGAACAAGGTGGCGCGCGTAATCGGGCGCATCGACCAGAAGAACGACCAACCCGTCGAAGTGATACCGCTGGAGCATGCCAGCGCGCGGGACGTCGTTCGCGTTCTGAACGAAATGGCGGTCGGAGCGGATGCTGCCTTCAACCTGGCGGTGGCGGACGACCGCACCAACAGCATACTGCTGGGCGGCGAGCAGAATCGGCGCCTGCAACTTCGGGCCCTGGTCGCGCACCTCGATACGCCCCCGATCGAGGGCGGCGACACTCGCGTGCGCTACCTGAACTACGCCGATTCAGAAATCCTTGCGGCGCAACTCTCGACCCAGTTCCAGGATCAAGGCACCCAGGAAGAGCGGGTTCTGGTGACCGCCGACGTTGCGACCAACGCGCTGATCATTGACGCGCCGCCGGCCACCATGCGACAGATGCTTGCCGTTGTGGACCAGCTCGATATCCGGCGCGCACAGGTGCTGGTCGAGGTCCTGATCGCCGAGGTCAGCGCGGAACGCGCCAACCAGCTCGGCGTCAACTGGGCGGCTTACGACCCGCAACGCGTGCTGGGCAGCACCGATTTCCCGGCCTCGGGGACCAGCCTGCGCGAACTGGTGGCCGGATCCCTTTCCGGTACCGACCAGGGCCGGGCGGTGGCGGCCGAAGCGCTGGGGCCGGGCGCCGGCTTCGCCGTGGGGCGGGTGCGCGACGAGGGACTGAGCTTTGCGGCCCTGATCAGCGCCGTCGAGAATACCCAGGGGTCCAATATCCTGGGCACGCCCATGGTGGTCACGCTGGACAACCAGGAAGCCACGATCAACGTGGGCCAGAACGTGCCCTTTATCACCGGCAGCTACGCCAGTTCGGGCATCAATCCCAGCAGCGCCGACGGCCAGATTCGGCCGTTTACGACCGTTGGCCGCAACGACATCGGTCTTACGCTCACGATCACGCCGCGAATCAACCAGGGCGACGCGGTGCGGCTGGATATCGACCAGAAGCTGTCCGAACTGGCGCCGTCGGTGGCCGGCGCCGTCGACCTGGTGACCAATAGCCGCGAATTGACGACCGCGGTGATCGTCGAAGACGGCGGCACGCTGGTGTTGGGCGGACTGATCCAGGACAAGGTGCGCGAGAGCCGCCAGTCCGTGCCCGTGCTCGGCAACCTGCCGCTGATCGGCGCGCTGTTCCGCGCCAGCGGCCAGACCCGCGAGAAAACCAACCTGATGCTGTTCATCCGGCCCACCATACTGCGCGACTCGGCCCAGGCGGACGCGGCCACCAACGTCAAGTACGACTACCTGCGCCGGCAGCAACTGGCGCAATCGTTCTCCGGAGGGAGCGCGAAGCTGCCTGAGCTTGAGGATGCCTTCAATCTTGGCGACGGGGACGAGGGCGAAGACAACGCCGGGGCGGAAGAGGCCGAAAGCTCCGATTCCGATTGAACACCCTGCCCTTCAGCTTCGCGCAGCGCCATGGTGTGCTGCTGACGCCGGGACCGGATGGTGAGCTGATCGCGCTGGTTCGGGCCGGCGCCGGGCTGGCCGGGCTGGCCGAGGCCGGCCGCGTAGTGCGCCGGTCCCTGCGGCCGAAACTGATCGACGCGGAAGAATTCGACCGCCGCCTGAGGGCCCGCTACGAAAGCGGCGCCGACAGCGCTTTGTCGATCGCCGAAGACCTGGACGAGGACACCGAACTGGGCGCGCTGGCGCGGGAGCTTCCGGCTCCTTCCGATCTGCTCGACAGCGAGAACGACGCCCCTATCATCCGGCTGCTGAACGCGGTGCTGGCGTCCGCGATCCGAACCGGCGCCTCCGACGTGCATCTGGAGCCGGGCGAGTTCAACCTGAGCGTGCGCTTTCGCGTCGACGGCGTGCTTCGCGAAACGCTGAAGCTCCGGCGGGGACTGAGCCCGCTGGTGATCTCGCGCGCCAAGGTCATGGCGGACCTGGACATTGCCGAGAAACGCCTGCCGCAGGACGGCCGCATTTCCCTGCGAATCGCGGGCCGCGCGGTGGACGTGCGGGTTTCCACGCTGCCCGGCATCCACGGCGAGCGCGTGGTGCTGCGGCTGCTGGACAAGCAGTCCGGCAGGCTGGACCTCGAATCGCTGGGCATGGATGCGGGGACGCTTGAGCACATGGAGCAGCTCATTCAGCGTCCGCACGGGATCGTGCTGGTCACCGGCCCCACCGGGTCGGGCAAGACCACCACGCTGTACGCGGCGCTGGAGCGGATCAACGACAGCACGCGCAACATCATGACGGTGGAAGACCCGGTGGAGTATTACCTGGACGGCGTCGGCCAGACACAGGTCAACAACCGTGTGGGTCTCACCTTCGCCCGCGGCCTGCGCGCCATCCTGCGCCAGGATCCGGACGTCGTCATGGTGGGCGAGATCCGCGACCTGGAGACCGCGGAAATCGCGGTGCGCGCCAGCCTTACGGGACACCTGGTCTTCTCCACGCTGCACACCAACACCGCGGTAGGAGCGGTGACCCGGTTGCGCGACATGGGGCTGGAGCCTTTTCTGATTTCTTCCAGTCTGCAGGGCATCCTGGCGCAGCGACTGGTGCGCCGGCTCGATCCGGAAACGTTCGAATCCTATTCGCCCGGCGATTACGAGTGCGCGCTGCTGGAAACGAGACCTGCGGAGGCGCCGACGCTATACCGCCCCGGTCCGGTCGCCACCGCCGATGGCGGCGGGTATCGGGGCCGCACCGGCATCTATGAGCTGGTCCGTGTCGACGACCGTTTGCGCAAACTCATACACGACGGAGCGCCGGAACAGCAGCTGGAGGATGAAGTCCGGAAGGATACGCCGGCGCTTCGCTCCAACGGACTGGACAAAGTGCGCAAAGGCATTACCTCGCTGGAAGAAGTAATGCGCGTAACCAGCGAGGAGTAGGGCCTTGGCCCAATGGAGTTACGCCGCGCTGGACGAGCGTGGCCGCCGCAGGCGCGGCACCGTTGAAGGAGACAACGCGAGGCATGTGCGCAGCCTGTTGCGCGAGCAGGGCTTGCGGCCGCTTAACGTGCGGCCGGCGGCGCCCGGCATCGCAAGCCGCTTCCGGCTCGGCAAGCGGCGCGCGCTCGGCAGTGAGGCCCTGGCGCAACTGACCCGCCAGCTAGCCACGCTGCTGCGCGGCGGACTGCCGCTGGATGCGGCCCTGAACGCGCTGGCCGCCCAGCGCGCTCGTCACAGTGGAGTCCTTATGGGCGTGCGGGCCCGCGTGCAGGAAGGCTACAGCTTCGCCGAGGCCCTGGGCGCTTCGCGCCGCAGATTTCCGGAACTGCTTGTCGCCACGGTCGGGGCCGGCGAGCGTATCGGCCGCCTGGAGGAAGTGCTGGAGCGGCTGGCCGAACACTTCGAGAAACGCCAGGCGCTGCGCCAGCAGGTACGGGCGGCGCTGGCCTACCCGATGGTGCTCACCGTCTTCAGCCTGGCGATCGTGAGCCTCATGCTGGTCTATGTCGTGCCGCAGGTCACCCCGGTATTCGTTGACAGCGGCGTGGAACTGCCGCGTCTGACGCGCGTGCTGATCGCAATAAGCGATTTCGCCCGCGCCTGGGGCTGGCTTGCGCTGCTGGGGGCGGCCGCGGGCTGCGGCCTCCTCGCCCGCGCGCTGCGTCTTCCGGCGGCGCGACTGCAGTTGCACCGGCTGCTCCTGCGCACTCCGCTGTTCGGCGCATTGTCGCGCGAACTGAATTCGGCCCGCCTCATGCAGTCGCTCTCCACTCTTACCGATGCCGGCGTCTCCGTCTGGGAGTCCTTGCGGGTGGCCGCGCGCATGCTCACCAATCTGCCGATGCGCCAGGCCGCGATGGACGCGGCCCGGGAAGTCAGCGAAGGCAAGCCGGCTGCAGAGGCGCTGGACCGCCACGGGCTGTTTCCGCCGCTCTGCATCCAGCTAATCGCCAGCGGCGAGGCCAGCGGCGAGCTGCATCAACTGCTGGGACGCGCAGCGGAAACCCAGGAACGGGAGCTGTCGGCGCGAATCAACACCCTCACTTCGCTGTTGCAACCGGTACTGATCATGCTGGTGGGTGGATTCGTGCTGCTGATCGTGCTGTCGATACTGATGCCGATCTTCGAAATGAACCGACTCATCGGCCAGTAGGGAAAGCAGGACGCCGCGAGGGTCATGCCCTCGCTCCCCGAGGGCATCCGAAAAAGAGAGAGGGGCATTTTGCCGCGCTTTGCGAAATGCGCGGAGTAGTTGAAGGTTCCGGAAGGCCCGGACGGGCTGTTCAACCGGCGCCGGAAAGGGTAAAGCGGCCGCAATCTGCTATCGCGGCCGCCTTACTCCGGGGAGATTATTTCTGCTGGTTTTCCTCGAACATGCGGTCCATGCGTTCGCTGGTCGCGTCCGCCGAGGCACTCGCCTCCGCAGCCGCCTCAGCCGCACGTTCGGCAGTCACGCTCGCCCGCTCCACTTCGGCAGCAGTCTGACGCTGGGCCGCTTCCAGATCGCCGATCCTGCCCTCAAGGGCAGACAGTCTGCTGCCCATCGCAGCAGCGCTGGCATCGATCTTGGCGGCCATTTCGTCCATGCCCGCGGTGCAGCAGCCGGACATGGCCACCGCGACCGCCGGTGCTCCGAGCAGAGCAACAACAAGTCTGGTCTTTTTCATGAAGGTCCTCGGGTTCTCGACATGTGAAGCGCGCCTGTATCCAGCGCACCCGCGTATATTCGCCCAGCCCGCTGGAAATTGCAAGAGATCGGGGTGTTTCCGAGGCTGAAAAACCCCGGTCGGGACACCCGCCGGACAGCCGCTTTCAGCGCCCGCCGGCAGCGGCCTGAACCGGCTCCAGTGAGGGGGAAATCGGCGTGGGAACGCCCCGGCGCTCGATCAGTACCCGGCGCATCGCCTGGACGTCCAGAATGACCCGCGCCGCCTGCGCCGAAGCCCTGATCCGATCGATCAGACTGTCGATTTCTTCCGCCCCGCGGTCCTCCAGCGCAGGGTGCGCCTCCAGGTACAGCCGGCCGTCACGCCAACCGATCTTGACCGGCTGATTGACGATGGTCACCGGCAATCCGGTGGGAACCTGCGGAAACAGCCACTCGATGTCTTCCGGGAGCATCCGCAGGCAGCCGTGCGTCACCTGCATGCCGACCCCGCGCGGCTTGTTGGTGCCGTGAATCAGGTAACCCGGCGCGGAGAGATTGATCGCATAGTCGCCCAGGGGATTGTCCGGACCGGGCGGAACGACCCGCGGCAGCACTTCGCCATCGGCGGCGTACTCCGCGATGATGGACTTGGGCGGACGCCAGGTGGGATGGGTCCGTTTGCGCGTGACTCTCCAGTCGCCCAGCGGGGTCTGCCAGTCCATACGCCCGATGCTGATCGGGAAAGTCGCCACCATGTCCTGCCCGTCCCGCTCATGGTAGAAATACAGGCGGTACTCGGCGATATTCACGACCACGCCGCGGCGCCGTGCGTTCGGCAGAACGAAGGAAGTCGGCAGCAGGACCTGCGCACCGTCCCTGGGCACCCACATATCGACATCGGGGTTGGCCTGCTTCATGTCGGAGAAACCCAGGCCGTTGCGCCGGGCCGCATCCAGCAGCGACTCGCGACGGTCGGCGGCGATCCAGTGCGATTCGCCCACGACGGTCGCGGTCGGCGACGGCAGCAGGAAAGTCTCCGCCCTGACGGGAAGGACGGCGAAGGTTCCGGCAACCAGGAAAGTGAGCCCGAAAGACGTGATTCGCATCAGAACTGCATGAGGCCTGCGGCCCAGGTCAATCCTCCACCGAACGACACCATCATTATGCGCTGTCCGCGCCTGATTCGTCCATCCCTTATCGCCACGTCCAGGGCCAGCGGGATGGAGGCCGCTCCCGTATTCCCATGGTCCTGTACCGTGAGAACCACGCGCTCATCCGGCAGGCGCAGGCGTTTGCCGATGGCCTGAATGATGCGCAGGTTGGCCTGGTGAGGGATAAGCCAGTCGATTGCGCCGCGATCCAGGCCGTGCCGCTCCAGCAGCTGGTCCACGGTCCTTCCCATGGTGCGCACGGCGATCTTGAACACCTCGTTGCCCTTCATCCGCACTGCGAGGCCGCCGTCGCCCAGTTCCGCTGGATTGCGGGAAACGCCCGCCCGGCTGCGCAGGATATCCACGTAGTTGCCGTCCGCGCCCAGAATGAAGCTCATCAATCCCGGTTCTTCGGCCGGCTCCAGCACCACGGCGCCCGCCCCGTCTCCGAAAAGAACGCAGGTCGAACGGTCGCTCCAGTCGGTAATGCGGGAAAGTACTTCCACACCCACGACCAGGGCCTTGCTGGCCCGGCCCAGGCGGATCATCCCGTCCGCGACGCTCATGCCGTAAAGCCAGCCGGTGCAGGCCGCCTCGCAACTGAAAGCGGCGCAGGGCGGGATCTCCAGGGCCTTCTGCACCAGGCAGCCGACATTGGGAAAAACCAGGTCCGGCGTGGTCGTGCCCACCACCACCAGGTCGATCTCGTCCGGAGAGCAATTGGCGGCTTCGAGCGCGGCCCGGGCCGCCGGAACGGCCAGATCGGAGCTGGCCTGTTCATCGGCGGCCATGTGCCGCCGTTCCATTCCCGTGCGCGTGCGTATCCATTCGTCGGTCGTATCGACCATCCGCTCGAGGTCCTGGTTGGTGAGCACCCGTTCCGGCAGGTACCTTCCGGTACCCGCAATACGAGAGTGTCTCAGGCCCGCTATGCCGCCAGGTTGCTCCATACGCCCTGGATCCGCTCGTTCAAACCTTTCGCCACCTCGCGCATGGCCAGCTGTATGGCCTGCTGCCAGCCGACCTCGTTGCTGGCGCCATGGCTCTTGATCACGATTCCGTTCAGCCCTACCAGGGCCGCCCCGTTGTGGCGGTTCGGATCCAGCCTTTTCTTGATGGTGTAGAGAAAGGGCCAGCACGCCAGCCCGTATGCGCGGCTGAGCCATCCGGTCTGGAAATACGACTTCATCTGCGCGTATACGAACTGCGCCGAACCCTCCATCGTCTTGAGCGCGATATTTCCGGTAAATCCATCGCACACCACCACGTCGGCGCGGTGCTTGAATACGTCGTTCGGTTCCACGAAGCCGTGATAGTTGAGATGGCTGTCGCTGAGCAGGGCGCCGGCGGCCTGCACCGTCTCTATGCCCTTGATGTCTTCTTCGCCGTTGTTCAGCAATCGGATCGCCGGGTTCTCGACATTGTTGATCGAGGCGATCACCGAGCCCATCACCGCGAACTGCAGCAGGTGGGTGGGCGTGCACACGGGGTTGGCGCCGAGATCCAGCATGTAGCAGGCGCCGCTGAGCGTCGGCAGGGCGACCAGGATGGCCGGCCGGTCGATTCCGGGAAGCATCCTGAGAATCAGCCGTCCGATCGCCATGAGGGCGCCGGTGTTGCCGGCGCTCACGCAAGCCTGCGCCTCGCCGGAACGGGCAAGTTCCAGGGCCACGCGCATCGAGGAGCGCTTCTTGCGCCGCAGGGCCTCGGAAGGCGTATCCTCCATCGACACTACCTGCTCGGCGTGGTGAATCTCCACGCGCCTGGACTCCTTGCCCAGCCGGCCCAGGTTGCGCCGCACGGTATCCGCGTCGCCCACCAGGATCAAACGCAATTCCTCGCGACTGCGGAGCATTTCCAGGCTGCCCCGCACCGCCACGGCCGGACCCAGGTCGCCGCTCATGGCGTCCACCGCTATGGTTACAAGCTTGCTCATGGCAAACGCCGGGCCGGCGCAGGTCGAACGACCGCTGCCTTGAGAATCACGATCGCCGCAGCCCGGCGCTAACCGCGCGGGCTCAGCCTTCCATCTCCTCCTCATCCGCCTCCGGGGGCGGCGGAATGATCTCGCGCCCCCGGTAGAAGCCGTCGGGCGCAATATGATGGCGGCGGTGCAACTCGCCGGTCTCTGGATCCATGGAAAGCGTCGGGCGCCCGAGCGCGTGATGCGACCGGCGCATGTCCCGGCGTGAGCGCGATTTGCGGTTTTGTTGAACTGCCATTGTCATACCCCTTGGAACAGGCCCAAAGTGCGGTTAAATCTACTTTTGCCGAAGCAAAGCCCCCAGGCCGGCCAGCGGCCGGCTTGCGCCGGGCGATGAGTGGGTTTCCGCTTCCCCCGAGACCGTACACCCATCGTGTACGGGCGCCAGGGGCAAGCTGGTCAATATCTCATCTTCCAATATTGTACCCAGCGCCAGGCCTCCCGGGCCGGCCACCACCGTGTCGTAGGGCGAAGCTACCTCTCGGATCTCGTTCTCGCCGGCCACGATAGTGAGCCTGGAATCCACCTCTACGGGCAGCCGAACCGGCGCCAGGCAGCGCTGGCACTTGAGCTTGAGCGCGCCGGCGGCCCGCACGCGCACCAGCGGAAAGCCCTCCAGTCCCGATTCGAACGACCAGCTCGCGTGCAGCCGCTCGGCCAGGCCGCTGCTCCGGCACAGGTCGGCCAGACGCGCGGAGTCGCCAACGGCAAACGTGGTTTCTACGCTATGGCGGCGGCCGGCCCACTCACGCAACTTTCGAAATGCAATGACGTTACGCTGAATCACACTGAGGCCCCTGTCCCGGAACTTCGGGAAATGACGAATGAAGCGCGGGCCGCTATCATAGGAAGCTGTCTTTACGCTGTCAATTCAGCGGGTTATTTGAATGGCTTCAAAGATCGTGCTGGCGACGCAATCACCGTACAAGCGCCAGTTGCTTTCACGGCTGGTCGGCGATTTCGTGACCGATCCCTCCGGCATCGACGAAAGTCCGCTCGCCGGCGAAATTCCGCTCGACCAGGCGGCGCGGCTGGCCGAGGCGAAGGCCCGCGAGGTCGCGCCACGCCATGCCGGCGCGTGGATCGTCGGCGCGGACCAGCTGGCCGAACTGGACGGCCGCGCCGTGGGCAAACAGCCCACTGCCGAGCAGGCGCACGCGATGCTGATGTCACTGTCCCGGCGGGCGCTCAATTTCCACACGGCCGTGTGCGTCCTGGACCCCGCGGGCAACGCTCATGCCCATAGCGACCTGACGGTGGCACGGTTCCGGCCGCTGGATCGGGCGCTGGTGGAACGCTATCTCGCCCTGGACGCGCCCTACGACTGCACGGCGGCGTTTCGCGCCGAGGGCGCGGGCCCGCTGCTGCTCGAGGCGCTCGAGACGGCGGACCCCACCGCCATCGTGGGCCTGCCGCTGATCTGGCTGGCCTCGGTCCTGCCCCTCGACTAGTCGTCGGCCCGGGAGGGGCGGTAGCCGGAAACAATGGGATAGCGCCAGTCGCGGCCGAAGGCGCGCCGGGTCACGCGCACGCCAGGCGGCGCCTGCCGGCGCTTGTATTCGCTCAGGCGCACCCGGTCGAGGACCTGGCGCACGACGCCCGGCTCGAACCCCCGCTCGGCGATGTGCTTTACCGAAAGGTCTTCCAGCATCAGCGCGTCCAGCACCTCGTCCAGCACCTCGTACGGAGGAAGCGAGTCGCTGTCGAGCTGGTCCGGGCGAAGTTCCGCGGTAGGCGGGCGGTCGATGACGCGCTGCGGTATCGCCGGCGACAGCGTGTTCCGGTAGCGCGCCAGGCGATATACGCGGGTCTTGGTGCAGTCCTTCAGCGGAGCGAAGCCGCCCGCCATGTCGCCGTACAGCGTGGCGTAGCCCACCGCGTACTCGCTCTTGTTGCCGGTGGCCAGCACCAGGCGCCCCTGCTTGTTCGATATCGCCATCAGCAGCATGCCGCGGCAGCGCGACTGGATGTTCTCCTCGGTCACGTCCTCGGGAAGACCCGCAAACAAGTCCGCGAGCGTGCCGCGCATCGCCTCGACCATCCCGGAGATGGGCAGTACTTCGTATTGCGCGCCAAGGGCTCTCGCCTGGCTTTCCGCCTCCTCGAGGCTCAATGGCTGCGTGTAGCGATACGGCATCATCACCGCAAGCACGCGGTCCGCGCCAAGGGCATCCACCGCCAGTGCAAGCGTGAGCGCCGAGTCGATCCCGCCCGAAAGCCCCAGCACGACGTTCTCAAAGCCGCTCTTTCGCACGTAGTCACGAACCCCCGCAACAAGGGCGCGATAGACCTCCTCGTCTTCGGGCATGAAGACGGCCAGGTCTCCTCGACGGGGCCGCGCGGGCTCGCCTTCGGACACGTCCAGCCGGCAGTACCACAAGCCTTCCGTAAAGGCCTCGGCGCGTACGCAGGGCCGGCCCGAGCCGTCGATCACACAGGAAGCGCCGTCGAAAACCAGTTCATCCTGTCCTCCCACCTGGTTGACATAGGCGAAGGGCAAGCCGGTCTCCGAGGCGCGCTGCTCCAGCAGCTTCTCGCGCTCGGGCTGCTTGCCCAGCTCGTACGGTGAGCCGTTCGTTACGACGATCAACTGGGCGCCGCCGTCCGCCAGGCGCCGTGGCACTTCGGGTTCCCATACGTCTTCGCAAACCGCAAGGCCCAGCCGCAGCCCGTCCAGGTCCACGCAGTCCGCTTCCGTGCCCGGTGCGAAGTAGCGCCGCTCGTCAAATACGCGATAGTTGGGCAGCACGTTCTTGCGGTGCAGGTGAAGCCGGCGGCCGTCGGCGAATAGAGCGGCGGCGTTGAACCACCGGCCGTCCTCCCGGTGCGGGTAGCCGATCACGACCGCAATGCCGCGCGCAGCGTCGCGCACCTGCCGTATTCCGATGGCGAGATCCTCGCGCAGACCCGCATGAAACAGCAGGTCTTCCGGCGGATAGCCGCACAGGGCCAGTTCCGAAAACGCAACCAGTCCGGCGCCGGCCGACCGCGCCTCGTCGATCGCGTCCAGAATGCGCGCCACGTTTCCGGGCACGTCTCCCACCAGGAGATTGAGTTGCGCCAGCGCGATCTTCATGGCGCCAACTGGCAAGGCTAGGAAAGCGCCCTGGCCATGGTTGCGCCGATCTCCGCGGGGGAACGGGTCACGGCCACCCCGGCGGCCTGAAGCGCGTCGTACTTGGCTTCCGCCGTGCCCTGCCCGCCGGCGACGATCGCGCCCGCATGGCCCATTCGTTTCCCGGGAGGCGCGGTCACGCCGGCGATATAGGCCACGACCGGCTTGGACACCTCGCTTGAGATGTACTCGGCGGCCTTCTCCTCGTCGGTGCCGCCGATCTCGCCCACCATGACGATTCCCTCCGTCTCCGGGTCCCGCTCGAACATCTCCAGGCAGTCGATGAAATTCAATCCGCGCACGGGGTCGCCGCCGATGCCGACGCAACTCGTCTGCCCCAGGCCTTGCGCGGTGGTCTGGTGCACCACTTCGTAGGTGAGCGTTCCCGAGCGCGAAATGATGCCTATTCGGCCCGGCTCGTGGATAAAGCCGGGCATGATGCCCAACTTGCACTGTCCGGGCGTGATCACGCCCGGACAGTTGGGCCCGAGCAGGCGGCAATCGAAGGACTTCAGCGCCGCCTTGATGCGCACCATGTCGAGGACCGGAACGCCTTCGGTAATACAGACGATCAGGCGGATGCCGGCGTCGGCGGCGGCCATGATCGCGTCGGCGGCGGCTGGCGCGGGGACGAACACCAGGCTGGTGTCGGCGCCGGTCGCCCGCACGGCCTCCTCGGCCGTGTCGAACACCGGCAGGCCCAGGCATTCCTGGCCGCCCCGTCCCGGGGTCGCCCCGGCCAGGATGCGGGTGCCGTATTCCAGGCATTGCTCGGCGTGGAAGCGGCCCTGGCGGCCGGTCAGGCCCTGGCAGATCGCGCGCGTGGATGAATCGACCAGGATGCTCACGCCGCCATCTCCACGGCGATGCGGGCCGCATCGGCCAGGTCCGAGGCTGCCGTTACCGTCAGTTCGCTGCCGTCAAGCATGGCGCGGGCCCGCTCGGCATTCGTGCCCTCCAGGCGGGCGATGACCGGAACCTCCACGCTGGCCTCGCGCACGGCCTGCAGGATGCCCTCCGCGATCACGTCGCAGCGCACGATGCCGCCGAAGATGTTCACCAGGATGGCGCGAACCCTGGGATTGGAGAGAATCAACCGGAAGCCGGCCGCAACCCGCGCCGAATCGGCGGCTCCTCCCACGTCCAGGAAATTGGCGGGCTCGCCGCCCTGAAGCTTGATCAGGTCCATGGTGGCCATCGCCAGTCCGGCGCCGTTGACCATGCAGGCGATCGAACCGTCCAGGGATACATAGCTCAGGCCCACTTCCTGCGCGCGCCGCTCCAATTCGTCTTCCTGCCCCGGATCCCTCAGTCCGGCCAGGTCCGGCTGCCGGAACAGCGCGTTGTCCTCGACCGCGATCTTGGCGTCCAGGGTCAGCAGCCGCCCCTCCCCGGTAACGACCAGGGGATTGATCTCGATGAGGCTTGCGTCGCATTCGTCGAACAGGCGATACAGGGCGCCGGCCAGATCATGCATTTCCCGGGCCGCCGCATCCTCGAGTCCGAATACCTTTGCCAGGCGCCGGCCCGCATAAGGCATGATTCCCGTGGCCGCCCGCACCTTTACCCGGGCGATTTTCTCGGGTGTCACGCGGGCGACTTCTTCAATGTCCATGCCCCCGGCGGCGGACCCCACAAAACAGGCGCATTCGTCGGTCCGGTCGATCAGAAGGCTCAGGTAGAGCTCGCGGGCGATCGAACTGGCCTGCTCGACATAGACTTTCTCGACCGGAAGTCCATCCGGGCCGGTTTGCGGGGTCACCAGACGTGTGCCGAGCAGCGCTTCCGCGGCTTCCCGCACGGCTTCCTGCGAATCGCAGAGTTTCACGCCGCCGCCCTTGCCCCGTCCTCCGGCGTGCACCTGCGCCTTGACGACCCACTTTTCGCCGCCCAGTTCGCCTGCCGCGGCCGCGGCATCCTCTCCCGATGACACCGCCCGCCCGGAGGCGACCGGCACACCGTAGCGGCTCAAGAGCGCCTTTGCCTGGTATTCGTGCAGATTCACGCGGGCATTCTGAATCAATAGCGCGAAGCCGCGCAAGCGAAGTGCCGGCACAACGCCGGAAATTGCGCGCAAACGCGGGCGAATTCGCGCTTGCGCGCCCCCCGGGCCTGTCTTATTCTGGCGGCCTTTCGTGCAAAAGGATTAGTGCCGTGCAACAGAGGTCACAAGGATTTACCCTGGTGGAGTTGCTGATCGTCATCGCCATCATCGGCATTCTGGCGGCCCTGGCGATTCCCGCCTACCAGGACTACACGATACGCGCGCAGGTTCAGGAAGGACTGGCGCTGTCGGTGCAGACGCGCAACGCCGTCACCGAGACCTACGTGGGGAGCGGAGGCGGGCCGGAAGACCGGGAAGAAGCCGGTTTGAGCGCGGATGCGGCGGATACGCAGGGTCGGTATGTCGCCTCCGTGGACATCGTCGACAGCGAAGTGGTCGTCACCTTCGGCAACGAAGCCAATCGCATCATCAGGGACAAGGTGCTTTACCTGACGCCGTATGTGGCGGACGACGGCGCCACGCTGCTATGGAGGTGCGGCAACGCCCCGGCCCCGGAAGGGGAAGCACTCGGGGCGGAGGAAGCCGCTACCGACCTGGAGAACTCCTACCTGCCGCAATCCTGCCGCTCCTGATCCCCCTGGTAGCAGGACTGCACCGCCGCCATGGAACACGGCGCGCTCGGCAGCCCGCTGAGCAAACGCCTGGTTGCGCTGGGTATAGTCGGGCGCGACACGCTGGCATTGGCGGAAAAGGAGCTGGGCGCTTCGGACGCGGGGCTCATCGCCTGGCTGGCTGAACGCGAGGAAGTCGATGCGGCGCGGCTGACCGGAGCGATCGCACGCGAGTTCGGCCTGCCCCTGCTCGACCTTGACCGCCTGGCGGAAATGGCGGCGCCACCGAACGGAATCGATCACGATTTCCTGGCCTCGCATGGTCTGGCCGCCCTGGCGGCCGATGGAGACAGGCTGGTCCTGGGCCTGGCGGACCCGGCGCAGATCACGGTGCTCGACGAAGTGCGCCGGCGCACGGGCCTCAAGCCCCACGCCGTCGTCGTGGAGCACAGGAAACTGGCGGCGCGGTTGCGGTCGGCGGACGCGGGTCCGCCGGAGGGCGATTTGCTGGCGGACGAACTGCCGCCCATGGAGTTCGAGGCCGAAACGCCGCAGGAGGAAGACCCGGCCATCGTCGCCTCCGTGGACGAAGCGCCGGTTGTGCGTTTCGTCAACGGCATCCTGCTCAACGCCATACGCCAGGGGGCGTCGGACATCCACTTCGAGCCGTACGAGGACGAATACCGCGTACGCCTGCGCATCGACGGCCTGCTCAGGATCGCGGCCCGGCCGCCGGCCGGGCTGGCGGCCAAGGTCTGCGCGCGGCTCAAGGTCCTGGCCCGGCTGGACATCGCCGAAAGGCGCGCGCCGCAGGACGGAAGAATCCGGCTGCGCCTGCCGAACCGGCGCAAGGTCGACTTGCGCATGAATACCCTGCCCACCCTCTACGGGGAAAAGGCCGTGGTGAGGATCCTGGATTCGGGCGCGGCGCTGCCGTCGTTGGATGAACTGGGCATGACCGCGCGCCAGCAAGGTCACTTCCTCGCCGCGCTGGATCGCCCCCAGGGAATGATCCTGGTCACCGGACCCACCGGCAGCGGTAAAACCGTAACGCTGTACGCTGCCCTGGAACGCCTCAACGTGCAGGAACGCAACATCAGCGCCGTCGAGGATCCCTGCGAAATTCAGCTTGCCGGCGTCAACCAGGTCAATGTGAATCGCACCGCAGGGCTGACCTTCGCCAGTGCGCTGCGGGCCTTTCTGAGACAGGACCCGGACGTGATCATGGTGGGCGAGATACGCGATGCGGAAACCGCCGCCATCGCCGTGCGCGCCGCCCAGACCGGCCATCTCGTGCTTTCCACGCTGCATACGGAGGACGCTCCCGCCTCGCTGACCCGCCTGCGCGACCTTGAGGTCCCGCCCTACGCGGCCGCCTCGGTCCACTTGATCGTGGCGCAGCGCCTCGCGCGGCGGCTGTGCCCCGAGTGCCGGCAGCACTACTCGCCCGGCGAGGCGGCGCTCCGCGGGCAAGGCGTCGGCGACGATATCCTGCCCGCCGGCACGCGGTTCTACCGCCCCGCCCGCCGCGGCGCCTGCCGTCACTGCGCCGACGGCTACCGCGGCCGCGTGGGGGTGTTCCAGGTCATGCCGATTTCGACGGCGCTGCGGCACCTGATACTGGACGGCGCTCCGATCGCCGCCATCGAAGCCCAGGCTCAGGCAGAGAACGTGTCCACGCTGCGCGAATCCGGACTGCGGAAGGTCCATGACGGCGTTACCAGCCTTGAGGAAATCAACCGCGTGACCACTTCCGGCACCGGCGCCGCGCATAGTGCCGACAGGCCCTGATTGAAATGGCCAGGAGTACCTATTCCTGGCAAGGCCGGGCGCGCGACGGACGGTTGCTCAAGGGGTCGCGGCGCGACGTCAGCGCGGCGAACGTCCGCGCGGAACTGCAACGTGACGGCGTTACGCCCATCAGGGTAAGCGCCGCGCGACCAGGCCGCAGTCAGCGCCGCGCAATCAAGCAGGCGGATATCGCGTTCATGGTGCGCGAACTCGCCACCGTGCTCAAGGCCGGCCTGCCGGTTGTCCAGGCACTCGATATCACCGCCGAGAGCCAGCACCAGGTCCGCATGCAGGATTTGCTGGAAACGCTCTCGCGCGAGGTCGCCGCAGGCAACCCGCTCAGCGACGCCCTGAGGCGCCACCCGAGGCACTTCGGCGGGCTCCACGTCAGCCTGGTGGCGGCGGGCGAGCGCTCGGGACGCCTCCCGGATCTGCTGGCCAACCTGGCCACCTGGCTGGAGAGGCGCGAACGGATTCGCAAGAAGATGTCTTCCGCGCTGAGCTATCCCGCGGCCGTTCTCGGGATCGCCGCCGTCGTGGTCGGGCTGATGCTGATCTACGTCGTACCGGAATTCGAGCGCATGTTCGCCGGATACGGGGCCGGACTCCCGCCGCTCACCCGTCTCGTGGTCACTCTTTCCGAGCGCTTGCGCGAAGACGGCCTTGCCTGGCTGATCGCGGCCGGCTCGGCCGTCCTGTCACTGGTGTGGCTGCGCAAGCGCCTGCCCGGGCTGCGCATGCTGGAGGACCGGCTCAAGCTGCGCCTGCCGATGCTGGGCGGACTGTTCGCCCGCGCCGCCCTGGCGCGCTTCATGCGCACGCTGGCGACCCTGCTGGACGCGGGCCTGCCGGCGATCGAGGCGCTCGACGGAGCCGCGGGCGCCTGCGGGAGCCGGGTTTACGAATCGGCCATTCGGCAGGCACGGGACGACGTGGAGACGGGGCAGAGCCTGACGCGCTCAATGGCCTATGTACAAGCGCTGCCGCCAGCATTGGTGCGGATGCTGGGCGTAGGGGAGGAAACGGGGCGACTGAGCGAAATGTGCCGGCACCTGGCGGAACGCTACGAGGAGGAGCTGCAGGCGTCCGCCGACCGCCTGGGCGCGCTGCTGGAACCTCTGCTGATGGCGATACTCGGCGTGCTTATCGGGGGCCTTGTGCTGGCCATGTATCTGCCGATTTTCCGGATGGGATCGGTCATTTGAGCGTGGAGCGCCAGCCCCGCGGGGATAATTCGAGGCGGGCGTGATCGCTGGAAGATCGGAACAGAACCTTGTACTGGAATATTCAGCTTGGGCAAACGGCACCGGCATGGACGGCGCTCGTCGCGGTCTTCGCCGGTCTGGCCCTGGGCAGTTTCACCGGCATGCTGGTCTACCGGCTGCCGCGCGGCCTGGCGCTCGATAAACCGGGATCTTTCTGTCCCGGATGCCGGACGCCGATCGGCTGGCGGAGCAACATTCCGCTAGCCGGCTTCCTTCTTCAACGCGGACGCTGCGCGCATTGCGGCGGGCGTATTCACTGGCGGTATCCGCTCAGCGAACTGCTTTGCGCACTGCTCGCGCTGGCCGCATGGTATGCGTTCGGGGCCTCCCTGGAGGCGATCGCGACACTCCTGTTCTGTGCGGCGCTGGTGGCGCTGGCGCTGATCGACGTCGAGCACGGCCTGCTGCCCGACCGCCTGACTCTGGGCCTTCTTTGGGCCGGACTCGCCTATAGTCTGGCGCCGAAATCGGGCGGCGCGGCTGCCCTGCTGCCCTTTCCCGGCCCCGGGCAGGCGATCGCGGGCGCCATCGTGGGCTACGCGTTCCTCTGGCTCTTCAATCGCGCCTGGCGAATATTGCGGAAGAGGGACGGGCTGGGCCTCGGCGACTGTAAACTGCTCGCCGCAATGGGGGCATGGCTCGGATTCAACGGACTGCCGCTGGTGATCGTGCCGGCGGCCGTGGCCGGCGCATTGAGCGGGCTTCTCATGATTGCCCTGGGACGGGCTTCCCTGTCCCAGCCTATTCCCTTCGGCCCGTTCCTGGCGGCCGGCGGCGTGTTTGCGCTCTTCCTGGGACCGGACGTGGCCCTGCTGTCCGGACTGGCCGGCGCCCCGGGCCTGACCGGACCATGAAGACGCGATTCACCGTGGGGCTCACGGGCGGAATCGCCAGCGGCAAGAGCCTGGTAGCGGACCGCCTCGCTTCGCTGGGGGCGGCAGTCGTCGATACCGACGTCATTTCACGCGAACAGACCGCAGCCGGCATGCCTGCCCTCGCGGAAATCGGCCGTCAATTCGGCGCGGAACTGATCCGCGGCGACGGCACGCTGGATCGCGCGGGGCTTCGCGAGCAGGTCTTCGCCGACCCGGCCGCGCGAAAACGCCTCGAAGCCATCCTGCATCCGCGCATCCGCAAGGCCGCCTGGGAGCGCGCCGGCAGGACCGCGGGAAGCTACCTCGTGATGGTCGTTCCGCTGCTCGTGGAGACCGGCTTCACCGACGGCATCGACCGGGTGCTGGTTATAGACGCGCCGAGGAAACTGCAAATCGGACGGCTGCGGGAGCGGGACGGCGTTACCCACGCACAGGCCCTGGCCATTCTCGCATCGCAGGCAAGCCGGCGGCAGCGCCGCGCCATGGCCGACGACGTCATACTCAACGACGGAACGCGCCGCCGGCTTATCGGGAAAGTGGACGAACTCCATGCCCTTTATCTCAGCCAGGCGGAGGTCTTGACCGAACAATAGCGCCGTGGCACTCAAGAGCGTTTGCGCGATAACATTGACGGCAATGGCGCTGCCGCTCCTCGAATGAACGATTCCTTCGGTCCGCACTCCTCTACGGGCATCCTGTACGAGTTCCCCCTGCGCGACGCCACCCGGCTGCTTCTGCGCCTGGAGGTTCTCGACCAGCAACTGAAGCACGCGCGCGGCTACAGCGGCCGGGAGCGGAACCGGATTGCGGCGCATGCCGTATTGAGCGCGCTGGATCTGGTGTTCCGCGAAGACTTGCGCGCCCAACTCCTGCAGCAGATCTATTACCTGCAGCGCAACTACGAAGTCCTGCGCGCCCACGAAGACATCCATCAGGAAGGATTGCAGGCGACTCTCGCGGAACTGGAAGAGTTCCGCGACGAATTGACGCAACTCAAGGCCAATGAGGTCAGGACGCTGCGTTTCGACCCGCTGATCAGCGCCTTGCGCCAACGCGACTCGGTGACCGATGCGGCAATGGCCGTGGACCTGCCGATGTACCAGTGGTGGCTGAGCTCCGGACCGGACCGGCGCCGCGAGGACATTCAGCGCTGGACCGAGACCTTTCGGCCGCTGATGGACGCAAACCGCAGGTTCCTGGCGCTGTTGCGCCAGCGCGGCGAGTATCGCGATTGCTCGGCCAGCAGCGGAGGTTTCACGGCCTCCATTACCCGCGGCCATGAACTTTGGATGGTTCGAGTATCGATGCCGCCGGACGCCCCCTGCTTTCCGCAGGTCAGCGGTGCTTCCGACAGCAGCAAGATTCACGTCCGGTTCTTCAAGACACCCTCCGGAAAGGATGCTTCGGAGCCTTACCGCGCGGATTTTTCCTTCAGGCTCGCGGTCTGCTGAATCAGCAATTCGACCAGCGGGCGGTCCGCCGGCAGGAATCCCATGCCGCCGAGGTTTTCGGGAAACTCCCAGCGGAGTTCCTGTCCTTCCCGGCCGCCGGGCCTGCCGTCGTAGTCCTCCACCGCGAAAAAATGAAGCACGACCAGGCGGTCCGGATACTCCTGTTCGTAGTGCATGAGCTCGGTCGACCGGCGAACGGATATCCCGAGTTCCTCGTGGAGTTCGCGGTCCAGCGTCCGGCGCGGCGTTTCCCCTTGCCGGACCTTGCCACCGGGAAATTCCCAGGCGCCGGCCATGTGCTTGCCCCGCGGGCGGCGCGCAACGAGCACGCGGCCGTCTTCCCGCCGAATGACGCCTGCGGCTACCGTGATCCTAGTGTGCATAATGGAAGGAACACATCCTGCTACGAGTACATGGAGAAACGGCATGCAGCTTAACTTGAGTGGCCATCATCTGGAGATCACACCGCGCACCAGAAAGTACGCCAGCAACAAGTTCAAACGCATCAAGCGGCATTTCAGCCGGGTCACGCAGATTCACTGCGTATTGTCGGCGGAGAAATCGCATTACAAGGCAGAAGCCACCGTTCATCTCAGCCAGGGTCGTTTGTACGCCGACGCGGTCCGGCACGACCTCAGGGCGGCCGTGGATGAATTGGTGGACAAGCTGGACCGGCAGGTTCGGCGCCACAAGGAGAAACTCGCCGACCATCGCGCCCGGGAAGCGCCGCACCACGGCCTTACCTGACCTCCGCCTCGTTCTTCCTCGCCCTTCGTTCGTCCCCCTCCTCGTTGGAGACGCCATCCTGGCTCGATTCTCGCAATCCTGCTCCAACGCTCCCACGAGGAGGGGGACGAACGAAGGGCTTTAGCCGGAGTTAGAGGAGGAGCATGGTGGCGAGGCCGAGGAAGGCGGCGAACCCGACCACGTCGGTAATGGTCGTGAGCACTACGCCGCCCGCCAGCGCCGGGTCGATGTTGATGCGCCGCAGAATCAGCGGCACCAGCACGCCCGACGCCGCCGCCGCCAGCAGGTTGATCGCGATCGCCGCGCCGGCGATGAGCGCCACCTCCAGGTTGCTGAACACCCCCAGCGTGACCACCGCCACAACCAGCGCCCAGCCCAGTCCGTTCAAGAGGCCCACCGCGACCTCCTTCCAGAGCAGCCAGCGCACGTTGGAATTCTGAACCCGTCCTTGCGACAGGCCGCGAACCATGAGCGTGAGCGTCTGGCTCCCGGCGATGCCGCCCATGCTGGCAACGACCGGCAGCAGGACCGCCAGCAACGCCACGCGCTCCACGGCCGGCTTGAACCAGGCCACCACGCCGGCCGCGACCAGCGCGGTCACGAGATTTAGCCCCAGCCAGAGCGTGCGGCGGCCGGTGCTGACCGCCACCGGCGCAAACATGTCGTCCTCTTCGTCCAGGCCGACGGAACCCAGGATCTCGTGATCGGTCTGTTCCTGCAGGGCGTCCACGACATCGTCCGCGGTGATCTGTCCAACCAGCCTGCCTTCGTCGTCCACCACCGCGGCCACTGAACTGTCGATGTTCCGGAACTGCCGAATGACGTCCGATGCGCTGGTATCGCAATGGATGGGACGCGCCTCGGTATCCATGAACCGGCTGACCCTGGCATCCGCCGCGCCGCCGAGGAGGTCGCGCACCTGCAATACGCCCCGATAGCGGCGCCTGCGGTCAACCACGTACACGCAATACAGGTCTTCGGGAAGTTCGGGGTGCGAGCGCAGGTAGGCGAGCACTCCTTCCAGGGTCATGTCCGGGCGCACCGAAACGACTTCCGGCGCCATGAGGCCGCCGGCCGAATCCGGCGGGAAAACAAGGACCGATTGCAGAAGTTCCCGCTCGTCTTCGTCAAGCGACCGGATGATGCGCTCGGTGATGTCGTCGGGAAGGTCGGCGACGAGGTCCGCCAGATCGTCCAGCGGCAACCCCTCGGCGGCATCCACGAGCGCGGCGGACTCCATGCCTTCCATGATCTGGGCGCGCACCTCGTCGTTGAGCTCGACCAGGATTTCACCCTCGTCCTCCTCGTCGACCAGTTCCCAGGCGAGTTCGCGCCGCCCCGGGGGCAGCGACTCGATGAGTATTGCGGCTTCGCGCGGACTCAGCGCGTGTACGAGACGGCGCAGGCGCGGTTCGGTGTCCGCCGCCAGCAGGGCGCGCAAGGCTTCGCGCGGAGAAGAGTCGCGCGCATGCTCAACCATCTAGGGCATCAATCCTCTATGGGAAGCACGGTCATCGAATCGGTGTGGCCAGACACGCCGGTAATCGCGCCCTTGGTAATGATCACCAGGTCGTGGGCCTCAAGCCCGCCCGCTTCCCGCAGCCGCTCGAATACGGCGCGAAAGAGCAGGTCCGGCTGGGTCTCGGTCACGTCGAAGGCCACCGGGACCACCCCCCGGTAAAGCGTAACCCGGCGCTGCGTGCCGGGATGGCGGGTCAACGCGAAAATGGGGATATCGGAGCGGATGCGCGACATCCAGAGCGCCGTGGCGCCGGATTCGGTCAGCGCCGCAATAGCGCGCACGTCCATGTGGTTGGCCGCGTACATGGCGGCCTTGGCAATACCCTCGTCCACCCGTTCGAACGCGCCTTCGGTGACCGGGCTGGTTTCCATGCGGGCCGGCATCCAGGCTTCCGCGCCCTCGCAGATGGAGGCCATGGCGGCAACGGCCTCGGCTGCGTACTCGCCCACCGCGCTTTCCGCCGACAGCATCACGGCGTCGGTGCCGTCCATGACCGCGTTGGAAACGTCGGAAACCTCCGCCCGGGTCGGCATCGGCCGGTCGATCATCGACTCCATCATCTGCGTGGCGGTTATCACGACTCGGTGCCGGTGGCGCGCACGGCGGATAATCGACTTCTGCTGGCCGATCAGGCCCTCGTAGCCGGTCTCTATCCCCAGGTCTCCGCGCGCCACCATCACCGCGTCGGCGGCATCCACGATTTCGTCGAGGTTGTCCAGCGCCTCCGACCGCTCGATCTTGGCGACGATGTGGGCGGAGCCTCCCGCTTCCCTGATCAGCCGGCGCGCAGTCTCGATATCGGCGCCGTCGCGGACGAAGGAAACGGCGATCCAGTCGAGTTCCGCTTCGGCCGCAAGCTTCAGGTCCCGGCGGTCTTCCTCGGTGAGCGCGGGCACCGCCAGCAGGCCCCCGCCCCGCTTGTTCACGCCCTTGTGATCCGAAACCACGCCGCCGTGGACCACGCTGCAGTGCACTCTGGATCCGCGGGTCTCCTCGACCCTGAGCTCCACGTTCCCGTCGTCCAGCAACAGGGTGTCGCCGGACACGACGTCCTCGCCGAGGGTGGTGAAATTCAGGCCGACGCCATGAACGTCGCCCGCGTGCGCATCGAGCTCGTGATCGAAAAAGAATTCGGCGCCGTCTTCGAGCCGCACCGGGCCATTGGCGAAGCCGGCGATGCGGATCTTCGGCCCCTGGAGGTCTCCCAGCAGCGCCACGCAACGGCCCAGTTCCGCGGCGGCCTCGCGCACCTCGGCAATGCGCCGGTAGCGGACATCCCAGTCGCCGTGCGAAAAATTGAGCCGCAAGGCGTCGGCGCCGTTTTCCAGAACGCCGCGCAGGACCTCCGGCCGATCGGTCGCCGGACCCAGGGTCGCAATGATTTTCGTGCGCCGCATCAACGCTGCATCATACAGGCGCGTCTTGCTTCAGCGCGTATGGAGAACGGCTACGCCCGGCAGTTCGCTCCCCTTAAGCCAGGCCAGCATCGCGCCGCCGCCCGTGCACAGATGATCCAGTTCCGAGGCCAGTCCGAACTCGTCCAGCGCGCGCAGGGTGTCGCCTCCTCCGGCAATGCGGTAAGCGGGACTGGCCGCAACCGCTTCCGCCACCTTGCGGGTGCCGCCGGCAAACGCCTCGACCTCGAACAACCCCAGCGGTCCGTTCCAGACAACGGCGCCGGCGTCGGCTATCGCCTGCGCGTAAATCTCCGCCGTTCGAGGACCGATGTCCAGGATCATTTCGTGCGGCCTTACATCTTCGACCGGTGCGATGCGGGCGCTCCGGGGCGAGTCCGGCGACGGCGCCAGCACGGCGTCCAGCGGCAGAAGCACCTCGGCGCGGCCCGACAGCACCCGCCGCGCCTCGGCAAACATTTCCGGCTCGGCAAGCGACGCCCCCAACTCCAGGCCGGTCGCGCCCAGCAGGGTATTGGCGATTCCGCCGCCTGGGATCAGCACGTCCGCCTGCGACGCAAGCGACCGCAGCACACCGAGCTTGCCGGAAATCTTGGCGCCGCCGGCGATGGCCGCAAGCGGCCGGGGAGGATCCGAAAACACCGCCTGCAAGGCCCTCAGTTCGGCCAGCAGAAGCGGACCCGCGCAGGCTTCCGGCGCCGCCCGCGCAACCGCGTGAACGCTGGCCTGGGCCCTGTGGGCGCTGCCGAAGGCATCCATCACGAACAGGTCGCACAGCGCCGCCATGCGCTTTCCGAGTTCCGGAGAGTTGTCCTTCTCCCCGGCGTTGAAGCGCACGTTCTCGCACAGGACCGCCTGTCCGCCGGCAACGTCCACGCCGTCCAGCCAATCGCGCTGGAGCGGCACGGGCCCGCCCAGGGCCCGGCTCAGTTCCTCCGCGACGGGGGCCAGCGAATACCGGGCATCGAACGACCCTTCAGCCGGGCGCCCCAGGTGCGAAAGCACGATTACCGCCGCATCGCGATCAAGGCAATGGCGGATTGCCGGCAGCGCCGCCCGTATGCGCTGATCGTTGGCAACCCGGCCCTTTTCGATCGGGACGTTCAGATCCGCGCGAATCATGACCCGCCGTCCGGTGACGACGGCGGAGCTCAGCGCGGGAACGATCATCAGGGCGCTTCGAGCAAGGCCAGCGTGGTGTCCAGCATGCGGTTGGCGAATCCCCATTCGTTGTCGTACCAGGAGCACACCTTGACCAGGTCATCGCCCAGCACCTTGGTCATGCCGGCATCGTAGACCGACGAATACGGGCAGTGGTTGAAATCGGCGGAAACCAGGGGCTCGTCGTTGAAGGCCAGCACGCCGCTCAACTCGCCATCGGCGGCGGCCTTCATGGCGGCGTCGATTTCCTCCACCGTGGTCGCACGCGAGGCGCGGAACGTGAGATCGACCAGGGACACGTTGATCGTGGGAACGCGCACCGAAAAGCCGTCCAGCCGGCCGTCCAGTTCCGGCAGCACGAGCCCCACGGCGGCCGCGGCCCCGGTCTTGGTCGGAATCATCGAATGGGTTGCCGACCGGGCGCGCCGCAGGTCCTTGTGATAGACGTCGGTCAGGACCTGGTCGTTGGTATAGCTGTGGATGGTGTTCATGATGCCCTGCTCGATGCCCACCGCCGCGTGCAGCACCTTGGCCATGGGCGCGAGGCAGTTGGTGGTGCAGGAAGCGTTGGAAATGATCGCGTGGCTCGATCGCAGCACCTGGTGGTTGACGCCGTAAACCACCGTGGCGTCCACATCCTTGCCCGCGGGAGCGGAAATCACCACCCGTCCGGCCCCGGCGCTCAGGTGCATTCCGGCCTTGTCGCGCGAACGGAACAGTCCGGTGCATTCCAGCACCACGTCCACGCCCAGTTCCGCCCAGGGCAACTGCGCCGGATCGCGCTCCGCCAGCACCCGGATGCGATCTCCGTCCACCAGCATGTCGTCGCCGTCCATCGCGACCTCGGCGCCGAAGCGCCCGTGAGCGGTGTCGTAGCGCGTCAGGTGCGCGTTGGTATGGGTATCGCCGAGGTCATTGATGGCGACGATCCGCACCGCGCCGCGCTTACCTTCTTCGTAGAGCGCGCGGAGGATGCAGCGCCCGATTCGTCCATACCCGTTGATTGCAATTCTTGCCGCCACTTCCCTACCTCAACTTGAAGCAAGCCCGCGCACTTCGGCGACGGACTCGCGGGCCAATGCCGCCACCGCTTCCGCGGTGAATCCATAATGTTCGAACAACTCGCCGCCGGGCGCCGAAGCGCCGTAGCGGCTTATTCCCAGCACCCGCCCGTTGGGGCCGGTAATGCCGGGCCAGCCTCGGGGAACGCCCGCTTCGACCGCCACCCGCGCCCGAACGCCCTCCGGCAGCACCGACTCGCGGTAGCCGGGCTCCTGCTGCATGAAGACGTATACGCAAGGCATCGAGACGACCCGCGCGGCTATGCCCTCGCCTTCAAGTTCGGCGGCCGCGGCCATCGCCAGCTGCACTTCCGAGCCGGTCGCGATCAGCAGCACGTCGGGCGCGGCCGCCGCTTCCCGCTGCAGCACGTAGCCGCCGCGGGCCACCTGGGCCAGCTGCTCGTCGCTGCGCTTCTGGGCCGGCAGACCCTGGCGCGTAAGCACCAGGCTCGTGGGGCCGTCGCGGCGCTCGATCGCCGCGCGCCAGGCCACCGCCGTCTCGACCCCGTCGCACGGCCGCCATACGCGCATATTGGGAATGATGCGCAGCGATTCCAGGTGTTCGATCGGCTGGTGCGTCGGACCGTCTTCGCCCAGGCCGATCGAATCGTGCGTGAAAACGAATATGCAGGGCTGGCGCATCAGCGCGGCCATGCGGATGGCGTTGCGCTGGTAGTCGGAAAACGTGAGGAAGGTGCCGCCGTACGGAATGAAGCCGCCGTGCAGCGCCAGGCCGTTGAGCATGGCGCCCATGGCGAACTCGCGAACGCCGAAATAGACGTAGTTGCCGCCGCCCTGGGCCGTGATGTCCACGGACCCGGAATGGCGCGTGCAGTTGGACCCGGTCAGGTCCGCCGAGCCGCCAACCAGTTCCGGCAGCATCGGCGCGAACGCCTCCAGGGCCCCCAGCGACGCCTTGCGCGTGGCCTGGGTCTTGTGCTCCGCCGCGATGTTCCCGATCGCCCGTGCCGCCGACGCCTGCCAGTCTTCCGGCAATCGGCCGTCCATGCGCCGCTCGAACTCCGCAGCCTCAACCGGAAACGCCGCGCGATAGGCCGCGAATTTTTCGTTCCAGCCATCGACCTGCCGCTCGCCGCGATCGCGGATGTCCCAGCCGCGGCGGATATCTTCCGGCACATCGAACGGCGCATGCGGCCAGTTCAGCTCCTTGCGCGCGGCCTCGATCTCGGCCTCCCCCAGCGGTGCGCCGTGCGTGTCCGCCGTGCCCTGCTTGTTGGGCGCCCCGAAACCGATGACGGTCCGGGCGCACACCAGGCTGGGCCGGTTTCCTTCCGCACAGGCCTGGTCCAGCGCCTCGCGCAGGGCCTCGGGATCATGGCCGTCGACGTCGCGCACCACGTGCCAGCCGTAGGCCTCGAACCTGGCCGGCGTATCGTCGCGGAACCACGCGCCGACTTCCCCGTCGATCGAAATGCCGTTGTCGTCGTATATGCATATCAGCTTGCCCAGGCCCAGCACGCCCGCCAGCGAACAGGCCTCGTGCGAGATGCCTTCCATCAGGCAGCCGTCGCCCAGCAATACCCAGGTCCTGTGGTCGACGATCTCATGTTTCGGGCGGTTGAATTCGGACGCCAGCAAGCGTTCGGCAAGCGCCATGCCCACCGCGTTGGCCAGACCCTGGCCCAGCGGCCCCGTCGTGGTCTCGATGCCGATCCCGACGTTGAGCTCCGGGTGGCCGGCCGTGTGCGAGCCCAGCTGCCGGAAGGCCTTGAGCTGGTCGAGGTCCAGGTCGTAGCCCGCCAGGTGCGCGGCGCCGTACAAGAGCATGGAACCGTGCCCGTTGGACAGAACCAGCCGGTCGCGATCCACCCAGTGAGGCTGCCTGGGCGCCACCTTCAGGTAATCCGAGTAGAGCAACTCCGCGATGTCCGCCATGCCCATGGGCATGCCGGGATGGCCGGAGTTGGCGCGCTGCACGGCGTCCATGGCCAGAGCGCGCAAGGCGTTTGCGCGCTCCCGGCGCGCGGCCTGCGTTGCTAGCTGCGCCACTTGATCGAGCAGCCCTGGCTGGAATTCTGGCTGCGCGGGCCCTGCCCGGTCCTTGCGATCCGGACCATGGCGTCGAACAGTTCGCGGGGCGCGTCCGGGGGCGCTGCGCGCGATGTGCTGGAATCCAGCCGCCCCCGGTACTGTAGTTCAAGATCGGCGTTGTAGCCGAAGAAGTCCGGCGTGCAGACCGCGCCGTAGCTGCTCGCCACCTCCTGCGATTCGTCATGGAGGTACGGAAAATCGAAGCCGGCCTGCTCGGCCAGGGCGGCCATTCGCGGCGGGGAATCCGCCGGGTAGCGAACCACGTCATTGGGCATGATCGCGACGCTGCCGATGCCATGCTCGCGCAACTCGGCGGTATCGCGTGCAAGCTTGCCGAGGATGGCCTGCACGTACGGGCAATGATTGCAGATGAACATCACCAGCGTGCCGTTCTCGCCGGCGCAGTCCTCAAGACTGAACACGCGCCCGGACGGATCCGGCAGGTTGAAACGCGGCGCGGGGGCGCCGAAATCGCAGGGAGGCGGACCCATCAGCATGAATTGCTCCTTCGTAGCGGCCGGGAGAGAAAAAAGCTGGATGGCAAAGCGGTGACGGGTTAAATCAAGGCAGCTTGAACTGGCCGCCGGAAGCTTCCACGAAAGGCGGGAAGTTTATCACGCAGGCCGTTTCCGATAAACGCCGAAACGGGAGTTTCCGGAGCCGGTCGGCATATTATTGGCGCATGCGCACCGGCACTCCGCTGTTTCCGCTGCCCACGGTCCTTTTTCCGGAGGGCCCGCTGCCCTTGCGGGTGTTCGAGCCCCGTTACGTGGACATGGTCGGAAGGTGCATGCGCGACGACGAACCCTTCGGCGTGATCCGTATCGACGAAGACGGCAAGTCGTCCTCGGAGTCGCAGCTTTGCAGGATCGGAACGCTTGCAATCATTGCCGACTGGTTCCAGAGCGACGGCGGCCTGCTGGGAATACTGGCCATCGGCTCGCTCAGGTTCCAGCTCCACGCGACGGCCCGGCAGCCCGACGGATTGCGAGTCGGCGACATCGAGGAACTGCCGCCGGAACCCCGGGTCCCCCTGCCGCCGGAGTTCGTTTCCATGAGCTCGGCGCTGCAGCACCTGATTCAGAAGCTGGACCGCCTGTACCAGGGCATCGAAACGCGGTTCGACGACGCCAGCTGGGTCAGTTTGCGGCTGGCCGAGATTCTGCCCATCGGCCTGGAGCACAAGCAGCATTGCCTGGAGCTTGAGGACCCGCTGGAGCGTCTGCGGTATCTCCGCCCCCTGGTGCGCCTTAGCCGTTAGGCCCGCGGAAATGCCGAACGACATGCTGCAAGTGGAAGAGCGCGACGGCGGCCTGCTGCGTCTCACGCTCAACCGCCCGCGGCAGCACAACGCACTGAGCTTCGCGTTGCTGGAGCAATTGCGTGAAACGCTTGAAAACTACGCGCGGGACGCGGCGCTCAAGTGCGTAATCGTCACCGGCGCCGGCGAAAAGTCCTTTTGCGCCGGGGGTGATCTGCACGAACTCGACTCGATGCGGTCACTGGATGACGCCCGCGAAATCTCCCGCATCGGGCGCCGGGCGCTGGATGCGGTGCGCTATTTCCCGGTGCCGGTGGCCGCGGCGCTGAACGGGGACGCGCTGGGAGGCGGCGCCGAACTGGCTCTGGCCTGCGACTACAGCCTGGCCGCAAGACATGCGCGACTGGGCTTTCTGCAGGCGCGTCTCAACCTCATGACCGCCTGGGGCGGGGCCGCGGACGTCCTGGCGCGCTGCGGCAGCGCCAGAGGCATGATGCTGCTGCTCAAGGCGAAGAGGCTGGGCGCCTGCGAAGCGCTTCAGGCGGGCCTCATAGACGAGGTGGCCGATGAAGGCCAGGACGTGGACGAACTGGCGCAGGCCTGGAGCGCTGCAATGACGGCGCGCAGCCGCGCGGTGCTGCGCGGGCAGAAAGCCCTGGCGGTGGTCATGCGCAGGAGCATGCAGGAGGCGCTGGCCGAGGCCGAAGAGCAGCACATGGCCAACGCCTGGACGGATCCCGCGCACTGGGAAGCCGTGCGGCAGAGTTTCTCCGGCAAGAAGGCATAGAGGAGTCGCGCGGGACATGAATACGGGTTTTCGCTGGCCGGGCGGCGCCGGCCTTGCGCTTTCGGTTGTGCTCAACATCGAGGAGGGCGCAGAGTCCAGCCCCAGGGACGGCGATCCGCGCCCTGATCCCGTGGATGAGCTCGGCATCGCGCTGCGCGGCTCGAGCCGCAATCTGCCCAACGAGAGCAACTACCGGTACGGCGTGCGGGCGGGAGCGCCCCGCCTTCTCGACATCATGGACCGTTACGGCGCCCCATGCACGGTGGCGGCCGCGGCGCTGGCGCTCGAGCGCGCACCGGGGCTCGCCGAAAGACTGACGCAAAGCCATCATGAAGTCTGCGCGCACGGTTTTCGCTGGGCCTTTCAGCACCGCATGGAGGAAGCCGAGGAACGCGAGTTCATCCGCAAGGCCGCCGACAGCATCGAGTCCTCCGTCGGGCGCCGCCCGCAGGGCTGGCTGTCGCGCTACCTGTTTACGGAAAACACGCGGCGGCTTCTCGCCGAGGAGGGATACGGCTATCACATGGACGATTTCAGCGATGACCTGCCGTGGTGGGACGTTGACGGATCGAAGCCGATGCTGGTGCTTCCCTACGCGCTGGACACCAACGACATGAAAATGTGGAATTCGCCCGCGTACACCGCGCGGGCCTGGCTCGATTACCTGAACGACAGCCTCGACCTGCTGCTGAAGGAAAGCCGCAGCGAACCCAGGATGATGTCGGTGGGGATACATGCGCGCATTGCCGGACGGCCCGGACGGGCCGCGGCCTTCGATTCCTTCCTGGCGCGCGCCGTCACGCGGCCCGGCGTGTGGGCAGCCACGCGATTGCAGATCGCCGAGGCCTGGAGAGACGCCCACCCGCCACCCGGCTGAACGCTACGGGAGCGGCGCCCGTGTCCAGTCGCAGCTTCAGGGAATGAGAACCGCGGCTCCGTTGAGGCGGCCACCGCGTAGGTCCGCCAAGGCAGAGTTGGCTTCCGCGAGAGGAAAGCGGGTTACGTGGGTGCTGATCGGTGTCGCCGCGGCCAGCGACATGAATTCGTCGGCGTCGGCGCGGGTGAGGTTGGCTACCGAACGCAACACGCGCTCGCCCCACAGCAGCTCGTAGGGAAACGCCGGAATCTCGCTCATGTGGATGCCGCCGCACACCACGGTTCCGCCCTTGCGCACCGCCGACAGGGCCGCGGGAACCAGGCCGCCCACCGGTGCGAAGATCAGCGCCGCGTCCAGTTTCCGGGGCGGGATCCGGTCCGAAGGTCCGGCCCAGACCGCGCCGAGTTCGCGGGCGAACGCTTCGCCCTGCCGGTCTCCGGGACGGACGAAGGCATGGACTTCCTGGTTATGCTCCAGCGCCACCTGGGCGACGATATGGGCCGCCGCGCCGAACCCGTAAATCCCGAGGCGCTCGGCCGGCCCGGCCAGCTTCCAGCTGCGATAGCCGATCAGGCCCGCGCACAGCAACGGAGCGGCGTGTTCGTCGGAATAACCGTCGGGGATCGATACGCAATAGCGCGCATCGGCCAGGATGCCCTCCGCGTAGCCGCCGTGGCGGTGAAAGCCGGTGAATTGCGCGCTTTCGCAAAGATTCTCCCGGCCTTCGCCGCAATAGCGGCACTTGCCGCAGGTCCAACCCAGCCAGGGCACGCCGAACCGCTGCCCGGGCCGGATACCTTCGACGCCCTGCCCCACTTCCTCGGCGATCGCCACCGCCTCGTGTCCCGGGACGATCGGGAAACTCGGGTCGGGCAGTTCGCCGTCGACGAGGTGCAGGTCGGTGCGGCAAACGCCGCAGGCCAGAACGCGGCCACGCACCTCGCCTGCGGCAGGCGCCGGCAGGTCCAGTGTCTCGGAACGCAGGCCGCCGCGCGGACGGCTGAGAATCATCGCGCGCATCGCGCGATTGTGGCATGAGAACCTGCCGACCGCCTTGCCGGGGGGCTCAGGCGGGCCGGCAGGGTTTGAATACCTGCCGGCCGCCGTGCTGGGAGGGCTCAGGCGGGCCGGCAGGATTTGGGGGGTGGGATCAGTCCGTCTTGACCTTGATCTGGCGTGACGGCGGCTCAACCTCTTCGGTTTTCGGCAGGAAGATCGCCAGCACACCGTTCTTCAGGCGGGCCTGGATCTGTTCCTGGTCAACGTCGTCCGGCAGGCTGAAGGAGCGCTTGAACGTACCGAAGCCGCGTTCGCTCAGGTGAACGTTGCGCCCGTCGCTCTCCTGCTCGTAGCTACGCTCGCCTGTGATGGCCAGGACGTCGTTGGACACGGAAATATCCACGTCCTTGTCCTGCAGCCCGGGCAGGTCCGCGGTCAGCTCATAGCCCTTCGCGGTTTCCGCGATGTCCATTCTCGGCGTCAGCGTCAGGCGCCGTTCCAGGTCTTCGCCGTTCGAAACGCTGAATGCCCGATCCATCCAGTTCTCCAGTTGCCTGTGCATGGAATCGAGGGCCCACGGAGTAACAAAGGTCCGCGGACGGGTCCTTACAACAAGGTTTCTCATTGCTCTTCTCCTCTTATGGCTTTTACTTGTTCGCTCCCATCACTGCGGGAGCCTCTTCTGCACTGGAAATGGGGATGAATTGCCCGGATTTCAAGCGCGATTTCCGACGTTTCCGGCCCTGGGCAGGGTTCAGCGCGTGAGCGTCGGCAAGGCGCCGCACGGCGAAGAGCGGAGGGCAGTCGTCCTGTAGAATCGGTCCGCAATGTCCGAGCGTCTCGCCAACAAGATCGTGCTCGTCAGCGGCGCGGGCCCGGCGGTCTCTGCCGCCGTTGCGCGCCGTGGACTGGAGTGCGGCGCCGAGGCCGTTCTGGTCGCCCACGATCCCGGGTCCAGGGAAGCCGCCGAATCAGCCCTTGCCGGAACCGGTGCGCACCTGGTGGCGCACAATCGCGCCGAGCCGCGCGCCTGGCCGGAGCTGTACGACCGCCTGGAATCGGAGTCGCGGCTGCCCGACGTCCTGGTGAACGGTTGTTATGCGCACCATGCCGGCTCATTGGGGGAGACCTCGCTCGAGCAGTTCAGCCAGGCGCTACAAGGCAACCTGACGGCCGCTTTTTTCGGAACGCAGACCGCCGTGGTGCGCTTGCGGGCGGCGGGCCGCAAGGGCGCGATCATCAACATGAGTTCGGTCTTTGCGGACCGCGCGCTGCCCGGCACCGCCGCCTATGCCGCCAGCGCCGGCGGAATCCGGTCGCTCAGCAAGTCCGCGGCGCTCGCCTGCGCCGAGGCCGGCGACGGCATTCACATACACACCGTGTTGACCGGGCACTACGAAGGAGGACCGGACCTGCCGGCCGGCGGAAACTCGTTGCTTGACGGCAGGATCAGCGTCGGGGAAGTCGCGGCCCTGGTCGTACAGCTTGCGGGCGACGGCGCCACCTATACGCACGGCTCGGCCGTCATGCTGGACGGAGGCTTATGGATTTCCTGAACGACACGGCCGGACACGGCGAACCCGGGCGGCTGGCCGGCAAGCGGGTGCTCATTACCGGCGCCACTTCCGGAATCGGGCGCGGCTGCGCCATGCACATGGCCGAGGAAGGCGCGCGCCTGATCTTTACCGGCCGCAACGAGGAGGGAGCGGCCGAGACATTGCGCATGGTCCAGGAGGTAGCGCCCGAAGCCGAAATTGAATTCGTCCGCCAGGACGTCACCCTGGAAGCGGACTGGACACGACTTTATGACCGGGTGCGCGAGGTCTGGGGCGCCATGGACGTGCTGTTCAGCAATGCCGGCGACGCCAAGCTGGGGCCGCTCGAGGACGTGACGCCCGAGGACCTGGATTTTCTTTACAAGGTCAACGTGGAAGGCCAGTTCATCGGCCTTCGCGACGGCCTGCCGCTGATGGCCCCGGGGGGAAGCATCATCGTCATGTCGTCGCGGGCGGGGCTGCGCGGCTTCCCGCACGGCACGGCCTACACGTCGGCCAAGGGCGCGCTGACTGCCCTGACCAAGGTCGTTGCCGCCGAGGCCGCTGCGCTGGGCACCGGGATACGGGTAAACTCGGTGCATCCGGGTCTCGTCTGGACGGAAAGCGTGGAGCGCGTGCTGAAGGGACGCGTGGAGGAGTTGCGCCCCAAGATGGAAGCCACCGTGCCGATGCACAAGATCGGGCATCCGCGCGATGTCGGCGATCTGGTCTGCTACCTGTCCAGCGACGATTCCCGCCACATAACGGGGGCCGAGCTGTCCATAGACGGGGGAATGGCGGCCCAATAGCGCCCCGGGGAGAGGAACCATGCCTTTGATGGAAGTCGATACCAGCCAGGCGCTGAAACGGGAAAACGCCACCATCCTGCCCGAACTCGCCAGCCGCGAGGACGAAAGTTACCTGGATTTCGTCGAAAGCCTGCGCTCGTTCGTGCTGGACGGCATGCAATTCGACCAGCAACTCGCGACCCGCACGGCACACCTGGAGGACACCTCCGAACCGCCGGCGGAACGGCTCGAGAAGGTGCGCGAAATCGCCAGGGACATGCCGGTCGCGCGGGTGCGCGACCGCCTGATGCGCTCGCAGCAGGAAATGAAATGGCGGCGCATCGTGAGCTCGCTGGACGCGCGCCGCGACATACACCTCGACCGGCTCAAGTCCGCCGAGGGGCGCGGCCCGGCCCGGCTGGAGCTGGACCCGGGCTTCGAGCCGCCGGAATACGCCAACGTGCATTTCCACCTGCAGCCGGACGGATACCACAAGGACCCGCTGGCGGGATTCCGCTATCACTACGGGACCAAGGTCTTCTTCGTCGGCGACAACGACAAGGACCAGTTGCACGCCTCTCTGGTGAACAATCACCTTCCGTCGCCGGCGGACGGCCGCGTAGAGCGGATTCTCGACCTGGCCTGCTCGGTCGGGCAAAGCACCACGGCCCTGAAGCAGAGGTTCCCGCAGGCGGACGTGACCGGCATCGACCACTCCGAGCCGATGCTGCGCTGCGCCCACCACCGCGCCGTGGAGCTGGGCATAGACGTGTGCTTTTCCCAGCGGCTGGTCGAAAACACCGGCTATGACGACAACAGCTTCGATATGGTCTTCTCCTTCATCCTGTTCCACGAGATTCCGACGCGGATCATTCGCGAGACCCTGGCGGAAGTGAGCCGGGTGCTGCGGCCGGGCGGGATGTTCGCGGTCTACGACTTCATGATGGCCAGCGGCATGACGCCGGCCCAGCTCTATCACCGCCATTTCGATTCACGCCATAACGGCGAGGCGTACGGCGACGACTTCTGCTACACGGATTTCAACGGACTGCTCGAGGAATTCGGCTTCGTCGAGGCGGCGCCCGGCAAGCACCTGGGCACGACCCAGGTCTGGTACGCAACCCTACCCGGCTAGGTCCAGTGAGCAAAGGCCCTTCCGGGCAGACGCCGGAGGGCGGCGCGCCCCTGGTGGGCGACTATCCGGTCTATTTCAAGGACCCGGTGCAGGATGCGATGATGAACATGATCCTGGAACTGAGCGCCCAGCTCTGGATGAGCATGGACCGCCTGTACGCGCTGGAAGACCTCCTCGCCCGCCAGGGCATAGTGACCGCCGCCGCCCTGGACGGCTACCGGCCCGACGCGGAGCGGGCCAAGGCCTTGCGGGCGCGGCGCGAGCGTTTCACCCACGATATCCTGCGCGACCTCAAGTCGCTTACGGAAGGGGCGGCGTCCACTCCGGCGGGATCGGGCAAGGAGTAGGAATCGTGGCCCGCCTGCCCTCGCTGCCCGAGCAGGCCGACCTGGCCGATGTGTTCCGCCGCTTCCCGCTGGGCGTCAAGTCCCTTTGCGAATACACCGACGACCTGCTGCGAGGGCCCTCGCCGTTCACCGTGGGCGAGCGCGAATTCATCGCCGCCTACGTGTCCGGCATCAACGCCTGCAACTACTGCCATGGCGCCCACAGCATCATCGCGGAGCTGCACGGCATCGACGGGGACTTGCTCGAGAACGTGCTGAACGACCCTGCCGGCGCCGGAGTGGAGCCGAAGATGCTGCCGGTGCTGGATTACGTGCGCAAGCTCACGGAGGCCCCCGCGCGGCTGACCGATGCCGACGCGCAACGGGTCTTCGATGCCGGCTGGAGCGAGGAGGCGCTGTATCACGCGATCTCGGTCTGCGCGATCTTCAATTTCATGAACCGCATCGTCGAGGGCTGCGGAGTCGAGTCCAACCCGGCCATCCGCGACACCCAGAAGGAGCGGCACTCCGCGATGCGCGACGAGCCGCGGCCCTACACGCTGTTCGCACGCACTATCGGCGCTTTCGACTGAAGGCGAGAGGGCGTCCCGCCCTCCCGGAGGCCGGGGACGGCCTCCCTCCCTAGCGGAAATTACTCCGGCGGCGGTTGGTCGAAGAAGTAGTTTGCGATGGCCGCGAGGTCGGCGTTGCTCATGTAACGCGAGCCGTGTTGCACCAGTTCCGACATGGAGCTGCCGAAGGCATCGCCGTCCGGCATGATCCCGCTGCGCAGCGACCAGACCAGGTCGCCTTCGGTCCAGCCGTTCGCCTCGAGCGTGGCGGTCGTGATGTCCGGCCCGTTCGAGCCGACTTTCTCCACGCCCCCCTGATAGCGGCGGGACAGGTCGCGCCCGCCCATGGCCCCGCGAGGCGTGTGGCAGGCGCCGCAATGCGCCGGGCCCTCCGCCAGGTAGCGGCCGCGGTTCCACTGTTCCGACTTGCCTGCAACCGGAGTCAGTTCACCGCGCATGAAGAACCGGTTCTTCCAGATACCGACCATGCCCCGCATTCGATAGCGCAGCTTGAGCCTGTGCCCGGGAGCGCGGCCGGCCACGGGCGGAACGGACTTCACCGCTTCCCAGAGGTCCACGATGTCCTGGCTCGTCATGTGCGTGTAAAACGGGTAGGGATAGACCGGAAAATAATGCCTGCCTTCGGGGTCCAGTCCTTCGGTCAGCGAGCGCGCGAAATCCTCGAAAGTCCAGTCGCCGATGCCGTCCTCGGGGTGCGGCGTGATGTTGGGCACGACGTAGGTGCCCGCCCTGGACTCGATCTGCAGGCCTCCGGAAAACAGCGACCCGCTTTTATCGGTGGCCCGGTGACAGGTGACGCAGCCGGCCAGCCGGGCGACGTAGAAACCGCGATTCGCGTCGCCGCTCAGCCCCGAATAGTCGCGCGAATCCGCGTCACCCGAGTCTTGGGCGGCACCGATGCCGCTCGCGAAAACGGCCAGGGCGCCCAAAGCCAGGCGCCTTGCCGGTGGAACGCGCGGCAGTGCGCTCAGCTATCGTCCTCCTTGCGGAAGTCGTCGTGGCATGCGCCGCAACTCGAGCCTAGCTGGAACAGGGCCGTTCCGGCATCCATGGCCTGTGGCTCGCCGCCTCCGGCCGCGGGATCGGGCGGACCGGCGCTCGGCGGCCCCGGAGGATTGTCGGCGGCTTCCGCCATCGCGTTGGCCGCGTCAACGAGGTTGCCGGCCAGCATCACGAATCGGTCCCAGTCCTCCCAGATCGCAGGCAAGGCTTCGCCGGCGGGGTCGTAGCTGCCCTCGGGGAACAGGGAAGTCAGCGTATCGCCTCCGGAATTTGCGATCGTTTCAGCCAGTTCGCGCATCCGGTCGGCGTCGTACGGCTGAATGCCGCGGACCATGTCAGCCATCGGCCCGATCGCCCCGGCCAGTCCCTCCATCAGATCATGGCGTTCCTTGGCAACACCGGTGAGGTGCTCGTCGGCAATGGCCCCCGCCACGGCGAAACCGCCCACGGCGACCGCCAGACAACCCAGCATCTTCCGTTTCATATTCTCCCCTCTCTCACGATGACAGCGATGAGCGGCACATTGTAGGGGACATTTCTTTACATTCCGGGAATGCGCGTTATCTTCCGGCATTCTTTCCGGCAATCACCGTGGCAATCGAAGCTTTCCCCGCGCTCCACGAAGCGAACGATCGCGTCGCGCTGATTGACGGCGAATCGAGTTGGTCCTACCGCGAACTTAATGCGCGCATCGATCGCTGCGCAGCGGGCCTGCTCAACGGGAAGAACGACCTCCACGAGGAACGTGTCGCCGTGTTCGCCCCGGCCGGGCTCGACTATGTGACCGCATTGCACGGTGTGTGGCGGGCCGGGGGGATTGCAGTGCCGCTCAACGTGGGCGCGACGGCGCCGGAGATTGAGTATTACTTCAGGAAGGCAGGCGTAACGCGCGTCATTGCGAGTCGGCAGCAGCTGGTTGCCACCGACCCCGTATGCAGGCGGCTTGGTGTGGAACTGCTGGAAGTTAATGACTTGTTGGGCGCAAGTCGACAACAGCAACCGCTTCCGGCCGTTGAAAGGTCAAGGCCCGCGATGATCGTTTACACCAGCGGCACTACCAGCAAGCCCAAAGGCGCGGTGATTACGCACAAGGCGATCCACACGCAGGTCATCACGCTGATCAAGGCCTGGCGGTGGACCCGCAAGGACAGCATTCCGCTTTTCCTGCCGCTGCACCATCTTCACGGCATCATCAACGTCCTGAGCTGCGCACTCTGGTGCGGCGCCACCGTGCATGCCTCCCCGAAGCTGGATGTGGCCCGCTTGTGCGAACAGGCCGGCAGTGGAGCCTTCTCCGTGTTCATGGCGGTGCCGACTGTTTATGTAAAACTGATCGAACACATCGAATCGCTTGCCGCGCCGCAGCGCAAGGCCGTGTGCCGCGGATTCGGGCGGATGCGGCTGAATGTGTCCGGTTCGGCAGCTTGCCCGGTCAGGGTTTTTGAACGATGGAAACAGCTGACCGGCCAGACGCTTTTGGAACGTTACGGCGCCACGGAAACCGGCATGACCATATCCAATCCCTACGACGGCGAGCGGCGCGCCGGATTCGTGGGCCAGGTGCTCCCGGGGGTCAGGGCGCAGCTTTTCGACGACAACCATCGGCCCGTTCGGAACGACGCCACGCCTGGAGAAATCCGCATTCGTAGCGACGGCGTCTTTCAAGGCTACTGGGACGACGAACGGGCCAGTCGGGCCAGCTTTCACGACGGCTGGTTCCGCACCGGCGATATTGCGGTCGTCGAAGACGGCTACTACCGGATCCTGGGGCGCTCGTCGATCGACATCATCAAGTCCGGCGGCTACAAGCTGTCGGCGCTGGAGATCGAAGGCGTGCTGCTGGACCACGAGGCGATCGGGGAGGCCGCGGTGATCGGCCTGCCCGACGACACCTGGGGAGAGGTCGTGGCCGCCGCCGTAACGCTGAAGGACGGAGCAAGCCTTGACCTGGCCGGACTGAAGCATTGGTGCGCCGGCAGGATGTCCGCCTACAAGATCCCCAAACGCCTGAAGGTCCTGAATGACCTCCCCCGAAACGCAATGGGCAAGGTCGTCAAGCCCGCCCTGCGCGACCTGCTCTGACCCGAACGCTCCCGGGCTACTGCTTGCGGGCCTTGCGGTCCGGTCCGTAGTACTCCTCGAGGTAATCGAGCACCTTTACGCGCACGTCCGCTTGCAGCGGCGCCATTTCGTGGTCCCGCACCATTTCCACGAGCACCTGTTCCCATACGGGGCGTGACAGGCCCTGCTGCAGAACCAGGTCGATGGAATGACAGGAGCCGCAAAAGCCGAATACCTCCAGCCGTCCCTGATCATCCGGCATTCCGCGGAACAGGGCCTGTTCCTCTTCGCTTTCCGGGTCGGTCACGGACTCGCCTTCCGCGCGCGCGTTCAATCCCAGAACCGCAGCAGCAAGAACTACCGGCAGGACTGCCCGCGCCAAAATGCGCGCCGCCATTGCCGCTATGACACGCGCACCGAAATCTGGTGCAATGAGTTGTTCAGATAGCCCTTGGGGTTCCAGGGCGGCGTGAACGGCTGGCTCACGCCGTTGCTGTCGGTGGCGCGCGCCCAGACCTGGTAATAGCCCGGTGCGGAAAACCGCACGTTTGCGGAAAACCGCTGCCAGGCGTGCGGATTGTGCGGCGGTGCCAGGTCGGCTGCCTGCCAGGTGGCGCCGTAGTCGGCGGAAACTTCCACCCGCGCCACCTCGGTGTCGCCGGCCCAGGCGTGCCCCGCCACTTCCAGCTCGCGCGAATCGATCGCAAGGCCGGTCTGCGGTCGCGTGATCAGCGACTTGACCGGCATTGCGTGAATGATGCGCATGTCGTCTTCGGGAACAAACTCGCCCGGCGCGACCGGATGGGGCGGAACGCGGTAGGAGGAACCCGTCATCTTGGGCCCGTCGTGGACCACGTCGCGCAGCCAGATGCGCGTCAGCCACTTCTGCGAACAGGAGCCCGGCCAGCCGGGAATCACGAGGCGCAGCGGCGCCCCGTTCATGGGATGCAGCGGACCGCCGTTCATTTCGAACGCGATCAGGTTGTAGGGGTCCATGGCCTTCTTGAGCGGCACGCCGCGCGAAATCGGCAGTTTGCCGGGCGTGCCGGACAGGTGCACATCGGCGCCCTCGTGGGCCGTGTAGATCGCCGTCTCCTTGTAGCCCGCGGCCTTCAGCACGTCGGCCAGGCGCACGCCGGTCCATTCGGAGCAACCGACCGCACCGTGGGTCCACTGGTTGCCCCTCGCCGGAGGGTCGAATCCCGCCCGCCCGTTGCCGCCGCATTCGATGACCAGCCGGTAGCTAACTACTTCGAACTTCCGGCGCAACTCCTCGATGCTGAGCGTCATGGGGCGTTCCACCAGCCCGTCAATCCTGAGCGTCCAGGTATCGGGGTCCATGTCCGTCGGCACGATGCCGTTGTTGCGGATGAAATGCCGCGCCACCGGCGTGACCTCATCATCAAGCAGGTGCGCAGGCGTCTCGGCGGTCAGGGGCCGGTCGCCCAGCACCGTCAGACCTTCCTTGCCATCCAACGGCAGTGCCTGGGCGGAAGCCTCGGAAATGAAGCCGTAGCGCGACCAGCGGTCGAACGGTAAAGCGCTGCCCGCCACCGCGCCGACGGCGGCCATCCCCGCCCCTTTCAGAAATCGACGTCGCTTCGTGAAGTCCATCGTGGCCCCGTATTCTAGAATACGGTCGCTCATGCAACAGGTTCCCGCACTAGAAGACCAGCGCCTGCTGAGAACAACGTCCTACGTGGACGGCGCCTGGGAGGCCGGCGAGGCGCGCGAAGTCCTGGCCGTGAACAATCCCGCGACGGGCGCGACGATCGCGGAAGTCCGGACGGCCAACGCAGCCGACACGCGGCGCGCCATCGAGGCCGCCCACCGCGCATTCGGGGAATGGCGGCGAACCACGGTCAAAGAACGCGCAGGCATTCTCCGGCGCTGGTACGAACTGACGATCGAGGCGGCCGAAGACCTTGCGGTGCTGATGACCGCCGAGCAGGGCAAGGCATTGTTCGAGTCGCGCGGCGAAATCCAATACGGCGCCTCCTTCATCGAGTGGTTCGCCGAACAGGCCAAGCGCGCCGACGGCGACGTGTTCTCGGGCGCAACGCCGCATACGCGCGCCGTCTGCATACGCCAGCCGGTGGGCGTGGTTGCGGCCATCACGCCCTGGAACTTTCCCAATGCGATGATCGCGCGCAAGGTCGCGCCGGCGCTGGCCGCCGGCTGCACCGTGGTCGTCAAGCCGGCCGAGGACACGCCCCTGTCGGCGCTGGCGATGGCGGAACTGGCCGAGCGGGCGGGCTTTCCGGCGGGCTGCTTCAACGTGGTGGTGGGCAACCCCCAGGAGATCGGCGCCGAGCTGACCGGCAGCCCGCTGGTGCGCAAGCTCAGCTTTACCGGCAGCACCGCGGTGGGCAAGCTGCTGGAGGAGCAATGCGCCCCAACGCTCAAACGCACCACGATGGAACTGGGCGGCAACGCGCCCTTCATCGTGTTCGACGACGCCGACCTGGACGACGCCATTGCCGGCGCCCTGCTCTCGAAATACCGCAACAGCGGCCAGACCTGCGTCTGCGCCAACCGCTTCCTGGTCCAGGACAGCATCTACGACGAGTTCTGCGAGCGCCTGGTGGCCGCCACCGGCGAGCTGGTGCTGGGCAACGGAGCGGACGAAGGCGTGACACAGGGGCCGCTGATCAACACTGACGCAATCGAAAAGGTATCCGGCCTGGTCGAGGCGTCCATCGAGGCGGGCGCGGACTGCGTGATGGGCGGCGATCGCGCCGATCTCGGCGAGTGCTTCTATCCGCATACGGTCCTTCGTGACGTGACGCCGGACATGCCGGTGTTCCGCAACGAGATCTTCGGGCCGGTCGCGGCATTGACCCGCTTCAGCGACGAGACCGAAGCGATCGCGCTGGCGAACGACACCGACGCCGGCCTGTGCGCCTACGTCTACAGCCGCGATATCGGGCGCGTATGGCGCGTGGCCGAGGCGCTCGAATACGGCATGGTCGGCATGAACGAAGGGATCATCTCCAGCGAAATGGCCCCCTTCGGCGGCGTCAAGGCCAGCGGCTGGGGCCGCGAAGGCTCCCGCTACGGCATGGACGACTACATGGACATCAAGTACCTCTGCGTGGGCGGCCTCGACCGCTAAACCTGGGAGCGAGGGCATGTCCCTCGCGGCGTCCAGCCCTTCAGTTGGAAATCAACATGTCGTCTGCGTTTACAATATGTCCGGTCAATTCAACCAGTCATAAACAAGATGAACGAAATCACAGCTACCCAGGCCAAGGCCCATCTTGCGGACCTCCTTCGCAGCGTCGAATCCGGAGAAACAATCGCCATCACGCGCCATGGCAAGACCATCGCCCACCTGGTGCCTGCCGTTTCCCGGAAACGCGACGCCCGACAGGCTGCCCTCGATCGCTTTGAAAAGCGGCGTGAACGCTGGAGGCGTGTCAAGGCATCGCGCAAGGAGATTCTTGCCTGGCGACACGAGGATCATCGCTTTTGAGCAATCTGGTACTGGACGCATCCATCTCGCTGACCTGGCTGCTGGATGATGAGACCGCGCCCGAAGCCGATGCCGCAAGGCAGCGTCTTGCGACGTACAGCGCTTTTGTCCCGCGCATCTGGCACCTGGAAATGCGCAATGCCCTCCTGGTTGCCGAGCGCCGAGGGCGCCTGTCGCGCAGGATGTCCGAGGAGAGACTGGACGCCCTGTCGGAATTGCCCATCCGGACCGACCAGGAGCCGAACTTTCGCGCCGCCATGGACCTGGCGCGAAAGCGGGGCATTACGTTCTACGATGCGCTCTACCTTGAACTGGCATTACGCATGACCGCGGCACTGGCCACACTGGACAAGGAGCTAGCGCACGCGGCAGCAAACGAGGGCCTCGACGTTCTTACCGATTGACGGGTCCTTCAGCGCGCTAAAATTGCGATCCGCTGCCGGTCGGTTTCCTGGCCGCAGCCGCCATGGGGCCGTAGCTCAGTTGGGAGAGCGTCGCGTTCGCAATGCGAAGGTCGTGGGTTCGAATCCCATCGGCTCCAGATTCACCCCGCAATAGCAGTCAACAAAAGCCCGGCACCCCGGGTGTGCTTGCCAGCGGACACCACACGCTGCGCGGACCGCCGGGATGTAAGTGCGGGGCGCCGCGCGGTCCCCCACGCGACGCCCCGCCGGGGGCTAACTCAAGGCAACGGCCCTACATTGCCCAGGTCAGTTCCAGATACAGGACCCGGCCGCGGGCGTCCCAGCGCGTCGGGTCGTAACCCAGGATTCCGCTGAACGCCCACGGACTCGGCGATTCCCTCTCGAACAGGTTGCGCCCGCCGGCGCGCACCCGAAGCCCGTTGTCGAACCAGTAGCTGGCCGAAAGATCCACCGTCGTCAGCGAAGTGGCGTCGAACTCGGGAAGCTGCTGGAATGAAGTGAGGCAGCGCCCCACCACGTTGTTGCAACTTCCCGGCCTGTCGTTCGTGTAGCCCGGCCTGTAATAGACAAAGAGGTCCGCGGCGAGGCGTTGCCACTGCCAGGTCAGCTGACCTGTCAGCCGATACCGGTCACTACCGTGCTGCGTTCCCAACCGGTTTGTGGGCTCGGCCACTTCGGTCAACTGGAAATATTCGTCCAGGAATCTCGAATAGGTCAGGCGGGGCGTGAACCTGCCCAAGTTCATGGCGAAGGAGTACTCAACGGACGTCTCGAGGTACTCGCTGACCTTCACCGCCAGGTTGACCAATCCACGGGTAGCACCGATGGGATATCCGTTCTCGTCACGCTGGATGACTTTCTCGTTCCCTGCAATCAATTCCGGGTGGGTGCCCATGAAGCCGGCAGAGTTGGCGATCTTGTCCGTGAAGTCGGTCCGCGACCAATCCACCGTCCAGCGCAAACCGGGGATCGACTCAGGCCGCCAGTCGATGCCCAGGGACAATTTGTCCGCATATTCGGACCTGATTTCAGGATCGTATGGAGCGTCAATAAGAGGCAGCACGACGCGCACGAAATCGTTTGCCCCTCTGTCCGGATGGAGATAGTCATGGAACAGAAGGGAAAAATTGCGCAGTCTGATGTCTTCGACACTGAATTGCTGCGAAATCAACGGCGGATGAAACGACTCCGTCCACGCCGCCCGGATCGACAGCGAATCGACCGGCTTGTACAGAAGGCCGATCCGCGGCGTGGTGTCCTTCTTTTCGACGTCGAGAATGTTGGCCGTGCCCACCAGGGTGTCGTACTCGGGTCCCCAGGCATTCACCCATCCCACGCCCGGCCGCCATGCTTGATATGCGTCCGGTTCGAATCCGCCTGGTATGCGTTCTATCCCGCCCTGCGGCCCATTGAAGGTATGCGTGTCGCGCCGGGCCTGCAGGCTCACATAAAGCTGTTGAACACCCGGGCGGGCATTGCTCTCTCCGAAAAGCGGAAAGCCCAGTTCCATGAACTCGGCCCGCAGCCCGGATTCGGGTTCCGGTACGGCAAAGGCATCCGCCCAGTAATCCAATACGTCCCTGCCCCGGTCGGCAAACCAACTCCAGTTGCGCCCGATCTTTCTTGTGCGGTCCTCGAGACCCACGACATAGTTGATGGGTCCGCCCCAGATCTCCAGCAGACTGCCGCGCAGAACCGCCTCTATTGTGGTGCTTACGGTGCGGCCTGCGAAGTCGAAGGTGGGCACAAGGAACGATGACAGATCTGCGCCCTGGGCGGTGCCGTCGCCAAACGGGTTGAATGCGACGTTGGGATCGGGACTCGACAGGATCCCATAGAACTCTTCCGCGGTGGGTTCAGCCTGGGTCCGGTGGTACCGGGCGCGCCAGGCCACCGATTCGTGCTCGGATTCGGAGCGCGTCACGCTCACGTCCAATTCGTGGCTGGCGCCGAACCGCCAGACGGCGCCGAGGTTGTACGTCTGCATCGTGTGTTCCGATTCGTCATTGGCGGTCGGAAACTGGCCCGACTCCACTTCGCGAAACGGAGCATAGGTCACCGCCAGGTCGTATCCGAACGGGTTGTAGGCATTGTCGGCCCCGATGATGTAGTCGTCGGCAAAGGTCCGTTCCTGGATATAGGCATCGTGTTCGGAAAAAAGCGCCTCCGCATAGACCATCAGGTCCTCGCCGAGATATTGTTCGGCGCGCAGGTTCAGGCCCAGGCTCTCCGAAACCCACCCGTTTTGGGGCGGCACGTAGTCGAACAGCGTAAGTTCCTCCGTGAAGTCGTCCACTGTCGCGCCGACGCCGCTGTGTCCGGGCGGCAGCTGCAGGCGTGGGGCGCCGAACGCGCATCTCGGAAGGACCAGCCAGTAGGTGGAAAAGAATCCCCCACGCTGACGGCATACGATACCGGGCTGCGTGGTCGCGCTGCGCCTGTCGTACTCCGGTCCCAATACATCGCGATAGTCCATGCTGGTCCAGATCTTGCGGTTGTTGACCGGGTCCGACTCATCGCGCGAGAGGTCCGCGGTCACGCTGCCGCTGCCCCACGCGTAGCCGCCGCGCACGCTCATCACCCTTCGGTCCGCATCGGTGGCGCTGTATTCCTGGCGAACCGTCACCTCCAGGCCGGTAAAGCGCTTCTTGGTGATGAAGTTGATGACGCCGCCGATGGCGTCGGAACCGTAGATCGCGGACGCGGAACCCAGGTCGATGTCAACACGCTCGATTGCCGAAAGCGGAATGTTCACGAGGTTTACGGCGTTGTACTCCGAGCCGCCCCGGCCGGAGACGCGCCGCCCGTTGAGCAGTATCAGCGAGTTCTCCGAACCGAGGGCGCGCAGGTTCGCGAACGACACCCCAATGGCCATTCCATCCGCGTTGCTTATTTCCCGATCCACGTCGACGGGCGCGGAAAAGTGCCGGCCACTCTGGGACGTATTCGAGGCATAGGCCCAAGGCATCTGGCGAAGCAGTTCTTCCACTGTGGAGATGCCGCGCCGCGCCATGTCGTCGGCGGTCAAGCTGATGACATTGGCCGTGGGATCGCCCCCCTGCATTCGCGAACCGGTGATCCGCTGTTCCTGCAACTCGAGCGGCGCTTCTTCTTCATTCGCATCTTCCTCCCCGGCATCCTCCTCGTCCTCCCCGCCCTCGCTGGCGGATTCCTGCGCCTCGCGGACCACGATCCTGCTCTCCGAGGCGAATTCGTACGTGAGGCCCGTATCGGCCAATAGCGCCGCCAGGGCCTCTTCAATCCGATATTCGCCCTTCAGTCCTTCGACTTCCTTGTTCTTGCCGGTCTCCCCGTCCAGCACAATCTCCATGCCCGACGATGTGGCCAGCTTCACCAAGGCCGAACCGGCGTCCTGCGTCTCGATGTCGAGCGACAACACCTCGTCGGACTGCGCGTGGGCGCCGACCGTTGCAAGGGCCAGCGCGGCCAGCGCGACGGCCGGTAAAAAGTTCCGGTTCCGAATGTTGTTCATGGTCTTCCCCTCCTGGTTTGGTGTTGTCAACTGTCGTTCCCGGTGGACGCACTAATCACGATCCGGTCGTAGTAGCGCGTGACTTCGATCGGCAGAACCTGTTCCAGGCTTTGCAGCGCGCCATCGATCTCGGTCACGCGGACGACCGTGTAGACGCTCAGATCCATGACCGACGCGTCTTCGATCAGGATCTTTCTGCGCGAATAGCGATTCAGCTCCCGTACCACCTGAGACAGGGGCTCGTAGGAAAAGCTGAGCAGGCCGCTGCGCCAGTCGCGGTAGCGGTCCATGGACTCGGGCTGAAACGCCGTCAGCTCGTTTCGGCTTACGTCAAACTCGGCGACCCAGCCGGCCTCCACGCGCCGCGGGCCGGGTCCGCGCATCGTGACCGGCGGAGGCAATGCGGACAAATCGGCCGTAACTTCGTGAAACGTAACCGCGCCCTCGATCACCGCCACCTGGTAGCGGCCCGGGTCCATGAGCACATTGAATGCCGTCCCGAGCACGGTAACCGCATGCGTACCGAGCCCTACCCTGAAGGGTCGGTCCGGATCTTCCGCCACCTCGAAATAGGCTTCGCCGCGCTCCAGCAGGACCCGGCGCTCCGGCCCGCTGTAATCCACCACCAACTGGCCGCCGGTATTGAGCGTGATCACACTGCCATCGGTCAGTTCGATGGTCTGCTGCTCGCCGATGCGGGTGAAGTACTTGTGCAGGTGGCTTTCGTCCGGCCCGCGCCACGGCCAGACCAACGCCAGTACCGCGCCGACGGCGACCAGCATCCCGGCGACCAGGCCGAGCGCGACACGCCGGTTCCGTCGGCGCTGCTGCAACAGGCGTCCGTAGTCCGTGGCGATCGCTTCCATCCTGCGATCGCCGGCAAATCGCGCGACCCCATCGTAGGCCGCCAGCAACTCGTCCAATTCCTCCCGGTACTTCGGATCGCTCCGCCTCCGGCTGTGGATCGCCATGGCCTCGGCCTCCGAAAGTTCATCCGACCAAAGCCTTACCAGCGCATGGGCGACATCGCCGCCCATAATCTCCTGCAGGTTCTTCAGCACGAGTGTTCTCCCGTCGTTTCAGTGTTCCGCCGCGCCTTGTGGAGCCGCCTCGTGGCCCGGTACAGGTAGCGCTCGACCTGGCGTACCGAGACGCCCATGTGCAGGGCGATCTGCTCATAACTCATGTTGCGCAAGCGCTGCAGCAGCAGCGCCACGCGCCAGTTCAGCGGCAGGTTCAGGATGACCGCCCGGATCGCTTCCAGCTCCAGCTGCGCCGCCACGACCCGCTCGGGGGTGCGCTCGTCCACACGATCGGAGTCGAGTTCCCCTTGCGCACTGGCGTAGGCGGTGCGCACCCGCTGCTTGCGCCAGCGGTCGGAGACCAGGCCGCTGGCCATGCTCAGCAGATAGGCCCGGTTGCTTCCCGTCTCGGCGGTCATTTTTTCTTCCAGCCCCCGGGCGCCCATCAGGCGTGCAAAGACCTCCTGCACGACATCCTCGATCTCCTCCCGGCGCACGGACCGGCCCCGCAGAAACACGCGCAAGGCGCGGCCATGCTGCGCAAACAACTGCTCGACCAGCTGCCTGCGGGCGGGCCGTTCGCGCGAGCCCAGCTCGACGACGTTGTGATCTCGGGGATTGCTCGATCGGCGCAAAAAAGGAGCCCTCTATAGATTCATCGTTTCAGGAACGCGGAATCCCCCCCGGAAGGACAAGTCGACTGAAGTGGAGAGCGTATCCCGCCCCCGGGCGTTCGCGACGGTGCAGTCCAGCCTATGTAAGGCCGTCGAAGCGGCGCTGGAAGCGGCGGCCGGCTGCGGTCATGGCTGATCGAAGTCCAGGACGACGCGGTTGGTGATGGGATGGGCCTGACAGGTGAGGACCAGGCCTTCCTCCAGTTCCTTCTCGCCGAGCGCGTGGTTGATGTCCAGCTCCACCTGACCTTCCAGCAGGCGCGCCCGGCAGGTGGCGCATACGCCGCCCTTGCACGAGAACGGCAGGTCGGCGCCGTTGCGAAGCGCACCGTCGAGGATGCTCTCTCCGTCGGTGGAAAGTTCGAACCGCGACGAACGGCCGGCCACGGTCACGGTAACGTCGCTGACCTGCCCGGCGTATTGCTGCGCGCGGGCCAGGTGCTTCTCCACCGCGGTTCGCGCGTCTTCAACTGAAGACGAGAACAGTTCGTAGCGGATATGCGCTTCGTCCACGCCGGAGCCGCGCAACCCGCGCGAGACTTCCGAGATCATCGATTGCGGGCCGCACAGGAAGAACTCGTCAGTCCCGGCGATGTCGATCAGTCGCTTGCGCTGCAATTCGCCGCCCTTGCGGTTGTCGATGCGGCCGTAAAGCACTTCCGCGTCCTGCTCCTCGCGGCTCAGAATGTTGACCCAGTTGAAGCGCGTCATGTAACGGTTCTTGAGAAAGCTCAGTTCGCTCTTGAACATCACCGTGGCGGAGTTGCGGTTGCCGTACAGGAGGGTCACCACGCTGCGCGGTTCGCGCTTGAGGATGGACTTGACGATCGACAGGATGGGCGTGATACCGCTGCCGATGCAGATGCACATGTAGTTCTTCTCATTGTTTTCCGACAGCGGCGTGAAGAAATTGCCCCTGGGCGGCATCGCGCGGATTTCGTCGCCGGCGCTCAAGCGTTCGTTGGCGTAGGTGGAGAACAGTCCGCCGTCGATCTTCCTGATGCCCACCCTGAGGCAGCCGTCGTCCACGCCCGAGCAGATCGAATACGAGCGGCTCACCTCCTCGCCTTCAATCCGGGCGCTCAGGGTGAGGTACTGCCCCTGGATGAAGCGGAAGGTATCGCGCAGCGGTTCGGGCACGTCAAAGGCGACGCACACCGCGCCGTCCGTTTCCGGACGGACTTCCGCCACGCGCAGGGGATGGAAGCGCGCCTCGCTCATCGCTCGATCCCTTACCAGGCCAGGCCCGGATACGCGCGCTGCATGTACTGCATCTCGGCGAGCAGATAACCGTGATGTTCGGTATGCACGCCGTCGCGCCCGCCGGCGATCGACCATTCCCGGTCGGGAACCTTCAGCCCCGCCTGGGCCAGGAGGTCCGTCATCGAAGCCTGCCATTTCGCTTTCAGCGCGGAGCGATCCACGGACACGCCGCTTTCGATCAGAGCCTTCTCGTGGCGGTCCATTTCGAACATCTCGGGACCATAGCCCCACAGGGCGTCGAAAGCGCGCTGAATCCTGCCGCGGCTTTCCCTGGTGCCGCCGCCCAGACACAGCACCCACTCGCGGCTGCGCTTGAGGTGATAGCGGCTTTCCTTGACCGCTTCGGCTGCGATTGCGCCAATACGTGCGTCGGCGGAACGGCTCAGGCGCCTGAGGTACGGCAGGTGAAAGGCGTCCACCATGAACTGGCGGGCCATGGTGCGGGCGAAGTCCCCTACGGGAAGTTCGAAGATCAGCAGGTTGCGGTAGGCGCGGCTGTCCCGCAGGAAGGCGATTTCGTCGACGCTGCGGCGCCCGCCCTCAAGTTCCGAAACGTAGCGGTAGAACTTTTCGGCCCGACCGAGGTAGTCCAGCGCGACGTTGGCGATCGCGATGTCCTCCTCCAGGAATGGCGCTTTGCCGCACCACTCCGACAGGCGCTGCCCCAGCACCAGGGAGTCGTCGCCCAGCGCCAGCACGAATTCGGGGAGCGCCCGGGAAGGGGTCACAGGTTCTTCACCTCCGGCGGAAGGCGGTAGAAGGTGGCGTGACGGTAGGGCTTGTCGTCGGACGGGTCGAAGAAGCTGGCCGCGTCCTCCTCCTGCGAGGCCACGATGTCGCCGGACCTGACCACCCAGATGCTCACGCCTTCGCCGCGGCGGGTATAGCAGTCGCGCGCGAGTTTCAGCGCCTGGCCGCCGTCCTCGGCATGCAGGCTGCCCACATGCCTGTGATCCAGGCCGCGTTTGGAGCGCACGAACACTTCGTAAAGAGGGAGTTTCATGTCGATTGCCTTTTCTCCTCGTAGGCGCGCATGGCCTCGCGCACCCACTCGCCTTCCCGGTGCGCCTCGCCGTGCCGGTCGAGGCGTTCGCGGTTGCACAGGCCGTCGCCGGATACCACGGCCCAGAACTCGTCCCAGTCGATTTCGCCGAAATCGTAGTGGCCGCGCTCCTCGTTCCACTTCAGGTCGGGGTCCGGAATCGCCAGATCCAGATACTCCGCCTGCGGGACGGTCTGATCCACGAAGTCCTGGCGCAGCTCGTCGTTGCTCCTGCGCTTGATCTTCCATTGCATCGATTTCGCGCTGTGCATTGAATCGGAATCGTGCGGGCCGAACATCATCAGCGTGGGCCACCACCAGCGGTCCATCGCATCCTGCGCCATCGCCTTCTGCTCCGGACTGCCCGACGCCAGCGGCATCAGCATTTCAAAACCCTGGCGCTGATGGAAGCTCTCCTCCTTGCAGATGCGGATCATCGCCCGCGAATACGGGCCATAGGAGGTGCGCTGCAGCGAAATCTGGTTGACGATCGCCGCGCTGTCCACCAGCCAGCCGATAACCCCCACGTCGGCCCAGGTAAGCGTGGGATAGTTGAAGATCGAGGCGTACTTGGCGCGCCCTTCGTGCAAAGCCTGGATCATCTCCTCGCGGGTGACGCCCAGCGTTTCCGCTGCGCCGTACAGGTACAGGCCGTGCCCGGCCTCGTCCTGCACCTTGGCCAACAGAATCATCTTGCGCTTGAGCGTGGGCGCGCGGGTGATCCAGTTGCCCTCCGGCTGCATGCCGATCACCTCCGAGTGCGCGTGCTGGGAAATCTGCCGGATCAGGTTTTTGCGATACGCCTCCGGCATCCAGTCCTTGGGCTCGATCTTTCGCTCCTCGTCCACCCGCTGCTGGAAGGCCGCTTCCAGTTCCCCATCGCTCAGGCGGTACTCGGTCATTCCTCTCTCCTCTCTACCAGCTGGTGATACGTTCTCAAATTACAGAATGGACAATATTATGAGTCATATCCGAAGTCCGCGACCGGCTTTTTTCATGGTGTTGCGGGCGGTATGATCACCATCGGCTCCACACCTGACGTTCGGGAGAAGGCATGGGATTTGTGACTGACGTCGTTCTGCCGCTGGCGCTTGCGTTCATCATGCTGTCGCTGGGGCTCGGGCTTACCTTCGATGATTTCGTGCGGGTGGCGCGACGCCCGCGGGATTTCGCGGTAGGCGCAATGTCGCAGATCATCGTGCTGCCCGTCGTCGCTTTCCTCCTTGCCAGCATCTGGCCGATGGCGCCGGAACTCGCACTCGGAATGATGATCATTGCCGCCGCGCCGGGCGGAGTGACCTCGAACCTCCTGACGTCATTTGCGCGTGGCGACGTCGCGCTGTCGATCTCGCTGACCGCGGTGATCAGCCTTCTGAGCGTGATCACGGTCCCGTTGGTGGTCGTCTTCGCCTATGGCCATTTCATCGGCGAGCAGGCGATGCAGGACGTCACGGTCGCCGACACGGCGATCAGCGTTTTCCTGATCGTTACCGTTCCGGTCGCGGTCGGCCTGCTGGTGCGTCGTTACGCCGAGCGTTTTGCACTGCGGATCGAACCGTCGGCCCGTACCCTCGCCGCGGTGCTGTTCGTGCTGGTGCTCGCGGGGGCGATCTACCAGGAACGCAATAACCTCGCCGACTACTACGCCCAGGCCGGATTGGCCACGTTGGCGCTGAACCTGCTGATGATGGTGATTGCGTACCTGCTGGCGCGGTGGCTCGCCACCGGAGCGAAACAAAGAACGGCCATCGCGATCGAATGCGGGCTGCAGAACGGGACACTGGCCATCGCCATCGCCGTGCTCTTGTTCGGCGGCGGGCTCGCGACGGTGCCGGCCGCGACCTACAGCCTGACCATGTTCGCTACCGCGCTGATTTACGTCGCGATACTGCGGCGCGCCCAACGCACGGGCGCCTGACGCGTGCGACTTCTGAAAACATCGTCCCAGGCGAATGGTTGCAGCATCTACTCTTCCGGTTCGGAAGACCCGTCCATGTCCCGGGTAGCGGAAATGATGCGGAAGACCCGTTCGAGCATGGCCGCGCGCCAGGCCTCCCGTTCGTCTTCCACGTCTGCGTCCGGCGCGTAGTTTTCGATTTCTTCCGGCGTGGCTACCTTGCCCTGGGCCGCAAGCCGTTCATGGGTGTCGAGCCGTTCCTTGACGACGGACACCTCTCCGACCAGGGCCACGATCATGGCCAGCAACTTGTCGGATTCGGGCGAGTCCAGGAAGAAGGGCCTGCGCCCCTTGGCCACCCGTTGCCTCGGTTTTCCTTTTCCGTCCGCCAGCGTACGCCCCCTTGCCCTGATTGACCGGGTTGTTTCCAAAGTTCTGCGGCGGGTAGTATAGGTCGATAGTCCAGACAAGGCCAAACACGGGCCTCGGAGAGCACAGATGCGCAACAACTCTGACCACGCCATGTTCCCGGAAGCCACCCACGACGAGCAGTCGGCCCAGAGTTTCGTCAAGACCCTGAGGGTGTTCACCACCAACAATTTTCACGCCGGAAACACCGCAATCCTTGCCGACAATCCCCTGTCCCGGCGCCCGGACGGCTCGTGTCCTTCGCGCAAGGAACTGCGCAAAGCCCTGGAAGACGAGCCCCAGAACAAGTGGTGGAGCTCCATGATGCGGACCACGCAGGAAGTGCTCTACGACACGGTCGGCCCCAGCATCGAACGGCAGCTGCCTGAGCTCATCGCAAGGGCCAATTCCTTCCGAGGCACGCTGGGATCGCTGACCCTGGACGACAGCGTCGAAATGCCGCCGTACCTCGCGGCCGTGGACGTGCACTGCAAACCCGGCAGTTACCAGCAGGAAATGACCGAAGACGATGTGTTTGCCGGGGCCGAGTTCGACCGCACCTACCGCCTCTATTCCATGGGCCGCCTGGGCCCCAACCTGGACGGCATGGGCCGGACGCTGGTTGCCTGGCTGAAGGATCATTTCAGCGATGCCGGTCCGCGGCGGATCCTCGATATGGGCTGCACGGTGGGCCACTCCACCCTGGCTTACTGCGATCACTTCCCGGATGCGGAAATCCACGCGATCGACGTGGCGGCCACCTGCCTTCGCTATGGCCATGCCCGCGCCGTCGCCATGGGCAAGGAAATCCATTTCTCCCAACAGAACGCGGAGCGCACCAACTTCGACGACGGGAGTTTCGATCTCATCGTGTCTACCGCCCTGCTGCACGAGACCTCGCGCAAGGCCATCCGGGCCATCCACAAGGAGTGCCATCGCCTGCTGGCGCCCGGCGGCCTGATGATCCACATGGACAACATCGTGCCGGACAAGGCTCTTGAAAAGTACTATTGCGACTGGATGGCAAGGTTCAACAACGAGCCCTACATGGGCGCGCTTCAGGACGAGGACATGGTCGGAATCTGTGTCCAGGCCGGGTTCGACCGGGACAATATCCAGCTGGGTGAAGGCATTCCCCGGTTCCGGGACAAGTGCCTGGCGGAGAACAGGGCTTACGGAAACCTGATGGTCTGCGCCCGGAAGTAGCCGGACAAGGGAGCCGCAGAAAAGGCGGGATCGAAGCTCAGGCTGCGCCTGAGGGTCAAAGAGCCCCGTCCAGTTCGACCACCAGGGCGACGACCGCGTCGTGGACCCGGGCCATTGCCGTTGCATCGACGCGTTCGATCGTGTCTTCCTTAGTGTGAATGATCCGGCGGAGATCGGGAACAAAGTCACGCCGCAACCCGGACTGCCCCGGCGCATTCAGAAACAGCCAGAACTCATGCGACGAGACGGCTCCGATCATCGCGAGCGAGACGTTCGGGATTCCGGCAGCCTGGAAGGGGCGATCGTCGCTTGAGGGGTACACCGGAAAATCCGCACATGAGATAGCCTTGACGGCACACACGAGTCGCAGACTGCGGTAAACCGCCTCGTTGCCCTCGTGCGAAGTCGGCCCGAACATGATGACGCCGTCGCCGGCGATCACGTCCACATTGACCATGGCCGCAATACGGCTTGTGTCCTCGCTTTGCACATAGGCGCGGGATCCGATGAGTCCGATCTCCTCCAGGTCGAAGAGGACGACCCGGATACGGTGCTTCAGCGCATGCCGGCGCAGGGACTCGGCCACCCGGGTCAGAATGACCGAGGACGCACCGTTGTCCACGGCGCCGTCCGAAATACGGCCGTCCCGCATCAGGATTGCGTCGTAGTGCGCACCCACCACGATATCGCGGTCTCCCTCGCCCAGGGTAACGATCAGGTTTCTTCCTGTTGCCGGTGAATTTCGAAATCGGGCCGGATTTTGAAATTCCCCTATCTCCGGGTCGAAACCGCGCTCGCGGAAAATTCGAAGTAGCGTTTCCGCCCGCTGATCGTTCTCGAGGCCGACGATGCGCGCCAGGTCCGCACGCAGACTGTCGCCGTCCGGAGCAATCGCCGGCTGGGCCAGAAGCGTGGACGAGACAAGAAGCAGTGCCAAGCCTGCGGGCATACCTTGCATACGCATAATCGGACTCCTCGGATCAGTGCTGGCGGCGTTGGGGCAGGAATCCGGTCGCCAGGAAGACAACGACGAAAACGACGAGCACGGTCCACATCGCCGCCGAGTACTCCAGCGGTTTGAGCCAGACCTCGTCGTAGAACCCGTAGCGCGGCGCCAGCTCGCCGAAGGGCACCCAGAAGATGGCCTTGGTGGGAATGGCGTATCGGATGGCGGCCATCACCCGGGTGAATTTCATCAGCCGCCACAGCAGCCAGCATCCCCAGACCGCCAGGACGGCGGCGATGCCGTAGGTCACCGGATGGGCGTAACCGAGGAAGCGGGCATCGCCGAGGAACAGCGAGGCGCCGTAAAAGAACCAGGTGACATAGAGCGTTTCCAGGAAGGTGATACGGCAGATATTGCGCCCCTGCCCCGGCTCGCGTTCGCCGAGATTGAGGCGGCCCTTCTTCTGGATCCAGTAAAAGGCATTGCACCGCGTGTTCTTGTTGAAGATAAAGAAAAGCAGCGTGGCCACGCAGATGCCGAAGGAACCCTGGATGTAGAGCAGATGCGCGGGCCACTTCACGCCCGGCCCCACCTCCGGCATGGGCAGATTGAGCGAAACCTCGTTGAACTTGAAGGAGTACGAGGCCCAGCCGATCCAGATCAGCATCCCTGCCGCAAACCCGAGCAGAGTGCCGCTGACTTCGTCGTTGCGCTTGATTCCGATCAGCAGGAGGGCCGCGGCAACGGCGCCCACGCCGATAAACAGGCCGCCGGCGTTCTCGTAGCCGATCAGGTCCCGCACCAGGATCACGAAGGAGTGGGCCAGCGGCAACGCCAGCAGAACGGCGAAAAAGGCGATCACGCCGATAAACGGCGGGCGGTAGTAGCGCCGCCGGAAGGATCGATTCGCGTCGGCGGCTCGAGTGTCAGCCATCGTTCGCCTCCTCGCGGGAGCGCCGCAGGATTCTGTCGCACACAAGGCGTCCGGCCCCGGCCAGGAAACAGCCCATATATTGCACCTTGCTCAGCTCCACCCGTTCCGCCAGCGGGTCGCGGCGGCGCAGTTCGGCGCAAAGCTTGTCAGCGATGGCCACGATCGCCGCTGCTTCCATGCCGAAGCGAAGGTCGTGAAGCTGCCCGGGCAGCGTCCTGGCCAGCACGAGCAGTTCGCCGGTCGCGTCCAGGCACCGGTCCATTACTTGCCTTAAGGCCGGCGTTGAGCGGGTTCCGGCAAGATCTTCAACCCTGCCGCCGGCCTCGTCCATCCAGCCCTGCGGCAGGTACACCCTGTTCAGGGCCTTGTAGTCGTCCGCACAGTCCTGCAGATGGTTGAGCACCTGCAACGCGTTGCAGAGAGCATCGGACGCGGGGTAGGCGCTGGCCGGCTGCCCGTGCAGGTCCACCAGGTAGCGACCCACGGGGGCAGCCGAAAAATTGCAATAGCCCATCAGGTCGTCCCAGTCGTTATAACGCAATTTGGTTGCGTCCTGCTTGAACGCGCGCGTCAGGTCAACGCAATGCCGGTGCGTGACTCCGGTCTCCCTGAGGCTGCGGCGGATATCGTGCGCCTTGCGCAAGGCGGGGTCGCCGCTGTCGTTTCCCGCCACGGCCCGCGCGAACCGGTCCAGGCGCGATATTTTTTCCTGCGGCTCAAGGGCGGGATCGTCGGCGATATCGTCGATCGCGCGCGCATAGGCATAAAACGACGCAATGTGCCCGCGCAGCCCTGCGGGCAGCAGCCACGAGCCGACCGGGAAGTTCTCGTCCCCCGCGCCCTTGCCCGAGGGACGCTCAACGGCTGCGACCCGATGCAGTTCTTTCTCCCGATTCAGACCGGTGCGCATGGCGGATTGCTAGTATAGGCTCGGCAAGCTTGGCGCCGTGCCGGTATGATGGGAATATAATGAGTTTTCAATCGATAAACGGGCCGTACAAGCTAAGGGGGTAAGCTTGAACCAAGTCAGGATCGCACATCAATCGATGTCCAGGCCTGCCGACCCGGTTCTGGAGAAAATATCGCCCGCGGCGCACGCAAATCGCGTGGTCAGGCAGTCGGGAACTTCTTTCTACTGGGCCATGAGGTTGCTGCCGGAGGAGCGGCGGCAGGCCATGTATGCAGTCTACGCCTTTTGCCGCGAGGTCGACGACATCGCCGATTCGCCCGGCGAATCCGCGGACAAGTTGCGGGCGCTCGACGGTTGGCGGAAAGAAATAGACCTGCTCTACAGGGGACGACCCGAGCGCCTTACTTCGCAGGCCCTGCTGGAACCGGTCGATCGTTTCGACCTGCCGCAAGAGGAGTTTCAGGCCATTATCGATGGCATGGAAATCGATGCGGCCCCCCGCGTGCGCATACGTTCGGTGGACGGCCTGCTCGACTACTGCAGGAAAGTCGCGGGCGCCGTGGGCATGCTCTCGATCCGGGTCTTCGGCATGCCTCAGAAGCCGGGCCCGCGAATTGCCGTGGCCCTCGGCAACGCCTTGCAGCTCACCAATATCCTGCGGGACGTCAAGTCGGATGCGGCCAGGAATCGCCTCTATATTCCTTCGGAAACGCTGCAAAAATACAGCGTGGACGAAAGATCGCTGTCGCGCATCATCGTTCATCCCTTTTTCGCCGGCGCCTGCCTGGAAGTGTCTAGACTCGCCCGACGCTACTATCTCGAAACCGAGTGGTTGCTGAAGGGCCTGCGGCGGGGCCTGATGCGCCCTGCCGTGATCATGATGGAAACCTACCAGGAAACACTGAATCTGCTCGAAACACGCGGCTGGAAGAAGATCGCCGATCCGGTGTCGCTCAAGAGTTGGCGCAAGATCTGGCTTGCGCTGCGGCATGGGATCTTCTAGCGGCCAATCGGGCGCGGTTCATGTTGTCGGTGCGGGACTTGCCGGACTTTCAACGGCAGTTTCCCTGGCGGCCGGCGGAAGGCAAGTCACGATATACGAGGCCGCCGCACAGGCCGGCGGGCGCTGCCGTTCCTATGAGGACGCCCGGCTTGGATGCAGGATCGATAACGGCAACCACTTGCTGCTCAGCGGCAATACGGCAACCCGGCGCTACCTGAACGCGACCGGCGCCGGCAACGCCCTGATCGGGCCTGCCCGGGCCTGTTTTCCCTTTCTCGACGTTCGCACCGGACGGCGGTGGTCTTTCAGGCCGGGCGCCGGAATAATCCCCTGGTGGATCTTCGATAAACGCCGGCGGGTACCGGACGCGCCGGCCTGGCGTTATCTTTCGGCGCTTCGCTTCATTTTCGCCGGACCGGGTAGCACCGTTCGGGATACGGTGGGTAACAGCGGCGTGCTATTCGAAAGGCTGTGGGAACCGCTGGCGGTCGCGGCGCTGAATACGTCGGCCGACACCGGGGCCGCGCGCCTGCTTTGGCCGGTATTGCGCGAAACCTTTGCCAGGGGCGAGGCAGGCTGCCGGCCACTCGTGGCGAGGGATGGCCTGTCCGAGGCGTTCGTGGAACCCGCGCTGCGCATGTTGCGCGGACATGGCGCGGACATTCGGTTCAAGAATCGTTTGCAGGCGATCGAATACCGGAAGGGCCGCGCACGCGAACTGCGCTTCGGCGCCGAAACTGCCGCGCTCGGGGAAGGCGACAGCGTCGTTCTGGCGGTGCCGCCGGCGGCGGCGGCGGCGCTGGTCCCGGGACTGACCGTGCCCGAGCAAAGCAATCCCATCGTCAACGTCCATTTTCTGCTGTCGCGCCCGGCCGGTCTCGCGCCGGAACTTCCGTTTATCGGTCTGATCGGTGGAACGGCCCAGTGGCTCTTCGTTCGCGGCCATATTGCTTCCGTAACGGTAAGCGCCGGCAGCGACCTGGTGCACGAAACCGCCGAGGTGCTTGCCGAAAGGACCTGGCACGACGTGGCGACGGCGCTGGAGCTTGATCCGAAGGTCCTGCCCGGCTACCGCGTGGTCAAGGAGAAACGGGCCACGATTGCGCAAACGCCCTCGCAGGTCCGCCGCCGACCGGCGACGGCTTGTGGCTACCGGAACCTTTTCCTGGCCGGAGACTGGATCGACACGGGGCTGCCGGCCACCATCGAAAGCGCCATCCGCTCCGGCGAAAACGCAGCCCGCAACGTGTGCGCAGGAGGCCCCCTCAAGGCTTGACCGACCATCCCGGTAGGGTCGTAATATAGCGCGGTCATGGACAAGCGAACGGCAACCTTTTCACTTGTGGTCTGCGCCGGTTTGGTCGCGGGTGCAACTGCGATGGCGCAGACGATCTATTACGAAGGCGAGGACCGCGAGCATTACGTCGGTAATGCGGGATCCTTCTATCCCCAGTTCGACATAGGCAGCACCGCGCCGCCGGAAGTAACGTCGGAGATCGAGTCGCTGGTGACAGACTTTGCCGGTCGCTGGCGCGCGAAAACCTGGCCGACGCTCAAGGATCTTTTCAGTCCCGACGACGAACCATACGTTTTGCTCGCACATCAGCCGGACTGGCTGGTCGGATGGGACGAACTCAACGGCTATTTCTCAAGCAAACCGAAAATGCCCGAGAAGAGCATTCCCGGCGAGGCGCCACCGGGATTGCGGGAAATCGAGGCCAGCCATTACGAATCCCGCGCCGAAAACGACCTGGCGGAAATGATGTACACGCCGGACCGCATCCGGGTGCGCATGATCGACGACGATCTCGCCCTGGCTATCTGGTACGTGGATTTCCAGTTCAAGCCCCGGTTCGGGTCGGCCAAGGGCGAGCACTTCAAGGCCAATGCCGTGTTCCGCAACACCACCGACGGCTGGAAGTTCATCCACTACGGCGAAGCTCCCATGTCCGCCATCATGTACATGGAGCGGCTGTACCGCAGCCAGGTCAGCCAGGAGTTTCTCGACCTGTTGTCCAATGGGAGGAGGCCGCAATGAGGAAGGCGCTATTGCTTGGCTGGGTATTACTGCTGCCCGCAGGACTTCCCGCTGACTCCATCCTGCACGAAGAAACCAGCGCCCCGCCCGAGGTGGCCGACGCCATCGAGAACCTCGTGCTCGAATGGGCCGACAGATTCAACCGAGGCGACTGGGTTTCGATTCACGATTCGTGGGACCCTGACGAAGAAGCACCGTATTACCTGGGTGAGGAACGGGACCGCTGGGTCATGGGCAAGGAAGGCCTGCACAGCTATTTCAACCCTCCCGCCTTCGTCCGCTCGCTGATGGAGAGCGTCAATATCGTGCCCTACAGGCTGCGCGTACGGCAGGTGTCGGATTCCATCGTCATCGCCACCTGGGACAACCGGCTCGATATCAAAGTCCGCACCCGCCCGGCGATCAACGACGACTACCGGGTGAATGCGGTCTTCCGCAAGAAGCCCGAGGGCTGGATGTTCATTCACTATGCCGAACTGGCCTGGTCCGCGATTACTTACATGGAGCACCTCTATCGCAAGTCGGTCTCGCCCGGCTTTCCGGAAGACGCCATGCCTTTTGACCGCAACTGGCGCCGGGCGGACGAAGAATCCACACCGAATTGAGTGTCGCGCACGGAAGACCGAATCCCAACGCAGGATTCAGCAACTCATGAATGAATTTTCATTGCATGCCGGCAACAAGGCCGGCATCCACGAGGCCCTGGGGGCGCTTGCCGCGGCCGAAGGGAAAGCACTCAACGAGACCATAGAACGCATCTATCACCCCGAAGCTCGTTGGTACGGTTCCCATCCAATCAATGAGCTTGAGGGAACCGACGCCATCAAGGACGTCTGGCAAACCCTGCGCCACTCCTTTCCCGACATGGAGCGGCGCGACTCGATCTTTCTCGTTGGCGAATCAGGCACCAAGCTGTACGCCGCGACGGTCGGCATCTACCAGTCCAACTTCGTGGCCGACTGGCTTGGCGTGCCTGCGACGCACGGCGTGGCGCACCTGCGTTACGGCGAAGCGCACGAATTGGTTGACGGCAGGATAATCCAGACGTATGCCCTTTGGGACCTCCTGGATCTGCTGCGCCAGGCAGGCATCTGGCCGATCGCACCCAGTCTGGGAGCCGAGGTGGCATGGCCCCCGCCCGCCACGGCCGACGGCGTGCGGCTGGGCGAGGAAGACCCGGAACAAAGCGCCAGCAGCATCGCGCTGGTGCAGGCGATGCACCAGGGCCTGTTCAGGTTTGACCAAAAAGACCTGGACAGCATGCAGCAGCATAAGTACTGGACCCGGAATTTTCTCTGGTACGGCCCGGCCGGCATCGGCACGGCCAGGGGAATGGAAGGATACCGGGCGCACCACCAAGCGCCTTTCCTCAGAGCGTTTCCCGACCGCGGCGGCGCGGGGCATTTCATCGACATGGGATGCGGCAGCTACGCGGTCACCGGCGGCTGGCCGAGCGTCCAGGCGACCCACGCCGGGCCCGGCTGGCTGGGCCTGGCGGCCACCGGAAAGAGCGTGACCATGCGCGTCATGGACTTCTATCGCATCGAGAACGGCCTGATCGCCGAAAACTGGATTCCGCTCGACATCATCGAGGCTCTGCTGCAGCTGGGCACGGACGTGCTGGAGCGCGTCGCGCACCTGCGGGGCAAGCCGAATACCAGGCTCTGATTGATACTGGACTGAATCAATCTGTCCGACGCTTAGTGTCGGTCAGATCCAGGTGACGCAGTTTGTAAAGCCCGGATAGCGGCGCGTGATCAGGGACGGTAACGCCGCGAACGTCGAGTATTTCCAATTGTGCCAGACCCGCGAGCGGCCACAAGTCCGATAGCGCATTGCCGCGCAGCGACAGGTGGCGCAGGTTCACCAGCCCCGCCAACGCGGAGACATCGGTCAGGCCGTTGTTACGAAGAGAAAGTCGTTCAAGGCCGACAAGGGCGGAAAGCGAATACAGGTCGATTGCTGCTCCATCCAGGTTCAAGACCGTAAGGCGCGGCAACATGGCCAGCGTCCATGGGTCCCTGACCGGGTTATGACCCAGATCCAGCGACTCGAGATTCACGGCATACTCCAGCCCCGTCAGCTCAGCAATGCCCGCGCCGCGAACGTTGAGCGAGCGAATGCGCGCCATTGCTTCCAGGCCTACCGATTGGTCCGAGTTCAGGCCAAGCGCCTCGGCGATTGCGCCACGCAACGCCGCATCTGCAATGAACACAGGTGGCCCGGCATCCACAATTCCCGGCACCGCATCGACGCGAGTGACTACCCGCACAGAAAACGGGTTGGCCACACTCGACGCTGTCCGGGCTGCCGCAGCGCGCAGGCCCGGTACCGCGTAGGCGCGGATCTGCGGGTCCCCTTGACTCACCACCCAAAGCGTCTCGCGGTCCGACCACAGGCCCAGGGGGCTGGACCCGGTCACGGAACTGTCGAGCGCACGATCCGCCATGGGTGCACCCCCCGACAGAGCATAGCCCTGCACGCCTCCGTCGTAGAACAGGGTTACCAGCGCCGTCTCTCCATCGGACCACAATCCCCATGGCGATGGCCGGTGGCTGTCGGCCGACGATAGATCAAACTCCTTCTCCGGCCCCCGCACCTTGTCCGAAAGACGATATGCAAAAACCTTCCCGGCCAGAATATCGGCTACCCATAAGGTCTCGCCATCCGACCAAAGACCCGTCGGGGCCAGATTACCCGCCGCTGCGAGCACGGTTTGCGGGACATCCCGGTCCGTTTGCCGCACGCCATCCGAAAGGCGATACGCGTTTACGCTCGATGCAATGTCCGCTACCCACAAGGTCGCGCCGTCCGACCATAAGCCCGCCGGGTACCCATCGCCCTGCAATAGGAACTGGTGCGCCGCCGTAGCGCCGTCGTCCAGCGTCACTTCTCCGGCGCCCAGCGCCGACCCGTCGGCCAGGGAATACGTCGTTACTTTCCCAGCGCCCCAGTCGCTAATAACCCACATTGTCTCGCCGTCCGACCACAGACCCGACGGATTGGAACCGGATGGCAACTGAATGTCCCGCCCCGGCAAGCGCTCACCCCAAGCCGCGGCCTCGGCGGGTGGCGTCATCGAATCAGGGTTTGAACCATCGTCCACATTACTGACCGCGCCGGTCTCCGCCGACTCGTCGTCGGCATCGTCCACCGGCACTGCCGTTTCGTCGTCCTCACCCGTATCGTCGCCCGAAGGCTGTGTGACTGGCGTGGGCGGTTCGGTCGGTGTGGATGGAGCGGCCGACGCAGGCGGACCGACCGGCGGGCCTCGCACGGTCACGGTAGTAGCCTGCAAGAGTTTGCGTCCGTCGGACGTACAAACGGTCGGCTGCTCGTCGCAAGCGCGGTCTTTGGGAGCCGGCAGCGTGATGACCACGTCACCTTCGCCGCCGGGTGTCACTGTAATCTCCCAGGCGATCGTGCTTCCCTCGGTTACACGACCCGCCTGCCCCACCGTGCCGCCCGTGACTGTCACCAGTCCATCGGTGAACGCGTCGTCGCTCAGCGCAACTTCCTCGCTAAATCGCAACTGCACGGTAAAGGCCCTGATTCCGTCGTGCGTCAATGGCGCGTTATCGAAACGTGCCGTAGGCCCCTCCGCCTTGATTGGCGACAACTCGCCTTCTATCGTCGCCCACGCAAGACCGTCTGCAATCAAAGCATTCCCGGAGGCCTGTTCAAGCTGGACGTTGAAATACTCCGGAGGCTCATCAACGCCGTCGTCCACAATTTTAACAGTGAGGTTCTTGCGCGCTGCTCCAGCGTTAAACGTCAAGGTGCCTCGGCTGTAAACGAAATCATCGTCCCGGTCGGCTACCTTCGGGGCGTACCACTCTTTTGATGGTTCCCATGAGAACCAGCCCACGCTGACAGTTTCGGAACGAACCGGATCCAGATTTACCGTAAGAGTTATCTTTCCTGCGTCTTCTGAGGCTTTTCCATCTGCGATTCGAAGTTGCGAGAGCCGTTGATTTGGAGCTGCCCTGACTATGTTGCAGACGCGCGGCGCCATGGATTTGAAATGACCTTCCCCAAAAACGGCGGTCTTGGCAATGCTGTATGGAGAATCGTGGGCAGGCCCACGCCGGCGTGTTTCCTTGTCGATTCTCGCATTCAGCGATGCCTGGCCCTTCAACACAAAATGCTGATCGTAAGATGCGCGCAATTCCTGTTCGGCTGTTGCAGTGCCCGGTAAATAATTCAGATACGAGGAAAATAGAGGAGAAACCTCTTCATTCCCCAACCTCGCATAGTAGTCCGAGACTCTGGAGTCGCGTTTCCAGAAGTCATGGAGAATCAGAAAATTCAGGGAGTAGTGAATATTGGCATTACCGGAACTGAAGCCTTTCTGTGCGTGAGGGAGCTCGTCGGTATCTTCCTGTACAACTACCAGTTGATCGCCACTGTGCATGATCGCAAGGTAGTAGTCCTCCTGAGGAACCAGGCGATCGCCTGAACTCAATTCTCCGCAGATGATCTGTTCGGCCGACTCCGCAAAATCGTCCTGCATCTGGATCCTGTTGAACAGGACTTCCGCATGTCTCAGTGCCAGCATGGAGCCAAATTCAGCCGCAAAATTCCACATTCCGGAGCGATTACCGGTCGCGGTTGAAACCGTTTGAGGAAAGAAACGGTCAGAGATTTCCATTGGGGAGAACCTTGGGTTGCTCGACGCCTCCAGGTCCGAAAGGATTTGGGACCTTTCGCTCAATTCCAGCTTCTTGTCATCAATCGTGCCTCGCCACTCGTTGTAATCGCCCCAGATCGGTCTCTTCATATGGCCATGACAGGTTGAGCAGACTTCCGGTCTCGAAAGTTCAGGTTCCTCGCCGGAAAAATCAATCACGCCAGCATCCCAGCGATCCGCGAGCGGTTGCAGGAAATCGACGTTGTCGGGCGCATCGGGATGCGTCGCCCAAGAGAGAATGAAGCGCGCGTCGGCTCCGAAGGAGATGACTCTTGGATGGGTCTTGGATACCAACTCCTTGTTCAGGGCCCGGGAATCGAAAACCATGGTCGCGTGCCGCTTGTGCAAAGGCGGCAAGGATTCGATCAGCTCCGCGGCGCTCTGGATGTTGTTGGCCCTTGCGAAACTCATGACCGCCTCAGCAGAAAGCTGTTCCGGCAATGTTTGCGAATGACCAGCCTGCATAAGGAATCCGGCCATCATGAGCACGCCAATCGAATTGAACGGAGTAAACAGCCTCTCGGTCATTTCAACGCGGATGGACAAGCAACCCGTCAGGCCTCCCTCCAGCGGACAGCCCAACATTGTATGACTCGCGTCGCCGCTACAGCTTGCGGCCGAGCTTTGCGGCGAGGCGCAGGCGCAGGGCGTTCAGGCGGATGAAGCCCGTGGCGTCGCCCTGGCTGTAGGCGCCGCGGTCGTCCTCGAACGTCGCCATGCTCTTGTCGAACAGGCTGTCCGGCGAGCGCCGGCCGAGCACCGTTACGGAACCCTTGTAAAGCTTGAGTCGCACGAGGCCGTTGACGGGTTCCTGCGACTGGTCGATCAGCGCCTGCAGCGCCTTGCGTTCCGGAGACCACCAGTAGCCGTTGTAGATCAGTTTGGCGTAGCGCGGCATCAGCTCGTCCTTGAGGTGGGTCACTTCGCGGTCGAGCGTAACGGACTCGATCGCGCGGTGCGCTTTCAGCAGAATCGTGCCGCCCGGAGTCTCGTAACAGCCGCGCGACTTCATGCCCACGTAGCGGTTCTCGACCAGGTCCTGGCGCCCCACTCCATGCGCCCCGCCAAGTTCGTTCAGGCGCGCCAGCAACCTCGCGGAACTCAGGCGCTCGCCGTCCACCGCCACCGGATCACCGCGGGCGAATTCGATTTCCACATGCTGCGGCTCATCCGGCGCCGCATCCGGGGATACGGTCCATCGCCACATGCGCTCCTCCGGTTCGTTCCAGGGATCTTCCAGGTCGCCGCCCTCGTAGGAAATGTGCAGCAGGTTGGCGTCCATCGAATACGGCGACTTGTCCTGCTGCTCGTAATCCACCGGTATGTCGTGTTCCCGGCAATAGGCCAGCAGCTTCTCCCGTGAAGTCAGGTGCCATTCGCGCCAGGGCGCGATCACCTCGATGCCGGGATTCAGCGCATAGGCCCCCAGCTCGAAGCGCACCTGGTCGTTCCCCTTGCCGGTGGCGCCATGGGCGATGGCGTCGGCGCCGGTTTCCTCGGCGATTTCCACCAGGCGCCTGGCGATAAGCGGTCGGGCGATGGCGGTGCCCAGCAGGTATTCCCCTTCATACAGCGCATTGGCGCGGAACATCGGAAACACGTAGTCCCGAACAAACGTCTCCGTCAGGTCTTCGACGTGGATTTCCTCCACGCCCATCGACTTCGCCTTGGCGCGCGCCGGCTCCACCTCCTCGCCCTGGCCGATGTCGGCCGTAAAGGTCACCACCTCGGCGCCGCAGGTCTCCTGGAGCCACCGGCATATCACCGATGTGTCCAGCCCCCCGGAGTAAGCCAGCACAACCTTTTGCGCGCGCGCCATCGCCGAAATCCAGCAGCCGCCCGGTCAATCGAAACGGCGATTCGGGCGAACTACCAGCGGGCCTTTTCCTTGAACTGCTGGTAGGCCTCGTCGAGCCCTTCCGGCAGGTAGTCCAGGAACGCGCCCGGCGCGTAGCGGGACTTGTAGCCCTCAAGCACGTGCGCGTACAGCTCGGAGTGGAAGTCCGGAATCCGGTGCTGCTCGCGGAAGGCGGCCATCGGGATCCGGTAATTGATCAGTTCCTCGTGATGGCCCTCCACCTCGGTAAGGATCTTTCCGTCCGGGCCGATGATGACGCTGCCGCCGCCGCCGGCAGTCTCGAAAAAGCTCTTGTTGCCCGGCGATACGGCATTGTTGGACAGCGCACCGTACACCTTGTTCGACTGGCAGACGTTGCGCATGTCCAGGTGGTTGTATCCGCCCGTTGACGTCCGGATGATGATCTCGGCGCCCTTGATCGACATGGCCCGGTAGAGTTCCGGCTCCATCTTGCAGGGCGAGATGCAGATGTTGCCCACCGAGGTCCGCGCCACGGGGATCACGGCGTCCCAGCCGTACATTTCGACATAGCGCTCCAGCACCTCGTAGACGGAAGTGGTAAAGAGTTCGAAGCCCACGAACACGCCATGGATGTTGCGGGCCTTCCACTGCTGGGAAACGATCTCGCCGTCCGGCCCGATCACCACCGCCACGCTCATGATGTGGCGCGGCCAGTCCTTGTACTGCGCGTAGGTTCCGAAGGAGATATAGCAGTTGTGCTCGCGGGCCTTGGCGCCGATGGCTTCGGTTTCCTCGCCCGGCAGTTCCGGTGCGAAGCTGAGTATTTCGGAGCGCGTCCACCGGTCCCATCCGGTCAGCGGGAACTCGTGAAAGGCCAGGAAGTCCTTGTGGCCGCCGTAGTACTGCGCCCGGTCGATCAACCACAGCATGTGGTCGAGGTTTTTCTTGAGCGTCTGCTTCGTATTGGATGCGTCGACGGGATGGACGCGCGACTGCACGACGCCGAAGTTCACGGTGTCGCTGCGCAGCGGCGCCGTGGCATAGGTGCCGTCCGTGCTGCCGGCGGTATCGTCCGCCGAAGCCTTCGAAGCGGTCAACGCCGGCAATGCGGCCATACCGGCCAGGGCGCCAGCGCCGCCCGACAGCAGGCTGCGACGTGTTATCTGGTTTGTCATGGTTTTTCCTCCATTTGGTTGGCGCGTTTCTCGTCCACGTACTTCTTGAACTCCTCGTAGAAGGTCGTGGTGTTGCGGGTGACCTCCTCCGGCGAACGCAGGTATTCCGGATCGTTTCTTTCCATGTAGTCGAGCATTTCCGCGGGCAGGTCGGTGACCGCGGCAAGCTTCTTCCCGCGCGTTGACATCACCAGGCCGCCCGCCCAGCGGCCCATCTCCATCCACGGCGCCCACTGGCGGTTGGAGACCCAGCTTACGCTCGCGGGCGCGGCGCCCAGGTCCTGGTTCTCCAGGTCCGCGCGCTTGACGTGGTGGTTGTAGACCGCGGCGCCCTGGTAATAGGGGCTTCCGACATAGGCCGGGTATTCCTCCATGCTCAGCGGCGATTCTCCGAAGAACATGAGGTCCCAATAGAAAGTCACGTCCCCCATATGCTCGGTGTACGGCTGCAGAGCCGATCCGCCATCAGCAGGGTAGTCGAAACGGCCATTCACGTTGATGTTGCGGATGTGAAAGACCTGCACCTCGCGTTCGGTGAACGGGTTGAACCAGCGATCCAGCACCTCGCCGGTGTCCGGATCCTGGAAATACACGCACTCGCGGTTCAGCCAGTCATATCCGTCCTCGTCCCTGACCGTCCTGGAGATAACGAGGGCGCTGGTCTTGAACAGCAGCCTGCTGCGTTGCCCCGGAACGAAGCTCCAGACATGACCGGTGCTCCACAGCGGCGCATCCGCCCCTGAAACGTCCGAGCGCGCCTTGATGTACGCGTCCAGGTTGTCGCGTGGATCCTCTAGGTCCAGCGGCCGCCGGTTTGCGCTTGCGGTCGCCGCTGCAGAAGCGGCAACTCCGGTAGCGGCCGCTGACGCGATGAACGAGCGTCTGGTGCTCTTGTTCGTGCCCATCTTCAACTCCTCCCGACACCCATAGGTGCCGCTTGCCCCGCCGATTCCACCATAGCCTAATCCTTCTGTTCACGTAACGACGGTTTAGTAGGCCAGGGGGTTTCCGGGCGATTCGATGAATTTGCCGCTTTCTTCCAGGGTGAGGCGCGCGACCAGGCCACGGAAGTCGCGGATCGCGGGTGTCAGTTCCAGCTTGGCGAATTCGCCGCCCATGCGGGTCTTGACCCAGCCGGGGCAGATGCTCACGACGGTTATGCCGCGGTCGGCCAGGTCCCCGGAAAGCAGGCGCGTGACCATGTTCAGTGCGGCCTTGCTGGTGCGGTAGGCGTAGAGGTCGCGCTGCGCCCGGCTGATCGAGCCTTCGATGGACGAAAGCGCTACGAACTTGCGTTGGGTGCTGCGGGCGATTTGCTCCACGAAGGATTCGGCGCATTTCAGCGGGGCGAGCGCGTTTACGTTCAGGACTTCGCGCACGATCCCGTAGTCGATATGCCCGAACGATTGCCTGAGGTCGGACTCCGCGCCGGGCTTGGGACCGAAAAGGCCAGCGTTGCTCAGGAACACGTCGATCGTTTCGTCCCGCAACTCTTCCGCCAGGGCCGCGATGGCGTCGAAGTCCGACACGTCCAGCCTGAACGCCTGCACATTGTCCTGGCGGGCTATCTCCAGCAGTTCTTCAGCCACGGCCGGATTGCGGTAGGTAGCGAGCACGCGCCACCCATCGGCCGCGTACTGGCGTGCGAACTCCAGGCCCAACCCGCGATTGGCGCCGGTAACCATTACGGTTGACGACATCTGTTTCTCCCGTCCCTTTTCCCGGAGCCGAATCGTACACCTGCACAGGTCATTTCCGGAAATCGGGTCCGCGGGCAACGCCCGTGGCCCGCTGATAAAGTACGGGCCGATGAGCGAGATCCTGCAACCACCCGGCTGGCCGCGCCCGAAAGGCTACGCCAACGGCGTCTCCGCGCGAGGCAGGCTGGTCTTCACGGCCGGCCAGGTCGGCTGGGACACACGAGGCAATTTTCCGGAAACGCTGGCTGGGCAGGTGGAACTGGCGCTCGGGAACGTGGTGGCGGTGCTGGCGGAGGCGGGGGCCGTTCCAGAACACCTGGTGCGCCTTACCTGGTTTATTACCGACCGGCGAGCGTATCTGGACGCGCAGTCGGAAATCGGCGCGGCCTATCGGAGAGTGCTCGGCAGGCACTACCCGGCCATGAGCCTTGTTGAAGTCTCGGCGTTGGTCGAATCGAAAGCGCTGGTGGAAATCGAAGCCACCGCCGTGATCCCGGACTAGCCGGCCGGAGAGCAATCCCGTGGCAATGTGGCGTCCGGCCGAGCGCATCAAGTATGTCGCGGAACCCGGACGCTGGCCGACCCGCGAGGAAGCGCGGCAATCGCGCCTCTTCCAGCCGCTCGCGCTTGGCCGCAACGGCCACTGCCTTCTGAACGAGCGCACCTGGGTGCCGGCGATGGTTCCCTGGCGCGCTACAGAAGACGGCATCGTTACGGCCGAAATCCTCGACTGGTACCGGCGCTTCGCGGAGGGGCGCCCCGGAGCCATCGTCGTCGAGGCCACGGGTATTCGCGACATCCCATCGGGACCACTGCTGCGGATCGGCCACGACCGCTTCCTGCCCGGGCTAAGCACGCTGACCGAGACCGTTCGCAAGGCCAGTGGCGGCTACACGCGCCTGTTCATCCAGATCATCGACTTTCTGAGCATACGCAGACGCCCAAAACGTGAAAGATATCTAAATGAATTCCTTAAGATATCTTCTTATCATCATGATAAATTAAATATATCAGATTCCGTTCCGGAGGAGAATATCCGTTCCGCCCTGGTCGAGATGTCCGACGACGAGCTCATCGAGGTGCTGGACGAGCGCGAATGGGAGGCGCTGCAGTACGGCGCCCGCGAGCGCGTCACCGACACCGAACGGCCGCACATTCGCGACCTCCCCAGGAAGCTCCCCGGCCTGTTCGCCGACGCCGCCGAGCGGGCAAGCAAGGCTGGCTTTGACGGCGTCGAACTGCACTATGCGCACGCGTATACGATGGCCTCTTTTCTGTCCTCGCTGAACACACGCGACGACGGTTACGGCGGCGACCTGGAAGGCCGGATGCGCCTGCCAATCGAAGTGTTCGAAGCCGTGCGGCGCCGCGTTGGCGACGACTACGTCGTGGGCTGCCGCATGCTTACCGAGGACTGCCTGAACGGCGGCATGGAAACCGATGAGGCCGCGTTTTTCGCCAGCCGCCTGGCGGCGCAGGGAATGGACTTCATCTCGCTTTCGCGCGGGGGCAAATTCGAGGACGCCAAACAGCCGAAGGTCGGATGGGCCGCCTACCCCTACACCGGGCCCAGCGGCTACGAATGCATGCCCTCGTACTACTCCGACGCGCAGGGACCGTTCGGCCGCAACCTCCAGCCCGCGGCGCAGGTGCGCGCCGCGATACGGGCGGCGGGTCTGGACACGCCCACGGTCGCGGTTGGCGGCCTGCACAATTTCGAGCAGGCCGAGAAGGTGCTGGCCGAGGGCGAAGGCGACATCGCCGGACTGGCCCGCCAGGCGCTGGCGGACCCCGACTGGTTCGAAAAGGTCCGCTCAGGCCGCGGCGATGAAGTGCGCCTCTGCCTCTACACCAACTACTGCGAGGCGCTCGACCAGCGCCACCGCCAGGTCACCTGCGAACTATGGGACCGCGAGAACCTCGACGAACCCGGCGTCAAGATGTCCAGGGACGGCAAACGCCGCCTGGTCGCTCCACGCAAGAAGACCATGTCCAGGGAGAATTCGTCTGCAAAAGCCCGGTAACGGCGCCTGACCCAGGCGCTCATGGCTATTCTGCCGCCTGCTTCAAGTACTTGCGAGACAACTCCTCCGCCCTCGTCAATTGCGGGGCAGTCAAATATGGGTCAAGTTGTTTTTTGACTTCTTCAGCATCCTGGATTCCGCCAGCCGCCGCTGCGGTCCACAACGCGTAGGCTTCAACGGTATCCTGGGTCACTCCCTTACCCTCAAGGTACATAACCGCCAACAGGTACTGTGCATCGGCTTGACCCTGTTCCGCCGCTTTTCGATACCAGGACGCCGCCTCTTCGTGATCCTGCGCAACGCCCTTGCCGTTCGCATACGCAAAGCCAAGAGCAAATTGAGCCGGGCCGTACCCCTGTACCGCGGAAGCCCTGTACAAATCATTCGCCCGGCCCAGGTCCTGTGGAACCCCTTGTCCATTCGCATACATAACGCCAAGCGCGTGCTGCGCCTGCGGGTCTCCTCCAGCTGACGATCTCTCAAACCAGGCCGCCGCCTTCCCGGCGTCCTCGGGGACTCCCTGGCCGTTCAGGTGCATGAATCCGATGTTGAACTGGGCCGCGGTGTGTCCCTGTTCGGCCGCCCGCTCATACCAGAGCATTGCCATTTCGTAGTCAACGGGAACGCCACTGCCGACATGCGCCTGACGCCCAAGGTGGAACTGCGCTTGCGCGTGTCCCCGAATTCCGGCCCCGATGAGCGACCGCACCGCCTCACGGAAGTCTGCTTCGACGCCCCGGCCCTGTTCATACATCATCCCAACCCGGTAGCGCGCCTCCGGCATGCCCTGCTCGGCCGCCCTTCGATACCACTCGAATGCCATTGCATCGTCCTGCGGCACGCCCTGTCCGGTCTCATGCGCCACACCGAGTTGGAACTCGGCAACCCGCAATCCCTGCTCCGCCGCCCGGGTGAACCACTCAATGGCCTTGGCATAGTCCTGCGCAACGCCCTCACCCTTGAAATACATGTTGCCCAAGCTGAATTGCCCGACGGCGAAATCCTGTTCGGCAGCCTTGCGAAACCAATACAACGCCTGCGCGTCGTCTTCCAGTACGCCCCAACCGTCGTCGTACATCTGGCCCAGACCGGACTGGCCCGCCGCGGACCCCTGTTCCGCCGCCTGCCTGTACCAATGCGCCGCAACGCCAGCGTCCTCGGTCACTCCTCTGCCGTAGAGGTACATGTAACCCAATTGCACCTGCGCATCCGCATGTCCCTGCTCCGCCGCTTTTCGGAACCAATCAACTGCCGTGCTGTCATCCTGAATCGCACCTAGTCCCGACTTATGCATAACGCCCAATTGGAATTGGGCGCGCGCCTCACCCTGTATCGCCAACTGCTCGAACAGAGCGTAGGCTGCCGCAAAATCCTCCTTCTCGTACGCCGCCTGGGCTTCGTCCCACTCCGCGCCAAAGGCCCACTGGGCAGTGAGGAGAACGAAAACCGTCGCCAGGACCATTGCTTTTCGCATGGCTCGATTCTAATACCAGCATCCTGGGAACGAGGTTCGCCGAAATTAATTCAAGTACTTGTTCAGCAGCAGGTTGCGAAAACGGTCTAACGGGTCGATTCGCTCCTTGAGCTTTGCGAACCGCGGGAACTCCGGATAGGCCCGTTCAAACTGCTGCTGCGTTGCGTGAAGGCGATACGGAAGGTAGTAGCGGCCTCCGTGAGCGAGAGCGGCGTCAATCAGTTCGCGCGTCCAGATGGCGACTTTGCGGCTCGCCCTTCGGGTGCTGCGCTGCTTGTAGTACAGCACGAAGGAAAACACTTCGACGGGCGCCCAGGTCAACAACGATCGTGTGTCCGGCGGCGAGTGCCGTACCGAGATGTTCACCGCTTCCACGTCCTCCCTGTCGAGAATCCGCGTCATGGTACGGGCGAAGGGAACGCAGTTTTTTACGGGAACGAAATACTCCTGCAGGAGATAGGTGGAAAAGGCCCGGGTGCGGGGCTCCAGCGAAGCTGTGTCGAGGCTGGCCTCGTGGTTGCGCCATACGACGGCCTCGGCTTCCAGCAGTTCCTGCTCCAAACCCTCCCTCAGTCGGTACCCGCCCGGCAGTTCCGTCACCGCCCAGATCATGTTCTGAATACGGCTGTAATCCAGATTCCGCGGAATCAGGCGGTCCTCCACGGTCAATGGCTTCTCGCTCACTACCCAGCTGATTGCCCGCAGGCGCTCGGAATCCAGCGGAAGCAAGTGGGCGTTATGCAGCAGCACGCGGCGGTCCGCTGCGATCTTCGTGCGGAAGTATCCCGGGTAATCTTCGAGCGTTACCTCCTCCACCAAACGTTCCAGCCGGGAGTTTCGGTCAAGTTCAAGTTCTATTTCGGTCAGCACGCCCAGGCCTCCATAGCCTCCGAAGACAGAGCCGAACAGCTCGGACTCGTTGGCTCGCGTCAATTCCAGAACGTCGCCGTCGGCCGTCACCATCTGAACCGCGCGCACCGAATTGATCAGGGGACCCCGGCTCACGTAGCGGCCGTGACAATTCACCGAGACCGAACCACCCACGGTGAAATTCGCGTAACTCTGCATGATGCGGACCGAGAGATCGCGCGGGTCGATGACATCCTGCAGATCGCGCCAGGTCATGCCGGCCTGCACGCGAATCACTTTCTGCCCGGGATCAAAGGCCACCACCTGGTTCATCGCGCGCATGTCCAGGTGCAGGGAGCCGGGAGCGGCAATCTGTCCTCCCATGCTGAAACGCCCCCCGCCAATCGAGATTGCTCCCGGCCGGTTGCGCAACGCGATTCTTACCTCTTCGGTCGTTCGGGGACGGGTCTCGGCAGCGACGGTTACCGGATTCAGCGTGGACACATCGTTGATAACCGGCCCGGACGTCCGGGCAGCGCCCAAAGCATGACCGGGCGCGATCAGCCCGGAGAGGGCCGCGTGCTTGAGAAACTCGCGACGGTCCATGGCGCTATACGGCTCTTCTCAGGTACACAGGCTGCGCTTGCTCCGGGGCCAGTGTTCGGCCTTCAGCGTAATCGCTCCGCGCCAGCCGAAGCACCGCGCCGGCGCGCGGAAGAGCGCTATCCTCAAGTTGCTCTATCCGACTGGCGTTTGAAGCGTGCAGGGCCTTGTTCTCGGACCAGACTTTGCCGGCGGCGATGAAACGCCCGGTTCCCGGCAAGCGGCACCGGTCCGCCGGCGCAAGCCGATCGTCGCCCTCCGCCGTAACGAGGCCGGATTCGCCGATCCGGTACCAGCCCAGGTATAGCTGGTCGCGCCCCGCCGGCAGAGCGGGCGCAATCCATGTGCCTGCCGGTGCGCGATCGCAAGCACCCTGCGCCAGGGCGGCCAGGCTGGAAACCGCGCACAAGCGGATTCCCAGGCCCGTTGCCAGACCCTGGGCCGCGGCCGCCGCGACGCGAAGCCCGGTGAACGCGCCCGGGCCGCGCCCGAAAGCGATGCAATCGAGTTCCTCAAGCGAGAGACCGACCTGGTCCAGAACCTCATCGATCGTTGCATACAGGACAGCCGCGATGCTGGCGCCGCCGGGCACAGACGTCTCGAAATGCCGATCTCCGTTGCAGGCGGCAACCGACTGCGGGCGCACGCCGGTCTCCAGCGCCAGGCAGCGAAAACCGCTCATGCCGCCTCCCGGCGCGGCTCGCCGGCAACGCGGGTCATGAAGCGCAGGGCCTCGCCGGGGTCGCGGGTCAGCGGCATCGGAGGCAGGCTGGCCAGAAAGCGGCGGCCGTAGCCCCTGGTCAGAAGGCGCTGATCGCAGATCATCACGACGCCCTTGTCGCGTTCCCCGCGCACCAGCCTGCCTACGCCCTGCTTCAGCGCAAGCACCGCCTCGGGCAGCGATATCTCGTTGAAGGGGTCGCCGCCGCGCGCCCGGACGGCCTGCTGACGGGCCCGGTAAACGGGGTTTCCGGGCGCTTCGAACGGCAGCCGGTCGATGACCACGAGTATCAGGTCCCGGCCGCGCACGTCCACGCCCTGCCAGAAACTCCGGGTGCCCAGGAGTATGCTGTCCTTGCGGCTCCTGAATTCCTCCAGCAGCAGGCTCCGCGGCCGGCCCGCGCCCTGCGCGACGAACCGGTCCTTCCATACGGGATCATTTCCGAGCACGTCCCGCGCCTCGTCCAGCGCCCGGTAACTGGTAAACAGGAAGAACGCCCGGCCGCCGGCAGCGTCCGCCAGCGGCAGGGCCGCCATGAGTATCGCCTCGGTGAACCCTTCCGCCGTACGCCCGGGCACCGGAACGGCCTGCGGAACATAAAGCAGGGTGTTGCGCCGATAGTCGTACGGACTCGACACCAGCAGCTCGCGCGCGTCCTCGAATCCCAGGCGCCGCGCAAAATGCGTGAAATCGCCATCGATACTCAGCGTCGCCGAGGAAAAGATCCACGATGCCTCGGACTCATCCACCAGGCGCTGGAAATCCCCGGCGATGTCCACCGGGGTCAGATTCAGAGTGACCTGGCTGCGCGTAGTGCGGATCCAGCCGGCGCGGAGGTTCCCGGGCACGGCCGGGTCCGCGTCGAAATCGGCGTCCGGGTAGGCGTAGTCCGCGTATTCGAACTCGGGGTCCCGGCGCAGTTCATCCAGGGCTCCGGACATATACGCGAGGCGGTCGCGCATGTCGCGCAGGCCTGCGGTGGCCAGAACCAGGGCGTCCTCTTCCTCTTCGGCGGCGTCCTCGCAACATTCGATCAACTGATCCATCGCGAAATCGAGCATCTCGATCTCGCGGCGAAGCATTTCCGGCGTCCAGTCGCTCTCTCCCGGATCCCGCGGGCAGGCCAGGCGCAGATCGCGTACGGCGTTACGCAGCGCGTCGTGCTCCTCTTCCACTTCCGCCCAGACGCCCGCGGCCAGCGCCTCACGCTGGACGTCGCCCAGGGCATCCAGGATTTGTCCGGTGCCCAGGCTTGACGCAAGGCTTTCGCGCGCGACCTCCGGCAACGCGTGGGCTTCGTCCACAATCAGACAGTCGAACTTCGGCAGCAGCCCCTCCGCGCCGGCCGCCTTGAGTTGCAGATCGGCCATCAGCACGTGGTGATTCACCACAACGATCTGTGCCTGCACGGCCTGTTCCCGGGCCCGAAAAACGTGGCAGGACTCGAAATCCGGGCATTCCTTGCCAAGGCAGTTCTCGCGGGTGGAGGTAACCCTTCTCAGGATCGGCGCATTCTCGGGCACGCCTTCGCAGCGGGCCAGGTCCCCCGAAACGGTGTGTCCGGCCCAGGCCTGGACGCTCTCCAGGTCAACGCGTTCCCTGCCGTCGATTTCGCCCGGTTTGTCGGCGGCCAGCGCGAGACGATAGCGGCACAGGTAGTTGGCGCGGCCCTTCAGCATGCGCACCCTGACCGGCCGCCCCAGCGCCTCGCCCACCTGCGGCAGGTCGCGCAGGAACAGCTGGTCCTGGAGGTTGCGCGAATAGGTGGAGATGACCGCGCGGCGCCCGGCGAGCAAGGCCGGAACGAGATAGGCCAGTGTCTTCCCTGCGCCCGCTCCGGCCTCGGCGATCAGGCAACCGCCGTCGGCCAGGGTCTCGGCCACGGCCAGCGCCATCTCCTGCTGCCCCTCGCGCGCGACAAAACTCTCGATCGCGGAAGACAGCGGACCGTTCGGAGCGAACGCTTCCAGCACCCGGTCGGCGGTATTACTGATTTCGCCCTCCCCAGCCTGCGTGGAGCACTTGCGATGTTCGCTGGCGCTGCTGCGCGGACCAGTCGCCTTGGGGCCCGATGTTAACGGGCCCTAATACTCGACGGAAGGAGCCGGTGGCAGCTCTTCCTCGGCGTCGCCGGGCTGCAGGTCGCGGAAGCGCATGCAGGCGCTTTCGAAGTACACCTCGCATTCACCGGTGGGTCCGTTGCGCTGCTTGGCCACGTGCAGCACGCGCTTGTTGACATGGTATAGATCCTGTTTCTCCTGGCTCTCCGGCAACGTAACAAAGGCAACGACATCGGCATCCTGCTCGATTGCCCCGGAATCGCGCAGGTCGGAAAGTTGCACGCGCCGGTCCGGACGTCGTTCCACCTCACGGTTCAACTGCGACAGGACCACTACGGGCACGTCCAGCTCCCGCGCCAGGGCCTTGAGGGACTTGGAAATGGCCCCAAGCTCTATGGCCCGGTTTACGTCGCGCCGTTCGGAGGGCGACGCATCGATCAGTTGCAGGTAGTCCACCAGGACCAGGCCAAGCTTGCGCCCGGCGCGCGCCTCGGAGCGCGATACCCGCCGGGCCCGCGAGCGAATCCGGTCGGGCGTCAGCAACTGGGAATCGTCGATCAGCAGCGGCGCTTCCTTCAGCATGTTCAGCGCACTGTTGACCTTGCTCCAGTTACGTCCGATCCTGCCGATGCGAAGATCCGCATGGTCGATTTCCCCCAGCGAGGAAAGCAGCCGCAGCGCGATCTGCTTCTTGGGCATCTCAAGGCTGAACAGCAGGGCCGATACCGGCTTCTGGCTCAACACGGCCGATTGCGCGATCGTCAGGGCCAGGGACGTCTTGCCCAGTGAGGGACGCCCGGCCAGTATGACCAGGTCGCCATTCTGAAGCCCGGCCGTCAGGTTGTCGAAATCGGTCAGCCCCGTGGCCACTCCGGTCACCGCCTCGCCGCTCTTCTCCCGCTCGCGCAGCCAGTTGACCAGTTCGGCGCGAAACGCCTCGCCCATGCCCAGCTCGTCGAGGTCGCCCTTGTAACTCTGCTCGTTGATCGCGAAGATTTCCTGCTCCGCTTCCTCCAGAAGTTCCTCGGCCTCCCGGCCGCCGGTCTTCAGCACCCGCCCGGTAATCCGCCTCCCCGCCCGCGCCAGCTGGCGCAGTATCGACATGTCGCGAACGATCCGGGCATAGGTCTCGACGTTGGCCGCGCTGGGCGTGCCGAGCAGCAGATTCCCGACATATCCGGCGCCGCCGGCGTCGTCCAGTTGTTCGCGCGAGCGAAGATGCTCGCAGACGGTCAGGTTGTCGCAGTGCTTGCCGCCGTTGATGAGGTCGCGTATCGCACCGAAAATCAGGCGGTGGTCGTCGCGGGAGAAATCGCCGCCCGCCAGCAGGTCCGCCACCTCATCCCAGGTATCGTTATCCAGCATGAGGCCGCCAAGCAGGGCGCGCTCGGCGTCAACCGAAGAGGGAAGAAGATCGCTCTCAGCCATCTCCGGCGGAATCCGCGGCCTGGACCTGCGGCTCGTCCCCGGCGGCATCGTCATCCGCCTCATCCGCCGCCGGCCCCAATTCCGGGTCTTCCCCGTCCGTGTCCGCGGCCGCGTCGCCGGCCGCCGCCAACGTCTCTTCCGCTTCTTCGTCCTCGTCCGCGGGCAACGGCTCGGCCCCCGGCAACACCTCCGTCTCGCCCGCCTGTCCGACCACGCGGATCGTGGCCTCCTGCTGCACGTCGGCATGCAGCTTGAGCGTAACGGGATGCTCGCCCAGTTCCTTGATCGGACCGTCGGGCATCTGCACTTCCGAGCGCGACACTTCCACGCCGGCTTCCTCGAAACCGGCGGAAATCTCCGCCGGACCGACCGAACCGTACAGCTTGCCCACCGGGCCGGCGTTGGCGATGATGGTGAGCGGCAGAACCGCCTGCACCTGCGCCGCCCGGGCCGTGGTGGCGGCCATGCGTTCCCTTTCCATCGCCATCAATTCGGAGCGCCGCTCTTCGAACGCGGCGATCTGCTCTTCGGTGGCGGGCGCCGCCTTGCCCTGCGGCAGCAGGTAGTTGCGCCCGTATCCCGCGCGCACGTCCACGATGTCCCCGATTCCGCCGAGGCTCTCGACTGTTTCCAGGAGAATGATCCGCATGACGGCCCTACTTCTGCTGGTCAGTGTAAGGCAGCAGGGCGAGATAGCGGGCCCGCTTCACGGCAAGCGCGAGCTGCCTCTGGTATTTCGCGGAGGTTCCGGTGGTACGGGCCGGAATGATCTTGCCCGTCTCGGTCACGAACTGCCGAAGCAGCCCCACGTCCTTGTAGTCGATCTCCTTTATGCCCTCGGCCGTGAACTTGCAGTAGCGGCGGCGGCGATTGTAGCGGTTCATTCCTTCTCCTCCTTCGGGTCCTCGTCGTCCCCGGCGGCGGCATCGTCGACCGGCGCATCGCCTTCCCCGGATTTGTCCCCGGTCTGATCATCCGCTTCCCCGGCGGGCTCATCGGCGGAGGCATCCGTTGCCTCCTCCCCTTCAGCCGCCGTTTCATCCGCGGCCTGGTCTTCTTCTGCCGCCTCGTCGTCTTCTGCCGCCTGGTCGTCATCTGCAGCCTCGGCCGGCTCTTCCTCCGCTTCAGCGGGCTCGTCCGTCGATTCCGGCGCCGCATCGGCTTCCGGTTCCGCATCGTCGGCCCCGGCGGCTTCGGCTTCCGGAGCCGTGTCGGCCTCCGGCGCGTCCTCGGAGGCCGGCGCGTCGTCGTCGGAGGCAGGCGCGTCTTCAGCGGCCGCCTTCGCCTTGTCGTCCGTCTCACCGGCCTCCTCGCGCTTCGCGCGGCGGCCGTGGGCGAGTTCCTTGTCGTACGGAAACTCGCGGCTCTCCCGCGCCGCTTCCTTCTCGGCCGCCCTGGCCAGAACCGATTTGTCCGTAACGGCCTCTTCGCGGCGCACAACCAGGTGGCGCAGCACCGCGTCGCTGAAGTGCAACGCGCCCACCAGCTCGTCCAGCGTGTCCTGCCCGCACTCCACGTTCAGCAGCATGTAGTGCGCCTTTTGCACCTTGGCGATGGGATAGGCCAGCATGCGCCTGCCCAGGTCCTCGTTGCGATGAACCTGGCCCTCGCCGCCTTCAATGATGCCCACGTAACGATCCATCATTACGCGGGCCCGCTCACTCTGATCCGGATGGATCAGCAGCATGATTTCGTAGTGTCGCAAAGGAACTCCTCAATGGTCTTCGGCCGCCCGCCGGCGCGGTGCGACTAAGGAGAAAACGCAGGCAAAGCCTGCAGCGTGGGGGAGGGATTATACGGGAATGCCGCAGCCTCCGTTCCCCCGGTTTTCCAAATTGCTCATCGGACCGTAAAACGCGTTTCGTCGATTTCGGCAATCTGCCGTCCGTCCCGCCAGACGACTGCGCCAACCCAGTGCTCTCCCCTCTTCACCGGCCAGGCGTAGCGCGGCCCGACGTTTTGAAACGGGACTCCGCCGTTTACTCGCCAGTCCACCCTGTCGTGCTCACGAACGCCCTCAAGCACGAAGTCGAACGCCTGGAATTCCGCCGGAACGCGTGGGTCGTAGGCCAGCATCAACCCCTCCGTCGGCTGGCTCAGCCTCACGGTCCGTTGCCGCACTTCATTGGCGATAGCCGTTATCGGAGCAGTGCCTGCCAGGAAAAACTCCGCTCGGCGCGGGCAACTCATGCCGGCTTGCCAGGAGGCGCCGGTATCGTCGCAGACCTCGTGCCGAACCAGGCGGGGACTCAGCCACAGCGGAGCCGTATCCGCGTTTCGGGAAAGCAGATCGAAAGCGCCCCGCAGCACCATTGCCGGGCCGATGGACCCGGTTATGCCCCGGGTCGGCTGCTGATCGAGATTACCCATCCACACGCCGACGACATGGCGGTCGCTGAACCCCATCGCCCAGCTGTCGCGGTAGTCGTTCGAGGTGCCGGTCTTGACCGCGGTCTGAACCGGGAAATCCAGCAGGCCGCCGGTAAATTCAAGGCGACGGGAGAGGGGGTCGGAAAGAATGTCCGCGATCAGGGAGGCCACTTCCTCAGAGACCGCAGTCCGGACGTGCAGCCCTCCCTCGCCGCCGGCCAGCACTGAAAACTCCCGGTAGCGCCCGCGGTTCGCCAGCGCCGCGTACGCCTGGGTCAGTTCGAGCAGGGTCACCTCTCCATTGCCCAGGGCCAGGCCGGGTCCGTAATGGTCGATCTTGCGGGTCAGCGTCGTGAAGCCCAGCCGGTGCAGATGATCCAGGTAGGCGCCTTCGCCCGTAAAGACTATGGTGCGCACGGCGGGCGTATTCAGCGAATTGCCCAGCGCGTGGCGCAGCGTTATCGGTCCGTGGAACACGCCCGAATAATTCCGGTAACTGTGCAGCCCCGCGCCCACCATGTCGGCAAGCGGGGCATCATCGATCAATGTCGCGGCAGTCCAGCCCTTGCTCAGGGCCAGCGAATAAAGGAACGGCTTGAGGGCCGATCCCGGCTGTCGCGGGGTCCGGACCGCGTCGATCAGGCGCGCCGGCGCATCGTCGCCGGACGCCGCCACCACCCAGGCCAGGACTTCCCCGCTATTGCGGTCCGCGGCCAGCAGAGCGCCGTTGTTCACGCCCTTGTCGGCAAGCATTGCCAGACGCCCTGCCAGCAAGGCATGCAAACGCGCCTGCAGGGCGGCATCCAGCGTTACCCGAAGACGGGCGGCTCGGTCGGAACTGCCGTTCGCGCGGTAGCGCTGTTCGGCGAAGCGGAGAAAGTGGGACGCATCGACCGGCGCCACGGGCGACTTGAGGTCGAAGCCTTCCCACGGCTCGCGATCGCGGGGCAGGAGGCCGGCGTCTTCCAGGCGCACCGCCAACTGCCCGATCGCCCGATCCAGCGCCGTGCGGTCGCCGCGCCACAGGTCCAGCCGCGACGGCGCTCGCACCAGGACCGCCAGGGCCAGCATTTCGTGGCGGTTCAAGGCGCTCAGGTCGCGGTCGAAGTAAAAACGTGCCGCCTGCACCACGCCCCGCCGGTTGGACGCATAAGGGACCTGGTTCAGGTAGAACTCCAGGATCCGTTGTTTCGGGTGCCGTCGCTCGAGCCGGCGGGCCTCCCAGCCTTCCACCCAGCGGGACCAGAACGTTCTCGGACGCGGACGGACCATCCGAACGACCTGCTCCGTAATCGTGCTGGCGCCCCGCACGGCCCTGCCAGCCTTGAGGTTCTGCCCAAGCGCGGCAAGGCGCGCGCGCCAGTCCTGCCCCGTGTGCTCGAAGAAGCGCGCGTCCTCCGCATGGAGAAAGGCCGATATCAGGAATTCGGGGATTTCGTGATATCGCGCCTGCGCATGGAGGTTCCAGTCATTGACGTAGCTGACATTCAGCGGGACGCCGTTGCGGTCCACGATCTCCAGCCGCCGGACCGTCCCGGTGAGCTCCTCCAGCCGCTCCGGCGGCGGTCCCATGGCTGCGCGGGTACCCAGGGCCAGCCCTGCCGTCCCGGCTGCAATGGCCAGTACCGGCAGCCCCAGGAGCAGGAGAATCCTGCGCTTCACCGCGAACCCTCCCCGGAATGGATCACAAGGCGGAGCGCGGCCGATTTGCCGTAAGTATCGAGGTCGTACATTTCGCCCGCGTGCGTGGGCCGGACCTGGAACTCGCCCTCGGCGATCGCCTGGGCGGTGTAGGCCAGATGATAGCGCCCGGGCGGCAGGTAGTCGGAATAGAAACGCACGGCGTCGTGACCCGTTTCCTGGTGGTAGAAGCTCCAGCGCTGGCTCCGGAAGTAGTTCCAGTCGTCGTAGTCGAACCACCTGGAGCCCTTGGAGGCCGTGAATGCCCCTTCCTCCGCATCCACGCCCGAAGCGGTGGCCAGATCCCGGTTGACGGGTTCCAGTCCCCCCGGCACCGGGTCGTCCACCACGACGAAGTTTCGCGCCGTGGGCAGCTCCACGAAAAGGTCCACGCGCAACAGCTCGCCGCGCCGAACGGAATCGCCCTCGGCCAGCATCCGCCATTCGCCATCCCGCTGCACCGAGTACTCGCGCCTTACACCGATGCCCGCGTTGACCCGCCCGGCCGCCGTACCCCGCGGCGAATAGGTGAGGCGGGCCGCGTAGTAGAGCCGCCCCTGCCCTTCGCGGCGGACGCGAATCTGCGACCGCTTGCCGGGATGTTCGGGCGAAATCGGCAAGGACAGGGTCACGGCCGCATCGCGGAAGTTGCGGAACCGGGTCTGGCCGATCCGCACGTCATCGAGTTGGGCCTCGGCGTGCATGTCGGGCTCCACCTGTTCCCATTTGCGCGCGTAGTCGATCAGCGCGTTCATGCAGAAGGTGTTCTCCTGGGTGCTTTCCCAATGCGTACGTGCGCCCCGCGACTGGGTAAGCGCCCGCACCATGCCGGTCGCCATCTCCTCGCTCAGCCCGTACGCGGCCGGGTCGTCCAGGCGCGCGAAGGCGGACAGCAGCGCGCAGTTCGCCCGCAACGGGCTGCTCAATATACGCGCGTATCCGCGGTCCAGCTGCTCGTTGAACAGCCGTTTGCCGGCGCTGCCCACGGACGCGTCCATCACCTCCCGCAAGACATCACTCGCCAGGGTCCCGGAAGGGCCCATTTGCAATGCCGCGTCCAGAAAATGCGCCTTGCCGAACAGGCTCATGTACTGGACCTGATCAGCGTAGCGGAGCAGTTCGCCACGGTCCAGGCGGCCGCGCCGCGCCAGCGCCGCAAGGGCCACCGCACGTACGGACGAAGACATCCCGCGCGAGAAGTATCCCGGCATGACGTCCCGGCGCAGCAGGTTGAGCAGGTAATCGTGGAGGCGGCTTTCCACCCGCTCGGGAATCTCATGGCCGGCTTCGCGCAGCCAGGCGAAACCCAGCGCGGTATAGGCCGAAAGATAAGGGCTTGCATACGAATCGGCGGCAGTCCAGTACCCCATGCCGCCGTTCGGCGCCTGGAAGCCCGCCGTCTGGCGCAGTGTCTGCCCCGGAAGGTCCGCGCTTCCCGGCCAGGTAAGCGAATTGTCCATGCGCCCCTTTAGCTCCGTGAACTGCGCCGCGAGCAGGGCCTTGCTGAGCTTCTGCTCCCAGCACAGGTAGGGATAGTCGCGCATGTAGCGGAAGGCGCCTTCCAGGTTGCCGATCACCGTGGGCGCAAGCACCACCGACACGTCGCCGGTGTCGGTGTGGATGTCTTCCGGGAACAGCACCTCCTCCGTCGCGGGTTCGTCGGTAATCGAGCCGTATTCCGCCGCGACTTCGAAACTCCGGTTCTTCAGCACGGGGAGCTGATGGGCCAGCGCGTCGCCGTCGGCAGCGTCCTGCGCCCGCACCCTGAACCGTATCTCGCCTTGCGGCCGCTCGCGCGCGGCCTTGAGCCGGCCTGCGCTGAGCGGCAGGTAAACCGTTTCGCGCCGGTAAGGACCCAACTCCAGCGAATCGGCCACACGGGTGTAAGCCTCGGTTCCAACGTCTCCCTCCGCCTCGATGACCACGTCGATCGTGCGCGCCTCCCCGGTTCGGTTCATCACCGAGAAGCCGGCGGCGAAGTCGTCACCCTCGGTGACCTGGTTCGGCATGACCGCGCGTATCTCGGTGGGCTGGTTTGTCTTGAAACTTGCGCTGCCCAGCCCGAAGCGGTCGGATTCCGTGACCGCCATCGCCAGCACCCGCCATCCGGTCAGGTTTTCCGGCAGGCTAAACCCGAATTCCGCCTCTCCGCGGCGATTGGCGGGCAGGGAGGGCTCCCAGTGCGCGACATACTTGAAGAGCGTCCGCATGTCCGGGCCGGCCCCGCCGTCGCCACCCGGACTGGCCCCTTTCTTCTCGAACTTCTGCCGGCCCAGGATGCGCAGCAGGAGGCTGTAGTTCTGCACGTCCGGAGCATCCAGACTGAAGAAACCCTTGTAGGGATCGAAATAGTCCTCGCCCTGGCCGATCAGGTCGAACACCGCTTCATCGAGTACGGCCACCGCGAACTCCACCGGCCGGCGGCGCCCATGCCGCGGTCCGGCCTTCAGCTTGACGGCGACATGCTCGCGCGGCTTGTAGAGTTCGCGGTCGGTCTCGACCTCCACTTCGAGCTGCTTGTAGGGGTCGACTACCGGCACTTCGGCATAGCCCATGCGAAACGCCGGTTTGCCGAGATCGACGTAGTCCAGTCCCGCGTGGCTTTCGGGCGGAGGGCTAGCGACGCGCGGCGACACCGCAACCACCGAAAGATACGCGCCCGGCACATAATCCGGCTTGATGCGAAACTCGATGATCGGCGTGCTGCCTTCGAGCTTCTGCTGCCATTGGTCGATGACCCCGTACCGCTCCACCGAAACCAGCGCGGTCGCCCCAGGGAACGGGTTCTTGACCAGGTAGCGGGCCTTGTCGCCCACCTCGAACCCGGTGGCCTCCGGCACCAGCTCCATGGCGTAGCCCGGCCGTTCCCACCACACCACGCGGCCTTCGCCGACCACCCACAAGTACATTTCGGTCTGCTGCCGCCGATCCTGCGTGTCATCGATGACGGCGGTTACGCGGTACGAGCCCGCATGCTCCGGCGTGAACGTGCAGTCAAGCGCCTTGTATTCCGGGATTCCCGCGCATTCGCCGGCCTCGACCCATTCCTCGCTGAACCGCGGGAGGTAGGCGTTCCCCGCACCCTTGACCTGCGCGACCTTGCGGACCTGGCGCTCGATGCGTAAAAGGACTTGCGTATCGGCTGCCGGCTCGCCTGCGTCGTCCACCACGATATAGCTCAATTCCGCGGGCTCCTTCTGCCGGAATACCCACTCGTCCTTGCGCAGGCCCACCAGCCGGTCCACCGCCGAGAAGTCCGCATAGGCGGTGGCCGTCACATACTTGCCGCGGTCGTCGCGGACCGCACTCTCGGCGCGAAGCCGCCCGTACACGATCCCTCCAGCGCGCAGTTCCACTTCGGCCGCATGGGCGCCAGCGTCGTCCAGATCGCCCAATTCCTGGTGAACTTGCAGTCGTTCCGGGTAGGAGGACGTATCGAAGCGAAACGTGCTTGCTTCCGGGTGCGACGAGCGAAAACCCCTCTGCCGGAGATCGACCGCCACGCGGGCCTCCGCCTGGGTGTATGCGCCGCCCGAGTGCAGGGCGGCCGTCGTATCGACCCTGAGCGTATCCCCGGGACCGAACAGGTCGCCGTTCAGTTCGTTGCTCACCCGAAACGGCGCGGGAGTGAAGTCGGTCACCAGCACCCGCATGGGCCGCCATTCGTAGTCGGTGAAATCGGCGCTCAGTTCGAATTGATACCAGCCCATTACGGCCGTTTCGGGCACCGCGTATTCGCCGTGTGCGGCTCCGAAGCGGTTGAGCCGAACATCCTTGACCTCGTGCACCGAGTTTCCGGCGGGGTCCTGAATCCGAAGCGTGTAGGTCGCGGATTCGGGCCCGACAAGCGTGCGAACGTCCTGGTCGCGCACGTAGAACTTGTATTGCACCGTGTCGCCGGCGCGGTAGATCCCCTGGGCCGTGGTCCCCCAGGCCCTTACGTGGCCGTAGCGGCGCTTCTGGCGCTCCCGGACCCGCCAGCGCGATGCTTCCGAGGCCCGGGCGAGAAAGGAGTGGTCAAGCGGCAGCAGCGCCATTCCCTCGCGGCCTTCGACAAGGACGAACAGGCGCTCGCAGCCGGATTCTTCCCTCCTGCACCACACGAAGGTTTCCAGTGCCGGATCCAGCGTCTCCATCCCCGCCAGCGTGGCGATACCGTGCCGGCTGGTCCGGGCCGGCTCGGCGACCGCTTGAGGCGCGGCCAGGCCGCCCACCACGCGCGCGAAAGCGCCACGCACAATCGATACCCGCGCACCCCGAACGGGTTTGCCGTTGTTCAGGCGGGTGACCCACACCAGCGTGTTGTAGTGACCGGCCTTGACATGGACCTGGTACGGCGTCACCTGCCAGAAGTACTGCCATGCCGACGAGTCGTATTCCGTTGCGGGTATGGTGCGAATTCGGCCCAGCACGGCGCCGCTGTCCGCCCGGATCATCTGCCGGACGCCGGCCGGCAGCGCGAAGGCGACATCCTCGACCGCCGGCGGTTCGATCACTTGCGCAAGCCCGGTTTTCGCTCCTTCCAGGTTCAGCAGGCGGTAACGGAACTGCACTTCCTCAAGGTTGGTGACGTACAGCGGGACCTCGCTGTCCACGCCCGATTCGAGCACGGCGTCGCCGTGCAGCAGCCTGTAGTCCGGCCGGCGATGGTCGGTCATGAACGTGACATCGAATTCGCCGGCAAGGGGCCGGCCGAACTCGTCACGAATGCGCGTCGGAAGACCCGCATCCACGGTTTCCGGTGGGAGGCTGTTCACGCGGTATTCCTGAAACGCCTGCAGGCGTTCCGGCAGGTGGACATTGGCCAGCCGCAAGCCATCCTCACCGCGCAGCCGCGAGTAATCGCGCACTTGCGTCCATGGATCGTAGTCCTGGCGCTTGCCGGCCAGGCTCGGTGTGAAGCCCACGCCGCGTGCAATCTGCGACGGAAGCACCGGTGTCGAGAAAGTGAGCGACACGCGCGCCAGCGGATTGCACATCGCCCGCTCCCGGGCAACGGGAACCAGCCGCTCGCGCGATTGCCAGGCCGATACTGGTGCCCATTCAATGCGAACGGTCGAGCCGTCGGGAAGGTAGCGGATACGTTCGTCGGCATTGTTCTCGCAGCTCACGCCCTCAAACCGGAACTCTTCGAAGGTGACGGCGCGGGACAGATTGTCTTTACCCCGCCCGGGCAGCGGGCCGAGGGCCGATACCAGTCCGTCACGCGCATTCAAAACCACGGTTCGTCCGGGCGGCAGTTCCCGGGCGGGTTGCACCCACCAGACATCGCGCGCTTCCTGGCCGGCGGTCGCCGTTTCGGGCTCGACCCCTTCCGGGTAAACCGGGGGCCGGCGGTCTCTGGGATCCGGTTCCGCGGCCACGGCAACAGGTTCCTCAAGACCTGCAATCCTGAAATACACGCTGGACTCGACCGAATCCCGCGTGACGGGCTGACTGAACCGGGTGTGGAACACCGGCACGCCCGGATGCATCCACGTCCTTACCCATGACCAGGACACCTCCGGCAATTGCGTAACCCTCGACCGGGTAACCGTCCCTCCGATCGTGGTCCCGTCCATGTCCCGTATTCCGGGTTCCACGGTAACGACATACTCCCGCGCGGGCTTGAGGTAATCCTTCGCATCCAGGTTGCAGGCCAGCGCCTGCGTGCTGACCCAGCGCCAGTGGCAGTTCACTTCCGGCGAAATCGTGATCGGCAGCTCTTCCGCATTGCGTTCCATGCGCCCCAGCGGGACGACCGGCCGGTTGAATTCGATCAGAATCTGACTGTCGGTGATCGAGATTTGCGTGATATTGAGAGCCGGCTGCTCAAAGGCCGCGCAGGCGAGGAAAGCGGCTGTGATGCACAGCGCGGCACGAATTCCCAGGTCACGTACTTTCCTTGCACTGGAGATCGGCCGCATACGTTGAGTATATGCCGCAAAGCCACGGACGGATGGCCTTCGCGCGGGCATAAGGCAACCGATACGCCTCTTGCCGCATCCATTTCATAAGGGTGACGTAAGGTCTTGCGGTAACCTGTTTGTGGACGGCGGCTTCATGGAGTCGGAGGACGAAATCGCATGGCAACCACAGGGGAAGGCGTGAATAAATCGCGCGGCGGCGTTGCCGGCTGGCTGGTGCGAAATTGGGGCAAATCGGCAGTCGCCGCAGTGGTAATTTTGCTGGTGGCCTGGTTCGCCTTGCCGGACCCGGAAGAAGCCCCGCAGGCCCCGGCCACGGTACCTGTCATACGCGGCGATATCGAGAACGCCGTAGCCGCCTCCGCCACGCTGGAGCCCGGCAATTCCGTGGATGTCGGCGCCAGGGTTACGGGGCAGTTGAACAAATTGCACGTCAAGCTGGGCAACGTCGTTTCCGAAGGCGACCTGCTGGCGGAAATCGACAGCTTCATCCAGAGCCAGCGTGTGAGCTCGCAGGAGGCCAGCCTGCAGGCCCTGGAAGCGAACACCGACTCGCAAGTCGCCAGCCTGGAACTGTCCCGGGCGGACCTTCAGCGCCAGAAGCGGTTGATGGAAGCGCGGGCGACGACCGAAGTCGATTTCGACCGGGCGGAGTTGAGTCTGGCGCAGGCCGAGGCCGCACTGGCCCGGCATTATCTGCAGATCGATCAGGCCCGCGCCTCACTGGAAGAAGCGAGGGCGGAGTTGAACTACACCCGGATCGCCTCACCCGCTGACGGCACGATCGTGAAGGTGCTGGCGCAAGAGGGGCAGATGCTGAACGCCATGCAGACGGCGCCTGTCATATTGCAGATCGGCGATTTGAGCAGTATCCGCGTAATCGCCAAGATTCCGGAGGCGGATGTGGCCCGGCTGTCTTCCGGCATGGAAGCGTATTTCACGACAGTGAGCGGTGGCGCACGGCGGTGGAATGCCCGGTTGCTGGAGGTTTCTCCCATTCCCGAGGCCGGCGGCGGCATGGGCGGACTCACGTACTTCGATGCGCTGCTGGAAGTGGGCAATGCGGACGGCCTGCTGATGCCGGGCATGGGCGCCAAGGTGTTTTTCCTGACCGGTTCGGCGCGCGATGTGCTGAAGGTGCCGCTGGGGGCGCTGACTTTCGCACCGGGAGATGGCGCGATGAGCGCCGCCGGTCAATTTGCGATGCGCAATGCGCAGCGCGCCGGTGGCAGCCCATGGGGCGGCCGGCGGTTCCGGGGCGGCAACAACCCCTGGTGGGGCGGCGGGGAAGCCCAAAACAGGCGATTCGAGGGCGGCAACCGGGACGCGGACAGTCCGGCGCGGCCGGCTACCGTGCAGGTGGTGGACGCGGAAGGTGCGATCGAGACCAGAGAGGTGCAGATCGGCTTCAGCAACAATGTGGAAGCCGAAGTGGTATCCGGTCTTTCCGAGGGCGAACTGGTCGTGAGCGGAGTAAATCAATCTTCCGTGCCCAATATGGGTTTCGGAGGATTCGGCGGACGCCGGGTCTGGTAAGCCCGGTCGGCGCACCGGTCGCAGACGCGCCCCTGATGCCTTCTTGCGGGCAAGCCGCCTGAGACTTGACGCGGATACCGACCTGCCCGGAATGATGGACGCCCCCAGCCCCTTGATCCGCTTGCGCAACGTCAGCCGCCACTACTTCATCGGCGGCGGAGAGGTGAATGCGCTCGACGGCGTGACGCTGGATATCCAAGCCGGCGAGTTCCTGGCCATCATGGGGCCTTCAGGATCCGGCAAGACCACCCTGATGAATATCATCGGCTGCCTGGACCGTCCCAGCGGCGGGGAGTACTACTACGATGGCTGGCCGGCCCACACCGCCGGTCCCGACCAGCGTGCCCGCCTGCGCCGTGAAGTCTTTGGTTTCATCTTTCAGAACTACAATCTTCTCGGGATGGCCACGGCGCGTGAGAACGTCGAAATTCCCGCGATTTACGCAGGCACCCGCAAGCAAACCCGGCTGAAGCGCGCCACGGAACTGCTGTCGCGGCTCGGTCTGGGTCTCCGGCTCGGGCATCAGCCCACGGAACTCTCGGGCGGCGAGCAGCAGCGCGTGGCCATCGCCAGGGCCCTGATGAACGGCGGGCGGGTGATTCTCGCCGACGAACCGACCGGTTCCCTGGACTCCCGCACCGGCAAGGAGATCCTCGCGCAACTGGAGGCGCTGGCCAACCAGGGCCACACGGTAATCGTGGTCACGCATGACGCCGCGGTGGCGGCGCACGCGCGGCGGCGCATCGAACTGCTCGACGGGCGGGTGACGGCGGATACGCGGACCGGAAACGGGAACCGCGCCGGTTCCAGTGCCGGTCCCGGTCATGCGGCGCCGCAGCGCACCGCCGGCGTGCGCGCACCGGCGCTGTCGCTGCAGGAAAGTGCGCGCACCGCCTTGCGCACGCTGCGCGGTAACAAGTTCCGCACCGCGCTCACGCTGCTGGGCATCATCATCGGGGTGCTATCGGTCACCGCCATGCTGGGCGTGGCCGAAGGGGTTCGGCGCGCCATACTGGACAATTTTAGTGCTCTCGGAGGCGCGAGCCTCACGGTCACGTCCTCCACTGACCAGAACCAGCAGGCTTCTCCCCTGACGCTTCAGGATGCCGCAGCAATCCGCGAGCAGGTGCCGAATCTGCTCTCGGTGGCGCCGCAAATGACGGGATCGGGGAGCATGGTTGCGGGTGGGGAGGAAACCTGGACATTCCTGATCGCGACTACCAGCCAGGCAATGGAGGACGGAAACAGGACACTGGCGCAGGGCACTTTCTTCACCGAAGCGCAAGACGGCGATTACGCTCCGGTCATGGTCCTGGGCGGCAGCCTGGCAAGCGAGCTGTTCGGGGAGGAAGCCAATCCCATCGGAGAATACGTACTGGTCAACAGGTCGCCGATCCAGGTGATCGGAGTCCTTGAACGACCCACCGGAACGTTTGCGGCTTTCGATTTTCGGGCCCGCGCCGCCTACCTGCCGCTCATGACGGGCGCGGTCCGTTTGTTCAATCGCGAAAACCTGAACTCGATCAACATCCTGGTGACGGACACCGAGCTCGTCAGATCCGCACAGGAAGAAATATCGACCCTTTTGACCCGCCGCCACGGTTCCCGGGACTTCGACATCCAGAACCAGGCCGCGCTTATCGAGGCAGAGAACGCCGCGGCCATGATCATGCAACTGCTGTTCGGCTCCATAGGCGGAATCTCGCTGGTCGTGGCCGGCATCGGCATCATGAACATCATGCTCGCGTCCGTGGCCGAGCGAACCCGCGAGATCGGCGTGCGCATGGCAACCGGTGCGCGGCAGCGCGACATATTGATGCAGTTCGTCTGCGAGGCGATTGTCGTGTCCGGTTTGGGCGGCCTGGCGGGACTGCTCCTGGCCATTGCTCTGGGCACCCTGTTGAGCGCTGTCACCCCGGTGCAAATCTTCTTTACGCCTCAAATCGTACTCATCGGTCTTTCCTGCGCCACGTTGACGGGCCTGCTGTTCGGGTTCGCACCGGCGAGACGGGCGGCGCGGCTCGACCCGGTGGTGGCGCTTGCGGCGCAATAACGGAGCAATTCCATGACTTTTCCCTCCCGCATCCTTCCCGTAATGGCCGCACTTGCCCTGATTGGCTGCGGCACCGCGTCGATGCCGGCGCTCGATGGCGACGTTCCTCCGGATTGGGGCGACACCGCCGTCGGCGAGTGGCCCGGCGAGGAATGGTGGGAAGCGTTCGGGAGCGAGGAGCTGAGCGCGATCATGCAACTCGTCGAGGAGCGCAATCTCGACCTCCAGAACGCCGAGCGCAGCTTCCGTCAGGCGCAACTGGCGCTGATTGACGCGGGCTTCGACCTATATCCCACGCCGATCGTGGACTTCAACGCCGGCGCTTCCTACAGCGGCTTTGAACCGCCGGGCGGCGACTTTTCCGATGGCCATACCGAATCCGCGAGCCTGGGACTGGGCGTGGCCTACGCGGACATTCTCAGCAAGCCCTACCGCTACGATCTGGCCGAAGCCTCGTATGAGTCCGCCGTGGTCCAACTCGCCAGTACGCAGTTGAACATCCGGGTGCTTGCCGCTTCCACCTACTTTCGGATCCTCCACGCGCGCGACCAGATCGAACTTGCCAGGCGCAACCTCCGGACCGCGGAGTTCATCGAGCGGTTCACGCAAGCGAAGGTGGATGCGGGGGTCCTGACCCCCATCGACGCGCTCCAGCAGCAGATCCAGGTGCAGCGGCAGCGCAACGCGGTGGCGCAAAACCGCCAGGAAGAGTACGCGGCGCGCGCGGCGCTGGCCATCCTGCTGGCGGAGCCTGTGAGGGGATTCAACATTACGGCCACGACGCTGGAGGGCCTGCAAACGCCCAGGGTGGCGCCCGGCCTTCCGTCGGAACTGCTCGTGCGACGCCCGGACATCGTGCAGGCGGAACTCAACCTGCGCCGGTCGCGCGCCAACGTCGGCATCGCCCGCAACGCGCTGTTGCCGAGCATTTCGCTGACCGGGTCGACCAGTACCGCCAGCGACTCGCTCAAGGAACTGACCTCGGACAACACGTTCTCGGTGGGCGTAGGCGCCTCGCTGGCGCAGAACGTGTTCGACTTTGGCCGGCGCGGCCGCGCGCGGGAAAGCGCCCTGCTGCAGATGGAGTCGTCGCTGGCCAGTTACCGGCAGACCGTGATCCGCGCGTTCAACGACATCGAAATCGCGCTCGGCAATATCGAGTTGCTGGAATCGCTCCACAAGATCGCCCTGGAAGACCTGAAGCGCGCCGAGGAATCGCTGCGGATCACGGAAGTGCGCTACCGCGAAGGCGTGACCGACTACCAGCGGGTCCTGACCGCCCAGGACTTCCTGTACAGCGCGCGCAACAACGTGCTGAGCAACAGGCGCGCCTACTTCAATGCGATCATAAACTTGTACCAAGCGCTGGGCGGGGGGTGGACACGTGGCCGCTAAGGCCAGCCACACTGCCCGCTTAACGCCGGTGGCGGCGGTCGCCTCCGAATAGTCCCTCTCTCAAAACTGCCTGATTCGTTTCCGTGGCAGCGTCTCCGGCGCATCCGGCGGCAATCATCCCTGCAAGGTCAATTGGGGCAGATAGGCAACGACTGGCTTGCGGGTAACGCGCAAGGCCTCCGCATGAGCAATAAGGTGGTTCGCCGGAATCCGGTTATCCGCCACCAACCCTAAGAGATCACGCATCGAGCAGCCGTTGAGCAGCGAGCGGACGGCAAAATCGATGTGCGCCGGCGGCCTCCCGCGGGGAGCGGGGCCGCACAGCTAATCCAGCATTGCTTTCGGCGATGGCCGGCGCACAGTTCCGATAAGGGTCTAGACTCGGGCCAGCTGAAGGTCAGGCTGCGGGATTGTTACCGGGTGCGTCCTTTGATCGACACGCGGGCGATGTGGCAGGAGAAGCAGTAGGCGGCGGGGCTTTGATCCGTGGAAGCCATTCCTTCGCGTGAGGGCTCCCGGTCGGGTGGACTTGATCGTGAATTGCGAAAAGGGCGAGATGTTGCGCCACGGCTCGTGAACGCGTCTGGCATACCCGACAGCGCGACTGCCTTTACAGCAACTGCCTCTACATACATACATTGGACAAGGCTCCTCTCGTCGTGATATATTCAGGCTTGTAGGCACAGCACAGGCAGCCCTGCCGGGTTGCCTGCCAAATAGAACAGTCCGGCAAAACGGTGGGATTTGCAAACCCGCCGGGGGCGAATAGGCAGGAATTCTCGCCTTACCTGTGCGTGTGTTTACACGGCCCGGCGCCTATATGCGCCGGTGGTTGATCCAAAAAAGGAGGGGCTATGAATTCAGAGAACAAAAAAACGGTCCGCGAAAATACCGGATCCTCGTGGTCTTTTTGGAATACAGTCACGTCAGCACCGACTGAACGTAGAACCAGCACCAATCCAAGGCCCGCAAACCTTATTCCTAGGGTGACCGCAATCCTAATCGCTGGATTGACAATCTCTTCTTGCGGCATTTTTGATTGGTTCGACGAACAAATCCCTGACGCTTATATCAATGTACTAGAGGTAGCTGAAGATTCTGGCACTGTTGATGCCTTGCTGCTAATCGTCTGGCGCGATAATCCGGCCGGACCTGGCGGTCGGCATCTAGTAAGTAGCGTGCTAAGTAGCTACCCCGAAATTATTGTAATTTGGACGAGTTCTCCTACACTTACTGACCCCTCAGGTTCAGCGATGTTCAGATTCCAAGGTTCCAGCTTGAGATGGGACATCTACCGCGCGGATATGATGGCAAATCGAATTCCTGTACATAACTAGTCGGGGAGACATTATTATCGCGGCGAGTTCGACCCTGCGCGTGGGGTTGGATCAGCGTGCGCGCTCCGTACAATTGCACGTGTTCGTGACTGAGAACACTGAGCTTGCGCGCAGCGTACGACATTGTGAATGAAACTACCCCTTCTTTTTGCCGACAGAGGGCAATGCTTTGTCACTCAAGTGGTGTCCAGTATGTGCCATCAATGAATTCTGGTCTTCACGCGGCTTCGCAACTAAGGAGGGCAGTTTTATCCCGCTCTGTTTACTTGCCGTTTCCGCATGAGAAAATTTCGAGATGCGTACATCTGATTTTTTACACTCCTAGCAATGGGTGTTGTTATAGTTCTTGTGTGGGGCGATTCCACCGCGTTCTTGAATGTAGAGCCCCGCCAAGACGCGATCACATTTCGGGCATTGCCAGTTCCAGAATTTCTCTTCCCGGAGGAGTTGTTTGACGGGTCTTACGCCAACTTGTCAGGCCAGTAACTTGCGAGAGAAATGCCAAGTTCCTTTTGCCCATTGTACAGGCAAAGCCCCTTGTTCGCTGTGGTGGACGCGTAGCATCCGCAAGCTGTCTGCCCTTTGGCTATTAGTGTTTTTAGCTTCTTGCGCCCCGATTTCGCGATTAGGTGAGCAAACGGAAGGCGAAGCTGCCGCGTTGGCCGTGCGCTACGCCGAAGAAAATCACTATTCCAACATTAACGTGGATAACCGCATTTCGCTTGCTACGCTGGAGAACTACCTGAACACCCTTGACGGTGAGCAGCTGTATTTCACAAGCGAAGACGAAGAGCAATTCCGCAGCCGGCATGGGCATCACCTAGGTCAGGCGATGCGGCAGCAACAACTGGACGCGGTTTTTGAGATTTACCACCTTTATAAACGTCGTCGGGCAGAATTTCTGGACTCTGCACAGGATTATCTGAGCAGTCATCCGTCTATTTCCTCCTCGGGGGAGTGGATACTAGACCGGTCCCATGTACCGCGGCCGGCCGATACAGTCGAACTAAAGGCGCTGTGGCGGGACCGGGTGCGCCACGAACTAATCAATCTGATGCTGGATAATCGGAATTACGAGGCAGCCAGCGCTATTCTGCGACATCGTTACAATCTGCAACGCAATAAAGAGCAGCTTGAGTCCGAATCTCCAGTCCCCCTGTTCATTGACTCGTTTGCCCGTGCCCTTGATTCGCGTTCAAGTTACTCGTCGCTCAATTCCTTCCAGTTGTCTAATAACGAACCACTTAGGGCCCTTGGAGGTGTTGGAGTGCTCCTCGGCGTTGACAATGATCGGATCGTCGTACGAAAGGTGCTTCCGGGAAGTCCGGCGGCCTCTGGGAGAGGACCGCTGGCAGGCGACCAGATCATCGGAATTGATCCATATGGAAACGGTACGATCGTGGACATTACGGGATGGTCCCTTGGGGATGCGAACGAGTTGATGTACGGGCGTGCTGGCACACCAATCGCCGTGCGCTTTCTGCGGCGCGATGGAGGAATCGAACCATTCAAAGTGAGAATGCAGCGTGTCAGCACACTTGAGTATCTGCAGGGGGCCAAGAAGAATACCGAGGAAGGCGAATCGCATGAAGTGAGCGCGGAGGTAGTAGTACAAGATCCAACGCAGATGCGCTTAGGACAGAGGATACATGGAGTAAAGCGGGGCGCAGAAACGTTAAGCATCGGGACGATTAGCCTTCGCGAGTTCTACCGCAACTGTGCCCGCGATGTTGAACAGTTGATTGATCAGTTGAAGGCCAAGGGAGTGGATGGGCTGGTGGTGGACTTGCGAAACAACCCCGGAGGTAAGGGTGACGAGGCTCTCCTCTTGGCCGGAATGTTTGTGGGAAAAGGCCCGATCTTTCAGTGGCGCGACCAAAAACGACGGGTACGGGTGCTTCATAACAGGAAACAGCCAGTCATCTGGAATGGCCCACTAGCGGTTTTGGTGAACCAGAGAAGTGCTTCAGGTTCCGAGATTTTTGCGGCCGCGATACAAGATTATGGGCGCGGAGTCGTGGTCGGACAGCGAACCCTTGGCAAAGGCACGATGAATTCCAACTATGCGATTAGGGTCAAGTCTAGAGGCGATTCAAGAAACGCGACGCTAACTATCACCACCCACAAGTCCTACCGCATTACCGGCGACGGTATCCAGAGTCACGGAGTAGAACCGGACATCCTGCTTCCCGCCGTCGACGGAAACTGGCCATTAGGACGGATGTTGACGCGTGTGTTCGGTTCTTCCATAGCTGATCGGACTTCCGAGAGAAACTTGCCTTGGGACGAGATTCCAGCGATTAGTTTTCGGCGCTCCGCAATGTCTCCTCTGCCCCTGACATTGCTCCTGGCTGAGCATCAGCAGCGCGCGTTGACGAATGTTGACTGGCAACTGATGGAGGGTCAAATTGAGCTTTCACGCCAATTCAAGCAACGCCAAAGAGAACCATTGGATCTTGATCAGCGCTTAGAAATTGAGGCTGCCTGGTTGGCGCAAGAACTGACCAGGGCCAAGAAATGGCTTGCGGCAAGTGGGTCCTCAAAGATCGAGGTAGAACAGGCGCTGGCGGAAACACTTCTGCAGTGGAAGACACTCTTGCTACCTAACAAATTGGCGTTAGCCGTCGAAGATCCCGCAGTGGCCAGAGCTCTAATGTTGGCAAGAGGCTATGCCTTTGTCCCGACAGCAAAGCGGGCCGAGCTGAAAATCTACGATCTGCCGCTGGAACAAACCGTGATGATCGTCTCCGATCTGGTCCGGCTGCATAAGAACCCAGCAGCTGCTTCAGTCCCACCCATGTCGTAGCACAATTACAGAATTTGCGTTGAGCAGTTTCGGATCGTCCGCCGGCCTTGACCCGTTGGCGGTGTGGGCCGCGCGGAGGTAGTCGACTCAAAGACCCTTGAACGGCTGAAAGAGCCATAGGGGGGCGAAGAGCAACGCGTAGCCATAGCGCGCGCCCTTATGAGTCGCGGCTATTGCGCCGAAATGGTCTGCAATTCAAGCTGAAAACAGGTCGAGGTCGAGGTGCCCCCGGTCCTCGTCCACTCGAGCAACGCGCACTAGCACCTGCTGGCCCAGGCTAAAGCCATGCAGGCCCTGACCGCCCCGCCTGTCGCGGGCGCGGCGGCGACCGTGCCGGGCAGGCAGGCGCCAGCGCGGTATCAATCCCTTCATGCCGACCTCCGGCACCTGCACGAACAGTCCCTTGCCGGTTGCATGCGACACGACGGCGTCCAGGGTGTCGCCGAGACAGCCGGACAGATAGCGCAGCTTGTAAGCCTTTACCGCCGATCGCATTGCTTTCTCCGCCAGGCGTTCCTTTTCCGAGCAGGCTAAGCCCGTTTGCGCCAGTTCGTTGCCGCGCAGCGGCGCTGCCTCGCCGCGGCCTCCGTCGATCAGGTGCTTGATCGCGCGGTGCGCCAGCAGGTCCGGGTAGCGGCGAATCGGCGACGTGAAGTGCGTGTAGGACTTCAGCGCCAGGCCGTAGTGACCGATATTGGCCGGCTGGTAACAGGCCTGCTGCATGCACTTGAGCGTAGCCACGGCGATCGCCTCGTACGCAGGCTGACCTACAAGCGCCCGCAGCGCCTGGTTGATCTCATCGGGATTGCGCGCGGCCGCCTCGGAGAGCGAATGTCCGGCGCCGGAGTAAAGGTGCCGCAGTTCCTCGAAACCGTCAGCGTCGGGCGGCGAGTGCACGCGGTACAGCGCGGGCATTCGCGCCCTGCCCAGGAATCGGGCGGTGGCGACGTTGGCGGTGATCATCAGTTCCTCGATGACTCTGTGGGCGTCGTAGCGCTCGACCTGCTCCATCGATCGCATTTCGCCGCCCGGTCCCAGGCTGACCCGGGTTTCCGGCAGGTCCACCTCCAGCGCACCGCGGCGGCGGCGGCCAACGGCGAGCAGGCGCCAGACCGCGTAGAGCCGTTCCACCGGTTCCAGCAGAGCGCCCAGTTCGCGGCGAGCCTTCGCGTCGCCTGCCTCGATCGCGCTGTGCACGCCCGAATACGTAAGCCTGGCGGCCGACCGCATGATGGCGCGGAAGAACCGCCAGGACTTGAGATGTCCGCGGGCATCGAGACGCATTTCGCAGGCCAGGCAGAGCCGATCCACACCGGGCTTGAGGGAACACAGATCGTTGGAAAGCACTTCGGGCAGCATCGGCAACACCGAGCCCGGGAAATACACCGACACGCCGCGCCGGGCGGCCTCCCGGTCCAGTGGATCCGCCGGACGCACGTAGTGCGAAACGTCGGCGATCGCCACGATGACGCGCCAGCCGGAGCCGGCGGGCTCGGCGAGGACGGCATCGTCGAAATCGCGTGCGTTGGCGCCGTCGATGGTCACCAGCGGCAGCTCCCGCAGGTCTTCCCGCTCTCCGGAGGATGGAGGACGCGCGGCGATTCTCCCGGCATGCCTGCGCACGCGATCGGACCAGAACGCCCGTAGTCCCGTTTCAGAGATTACGCGTTGTTCGATCGCGGTCGGCATATTCGTAAACCGGGGAGATCATTGACATATGGAGCGCTAAAACGCAAAATTCCGGCCTGTTCCAAGCGCCTTGGCGCCCCGGCGGCAGGTAACCGCGCCGGGTTCGCAAGGCAACATCGTGCCGAGGTGGCGGAATTGGCAGACGCGCTGGCTTCAGGTGCCAGTGGGGGCAACCCCGTGGAGGTTCGAGTCCTCTTCTCGGCACCAATCCGCAAGGTGCCGGACCGCAGATGAGCAAGACCGAACTCGAACTGGCGCAAGCCTGCGCCCGGCTCATGTGGGCCAACGATCGCGCGTCGAAGGAAATGGGCCTGGAACTCGGCGAAGTCACCCCGGGCGAGGCCTGCGTGCACCTCACCGTCGGGCCCGACATGCTCAACGGCCACGGTGTGTGTCATGGCGGGCTGATATTCGCCATGGCCGACACGGCCTTCGCCTTCGCCTGCAACAGCCTGAACCGGCAGGCAACAGCCATGCATTGCTCCATTTCGTTCATCGAGAAAGTGAGCGCCGGGGCCCGCCTTACCGCGCATGCGTCCGGCCGGGCCCGGTACGGCCGCAACGGCATCTTCGACGTGACCGTAACGGATGATCAAGGCGCGAAGATAGCGGAGTTTCGAGGCTACAGCCGAACGATCGGAGGCGAGTGGGTCAGCGAGAGCTGAACCGGTGCCGGTGTCGCCTCACGAATCGAAGGGGTGGCGGCGAACGATCGTTTCCTCGCGCGCCGGTCCGGTTGACACGATACAGGCTTCAAGTCCCACCAGGGCTTCCAGCTTCTCGATGTAGGCGCGTGCGCCGGCGGGCAGGTCTTCCCAGCGGGAGATGCCGCGGGTGCGGCCGCTCCAACCGTCCATCTGCTCGTAGCACGGTTCGCACTCCGCGTACCGGTTCATGAGCACCGGGCGCGTATCGATCGCTCCTCCTTCCGTTCGGTATCCGGTGCAGATCCGCAGCGGATGCACGCCGTCGAGCACGTCCAGCTTCGTGATGCAAAGACTGTCGATGGAGCCCCGCTGTGCGGCCGAACGCACCGCCACGGCGTCGAACCAGCCGCAGCGGCGCGGGCGACCGGTGGTCGCGCCCCACTCCGCGCCCTCGCGGGCCAGACGCTCGCCCACCTCGTCTTGCAATTCGGTCGGGAAAGGCCCTTCGCCAACCCGCGTGGTGTAGGCCTTCACGACCCCCACGACCTCCCTGAGTTGCGCGAGATGGGCGCCGGTGCCGGCCAGGGCGCCGGCAGCCACGGTGCTCGAGGAAGTCACATAGGGATAAGTGCCGTGGTCGATATCCAGCATCACGCCCTGGGCGCCTTCGAAGAGCACCGCCCTGCCCTGGGCATTCAGCCTTTCCAGACGGCCGGCAACGTCGGCAATCAGGGGGCGCAGTTCCCCGGCCAGCGCGAGCCATTCTTCCACTACCTGGTCCGGGTCCACCGTTTCCGCCCCGTAGTAGTTCTCCAGCATGAAATTGTGCAGGTCCAGGGCAGCCCCCAGCCGCCGCCGGAACGCTTCCGGCGCAAACAGTTCGCCGGCGCGAACCGCCCGGCGCGCCGCCTTGTCCTCGTACGCCGGACCGATGCCGCGTCCGGTCGTCCCGATCCGCGCCCGGCCGGCGTGGCTTTCGCGCGCGCGGTCAAGGGCAATGTGCGAGGGGAGAATCAGCGGGCAGTCCGGACTCACGAACAGCCGGCCGGCCGGGTCCACGCCGCGCTCCCGGATTGAAGCAAGCTCCCTGAAGAGCTGCGGCAGATACAGGGCCACGCCGTTCCCGATCAGGCATTCCACGCGGGGGTTCAGGATGCCGCTGGGCAGCAGGTGCAGCACCAGCGTCTCGCCATCGTGAATGACCGTGTGCCCGGCGTTGTGTCCGCCCTGAAAGCGAACGACGGCGTCGCAGCGGCCGGCAATCAGGTCCACCACCTTGCCCTTGCCCTCGTCGCCCCACTGGGCGCCGATCAGGACAACGCCGCGGGCGGAGGTTGAGGCATCAGGCATCAGCGTGCGAGTCCGAGGGCGGGACGCCCCCGCCACCACGGAACTTGGCGGGCGGGGCTATTCCCTGCTTTCCGACCGGTTCAGGTAGCGGAAGAAATCACTCTCGCTGTCCAGCACCAGCAGGTCGCCCTCGGCGCCAAAGGCGTTGCGGTAGGCGTTGATTCTCCGGTAGAACGAGTAGAACTCACGGTCCTTGTTGTAGGCGTTGGCGTAGGTTTCCGCCGCGTTCGCGTCGCCTTCGCCGCGCAGGATCTCGGCTTCCCTGTAGGCACTGGAGATGATCACGGTCTTCTGCCTGTCCGCGTCGGCGCGAATCTGTTCGGCCATCTCCGCACCCTCGGCACGCAATTCCGAGGCCACGCGGGCCCGTTCCTGGCGCATCCGCTGGAAAACCGATTCGCTGACCTCGTCACGGAACTCGATGCGTTTCACCCGCACGTCAACAACTTCGATGCCGAACTCGCTCGCGGCACGCCGGGCGTTGGTCAGCATCTCGAACATCAGTTCACGGCGTTCCGCCGACACCACTTCGGGAACGGTGCGCTTGGCGAACTCGGCGCGGATGTCGTCCTTGATGATTTCAAGCAGTCTCTGCTGGGCGCGGGATTCGGTCAGCAAATCGGTATAGAACTGGCGCACATCGGAAATCCGCCACTTGACGAAAAAATCAACGATCAGGTTTTTCTTCTCCTCCGTCAGAAAAGCTTCCTGCGGACTGTTGATCGTAAGGATCTGATTCGAGAATTTCTGCACGTTGTTGACGAAGGGGAACTTGAAATGCAGGCCCGGCGCGTAATCCGTCTCCACGATCTCTCCGAACCGGAAACGTATCGCGTGCTCGCGCTGGTCCACCGAAAACACAGTGCCCCACACAGTAACAACGGCCAATATCGTCAAGGCAATCCAACCACTTGGTTTCATGATCCCGGTCCTCCGCGGCGACGCCGCGCTTCATCCCTTTCCGTTACCCGAGAACTCCCGTCGGTCGACGCAGTCGGCGACTGTTCCGAGCCCGCCCCGCGCCTGATGAGTTGATCCAGCGGCAGGTAAAGCAGGTTGCCGCTGCCCTCGGCATCCATCAGTACTTTGCTGGAGTCCCCGTAAAGTTCCTCCAGCGCTTCGATATACAGGCGATCCCGCGTCACTTCCGGCGCCTTCTGGTACTCCGCGAGAAGCTTCTCGAAGCGCTGCGCCTCGCCTTCGGCGTTCGCAATCACCTCGGCCTTGTACGCCTCGGCATCCTGAATCCGGCGGGCGGCTTCTCCCCGGGCCCTGGGCACGACATCATTGGCGTAGGCCTCCGCCTCGAAGGCCAGCCGCTCCTTATCCTCGCGCGCCTTGATTGCGTCCTGCACGGCCGCTTCGACCTGCTGGGGGTAGTTGGCGTCGCGCAGGTTCACCTGGGTAACGCCGATACCGGCTCCGTAATCGTCCAGGGTCTGCTGAATCAGATCCTCGGTGCGCTGGGCGATGTCGCTGCGGCCTTCTCCCAGAATATAGTCCATCTGGTTTTTGCCGATGATCTCGCGGATGGCGCTTTCGCTGACATCGCCCAGTGTTTCCTCGGCCACGCGAACGTTGAACAGGAAGTCCTCGGGCTGGGTACGCTGGTACTGCACCACAAGATCGACTTCGACGATGTTCTCGTCGGCCGTCAGCATGCGGGTCTTCTGGCTGAAGTTGTTGACTTCGGCCACGTTGATTTTTTCCACGCTCTCGATGGGCCACGGGACGTGCCAGCGCAGGCCGGCCCCTGTGGTCCTGGCGTGTTCGCCGAACCGCAGCACAACCGCGCGCTCGGCCTCATCGACCCGGTAGAGGCCGAAGAGGGACCACAGGCCAATAATGATTGCCAGCGCCCATATCAGCGTGCCGCGATAAGACCGCTTGCCTCCGCCGCCGAGTCCGCCGAAGAGCTTTTTCAGCGTATCGCGGACGACATCTTCCAGATCGGGTTGCTGGCGGCCGCCCCGATTCCATGAACCGTTACCACCGCCCGGTTCGTTCCAAGCCATATCAGATTTTCCGTGTTGTGCTCGTCAATAAGCGCCTAGGCCGCACCGATGTCCTCGCGGCTGGCCAGTTTTTCGTAAGCTCGGCGTGTCATTTCCAAATCCAGTGTCCAACCTCCGCCGGGCAACAGTCGTTCGCGGAGTACGCGGCCGCGGCGATAGAGCAATGCCCGGAGCCTTCCCTGACCGGCGCTTAGCCGGACCGTGCGGCGCAGCCGCCCCGCCGACAAACGCTGTGCAACCTTTGCAAGCAACTCTTCCACACCGGCGCCGCAGAGCGCCGAGATCCAGGCCGCGCCGCAGTCGCCATCGACCGCTTGCAACCCTCCGGGAATTATATCCGCCTTATTGAATACGCGGAGCAGCGGCGTGTCGCCCGCTCCGATTTCTTCCAGCACCCGTTCGACCTCGTCGATCCGCTCCACCTGGTCGGAGGCGGAAGCGTCTATCACGTGCAGGATCAGGTCGGCGGAGGCGATCTCCTCCAGGGTGGAGTTGAACGCCGCGATCAGCTCGTGCGGAAGATCGCGGATAAAGCCCACGGTGTCGGAAAGCAGGACTTCCTGACCGTGCGGGAGCCCAATCCGCCGTATCGTGGGATCGAGTGTATCGAAGGGCCGGTCATGGGCGGTTACCGTGGCTCCGGCCAGGCGGTTGAAGAGCGTGGACTTGCCGACGTTGGTGTATCCGGCCAGGGAAACGAGCGCGGAATCGGAACGCTTGCGGCGGGCCCTTCCCAGGCGCCGGCGCGCCATGACGCCGTCGAGCTGGGTTTCCAGGCGCCGGATTCGCTGGGACACCAGGCGGCGGTCGGTCTCCAGCTGGGTTTCGCCGGGGCCGCGCAGTCCGATACCGCCCTTTTGCCGTTCAAGGTGGGTCCAGCCGCCCACGAGGCGCGTTGACAGGTGCCGGAGCTGGGCGAGTTCCACCTGCAGCTTGCCCTCCCGGCTGCGCGCCCGCAGGGCGAAAATGTCGAGGATCAGGCTGGTGCGGTCTACAACCCGGCAGTTCAGCGCCCGCTCGAGGTTGCGCTCCTGCGAAGGACTCAGCGTGAAGTCCACGACCAGCAGCACGGGCGCGAATTCCGCGCACCGGATCCGGAGTTCTTCGAGCTTGCCGCTGCGGATCAGGGTGCGCGGATCGGGCCGGCGCAGTTGCGCGGTAACGGTGCCCGCGACCTGGGCGCCGGCCGAAGCGGCCAGCGACTCGAATTCCAGCCTTCGGGCGTCATCGCCCGAAGGCACCAGCAGGATGGCCCTCTGGTCGGGCAGGTTCTCGATCAAACGACGGAGGCCTGCACCCTACGCCTGCTCCTCGCGCAGAATGCTGTCCAGGTCCTGCTGGCGAACGGGGACGATGGCGGATATGGCGTGCTTGTACACGATCTGGCTCACGCCATTGTGCAGCAGGATCACGAACATATCAAAGCCCCCAATCACGCCCTTGAGCTTGATGCCATTGACCAGGAACACGTAAACGCGCGCCCTGCTTCTGCGAAGTGCGTTCAGAAACCGGTTCTGCAGGTCTTGGCGGGTTTCCATAGGAGGCTCCTTGGCGGACCCCCGACGCCCGGCTCGCGAGCCGCGGCCTTCGGGGCATTGTTTTGCTGGTCAAGGCAAGAATGATGCAAGGCCTGTGCTGCGCCAATATCGAAATTCGGCGTTTTTGACGAGTTTTTCCGCATCGCGCCAACAGCGCCTAGTCGCCGATCATTTGCAATCTTTCCTGGGTGTGGCCAGCCCTTCGCCAATATGCCAGTGCGAGTGGATTTCGTTTTCCACCTGCGTGGCGAATCGGGGATTTTCCGCAACAAGGCGGACGATGTCCCGCTCGGCCCGCAACCAGGTCAGCTGGCGCCTGCCCAGCGCCTTGGTGGCCCGGATTCCGCGCACTCTCGCCTCCTCCAGCGAAAAGTGCCCGTCGAGATGCTCCAGCAACTGCCGGTAGCCCGCAATCCGCGTGGCCGGCAGGCCCGGATCGAGCTTGAGCGCATGCAGGGCCCGCGCTTCATCCAGCCAGCCCCTCTTCATCATGTCGTCGAAGCGCTCCTCGATACGCCGCCGCCAAGCGCTGCGGTCTTCGGGAATCAGCGCGAATTTCAGATAACCGTGCGGCACGGTTCCGGAAGCGTCAAGCCAGAATTCGCTGATCGGCCGCCCCGTCAGCCGCAGCACCTCCAGCGCCCGTTCAATGCGGGCGCCGTCGTTGGGCGAAATGCGGGCGGCACCCGCGGGGTCAAGTTGCTTCAGCTGCTCATGCAGGGCCGGCCAGCCCTCTCGCCCGGCGCGCTCCTGAATGGCCCTTCGCAGCGCGGCGTCGGCGCCGGGCAACTCCGCAAGACCCTGCTCCAGGGCCCGGAAATACAGCATCGTGCCGCCCGCCAGCACCGGCACCTGCCCGAGTTCCCGCGCTTGTGCGATCTCGCGGCGGGCGTCCTGGGCAAAACGCGCCGCCGAATAGCGCTCATCCGGCGAGCACAGGTCCACCAGGAAATGCGGAGCAATGCGCCGCTCCTCGGGGCCCGGCTTGGCCGTGCCGATGTCCAGCCCGCGGTAAACGCAGGCCGAGTCCACGCTGATCACCCTGAGCGGCAGCCGCTTCGCCAGGTCCACTACCAGCCGCGTCTTGCCCACACACGTCGGCCCCTTCAGGAGCACCGCCTCTATCCGCACGCCCCCTACTGGCCGCGCAGGAAGATGCGGTCCAGTTCCTGGATGCGGAAGGCCCGCCAGGTCGGCCGTCCGTGGTTGCACTGGTCCGCGCGCGGCGTCCTCTCCATGTCGCGCAGCAGCGCGTTCATTTCCTCCAGCGTGAGCCGCCGGTTGGCCCGCACCGAAGTGTGGCAGGCCATCGTCGCGAGGATATGGTGAATCCGCCCCGTCAACTCTTCGGCTGAGTCCTCCGTCTCGGCCTCCTGCCGCGCCTGCGCTCCCGACAGCAGGTCGCGCAGCATGGCCTCCGCGTCCCCGCCGGCCAGCAGCGCCGGGACTTCCCGCACCGCCAGCGTCTCCGGTCCCACCTGGTCCACCACGAAACCCAGCCTTTTCCAGGTTTCGCGCTGCCGCGTGGCCGTGTCCATGTCCTCGCGGCCGACCCTCAGGCGAACGGGCTCCAGCAGGAGCTGCGAGCCCAGGCCCTGGTCGTCGAGCTGGGCCTTCATCCGCTCGTACACCACCCGCTCGTGGGCCGCATGCGCGTCCACGATGATCAGGCCCTCGCTGTTCTCGGCCAGGATGTAGATACCCGCCAGTTGCGCCAGCGCGAATCCCAGGGGCGGCATTTCTCCCTCGGACGCCCCGGCCCGGGGTTCACGCACGGGCGCGTGGGTCTGGCCTGGACCCAGGGGAAGCGGCGAGGCGCCCAGCAGCGTTGCCAGCGCGCCGGCGCCGGCGCGCTCCGCCGGTCCGTGAAAACCACCCACGCCTCGCCCACCTTCGGTCGTCTCTTCCAGGCTCGATTCGCCGGGCCGGGTGCCCGCCAGTACGGCTTCCAGCGTGCGCCGGACCACGTCATGGACCTTGCGCCCTTCCCGAAAGCGAACTTCGAGCTTGGCGGGATGCGCGTTGACGTCCACCAGCGCGGGATCCAATTCCAGGTACAACAGCCAGGCCGGGTGGCGGCCGTGAAACATCACGTCCGCATAAGCCTGACGCACGGCGTGGGCCACCGTGCGATCGAAAATCGCCCGCCCGTTCAGGAACAGGTGCTGCATGTCGCCCTGGCTGCGGGAGTATTTCGGGCGCGCCAGCCACCCGCGCAGGTGCATGCCCTGGCGCTGTTCCTCGAAGTACAGGGCGTGTTCAATGAATTGAGGGCCCAGCAGCTTCGCAATCCGCTCCTCCTCCTGCTCGCGGGTTTGCGCGGGCGGAAGGTCGTAGCTCAGGCGGCCGTCCTTTTCGTAGCGCACGCCTGTGGAGTAACGGCTCAGCGCCATTCGCAGCAGCGCCCGGTCGATATGCCGCGTTTCCGTGACCGGTTTGCGCAGGAAACTGCGCCGCGCCGGCGTGTTGTAGAAAAGGTCGCGCACTTCAACGGTCGTGCCTTGCGGGTGTGCCGCCGGGCGCGGCCCGGAGGTGCTGCCGCCGGAACTGCTCACGGTCCAGCCGCTGCGCTCGCCGGCGAGCTGCGAAGTCAGGGTGAGCCTCGCCACGGCGGCGATGCTGGGCAGCGCCTCGCCGCGAAATCCCAGCGTGGCGACGGTGCGCAGGTCGTCCAGGCTGGCAATCTTGCTGGTGGCGTGGCGCGTGAGCGCCACCGCCAGCTCTTCCGCGGCGATACCCACGCCGTCATCGCGAACACGGCACAGCCGCGAACCGCCCTTCTCGATCTGCACGACGATCCGTCGCGCGCCCGCGTCCAGGCTGTTTTCCACCAGTTCCTTGACCACCGAGGCCGGGCGTTCCACGACCTCCCCCGCGGCGATCTGGTTGACCAGGTGGTCCGGCAGCAGTTGAATCGTCATCGCATGGCCGCGAACACCTTGCGCGTGTTCAGCGGCTTCCCCTCCAGGTAGAAATCAATCGCCGTTTTCAAAAGCCGGCTCGCGGCGCGGCGTGTGTTGCGGCTGCCCCAGTCCCCGCGCGCTATGCCCAGAAGCTCGGCGCCGGAAAAATTCATCGCCTCGCCGGTGAGCGCGCCGTTCGGCAGGGCCTCGGCGCCCTGTTCCATACGATAACAATAGGCTGCCCCGGGGGCCAGGTCCCGTCCCTCGATGTCGTGGCTGAGGTTCAGTCCGAATCCCAGTGAAGCCAAAAGGTCCAGCTCGAAGCGCCGAAGAACCGGCTCCATCGGTCCGGCCGCGCACAGGTCGCCCAGCGCCTGCGAGTAGTGGTCGAACAATTCCGGGTGCGGGTCTTCGCGCCGAGTAAGGCGCAACACGAGTTCGTTCAGATACATCGCGGCAAGAAGCCTTTCCCCGCCCGGCGGGGCCGGTGCGGCGTTTTGCGGGGCGCTCTCCGCGGCGGTCAGCGTTGCGAGCTCCCCTCTGCCGGTCCAGGAAAGCAGCAGCAGCCGAAAAGGCCGTGCGGCGAGCGCCAGCGCCGAACGCGGCCTGCGCCCGCCCCGCGCGACCAGGCCCATACGGCCGAATTCCCGGGAGAAGGCCTCCACGATCAGGCTCGTCTCGCGAAACGGACGGCTGTGAAGAACCCACGATTCGGCCAGCTCCACGCGGCGGACCGTATTCACCGACAGTACCGCGGATTGTTGAACCAGTTCTTGCGCACCCGCACCTGGGCGCGCAAATGGAACGGGCGCTTGAAGATGCGCTGAAGTTCCATGCGCGCCTGGCGGCCCGCCGCCTTGAGCCGCAAGCCGCCGCGGCCGATCACGATGCCGCGCTGCGAGGCGCGGTTGACGCGCACCTCAAGCTCCGCTACCACCGCCCTGCCGCGCGTATCCAGAGACGTCACGGCCACATCCAGATCGTACGGGACCTCACGATGCGTATTCAGGGTCAGTTTCTCGCGCAGCATCTCGGCGATTCGAAAGCTCAGGTCACGGTCCGTTACCGCTTCGGGCGGATACAGCGGATCGCCCTCGGGCAGATATTGCGCCACGACCTCGCCCAGGCGGTCCAGGTTGTCCCCGTGCAGTGCCGAGATCGGCACGATCTCGGCGAACTCGCCTCTTTCGGCGCACTCCTCGAGAAAGGGAAAGAGCTCTTCGCGGCTCTTCAGGCGATCGATCTTGTTGACAACCAGGATGCACGTCAGGCCCGACTTCCCTATTTCCTCCAGGACCCGCGTGTCGCCCGCCAGCCACCGGCCGGCCTCGACCATCATCAGGACGACGTCGGCGCCGGCCACCGAACCCAGCGCGGCGCGGTTCATGCTGCGCGACAACAGCCGGGCGCCGGGCACGTGCAGCCCGGGCGTGTCCACCAGCACGAGCTGGGACTCGTCCGTATGGCGCACGCCGGTGATCGCATGCCGGGTGGTTTGCGGCTTGCGCGTTTCGATGCTGACCTTTTCCTTCAGCAGGCGATTCAGCAGCGTGGACTTGCCCACATTGGGCCGGCCGAGAATGGGCGCCAGCCCGGCGCGGAAACTCATGGCGATTCGCCGACGGCGGCCAGCACGCACGCCGCCGCCTCGACTTCCGACGCCTGTATCGTGCGTCCCTCGCCTTCGGCGCTCAGGGACAGTTCCGGCACCTTGCACACGGAGCGGAAGGACGGCGCCTGGGGATCGTCGCGGGAACCGGCCAGCCGGTATACCGGCGGATTGAATCCCCGCCCCTGCAGATACTCCTGGAGCAGGCTCTTGGCGTCGCGCGGCAAGTCCGCGACGGACTTCAGCCGCTGGGCAAACAGCTTCTCGAAAACGGCCGTCGCCGGCTCGATGCCCCCGTCCAGCCAGACCGCCGCGAACACCGCCTCCAGCGCATCGGCAATCATCGCTTCATGCGCCGGTCCGTCCGGCGCCAGGTCCGCGCCCTTGTAGCGCAGGTGCTTTGCGAGGTTCACTTCCGCGGCGACGGAAGCCAGCGTGGCCCTCTGCACCAGGCGCTGGCGCAATTGGGTCAGTCCGCCCTCCAGGGCTTTCTCGTGGCGCTTGTAGAGGTAATCCGAAGCGACCAGTTCCAGCACGGCGTCGCCGAGATATTCAAGGCGGCGGTTGTTATGTTCGTCGGCGCTGGGATGGGTCAGCGCCTGCTTCAGTAATTCGGGACGGGCAAAGTCATGCCCTAGCGCACGGCCGGCCCACCGGGAGAGCTGCCGGCCGCCGGTCAATTAATCGCGTCGCCGATACGGCCCCATTCGGGCATGCTGCCAATCTCCCAATTGAACCAGATGCGCTCAGCGCGGCCTACAAGGCGATCCTCCGGAATAAAGCCGACTGCCGGGTAACGGCTGTCCCTGCTGTTGTCCCGGTTGTCCCCCATAACGAAATATTGCCCCTCGGGAACCGTGAACGTGCCTTCCTTACTGATCCGCCCGGGCATGAAATGGACGTCATGGCTGGCCTGACCCAGAACCTCCACCGCCTTATGCACCGGGTACGGCGATGCCGAGTTCACCGGAACAGGCTCGCTCAGCTCGACGGGCTCGCCGTTGATGCTAAGCCGCTTGCCCCGATACTCGACGACATCGCCCGGCAGACCGACCATGCGCTTGATGAAGTTGGCCCGCGGGTCGGAGGGCAGCTTGAACACCACCACGTCTCCGCGTTCCGGCGTTCCCAACTCGACGACGGTGGTGTTGGTGACAGGCAAACGAAGGCCGTACGCGAACTTGTTGACGAAAATGAAATCGCCGATTTCCAGGGTCGGTTGCATCGAGCCCGAGGGAATGCGGTAGGGCTCGTACAGGAAAGAGCGAATGCAGAGCACCACCAGGAGTACCGGGAGAAAGGCCGCGGCGTATTCGAAAATCTTCGACCTGGGCGCCAGTTCTCCGCCTTCCCCGGCAGCGCGCCTGGCGCGCGGCGTCAGGATGAAGCGGTCGAGCGCCCACAACACCAGCGCCAGGCCCGTAATTCCAACCAGCCAGATTTCCATAGGCCCGCGATTTTACCCGTGGCGCGAGCGATAAGCGCTATGGATTTCGCAGACGAACCTGCAACAGACGCCAGTCCCGTTCGCCGAGCATTGCGGGAGTCAGCCATACCCGCACCGTTGAATTCCGGCGCCGCCCGGCAGCGACGCGGCGCAACGTAAGCCCGACCAGGCGGCGCGAAACGAAACCACGCCGATGCAGCAATTCGGCCTTTTCCATTTCGCCGGTATCCAGCACCAGTCGCCAGTCGCCCGCCGGGGTTAGCCAGACGGCTTCGATTCCGGGCGCAATCGCTCCTCGCCGGGCGCGACGCCATTCAAGTGCGGCTCCCGCGCAGACGCTCAAGGCCACGACAATACGCAGCCAGAACGGCAGGTCCGCGATCAGCACCGCGACAAGGGCAAGCAAAAGTCCGGTTGCGAGCGCCGGGACGGCCCAGGCCGGCCGGGCCGAGCGAATCTCAACCGTGGCGTCGAATCCGCTCAATCACGCGCGCCTGCTGCGGCGACTCGGGCGCCAACCGCCCGGTCAGCAGGTCCTCCAGTTCCGGATCGCTGCGCTCAAGCAGCGCTTCGAAGCCCGCCCGCTCCGCGGCGCCGGATTGCTCGTAGCGATCGTCCAGGTAGCGCTCAAGAAGCAGGTCCAGTTCCCGCCGCCCGCGGCGGCAACGCCATCGCAGTCTGGCCGCGCGGCTCATGAGCGGTCCGTCAGGCGCGGCGCTCCAGCAGCCTTTTCTTGGTCTCCGCGATGGCCCGCGCCGGGTTGAGGTCCTTGGGGCAGGCCTCGGTGCAATTCATGATCGTGTGGCAGCGGTACAGCCGGAACGGGTCTTCGAGCTGGTCCAGACGCTCGCCGGCGGCCTCGTCACGGCTGTCCTCCAGCCACCTGTAAGCGGCGAGAAGCGCGGCGGGACCCAGGTAACGGTCGCCGTTCCACCAATAGCTGGGGCAGCTGGTCGAACAGCAGGCGCAAAGGATGCAGGCGGCGGGCGTGTTGATCTTCTCCTGGTCGTCGCGCGATTGCAGCCGCTCGCGGTCCGGCGGCGGAGGAGTTTTGGTCTTCAGCCACGGCTCGACCGATGCGTACTGGGCGTAGAAATGGGTCAGATCGGGCACCAGGTCCTTGACCACCGGCAGGTGCGGCAGCGGATAGACCGCCACGTCCCCCTTGAGATCGCTGACCGCCTGGGTGCAAGCAAGGGTGTTGATTCCATTGATGTTCATGGCGCAGGAACCGCAGATGCCCTCGCGGCAGGAGCGGCGGAAAGTCAGCGTGGAATCGACCTCGTCCTTGATGTGAATCAACGCGTCCAGCACCATCGGGGCGCAGTTGTTCATGTCCACGTCGTAGCTGTCCACCCTCGGATTCCCGCCCGAATCCGGATCGTAGCGGTAGACCTTGAAGCGGCGCATACGGCGCTCGCCGTTGGCCGCGGAGTTCTCGGGCATTGCGTAATGCCGTCCGCGCCTTACCCGGGAGTTCTTGGGCAGCAGGAATTGCGCCATACGGGGAATCCTGTGTGGTTCAGTCAGCCGGCAGGGCCGGGATCGGGAAATGTTAGCAAAATACGCCGGCGGATGCCTTGAATGGTACTGCTACACTCGTTCGACCAGCCGCGAGCGCGGAACAGTTCCGCGCATTCGATACCGGGAGGTTTCCCATGCTTACCTTCGAAAGATTGCCCTCACGCCCGGGATCCCTGGCCGCACTTACGCTTGCGTTCGGGATTGCCCTGGCCGCGTGCCAGCCGGATTCCGAAGCGCCTGCCGCCGAAGCGGTCGAGGCCGATGTGGACGCGTACCTGGCCATCGACTGGTACGAAGGCACCGTGGAGGAGGCTTTCGCCGAAGCCGAGCGTTCGGCCAAACCGCTATTTCTCTATTGGGGCGCGGTCTGGTGCCCGCCCTGCAACCTGATGAAAAGCACCCTGTTCCAGCAGCCGGAATTCATTGCCAGGACGCGCGACTTCGTGCCCGTTTACCTGGACGGCGACACGCAGCGCGCGCAAGTCTGGGGCGAGAAGCACGATGCGGTGGGCTATCCCACATTGATCGTGTTCGATTCCCAGGGGAAACAGTTGACCCGGCTGCCCGGTACCTTGACCGCCGAATCCTTCATGGCGGCGCTGGACGACGCCCGGTCCGACCTGGCGCCGGTGACCGAGCTCGTGCAGGTCGCGCTGAACAGCGACCGGGCCCTGACCGACGCCGAATACCGCAGGCTCGCTTACCACTCCTGGTATCAGGACAAGCGAACGCTGGCGCCGGAGCAATACCTGGCGCTGTTCGAACGGCTCGCCGGCCAGGCGCCGCAGGACGACCCCGTGCTGGCGCGCCGCGTGCATTCGCTGCGACTGTCCGAAGCAGTCGGTTCCGGGGATGCCGCAATGGGCGCTGAACGCTATTCCGAACTCATGTTCGTGCTGGGTGCGGAAGAACACGATCTGGACAACCTGATGATGTTCTCCGGCAAGCTTGCCGGCGCCTTCGACGCGCTGGCGGCGGATTCCGCGCAGCAGGAGGAACTGAGCCAGGCGTTCAGCAGCGCCATAGAGACGCTGCTCGCCAGTCCCACGGGCAACAAGTCCGCGCCGATTTTCTCCCTGGGAATGCTGCTGGAACTGGAGCGGCTCGATAACGCCGAAGCCCCGCCCTCGCCACAATTGCTCGAGAAGATTGTGGCGGCGGCCCGGCAGGCCGATATGGCCGCCGAAAGCCAGCAGGAGCGCCAGAGCCTGATCTATTACACCTATGGCCTGCTCAGCAACGCCGGCGAATACGAACGCGCGCGCATCCTGCTCGAAAAGGAACTGGAGATTTCCGAGGAGCCGTATTACTTCATGTATCCGCTGGCCACGCTCAGTCACAAGGCCGGCGATATCGAAGGCGCGGTGCGCTGGATGGAGCGTTACTACCGCGAGTCATACGGCCCCGCCACGCGCCTGCAGCACGGCGTGAATTACGTTCGGCGCATGATGGAATGGATGCCCGAGGACTCGGAAACCATACTGAGCGTGTCGCAAGAGGTGCTGGCCGAAATGCACGGCCAACCGGACGCGCTCGCGAACCGCAACCTGCGCTCGTTCGGCTGGCTGGTCGATGCACTGGAGGCGTGGCGCGCCGAACACCACGCCGGCCTGTCGCTGGCCGCTCTGGATGGCGGAATCGCCACGATCTGCGCGGAGCACGCGGCAGAGGACTCCGTCGGCGCCTGCGTCGCCATGCAGCAACGCCTGAACGGCTCCACGCCGGGAATGTAGCTGCCTAGCCGCCTGATTCGGATTCGGACAGCAAGCCCCGTGGCCGGGGAGCGTCATCCGACGCTTTCGTATCCGGCGTGTCCCGGCGCTCGATGTCCTGAACGGTGATGCTCCGGATCGTGCCGGTGGCGGGATCGAGTCGAACTTCGCCGGTTATGAGTACATCCTTCAGCATATTGGCCAGGACCGCTTCCTTGCGCTCCTCGTCCACCAGGCATTCGATCGGCTCGCCGTCAACGGGATGGATCCGGCACCGGGCCTCCCTGCCGGTGAAATCGACCATGAGCAGGCGGCCCTCGATCTTGCGGATATTGACGTTGGGCCGCGTCAGGCGCTCGCGGATGCGCTCCAGCACGTCCGGGTCCAGCGCCGATCGGACCGGTCCCGAAATGTCGTTCAATGTAAATTCGATGGTCTCGACACCCTGACCCAGCAGCACGCCGGCATCCCGCCAGGCCCTGAGCACGCCGGGATCGAGTCCGTTCGGCAAGGCCTCGGCGGGATCGCTGCTTCCGATCTCGCGCAGGCCGCCGATCGCGCTTTGCATTACCTTGAGACCGAAATCCATTTCCGGGAAGGACGTATTTTCAAGGCGGCGCTCAAGCCCGAGGCTTGCCGAATCGCCTTCACCGTCAAACGTCACCAGTTCGAACTCCAGTTCCGATCTGAGGTCCTGAGGCGGCTGACCCGGCCGGACGCTTCTCGCCTCCCCGCGCAACACCCGCCCGGTCCGCTGCACCACCTTGCGCCAACTGTCCAGGAAACTCGCAAGGTGGGCCACCGGCAACCTGCCACGCTCTATCGCCGGACCCCGAAAGCGTATTTCCAGCAGCCGCATGAGGCTAGTATAGGGTGGTATCGCCCAAGTGCCGGAGGAACGCATGCAACGAAGAACATTCGTCAAGGGAACGCTGGCGCTGACCGCGTTGAACACCGTGCCCTGGCGCCTGCGCGCCGCCGAAAGCGGGGAAAAACCGGTGATCGCCCTGTTTGGCGCCACGGCCCGTTCCGGGCGCGAGATCATTCGCCAGGGCTTGGAGCGGGGCCACACCATCAAGGGATTCGCGCGCACGCCCTCCAAGCTCGGCGTCGAGCATGAGAACCTGACGCTGTACAAGGGCGATATCTACGAGCGCGACACCATTGATCCCGTGCTGGAAGGACACGAAGTGGTGGTGTCCATGATCGGCGTGCCCGCCCCCGAGGATCCCGCCGCCGAGATCGGGCCCGTCGACATCTACACGGTGATGGGCGAGCACCTGATCTCGGCCATGCAGGAGAAAGGCAACACCCGGCTCATCATGGCCAGCTCGACCGGCGTCGAGCACCGCATGGACGTGGACGCACCCCGGCCGCCGCCGGGCGACCTGTCCCAGAGGTGGAAGTGGCTTGCCCGCCATCTCTACGACGACATGTGGAAGATGGAGGAAATGATCGCGAGCAGCGGCCTGGACTACATGCTGTTGCGGCCCGGCTTCATGGTGGAGGAACCGGCGCGCCAAGATATGAAGTTCAACACCACCGGCGATACGCCCGGTGCGCGCGTGATTACCTATGAGGACTTCGCCACCTTCATCCTCGACAACCTGGATGGCGGCGAATACTGGAACATGGCCCTGGGCATGTATTCGGACACCATCATGGACCCCGCGGCGGAGATCGAAAAGCACCTCGCCAGGCAGAAGGCCGAACAGGAGGCCGCTCAGGCAAAGGGAGGCAACAATGAGAACGAAGACTAAATTGGCAGCTTTACTGATTGGAGCAACCGCGCTGGTCGCGTTGGTCAGCGAAAGCACCAGTAACGAAGGCGAGGAGTTCGAAAAGCTCTACGGCCAGTTCTATGAGCACGACAACGCCTACGCCGAAGTGATCGCGCGCTCGGAGGAACACTTCGAGAACATGAACGTGGAGGGCGCCATCCTCAGCCTGGACGACGATTTCACGATGTACGAGATCAACGACGAGGGCGCCGAGGAGATGGTGCGCGGCATCGAACAGGTGCGCGCGGCCTTGAGCGGCGTGTTCGGCTCCGGAACCTGGCTCGGCGCCAATGTCTACAAGTGGGGGCTCACCGACAACACACTGGTGCAGATCGAGGAAGACTTCTACCGCACGGAAGACGGCGGCACGCGTTCCGTCAAGTCCCTGGTGGTGGTCGAGTACCGCGACGGCAGGCGCTGGCGCGAATGGCGCTTCAAGCCTGAGGACCGTTAATCTTCCCCGTCAGACCCTTCCTACTCCGGCAACATAGATCGAGCATGTAGGGGATGACGTGACAGCATGAAGAAGAATGCCTGGAATTGGGTGACGACCATCGTCCTCGTGTTCGCCGGAGCAACGATTGCCAATGCCGGCTACGTGCTATGGCAAGAAGGAAATCTGGAACGAGGCGATTGGGGATGGTTCTTGGCGGGTCAGGTCGGCATGATCATAGTCAATCTCAGAAAAATATGGGATGACGCCAGCCGCGGCAGAAGGCCGCCAAGATTCCCGGACTCACAATAGGCCAAGGCCCGCGATGCGAAGAAAATTGGCCAGCACGGCGTGGCCCTGCTCGGAGGCGATGCTTTCGGGGTGGAACTGGACGCCGAAGATCGGCCAATCACGGTGCGCCAGACCCATGATGACGCCGTCATCCGTTTCCGCGTGCACTTCCAGACTTTGAGGCAGCGATTCGCGCTCGACCACCAATGAGTGGTAGCGGGTGGCCTCAAACCCCCGCGGCAGGCCATCGAAGAGGCCGGCACCGTCATGGCGAACGGCGCTGAGCTTGCCGTGCATGAGCTTCGGCGCGCGCACGATTTGCCCGCCGAAGGCCTGCCCTATGGCCTGGTGACCCAGGCAAACGCCCAGCAAGGGGACGGCGCCGGCCGCATGCTTCACCAGATCCAGGCAGATTCCCGCGCCTTGCGGGTAGCCCGGTCCCGGCGACAGGACAATGCCCTGCGGCCGCAGCGCCATCACCTCTTCCACGGCGATCGCGTCGTTGCGGAACACGCGGCAATCCGCGCCCAGCTCGCCGAGGTAGTGGACGAGGTTGTAGGTGAAGCTGTCGTAGTTGTCGATGATGACCAGCATTTCAGGAGTCCAGTGCGGCGAATCGCACCGCCTCCTCGGCGGCGCGGATCAGGGCGTTGGCTTTGTTGCGGCTTTCCTCGTATTCGGCCGCCGGGTCGCTGTCGGCCACGATGCCGCTTCCCGCCTGCACGTACATGGTTCCGTCCTTGACGATCGCTGTGCGCAAGGCGATGCAGGTGTCCATGCTGCCGTTGGCGGAAAAGTAGCCGATTGCACCCGCATAGACGCCCCGCTTCTCCGGTTCGAGTTCGTCGATGATCTCCATGGCGCGGACTTTGGGCGCGCCGCTTACGGTGCCGGCCGGAAAAGCCCCGCACAGCGCGTCCATCGCGCCGTAGCGATCGTCGATTTCGCCTTGCACGTTGGAGACGATGTGCATCACGTGCGAGTAGTGCTCGATGACCATTTGCTCGGTCACCTTCACGGAACCGATCCTGGCCACCCGTCCCACGTCGTTGCGCCCGAGATCGAGCAGCATGAGGTGCTCGGCGCGCTCCTTGGGATCGGCCAGGAGTTCGCGCGCCAGCGCCGCGTCCTCGGCCCGGTTCGCGCCCCGCCTGCGGGTTCCGGCAATCGGCCTCACCGTAACCGTACCGTCCCGCAATCGCACCAGAATCTCCGGACTCGACCCCACGATCGCAAACCCATCGAAGTTGAGGAAGTACATGAACGGCGAGGGATTGGTCCGCCGCAGCGCACGGTACAGGGCGAACGGCGGCAGTCCGAAGGGCAGGCTGAACCGTTGCGAAAGCACCACCTGGAAGATGTCGCCGGCAGCAATGTAGTCCTTGGCCTTGTCGACCATCCCGCAAAAGGCCTCGCGGCTCAGATTGGACGAGGGCTCCGACGGCCCCGGCCCGGCCCCTTGCCGGCCCTGCGCGCGGTATTGCCCCTGCTCGACGCCCGCCACCGCATCCGACAGCGTGTGCATAGCGTTCCCGTAGGCGGTTTGCGCGTCCACCCCCTCGGCCGGACGCACGGGCGTAACGAGCGTGACCAGGTCCTTCACGGAGTCGAAGATCGCCATCACCGTCGGGCGAACGAACACGCCGTCGGGAAGTCTCAGTACGTCCGGATTCGGTCGCGGCAGTCGCTCCATCAGCCGAACGGTGTCGTACGACATGTAACCAACGAGGCCGGCGGCCATCGGCGGCAGCGATTCGGGCAGTTCGATGCGCGAGTCGTCGATCAGCCCGCGCAATTCGCTCAGCGCATCGCCGCTGCAGGACTCAAAGGCGTCGGCGCGCGTCAGCGCGCTGCGGTTGATCTCGGCGCGGTTCCCGCGGCAGCGCCAGATGAGGTCGGGCTTCATTCCGATGATCGAGTAGCGCCCGCGAACCTCGCCGCCCTCCACCGACTCCAGCAGGAAGCTGTTCGGCGAATCCCCGGCCAGTTTCAGCAACACCGAAACCGGCGTATCGAGATCGGCCACCAGCGTCGTCCACATGACCTGGCTTTGGCCGGCCTCGTAGCGCTCGGCGAATTCTTCGGGGTTCGGCAAGAGTTTCATCGCGCAAGAGCTTAGTGATCGGATTCACCGAGGGCGGGACGCCGCGAGGAACGCGCCCTCACCCCCCGGAGGTCAGTAGACGCGCTGCTTGAGGGGTATGGTTTCCACCTCGTCGGTCATGGTCTCAAGCTTCACCGGCCGATAGTCCAGGCGCGCCCGGCCTCTCCCGTCGACCCACGAAAGCGTGTGCTTGAGCCAGTTGTCGTCATCGCGGTCCGGAAAATCCTCGCGGGCGTGCGCGCCGCGGCTTTCCTCGCGGGCGGCAGCGGATGCGAGAGTCGCCATCGCCTGGCCCAGCAGGTTCTCGAGCTCCAGCGTCTCGACCAGGTCGGTGTTCCAGATCAGCGAGCGGTCGGCGATCTTCACGTCCGAAAAGCTCTGCAATGTATCGCGCAGCCAGGCCACGCCTTCTTCCAGCACTTCGCCGGTGCGGAAAACGGCCGCGTGGTCCTGCATCAGTCGCTGCATCTCCACGCGGATCTCCGCGGTGGGCCGCGACCCGTCGGCGTGGCGGATCCGGTCCACGTGCGCGATCGACTCGTCGCCGGCGCCGGCCGGCAGCGGCGGCGGCGGACCCTCGCCGCGCAGCGTGTCGGCGCAGCGGCGTGCGGCGGCGCGCCCGAACACCACCAGGTCGAGCAGCGAGTTGGAGCCCAGGCGATTGGCGCCGTGCACCGATACGCAGGCGGCTTCGCCCACCGCCAGCAGTCCGGGCGCGATGTTGTCCCTGTCCTTCAGGGCCTCACCGTGATAGTTGGTGGGTATGCCGCCCATGTTGTAGTGCACCGTCGGCACCACCGGCATGGGTTCCCTGGTCACGTCCACGTCGGCGAACACCCTCGCGGTTTCGGCGATACCGGGCAGCCGCTCGGCGATCACCTCCGGATCGAGGTGCATGATGTTCAGGTGCACGTGGTCCTTGCGCGGGCCCAGCCCCCTGCCCTCTCGCAATTCGATGGTGATGGCGCGGCTGACCACGTCGCGTGAAGCGAGGTCCTTCGCCGACGGCGCGTAGCGCTCCATGAAGCGTTCGTCCTCGGAGTTGGTCAGGTAGCCGCCCTCGCCGCGCACGCCCTCCGAGATCAGGCAGCCGGCGCCCAGGATCCCGGTGGGATGGAATTGCACGAACTCCATGTCCATCAACGGCAACCCGGCGCGCAGCACCATGCCATTGCCGTCGCCGGTGCAGGTGTGCGCCGAAGTGCAGGAGTAATAGGCCCGGCCGTAACCGCCGGTTGCGAGGATCACGCGGTGGGCGTTGAATCGGTGGAGATGGCCGGTCTCCAGGTCGATCGCGACTACGCCCCGGCACACGCCGTCGACCATGATGAGATCGACGGCGAAATACTCGATGAAGAACTGCGCTTCGTGCCGCAGCGATTGCTGATAGAGCGTGTGCAGCATCGCGTGGCCGGTGCGGTCGGCGGCCGCGCAGGTGCGCACCGCCTGGCCCTCGCCGTAATGCGTGGTCATCCCGCCGAAAGCGCGCTGGTAGATGCGCCCGTCCTCGGTACGCGAGAACGGCAGTCCGTAGTGCTCCAGCTCGATCACGGCGCGCGCCGCTTCCTTGCACATGTATTCGATCGCGTCCTGGTCGCCCAGCCAGTCCGACCCCTTTACGGTGTCGTACATATGCCAGCGCCAGTCGTCCTCGCCCATGTTGCCCAGCGCCGCGCTGATGCCGCCCTGGGCCGCAACGGTATGGCTGCGGGTCGGAAAGACCTTGGTGATGCAAGCCGTGTCCAGCCCGGCTTCGGCCAGCCCGAAAGTGGCGCGCAAACCGGCGCCGCCGGCGCCGACAACGACCACGTCGAAAGTGTGATCGACTACGGTGTAATCGCCCGGCATTGCTGCGCGTCCTCGCCGTTCAGACCTGGGTCACGATGCGGGCGATCGCCAGCAGACCGGCCAGCGCCAGGACGATATGCGCCAGCCTGGAAACGATCAGTCCGGCCACGCGCAATCCGCCACCGACATAATCCTCGAGCACCACGCGAATGCCGAGTTCGGAGTGATAAAGAAGCGCCAGCAGGAAGGCGGTCAGCAGGGTGGCGTCGCCCAGTCCCTGGAAACAATGCAGGAGGTCTTCGTACATCAGCGTCGGCAGCGATGCCAGCCGCCAAAGGAACCAGGGCGCCAGCGGAACAAGCGCCACCGCGCTGATCCTTTGCGCCCACCAGTGTCCGACGCCGTGACCGGCTGAGCCGAGTCCTTCCGCGTGGCCCAGGGGCGTGCGCAGGCTCACAGTATCTGCCCCGCGAAGGGCCCCCACCACCAGTACGCTCCGGTGGCGGCCAGCGAGGCCAGGAAAACGAACCAGCCGGAAAGCTGAGCATGCCTGGGCTCGAATCCCCGGCCGATGTCCCACAAAAGGTGCCGCACACCGTTGGCGAAGTGATAGAAGAGGCAGTACGTCCAGCCCAGCGCCGCCAGGCGCACGATCCAAAAGCTGAAGAGGCCTTCCAGCCTGGCTCCCCACTGCGGCCCCGACGCGAGCGCGAGAAGGCATCCCACCAGTGCGACCGAGCCGATGGAGAGCACAACGCCGGTGAAGCGGTGCAAAATGGAAAGAGCCATGGTGTACTGCCAGCGATATACCGACAGGTGCGGAGAAAGCGGCCGGTTGGCTGCGGAAGGCATCTGTTGAATCTTGGGGGAGGATGGTTTTGAGGGTGAGCAATTGTAGCCCGCATCCGGCCGGGCTGTTGCGCCTGGAGGACTTTGCCGCGTTGCGGGTCGGCGGCGAGGACCGCGTGGATTTTCTGCAGGGGCAGCTCAGCCAGGACATGGCCAGGGTCACGCCTTCGCAGGCCGCTCCGGCGGCCTGGTGCAACCGCCAGGGACGAGTGCTGTGCCTGATGGTGGCTGTCGATTGGCAGGACGCGATCTTCCTGATACTGCCGGCCGGGATGGCCGAAACATGCGCCGAGGGCCTCGGCCGCTACATTCTGCGCGCCAGGGTTCGAATCGAAGTGGTCCCGGAGCCGGTATTCGGCTGCGCACTACCGGCAGGTGAGCATTTCCCCGCTACTGGAAAAGGCGAGACGCCCTCTTTTCCGGGAGAGGCCTGGCGGTGCTCCGGTGCGCCGGAGTTCTGCGCCGTGCGATTGCCCGGCCGCTATTCGCGGGCGCTGGTGCTCGGCGAACCGCCCGCCGAACTGGCCGGCGACGGCGACTCCGGTTGGACGGTGGAGCGCTGGAGACTTGCCGACATCGAGGCCGAAATCCCGTGGGTGGACTCCGTAACGAGCGGCAAGTTCCTGGCCCATTCGCTGAACCTCGATCTTTCCGGTGCGGTCAGTTTCACCAAGGGCTGTTACGTCGGACAGGAGATCATCGCGCGCATGGAGCACCGGGGCAGGCCCAAGCGGCGCATGCGCCGTCTGCGATTGCCGCCCGGAGTCGACATTCGCACGGGCGCGAGGGCGGAACACCCGGAACTGGGAGCGGTTACTGTGATCGGCGCCGCGCTTGCGGGAGATGAGACTGAAGTCCTGGCCGAAGTGCGGCTGGCGCAAGACCCCGGATAAACCCCAAACAGCAATGAAATCGGTCCAGGACCAGATCGACAACACGCCGATGAGCGGCTTCCAGGTGCTGGCGGTCGCCGTGTGCCTGGCGATCAACATGCTGGACGGCTACGACGTGCTGGTCATGTCCTTTACGGCGCCCTTCGTGGCGGATGAGTGGGCGCTCTCCCAGACCGTCACGGGGTGGCTGTTGTCGGCCAGTCTCATCGGCATGGCGCTCGGCTCCCTGTTCCTGGCGCCGTTGGCCGACCTCTACGGACGGCGCCGCATGACGCTTCTTTCGCTGGCTGCGGTTACGGCAGGAATGCTGGCCTCGGCGGCAGCGGCGAACTACCCGCAGCTGATCGCACTTCGTTTTTTCACGGGACTCGGTATCGGTGCGATGCTCGCGAGCCTCACGGTCGTGGTCTCCGAATACTCCTCCGATCGCCGGCGCACGCTGGCGTTGATCATCCTGCAGGCCGGCTTTCCGGCCGGTGCGATGGTCTGGGGCATGGTCGCCGCCCCGATCATTCTCGGCTACGGCTGGCGCTGGGCCTTTGTCTTCGGAGGAGTACTTTCGGGACTGATGATTCCCGTGGCGATGGCGTTTCTGCCTGAATCGCTGGATTATCTGCTGAGCAGCAGGCCGCCGAATACCCTGGAAAAGGTGAACCGCACGCTGAAGCGAATGGGCAAGACCATGGTCCGGGAGCTGGGCGCCGTTACACAGGCAAAGCCCGCCAGGGCCAAATTGAACAGCCTTTTCCGGCACGGGCGGGCGCGCAACACACTGCTGATCTGGGTCTGTTTCTTCTGCACGCTTCTGGCGTTCTATTTCTTCATGTCGTGGACGCCCAAGCTATTGATCGATGCGGGCCTTTCCGAAGGCGCCGGCCTTTCCGGCGGCATCCTCCTCAACGGGGGCGCGATCCTGGGCGGAATTGCGCTCGGACTCATGGCTTCGCGAATCCCGCTCAACTGGCTGCAATCAGGCTACGCCCTGATCGGCGGCCTGTTCATGATCGCATTCGGTGCCCTCGCGGGAGAACTCTTTACCGCCCTCGCGCTCGCCTTTCTGGTAGGGCTTTTCGGAACCGGCTGCATCATGGGAGCGTATGCCGCGGTACCGCAAATGTATCCCCCTGAAGTGCGAACCACCGGCACCGGAGTGGCGATAGGTGTGGGAAGATGGGGCGGCGTGGCCGCACCCACGGTAGCGGGCGTGCTGCTCGACACCGGTTGGACAGGCCCCGACCTCTACTTTATATTCGCCATTCCCCTCTTCGCAGCTGCCGCCGCCGCCCTATTCCTCCGAATCAATAGGCCCCATTAATTGTCAGAACGTCCCGGTAATGGCTTGCAGATGGCACCCGAGGCCATGCTGGATCTCGCGCGCCAGGCCGCGGAGTTGCTCGTCAACAGGATTCACAAGCTGCCTGGCGAGGGCGCCTGGGACGGAGAGTTCCGCGAAGGGCTGCTGGCAACCCTCATGGAGGAGCCGCCTGAACAGGGCCGGCCGGGCGATGAGGTGATCGAGCGCGCGGCCCGCGAGATCCTTCCGTACACCTTGAGGCTCGATCACCCGCGCTCCTTCGGATTCGTATCCTCGGCCACTACCTGGCCCGGCGTGCTGGCCGACTTCATCGCCGCGGGCTACAACATCAACGCCTGCACCTGGCTGGTAGCCAGTGGCCCCAGCCAGCTTGAGCTGGTGGTGATCGAATGGTTCCGGCGCTGGCTGGGCTATCCCGAGGGCGCGGGAGGCTTGTTTACCAGCGGCGGCTCGGCCGCCAGCCTGGACGCGTTCGTGGCGGCGCGCGAAGCCGCGGACCATCCGGAACGCGCGACCGTCTATATGAGCGATCAAAGCCACACGGCGTTCTATCGTGCAGCGATCATCGCCGGTATCCGGCGCGAATGCGTGCGCGTTGTTCCCAGCGATGACCGATTCCGCCTCGACATGCAGGCGCTGGCAAGCCGGGTGGCCGAGGACCGGGCGGCCGGTTACGTGCCGGTTGCGATATGCGCCAATGCCGGCGCTTCCAGCACCGGCGCCATCGATCCGTTGCCGGAAATGGCCGACTATTGCGAAGCCGAGGATATCTGGCTGCACGTGGACGCGGCGTACGGCGGATTCGCGGTCTTGTGCGATGAGGGCAAGGCCGCGCTGCGCGGTATCGAGCGCGCCGACTCGGTAGGGCTGGACGCGCACAAGTGGCTGTTTCAGCCGTACGAGGCCGGCTGCCTGCTGGTCAGGGACCCCGCGACGCTCGAGAAGGCATTCGAAGTGCACCACGACGTGCTGCAGGACACCGTCTGGGGCGCGAACCACCCCAATTTTTCCGATCGCGGACTACAACTGAGCCGCTCCTTTCGCGCTCTCAAGGTCTGGATGTCGATTCAGACCTTCGGGATGGCGGCGTTCCGGGATGCAGTCGCAAACGGGATGCGGCTCGCGCGCCGGACGGAGGAGTACGTGGAGGCCAGTTCAAAACTGGAACTGGTCAGTCCCGCGTCACTGGGTGTGGTGTGTTTCCGCGTCAACCCGCAGGATGCGGACATGGATGAAGAATCCCGGGAACGAATCAACAGGCAAGTGCTGGCCCGAATGTTCTGGGACGACCGCGCGTTCATCTCGTCGGCGTCTCCTCACGGAATATTCTCGCTTCGTCTTTGCATCATCAACCACAACACAACCTGGACGGACGTCCGCGAGACCCTGCAGGCAGTCGAGCGGTTCGGAATGCAAGGCGTCGCCAATCAGCAGAATCGCTAGTCAGAACGACTGGCGGTAGCTCGCATAGAGGACGCGGCCGTCGAGGCCGTAAAGGTTGTACGCCTGCGGCAGCGGAGTGCGGAACGAGCCGAGCTCCGGGTCTTCGTCGGTGAGGTTCTTCACGCCCACGGTGACGAGTCCGTCCCAGGGTGCGGACCATTGATAGAACAGGTCGAACTCGGTGTGCGGCGATATCGAGAACTCGGCCTCCGGCAGACCGAAACCGCCCACATAGTGGATGTAGCTGGACACGGTGTGATTGCCGTAGCGCCAGATGATCGCCACCGAACTGCGGTCCGAGGGCCGGGCGCCGGCGGCCGCTGCGGCTCCGGAAATGGCGCCCAGGCCCGAACTCCATCCCACGGCGATGCGGGAGCGGGTCCGGAGCCGGAGGATGGTCCCCGCGTGGGCCCGAAACTGGAAGTCGCCCAGACGCGCTGTCGGCAGCTCGTAGATCAGTTGCAGGTCAACGCCGCGGAACTGCGCGCGGTAGGTGTTGTCCCAGAACACGTCGGCCTCCAGCAAGGTTCCGGTGGCCGGGTCGCGCTTGAGAAAGCTGCCGCTGCCGCACCGGACGATCTCCGCCGGGGTCGCCGAGTAGCGCGTGTTTTCGATGCGCCCGGTATCGAGGCACTGTCCCTCGAACTCCAGGCCAATCAGCCCCTGCAGGGGTGGCAGCCCAATACCGTTCTCAAGGTCCACGTTCCAGTAATCCGCGCGGGCGATGAGCGAGTTCCAGGCCAGCACCACGCCGAGGTTGTAGCTTTCGGACAGCTCGGGCCTGAGCGTCGGGTTGCCTCCCGTGTAGGTGGGGATCTCACCTTCGATGCAATCCGACAGGGCAACGCCGTCGCGGCGGCATTTCACCAGGTCGAAACCCGTCTGCAGCCAGAGTAAAGCGCCGTCGTAGAGGTTGTTCATGCTGCCGGCGCGGAAGCCCTCGCCCCAGGAAGCGCGGAGCAACAGCCATCCGCTGGGCTGGTAGCGCACCGAAAGGTAGGAACTCAGTTCACTTCCGGCCGAATCGTCGTACTGGTCCCAGCGCAACGCAGCACTCAACTCCAGGTTGGGCAGCAGGGGCGCCAGAGTTTCGCCGAACAGCGCCCGGATACGGCGCTCGCCCCGGCCGCTGACGCCGGCGCGGCCGAGCAGGTCGCCGCCCGCGCTCAAGGGATCGTAGATATCGTGGTACTGCTCGTCGAAGTAATCGAACCCGAAAGCCCAGCCCAGGCTTCCGCCGGGCGCCCGAAACAAATCGAAACTCACGTTGCCGCTCCAGGAGCGGAAATCGGCGCGGGATTCCCGGGTGGAATTGGCGGCAATCGCGGCCAGGGCGCCGGCGTTGCCGGGATGCAGGGGATCGAACGGGTTGTAGAGGCCCTGCGAGACGTACTCCAGGGTCGTGAACGCCTTGGGAAAGCAGCAACTGTCCTCGCGGCCATCGTAACGGGTGTGCCGGGCTTCCAGTTCGTAACTGAAGATGCCCGCGCCGCCGTACGCCAGCAGTGCGGTCTCGGACAGCGTGAGCAAAGCCTCGAAATCGCGGTTGCCCATGCCGGCAAAGCGATGCCGGAGCGTGTAGGGAAGCAGCTCGGGATACGGAACGTCGAAGCCGAATCCCCGCTTGAGCCCGGCAGCCGCGGCCTCGTCAATCGGGATGTCGCCCGGCGGCGGCGCAAAGCGGCCATGCACGTCCTGAGTGCTGAACAGCGACTGCAGGCGCAGCGCAAGAACCGGCGTCAGTTCGTAATCGGCATGCAGAAAGACGCTCGCCCGATTGAGGTCGGTCGTTTCCCAGGCCGAACGCGCGTAGTGGAATCCGCAATACTCTTCGCCGCCGGCGGCAATGTAGGGGCCGGCCAGCAGCCGCTGTCCATTGGCCGGATCCACGACCTGTTCGCAATTGGGCGCGGCGAGATAATGGGGCCAGAGGGTGTTGCCCCAGGAACTCACGTTGTCGGCGTTCTCCCAGGCGTACCAGCTGGCCGGAAACGGCGCGTTCGGATACGCGGCCGCACCGGCCTCGTAGCCCGTGGTTCCGAGCGTGTAGAACCTGTCCACCGAGGCAATGTGCCGCTTGTTGCGAAAATCGGCGCTGAACAGAAAACGCCCGCGATCGGTTGCGCCGCCCAGCGTCAGCACCCCCGATTCCGCGTCGGCGCCCTCGCGCGTGGGCCGGTCGGTCGAAGCCTGGATCTCCATGCCTTCGTAGTCCTTGCGCAGGATGATGTTCACAACGCCCCCGATCGCGTCGGATCCGTAGATGGCCGAGGCGCTGTCGGTGAGAATTTCGACGCGTTCCACGGCCGCCAGGGGAATGATGTTGAGGTCAACGGCCTGATTGGCCGTGACCGGCGACCGCGGCATACGGCGGCCATCCAGCAGCACCAGCGTCCGGTTGGCGCCTATGCCGTGAATGCTGACCGTGGCCTGGCCGATCCAGGCGTTGCCCGAACGCTCGCGCGACGATCCCAGGGTGTTGACCGGGTTGTTTCTGAGCACGTCGGCCACCGATTCCCGCCCGCTCAACTCGATGTCCTCGCGCGTAATCACGACCACCGGACGGGCCTCCTCCACGTCGATCCGCCGGATCCTCGAACCGGTAACCACCTGGCGCCCCAGCTCCAGCACGTCCTTCTCTTCGGGATCCTGATCTTCCTGCTGGGCCGCGGCTGCGGAAACCACGCAAAGTGCGCCGACCAAAGCCGCGCAAAGCCCTGCAACATGCGCCGGTTTCCGCATGCACGGCCGGGAAGTCATCGATTCCTGCCTCTCATCGTTCTGATATATTGCGCCGGCGCGGCCAAACCATGTTTGACTCTAACGGAATTGAACAGGCCCGGCGCATAGTCGCCCGGGTCATGCCTCCCACGCCGCAGTACCGGTGGCCCGGCTTGCGGCGCCACGCCGGCTGCGAGGTGTGGGTCAAGCACGAGAACCACACGCCCACCGGCGCATTCAAGGTGCGCGGCGGCCTGGTGTTGCTGGATGAACTCAAGCGCGCCGGTGACTTGCCGAAGAAAATCATTACTGCAACGCGCGGCAACCACGGCCAGAGCATCCCGTTCGCAGCCGTCCCGCACGGCGTTTCGGTGACGGTCCTGGCGCCGAAGGGCAACAGCGCCGAGAAGAACGCCGCGATGGTCGGCTGGGGCGCGGAACTGATCGAATTCGGAAACGACTACGAAGAGGCGCGCCAGGAAGCGGCGCGCCGGGTCGAAGCCGAGGGCGCCCTGTACCTGCCGCCGTTTCATCCCGCCCTGGCGCGGGGCGTGGCAACCTATGCGGCGGAACTGTTCGAGGCGGTCGCCGATCTCGACGCGGTCTATGTGCCGATCGGCATGGGCTCCGGCATTTGCGGACTCATCCGCACGCGGGACCTGCTGCGGCTGAAGACCGATATCGTCGGTGTGGTGGCGGAGCGCGCTCCCGCAATGGCCCGCAGCTTCGAGGCCGGCGAAATCGTAGCGACCGACTCCGCCGATACCTTTGCCGACGGCATGGCCTGCCGGGTGCCGATGTCCGAGCCGCTTGAAATCGTGCGCCGCGGCGCTGCCCGGGTTGTCGAAGTCAGCGAAGAAGACATCGCGGAGGCCATGCGCATCCTGTACCGCAATACACACAACGTGGCCGAAGGGGCGGGCGCCGCCGCCTTCGCCGCGCTGATGCGGGAACGGGAGCGGATGAAGGGCAGGCGTGTCGCCGTGATCCTGTCCGGCGGCAACGTCGATGCCGATGTGTTTCGCGAAGTGCTCGCCGGCGGCTTGCCTCAGCCGTAGGTCCGCCTGCGACGAAGGTAATCCCGAATCGCCGGAGCGACCGTCTCGTTGAGGTAGCGTGTCCGCGGGGTCGTTCCCCACCATCCGGAGTGACCGCCCGCCGAGGGATGGGTGAAGGTCAGCAGATCCACCGGCCTTCCGGCGATCTCCGCGACCTCGGCGGTTTCTCCTTTCGGCGGATGCGGCAAGGCATTGGCCATCCAGCGCCGCAGTCCCAGTCCGTGCACCACGATCACCGTCGGCTCCAGGATTTCCATGGTCCGCAGGAAATGCGGGGCGCAGTTGCGTTGCATCGCAAGACTTGAGTTGCCCCGCCCTCCCCCGTGCGCGTCCCTGCTTCGGGGTTTTTCCAGCGCCGTGCAGTGCAGATAGTTCACCTGCGCACAGCCATCGAAGACATGCCCGTCGAGGAGGCGCTCGCCTTCTTCGTCTTCGCCCGGTTCGCGCCCAAGGAGCAATCGCATCGTGGAGGTCACGCCCTTCATGTGCGGATTGCGTCCTCGAAAACCTGCTTTCGCCGATAAGTCGAGCATTTCCGAACGCCCTGCGAGATTCACGCATTCGCGGGCCTGTCCATATTCCTGGCCCAGCACCACGATGCGCATCGCACTTCCGTTGACTTCCAGGTCGTAGTGCCGGCCGACATGATTCATCTGGCCCTTGTGGAAAGGCAACCCCGCCCGACTCGCCCGGCATTGCGCGTAACTGCCGCAGATGAACGAACCGTCCTCTGCGAGCAGATTCGCCCTCACGTAGTCTTCAAGCAATCGGACCCGTTTGCGGGTCCGCTCCGGGTGAGAAGAGATCACTATTCCAGTCTGGCGCCCGGGAGATTCGAACCCTAGTACATTCGGGTCAAGCGCATCAATGTTTGGCCCTGGCGTATTGCTCTCCGGCTTCGAGGGCTACCGGCAGGCGATTGCGCCGCTGGGGCAGCGGGCAGGTCGCAAAGTCGGTGAAGGCGCAGGGCGGGTTTATGGCCTTGTTGAAATCCAGTGTCACGGTTCCATCGGCGCGGCGGGGAGCGAAGGCGTACAGGTATCGGCCCGCGGGATAGGTCGTCTTCCCTGTGGTCAGGTCGGCGAAAATCAGCAGGAATCCGGGTCCGGCGGCATAGGCCTCCAGTGAAAGCGGCTCGCCGCCAAGCTCGAATGACAGTATCCCCGGGGCCGTGGGCTTCCAGCCCAGCCCTTCCACCACCGTATTCAGGATGCGCTCCTCGGGCTGTGCGTAGGGCTCGAATCGCGCCTCCACGCGCCAGGCGGGGTCCGTGGGATAGGCGGGTATTCCGGAGAAAGCGCTCACCGCCGGGTGGTTCAGGTCGCGCAGGCGCACGCCCATACGGTCCAGGCGGCCGATCGCATGCCAGGAAAGCGAACCGTGCGTCAGGATCGTGGGATCGCCTTCCTCGTCGTGCACCAGGCGCAACTGCGTGACCCGTTCGCCGTTGCTGAAGACTTCCGCGCCCGGGTCCGCCCGGAACTCAACAATCCCGTTCTCCCACACAAAGGCGCCAAGGTTAGGAGCAGCCGGCAAGTCCGCCAGCACGATATCGTTGTCGGGCGCCGCCCCCATCCGCGTGGCGCCCGGTTCGAGCCAGTAGAGCCCCGCCAGGTTCAACCAGCCGTCCGGCCCTTTCAGTTCCTCCTCCCGCTCTGCACGCCATTCGGCGATAGACCGGGGGTAGTCGGAAGCTCCTGATGACTCAGCCGGGCCGGCCGCAGCGCCGGCCGTCAGAAGCCAGGCCGAAAAGAGCAGCGTGCCCAGGGAGTATCGCGTCAGTACCACGTGAGCATTCTACGATCGCCGTGCCACCGGTCGGCCTGAGGCAGGCGTAATGACCTCGCAGACCGGCCCGGTGGCGCGGCCCAGCCTCCGATCCAGAGTCGCCAACGGGCACTCGAAAGCTTCGGCCATGGCCACGTACCAGGCGTCATAGCTGCTCAGGTTGCTTCGCAGCTCCCAGACGCGTCCCGCAAAGGGCGCGAAGGGAAACAACTGGACGTCGAGCCGAAGCAGATCCCGGTGTGCGCTGTTCGCCTCAAGCCCGGAAATCCTGTCGGCCCGCTCCAACCGTCGCAGGATGTTGCTGCACTCCGCCATGGCAAGTTCCGGAGCGGTAAGCGAGCCCTGGGCAATAAGGAATTCCGCCCATTGCCCTTCGCGTCCCGAGTCAACCAGCGCCGCGACGATTGCGGACGCATCCAGGACCAGCGTCACTCTCGATCCGCATCGCGCGCGCGCACAATGCTGTAGGGTGTGACGCGCGTCCCTGCGGCCTCCTTTCGGTCACGAACCGCGTTCAGCCATTGCTCGGGTGACGGACGAGCCGCAATCCGCTCCAGTTCGCCACGCAAAAATTCCTGCATGGACTGGCGCTGCAGCGCGGCGCGCGAGGCAAGTTCGTCCCGCACCTTCTCGGGCACGCCCCTAATGGTCAATTGCACGGACATGAACGCATTATGCCATTGCTGCCTGCATTATGAACGCAGTAATGCGCGATTGAGGGAGGAGGCGCCGGTGCACGACCCTGCGGGAACTATCTTGCGATTTCAGCTCGCGCATCCGACGGCAAGGAGCCGGTGCCGGCGGGCTGCTGGGCTGGATCGCGGCGCGTTTGCGCACGGCCCAGCGCCACGGAAAGCGCGCTCCATACGGCGGCGAAGGGCGTGACAGCCGCAACCATGACCCCCAGGCTGCCCAGCGCACTGAGCAGGGCATGGATGCCGGCACCTGCCAGGTCGCCGCCCCGGTAGAGGAAAACGTCGATCAACGGCTTGGCCTTGTATCGCTCCGAAGGCGGCACGACGATGAATAGAGTCTCGCGGGCGGGGCGCGACAAAGCGTAGCGGGTAGTGCGATGCACGGCCTGGAATATGGCCATCACGCCGAAAAGCGGCCAGATGGCCAGAATTGCGAAACCCGCCAGCGTTACCAGAGGCAGAATCGCCAGCGTCCAGCCGACGCCCAGACGCCGGATCACTCGGGTCGCGATGAAGACCTGAGTGAGAAGTGTCAGCGACTGGGCGAGCGCGTCGAAGAGAGCGAACGCACCCACCAGTCCGCTAAACGTATCGTTTGCAACATAGATGAAGTTGGCCTGGGTGAAATAGATCAGCGTGTTGGAAACGGCCATAAACACAATGAACAGCGCGATCCCCACCAGGTATGGCGACGTTCCCACCGCCTTCAAACCGTCGAAGAACCCGCCGCCTATGCGTTGCACCGGCATCGCTACCGGCGTCCTTCCCGGCTCGCCAAGACTCGAATGGCTGGACTGAACGGCCGTCTCATCCAGCCTCAACATTACGACGATAGCCACCACGAACAACGCCGCCCCGGTCAGCATCAGTCCCACCGGCAAGTAAGCTGACTCGGTCATATTGCTGATCAGGTTGGTAGTCCAGCCGCCCACCGCGGCTCCCAGCGTCCCTCCGACCGTGATGAAGGGAAAAATGCGCTTACCCTGATCGACAATAAATATGTCGGCCATGAATGCCCAGAACAAGCTGGTGCTGAACAGGTTGATCGTGCTGAGCCACACGTAGAACGTGTATCCGACTCCGCGCGCCAGCGGCGTCTCCGTATCGCTGCCGATCAATCCGCCGCCAGCCTGGGCGTTCGCGAACAGCAGCGCCGCGAATCCCAGAAGACACACGACGACGAACCCGTAGCCGGCCGGAATGAACCGGCGCCGGTTCATGCGAGCGACCACGCCGGCAAAAAGCAGGACAAGGATCAGGGAAGAAACGGACGTAACCGCGAACAGCCAGCGGAGTTCGTCCATGCCCCGCGCCACGCCCATTGCGTCGCGGACCGGGCGCAGGAAGAAATAGCCGCACAACACGCAAAAATGAAATAGCGCAGCGAGCAAGGCCAGGCGCAACTCGCCCCGCTTGAAATTCAATACGCGCGCAGCCCAATCCGTCATGTTTTTCTCCCTCGCCCCTTCCCTCAGGAGCCTTTCGACGACGACGCGCCGTTTACGTCCAGGTCCGCCCGGTCTTCGCGAAGAAGCCGGAACAGCGAGACCGTCATTGCTACGCCGATGACCAGCAAAGGCAGAGATACTACCAGCGATGCCGACTTCGCGGCCTGTAATCCGCCCACGAAAATCAATCCGATGGGCAGGACCACGATCGCCAGGGCCCAGAACACGCGATGCCAGCGGTGCGGATTCAGCCCCGCTGTCAGCCCCCTGGTGGCTGAAGCCGCGATCGCGTACGAGGCGGAATCATAGGTGGTCGCGATGAATATGAAGGTAAGCGCCACATAGGACAGCAGCGGCAGGGGAAAGGGCTTGAGGGCGGAAAGAAACCCGGCAATGGCGGTTTCCGGCCCGTCCGCGGCGAGAATCTCGCGAACGGCCAGCTCTCCGCTGGTGTCCATCCATTGCGCCGTGTTGCCGATACAAACAAAGAAGAGGGCGCAGCCCAGCGTGCCGTAGAGCAGCATCCCGCCAATCACTTGCCGCAGGGAGCGGCCGCGTGAAATCCGGGTAACGAACAGGCCCACAAAGGGCGCATACGCCAGCCACCAGGCCCAATAGAAGATCGTCCAGTCCTCGATGAAATTCGAAGACAGGATCGGGTCGGTCCAGGTGCTCATTCGGACGAATTCCTGGATCATCAGTCCGAAGCTGCTGGTCCCCAGTTTGAGCGCGAATCCCGTGGGGCCGGTCAGGAGAACGTAGATCGCGAAGATGATCGCGGCAATGGCGTTGATCTCGCTGAATCGCTTGATGCCTTTGTCGATGCCCAGGTACACGCTGGTGGCGAAAAGGGCAACGGAAATCGCGATCACACCCACGTCGATGGCGAACGTCTCGCCGATCCCGAACAGCGCGCTGATGCAGGCGCCGACCATCGGGGTCGCGAGGCTCAAAGAGGTGGCCGTTCCGCCCACCATCGCGACGACAAAAATGAAGTCCACCACCCTGCCGAAGGGCCGGCTGGACACATCGTGGCCCATCAGTCCGACCAGCGATGTGGAGAGCCGCAGGTAGGCAACTTTTCTCTGGTAATACGGATAGGCAATCGCCACCGTTGCCAGGGCGTAAAGCGCCCAGGCCGATACGCCCCAGTGAAAGAACGCGTAGGCCGGCGCAACCTCCAGCGCTTCCGCCGAACCGGGCTCCAGGCCGAATGGCGGCGTATCAGCGTAATACACCCACTCGATCGGCGCCCAGTACAACAGGCCGCCACCGATCCCGGTGCAGAACAGCATTGCCACCCAGGAAAACGTGGAGTAGGCAGGCCGGGCGGCCTTTCCGCCCAAACGATAGCGTCCGTAGCGGCCCAGGGCGATTACGGCCAGCACTATGGTCGCCGCCGCGACGGCCCATTGGTATACGACGCCCACTTCGCCGGCAATCCAGCTATATGTCCTGTCGACGGCCTTGCCGGCGAATTCGGGAAAGCCCAGCAGAAAGGTCCCCCACGCGACGATCACGGCGACCATCGCCCAGAACAGAACGCGGTCAACCTGCACCGCAGGCGCGCTCGCCCTGGCTTCGGAATCGCTTGTCAACTCGTGTTCGTGTCAGCCGCGCAACTGGGGGAACAGCAGTACATCGCGAATGGCCGGCTGGTCGGTGAGAAACATGACGAGGCGGTCCACGCCCAGGCCCAGGCCGGCGGTCGGCGGCAGGCCGTATTCCAGCGCCGTCACGAAGTCCTCGTCGTACAGCATGGCCTCGTCGTCGCCGCTCTCGCGCAGGCGGACCTGCTCGCGGAAGCGGCGGGCCTGGTCTTCGGCGTCGTTCAGTTCCGAGAAGCCGTTCACCAGTTCCCGCCCGGCGATATACAGTTCGTAACGGTCGGTGATCTCGGGATCGTCGTCGCTGGCGCGCGACAGCGGCGAAACCTCGGCCGGGTGGCCGGTAATGAACACCGGCCCGGCAAGCCGGTCCTCCACCGTGCGGTCGAACAGCTCGGCCAGGAGCTTGCCCCAGCCCGCGTTTGCAGGCGGGTCGCTCTCGAGACCCAGGCGCGCGCGGCATTCGAGGAGGTATTCCGCATCGCGCAGCCGCGCCGCGTCCAGGCCCGGAATATGCTCAACCACCGCCTGCTCCATGCTCAAGCGCGGCCAGTCGCCGCCCAGTTCATAGTCCTCCCCCTGGTAGGTCACCCGGGTCCCGCCGACTACCGCTTCGGCCGCCGCACGGATCATCTCCTGCGTCATCCGCATGAAGTCGTTGTAGTCGGCGTAGGCCTGGTAAACCTCCAGCATCGTGAATTCGGGGTTGTGCTGGGTCGAAAGACCTTCGTTGCGGAAACAGCGGTTCATCTCGAAGACGCGCTCCATGCCGCCCACCACCAGCCGCTTGAGATGCAGTTCCAGGGCCACGCGCAGATACAGGTCCCGATCCAGCGCGTGATGCCGCGTGGCAAAGGGTCGCGCGGCTGCGCCGCCGGCTATGGACTGCATTACGGGCGTTTCCACCTCCATGAACCCGCGGCCGGCCAGAAACTCCCTCAGCGCCGAAATCATGCGCGCGCGGCGCTCGAATACCTTGCGCGAGTCGCGGTTCACGATCAAGTCCAGGTAGCGGCGCCGATAGCGCTGTTCGCGGTCGGTCAGCCCGTGGAATTTCTCCGGCAACGGGCGCAGGGCCTTCGTAAGCAGCTCGGTCTCGCTGACTTCGACGCTCAACTCGCCGGTACGCGTGCGCACCACGACGCCCCGCGCCCAGACGATATCGCCCAGGTCCATGCCCCCGGTTTGCGCGTATGCGTCCTCGCCCATCGCGTCGCGCGACAGCATCAGCTGGATCCGCCCGCTGCCGTCCTGGATCGAAACGAAACTCAGACGCCCCATCCGGCGTTGCGACACCAGGCGCCCCGCCACCCTGACCTCGCGCCCGAGTTCCTTCAGCGCTGCCGCATCCGTTTCGGCGTATTCCCGCTGCAATTCCGCGGCCCCGGCGTCGGGCCGGTAGTGGTTGGGGAAGGACCAGCCGGCTTCCCGCAGCGCCTTGAGCTTGCGCCGGCGCTCGGCGATCAGGCGGTGTTCCGGGACGGTGTCGGACGACCGTTCGTTGGGCGGCGCGGGCATGGACCGGATTGTACGGCGTGATGCGGGATGCACGGGGATGAGCGCATAATACGCACGGCTGAACTGGCGCGGGAACACGCTTGACCGAATACCTGCTTGTGCTGTCCTGCCCGGACCGGACCGGGCTGATCTACGCCGTCACGCGCTGGCTGCTCGAAAACGGCTGCAACGTGCTGGACAGCGACACCTACAAGGACCCCTTCCGGGAGCGCTTCTTCATGCGCGTTCATTTCTCCGGCGATGTCGCGCTCGATGAGCTGCGCGAGTCGTTCGAGCCCAGGGCGCGAGAGCTTCAGATGCGCTGGGAGCTGGTGCTGGCCGATGCCCGTCCGCGCGTACTGATCATGGTCTCCAAACACCTGCATTGCCTGCTTGACCTGCTCAACCGGGTCCGGCTCGGCCAACTGGCGATCGACATTCCGCTCATCGTCTCCAACCACCCCGACGCGGAATGGCTGGCGAAAGCCGCCGACATCGAATACCTCCATCTGCCGGTGACGCCGGCCAACAAGGCCGACCAGGAACAGCGGATTGTCCGGGAAATCGAGAAGCACGACGTAGACTTCGTCGTGCTGGCGCGCTACATGCAGATCATTTCGCCGACCCTGTGCGAGCGGCTGCCGGGACGGATGATCAATATTCATCATTCCTTCCTGCCGGGTTTCAAGGGCGCCAAGCCCTATCACCAGGCTTACAGGCGCGGCGTCAAGCTGATTGGCGCCACGGCACACTACGTCACCGCGCAGCTCGACGACGGCCCGATCATTGCGCAGGACGTGCAACCGGTGGGTCATCGCATGACGCCCGACGATCTGGCCGCCGTGGGCAAGGACATCGAACGCGTCGTGCTGGCCCGCGCGGTGCAGTACCACGCGCAAAAGCGCGTGCTCATCAACGGACGCCGCACCGTCGTGTTCCGTTGAGGTTCAATTCATCGCCGGCAATACGCAAACGGGGGCGTATATGACTGATGACTCCAACCTCAAATCCGGTTCTGCAGGCATAACGCGACGGTCCACGCTTCTGGCCGGAGTCGGGTTGGCCGCCGCAGGCACTTTTCTGGATTCGTTCGGATCAAGGGCCGGGGCGCAAGACACGTCCCCGTTCTACCCGCCGGTCACGCCGGGCATAGAACCGCGGGGCGCGAAAGTTCAGCCCTACCCGGCTGCCTGCGTGCAATCCGGCGTTGTCCGCACGTTTGATTCATCGGGAAATTTCCTGCCCGACGCCCTCAAGCACAACGTAGACGCCATGTGCGAACTGATCAGGCGGGGAGCGGACGAACATGGAGCGCGCCTGATGTCGTTTCCGGAGTTCGGGCTGCAGGTCCCCAGCACGCCGATGACACCGGCCCAGTGGTGGCCGGGAACCATCCGCGCCGACGGGCCTGAGATCGAGCGCATCGGCAAGGCCGCGCAGGATGCCGGCGCGTACGTCGCCTTCAATCCCATGGAAGGCATCGACGAATTTCCGGGCCGGTACTTTCTCTCGGGCATGATCGTGGGACCCAGCGGCGATGTGATACTCAACTACAGGAAGCTCACGGGGCTCACCGGCAAGACCCGCCCGGGCGACCTCCTGTCCGCCTGGCTGGACCATTTCGGCGCGGACAGCCTGTTTCCGGTTGCCGACACGCCGATCGGCCGGCTCGCCTGCGTGGTGGCCGGTGACATGAACTATCCGGAAATAACGCGGGGCATGGTCCTGAAAGGGGCGGAAGTGATCCTGAGCCCCACGGCGTCGGCCACCTATCCCACGGATCACAGTTTCGAAATTCCCGTGAACACCACCATGACGCGGCGGGTGCGCGCCTACGAGAACATGGCGTACGTGCTGTTGTCCGACCTCGGCCCGGTGGGCGCCGATGCCCGGCCGCCCTTCCGCCGGCGCCAGCCGTCGCAAATCATCGATTTCAAGGGCAACAAGCTGGCCGGCACGCAATCCGGCGGCGTGGAGTATGCGGTGGCGACGATCGACATAGACGCATTGCGTCGCGAGCGCACGTCCCTGGGCGGCTCGAATCTGCTGACGCACCTGCAGATGCCACTGCACCGGGACATGTACGCCGCCACGGACTTCGCCCCCGTCAATACTCACCTTGATGCACCGCTGGCTTCGATGGATGAGCACCGCGCGGCACAACGTGAAACGGTAAGCCGCCTTGTCGAGGAAGGAATCCTGGTGCCGCCCGGAATCGGGTAACTTTTCGATCTGTAATTGGGAGAATGCGAATGAACGCGAGACGGTCAACTGAAATCGCATGTTTCGTGGTGGTCCTGGCCTGCCTGGGATCCATGCCGGCCAGGGCCGAAAGCCCTCTGGAACAGGACCTCGAACAAATCATGGCGTGGTGGCCGGGAACCTACAACAACGACCGGCAGGTCGCCGAAGTCGAAGCGCGAATGGGCGAGGAGAATTTCACCGGCGAGGTCTGGCGTCTCGATGGAAGCGGCATGGGGGGCTATCTCAACGTGACGTCGCACTACCTGCGGCTGGATGCACCGGCAATCGGCGACAACGTGCTGTACGTCGAGGAGTACCGCGACGGTCAACCGGCCGAGACCTACCGCCAGCGCGTTTACACGCTGTCCGTCGACGAGGAGGAGCAGGTCATTCGGGTAAATCTCGCCAACTTCAAGGACCGCGAGAAATACATCGGGGCGTACCGGGACCTTTCCGTGCTCGACGGCATAACCCGGGACGATATCGCGCCGTTCCCGGGGATTTGCGACCTGATCGTCGAACAGCGCGGCAACCGCTATCACATGCGCATGCGCACCAATGCCTGCGCCTTCGGCGGCCAGGCGTTCAGTTACGAAGCCGTGATCACCGGGGACGCCTTCTGGTTCCGCGACAAGATCGTGCGCCTTGAAGACGACACGGTCGTCATGACCATGGCGAATTTCAACTTTCACAAGTCGGACCGGGTGGATTGACCGGCCGACTGCGGACAACGGAGACAGGAACCGCAAGATCGTGAGTCCGCGAGTCGCGATACGCTACGAGCCCGACGAGCGGCCACCGCCGGCGCTCACGCTGGGCCTCGGTCTGCAGCTTGCACTGCTCCTCGTAGCCATCCCGATATTGATCCCGACCGCAGTGATGCGCGCGGCCGGTGTGACGGACGCCTACCTCAACTGGGCGGTCTATGCCTCGGTCGCGGTTTGCGGTGCGACCACGGTGCTGCAGGCGATCCGCTACAGGCGCATAGGGTCGGGCCACGTGCTGGTCATGAGCAGCGCCGCAGCCTTCATCTGGCTGTGCGTGGAGGCGCTCCAGCGGGGCGGTCCGGAGCTGCTGGCGACCCTGGTGGCGGTCTCGGCGCTGTTCCAGTTCGTGTTGTCCGCGCGAATCGCGCTATTCAGGCGGATTCTCACGCCGGCCGTTTCTGGAGCCGTGCTCATGCTCGTGCCCGTTACGGCCATGCCGGTCGTGTTCGGAATGCTGACGACCGGGACCGACGGCGGCGCGGCGGCGGGCGCCACGGCAAGCGCGGCCGTCACGGTCGTGATCATCGTGGCCATCGCGCTCAAGGCCACGGGAGCGATGCGCCTCTGGGCGCCCGTCATCGGGGTCGCCGCGGGTTCGCTGGTCGGCGCGTTTTTCGGTCTCTACGACATCGATCGCGTTGCCGGAGCTCCCTGGGTCGGTCTGCCGGCATTCGAGTGGCCGGGATTCGACCTGGGATTCGGTCCGGACTTCTGGTCGATGATTCCGGCCTTTCTGCTGGTGTCGCTGATCGTGACGCTGCGCACGATCAGCAGTTGCGTCGCCATTCAGAGCGTTTCGTGGCGGCGGGAACGCGCGGTGGATTTCCGGTCCGTGCAAGGCACGATCAATGCCGAGGGCGTCAGCAACCTGCTGTGCGGTCTGACCGGGACCGTGCCGAACACAACCTATTCCATAAGCGCTTCGCTGACCGAACTCACAGGCGTCGCGGCCCGCGGTATCGGCATTGCCACCGGCGTGATATTCCTGCTTGTAGCGCTCCTGCCCAAGGCGCTCGCGGTGGTCCTGGCGATACCGGGCCCGGTCGTCGGCGGCTACCTCGGCGTGCTGATGGCAATGCTCTTTCTGGTCGGCATCAAGGTCATGCTGCAGGACGGGCTGGACTATCGAAAGGGGCTGATCGTCTGCATCGCGTTCTGGGTCGGGATCGGGTTCCAGAACGGCATGATATTCCCCGAACTCGTGTCGGAATTTGCCGGTGGAATGTTCGCCAATGCGATGACGACCGGCGGACTGGCGGCGATCTTCATGACCGCGTTCGTGGAGATGTTCGACTCCCGGCGCAGCCGGATGGAAGCGGGGCCGGATCGTTCATCGCTGCCGAAAATTCGCGAGTTCCTCCGTGCATTCGCAACCCGAAGCGGTTGGGACGCCGCCATGGCCGACCGACTTGAGGCAGTCGGCGAGGAAGCACTGCTCAGCCTCGTCGGACCCGGCGCCGACGATGCGGGTCCAGGCCGCCGACTGCGGCTCGTGGCGTACCGCAGAAACGGCAACGCGGTGCTGGAATTTGCGGTCGCTCCAGTAGGAGAGAACATTCAGGACCGCCTGGCTCTGATGAGAAACGCGGCTGACGAGCCTTCGCTGGAGCAGGAGGCCTCCCTCCGGCTTCTGCGCAACCTGGCGTCGTCGGTACGCCACCAGCAATACCACGACGTGGACATCGTGACCGTGCAGGTGAAGGCGCCCGCACAATAGAAAGAATGGACCCTTCTTTGGGTATCGACGCTGCGCTTGCGCCATAATCGTGGCGGGAGAAGATTCGAGGAGCCCAGGGTGATGAAGACGGTAGGCGGCGCGTTTCTTGCGGTGGGCGCTTTGCTGGTGGGAACGGCTTTTGCGGATGACGTGCGAAACGAATTGCTGCGTTGCGCGCAACTCCAGGACGCGCAGGTGCGTCTGGCCTGCTATGACGCGCTGGCTTCGGTGAGCGCCACGGCCGCAACCGCTCCGTCCGGGGCGAGCGGCAGCATGACCGACGACGGCTCCGAGGCCGTCGCTGCCGATGCGCCCGACGCGACCCGCGTTCCCGCAGCCGCCGACCAGGCTGCACCCGAAGCGGAATCCGGACAGTCGCTGACGGACCGGCTGTTCGGCATGCTTCCCGGCAGGGACGAGGGCGACAACCTGCTCGAATCGCGGGTGGTCGGAGAAATCCGGAACCCGCGCGAGGGCACGCGCTTTACGCTGGAAAACGGCCAGGTATGGCAGCAGACAGACCGAACCCGGCGCAATTACCGCGCAACCAATCCCAAGGTGGAGATCAAAGAAGGCTTCATGAACAGCTACCGGATGCGCCTGGAGGGCCTCAACGGACGCATCCGCGTACGCCGCGTGAAATAGTCCCTATTTCAGGCGGTCGAGCATGGTTTGGTGGGCGGCGTAGGCTTCGTCGAGGCGGCGGCGGGCTTCGCCGGCTGAGGGGAAGCCGGCTTCGAGACCGGCCAGCATGATGACCGCTTCCATCTCCTCGCGCGTTATGCCGTGGTGGATGCCGGCGCGCACGAAGTAGCCCACGTCGTGGCGGGCGGCCGTGACGATCCCGATGGCGCACAGGATCATGGTCTTGAGATCGACCACCTCCTGGTCCCAGACCTCGGGTGCGATGCGCGTCATCAGTTGCCGGTTGAAGTCGTTCTGCTCCAGTTGTTCGCACAACTCCGCACCGTAGTCCGGTCCGAAGATGCGCAGGAACATGGCGCGGCCGCGCTCAAGCTCGGCCTCGGAGAAGGGTTTGTAGGCGCTGCCCATTCCGGCCGGCTAAACGCGGATCAGGTCGCGTTCGAGGTTGTAGAGGCGCTCGGACCCGTTGGCGGTGATGCGAACGGACTCTTCGAAGAACATCCCGCCCCAGCCGATTTCGTGCAGTTCCATGTCGATGTTCAGGACCATGTTTTCCTCGATCCGGAAGTCGCCGAGGTTGCCGCCGGCGATGAACGGCACCTCGATGTGGTCCAGGCCGATTCCGTGGGTGAAGGCCAGCTCGAAACTGGGCAATCCGGCGGCGCGAACAGCCTGGATGACCCGATTGCGCAATTCGCCGGTCTGTATGCCGGGCCGCAGGTTGGAATAAGCCTCGTCGATTCCCGCCATGTACGCCTTCCAGTAGCGTTCCAGCTTCGGTGAAGCCTCGCCCAGGACCGCGGTGCGCTGCGCGTCGCCCATGTAGCGGCGCCACTTCATCATGCTGTCGAAGCACACCTGGTCGCCGGGGCGGATCACGTAGTCCCGCTCGGGCCGCCCGGCGCCGGCGCTCATCGGACCCGCGCCGTTGAAAGTGGCGAACGGGCGGGCGCCCTGCTCCACCACCCGCACCTCGTAGGCGGTATACACGTCGTTCCAGGTGGCCCCATCGCTGATCGCGGCCAGCGCTGTGCGCAGCGCCGCCTCGTTCTTGACCGCCGCTTCCTTGAGAATCGCGATTTCATCGGGCGACTTGACCATCCGTATCTCGATCAGCAGATTTCCGGCATCGACGATTTCGGCATGCTCCACGGTGTCGCCCAGAAGCCCGGCGAACCGGATGTCGTCAAACCCCAGCCTGCCCTTGTCCAGCCCGGTCTCGCTGAGCATGGCGCAGACGGCGCCGTTGATTCCGGCGTACGGCTCGTCCTCCAGCTCCGCGACCATGCGCCGGATGGCCAGGTCCTCGCCCTTGAGCTCGGTATCCTCGGCAAAGGTATGCACTTTCAGCACGCCGCCGTACACGCCGAAGTAATACAGGCGCTGGTCCGGCATCCACGTGGGCCGCTGAATCAGTACGGCCGCCTCGATCTCGGTGACCACCAGGCAGGGTGGAATGTCGGGATCTCGCGGCAGGATGGCGCAGGCCACCCAGGGGACGTCGTAGAGGAAATCGGTGTCGAAATCGCTCAGGTACAGTACGTTGTTGGGCGTGACCGCGATCAGCGCGTCGAGCCCGTCGCGCTCCATCAACTCCATCGCCCTCTCGCGATTCAGCAACACGCCGAATTCCCCGAATCAGCGGAAGGAGGCGCTGGCGAAGTAGCTGTTGACGCGATCCTCCCAGTCGTCCACCTTGCCGAAAATACCGGTGTAGTAATCGGCCAGGTAGATGAGCCAGAACGCGCCGCTGATGCTGCACACCGGACCGTGGCGCACGCCGGGCGGCCGGCCGATGTAATGGTCTTTGGTCAGCACGAGGTCTTCCTTCACGTCCTCGCGCTTGTGGTCGAATGTGTAGCCGATGTAGCAATCGCCGGCGATCAGGTACAGGCATTCGTTGTGCGGATGGTGTTCGGTGCCCGGATCTATGAAGCCCGGCGCCAGCGCGGTCAGCGCAATCACCTCTTTGGTGCCATCGTCCTTGCGCAGCCCCTTGGTCAGCACGCCGGGAGGCCGGGCCTCCTGGCCGGTGTTCGGGTCCTTCCAGGTGGAGCGCTTGACGATGTCCGCCATCGGATCGACCCACGGCAGGTGCCAGGTGTTGGTGCGGGCGATATGCCGGTCGACGTGCGCATCCGTCAGCGAGTCGCCCGCCTCTTCGAAGGCCAGCGGCCGGCTGGTGAACAGCAGGAGCCTGCAACCGCCGGACGTGCTCGTCGGCCCCCAGGCCATGCCGGCCGGGAAATAGCCGTAACAGCCCTGCATCCAGGTTTCGCCGCCGATGTCCAGGGAACCTTCCAGCACGTAGAGGTCGATGTCGGCCTCGTTCCGGCCGCGCGGCAGGGACCAGCCGTGCGGCAGTTCCATGACCAGGTGTTCGCCGCCGGTCTTGCTCTCGGTGCTCAGGTTGCGGGCCACGGCGCCCGGCGTGTACCCGGAATTGACCGGCCGCGGTTCTACGGCACTTACGTCCAGGCAGTCCTCCCTTCGCATCGGCATCGCGTTGCTCCTTCGTTTTCAGTCAGTCCTCAAGCCCCGCCAGCCAGTCCACCACGGCCTCGCAGCACTCCCTGGGCTTGGTAATCATGCAATAGGTCGATCCCGCGCCGGCGATCTCCGCCTTGTCCACGTCGGACTTGATGGCCAGAAACTCGCGCATCAGCGTGTCGTGGCTGGCCGAGTCCATGCGCTCGTTCTCGTTGAGCGCACTGTCATCTCCCATCAGCAGGAGCGTCGGGCACTCGATATTGCGGATATCGGCGGTCAGGTCCACGTTGGTATAGGCGTCAAGCACGGACTTCAGCGTGGCCATGTTCACGTTGGCGGCGTATTGCTTCTTGGCCCAGCGCTCGTACTTGATGCCCTCTTCGGAATACAGCACGTCGGGCGGAAGCACCACACCCGCATACAGGCGCGAAAGCTGCTCGATGCCGAACACCCTGCCCACCCACCAGGATGCCTCGTAGATGTTGCGCCAGGTGTCGTCGACGCGGATGAACGGATAGGCGATCAGCGAGTGCATGCGTTCGGGGTACTTGGCCGCGAAGCGCAGGCCGATCGACGAACCCGTCGAGGTGCACCATAGCGCCGTGCGTTCGATCCCCGCAGCGTCCAGGATCGCGGCCAGGTCGTCCACCCATCGTTCCACCGAGTACGGCTCCGACTGGGTCCAGTCGGACTTGCCCACCCCGCGGTAGTGCCATTGCAGGATCCGGTGATGCGGGGTGAGGTACGGCTCGCAGAACTCGAACTGCTTGTCCACCAGCGCAAAACCGCCAATCAGCGTGAGCGGCGGATCGCCCTCGCCGCGAACCTCGTACCACAGATTGGCGCCGTCCACGCGTACTTTCGACATGCAGTCTCCCCAGCGCCTATTGCGGAGAGATTGCCGCGTCGTACTGGTGCACGATCCGCACCCCGTCCAGCATGAACCCCATCGGCATCCAGTATGCGCCCAGGACTTCCGTCGGCGCCAGCGGCATCAGCTCCTCGTTGTCGGCCCGGCAGAACTCCAGCGACCCCTCGCCGGCCAGCGTCTCGCCCTGCTCAAGCCCGCTCATCACCATCTGCGTGAGGTCGTGCACCAGGGGTTTGCCCAACGGCGGCACATGGCAGTCGGGAACGTGGCGCATGCAGGTGAGAGGCAGGTTGCGCGTGTAGAACTCCAGTTCCGCGACGTCTATCACGCGCTGCGGCAAGAACTCCATGCGCATCACGGCCTCGCCGTTGCGGCTGACGACGCGCTTGAGCCGCGTGCCCACGCCGCCGTCCTGGCTCATGCCGGGCAGCAGCGGATGCAGGCCGCTGGTTTCGATCTCCGCCAGCTTGGAGCAGGCGCCCAGAAACCAGCTCAGCAGAACCAGCCAGTCGCGGTTGCACCACTGGAAGGTGGAGAACATCGTGCGTTCGCCGTGCAGCCTGCAGGGCAGTCCGATCACCGCAACGTCGTAATGACTGCGCGCCGCCGGCCAGTCCGCGGGCTCCACGCCCTCGGGGTAGCACTTGAGGTGCGGGCTCCACACATAGGCCTCGTCGGGCGGATCGGATGGCGTAAGCGGCTCCGGCAGGTACGCGGCGATCGCATCCGGATCGGTCCGGAAGTGAAACAGCAGAAGGTTGCCGGCAAAGCGCCACGGCAGCGGCTCCAGCATGGAGGCCGCGCCGTTCGGCGTGAAGGGACGCGTGTATCCGGCCATGGCTACCTCCAGTTTCCCCAGAGTTGCGGTTGCGGATCCGGCGCGGCCTGTGCCAGGTACTCGCGGCAGCGCGGCGCGCTCCAGTCCGGCTCGGTGAACCGGAAGTCGATTTCCTTCTCGCCGCGGCAGAACCACACGCAGCCGCCGCGCGTGGCCTGCGGCCCGTGCGGTTTCTCGCCCGGACGGAAGATATAGGAACCCGAAGTGATCATGCCGGTCTCTCCCATAAGGTAATCGCCCTGCAGCAGCACCAGTTCCTCCCAGGTTTCGTGCGCCTCCAGCCTGGGATCGCACCATCCCGGCGCCTGACGCGTCATCAGCGTGTAGGCGCCGGTGTCCGGATCGCTGCGCAGCCTGCGCACCTTCAGGCCGGCCCCCGCCTCTTCGCTCGTTCGGCCGGGAAAATCCGGCACAGGCTGCCATGCCATGGTGTTGACGTCCAGCGGCCCGGCCAATCGTTCTTCCCGATACGCGGCCGCGGGTCCGGAGCCCTGCGAGAGTCCGGCACTGCCTTCGCCCATCCACAGCGCCGCGAACCCGCCGCGGGTCTCGGCGCCGGCAACGGCAAGCCCCCGGGGGAGGAATGCGTAACTTCCGCGCGCGAATTCGCATTCGCCCAGCCTGAGGTCGCCTTCCAGAAGGAGAATTTCGAGATCGTTTTCCAACACGCCGCTGTCGTGAGAGCACCAATAGGGTTCGCCTTTCACGAAGAGGCTATTGGCTCCCGAGTCGCCTGGCTGGGCACTGAGAATGGCCGCCCGCAATCCATGCCCGAATGCAGGCGCCGCCGCCGGCGTCAGCGCCACGCCGTCCAGACGCAGAAATTCAACCCGCGGACGCGACATCGATGCCTGGTGGGGTTGCTCGTCCGTCAGCCCGCGCCGAAACGGGCTTCGTGCTCGGAATACACGCGGGTCAGGATGTCGATGGCCATTTCTGCGGCAGGAAAACCGAACTCCAGACCCGCCAGTAACAGGATTTCCTCTACTTCTTCCCGGGGAATTCCGTGATGGGCCGCCATCTTCATGAAGAATTCCACTTCCTGTTTGTGCGTGGCCGTGAACATGGCGATGCTGCACAGGATCTTGGTGCGCAGGTCCACCCGGTCCATCTCCCAGATCGGCACCATGACCTCACGCAACTTGGCATGAAACGCCGGAGGGCGGCTGGTAACGATCCACTGATAGATTTCCTCGCCCTGTTCGTCGCCCCACAGCTTGTGGGTAATCGCCTGAAACCGGCGTTCGAGGTCGTCACTCACGGCCGCACTCCGATCGTGGCCCACCAGGGATAGGCGCCGAAAAAGTACTCGCCGCCGAAACCCCAGCCGGTCAGCTCGTTGGGCAGCGGCACGTCGCGAACATCGCAGAAACCGCCTTGCTCGAACATGCTCACGCGGTCTTCGGCCAGGAATCCCGGCAGGAAGGGGTCTTCCATGCGCCGCCCGGTGGAGTCCAGCAGAAACGCCGAAAGCGGGCTGTATTCCTCCTGCAGCACCTTGAACGGAGGCGATTCCATGATCGCGAAGACCCCGCCGGGGCGCAGCAGCCGGAAGGCCTCGCGAACGACGGCCGCGCGCACCTTGCCCGGCAGTTCGTGAAACAGCCACACCGCGCTGACCACGTCGAAACTCGCGTCCGGATAGCCGGTGTCCTCGGCCAGCCGCTGGGTGAAACGGACCTTGTGGCCGCGCGACTCGGCCAGCTTGTGGCCGTACTTGAGCATGGAGGCGGAGTAGTCCAAACCCACCACTTCTGCATCCGGGTAGAGCTCGCAATAGGGGAAGGTGCTCTTGCCCACCCCGCAACCCAGATCGAGGATTCGCCGGTAGTCGCCCTTGGGCACCGCGCGGGCGAGGTTCCAGCCCATTTCGTCGCCGTCGTCGCGGCCCACCAGGAACGGGCTGATCATCCAGTGATAGAGGAATCCGGCGAACTCAGCGTGGTAATTGCCCGGCTGCGTATGGATTTCGATCTTGCGGTAATAGCGGGGCGTTTCCAGTTCCGGGTCCAGCTCCAGGCTTCCCAGCGCGCCCGGGCGATTGCATTCATCCAGCCAGGTCCGAACCTCATCGCCCTGGCGTTCGAGTATGTCCAGGATGGCGCGGAACATCTGCGCGTGGTTGTGGCGCTCGAAGAACGCGCCGAAACGGTAGGCGGCGCCCTGCTCCATCAGCGCGCCCACCTCGCGGATGTCCGTCGGATCGTCCAGCCGGGTCTCGTTTTCGCGATAGTGGGCGCCCATCGCGGGTCCGAAACCGGTCGAATTGAAGGCCATCAGGCCCCCAACAAAATCAAGCCGCGCCTGCTGCGCGCGGCTGCGCTGAATATCCGGAGTAGCTGTCATCGATGCTCCCAGGGGAGTTGGACTATATTATAGGGAGGCGTGTTTCGCACGCTGGCTTGATCGGCGCATTGAGGGTGCGCCGTTTTTCTGGGCCGGGACTACAGCATTGAGGGGACCCTATGAACCTGATTCGCACTACCACCTGCGGCGCCGTCGCGTCATTTCTGATTATCCCGCTGGCCGGCTTCGTCGCGCCGACGGCCTCGGCCCAGATGGCCGCGCTCGAGGAAATCGTGGTGACGGCCCGAAAGCGCGAGGAAAGCATCCAGGACGTGCCGCTTTCCATCACGGCGTTCACCGGAGCGGAACTGGAACGCGGAGGCTACGTGGACCTGGAGGACATTTCGTTCCGGACCGCCGGCATGCAGTTCAACAACGAGCTGGCCGGAACGCGGCCGGGACGGCTGTTCAGCAATATCCGCTTTCGCGGCGTCGAGGGCAGCGAGTATTCCACGCTGCAGACCGCGTCGCTGTTCGTGGACGGCGTTTTTGCCCTCCAGGGCGCCCAGACTCTCGCGCTGAGCGACCTGGAGCGGGTGGAGGTCATCAAGGGGCCGCAATCCGCGGCTTTCGGAAGAAACTCATTCGCCGGCGCCATCAACTACATCACGCGCGCGCCGGACATGGAGGAATTCTCGGGCAGGATCAAGGTCGATGCCGGGGAGTACGATCAGCATGAGCTGGACGTGAGCGCGGACATTCCCATCGCTCCCGGAGTGCTTGCCCTGCGTGTCGGAGGGCGCTACTTCAACAAGGGCGCCATGTACCACAACGAAGGGGGCGTCGGCGTGGGCAAGCAGCGCTCGGAGTCGATGTTCGCCACGCTTTTCTGGCAGCCTTCGGACAACGCCAGCGTCAAGCTGCGCTACTACCGGCAGGACGACAGCGACGGTCCGGCAGGCGTGACCTTTTACCAGGCCCGGCTGCATGACAGTTGCACGGGCAAGACGATGCCCGGGCTGACCACCGACGGACAGCCCACCACGCTGGAGCCGAAGGAGTTCATCTGCGGGACCATCCCGGGGCCGGGCACGATCGGCACTCCAAACCCCAGTCTTTCCCTCAACCCGTCCAGCTTTCCCGCCGGTTTCCAGAACTTTATCCGCGAATCATTCGTTGAGTCGCCCTCCCAGGTTGAAGGCGTGCCCTACATCGACCACTTCGGAATCGAGCGCGAAATCACCCGCATCAGCCTTGTGGTGGACTACGAGTTCGCGAACGGCATGTCGCTGGTGGCCACCGCCGCGACCAACGAAAACGCCGCCGCCAATCTGCGCGACTGGGACATGACGCCGGACGAGGCCTGGTACGTGTCCAATCCGCAGGCCGGCGAGGACGAGAGCATCGACATCCGCCTGTCTTCGGCGCCGGATGCCCGGCTGCGCTGGCTGGGCGGGTTCAATTACTACACTCAGGAGTTCCTGACCAGTTCCAACGGCGGCGTGTTCGTGGTGGCCTGCGGCAATCTGGGCGCTTTCGGAACGCCCGCGCAGTGCGCCAATCCCGCGCGCATACCGGTTGGCGTGGACGGCGGCGATTTCGTGGACGTGCAAGCCTTCTACGGGTCCGTGTCCTACGACATTACCGAACAGTTCACCGTGGATCTGGAAGCGCGCTGGCAGGACGACACGCGCAGCGACGGCATTGCCGATTTCGAGATCAATTTCAAGGATTTCCTGCCCCGGATCTCGCTCAGATATCGCATCACCGAAGACATGACGGCCTACGTTACGGTTTCGCGCGGCATTCTTCCGGGCGTCATCAACTCCAACATCATCAACTGCAACCCCACGACCTTCAGTGCGCCGTTTATCGATCCGCGCACCGGTCAGCCGAGCACCTCTTCGATGTGCCAGCAGTACGTCGATGCGTTGGGCGCCGACGCGGTGGACGTGACGCCGGTGCAGGAGCTCGACGCCTATGAGATCGGCGTGAAGTCCACCTGGATGGACGGACGGCTGGTCGCCAACGTGGCGGCCTACTGGCAGGAATGGGGGAACGCGCCCTTCCCGACCTTCGTGACCGTTTACCGCGACGACGACGGCGACGGGGTCCCCAACACCAACCCCAACTTCTTCCCGGTCAGTACGCCGGGCAGTTCGGAATATTCCGGCGTGGAGCTGGAAGTGGATTTCCTGATCTCCGAAGACTGGGACGTCAGTTTCAACTGGTCGTTCAACGACAACGAGTTCACCGAGTTCCTCATCCCCCTGGCGTCCGCCGAGTACGCGCTGGGCACCCGCAACGTCAAGGGGCATCGCTCCAGCCGCTTCCCGAAGTGGTCCGGCAGTGTTTCCTCCACCTATGGCGGAACCTTCCAGAATGGCTGGGACTGGTCGCTTCGCGGCGATCTCACCTACATGGGCGAGACCTTCCCGGGCCTGACCAACCTGGCGACGCTGGAGAGCTACTCGCTGCTCAACCTCCGGTTCGCGGTCGAGCGGAACAACCTGAGGCTGGAGGCATACCTGAAAAACGCGCTGGACGAAGATTACTGGCGCACCGGCCAGGAATACACGGACTTCTCGCGCGTGCTGAGCGTCGGTTTCAACTTCAACAGGCTCGGCCTGACGCTGGTGCCGCAGGACAAGCCCACCTTCGGATTGCGCGCCGCGATCGAGTTCTAGCGCGGCGCTGACGCTACAACCGTGCAGGAACAGCTTATGGAAACCCGCGACGTACCGCTGGTGGAAGCCACGCCCGAGGCCCTGGCCGCGTGCGGAGAAATGCTGGGCCGCCATCCCGGCGCGAAGGCCTTGCCGATCCGGTTCTACGAGGGTTCGGTGCAGACCTACCGCCCGGTGGATTTCCAATCGGACGAGCAGACCGAGCTCAGCCTCGCACACGTGCGGCGGCGCCCCTTCGAGGTGCACTGGATCGAGCGCCATTTCAAGCACACACAGACCTTCATTCCGCTGGGCGGCGCGCCTTTTATCGCGGTAATGGCGCCGCCCACGAACGGGGACCTGCCGGACCTCGACCAGGTCCGCGCCTATCGCTTCGACGGCTCGGCCGGCTTCACGATGAAGCTGGGCACCTGGCACGAGTTCCCGTTCGCGGTGGAGGAAGAAGCCGATATCGTGGTGGTGCTGAGACGCGAGGCGACGCAGAGCCTGCTCGACACAGACCCCGCCACGGGCGAGGTGCGCGGTCCGGACATACAGAAGCAGGACCTGATAAAGCAGCACGGCGTACGCCTGCGATTCGATGTCCAGGGAACACGTCGAGAACCTTGACTCATCGGCTGTTGCGCCCGTTCCCTGGAATCCTCCGGGACTGACGCGCGGCGCGCAACTGCGCCCGCTCGCCCGGGACCCCGCCAGCGGCGGCTTTACCGGACTCGTGGATCTGCCGGCCGGCTTCGACAGCGCCAGCGGCCTGAGTTGTACCGTGGAGATGCGCCTGTTCGTCATCGAAGGGGAATTGCAGTTGGGCGAGAACCGTCTCGGACCCGGCGGTTTCTGCTACCACCCGGCCGGCTCCGGACAAGGCCGCTGGCGATCGCCGAAGGGCGCACGCGCATTCGTCGTTTACCTGGAAAGCCCTGAGTTTCGACCCGATCGAGGCTCCCCCGCACCCGATGCGATACCGTCACTGGACTCCTTCGCCATGGACTGGCACAACCCGCTGGACGCCAGCGATCCGTCCCAGGCCTTTCGCCCCGGCATCTTCGTGAAGGTCCTGCACGTGGATCCGGAAACGAGGGCGAGCACGCACCTGGCCGGCCTGATGCCCGGCTGGTACGCGGAAGGCATGGAATCGCACCCCGTGTACGAGGAAAACTACTGCCTGCAGGGCGACGTGCTGATCGGGGAAGTGGGCGATGAAGCGGGCTACACGATGGTGGTGGGCAGCTACCTGTGCCGGCCCCCCGGCATCATTCACGGGCCGCTGGCCAGCAAGAACGGCAACGTCAACCTCTGCTTCACCCATGGCCTGCTCGGCATCGACTACAGCGAAAACCCACGGTCCATGGAGCTCATCCGCAAGCACCTCCGAAACCACCCCTGGACCTGACGCCAGACTGCACTCCACATCGCATGCTGGTTAATCTCGAACGCGCGCGCGCCAGGATGGAGGAAGCGGGCCTGGAAGCGATGGTGTGCGTACAGCCCGTCAACGTCTACTACGCCAGCGGCTACGAGTCCGACTGGCTGTTCGACTACCAGTGGGCCGGTTGCGCGATCCTGCCGCTGTCCGAGGACCGCCCCGCCACGCTCATCGTTCACGATGTCGAGCTGACCAACCTGGCCGAGCACCCGAGCTGGATGCCGGAATTGCGGGTCTATGAGACGCAGGTGGGCGACGACATTTTCAGCCACTACACGGTGGATGAGGAAGCCGAACTGGAGGAATCAGACCGCAAGACGCTGGCGCTGATGGAAGAGACCCGCGCCACGGCCAGCACGGGCGTGGTGGAGGCGATCCTGAAGGCGCTTGGCGACGGCGGCTACCGCAGGCTCGGCTTCGACGACGCGCGCCTGGCCGCGCTTTGCGCCGAACGGCTGTCCGGCGTCGAGTGCTTCGACCGCCCCGAACTGATGACGATGATCCGGGCGGTCAAGACGCCCGCGGAACTGAAACTGATGCGCGAGGCGGGCCGGCGCAATCAGCAGGCCTTGAGCGTTGCCATCGATGCGGCGGGCGTGGGCGTGAAATGGTCGGACATTCGCCGGGCCTGGCACCTCTCGGTGGCCGAGCAGGACTGCATGCCCTGGTGCATCTACGTCGGCGCGGGCCACAAGAGCATGGGCCTGTGGCACGACCACGATTACCCGATTCGCGAGGGCGACCAGCTCTGCTTCGACTCCATGCTCACATGGCAACGCTACTTCGGCGACATGCAGCGGACCTGCGTCATGGGCGCGCCCGGCGCCAAGCTGCAGCGCTACTGGAATGCCGCCTACGCCGCCGCGGAAGCCGTATTCGACGCCATGCGCCCGGGCGTGAACACGGTGGAATTGCGCAAGCTGGCGCTGGAGGTCGGCAAGCGCGGCGGGATCAAGGGATTCCGGCATGCCTTCATGCACGGACTGGGACTGGAGCACCTGGAACTGCCCAGCGCTTCTCCGGGCCTGAGCGGGTTCGACCTGGAGGAAGGCATGGTCGTGAACATGGACATGGAGGTGTGCGAGATCGGTTTCGGCGGCATTTACTATGAGAACACCCTGCTGATCGGGCGTAACGGCCCCGAATACCTCTGCGATATGCCGCGCGAACTGATACACCTGCCCTGCTGAGCGAACAGAGTCTCATGGCGAAACGTAACGACTGGCTGGGCGACGAGATGCTGGACCGCATGATGAACGTCATCATGGGTCTTGCCGAGGAGCTGTACGTGACGCGCGACCGCCTGCAGGTGATGGAGCGCGTGCTGGAAAGCCGCGGCGCGCTGGATCGCGATGAGCTGGACCGCTGGAAGCCCGACGAAGGCCAGCAGGATGAAATCCTGCGCGACCGCGACGCCTTCATCCAGGCCATTCTTTCGCGTGCGCTCGACAAGCCTCCCGGGGACCCCGGCGCCGACGCCTGAAACCCGTCCACATGCAAGCTGCACCGACTCGCTTTGCGCGCGTGTTGAAGACGCGCGACGTACTGATGCTCTCATTCGGAGCGATGATCGGCTGGAGCTGGATATTGATGACCGGCTACTGGGTCGGCAACGCCGGAAGTCTCGGAACATTGATCGCGTTCGCCGCCGGCGGCCTGGTGATCGGGTTCATCGCGCTCACCTATGCCGAGCTGGCCTCCGCGATGCCGCGGGCCGGCGGCGAGCACGTCTACACCCACGCCGGGCTGGGGGCCGGCTGGTCGTTCGTCTGCACCTGGGCGCTGCTGATGGCCTACGTGACCGTATGCGTGTTCGAGTCCGTGGCGCTGCCCACAGCGGTGGAATACCTGATACCCGCGATCCGTATGGGCGCGCTCTGGCACGTCGCCGGCGCCCCCGTCGACGCGGGGTTCATCCTCGTGGGTCTGGCGGGCGCCGTCGTGATGACCTGGATCAACGTCGTCGGCATCCGGACCGCGGCGATCGTCCAGGGCATCGTCACCGTCGCAATCTTCGTTTCCGGCGTGGTGCTGTTCGCCGGGGCGGCCGGTTTCGGCCTGCCCGAACTGGCGGAACCGAAAATCGCCGTTCCGGCCACCGGCATTCTCACCGTCCTGATCATGGTCCCCGCCCTGCTGGTCGGATTCGACGTGCTTCCGCAGTCGGCGGAGGAAATCGACCTTCCGCCGAAGCGCATCGGGCGATTGCTGATCGTCTCCCTGGTCATGGCCGTGGCCTGGTACGGCGCGATCGCCTGGTCGGTGGCGGTGGCGCTCACCCCGGAGGAGCTGGCCGGCGACGGGCTGATTACGGCGGATGCGGCGAAGAAGCTCTGGTCCCTGGCCGCGGGCGGCTCCTGGGCCGGCGTGGCGCTCACGATCGGCGGTATCGGCGGCGTGCTCACAAGCTGGAACGCCTTCATTATCGGCGGCAGCCGCGTGGTCTTCGCCCTGGCCAAATCAGGCAGCCTGCCCGCCGTGTTCGGGCGGCTTCATCCGCGCTACAAGACGCCCTATGTTGCCGTGCTCGCGATCGGACTGCTGAGCTGCATTTCGCCATTGTTCGGGCGGACGATACTGGTGTGGCTGATCAACTGCGGCAGTTTTGCCGTTGTGGCCGCCTACCTGTTCGTGCCGATCGCTTTCCTGGCCCTTCGCCGAAGCCAACCCGACCTGCCCCGGCCCTACAAATTGCGCTATCCGCGGTTCGTAGGCATATCGGCCATCGTGCTGGCCCTCGGCCTGCTCTGCCTGTTCATGCCCTTCAGCCCGTCCAGCCTGGTCTGGCCACAGGAATGGGGCATCGTGCTGGGCTGGGGCGCTGCTGGCCTCCTGGTCTGGTTCACCCGCCGGACTAAACCCCCTGCTTGAGGCCCGCTTCGATAAACGGGCCCAGGGCGCCGTTCAGGACTGCCGTCGGGTTGCCGGACTCCACGCCGGTGCGCAGGTCCTTGACCCGCGACTGATCGAGCACGTACGAGCGGATCTGGTTCCCCCAGCCGATTTCGGCCTTGCTGTCTTCCAGGGCCTGCTGCTCCGCCCGCCGCTCGCGTTCGGCCAGCTCGAATAGCTTGGCCCGCAGTTGCTTCATGGCCGTGGCCCGGTTCTTGTGCTGCGAGCGCTCGTTCTGGCACTGCACGACGATGCCCGTTGGCTGGTGGGTAATGCGAACCGCGGATTCGGTGCGGTTGACGTGCTGGCCCCCGGCGCCGCTGGCGCGGTAAACGTCGATTCGCAGATCGCCGGGATCCACTTCCACCTCGGCCTCCTCCTCGATCTCCGGCGAGACGAAAACGCTGGCGAACGACGTGTGCCGGCGGGCCCCTGAATCGAACGGCGACTTTCGCACCAGGCGGTGCACGCCGGTCTCGGTGCGCAGCCAGCCGTAGGCGTGATCGCCGCGCACGTGAACGGTGGCGCTCTTTACTCCGGCGACCTCGCCGTCGGAAGCCTCGATCAGTTGCGCATCGAACCTGTTGGCCTCGCAGAACTTGAGGTACATGCGCAACAGCATTTCGGCGAAATCCTGCGCATCGTGCCCGCCGGATCCGGCCGTGACTTCAAGAAACGCGTTGGAGCCGTCCCTGGCGCCGCCGAACATGCGGCGGAACTCGAGCTTTTCCACTTCGTCCGCAAGCTTCCCGATTCCGTCGCCCACGTCCTTCAGCGTGGCTTCGTCCTTCTCTTCCAGGGCGAGTTCAAGCAACTCATCCAGTTCGCTGACATCGGCCGCCAGGCGGTCGAGGGTCTGCGTAACCGATTGCAGGGACGCCCTTTCGCGTCCCAGCGCGCCGGCGGTTTGCGTATCGGACCAGACGGAAGGGTCGGCGAGTTCGGTTTCGACTTCGCTTAAGCGCCGGGCCTTGCCGGCGTAATCAAAGGTACCCCCTAAGCGCCTCGAGTCGGGCGCCCAGATCGGCAAGCAGCGGCGTAAGCTGAGTCGTTTCCATGGCGGCGAAGCGTACGGCACTCCCCCGCGCAACGCAACCGCAACGCCGCACTTTCGGAGTGAGCACAACCGGCCTTTTGCAGCAATCGAAAAACACGTGCGACTTATAATTTGGAATCAGTCGCGTGAGAATTTTCCTGCATCAGCTGAGGTAAGGCGCAATGTATTTCCCACTTGATTCTCTTGTCCGTTTGGACCGTTCCATGACCGCAGCAACTCTGACGATGGCGGCACTGCTGGCCGCGCCTGCCGTTGGATTTGCTCAACAGGAACCCGGCAGCACGGTGGAACCCATCGAAGAGGTGGTGGTGGTCGGCACCCGCGCCCTGCCGCGCTCGGTCGAAGAGTCCTCGGTTCCGGTGGACGTTATCAGCGCAGAGGACTTCGAGGAGCGGGCCGGTTTCGAGATGTCCAACCTCATTCGCGCCGTCGTGCCCTCGTTTCACGTCAGCGACAATCCATCGCGCGATCTTGCCGCCCTGTTGCGGCCCATCAACCTCCGCGGGCTGGCGCCCGATCACACGTTGGTGCTCATGAACAACAAGCGGCGCCACCGAGGGTCAGTGATTCAGTGGATTTCCAACGGCGCATCGAATGGCGCCCAGGGCCCGGACATTTCGGCCATTCCGGCAATCGCCCTGCAGCGCATGGAAGTACTGCGTGACGGCGCGGCCGCCCAGTACGGCTCCGACGCCATCGCCGGCGTCGTCAATTTTGTGCTCAAGGACGCCGCCAAAGGCCTTTCCCTGGAAGCGCGGTACGGCGCCTACACGGAAGACTCAAGCGAGGACATGACCTCCGTGGCCGCCAACGTCGGATTGCCGCTCACGGACAACGGCTTCGCCAATCTGAGCATCGAATACGGAGAGTCGGCGCCCACCGACCGCAGCGTTCAGCACGCCCACGCCACCGCGCTCATCGGCCTGGGCATCCCGAACGTGGCCGTTCCCGCCAAACCCTGGGGTTCGCCGACCGTCAACGACAGCGTCAAGGCCGTGGCCAACGTGGGGCTGGAACTGAGCGCCAATATGTCGTTCTACGTCTTCGGCAACTACGCGAGCCGTGAGGTATCGACCGCGTTTTTCTTCCGCAGCCCCATGAACCGCAATGGCGTGTACAAGACCAGCGCCAACAAGTTCCTGGTGGGCGGCGAGGGCTGCGCGGCCAGATACGGAAACATCGACTCGACCGCTGAGAACCTGCTGTCCTTCCGCGACATGCTTGTTGCGGATTCCGGCTGCTTTTCGTTCGTCGAGATGTTTCCCGAAGGCTTCACGCCGCAGTTCGGCGCGACGATATCCGACTTTTCAAGCGTTGGCGGCTTCAGGGGCGAACTGGCCAACGGCATTCTCTGGGACGTTTCCGCCAGCATCGGCGAAAACAATCTGGACGCGTTCAATCACAATACCCTGAATGCCTCGCTGGGACCCGATACCCCGCGCAATTTCGACATCGGCGAATACACGCAGCGGGAGACCAATTTCAACATCGACGTGTCGTGGCCGATCGATGTGGGGGCGGCATCGGATCTCAACCTGGCCGCTGGACTCGAGGCGCGCAACGAGCAGTTTGAGATCACCAGCGGCGAGCGGGCCGCCTGGGAGGTCGGACCGTACCAGCAGTACGGTTTCGCTGCCGGATCGAACGGCTTCGGCGGCTTCAACTCCACTGCGGCGGGAAGCTGGGACCGCGGCAACGTTGCCGGCTACGTGGACCTGGAAGTGAACCCGACGGAAGCCTGGCGCATCGGCGGTGCGGTTCGCTACGAGGATTTCGACGGCTTCGGCAACACCACCAATTTCAAGCTCGCTACACACCTGCGCCTTGCGGACAGCTTCGCACTGCGCGCTTCGCTGGGCAGCGGCTTCCGCGCGCCCACGCCGGGCCAGTCCAACGCGCGCAACCTATCGACGGTAGTCAACGCCCGAACCAACGAATTCGAGGAACGGGGCACAATCGGCTCCACCCATCCCGTGGCCGTGGCGCTGGGCGGACGCGAGCTTCAGCCCGAGGAAAGCGACAATTTTTCCTTGGGCATGGTGTTCAGCGCGGAAAACGGTTTCAGTCTGACGCTCGACTACTTCAGTATCGACATCGATGACCGCATCGCGCTGTCCGGGCTGTTTACGGTAACCGACGAAATCAAGCGGCAGCTTGTTGAACAGGGCGTTCCGCAGGCCAATGAATTCACCTCGGTGCGCTACTTCACCAACGACTTCGATACCGAAACCACCGGCTTCGACCTGGTGGCCGGTTACGACTGGGGTACCGCCAGCGGCAATGCGGGCCTCCAGTTCTCCTATAACAAAACGGATACCGAAGTCGTGGACTCTTCCAGCATCTCGGCGGGCACGATCAGAAACCTGGAGCACGGCTGGCCGGAAACGCGCTACAACCTGTCGTATCGGCAAACCTTCAATCAATGGGACCTGGCGGCTCGCTACAGCTATTTCGGCGACTGGTACGACGATCACGCCGGCGCCGATTTCGATGGCTACGGACTGGCAGATATCCAGGTCCGCTACAACTTCGCAAACGGACTGGCCCTCACAGTGGGCGCCGAAAATGCGCTGGACGAGTATCCGGATGAGGCCATCAATTACGGCAACGGGCGGCGCTACCCGCGTTACGCGCCGGCGGGCCACAACGGCGCGCTCGTATTCGCCAAGCTGAGCGTATCGCTCTGACGGCCCTCCCTTAGCGGACGCGCAGGGCGGCGGCGACGGCGCGGCCTTCGGACGCCAGCACGTTGTAGGTGCGGCAGGCCGCGCCCGTGTCCATGACCTCGAGTCCTATGCCTCTGACCAGCAGCTTTCCGCCGATGTCGTGATCGGGAAAACGCTGCACCTCGCCGGTACCCAGGATAATGACGTCGGGCTGTTCCTCGATCAGCGGCGCGAGGTGCTCCAGGACTACGGGTTCATCGTCCTTCACTGGCCAGGGCCGGACTTCCTCGGGGCTCAGCAGGACCGGCTCGCGCCAGACGTCCTTGCCGATACGCAATTCACCCGGACGCCACCACCGCACGGTGAGCGCGCCCCCGGCTTCCAGCTGAAGCTTCACGCCGCCGCGGCGAACTGTTCGCGCAGCTTGAGCTTGCTGACCTTGCCGGTGGCGGTGTGCGGCAATTCGTCGGTGAATTCCACCGCATCCGGGATCCACCACTTGGCGACCCTGCCCTCGAACCAGGCCAGCAGGGCGTCGGCATCGACCGCCGCATCCTCCTTGAGGCAGACGATCAACAGCGGCCGTTCCGACCATTTCGCATGCGGCATCGCGATCACCGCCGCCTCGGCCACGGCGGGATGCGCCATGGCCACGTCCTCCAGTTCGATCGAACTGATCCACTCGCCGCCGGACTTGATCAGGTCCTTGGTGCGGTCGGTAATGCGCATGAAGCCTTCCGGATCGATGCTGGCGACGTCTCCGGTGTCGAACCAGCCGTCCTCCAGCGCCGATTCCTCCGCGCGGTAGTACCGGTTCGCGACCCATGGTCCACGAACCTGCAGGCGCCCCACGGCCTTGCCGTCTCGCGGCAATTCCTTGCCGTCGTCGTCGACCAGGCGCATCTCCACGCCGTACGGCGCGCGCCCCTGGCTCAGACGCTGGTGCAGTTTGGCCTCGGCATCCATGCCGGCGGTACTGGATGTAGGCGCGTTGACGCTGCCCAGGGGGCTCATTTCGGTCATGCCCCAGGCGTGGACCACATGAATCCCGTGCTTCTCGGCAAAATCCACCATCATCGAGCGCGGGCAGGCCGCGCCCCCCACCACCAGGTCCTGCACCGTTTCCAGGCGCTGGCCGGTGGCGTCCAGGTAGTTCAGCAAACCCAGCCAGACGGTCGGCACGCCCAGCGCCTTGGTGACACGCTCGCCGTTCATCATGACCGTAAGGGCCTCCGGATCGCCTGCCTTGGGGCCCGGAAGCACGAGCTTTGCGCCCACCATCGGAGCGCTGTAGACCACCCCCCAGGAGTTGGCGTGAAACATCGGCACAACCGGCAGTACGCTGTCGGTGCTGTTGATGCTGATCGCATCGGCCAGTGCGCTCGCGTAAGTGTGCAGGACGGTGGAGCGGTGCGAGAACAGCACACCCTTGGGATTTCCCGTCGTGCCCGACGTGTAACAGAGGGAACTGGCCAGGTTTTCGTCAAGATCGGGCCAGTCACAGGAATCGCTCTCGCCCTCGATCAGTTCCTCGTAGCTGATGAGGTTCGGCACCGAAGATTCGGGCATGGCCTCCTTCGAGCAAAGCAGGACATGGGCTTCCACGCTCGGAAAGGCGGGGTGCAGCTTCTCCAGCAACGGGAGCAGCAAGGGGTCGGAAAAAAGAAAACGGTCCTCGGCGTGGTTGACGATGTATTGAAGCTGCTCGGGAAACAGTCTCGGATTGATGGTGTGCAGAATGCCGCCCATGCAGGAAATGCCGTAGTACAGCTCCATGTGCCGGTAATCGTTCCAGGCCATGGTCGCGACCCGGTCGCCCTGCTTCAGGTCCAGGCGCCTGAGCGCGTTGGCCAGTTTCGCGGCACGGCGGAAGATCCCGGCGTAGGTCGTTCGGTGCGCGGGGTTTTCAACCGTGAGCGAACAGACCTCCGAGCCGCCGTGCTGGGCTTCCACGTGGCGCATCAGGCTGGTCACCGTCAGGGGGTAATCCATCATCAGGCCTTTCATGAATCAAGCACCTCCGCAAGTGTGCTTTCGAAGAGGAAAAGGTCGAGATTTCATCCGTCGCGCCGCGGCAGCAATCGAACGGGCTCGACCGGCTTGCCGTTGCGGCGAATCTCGAAGTGCAGCATGGCCGCATTGCCGGGCCCCACGCCCATCGTCGCGATCGGCTGGCCGGCGCGCACCTCGTCGCCTTCCTTGACGAGAATCCTCTCGTTGTGGCCGTAGGCGCTCAGCCACTCCGGGGAATGCTGCACGATCACCAGGAGTCCGTACGCCTTCAGTCCGTCTCCCGCATACATGATCTTGCCTCCGTCGGAGGCCATGATGTCCTGACCGCGCGTCCCCAAGATACGGATGCCGTAGTCGCCGTCCCGCGCCCGCGCGCCCTCGACATCCACGCTCCCCGCTGTGGGCCACTCCCATCCGGTCGCGCCCGATGCCGGCCGGGAAGGCGGAGATGACGGGGCCGGCGAGCCCTGCGGCGACGAACCCCGATCGCTGGCGGCCCCGCCGGCTGCGGAGACCCGGGTCCCCGGAGATGAGACCGGAGCGGCGGCAACGGAACCCGAAGCAGCATAGCCCGGTGGGGGCGTGAGCCTGATTCGCTGCCCTACCAGGATCAGGCTGCCGTCACCCAGTTCATTCCAGGCCGCCAGGTCGCTCACCGAATGGCGGAATCGCCAGGCGATGGAGAATAGCGTGTCGCCCGCCTCCACCGTGTACCAGTCGTTGGCGCCGGCCGCGCTCCGCCGGGGCGACTCCGACGGAGTGGCGGCGGAGGGAATGGCTTCGGGCGGGGCCTGGCCGGCGGGGGCCGGGTCTTCCGGAATCCAGTTCCAGCATGCGGACAACAGCAACACGCCGGCCGTCAACAGGCACATGCGGCCCGCGCTGCGAATTCGAGGGACCATGCTCATAGATACCACCATAACCCAATTGCGACGACAATCAGACCGATCAGCGCCCAAGCGGCCCGGTCCGAATAGCGAATGGCGCGGAGCGCCCTGGGGCCGAGCCAGGCAGCCAGCGAACCGACCAGGAAGAAACGCAATCCGCGGCCGAGGAACGAAGCCGTAACGAAGGCGCCCACGTCCATGCTCATGCCGCCGGCGGCAATGGCGAAGACCTTGTACGGGAGCGGGGTGAAGGCCGCCATGACCAGCGCCCAGTAGCCCCAGCGCTCATACCAGGACTGGACCTGCGAATACTGCTCGCCCCAGCCCCATTCCTGAATCAGGGGCAACACGGCGTCGATCGCAAGATAACCGAGCAGCAGACCGCACAGGCCGCCGGCCACCGAGAACACGAGGGTCAGTAAAACCAGCCGGACCGTCTTCTTCGGCTGCGCGGCGCACATCGGCACCAGCATCACGTCCACGGCGATCGGAAAGAAAATGGACTCTGCGAAGCTGACCGCGCACAGCACGGCCGGCGCCCCCGGCAGGCGGGCCCATGCCACTACGCGATCGACAAGCCGTGCCGGCGCCGTTTCCATCGTGTTGTCCTGCGTCAGCCCTGCCCCGGCAACAGCGGGACGAAGGCGACTTGAGCCAGGCTCTCGCGCACGTCACCGCTCTCGCCGCGCTCGATGCGCACGAGTTCCTGGCGGGAATGGTCGCCCAGGGGAATGACGATGCGCCCGCCCGGCGCCAGCTGGTCCAGCAGCGCCTGCGGCACGGCCGCAGACGCCGCGGCGACGAGGATCCCGTCGAAAGGCGCCTGTCCCGGCCAGCCGAGCATTCCGTCGCCGTGCCGGAAGCGCACGTTGTTGCAGCCCAGTTCCGCCAGCAGCGGCCGGGCTTCGGCGAGCAGCGAGCCGATCCGCTCGATGCTGTACACGGACCGCACCAGCGGGGCCAGAATCGCGGTCTGGTATCCGGAACCGCATCCGACCTCAAGCACCTTGGCGGGCCGCCGCATCCGGCCGTCCTCCTCCATCAGCAACGCCTGCGTCATCAGGGCCACGACGTAAGGCTGCGAAATGGTCTGCCCGGACCCGATCGGCAGCGCATTGTCGTTGTAGGCGTAGCGTTCCAGCGCTTCTTCGATGAACAGGTGGCGCGGCGTGCGGCGTATCTGCTCCAGGACCTCCGCGCTGCGGATTCCGCGATCGCGCAGCGAATCCGCCAGGCGGTCGCGGACTCGTGCGGACGTCAGGCCAATCCCGCTACGCCGGCGTTGTCCCGGGCGCGACGGGTTCATAGCTGCAGCCAGTCGCGGGTCGCTTCGAGACGGTTGTGATCGGTCAGGTCGCACTGAAGCGGCGTCACCGAAATCCATCCGTCCTGCACGGCAAAGAAATCGGTGCCCGGCCCGGCGTCCAGCCCGTGGCCGGGAAGACCCATCCAGTACAGCTTGCCGCCGTAGGGATCGCCCGACACCTTGACGCGGGCGGCCTTGTGGCGGTGTCCCAGCCGTGTCAGCTTGAAGCCGCGGATGTCGTCCCAGGGCAGATCGGGCACGTTCACGTTCAGCAGCATGTTGCCCGGCGGCTGGTTCCTGTTCAGTCGCTCGAACAATTCGCTTACCGCGCGCTGCGCGGCGTCGAAGTTTTTGGGCGGGTAGCCGGCGACCGATATCGCGACCGCCGGCACGTCCAGGACCCTGGCCTCCATCGCCGCCGCCACGGTGCCGGAATACAGCACGTCGTCGCCCAGGTTGGGGCCGTGGTTGATGCCGGAAAACACCATGTCGGGGTCCTCCGGCAACAGCCCCGTAATGGCGATGTGCACGCAGTCGGTGGGCGTGCCGGAACAGTACCAGCGGTTCGTTCCCAGCTTCGTGACCCGGAGCGGCTCGAACAGCGTGAGCGAATTGCTGGCGCCGCTGTGGTTCCGCTCGGGCGCAACGAGCATGATTTCGGCCAGCCCGAGCAGCGCGCGCTCCAGGGCCTGCAGGCCCTCGGCGCGGTAGCCGTCGTCGTTGGAAAGCAGGACCCGCACGGGTGATTTACTCGCTCGGGTCTCCGGGCTGATCGGACTGATCGGGGTCTTCGGTTGGCGCCTCTTCCTCGACCAGCAGGTAGATCTTCTCGTCGGGCCCGATCATGCCCAGTTCGGAGCGCGCCAGCCGCTCGATCTCCTCGTCGCCCTCCTTGAGGCTCTGGACCTCGGCGCCCAGGCGGCGGTTGCGCTCCCTGAGCGCGGCGTTTTCCTGTTCCTGTTCGGACAGTTCCTGGTTGGCGCACAGGCCCAGGAGGCCGTCGTCGGCGAACCACAGCGGGTATTGCAGGCCCGCCAGCGCCAGGCCGGCCAACACGATTCCTGCAGTCTTAGGCTTCATTGCCGTTCCGGGCGGAAGCCATTAGCCACGGAGGTGGGGAAGGCGCTGAGGCCGGCGTAGGGCGCGTCGGCGCCGAGCTCTTCGGCAATGCGGAGCAGCCGGTTGTATTTCTCGGTGCGATCGGAGCGGCACGGGGCGCCGGTCTTGATCTGGGTTGCCGCCGACCCCACCGCCAGGTCGGCGATGAAGGTGTCGGCCGTTTCGCCCGAGCGGTGCGAGATGACGGCCGCGTAGCCCGCAGCAACGGCCGCATCGATGGCCGCGCGCGTTTCGGTAAGCGTGCCCACCTGGTTCGGCTTGATCAGGATGGCGTTGCCGATGTTGCGCTCGATGCCCTCGGCCAGAATCGCCGTCTGCGTCACGAAAAGGTCGTCGCCGACGAGTTGCACCCTATCGCCCAGCGCGAGGGACAGGGCTTCCCAGCCGTCCCAGTCGTCCTCGGCCATGCCGTCCTCGATGCTCACGACCGGGTAGCGGTCGGCAAGTTCCGCGAACCAGCCGGCGAAGTCGGCCGGGTCGAAGGTGCGGTCTTCGGATTCCAGGCGGTACAGGCCTTCGGAATACAGTTCGCTGGCGGCCACGTCCAGACCCAGGAGGAAGTCCCCGGGCACGCTGAAGCCGGCCTGCTGAATCGCTTCGATCAGCGCCTCCAGCGCCGCCTCATTGGAAGGAAGATCGGGCGCGAATCCGCCTTCGTCGCCCACCGCCGTCGACCGGCCGGACTTCCGCAGGACGCCCTTCAGTACGTGGTAGACCTCGACTCCCCAGCGCAGCGCTTCGGTAAAGTCGCCGGCGCCCACCGGCAGGACCATGAATTCCTGAACGTCCAGGCGATTGTCGGCATGTGCGCCGCCGTTGAGGATGTTCATCATCGGCGTGGGCATCGCGGGCGTCCCGGCGCCCAGGCCGCGGTAAAGCGGTTCGCCCTGCGCGGCCGCGGCGGCCCTGGCGGCGGCCAGGGAAACGGCCAGGATCGCGTTCGCCCCGAGTCGCGACCGGTTGGCGGTGCCGTCCAGCGCAACCATTCGGGCATCCAGCTCGTCCTGGCGCTCGCCGTCGGCGCCAAGCAGGGCCTTGCAGATCTCGCCGTTGACATGGCGCACGGCCGACTGGACGCCGCGCCCGCCAAAGCGGCCGGAATCACCGTCGCGCAACTCGACCGCTTCGCGCGCGCCGGTGGAGGCCCCCGAGGGCACCGCCGCCCTGCCCCGGGCTCCGCAGCTCAGCGCCACCTCGGCCTCCAGCGTGGGGTTGCCGCGCGAATCGAGAATCTCGCGCGCGTGTATGTGGGCTATTGCAGACACGATCCTTCGGCCAGCGGACGGGACTTCACGAGGCGGTCCAGTTCCAGCAGGGACTCCATGAGCTCGCGGACGCGATGAAGGGGCCAGGCGTTCGGACCGTCGCTCAGCGCTTCATCCGGACGCGGATGGGTTTCCATGAACAGTCCCGCCACCCCGGCGCCCACCGCCGCGCGGGCGAGCACCGGCACAAACTCCCGCTGCCCGCCGGAGGACGTGCCCTTGCCGCCCGGCAGCTGCACGGAGTGGGTGCAGTCGAACACGACGGGGCAGCCGGTGTCCCTCAGCACGGCCAGGGAACGCATGTCCACCACCAGGTTGTTGTAGCCGAAGGAAAAGCCCCGCTCGCAGACCAGGATGTCGGAGTTGCCGGTCGAGCGCGCCTTGTCCACGACGTTGGACATTTCCGCCGGAGAAAGAAACTGGCCCTTCTTGATGTTCAGCGGCCGGCCCGCGGCGGCGGCCCGCAATATGAAGTCCGTCTGCCGGCAGAGCAGCGCCGGCGTCTGCAGCACGTCGGCCACGGCGGCCACTTCGTCCATCGGCGTGTTCTCATGCACGTCGGTGAGCACGGGCGCGCCGACCTGGCGCTTGACCTCCTCGAGAATCTTGAGGCCCTGCTCCATGCCGTGACCGCGGAAACTGCCAAGCGACGAGCGGTTGGCCTTGTCGAAGGAGGACTTGTAGATGAGGGAAAAGCCAAGTTCCCGGCCGGTTTCGGCCAGCATCCCCGCGGTTTCCAGGGCCGATTCCCGCGATTCGACCACGCAGGTGCCGGCGATCAGAAACAGCGGCTGGTCCAGGCCGGCGGTGAAGCCCGCCACCTGCGCCCTGCCGGGGCCGGATTGCGCCGTCACGGCGCGTTACGCGCCGGCGGCGCTGGCCGCCTTGGCCGGCAGGTCGCCACGCTGCCGGTAGCTCACGGCGGCGGCGATGAAGCCGTCGAACAGCCGGTGCCCGTCGCGCGGCGTGGAAGTGAATTCGGGATGAAACTGGCTGGCCAGAAACCAGGGATGCGACGGCAATTCCGCTACCTCCACGAGGCCGTCGATGGACCTTCCGGAGAAACCCAGTCCGGACTTCTTCAGTTCCTCGAGGTAGCGATTGTTGAATTCGTAGCGATGCCGATGGCGTTCGTACACGGTCTGCGCACCGTACTCGTTGCGCGCCAGGCTGTCCTTGGCAAGGTGGCAGGCCTGCTCGCCCAGCCGCATGGTTCCGCCCAGATCGGAATCCTCGCTGCGGCGCTCCACCTGGCCGGATTCATCCAGCCATTCGGTCACCAGCGCCACCACCGGATGCGGCGTTTCCGGATCGAATTCGGTGCTGTTGGCGCCCGAAAGTCCGGCAACGTTCCGGGAAAACTCGATCACGGCCACCTGCATTCCCAGGCAGATGCCCAGGTACGGAATCTCCTTTTCGCGGGCGTGTTTGACGGCACGCACCATGCCCTCGATCCCGCGTTCGCCGAAGCCGCCTGGAACGAGCACCGCGTGCACGCCGGCCAGGCAGTCGACGCCCTCCTCCTCGACCTGCTCCGACTCGATATGCCGGACCCGCACGTTGACGCCGCTGCGCCGTCCGGCATGCCCGAGGGCCTCGTTCAACGAGATATACGAATCGCGCAGGTCCATGTACTTGCCGACCATGGCCACGGTCACCTGGCCTTCGCAGTTCCTGCCGGCCTCGACCACCTGTTCCCATTCGGACAGGTCAGCCGGCGGCAGGTCCATGCCGAACTGAGTGGCCAGCACCTGGTCCAGTCCCTGGCTCCGCAGTTCAATGGGGATTGCGTACAAGTCGTCCATATCGCGGGCGGAGAACACCGCCGACTCCGGCACGTTGGTGAACAGCGCGATCTTGCGCCGCTGCTCGTCCGGAAGGGCAAGCTCCGAACGGCATACGAGCACGTCGGGCTGAATGCCGATGGAGCGCAGCTCCTTGACCGAATGCTGCGTGGGCTTGGTCTTGATCTCCTGCGAAGTGGCTACGTAAGGCACCAGCGTGGCGTGCACGAAAGCGACGTTTTCACGGCCCATTTCCAGGCCCATCTGGCGGATCGCCTCGAGGAAAGGCAATGATTCGATGTCGCCGACCGTGCCGCCTACCTCGGTGATGCAGACGTCCGCATCGCCGGCGCCCAGCACGACCGAGCGCTTGATCTCGTCGGTGACATGCGGGATGACCTGCACGGTCGCGCCCAGGTATCCGCCGCGGCGTTCCCGGCCGATGACGGCGTTATAGATGCGCCCGGTGGTGAAGTTGGAGTCCCGCCCGGGCCTGCCGGAGCGAACGAATCTCTCGTAATGTCCAAGATCCAGGTCCGCTTCGGCGCCGTCGGCGGTCACGAACACTTCGCCATGCTGGAAGGGGCTCATCGTGCCCGGATCCACGTTCAGATAGGGATCCAGTTTGATCATGCTGATGGAAAGGCCGCGGGCTTCGAGAATTGCGCCCAGCGAGGCGGCTGTTATGCCCTTTCCCAGCGAGGAAACTACGCCGCCGGTAACGAAAATGTAGCGGGTCATGCCACTCCGATCACAGTGAGGGATCGGGCATCTACGATAACACAGACTGCCCGCCGCTCGTATCGAAAAAGCTACGGCGGCGAAATGTAGATGCGGCCCCGGCGGCGGGTAAGGCGAACACCGCCCCAGCGGGCCTCGGGATGGCGGTCGGCCGCCGCATTCAGCAGCATGTCCAGCGCCGCATTCAGACGCGCCTCCGATGGCGCGGCAACGCCCAGCGCGGCCAGCCGTTCGCGCAACAGGTTCGCGCGGCGCGCCGGCGAAAGCCCGAGAAGGCCCTCGCATTCGATAAAGTCGTCGCGCGCGATCCCGCGGCCGTCATGCTCGGCCAGGTCGCGCAGCAATTCGCGCGTGTCCGCGGCCAGCCGCGCCGTCCGTCCGGCGGTGGCCGCGGCGCCGGGCCAGCGCCCGCGCAGCAGCGGCTGCACTTCGTTGCGCAGGAAGGAACGGTCGAACCCCGTCTCGCGATTGGAAGGATCTTCGATCCAGTTCTCGCCCCTCCGATCGAGCCAGGCCCGCAAATCCTCCCGGGGGACATCGAGCAGCGGGCGCAACAGCCATCCCGGGCCCAGACGGCGCTTTTCGCGGATTCCCGCCAGACCCCCAATGCCGGTCCCGCGAAGCAGGCGCAGCATCAGCGTTTCCCACTGATCGTCCTGGTGATGCGCGGTCAGCAGGCATTCTTCGGGCTCCATGAGCGCCTCCAGCGCCTCGTAGCGCGCGCGCCGCGCCGCGGCTTCCACGCCCCGGCCCTCGGCCTGCACTTGAACCTCGCGGCAGGCCAGGGGCACTCCCAGGGCGTGGGCCCGATCCATGCAGTGCCCGGCCCAGTCCCCGGAATCCCGGTGCAGGCCATGGTTGACGTGCGCGGCGCGCAGGCGTTCGCGGCCGGATTCCTCCAGCAGCTCATGCATGACCAGCAGCAGTGCGGTCGAATCGGCGCCGCCGCTGAACGCCACCAGCAGCCGACGCTCCCGCCAGTCGGGGCATAAACGGCCAAGCGCCGCTTCTGCAATCGCGGCCGGCTTCATGATCGGCCGCCGCTGGACCCTATGCGGCTTCTCCCGCCAGGACCCCGCGCGGGTCTTCGATCAGGTCGGGATGATGGAGCTTGACCAGCCGGAGCAGCTCGACCGGCAACCCTTCGGGAGATTCCGCCTTGCCTCCACGCCCGTTCTGTACCGTGTGACCCGGGGCATCGCCCATTTGCATCCAGGGCCGGAACGCTGTATTGGCAATGTAGGCCACGTCGACGGGCACCGAAATTGTCGACGGATCGGAAAGCGCCTTCCAGCTGCCCTGGTTGATCGTCCACTCGCGGTAGAAAAAGTCCGGATTCGGCTCACCGGCCGGGAACACCCGCGCGCTGATGTCCTGGCGGATGTAGAAGTCGTCGCCGCGCCGCTGCGGCAGACTGATGAAGCGCTCGCTTTCGACCTGGCCCGTGGCAAAAAAGGACTCGCCATCGACCGTTTCCTGCTGCATCGTGAACTCGTTGGTGTCCTCGGCGCGAACCGTCATGTCCATGTGCGACGGGCCGGCACGGTACAGGGGCACATCGACCACGTTGCCGGTAACCGGCATGGTCAGCTTGTCCAGCAGCTCCCCCGTCTCGATGTCCATGTACATCGCGACTTCCAGCGAGACGCTCTTGTAGAGGCTGTCGTTGACCTTACGCATCTGGCGAATCGTGGTCGACAGCAGCCGGTACATCGGGTAGGTCACGCCGTCGATAAACGCATAGTTGACCGCGTCCACCCAGCCCATCGTCACCCGGTCGTCGAGGCTGCTGCGCAGCTTGACGAAGTAGTGCAGCATTTCATCGTCGGTGAGATCGAGATCGGTAAGTCCCGAATACTCTTCTGCTTGCGCCCCGGGGGCCAGCCCGGCCAGAAACGGAACGCCAAGCGCACCCGCCAATACCGAACGGCGATTCAAGTTGGTGTTCATATTTCCTCCCAATACATGGATCAGGCTTCGCGGTAGACACCGTAGTTGAGCAATCGCTGATGGCGGCGCTCCAGCAGTTCGGCGGGTTCCAGGCGGGTCAGCTTGAGCAGGTGCTTGCCGATCGCCTTCTTGAGGCTCGCGATCGCGGCGGTCGGGTCGCGGTGGGCGCCGCCCACGGGTTCGTCCAGAACTTCATCGACGAGCTTGAGCTTCAGCAGCCGCCTGGCCGTGATGCCCATGGCCTGGGCGGCCTCGGTGGCGTGGTCGGCGCTCTTCCATAGAATGCTCGCGCAGCCTTCCGGAGAAATGACCGAGTAGATGCTGTATTGCATCATGATCACCACGTCCGCCACGCCAATGGCCAGCGCCCCGCCGGAGCCTCCCTCGCCGATGATCGCACTGATGATGGGAGTCTTCAGTCCCACCATGCAGCTCAGGCTGGAGGCGATGGCCTCGCTCTGGCCCCGTTCCTCCGCTCCGATTCCCGGATAGGCGCCGGGCGTATCGATCAGCGTGACCACCGGCAGCGAGAACTTCTCGGCAAGCTGCATGAGCCGTTGCGCCTTGCGGTAGCCCTCCGGGCGGGTCATGCCGTAGTTGCGGCGCACCCTCGAGGCCGTATCCCGCCCTTTCTGGTGGCCGATCAGCATCACCGGAGTTCCCTCGATGCGGGCCAGTCCGCCGACGAGCGCGTAATCGTCCGCGTACATGCGATCGCCGTGCAACTCCTGGAATTCCCCGGTCATGCCGGCAATGTAGTCCAGCGAGTAGGGCCGCTTCGGATGGCGCGCCACCTGCGCGGTTTGCCACGGCGTGAGCTTGCGGTAGATGTTGCGGGTCAGCGATTCGCTGCTGCGCTGCAGCCGCTGAATCTCGCCCGCCACGTCCACGCCGGAATCGTTGTCGAGAAACCTCAGTTGCTCGATCTTGCTTTCCAGCTCCGCGATGGGCTGTTCGAAGTCAAGAAATGATTCCATGCGCAGTGCGTCCGACCAGGCCGGGCCTGCGATTGTAAGCCCTTATCGGTGCGAGCGCCGTGTCAGGCGTAGCGAATATTGAACTCGCTGATTACCGGCGATTCGCCCAGGGCATGCCGCAGGCCGCCGGTTGCGCGCACGTTCCAGTGACTGCCCAGGCGTAGGCTGCCGGCGGCGGCCGGGCCGGAATAACGCACGACAACCTGCGTTCCGCCGGGCACGTGCGGGCGCAGCAGATCCTTGAGCTGCGTGAAGGTCTCGGCCGGCGTTTCGGCCGCGCGACAGTCGAGCAAGAGCAGCCGGGCGCGCTCTTCCATCACGTCGTCCAGCGGCTCCACCGAGTCCGCAAACAGCATGAGCGAACCCCGCTGCAGGCGCGACAGGCGGCCCTTCACCAACACGAGGGAATGGGGCGTGATCAGTCGGCCGGGCGGCGCGCCAGCGTCCCACCGCGGCAAACGCACCGGCAGCCGGGTGGCGCCGTCGTCCAGGTCGAAGTAGTTGGCGCCGGACCTTCGCCATTTGCGCAACACGCTGCCGGCCACCGTAACGTCCGGCGCGTCGCGTTCATCCCGCGGGCCCGGCTGCGATCGATCCAGTATCTCGCGCAGCGCGCCGCCCGTGAGAACGTGCGCCTCGTCCCGGCATTCGTCGAACGGGTGGCCGCTCAGGCAAAACCCCAGGCTCCGGCGCTCTCCGTCCAGCAGTTCCCGAAGACCCCATTCCGGTACGTCGGGAATCTCGATTTGCATCGGCTGATCGCCGCCGCCGTCGAACAGGCCTTCCTGCCCGCTTTCCGCGTCGCGGGCCGCCTGCGCCGCGGCCGCGAGCGCCGCGGGCAACACCCGTATCAGCGCGGCCCGGTTGGCGCACAAGCTGTCCAGGGCGCCCGAGCGAACCAGCGTTTCGGCCTGCCGCTGGTGCAGCCCCGCGCCGCTGATACGCGAAAACAGGTCCGCTATGCCCGTATAGGGCCCGTTTGCTTCGCGTTCGGCCCGAATGGCCTGGGCCGCGGCCTGGCCCAGTCCGCGGATGGCGCCCAGCCCGCAGCGAACGGCCTGGTCGTCCACGGCGCTGAACCCCACATGCGAGCGGTTCACGTCCGGGCGCTCAACCGCGAGCCCCAGGGCGAGGCACTCCTGCGTCATCCAGTAGAGGCGGTCATGCGCGCTCATGTCGGTGGTCATCGTGGACGCCATGTACTGGGCCGGATAGTGCGCCTTCAGCCAGGCCGTCTGGTAGGCGACGATGGCATACGCCGTGGAGTGCGACTTGTTGAAACCGTAGCCGGCGAAGGTCTCCATCAGGTTGAAGATGTGCTCGGCCTTGCCCCGGGTCAGTCCGTGCTTCAGGGCGCCCTTTACGAACACCGAGCGCTGATCCGCCATCTCACCTTTAAGTTTCTTGCCCATCGCGCGCCGCAGCACGTCCGCCTGGGCAAAGCTGTAGCCGGCGATCAGGCGCGCGATCTCCATGACCTGCTCCTGGTAGAGGATCACGCCGTAGGTTTCGCCCAGGAGTTCGCGCAAGTCGTCGTGAAGGTAATCGACCGACTCCTGGCCGTGCTTGCGCTTGATATACGTATCCGCCATGCCGGTCTGCAGCGGACCGGGACGGAACAGCGCCACCAGCGCGATCATGTCGCTGAAGCGGTCCGGCCGCAGATCGCGGATCAGGTCGCGCATGCCGCGCGACTCGAGCTGGAAAACCGCGCGGGTGCGCAGGTTGCGCAGGAGTTCGTACACGCTCGAATCGTCCAGCGGCAGCCGGGCGATGTCGATAGGCGGCTCGTCCGCCGAGCGGCGGGCGCAATTGACTTCCTCCACGGTGCGGGTGATCGTGGTGAGGTCGTTCAGGGCCAGGAAATCGAACTTCACCAGGCCGACCGATTCGATGTCGTCCTTGTCGAACTGGGTGACCGTCGGCGCGTCGCTTTCCTGGCGGTAGAGCGGCGTGAACTGGATCAACTCCGAAGGAGCGATCACTACGCCGCCCGCGTGGGTGCTGGAATTGCGCGGCAGGCCCTCCAGTTGCAGCGCCAGATCGACGACCGCGCGCGCCTCGGTGTCGGTGTTGTACAAATGACTCAGTTCCCGGTCGTCCTTCATCGCCTGCTCGATGGTCACGCCCACGGGCAGCGCGGGGATCAGACCGGCGATCTGTTCTCCCAGGCCCAGCGGATGACCAAGGACCCGGGTCGCGTCCTTGATCGCGGCGCGCGCCGCCAGGCGGTTGAACGTGATGATTTGCGCCACCCGGTCCCGCCCGTACTCCTCGGCCACGTGCTCAAGGACCCGTTCGCGCTGTTCGGCGCAGAAATCGATATCGATGTCCGGCATGGAAATCCGCTCCGGGTTCAGGAAGCGCTCGAAGATCAAACCGTAGCGCAGCGGATCGATGGCGGTAATGCCCAGCGCGTAACTGATCAGCGAACCTGCCGCCGATCCCCTGCCCGGACCCACCGGCACCTCGTTATCGCGCGCCCAGCGCACGATGTCGGCGACGATCAGGAAGTAGCCGGGGAAGTCCATGCGCCGCACAACCTCCAGCTCGGCGCGCAAGCGGTCGGTGTAACGCTGGGGCAGCTCCGCATCCGCGCCTCCCCCTGCGCCGACGCCGAGCTGGCGTTTCAGGCCGGTCAGCGCCTCTTGTTCGAGAAATTCCCATTCGCTCAGGCCCGCGGGCGCGCGCGCCTTTGGAAGCCTTGATTCGCCGAGGTCCAGTTCCACCGTACAGGCGCGGGCGATGGCCACGGTGTTGCTCAGGGCCTCCGGCAGGTCGGCGAACAACTCGGCCATCTCCGCCGGACTCCTCAGGTATTGCTGGGGCGTGTAGCGCCGCTCGCGGCGCGGATCGTTCAGTGTTTCGCCCCGGTGTATGCACACCCGCGCTTCGTGCGCAGTGAACTCGCCTCCGTCCAGGAAGCGAACGTCGTTGACCGCCACCAGCGGGATACCTTCGGCGTTGGCGAGTTCCACCGTTCGCTGCGCAAGTTCCGCCTCGCCCGGGCGGCCCAGCCGGCTCACCTCCAGAAAGAGGCCGTCTCCCATCAGCCGGCGCAAGGCCAGTATCCGCTCGCGCTCCCGGCGCGCCTCGGGTCCGCGGCCGGCGGCGCTGTCGAGGCCGATCAGCCCGATCAGGCCATCCAGCACCCCGGCGCTCAGCCATTCGCCCTTGAGCGCGGGGTCGCCGCGCGGCTCCAGTTCGAGGTACATGCGCGTGAGCAGGGCCAGCAGGTTTCTGTAGCCCGTCGCGTTCCGGCACAGGAACGTCACCCGCCCGGGCCGGGTCCCATCCTCCGGCCGGCCGAAATCCAGGTCCGCGCCCAGGATAGGCTTGACGCCCGCGTCAAGCGCCGCCCGGTAGAAGCGCACCGCCCCGAACATGTTGTTCAGGTCGGTCAGGGCCACGGCAGGCATACCCCGCTCCCGCACCGCGCGGCAAAAACCTCCCCCGCCGCCGCTTATGCGCAGCACCGAGTCCACCAGCGAGAATTCCGAGTGCAGGCGAAGATGGACGAATGGAGCGGTCGGTTCCACGGGCGGTTCAGGTCCTGTTCCCGCCATGCGCCGGGGCGACGGCGCGAACGGGCCGGAAACTGCGGCGGTGCGCGGGGCTTGCGCCCAGTCGTTCGAGGGCCGCGCGATGCGAGGGCACGGCGTAGCCCTTATGTTCGGCCAGTCGATATCCCGGCCATCTGAGATCCAGGCGCCGCATCAAACGATCCCGACGTTCCTTGGCCACGATGGAAGCGGCGGCGATGAGCGGGCAGCGACGGTCGCCGCCGATCATGGCCTCGAGTTCGACATCCCGGCGCCAGCTCGCCGGCATCTCGGGCAGGTAGGGTCCGTCCACCCGCACCTGCATCGGCTTGCGGGACAGGCCAAGCAGCGCCCGACGCATGGCCAGCAGGCTGGCGCGCAGGACATTGAGCCGATCGATCTCCTCCACTGCCGCGAATCCCACCGACCAGGCCAGGCAACCGCTTCGAATGGCTTCTTCGAGCACCGCGCGCCGCGCGGGCGAGAGCAGTTTGGAGTCGCGCACGCCGGGAATGTCCCGTCCCGCGGGAAGCGCGACGGCGGCGGCGACCACGGGCCCCGCCAGCGCGCCGCGGCCCGCCTCATCCACTCCGGCCAGAATCCCGGACGGGCGCGAGGGGCATGCCCTCGCCCCCGGGTGTTCCATGGCAGGGCCCCGCACGAGTCAGGCGGCCTTCGCCAGCGCCAGGACGGCCTGCGCCGCGCGGTCATTGACGCCCCGGCCCAGCGATTCGGAAAGACGGGCGAATTCCGCGCGCATCGTCCGACGGGCGCCGGAATCGTCGTAGAGACGCAGCAGCTCGGCCCCCAGCGTCTCGCCGCGGGCCTGTTCCTGCAGCAGTTCGGGAACCAGTTTGCGTCCGGCGAGGATATTGGGCAAGGCGATGTGAGGCGTTTTCAGGAGACGGAAGGCGCGCGCAATCCAGGCCGTCAGAGGCACAACCCGGTAAACCGCCACCAGCGGACAACCACACACCATGGCCTCCATCGTAACCGTGCCGGAAGCGGCAGCGGCCAGGTCGGCCCTTGCCAGCAAATCGCGCGCGTTTCCGGGCTCCCGGCTCACCTCGACGCCGGGCGCGAAGCGCCTGAGGATCGCGTCGAATTGCTCCCGGCCCTGCCCGCCGGCGGCGGCAGTGGAAAAGCGCACGCCCGGCCGGCGCTCCTTGAGCCATGCGGCCGCGCGCGCGATCGGAGGGCCTATGCGGCCTATCTCCGAACTGCGCGAACCCGGCAACAGGGCCACAAGCAGGTCGCCCTTGCGGGCGGGAGGCGGCGATCCACTCGATTCGGGAAGTTGCTCGTCGGCAATCGGATGACCGACGAATACCGCTTGCACGCCTTGTTCGCGCAACAGGGCCGGTTCGAACGGAAGCAGGCACAGCACACGGTCGCAATTGCGGCGGATGCGCCGTGCCCGGCCGGAGCGCCAGGCCCATATCGAGGGACACACGTATTGCACGGTGCGCACGCCACGCCGCTTTAGGCGCCTGGCCAGGCCCAGGTTGAGTTCCGGAGAATCCACGCCCACGAAAACGTCCGGGCGAAACTCGCCGAGCTGCCTGAGCAATTGGCGGCGCAGCATCCACAGGCGCGGCAGGTGGCGAACGATTTCGGCCAGGCCCATGACCGCGAATTCCGACGAATCGAGCATGGCCCGGCATCCCGCCTCGCGCATTGCGGGGCCCGCAACGCCGGCCACCTCCACCTCCACCGGGCCGGCGCGCAGCGAGCGAATGAGTCCCGCGCCCAGACGATCGCCGGAGGCCTCGCCGGCGACCACCGCTATCCGCAGGGCCCGGTCGGCAGGCGTCAACGCAAGAGGCCGCGCCCGGACTCGGCCAGGAACTCCGCCATCGGCGCCAGCTCCGGCTGTTCCCGGGCGGCTTCGGCAATAATTTCGGTCGCCTCGGCGCGGCTCAGCTCCTTGCGGTAAAGCGTGCGGTAGGCCCTTTCGATGTTGGCCCGCTGGGGAGGGGTGAACCCATGGCGCCGAAGTCCGATCACGTTGACCCCGCGCGGCCTGGGCGGCTGTCCCGCCACCAGCACGTAGGGAGGAACGTCGCGGGTAATCCCGGCGTAGATTCCGACGAAGCCGTAGTCGCCGATCCGGCAGAACTGATGCGCTCCCGAAAACCCCGCCATGGTTACGTGACTGCCCACGCGGACATGGCCCGCAAGGCTGGCGAAATTGGCCATCACCACGTCGTCGCCGAGCATGCAGTCATGCGCGATATGAACGCTGGCCATCAGCCAGCAATTGTTCCCCACCCGCGTGACCCCGCCCCCGTCCTCGGTGCCGCGATTGATGGTCACGAACTCGCGAATCGTATTGCCGTCGCCGATTTCCAGACGGCTCGTTTCTCCCGAGCGGAATTTTCGGTCCTGCGGATCGCGCCCGATGGCCGCGTGGGGGTGGATTACATTGCGCGCGCCCAGGCGCGTGGGCCCCTCGATAATCGCGTGCGAGCCGATCTTGCAACCGGGACCGATCTCCACTTCCGGTCCGATTACGGCATAGGGGCCGACTTCCGCGTCGGCGGCCAGTTCCGCGCGCGAGGAAACGATCGCGGTCGTGTGAACTTCCGTCACCGGGAACGCTCCAGGCGCCGCACCCGCTTGTGCAGGGCGTCCAGATGCTTGAAGCGCGCCGCATTGCGGCGCCAGCTGGTGACCTCTTCCATGGGCGTCATCGAACCCGCATAGGCCCCGGGTTTGCCGATCGGGCGCGTCACCACGGTGCGGGCCAGCAGCACCACGTCGTCGCAAATCCCGATGTGTCCCGCCACGCCGACATTGCCAGCGATCCGGCATCGGCGCCCTATCTTCACGCTCCCGGCAATCATGCATCCGGCGGCCATGGCCGTGTGCTCCCCGATGCGCACGTTGTGTCCGATCTGTATCAGGTTGTCCAGACGCACCCCGTCCCCGATCACCGTGTCCTCGAGGGCGCCACGGTCGATCGTGGTGTTGGCGCCGATCTCGACATCGTCGCCGATACGCACGGCGCCCAGTTGCGGTATCTTGCGCCAGCGTCCGCCAGCATCCGGGGCATTGCCGAAACCGTCCGAACCCAGCACGGCGCCCTGGTGGACCAGGCACCGCTTTCCGATCGTCACGCCCTCGCAAACCGCGCTGTTCGCCAATATCCGGCTGTCCGCGCCGATATGCGCCCGAGGTCCCACGGTCGCGTTGGGTCCTATGTAAACCCCGCGGGCCAACGTGGCGCCGGCGGCCACACGCGCCCCGGCCGCCACTTCGCAGCTTCCGTCCACGCTCGCATCGGCGGACACCGTGGCGTCGGCATGAATTCCGGCCGCGGGCGGCAGCAGTTCGTGCAGCTCGTCGGCCACGCCGGCGAAAACACGATACGGGTCGGGCGTAATCAGCGCCGCTACCGGGCATTCAACGGCGTGGGATTCGCTCAGGATCACCGCGCCCGCCCCGGTCGAGCGAAGATCGCTCAGGTACGCCTGGTTGAGAAAGAAGGCCACGCTGCCGGCATCGGCGCCCGCCAGAGTGGATGCGCGATGAACCCTCACGCCGGGCTCTCCGCGGAGTTGGCATTCGTGACGCCGGGCGAGTTCGCTAAGCGTCAGTCCCCGCTCGTGATGCGAACGCCGCTGCATCAGCTTTGCGGCCGGCGGACACTAGTCCTGCTGTTCGCTGCTGTAGGTTTCCTGGAGGGCGCCCAAGACCTGCGGAGTGATGTTGACCGCATCGCCGAAGTACACGACACCGCCGCTCAGGACCAGGTCGTATTCGTTTTCCTCGGCCACCTGGCGCACGTGGCTGAGAAATACCGTTCCGAGGTCGCGGTTGCTGTTGGTTTGCTCCAACTGCAGGTCTTCCTCGAAGGCCTGCGCTTCCTGCTGAATCTCGCGCCGCAGGGCCAGGATTTCGCGCTCGGCGTTGCGCAACTGCTCGGTGCCCATGGTTTCCCGGTCGCGCTCGAAGTTCTCGCTCAGCTCCCCGAGGCGCGTCTGCTTGGCGTTGATATCGCGTTGCCGGGGAGAGAACATCTCCTGGATTCTTTCGTTGGCCGCCCGGCCCTGGGGCGACTCCACGGTCAAGGCATCCAGGTTGACGAATCCGATCTTCAGGGCGGTGTCCTGGGCCAGTGCGCTTCCGGCCGCAAGCGCACTCAAAGCGGCGCCCAGGAGCAGGTTCTTTGTGATGTTCATTGTCTGAAAAAGCCTCTTGTTTCCAAAGGGATAGGGGAGGACGCCACAGGATCTAGAACGCGCCGCCCAGGGAAAACTGGAAGCGTTCCACCTCGTCCCCCCAAAATCGGTCGGTCTCGGAATCGGCGTTCAGCGGCGCGGCAAAGCTGAATCTCAACAGCCCAAGTGGCGCCAGCCACTCCGCGCCAATCCCGACGGAACGTTTAAGTTTACTTGTGTCAAAGTCGTAACTCAACGGATCGCCCATGCGGTCGAAGAACTCCAGGTCGGAAGTGGAGAACACGTTGCCCACGTCGAAAAAGGCCGCCAGGCGCGCACTCTGGCGGAAGCGCTCGGGCAAGGGCAGGATCAGCTCGACCTGGCCGGTAACCAGCATGTTGCCGCCATAGGCGTTGCCGAACCGGTCCTTGGGCCCGAGGCGGTATTCCTTGAAACCGCGCACCGAATCCGGTCCGCCGCCGTAAAAATGCTTGTAGGGCGGCACCGCGCTCGTATCGCCGAAGGCCTCGGAAATGCCGACGTCGGCATTGAGCCGCAGGCTGAACCAGCGCCGCAGTCCCGGAATTCCGAGGTACTGCGTGTATTGGTAGCGCGCGGTCGCATATTCGACGTCGCTGCCGGGAATCGTGGCCGACAGCGAAAGGCGGTGGCGCATGCCCCGGTCGGGGAAAAGCACCCGGTTGCGGCTGTCATAGAGCCAGCCCATCAGCAACTCCAGGCTGGCGAATTTGGAACCGTAGTAAATGTCGGGCTCCCCGGTGACCGGGCTGACGACTTCGCGCTCGTACGGCTTGCCGTTGGCCTGCACCCATTGGCGGGACTGCTCGTTGCTGAAGCTGGTGGTGATCAGGTCGGCCTGCTGCAGCGTCGCCCCGAGGATCACGCTCTGGTATTCGGTAATGGGGTAGCTCAGTTCGACCGAGGCCGATGCCGTGGTGGTGTCCAGGTCCGACGCGGCGTTGAAGAACTGCGTGTAGTTCTGGTAGGTCAGCCCACCGGTAATGCTGACCCCGTTCATGGTGGCGTAGGGATCGGTGTAGGAAAGGTTGTAGACCCGCGAATAGCTGGTGCCCGTCAGCCCGATCGCAAGCCGGTTGCCGCGGCCGAAAAGGTTGGAATGCACGGCGCTGCCGCTCAACTGCATCCCGTAGTATCCGGTGTAGCCCACCGAGCCCTGAAACTCGCCCGGCTGCCGTTCGGTCAGGCTGAACACCACGTCCACCTCATCCTGCGAGCCCGGCACCCGCAGGGTCTCGAAATCGACCTCCTCCAGGTACGGAAGCCGCTGCAGCCGGATCTTGGATCGTTCCAGCAGATCGTTGGACAGGTAGGCGCCCTCGAACTGGCGCAGCTCGCGCCGCAGCACTTCGTCCTCGATCGAAGGAGCCCCGTCAAAGGTGATGCGGCGCACGTACACGCGCCGCTCCGCCTGGATCCACAATGTCACCGCTACCTCGCCGGCATCCTCGTCGATCTCCGGATCCGGCACGATCTCCGCGAAACCGTATCCCTCCTGGCCCAGGCGCAGGCGTATCAGCTCGCTGCTCTGGGTGATGAGCCGCTGCGAGAAGCGCATTCCCGGCTTGAGCAGCACGTACTGGTTCAGCTCGGCCTCGTCCACGACGAAATCGCCGGCCAGCTTGACCTCCGATACCGTGTAATTGCTGCCCTCACAAAGGTTGATGGTGATGAAAACGTCCTTCAGATCGGGCGCGAGCGTCACCTGGGTCGATTGCAGTTCGAAATCGGCATAACCGCGATCCAGGTAGTACGAGCGCAGCTTTTCCAGGTCGCCCTGCAACGCCTCGCGCGAGTAGCGGTCGTCCTGGCGGATGAAGGACAACCAGTTCGGCGTCTTCAGTTCGAAATCCTTCTTCAGTTCCTTGTCCGTGAAAAGCTCGTTGCCCACGATGTTGATCTGGCGGATACGCGAGCGGTCGCCCTCCGTGATGTCGATGACCACGTCTACCTTGTTGTCGGGAAGTTCCGTCACGTCCACGTTCACTTCGGCGCCGTACTTGCCGCGCCCGAAATAGAGGTCGGTCAGCGAGAGTTCCACTTCCTCAAGAACCGACGGCTTGACCAGGCTGCCTTCGGAGATGCCGTTGTCGAACAGTGTCCGGTTCAGGTCCTCGGACTTGACGTCCTTGTTGCCCTCGATCAGCAGCGATTCGATCGTGGGCTGTTCGCGCACCGCCACCAGCAGCGCGTCCCCGTCGCGCCGAAACTCGACATCCGCGAAGAAGCCCGACGCGTACAGGCCCCTTATCAGTTGCCGCACGGAAGCCGCGTCCAGCGTGTCGCCGATGTTCACGGGCAGGTAATTCAGTACGGCGCCCTCGGAGATGCGCTGCAGGCCCTCGATGCGGATGTCCCGAACGACGAATGCCTCTTCCTGCGCCTTCGCAAACACCGGTGCAAAGCCGAGCACGACCGCTGCCGCCGCCACAAGTGCCATGTCGATCAAATACCTTCGCATCCGCTCAGCCTCCCGGGCGGAAGAATCCGCTGATGTCGTTGAACAGGGCCACGAACATGATGGCCAGCACCAGCCCCAGCCCCAGCCGCTGCACGGCGAGCTGGGTCCGTTCGCGAATCGGGCGGCCGCGAAGCTTCTCGATCGTCTGGTTCACGATCTGGCCGCCGTCCAGAATCGGAATGGGCAGCAGGTTGAGGATGCCCAGGCTCACGCTGACCAGCGCCAGGAACATGAGGAACGCGACCCCGCTGATCTGGACCGCTTCTCCCGCGTAGCGGGCGATGCCCACGGGCCCGTTCAGCGTGCGCAGCGAAACGTCGCCGGTGAACATGTTGCCGAGCACGCGGAAGGTAAGCGCGGTAATTCGCCCGGTTTCCCGTACGCCTCGCGCCAGAGCCTGCAACGGCCCCAGGCGCTGGGTAACGAACAGGTGCGAACGCGCCTCGGGGGACTGCGTCACGCCCACGAAGCCGATGGCGGCCGGGCCGGCCGCGTCCCGCGCGGCGGCCTCGCTGCGGCTGCCGATCCGCAGGTAGAGCCGTTGCTCCGTCCCGTCACGGGCCACGGTCACGGGCACGCTTTCTCCCGGGCGGGCCCGCACGTAATCGACCCACTGGCGCCAGTTGCCGATGTCCTCCCCGCCGGCCGACAGAATACGGTCACCGGTCGCGAACCCGGCCGCGGCGGCCGGACCGTCCGGGAGGATGTCGCCCAGTATGGGAGGCGAATCCCTCATCGGTTCAAGACCGGCCGCGCCGAACAGATTGCCGTCTTCGAGGATGCCCTTCTTCTGCTCGGATAGATCGAGAAGGAGATCGCGCCGGGCGCCCTGCTCGTCCTCAACGGTCAGCTGCACCGCCGGATCGCCGAGGATCTGGTCGACGATGGCCATCGCGGCGGCCTGCCAGGTGGGCGAATCTCGATCCTCCACGGCCACGATCCGATCGCCGGCGCGCACTCCGGCGCGCTCCGCGACGCTGCCGGGCGTCACTCCGCCGACCAGCGGCGCGGCCGCCTGTATGCCGACCATGAAGATCACCCAATAGGCCACGATGGCGAACAGGAAATTCATGCCGGGGCCGGCTGCGAGAACGAAGATCCGTTGCCAGTAGGGCCGCCGATTGAAACTGCGATGCAGTTCTTCCTCGGCAACCGGTCCCTCGCGCTCGTCCAGCAGGCGCACGTATCCGCCCACGGGAAGCGCCCGCAACTGGTACTCGGTCTGGTCCAGGCCCGCCTTTCGCCGCCAGATCGCCGGCCCGAAACCGATCGAAAACTCCAGGACCCTGACTTTCGACATCCGCGCGGCGATGTAATGCCCCCACTCGTGCACGGCCACGAGCAGGCTTATCGCCAGTACGAAGGCGCCAATGGCAATCAGGGTATCCCACAGCATGGCAGAACGGTTTCTCTCTCGGGTCGGTCTTTCGCGGGCTTCTTTTCTATGCTACCAAAACAACCGCTCCGGTCCCCGCCTAAAGCGGCAGCCAGCCAACAGGCTGAAACACCAGCAATCCCAGCAACGGCGCGGTGGCGATGCTGCTGTCCATGCGGTCCAGCATCCCCCCGTGGCCGGGCAGCATGCGTCCGCTGTCCTTCAGGCCGGCACGCCGTTTGAACATGCTTACCGTCAAATCGCCCAGCATCGCCAAAGCTCCCACAGCCAGCCCTCCAAGCGTCCAGAAAAGTGCCGGTTGCTGCAGGTAAAAGGATGCGGCAAAGCCGGCGAGGGTTGCCATGACCAGCCCCCCCACGGCGCCCTCGACTGTCTTGCCGCCGCTCAGGACCGGCGCAAGCTGACGCCGCCCCAGCAGCTTTCCGAACACGAACGCCCCCGTGTCGGCCGCGCCGACCAGGACCAGCAACAGAACGAGCAGGTCACCCCGACCGGTATCGAGAATGGCGAGCACCGCCAGCCACGCGGGCGCCATTCCCAGCAGCCCGCAGCCCAGGACCGCCGAATTGCCGATCGAACCGTACGAACCCCGCAACAACACGATGGCCAATGCCCACCAGGCCACGCCCAGGGCCATGACGGCGTAGGAAACCGGATCGGGCGGCGGCATCGCAACCGGAACCGCCAGCGCCAGGGCGAAAAGGAGGATCCACGACGATCGCGCCACGGTTCCGGCAAGGCCCGCCATACGCAGCCACTCGCGCCAGCACAGCAACAGGACCAGCCCGATCATCGTCAGTTTGAGGCTGAGCGGCGAAACGCTGGCGACCACGATCGCGGCCACCAGTACCGCCGCCGTCAATATCCTTGGAGGGAAAAAGCGGCTCATGCCGTACCGAATCGGCGCTGCCGCGCCGCATAGTCGTCCAGCGCGGCCTGCAACTCCACGGACCCGAAATCGGGCCACAGCACCTCGCTGAAATACAGTTCCGTGTAGGCCAGGTGCCAGAGCAGGAAGTTGCTGATCCTGCGCTCACCCCCGCTTCGAATCATGAAGTCCGGCGGCGGCAGGTCCGCCAGGCCGGTGCGGAGCGTAAAGGCTTCCAGGTCGATTTCGTCCGGACCCAGCGCTCCGCGCGCCGCATCCCGGGCCAGCTCCTGCGCCACGCCAACGATTTCCTGCTGTCCGCCATAGGAGAGCGCGACGATCAGTTGCATTCGGTCATTGCGGCGCGTGCTGTCCTCGGCCTTTTCCAGCGCGGCCCGCACGCCCCCCGAAAACCGGCTGCGGTTGCCGATGCAGCGCAGCCGGATGCCGTTTTCGTTCAACAGCCCCATGTGCCGCCGCAGGCTGTCGGTCAGGAGCTTCATGAGTTCGCTAACCTCATCCTGCGGCCGCCGCCAGTTCTCGCTGCTCAGCCCGAAAAGCGTCAGCACGGAAATACCGCGGCGCGCGCACTCCTCGACAATGTTGCGGGCTGCGTCCACTCCCGCCCGGTGCCCCTCCGATCGCGGCCGCCCGCGCCGCGCGGCCCACCGGCCGTTGCCGTCCATGATGATCGCCAGATGCTGTAGTGCGTCGCTCAAAACAATATCCGGCTAGATCGACATGATTTCCTTTTCCTTCTCCTCCAGCATGGCATCCATCTGCGCAACATGCGCGTCGGTGATCTTCTGCACCTCGTCCGCCGACCGCCGCTCCTCGTCCTCGGAGGCCATCTTTTCCTTTACCAGTTGCTTGATGTCGGCCAGCACGTCGCGCCGGATATTGCGCACCGCCACCCGGCCCATCTCCGCCTCGTGGCGCGCAACCCTCACCAGTTCGCGGCGGCGCTCCTCGGTCAGCTCCGGTATCGGCACGCGGATTACGGTGCCCGCGGTGACCGGATTGAAACCCAGTCCCGACTCCCGGATGGCCTTTTCGATCGGCTGCACCATATTGGCCTCCCACGGCGAAACGGCGAGCGTGCGCGCGTCCTCCACGGTGATGCTGGCCACCTGGCGCAGTGGCGTGTCCGCGCCGTAGTAGGGCGCCGTAAGGTGATCGATCAGACCGGCGTGCGCCCGGCCGGTCCGCAGGCGGGACAGATTCGACCGCAGGGCCGCCACGCTCTTGTCCATGCGTTCGATTGCGTCTTCCTGAAGCTCGTCGATCATTTGCCCCCCTTTGCCTACGCGGACGCGCCGCTCCCGGCGCCCGTCTGGGTCAACCGTCGCCGGGGCCCGTCAGCCCTGGTCGGCGGCGCTGGTCACCAGCGTCCCGACGTCTTCGCCCTGCACAATACGCAAGAGGTCGCCGGGCGAGGCGACATCATATACGCGAATCGGCAGGTTGTTGTCCCGGCACATGACGGCGGCCGTGGAGTCCATGACGCCCAGGCGGGCGCCGATCAACTGATCGTGCGAAATTCGTTCGTAACGCTTGGCGTCCGGCTCAAGGTTCGGATCGGCCGAGTACACGCCGTCCACCTTGGTGCCCTTGATGAGCAGGTCGGCGGAGATTTCCACCGCCCGCAAGCTGGCGGCCGTGTCGGTCGAGAGATAGGGATTGCCGGTGCCCGCCGCGAAAATGCAGACCCTGCCCTTTTCCAGGTGACGGAGCGCGCGCCGCCGTATGTAGTCCTCGCAAACCGCACGCACGGCCATCGAAGACATGACCCGCACGCCCGCCCCAAGGCGCTCCAGTGCGTCCTGCAGCGCCAGGGCATTGATGACCGTGGCCAGCATTCCCATGTGATCGGCGGTGACCCGGTCCATGCCCGCCCGCGCCAGGCCCTCGCCGCGAAAGATGTTGCCCCCGCCCACCACGACGGCGGTCTGAACGCCCAGATCGGACAGTTCCTTGACCTCGGCGGCAATCCGCCCCAGCATCGACATGTCGATCCCGTGCGGCTCCCGGCCCATCAGGGCCTCCCCGCTCAGCTTCAGCAAAATACGGCGCAGCGGGGACCCCACGCCGGATTACCTGTGCTCGCGAAGCTGAGCCTCGACCTCTTCGGCCAGATCGCTGGTCGGGCGCTCTATGCCCTCGCCCACTTCCAGACGCACGAACCCGTGCACGCGGGCCTTTCGGGAGGCCAGCAACTTGCCGACGGTCAGCTTGCTGTCGCGCACGTAGATCTGCCCGGTGAGGCAGATGCCGTCGAGAAACTTCCGCAAACGTCCCTCCACCATGCGCGCAACGATTTCCGGAGGCTTGCCGGATTCGGCGGCCTGGTCGCTCAGGAAAGTGCGTTCCCGCTCGACGATATCGGCGGGCACGTCATCCGGGGAAACGTGCTGCGGCCGCATCGCCGCCACATGCATGGCGATGTTCTTGCCCAGTTCCGCGTCGCCGCCCTCGAGGTCCACGACCACGCCGATACGGTTGTTGTGGACATACACGGACGCTTCGCCCCGCGCCTGAATACGCTCGAAACGGCGCACCGAGATGTTCTCGCCGATCCGCGCCACGGCATCCTGACGGGTCCGTTCCAGCGACTGTCCGTCCACGTCCAGGGCCAGCAGATCCTCAAGGCTCGCGGGCGCCTGGTCGACTACGGTCCGGGCCACCGAAGCGGCATAGTTGCGGAAGTCCTCGCGCCGGGCCACGAAATCGGTTTCGCAGTTCACCTCGGCGACAGCGATGGCTCCGGAACTCTCGGCTACCGCTATCACGCCCTCCGCCGCTGCCCGAGAGGCTTTCTTTTCCGCCGCCGCCGCGCCCTTCTTGCGCAACAGGTTGCGGGCGGCCTCGGCGTCGCCGTTGGTTTCGGTCAGCGCGCGCTTGCAATCCATCATGCCCGCGCCCGTCGATTCGCGCAGGGCCTTCACCTGGGCCGCGGTGATCGCCACCTGCTAGCCCTCCCCTTCGGCCGGTGCTGCCGCTTCCTCCGCGGCCGGAGCCGGAGCCGCAGCACTCTCCTGGGCAGGCGCCTTGGGCGCTGCCGGGGCCGGGGCTTCAGCGGGCTTCGCGTCCCGGTCCTCCCGCTCCCGGGCAACCGCCGCGGTGCGCCTGGGCATGCGCCGCGACACCCCGCGCAGCCGCGCAGGGGCCTTGGCCCTCGACCGCGGGCGCCCGCTGCGCGCAATGGGCTTGCCGGACTCGTCGAGTTCCACGAACTCGTCGTCGCCCAACGAGATTTCCGGCATTTCCTCGCGCCCCTTGAGAATGGCGTCCGCGATTCCCCGCGCATAGAGTTCGGCGGCGCGGATGGCGTCGTCGTTGCCGGGGATCATGTAATCCACGTCCTGCGGCGAGCAGTTGGTGTCGACCACCGCCGCCACCGGGATACCGAGCTTCCTGGCTTCGTTCAGGGCAATGCGCTCGTGCTCCAGGTCGATGATGAAGACCGCGTCGGGAAGCGAGTCCATCGAGCGGATACCGCCCAGCGAACGCTTCAGCTTTTCCAGTTCGCGCTTGACGCCCAGGGCTTCCTTCTTGGTGAACCGCTCGCGCAGGGTCTCCTCGTCCAGCGCTTCGAGCTCTTCCAGGCGGGCGATGGACTTCTTGATGGTCTTGAGATTGGTCAGGGTGCCGCCCAGCCAGCGATGACTGACGTAGGGCATGCCGCAGCGCGTGGCCTCATTGCGGATCGCGTGTTGCGCGGCGCGCTTGGTGCCGACGAACAGCACGGTGCCGCGCTGCGCCGCCACCGACCGCACGAACTCACAGGTCTTCTTGTAGAGCGGTACCGTCTGCTCCAGATCGATGATGTGAAGCTGGTTGCGTTCGCCATATATGAAAGGCGCCATTTTCGGGTTCCAGTGTCTTGCCCGGTGCCCGAAGTGCACGCCCGCATCCAGCATTTCACGCACGCTGATTTCAGCCAATAGCTTGCTCCCGTGAGTATCAAGAAGCCCCGGAAAGCCGAATCCGGGCGGCAAGGACCTGCCGCCATCCGGTGTTCGCCTGCCGGAGCAAGCGGGCAATTTTATAACATCAGGCTCTGCCGTGCGGCGGAAATGCGCGCTACCATTGGCGCCGGCGCCGGCCTTTGCCAGTTCGAAAAAAATGCAAGTCAGCATCAAGTCCAGCGAGGAGCAGCAACGCATGCGCGTGGCGGGCCGGCTGGCGGCCGAAGTTCTGGACATGATCGGTCCCCACGTGCGCCCGGGCGTCACCACGGGCGACCTGGACCAACTCTGCCACGAGTACATCACCAGTGAGCAGCAGGCCATTCCGGCGCCGCTCAATTACCGCGGTTTTCCACGCTCCATCTGCACCTCCGTGAACCAGGTGGTCTGCCACGGAATACCCGGCAAGCGCAAGCTGCGCGACGGCGACATGCTGAACATCGACATCACGGTGATCAAGGACGGTTTTCATGGCGACACCAGCCGCATATTTCACGTGGGCCGTCCGGGCATCAAGGCGCGGCGCCTGGCGCGGATCACTTTCGACGCCATGTGGGCCGGCATACGCGAGATCGCTCCCGGCAAGCAGCTGGGCGACATCGGCCACGCGATTCAGACGGTGGCCGAAAGCCAGGGCCTCAGCGTGGTGCGGGAATACTGCGGCCACGGCATCGGCCGCGTGTTTCACGAGCCGCCCAATGTCCTGCACTACGGCGAGCCGGGCACGGGAATGGTCCTGCGCGAGGGCATGACGATCACGGTGGAGCCGATGCTCAACGAGGGGCGTCCCGAAACGCGATTGCTGCCGGACGGCTGGACGGTCGTGACCCGCGACCGCAAACTCTCGGCGCAGTGGGAGCACACGGTTCTGGTTACCGCGGACGGTTACGAAGTCCTCACGCTGGGGGAAGGTCCGGTTGAACCCTGAGCAGACCCTTGCGCCCGCTTCGGCGCCGCCGTCGGCGGATTCGCGGGAACGGCGGCTTGAGGCCTGCCGCGACCGAATCCGCGAGCACGAGGAGCATGTTCGCGACGAGTTCCTGCGCAGCCGGGAGAGCACGCCCGAACTGCTGAAGCGCCGCGCCGGGCAACTCGACGAACTGCTTTGCGAGGTGTGGCGCATGCACGCCGGCCCGGCGCTGAGCGGGGCCGGCCTGCTGGCGGTGGGGGGCTACGGCCGCGAGGAAATGTATCCCGCGTCGGACGTGGACGTGCTGGTCCTGATGCCGCAGGGTTACTCGCGCAGCGCCAGGAACGAAGTCGGCGCGTTCCTGGCGTTCCTCTGGGACGTGGGGCTCAAGCCCGGTCACGGCACCCGCACCGTGGCCGAATCGCGCGACCAGGCACGCGCCGACGTCACGATCATGACTTCGCTGCTGGAAGCGCGCCTGCTGACGGGCTCGGACAGGCTCTTCGGGCAGCTCGGCAAGGCGATCAACGCGCGCGGCGTCTGGTCTTCGACGCAGTTCTACCGGGCCAAGGTCAGGGAGCAGGAGCAGCGCAACGCCGAATACGGCGATACGGCTTCCAATCTCGAACCGGACGTCAAGAACGGACCGGGCGGACTGCGCGACCTGCACACGGTGCAATGGATTCTCAAGCGCCGGTTCGGATCGACGGCGCTGGAAACCCTGGTCGAACGGGGGCTGATCTCCGCCGAGCAACTGGTCGGGCTGCGACGGGCGCGCGATTTCCTCTCGCAGGTGCGCTTCGCCCTGCACCTGAACAGCGGGCGCATGGAAGACCAGCTGCTGTTCGAGCACCAGAAACAGCTTGCCGGCAACTTCGGCTATCACGACCAGACCGGCAATCGCGCGGTAGAGCAGTTCATGCAGCGCTACTACCGGACCACCCGCAGAGTTTCACTGTTCAATGAAGTCGTTCTCCAGCGGCTTGGCGACGTCATCGGCCGCACCCGGACCGCGGAGCGGCGCATCAACGCCCGGTTCCTGACGCGCAACGGCTACCTGGACTCGAAGCGGCCCAAGCTGCTGGAGGTTTCGCCGCGGGCAGTGCTGGAACCGTTCCTGCTGCGGCAGAAGCACGCCGAAATCCGCGGCTTCAGCGCCCCCCTGGTCGAGCGGCTGATGGAAGCCGCGCCCAGGATCGACTGCGAGTTCCGGAACGACCCGAAGAATCGCCGCACTTTCATGCAGATCCTGTCCGCCCCCGCCGACGCGCCCAGCCAGCTTGAGGCGATGAACCGCTACGGGGTACTGGGCGCCTACATTCCCCAGTTCGGGCTGATCACGGGGCGGATGCAGTACGACCTCTTTCACAGCTACACGGTCGATGTGCACATCCTGCGCGTGGTCCGCAATATCCGCCGTTTCGGCCTGGCCGAAGGGCGGAAGACGGATTCGCGGCTCCGGGAGATCATGGAACGAGTCGAAAACCCCGCCGTGCTCTATATCGCGGGGCTGTTTCACGATATCGCCAAGGGCCGCGGCGGCGACCACTCGGAACTGGGCTCCGGCGACGCGGAACATTTCTGCTCGGACCACGGGCTGAGTCCGCGCGAGTCGGCCCTGGCGGCGTGGCTGGTGCGGCACCACCTGGACCTGTCGATGACGGCCCAGAAAAAGGACGTCTACGACCCGGCGGTCATTCGCGATTTCGCCCGCCTGGTGGGCGACCAGGTCCACCTGGATCATCTCTATCTGCTGACGGTGGCCGACGTGCGGGGAACCAATCCGGGCCTGTGGACGGCCTGGAAGGCCCGCGCCTTCGAAGACCTCTACCGTCAGACCGAGCGGGCGCTGCGAATGAACATAGAGCACCCGCGCGGGACCGGGGAACTGCTGAAGGAGCGCGAACATGCCGCGTTGGCCGAGCTGCGCGGCCGCGGACTCGAGGAAAGCCGGATTCGCGCCATCTGGAACGGTTTTGCCGAAGACTATTTCTGGCTTTTCCGCGACGACGAGATCGTCTGGCACACGACGGCGCTGCACGAAGGCCCTTCCGGGGGCTTCCTGGTCGCCTCGCGCGCCCATGCGGCCGACGGAAGTACCGCGATACTGGTCCACGGTCCGTCCGCGGTGCGCCGATTCTTCATTACCTGCTCGGTGCTGGACGCGAAGGGACTGAACATCCTGGATGCGCGCATCCTGCCCTCCGGGGGCCGGCGCAGTCTTGCGCAATACCTGGTCGTGCAGCGCGATGGCGCTCCGCTGCACGACGCCGACCGGCTCGAAGTCATCTGCGCTTCCCTGCGTGAAGCGCTGGCCAGGGGCGACCTGCCGTCACGGCCTGCAAGCCGCAAGCTGCCGAGGCGCCTGAGGGCCTTCGACGTAGGCGTAGAGGTGAGTTTCCGCGCCGATCCCCGCGGGCGCCACACCGTAATGGAGCTGGTCACCACGGACCGGCCGGGCCTCCTCGGGCTGGTGGGGGGCATCCTGACCCGGCAGGAAATCGCCGTTCGCACCGCCAGGATCGCGACCATCGGCGAGCGCGCCGAGGACGTGTTCCACCTCGTCGATGCAGGGCGCAAGCCATTGTCGGCCAGCCGCCGGGAGAAACTGCTGGCCGCCCTGAGAAAAGAGCTTGAGGACGGCTAGCGCCGCGTCAAACGGCTAACGGCCGCCACCGGCCTCCAGCATGCCCTCGCGCAGCGCCAGCCGCACGAAGGGCACGGTCAGTTGCTTGCTGCGGCTGGCGGCCAGCGCCGCGAGCTGGTCCACCAGAATGAACACGTCGCTGGGATTGCGGCGCACGCGCCGCATCAGGAACCGCGCGGTCGCCTCCGGCAGCTTGATGCCGCGGCTGCGGACCCTGAGCTGCACGGCCTCCAGCCGTTCCTCGTCCGTCAGCGGCTGCAGCTTCCAGATCTGACCCGAAGCGAGTCGGGTGCGCATGTCGTCACGCTCAAAACCCGCCCCGGCCGGCGTGCTGTCCGCCGCCAGCACCAGCCGGGAGCCGCGCCGTTCGAGCTCCCGGCAAAGACCGCCCATCGCCTCCTCGACCTGGGGTGCGCCGGCGATCTTCTCGGCGTCGTCGATGCACAGCAGTTCGATTCTGCGCAGGGCATCCAGCGCATCCGGCTTGAAACCGGCATGCGCGGGCAGGTAGGCAGAGGTCAATCCCGCATCCGTTGCCGCCCTGACGGTAGCGAGCAGCAGGTGGGTCTTGCCGGTGGCGGGAGCGCCCCATAACCAGAAGGGTGCGGCGCTTTCCCGATCGATCAGGTTTCGCAAGGCCGACACGACGTCCGCGTTGGCGCCGTTGTAGAAATTCTCGAAGACGCAGGGGTCCTCGCGGCTCACGTCGAGTTGCAACTGATGCCTGTCGCCGTCGACGGACCCCATGCCCTGCCGCTTGCGCTGCGCCGCGAGTCGCGAACCGCTCAGTACGTAATCCACGCCGCTCAACACGGCCAGCAACAGCGCCAGCGCCCCGCCGATCTGAATCCAGTCCGCCGGAATAAACCCGCCGAACGCCTGGGTGGCGATCACGGCCACCCCCAGAATGATCTGCACGAAAGTGTTCAGCCGGCTTACCCGGGAGGGCCGCGGGCGCAGCTCGCCCCTCATTACGCGGAAGGTTTGCCAGCCGACCGTGATCACAAGGTCGCGCACGATAACCACGACCGCCAGCCAGACCGGAACATGCGAGAGCACGGCCAGGGTGACGTAAACGCTGGCAATCAGAATCTTGTCCGCCATCGGATCCAGGATCGAACCGATATAACTGTCCAGCCCCCAGCGCTTGGCCAGGAAACCATCCAGCCAGTCGGAAACGGCGGCGACGGCCAGCAGCAGCAGCGCCTGACCGTAGGCGCCGCGGGCAAGGGCCGTCACGATGACCGGCGCGAGCAAGAGCCGGAACACGCAGATCAGGTTCGGAACGTGGCGCTTGAGGCTCATGTGCCCGTCCTGGTCAGTTCAAATGTAATCCCCAGGGAAGCCAGCGCCTCGCGCAGCGGGGATTCGGCTGTCCGGGTGGTAATTCGCAGCCTCAGCTCGTCTCCCGCGGCCCCCTGCACCTGCCACTCCCGCACCTCCTGCAGGGAGTTCAGGCCCTCCTTGAGGCTTGCGTACGCCTCAAGGTTCGGCACAGGGGCCACCTGCAGGACGTACGAGCGCACGGGTCCCTGGCTGGCCATGAAACGCTCGGCCAGCATGTCCGTCACGCGGTGGACCGCTTCGGCAGCGTCGCTTGTCCATACCGTTCGCCAGAATCCGTCCTCGCGCAATCTCCACTCGATATCTTCGAGCGCTCCGGGAACCGCCACCCTTCCCAGGACCATCAATCGATCGTCGTCGTCCGGCAGGCAGGCGAAATCGCCGATCCAAAGCTTCTCGGCGCATTGCCCGGCCGCCTGCCGCTCCGGTACGGGCGCGAAGTCGATTTCGATGCCGCGCAGCGCCGAAACTTCCTCGAAGGTCTGACTCAGCGCGCCGCTGAACACGTTGCGGACGTTCATGGCCTGCGGCGGCGTGTCGGCGAAACCTACCGGCCGGAACAGCCACCTTTCTCCGTCGTTCACCACCAGCCACAGGTAAAGGCCGGTCCTGCCGCCTTCCCAGATGCCCTCGCCGGCCTCCTCGAGGACCCGACGAACCAGCGGCTCGTCGAACTGCGCCTCCAGACGCCCCCCGTTGATGACGCGGAACTGCCGCACGATGCTCGTGGCGGGCGGGAAGCGGTCGGCGAGTTCGGCCGCGCCCCTGCGCCCGGTAATCCTGACCAGCAATCGCGCGAGCGCGTCCTGCAGGGCCGCGTCCCTACCCTCCTGACTCGAGTCGGGCAGTGGCGCGGTTGAACTGAAGGACGTTTGGGCTAAAGTTGCGGCGGACGCCGGCAACAGCGTCAGGGCCAAGGCCAACGGCACGATACGCGAGAGCATGGAAACGGGCATTATAGGATGTGCGGCTTCCCCAATGAGAGGGATTGAGTGAGCAAACCGATCACCTACAGCGGCGCCGGCGTGGACCTTGAGCGCGGCGCGGAAATCGTCCGCCGTATCGCACCGCTGGCACTGAAAACGCACCGCCCCGGCGTGCTGGGCGGAATCGGCGGTTTCGGCGGTCTGTTCGAGGTGCCCAGCGGGAAATATCGCGAGCCCGTACTGGTAGCGGGCACCGACGGTGTCGGCACCAAGCTCAGGTTGTGCGGCGAAGCGGGCCGCATGGAAGCGCCGGGGGTGGACCTGGTGGCCATGTGCGTAAACGACCTGCTGGCCATGGGGGCCGAGCCCCTGTTTTTCCTCGACTACTGCGCGGCCAACCGCCTGGATCCCGAGCGCCTGGAACCGTTGCTGAAGGGCATCGTTCGCGGCTGCAGGGAAGCGGGCGCCGCGCTGCTGGGCGGCGAGACCGCGGAGCTGCCCAACACCTACGTCGATGACGGACTGGAACTCGTTGGATTCTGCGTGGGCGTGGCCGAGAAGGACCGGCTGCTGGACGGCAGCGGAATCGTGGAGGGCGACGTTCTGCTGGGCCTGTCCTCGTCCGGACCGCATTCCAACGGTTACTCGCTGGTGCGCCGAATCGTGGAAGGAGCGGGCGGTGTGCGGGCCCTGGGCGGCAGCCTGATCGGCGCGCTGTGCGAACCCACCCGGATCTACATCCGGTCCGTGTTGCCGCTGGCGCAATCGGGGCGGTTGAAAGCGATTGCCCATATCACCGGCGGAGGCCTGCCGGAAAACGTCGAGCGCATCGTTCCGGACGGCCTTGCCGCCAGGATCGACACCGGCGCCTGGGCCTGGCCGGCGGTCTTCGACTGGCTGAGCCGCGAAGGGCCGGTTGAACGCGAGGAGATGCTGCGCACCTTCAACTGCGGTATCGGCCTGGTCCTGGCCGTGGCGCCGGAACAGGCGGCGGCGGTGCGCGAAGACCTGGTTGCGGCGGGCGAGGAGGTCCACGAAATCGGCCGGGTGGAAACCGGCGCCGGCGTGAAGCTTGACTAGGGCCGTGAGCTTGAGAACCGTCGTTCTGCTCTCCGGCACGGGCACGAACTTTCAGGCCATCCTTGACCGCGCGGCTTCGGGATCGCCGGGCATCGAGCCGGTCGGCGCGCTCAGCGACCGGATGGATGCGCAGGGTCTCGAGCGCGCCCGCCGCGCGGGAATACCGGCCATTGCCATGCCCCGCGGCGATTTCCCGGACGCGCGCTCATGGTGGGACGAAATCGCGGCACGCTTGCGCGCGCTCTCGCCCGACGTGCTGGTGCTGGCCGGTTTCATGCGCATCCTCCCGCCGGAGCTGTGCAGGGAATACAAGGGGCGAGTGCTGAACATTCATCCGTCGCTGCTGCCCAGATTCCCCGGCCTCAATACCTACCGAAGGGTGCTGGCCGCGGGAGACCGCTGGCACGGAACCACCGTGCATTTCGTGACGGAAGATCTCGATGCCGGCCCCCGCGTCGCCCAGGCGCGCATCCGGGTCGGCCGGGGCGACGATGAAGACACGCTGCGCGCCAGGGTTCAAGCCTGCGAACATGTCCTGTATCCTCGCGTCCTGGAATGGATGTCGCAGGGCCGCCTGACGATGGGCGCACGGCACGCGATACTGGACGGAAGCGATTTGAGCGAACCCGTGGTGTTTGAAGAAGGACAACTCCTGTGATTCCCGCGCGGGCGGCCATTGCAGCCTTTTTGGTGGCGCTTTCCGGGCCGGCGATGGCTTCCGAAGTCGCCGAGGCGCAGCGGGGCATCGACAGCATCGGCGTGCTGTACGACGTCGATGCGCCGTTCGGCCAGCGCGCGCTGAGCCTCAGCCTGGTCCGCCGCGACGGCGACGGCTTCGTTTACGAAACCTACTCCCGCGGTCTGGGCCTGGCCCGCCTGGTCATCGCTTCCGACGCCCTGGAGAGCACCCGTTTCGTGCTCGATGAAGACGGCATGGTGCAGCCGCTGGGTTACCTGTGCCGATCCTGCGACGGCAACAGGGACGGACTGGTGGAGATCGCCTATGACCGGGATGCGAGCCTGGCCGTCTTCAGCGATAAGGAGGAACTGCTGGAGCTTGCGCTGGATACGCGCGTGATGGACCGCAAGTCGTGGGAAATCCAGACCATGCTGGACATCGCATCGGGCCGTCCAATGAACGTGGAGCCCACGCTCGAAGGCGGAAAGCTCAAGTTGTACAAAGGCGAGAAACTCGGCGAGGAAATGCTCAGCACGCGCGCCGGGGAGCTTCAGACCGTCAAGTACCGCCGCCAGCGCGAAGGATCCGAGAACTTCCAGTACCTCTGGTACGCGCGCGAACTGGGATGGCTGCCCGCCCGCTGGGAGATCTGGCGCAAGGACAGGCGCACGGTGATCATCGAGGCGTACGAATTCGCCTGGGGCGAGGATGCGGCGCTTGCGATGCGGGCCGACTGGCTGAAATAGCATCTTGTGAGCATCGGCCCGGACAGCTGGATTCGGCGGATGGCCGTCGAGCACCGCATGATCGAGCCTTTCGCCGAACAGCAGGTCCGCCGGGTCGGAGACAAGTCGGTGATCTCGTACGGCGTCTCCAGCTACGGCTACGACGTGCGCTGCGCGAACGAGTTCAAGGTGTTCACCAATATCCACTCGGCGGTCGTCGACCCCAAGCAGTTCGAGAGCAAGAGCTTCGTGTCGCTGAACGGCGATCACTGCGTTATACCGCCCAATTCGTTTGCGCTGGCGCGCACGGTCGAATACTTCCGCATTCCCAGAAACGTGCTCACGATCTGCCTGGGCAAGTCCACCTACGCTCGCTGCGGCATCATCGTGAACGTCACGCCGCTGGAGCCGGAATGGGAAGGTTTCGTGACGCTGGAATTCTCGAACACCACTCCGCTGCCGGCCAAGATTTACGCCAACGAGGGCGTCGCGCAGATGATTTTCTTCCAGGCGGGCGAGGAGTGCGAAACCTCGTACCGGGACCGCGGCGGCAAGTACCAGGGACAGACCGGCGTGACCCTGCCCAAGGCCTGAGCTGCATTTCAGCGGAATGGCCAGGGTGGCGTTCATGGGGCTGGGGGTGATGGGCTACCCGATGGCCGGGCACCTGGCGCGCGCGGGGCACGCGGTCACGGTATTCAACCGCACGCGCTCCACGGCCGAGCGCTGGGTGAAGGAATACGGCGGCGCGGCGTCGGCCAGTCCCGCCGAGGCCTGCAGGGACGCGGAGTTCGCGTTCGCCTGCGTGGGGCGCGACGAGGACGTGCGCGCCGTGACGCTGGCGGAGGACGGCGCGTTTGCAGGCATGCGCGGCGGGGCGGTTCTGGTCGATCACACCACCACTTCGGCCGAACTCGCGCGCGAACTGGACTCCGGTGCGCGCGAGCGCGGTCTTGCTTTCGTGGACGCGCCCGTATCCGGGGGTCAGGCCGGGGCCGAGAACGGCAAGCTGGCGATCATGGCGGGCGGACGCGAGAAGGACTACGAGCGCGTGCTTCCGCTTCTCGAGTGCTACGGCGCGCGAATCGACCTCATGGGGCCGGCCGGCGCGGGCCAGCTCACCAAGATGGTCAACCAGATCTGCATCGCCGGCCTGGTGCAGGCGCTCTCGGAAGGATTGAACTTCGCGCAGCGCTCCGGCCTCGACGGCGAGCAGGTCGCGCGCCTGATCGGCGCCGGAGCGGCCCAGTCGTGGCAGCTCGACAACCGCCACGCCACGATGCTGGCCGACGAGTTCGAATTCGGCTTCGCGGTGGACTGGATGCGCAAGGACCTCGGCTACGCCATGGACGAAGCGGAGCGCAACGGCGCCGAACTCCCCGTGGCCGAACTGGTGGACCGTTTCTACGCGGAGATTCAGGCCATGGGCGGCGGCCGCTGGGACACCTCCAGCCTGATCCGTCGCCTGAGAGACAAGGGGCAAGCCGGCCGATAAGCCGGGTTCTGTCGAGGGCAATCATTCATCTAGGGCCGCCGTCGCCAACGGCCTCAAGCAGCTTACCCGGAAGCGCGTGCGGACATACGCATTGCTTCCCTATTCAGCCTTGCTCCAGACGGGGTTTACCCTGCCACGGCCGTTGCCGGCCGCGCGGTGCGCTCTTACCGCACCATTTCACCCTTACCCTGCTCGACCCGAAGGGAGCGGGGCGGTATCTTTTCTGTGGCACTTTCCGTAGGCTTGCGCCCCCCAGGCGTTACCTGGCGTCCCGTCCGCCGGAGCCCGGACTTTCCTCCCGCCGCACCGGAAAACCCGGCGCGACCGGCGATTGCCTGGCCGGCTTGCCCGTTTCCAAACTAGACTACGCTGCCGGCATTTGCAAGTTTCCGCGTGGGATATGATGGCTGGCGGTCTTTGGGAGGAGCAGGCATGACCGCGCGGATCGGAAATATCGAGCTGGCGACGGGAGTGCGGGTAACGCACTTCTGGACCTACATGTACGCGTCCCTGATCTGCATCGGGATGATCTCGAACATGAATTTCTCCCAGCCGTACATCCTCCTTCAGCACCTGGGAATCGCCGACGAGTTCACAGGCAGGATCACCGGTCAGCTCACCCTGATCACGGAAGTCATGAACCTGCTGCTGATCTGGCCGTTCGGCATACTGGCCGACCGCATCGGACGCCGCCCGGTCATCATGCTGGGCATCGGCATGATCGGACTCAGCTACGCCTTGTACCCATGGGCGACGGAAGTCAACGAACTCATGGCGATCCGGGTGATCTTCGGCATCGGCGTGGCCGCCGCCGCGGCCATGACGGCCACGATCCAGAACGACTATCCCGCCGAGTCCTCGCGCGGCCGCGTGATCGGGTTCAGTTCGGCCTTCAACGCGCTGGGCATCGTATTTGCAACATGGATGGTGTCGCGCCTGCCGGTATGGTTGCAGGACGCCGGCATGGAGCCGGTCGCCGCGGGCCGCTACGCGTACGGCGCAGCCGCGCTGGTGTGCTTCGTGTCGATGCTGATTTTCCGTTTCGGCCTGAAAGGAGGCGTGCCTGAACAGACGCGGCAGCGCCCTCGCTGGTGGGATCTGACCCGAACGGGCATCGAGCAGATGAGGAACCCGCGCATCCTGCTCGCCTACCTGTACGCGATGCCGGCGCGCGGCGCCCTGGTGGTGTTCGGCCTGTTCACGTCTCTTTGGGCCAGCACGGCGGTCAGGGCCGCCGGGGGCGAGGTCGCCGTGGCCCAATACCAGGTATGGCTGCCGTCTACCGTCGGCACGGTGTCAGCCGTGTGCTGGTCCTTCGTGTTCGGCTGGATACTCGACCGCATCAGCCGGGTCGCGGGAGTGGTGCTGTCGACGGCGATGTCAATGGTCGCCTATGGATTGATGTATTTTGTGGAAACGCCCCTGGACCTGCGCATGCTGCCGCTCTTTGCCCTGGTGGGCGCGTCCATGGCCGGCGGCATGATGAGCAGCATGGCGCTGGTGGGCCAGGAAGCGCCGCCCGCCAAGCGCGGCGCGGTCATCGGCCTGCTGAGCCTGTTCGGTTCTGCCGGCATCATGCTTGCCGCCACCTACGGCGGCGCGCTCTTCAGCGCCGCAACGCCGTGGGCGCCGTATCTGCTGATAGCCGGCGCGCAGGCGGTGCTTTTCGTATTTGCCGTAATTGTCTGGATTGTGGCGCCGGGCGACTGGAAGCCGGGGTCCGCAGCCGCCATGGGCAGGCACTGAGCTAGGGGCAGGCCCGGCAGCGCGTCGTTCTCAGGCGACCAGGGCGGCGTCCACTTCGTCCAGTTGCAGGCTGAACATCTGAGCGTACCAGCCGCCGGCGGCCATCAGTTCCCGGTGGGTCGCGCGTTCGGCGATTTTTCCCTCGATCATGACCAGGATTTCGTCGCTGTCGACGACGGTCGATAGCCGATGCGCGATCGTTAGCGTGGTCTTGTTCCGGCACAGGCGCCGCTGTGCTTCCATCACGCCCTTTTCCGTCTCCACGTCCAGGCTGGAGGTGGGCTCGTCCAGGAGCACGACCGGGGCGTCCTTGAGGATGGCCCGCGCAATGGCGATGCGCTGCCGCTGACCGCCGGACAGCTTGCTGCCGCGCTCGCCGCACGGCGATTCGTAGCCGTTTGGCAATGAGGCGATCCACTCGCTCAATCCGGCGTCTCTCGCCGCCGCCTCCACCTTCGCCCGCGATGCCCCGGGACGGCCGAACAGGATGTTCTCGCCGATGGATTCGTTGAAGATGTAGCTGCGTTGGGACACCACGGCGAACTGCTGCTGCAGGGCTTCCAGTGAGAAATCGCTGACGGGACGGTTGCCGACGGCAATCTCGCCGCTTTCGGCGTCCCAGTGACGCAGGAGCAAGTTGACGAGCGTCGATTTCCCCGTTCCGCTGGGACCGACCAGCGCCACGTGCCGGCCGGCCTCGATGTCGAGCGAGAAGTCCTCCAGCACCCTGCCGCCGCGGCTCCACTCGGAGTCGTCCGATTCGTATTCGAAGGTAACGTTGCGGAAATGCAGCGAGGCGGTTTCCGCGCCGCCGTCCGCCGCGCCGGCCGATTCCCGCACCGCCGGCGGTTCGTCCATCATCGAGAACAGGCGGCGTGCCGCAATGATCGAAACGCGGAAGTCCGTGTAATTGTTTGCAAGCCCGATCGACGTGTAGAAGCCGATCACCGATACGGCGATGATTGCGGGCAGATCGACTAAAACCGATATCCGCCCGTCCAGGGTCAGCTCGATGCCCCACCAGGCGGCCGCGAGAATTCCCACGGTAACGAAGACTTCTCCCAGCGCGCGCTGCGTGGCGTCGGCCCCGTAGAGTTTGTCCTGTCCTTCCTGCATCGTGGCGCCGATGCGCCAGAGCTGCTCGCCGCGGCGTTTCTCGTAACCGAACGCGACCGTGTCGCGAACGCCCTGAATGCTGTCGGCCACGTAGGCGTTGACCTGTCCAAGCTGCTCGCGGTAGGCCACTCCATCGCCGCCCAGCTTCGCCACCAGCCAGGGCAAAACGAAGGTCGTGGCCAGGTAAAACGGAACCAATACCGCAACAAAGGAGGGATGCACGCTGTAGCACCAAGCCAGAATTACGGCGGGAACGCAGATTGCGGCGACCGCCGGGGCGATGGTGTGGGCGTAGAAGGGCTCGACCCGTTCGCAGTCCGACATGACCCGGCTGACCGCGTCGCCGGACTGCAGCCTGGCCGTGCGGGCCGGCGCCAGCGGAAGCATCGCGTAGTAGAAGATATTGCGGAACGCCGCCAGGATCCTGAACGCGACGTAATGGCCGGTGTACTGTTCGATATACGACGCAACGCCGACGGTCGTTCCCGCTATCGCAATCCACTTCACCTGCGTGAAGATCACGTCCCAGTTGACGGCCCCGGGTTCGTGGGCGGCCACGTAGATGCCTACGCCGGCGGCCGCGATGCCGAGCACGGCGGCCTGCGCAACGGTCTTGACGACGCGGGCGACCAGCGAAATGCACATGATCCAACTGAAGGGCCTCATGTGGCCCAAGAGCCGCCGGATGACCCGCGCGTTGCTCGATGCGGGCATCATGCCGGCGCCTCCGCCAGGCTTTCCAGCTCCTTCTTGGTCCGGATCATGCCGGCGTAGATGCCGCCGTGAGCAATCAACTCGTCGCGCGTGCCCTTCTCGGACACCGCGCCGTCCGCCATCACGACGATACGGTCGGCCTGTTCGATCGTGCTCAGGCGGTGGGCGATCAGCAGGACCGTCTTGCCGCGCGTAAGGCGCTGCAGGGCCTGGTGCAGGGCGGTTTCCGTTTCCACGTCGATCTGCGACGTCGGCTCGTCCAGAACGACGATGGGCGCGTCCTTGAGAATGGCGCGGGCGATCGCAAGCCGCTGGGCCTGTCCCGCGCTCAGGGCCATGCCCTGGTCGCCGACCATCGTGTCCAGGCCGTCGGGACAGGCCGTTACGAAATCCAATAGTTCGGCGCCCTTGAGCGCCTCGAAAAGTTCATCGTCCGACGCCTCTTCCCTTGCCACCCGCAGGTTCTCCGCGATGGACCCGTAGAACAGGAACGGATCCTGGGGCACCAGGGCGATCTGCCTGCGTATCCGCTCGAGAGACAGCTCGCGTTCCGGGACTCCGCCAAACCGGATTTCGCCTGAATCCGGGTCCAGCGTCCGCAGCAGCAGGTTGGTCACCGTGGTCTTGCCGGAGCCGCTGCGGCCGACCAGCGCCACGGTCTCCCCGGGGTCGAGGTCCATCGAGAAATTCCGCACCGCGGGCGCATCGGCGCCGGGATAGGTGAAGGACACGTCCCTGATCCGGATGCTCACCTGGTCAGCGGGCAATTCCCTCGATTCTTCTTCCGCCGTGAATCGCACCGGGGCCTTCTCATCCAGAAACTCCCGCACCTGCCGCGCCACCTCGCGGCCCAGCGCGCCGGCGAAGAAGAACTCGCCGATGAGCAGCAGCGTGCGGCTGAACTCGAGGCTGACGAGCACTACCGCGAGCACTTCGCCCGGACTGACATGGCCGCCGGAGTACCGGTACAGGGCCACGGCCATGGCCACCGCCGTCGAGAACAGAGCAAACCCGAGTTCCAGGAAGATGAACTGCGACTGGGCCACGGCCAGCAGCCTCATCGTGGTGCGCCGCTGGACCTCGTTCCCCGCTTCCATCTCCCTGCCGCGCGCCTTCTCCTGATTGAACATCTTGAGCGTGGTCATGCCCTGGATGGAATCCAGGAACTGGGAGCTGTTGCGGTTCTTGACGTCTTCGTTCTGCGCGCTGATGCGCCGGAATCCGCGCGCCGAAGACCCCACGAACAGGGGCGTCAGCGGCACGCCCGCCAGCATCCACAGCCCCACGACCCAGTCGATCCAGAAGATCGCTGCACAGAGTATGATGGGAATCGCGATGGCGACCCAGATCTGGACGAAATAGACGCTGAAGTAATAGTCGAGGTACTCGACGCCTTCGGTCGCGATATTGGCGATCTCTCCGGTCCGCCGTTTGCCGAGAAGGCCGGGACCGAGTTCGACGACCTTCTTGTGTATGCGGTCGCGCACGTTCAGTTTGGCCTCGCTGGAGGCCCTGAACTGTCCGGTCCGGAACACCCAGGCCAGGACGGCCTTGGCAAGCACCAGGCCGGCCAGGAGCCAGAACCACTGGCGCACGAGGTTGCTGCCCTGCCAGGCGGCATCGACCGCCAGGCCGAGCACGTAGTAGAGCAGAATGGTCATCGGCATCGTGGCGATGCCGGCAATCAGGCCCACCCTGACCCACTTCATCGTGGCCGGGGTCACCAGCCTGTCGTCTACTCCCAGCATTCGGAAAATCGTTCGCCGCCGCAGCGGGCAATTCTGCACCAGTTTCCGCAATCCCGCAGCGATCCCGAATACGGCGTATATGATGGCCGCGGCACCGACGGGACCAATCGATGATCGACATTGACCGTAGCGCCGGCGCGCGCATAGGGCAGATCCAGCTAGCAACGGGCGTGACGGTCCGGCATTTCCGGACCTACATGTACGCATCCCTGATCTGCATCGGGATGATGACGAACATGAACTTCTCCCAGCCCTACATCCTCAGCGAGCATCTTGGGATCACGGACCTGAGCGTCGCCGGGGCCATTACCGGGCAACTCACGGGGATGACCGAGTTCATCGCCCTGCTGCTGATCTGGCCCTTCGGCATGCTGGCCGACCGCATCGGCCGCCGCCCGGTCATCATGCTGGGCATCGGCCTGATCGGACTCAGCTACGCCCTGTATCCCTGGGCCACGGAAGTCGTTCATCTGATGTACTTCCGGGTCATCTTCGGTGTGGGCGTGGCGGCGGTCGCATCCATGACCGCCACGATCCAGAACGACTATCCCGCGGAATCCTCGCGCGGACGCGTGGTCGGATTCAGTTCGGCGTTCAACGCCCTGGGCATTGTCTTCGCAACGCGTCTGGTTTCGGCCCTGCCCAAATGGCTTCAGGACGCCGGCCTGGATCCCGTAGCCGCCGGCCGCTACGCCTATGGGGCGGCAGCCCTTGTGTGCTTCATTTCCGTTCTTGTTTTCCGCTTCGGCCTCAAGGGCGGAGTGCCGGAGTCCACGCACGAGCGCCCGCGGTGGGCCGAACTCGTCGCGGCGGGATTCCGCCAGGCGAGGAACCCGCGCATCCTGCTGGCCTACGCCACCGCGATGACGTCACGGGGCGACATGGTCGTGGCCGGCCTGTTCGTATCGCTCTGGGCCACGATGGCCGTCACGGCGGCCGGCGGAGAAGCCGCGGTCGCGCAATACCAGGTGTTTCTTCCCTTTGCGGTCATGCAGGTCTTCGCGGTAGCCTGGTCGTTCATCTTCGGATCCATACTCGACCGGATCAACCGGGTTGCGGGGGCGGTCCTGTCGCTCGCGCTTTCGGTGGTCGCCTACGGTGCGCTTTACTTCGTGGAGTCGCCGCTCGACCTGCGCATACTGCCTCTGTTCGCCTTGTTGGGCGCGGCGATGGCCGGCGCCATCATGAGCAGCATGGTGCTGGTCGGTCAGGAGGCGCCGCCGCGCGAGCGGGGTGCGGTGATCGGCTTGCTGAGCGTGTTCGGTTCCGTGGGAATCATCCTGGCGGCAGGCGCTGGAGGCGCGCTGTTCAGCGCGTCCGCGCCCTGGGCGCCGTTCGTGCTCATGGCCGGCGCGCAGGCGGTGCTGCTCGTCTGGGCGCTGCTGGTCTGGCTGCTGGCGCCGGGCGGTTCCAGGGCAGCCGCGGCAACGACCAGTTCCTGATCCACGGGTGGATCGAGGACCGTCTGCGTACGGCCGTCGGCCCAGCAAACGTCAACGCGGTCCACGCCGTCGCGGCTTCCCAGGCCGAAGACCGGCGCCGGTTCGTCCACCGAGTTGTAGCCGGTGGACGAGAAGATCTCGCGCCACTGAACCAGGTCGCCGGAAACCACCCGTATCCGGGCGTTCAGCCGCTGGCCTTCCGGGCGCACCTTGATCCAGTGGTTGTCGTTGCCCTGGTTCAGCCACAGGAAATTGCGCTGCGGATCCGACAGCATCTCCCCGCGGTTGTAGAAGGTTCGCGCGGTGCCGACGATGTCGGTAAAGCCGTCGCCGTTGACGTCGCCGCTGGCCACTCCCGCGCCGATGCTGTAGCCCTCGGCGCCTGAACCGGCGGTCACGTCCGAGAAAGTTCCGTCACCGTTGTTGCGCAGCAACGCATTGTTGCCGGGCTCGAAGGCGATGTAGAACTGAACAAAGTACGGCAGGTCCTCAATGATGTCGTTGATCAGCACGTTGGACAGTCCGCCATTGCTCACATAGATGTCCAGCCAGCCGTCGTTGTCGTAATCGCCCATCGTGCAGCCCCGAGCGCCGCCCGGGTCCCCTGCGCCCGAAGCCAGGGTGATGTCCGTAAAGCCGGCCGCGCCGGTCTCGGCGAAGTCGTTGCGGATCAGGCGGTTGGCCTGGTCGGCGTTGGGCAGATAGGCGTCGATGTCGCCGTCGTTGTCCACGTCGCCCAGGCAGACGCCGTTCGCGTTGCCGGGATTCAGGAAAGCCCAGCCGGCAGGCGGCTGCCTCGAGCGCGTGATGTTCGCAAACTTGCCGTCACCCTGGTTCAGATAGAGCGCGTTGGGCCCGCCTTCCTGCGGCGAAAGAAGGTCGAGGTCTCCGTCGAAATCAAAATCGAACCAGCCGGGCGACCCCTGGCTGTTGGCTTCCTTCATGTCCTTGAGCAGCAACACGCCGGCGGCCTCGGTCACGTCCTCGAACTCTCCGCCGCGACTATTGCGAAACAGCGCCTGCTCGACGTCGTAGTCGGCGGAACGCCACAGCAGGTCCAGCCAGCCGTCGCCGTCGTAATCGCCGAAGCCGACGCCGCCGGACGTGGCGGTGATGCCTCCGTTGGATTCGTCCTCGTACACGCCCTCGCGAATCAGCCAGCTGTCGGCGGTAACGTCCTCGAAATCCGGCACGCCGGTCTCGGCCAGCCGGTTGCGGTACAGGGTTACCGGGGGATCGTAGCCGCCCCGCGCGCCCGATTGCATGTTCGCCACCACCAGGTCGTCGTCGCCGTCGAGATCGTAGTCGCCGAAAGTAATCCCGCGCCCCAGGCCCCCTTCGTTGGTTGCGCCGCGGGCTTCCGCCACGTCGGTGAAATAGCCGTTTCCGTCGTTTTCCCAGAGTCGATTGCGGAATTCGTGGCCGAGTGTTCCGCTGTCGTTGTTGGTGATGTAGATATCGGCATCGCCGTCGCCGTCGTAGTCATTGAACGCCACGCCGGCGCCGTCCAGCCCGATGTCGGCGATCCCGCGCTCCGCGGCCTCCTCGGCAAAACGTATCGGAACGCTCGCCTGCCCGGACTCGTCGCCCGTCTGCCCGGTCTCGTCGCCCGCCTGGCAGCCACCAAGCAGGACCCCCGCGGCTACCGCAATGGCGCCGACGCGAAAACACCGTTTCATCAAACCTGTTCCTCCACCCGGTTCTTTACTGCCGGTACCTCTACCGCAGGTACCTCAAAAGGCAGCGTGCGCAGGCGCTTTCCCAGCGCCGCGAAAATTGCGTTGCCCACAGCCGGCGCGGCGGGCGGCACGCCCACTTCGCCTATGCCCCCGATCAGGGCGCCGCTGTTGACGACATGCACCCGGATATCGGGCGTGTCGTTCATGAGCAGCATCCTGTAGCTGTCGAAATTCCGTTCCACCGCGCCATCCCGGCCAAGGCGGATCCTGCCGTGCAGGGCCGCGGTCAGGGCAAAAACGATTCCCCCGCTGATCTGCGACTCCAGCGTGGCGGGGTCGACCGCCAGCCCGCAGTCCACGGCGCAGTCGATGCGCTCGATGCGCAGCCGGCCACGGTCCACCGAGACCCGGGCCACCTGCGCCGCAAGGCTGCCGAAACTGTGGGTGCAGGCAATGCCGAGACCGCTGTTCGGGCCGGGCGGCCTGCCCCAGCCCGCCTCCTGCGCAGCCCGTGAGAGAACGGCCGCCATCCGCGACTCTTCCGGGAGCAGCGACATCCGGAAGGCGAATGGATCGCGGCCGGCCGCGTGGGCCAGCTCGTCGATGAAGGTCTCCACGAAGAAGCAGTTGTATGAGTGGCCCACGGACCGCCAGAAACCCAGGTTGACCGGCGAGCGCACTTCGACATGGCTGACCTCGAGGTTCGACACCCGGTAGGGAAGGTCGGCGGCGCCATGGACGGCGGCAGTATCCACTTCCGGCTCCATTCCCCGCATCTGACGGAGCAACGAAGGCGAGGCGATGTGCTGCCGCCAGGCCCGCAGTTCGCCGTTTTCGTCCAGCGCCCCGTGCATCAGGCTGATCGCGGGGGGACGGAAATAGCCATGCTGCATGTCGTCCTCGCGTGTCCACATGATCTTGACGGGCCGGCCGGCGTACCGGGAGGCCAGCACGGCTTCGGCGACGTAATCGTTCTCCAGCCGGCGGCCGAAGCCCCCACCGAGCGCCGGCGTGTAGATGTGCACGGCTTCGATGGGCAGGCCGGTAAGCTTCGCCGCGATCTGCTGGGCCCGGGTCTGGGTCTGGGTCGGCGCCCATACCTCGCAGCGATTCACGCGGACATCCGCTGTGCAATTCATCGGTTCCATCGTGGCGTGATGAAGAAACGGAACCTCGTACTGCGCCATGACCCGGCGCAGCCCGGGCTCCTGCATGGCTTCGCGAACATTGCCTTCGCTGCGCACCGCGGAACCGGGCTCGTACAGGCCCGTAACCAGGCGGCGGCGAAAATCCGCGGCAGGGTCAGGTGCATCCGCTGACTCGCCGCCGTCGGGCGGAACCCACCGCACTTCGAGCGCGGCGCGGGCCTGCTGCGCCTGCCAGAAGTCGCCCGCCAGCACCACTAGGCCGGGCGGTCTGTGGTCGTCGCCCGGTATCTCGAAGACGTCCGTGACGCCGGGGAGGCTCAGGGCGGCCTCCGCATCGTAGACCGCCCGCCGTTCGACGGAACCGGGCCATGGCGAACGGGCGATCAGGCCGGTCAGCTGGCGGGGCAGGCGCACGTCGATGGCATAGGTCTGGGCGCCGAGGGTCTTTGGAGGAACATCCGCGCGCGGGAACGACCGGCCGACAAGACGGTAGTCGGACACGTCCTTGAGAGGAGGGTCCTGGGGCGGATCCAGTTGCGCCGCAAGTGCGGTCAGCGCACCGTAATCCAGCCGGGCGCCCGTGGCGCGATTGGTCACCACGCCGTCGCGGCAGACGCATTCCGACGGACTGATGCCCCACTCCACCGCCGCGGCCAGCCGCAGCATCTCGCGGGCCGAGGCCGCCGCCTTGCGGAGCAGGTCGTAGGAACCGCTTACCGCCGTGCTGCCGCCGGTGCCCATGGATCGCGGCCAGCCGGCGGGGTTGTCGGGCATGGGCGCAACGGATACGCGCTCCCAGGGCGCCTCCAGCTCTTCGGCGACGATGCGGGCCAGCGCCCAGGGGCTGCCCTGACCCATGTCCGTGCGGTCGCATACAAACGAGACGTCGCCGCCGGGATCAATCCCGATCCAGGCACTGGGCCGAAATCCTTCCGTTTCGCTGGACCGCCCTTGCGGCAGGTACACGGCCAGCGCGAACGATCCCCCGGCCGCGACAAAAGCCCGGCGGGTCAGTCTGATTTCTGGCGTGGACTTCATGCGGTCTCGCTCGTTCCGGATTATGGCGGAGAGGGTGGGATTCGAACCCACGAAGGGCTATCAACCCTTACTCCCTTAGCAGGGGAGCGCTTTCGTCCGCTCAGCCACCTCTCCGCTGGTGCGGAGTCCGCGCTAGGACTCCTCGTCTTCTCCGGTCACACCGCCTTGCTCTTCGACAATCCGCTGGTATACCTCTTCGCGATGCACGGTCACCTCGCGCGGCGCCTCAACTCCCAGCCGGACCTGGTTGCCTCGTATGTCCAGCACCGCAATGCGCACGTTATCGCCAACGATTACGGCCTCTCCGGACCGGCGGGTAAGAATCAGCATTCCCTCAGCCTCCCTGGACGAGCGCTTGCACCGCGCGGCTGTTGCCCGTCCTCATTATTCTGGACGGAAATCATAACGCGGTTTCGGGCGGGACGCCAACTAGCCGCGCAGCGTATACAGTCGGGGATCGGAAAGGACAGGTTCGAGCGCCGCGTGGATCCGGTCCGCCATGCGCTCCAGCTTCGCGGGAGTGTCCAGCAGATCCTGGCGGACCTCCATCGCCGCATACGGAAAGTTGCGGTCCTCGGCGTGATGGTCAACGGTGAAGTCCTCGGGATGCCGCCCGGAATACGGCTGGTTGTCGCCCACCAGAAGCGTTCCGTCGTCGCGCAGGCCGTCGAGCAGCGGGCGGGCGATCCGCGCGTCCCGGTCCCACAGCACGCCGCAATCCCAGCGCCGGTCCTCGCCGTCAAGAAACCGCGTAAAGCTGTGTATCGCGATCAGCACGGGCGCTTCCACGATCGAGCAAAGGCGATCCAGTTCCCGGTCGATTGCGCGGCGATAGGGCCGGTAAATGGCTGCAGCCCGAAGTTCCTTGTCTTGTTCGCTCAACTCCCGGTTCCCGGGCACTTCGACCCCGTCGCTCAGGTCGAGAAAGGCGGAAGCGTCCGTAAGCGCCCGGTTGCAGTCCACGACCAGGCGCGAGTAGTTGCAGAGCACGGCGGTGGAGTTCAGGCGTTCGCTCAATGCCAGCGCCAATTCGCCCGCCCCGAGGTCCTGGGCGATGTGGCTTGCGCGATGTTCCGGCGAAAGCCCGAGATGGTCAAGGGCCCGCGGGATTCGCCGGGCGGCGTGATCGCAAACCACCAGCTGGGGCGCCGTCGCGCCGGGCCTGTGCACCTCGTACGGGGCCGGCTCGGACGCATCCAGCAGCTCGGAAACCATCACCAAGTCATTTGTCCGTAGGTAAAGTGGCGTCCCCAAGGGGATTCGAACCCCTGTTGCCGGCGTGAAAGGCCGGTGTCCTAACCACTAGACGATGGGGACTCCGAAGTTCCGTGAAGAATTCTGGTGGAGCCAGGCGGGATCGAACCGCCGACCTCTTGCATGCCATGCAAGCGCTCTCCCGGCTGAGCTATGGCCCCTACACAAGAGGCGGAATTGTAGCCGCTCGACTATCCGAGCGCCAGTTGGCGGTTTCCCGGCATTATTGACAACGTTGTCATTCTAGGTATAGAGTCAGGAAACACAGTCCAGCTGAGGAGGGGACTCATGTTCAATCATTACGCTTTCGTCGCGCGGCTCTTGCGCCCGTCTGTTCTTTTCTTTCCTCTTTTGAGTATGGGTGTCGTCGGGCCTGCTCTGGCGCAACAGGACGACGATGGCGGCGGCACAAACGCAATCGTCATCGAGGAAATCGTCGTTACGGCAACCAAGCGGGCCACTGACCTCATGTCGACGCCTGTCGCGGTCACCGCGGTTACCCAAGGCCAATTGACTGACCAGGGCGTAAGCAACGTGACGGACCTGGGGGACCTGGTGCCAAACATGCAAGTTGGCTCCTCGCCTTCGGACTCGGGTGTCCAGGTCACCGTGCGGGGCATCACATCCAATAACTTTACCGAACTTGGCGATCCCACGGTCGCGATACATGTCGACGGCATGTACACGCCTCGCCCCCAGGCGGGCCTGGCGCTCCTTCACGACGTCGGTCGAGTCGAGATCTTGCGTGGGCCGCAAGGCACGCTGTTCGGGCGCAACTCGACTTCCGGCAGCATCAACATCATCACGGCCCAGCCGGATACCGAATCCCTGGAAGGCAACGCCGAGGTTGACCTGGGCAACTTCGGGCGCACCGCAGCGCGGGCCTGGTTCAACCTGCCGGTCAACGAAAGCCTGGCGTTCCGCGCTTCCGGCATGGTGGAACAGGCGGATTCCTATATCGACCAGGAAGCGGACCGGTTTGACCTTGCTTTTGACCCGGACGGCGACGGCAATTTCGAGATTCCCGCCGACGGCATCCCCAACACCGACCAGAGGCGGAACCGCGACGTGGACGATGACGAAGCCTACTTCGCCGTTGACCGCTGGGCTTTCCGCCTTGCCATGCGCGCCTACCTGGGTGAAGCGGCGAGCTGGCAACTCACATACGATCACTTCCAGGACAACAGCCCCGGCGGTCTTTCGCTCAAGGATTGCGAGAAAGCCGCAGGAACCTTCTTCGAGTGCGATCACGACCAGTGGTACGCCCGAATCAACGTGCCCGGCGAACTGGACTTCACCATCCAGACGGTGCGGTCCGAGTTCACCTGGGACATTCTCGACTCGGTTGTGATGGAATACCGCGTCGCATGGTCGGAACAGGAGCGCTTCCAGCAGTACGACGGCGACGGGGGCGCCTGGGTCGATCCCGATCATCCGGGCTACGGAATAAGCCGGTTCTGCTGCGGCGCCCCGCCCCTGGTACGCGATGCGGCCGCATTCGAACGGCACGGATTCGGCGTGGAGGTCAAGTTCCCCTTCGAGGACCTTCAACTGACGACCCGTTACTCGACCTACACATCGACAGTCCACGAGTTGCAGTTCAAATCCACCGGCGACGGGGCGCTGTCCTGGATCGCCGGGGCCTTCTTGATGGATGAGGAAAATTCCATCCGTTTTGACGTCGAACTTCCTTTCTGCTGCACCGGCGGCGTTCCGCTTGCACAGGCGTTCATGCAGCCGGACCGCGGCGTGTCCACGGAGGCCTTGTTCGCACAGTTCGACTACGCGTTGACCGAGCGCGCCAATGTGACCGTCGGCTATCGCCAGACCTGGGACGAGAAGTACGACAGGGGCGGATCGAACCACCAGACCATCGGCTACTGGGTCAATCCCGGCGCCTACGATCCGGCCGGCTCATTCTGGTACGAGTCCTGGGGACTCATCGGAGTCGTTCCCGGCTGGGCTTCGAACCCGGCTTTCCATCAGGCCGATGTCCTGACCAACGCCATGGGCTCGCACGCCGAGGATTTCACGACGCGGATACCGGGCACCGACAACACCTATCAGGCGGACTGGGGGCAAGGCACCTGGCGCGTCGGGTTCGACTATCTCATAAGCAATGATCTGTTCGCATACGGTTACATCGCCAGCGGCTTCAAGGCAGGCGGATTCGGCGACAAGGTGGATATCTGCGAGTGCGGCGAGGTGACCGCCTTCCCGTACGATCCCGAGGAGGTCATCACTTATGAGTTGGGCCTGAAGGGTGAAGCCCTGGACGGCAACCTTCGCCTGCTCGCCAACGTCTTCTTCAACGACTACAGCGACATGCAACGCACGTCCTGGGTCATCGTGGGAGAGTCCATCCATAGCGGAAACGACATCGGTACGCTGCTCACCACCAACCTCGCGGAAGCCGGCATCTTCGGCGCGGAATTCGAATGGGACTGGGCCGAGCCCTGGCCCGGCGGCCGGTTCCACGGCTGGGTTTCGTACCTGAACGCCGAAATCGACAAGCTCGAGGACGGCGAGGACGGCCTGTTCTGCTTCGAGCGGGCCTACATGGGGCTGACGCCCTGCCCACCGCAGGACCCGACCCAACTCCGGGGCGACAACACGCTTCGACGGCCGACGGACCTGTCGGGCAACAAGCTCCCGTGGTCGCCGGAATGGTCATTTTCCGCCACGGTGGATCACACCTGGTGGCTGGGCAATGGCTGGGTTGTCGGCCCTTCGCTCACCTGGAACTGGCAGGCCGAGATGTTCTTCAACGACAACAACTACACCGACGGCCCGTTCCACGCCGGGCAGAAGGCGGTCAGCTCCTTCAACGCCAACTTCCGGATCATCAACGAAGTCCAGGGCTGGGCGCTGGTGCTGTTCGGCCACAACCTGAGCGATGAACTGATGCGCTCCTGGGCGGACCCCGGACCGGGCTACTGGCGCGCCAACTTCTTCCCGCCGAGAACGTACGGAGTACGTTTCAGCAAGGGCTTTTAGCAGCGCCCCTGTTCCTCCACGGGGGCCGGCGGCACGCGAACCCGGCGCTTTCGCAAACGCGCCGGGTTCGCGGTCGCCCATGAAGCCCTTCCGCGACCAAGCGAGGCATACTGTCATCCGATCCGCACCATGAGCGACAGACAGCAAGCCAAGGCTAAAGGTGGCGTCACCAGGGCGACTATCCACGACGTTGCCGCCCAGGCGGAGGTGTCGATCAAGACAGTCTCGCGGGTGCTCAACAAGGAACCCACGGTCAGGAACAGCACTCGCGATCGTGTCCTCAAGGCCGCCGACGCGCTCAACTACGAGCCCAACCCCCAGGCGCGGGGCCTCAAGGGCAGGCTCACTCACTCGATCGGTCTGCTCTACGAGAATCCTCAGGAGTTCAGCTACGTGCAGAAGGCCCTTGAAGGCGTATTCGACGCTTGTCGATCGCGCAATCTGTCCCTGCTGCTGCGTCCCTGCCCGGAGCGCGTCGCGGTTGACGACGTGCGCCGCTTCGTGCTCCAGACGCGGGTTGACGGCGTAGTGTTGCTTGCGCCTCTCAGCGACCATCCGGACGTCGTAGCGATGTTGAAGGAGCTCGAGATACCGATGGCGCAGGTGTCGCCGGGCGTCGCCGAGCCCGATACGATTTCGGTAAACCCCAGGGACCGGGAAGCCAGCGAGCAACTCACGGAACACGTCATTTCAATCGGACACCGGCGGATCGGGTTCATCGAGGGCGACCCGCGCCACGGCTCCAGTCACAAGCGGCTGAGCGGGTTTCTCGCGAGTATGCGCAAATACGGCCTGGATTCCGGCGAGCAGCTGATTTCACGGGGCTTCTTTACCTTTGACTCCGGCAAACAGGCGGCGATTCAACTGCTGCGCAGGCGGCCCTCCCCTACCGCCATCATCGCCAGCAACGACGATATGGCCGCCGGCGCAATCGTGGCGGCCCGGGAAAGGGGCCTTGACGTGCCGGGCGACGTGTCGGTGGTGGGGTTTGACGACTCGCCGATCGCCTCGCATACCTGGCCCGCCCTGACCACGCTGAGGCAACCCATCAGCGAGATGGCCTCGACCGCCGCATTGCGGCTCATCGACCAGGTGGCCGGCGTTGCCCAGGTAACGGGACACCAGGAATTCGATTGCGAAATCGTGATGCGCGACTCGCTCGCGGCGCCCGGACCGGCCGAGTAGTGAGCGGATCCGCCCAAGGTCCGCGCTGGCCCGATTGCCGCAGCCCGCTGGACCGGCACGCCGAAGCGCAAACGCGAATCGAAGCGGAAGTCGGCCGCCGCCTGGCGAAGATGACGGCCAGGCAGAAGGTCGCACAGATGATTCAGGCGGAAATCTCGTCGATCAGGCCGGAAGATCTGGCTCAGTTTCCCGTGGGGGCGGTACTCAACGGTGGTGGGTGTGCACCCGGCAACAACAAACGCGCCGCCCTCAGTGACTGGCTGGCGGTTGCCGATGCCTTCTTCGAGGCGTCCACCGCCGGGGGCGGCGTGCCCGTCATGTGGGGAACGGATGCGGTGCACGGTCATTCCAACGTATGCGGCGCCACCGTTTTTCCGCACAATATCGGGCTGGGAGCCGCGCGCAATCCGCAACTGATCGAGGCCATCGGCGCGGCTACCGCAGCCGAGATCGTGGCCAGCGGAATGGACTGGACCTTCGCGCCCACGCTTGCCGTGGCGCGGGACGACCGCTGGGGCCGGACCTACGAAAGCTATTCGGAAAGCCCGGAAATTGCCCGGGAGTACGCGCCCCGGCTGATTCGCGGCCTGCAGGGCAAACCCGCGCCGGGCGCTTTGGGCGGCCCGGGGAAGGTCCTGGCGACGGCCAAGCACTTCATCGGCGAGGGGGGCACGGGGGAAGGCATCGATCAGGGCAGCACCCGATGCAGCGAAGAGCAACTGCGCGACCTCCACGCTCCGGGTCACATGGCCGCCATTGCCGCCGGCGTGCAGGTCGTGATGGCGTCGTTCAATGACTTCAACGGCGCCAAGCTGCACAGCCACCGGCATTTGCTCACCGACGTACTCAAGGGGCAGATGGGGTTCACGGGATTCGTGATCAGCGACTGGAACGGGTTTCAGCAGGTTGGCGAGGACTTCGGCGACGCTTGCGCCGAATCGGTCAACGCGGGCATCGACATGCTCATGGCGCCCGAGAACTGGAGGCAGGCGCACGAATGTCTGCTTGAGCGGCTTGAGCTGGGCCAGGTGAGCATCGACCGGATCGACGACGCCGTGTCCCGGATTCTGCGCGTCAAGGTTCGCATGGGCCTTTTTGCAAGGCCGCGGCCGTCCGCGCGCGCCGGGGCCGGAAGCCCGCCGACGCTGGCCGCGCCCCGGCATCGCGCGCTTGCCCGTCAGGCGGTGCGCGAGTCCCTGGTGCTGTTGAAGAACGATGGCGGAATACTTCCGCTGAAACCCGGCGGGCGCGTCATGGTGGCCGGCGATGGCGCCGACAATATCGGTAAACAATGCGGTGGCTGGACCCTTACCTGGCAGGGAACTTTCAATGAAAACGGCGACTTCCCGAACGCGGACTCCATCCTTCGCGGTATCGAGGAACATGTGCGCGGCGGCGGCGGCAGCGTCGCAGTGAGCCCCCGGGGCGAGTTCCGCGAGCGCCCCGACGCCGCCATCGTGGTTTTCGGAGAAGAGCCCTACGCCGAAGGGCAGGGCGACGTGTCCCACCTGAGTTTTTCCGCCCGCCACCCCGAACCGTTGCGAATTCTGCAAAGCCTTCGCGATGCGGGAATACCGGCCATTTCCGTTTTCCTGAGCGGGCGCCCGCTGTGGGTCAATCCGGAACTCAACGCTTCGACCGCCTTCATCGCCGCCTGGCTGCCCGGAAGCGAAGGCAAGGGCGTAGCCGACCTGCTATTCACGAATGCGGAGCGGGAAATCGCACATGATTTCACCGGCCGACTGTCCTTTTCCTGGCCGCGCGACCCTCTTCAGACGCCGTTGAACGAGGGCGATGAGGACTACGATCCCCTGTTCCCGTACGGCTTCGGAATGAGCCTGTTCGAGCCCGCCAGGAGCCTTCCCAGGCTGTGCGAAGAGGATCCCGCGCGATTGCAGGCACAGGATCGCGTGTCTGTATTTGACAAGCGTCCCTTGAACGGATTCGAACTTTATGTGGGGGACCAGGAAGGCTGGCGCGTACCGGTAACGGCGCGCTCGGCCAGTTCGCCCTCGGGCATGGTATCGGTGCGCAATATCGACATGTCCACGCAGGAAGACGCGCGCGAAGTCACCTGGCACGGCGGAGGCGCCCAAATCAGTTTCCACGGCGGCCGGCCCCTTGACCTTTCGCCGCTGGCCAACGCAAACGCGCAGCTCACCTTTGAAGTGCGCGTGGAAGCGCGCCCCGAAAGCAAGGTCATTCTGCGCATGGACAGCGCCTACCCGCACTGGGGCAGCCTGGACATAACGGAAACCCTGAGGGAACTGCCGCAGGGCAGGTGGCAGCGCGTCTCCATCGAACTGGAGCGGTTTATCGAATCCGGCACCGACCCGCGCTCGGTGGAGACCCCGTTCTTGCTCTGGACCGAAGGGGCGATGCGCCTTTCGCTGGCGAACATCGCGATTGCCGCGTGACCCGGGGCGGATTGCCATTCACCCTGCCGGGACTGGTGACGCTGGTCTGCGCGCTTTGGGCCGGCGCCTTGTGGAGTGATCAGCCGGCCGGGCCGGTGAAGGTGGAAGTGGTCGGCCAGGATGGGAACTACCGGCTGCTGAGAGGAGGGGAGCCCTACCTCGTGAAGGGCGCGGGCTCGATCGTCAGCAACTACGTGGAACTCGCCCGGCGTGGCGGGAATTCCGTTCGCACCTGGAACATCGACATGGCGCAGGCGCGCCTCGACCAGGCGCTGGAAGCCGGAGTGACGGTTTCACTGTGCCTACCCGTCGTCGCCCCCCGCTACGGTTTCGACTACACCGACGAGACCTTTCTTGTTGCGCAGCGCACCCGTGTGTGGGCGGCGGTGGAACGTTACCGCGACCATCCGGCGCTGCTCACCTGGATCATCGGCAACGAACTCAATTTCGCGTACACGGACCCGGTCCTCTGGGACGAAGTCAACAACCTCTCGCGAATCGTGCACCATCTTGACCCGAATCATCCCACCACCACCGCGATTACCGGGCTGGAAGAGGACGTCATTCGAGCGGTGCAGCAACGCGCCCCGGACCTCGATTTCCTCAGCTTCCAGGTCTATGGCGCGCTCGCGCTGCTGCCGGAGTTCGCCAGCGGCATTCTGTCGGACACGCCGTTCATGATCACGGAATGGGGCCCGCTTGGGCATTGGGAGGTGGGCGCCACCGAATGGGGCGCGCCGATCGAACAGAACAGTTCCGACAAGGCCCGGCACTACCTGACCCAATACAGGAAGTTCATTTCCCCGCACCTGGGCAACGGCCTCGGCAGCTACGCCTTCCTCTGGGGCCAGAAACAGGAACGCACGCCCACCTGGTACAGCATGTTCACCTACAGCGGCGAGACGACCGAAACGATGGACGCACTTCAGACCGTCTGGACGGGCGCGGAGCCGGCCAATCGCGCTCCCCGCGTGAAATCGCTCCTGCTGCACGGCAGGAACGCCTGGCAGAACGTCACGCTGGCGCCCGGAGAAAGCTATATCGCGCGGCTTTCGGCAAGCGACCCCGACGGCGACGAACTTCGTTATCAGTGGGCAGTCCGTAAGGAAAGCCAGGCCACGGCCGAAGGCGGCGACTTTGAGGAAGCGATCGAGGAAATCGACGGCCTGATCGAGAACGCGACTCTCAGGCACATCGTGATGCGGGCGCCGGACACGCCCGGCGCTTACCGGCTATTCGTCGAGATTTACGACGGCAAGGGCCACGCGGGTTATGCAAACCTGCCGTTTCGCGTGCAAGTCGAGGCCGCTCGCCGATGAAGGGCTGGAAGGACCGCGCCACCGCACCGGCGGATCGCGTTCCCTTCCCGCGAATGATCGCCTACGGCCTGGGCGGATTCACGAATAACCTCCTGGCGGCCGCCAGCGGCGGCATGATGCTGGTGCTCAACATCGGCTACGGGATGAATCCCGGACTCGTGGGGCTGCTGTCCGCGATTCCGCGATTCACCGACGCCGCCACCGATCCCATCATGGGATACATTTCCGATAACACCCGGTCGCGCTGGGGTCGCAGGCGTCCCTACATATTCGTGGGCGCGATACTTGCGGGACTTTCCTTCGCCGCGCTCTGGCAGCTACCGCGCATCGCGGGCGAGGGGCTGCTGTTCGCCGTATTCCTCGCGGGCTCGCTGCTGTTTTTCCTGGGCTATACGATTTTCGCGACACCCTGGGTCGCGCTCGGCTACGAACTCACGCCGGACTACGATGAACGCACGCGCCTGATGGGCGTGCAGAACTTCTTCAGCCAGTCCGCCTACCTGATCGCCCCATGGTTCCTCGTTTTCATGGAACTGGACGCGTTCACCGACATTCGGAATGGGGCGTCCGTCCTGGCCGTGCTGGTGGGCATTGCCTGTGTCGCAATCGGCGTGCTCCCCGCCGTCTTGCTGCGCGAGCGATTCCTGGACAATCCAACGGAATCCGTGGGGCAGTCAGCCAGACTCAGGCGCATTTCCGGCGAAGTCCGGAGCTTTCTCAAGGGATTTACCCAAACCTTGCGTAGCAGGCCGTTTCTAAAACTGTGCGGAGCAACCTTCCTGGTCTTCAACGGCTTTCAGCTCATAGCCGCCTTTCAATCCTATGTGGTGATCTATTACGTCTTCGCCGGCGATCGCGATCCAGCGAGCGATTACCTTGCGTACTTCGGTACGATCATGACGGCTTCGACCTTTGCGGTGGTCGCGTTCGCAGCCTGGCTGGGCACGGTGGTCGGCAAGCGCCATGCATTCTTCATTTGCATCGGCATTTCCACGCTGGGTTATGCGCTCAAGTGGTTCTGCTACGACCCGGCCAACCCTCTTTTGCTGCTGATCCCCGCTCCGCTGCTCGCTTTCGGGCTGGGCAGCCTGTTTACCCTCATGCCGTCCATGGTTGCGGACGTCTGCGACCTCGATGAACTGGAGACCGGAAAGCGCCGAGAGGGCATGTACGGATCGATTTTCTGGTGGGTGGTGAAACTTGGTATGGCCGCCGCCCTGGCCGCGGGCGGCTTCCTTTTGAACTTCACCGGCTTCGACGTGAAGCTCGAGGGCAATCAAACCGAGAGCGCATTGTTCTGGATGCGCGTGTGCGACGTGGTGCTGCCGGTGATCACTTCGCTGCTCGCCATCGCTTGCGTGGCGGCGTACGATCTGAGCGAGTCACGGGTCCGGGAAATCCGACGTCAGCTTGGCCGTTAAGCCTCCTGGCGTGCTTCCTCGCCTTCTTCCTGCCCCTCCCTTCCTGGAGGCGCCATCGCTTCTTCCTCAGCGCTTGCGCTGGCATCCTTGCCGCACAGTTTTGCCGGAATAGCGGCCGGGGCTGACTCCATGTCAGCCCGTTCGCATCTGGCAAAGGCATGCTTTGCCTCGCCGCTGCGCGGCGACCGATGCTCACCCTGCTCCAACGCTCCCGGAAGGGATGGGCAGGCAGAAGGCTTCAGCTTCCGTCGAATTGCTCGTAGCGCAGGCCGAAGCCTGGCGGGTAGGCGGGACGGTAGGGTTCGTCGCCCGGATTGTTGACTGCCTGATCGGCCCTTTCCGGCCAGGAAAACGAAAGCCGGCCGGCGAAATCGAAGCGCGGAGCGCCATCGGAGGCCGCGATCAGCACGTCCGCGACCCCGGCGCCCTCGCTGCCCGGCAGCCAGGCCACGACGAATGCGTCGGACGCTTCGATTTCATCCGGGACGGCCAGCGGGCGTCCGGTCAGCAGGACGCTCACCACCCGGACTCCGGCAGCCTGCAAACGCAGGGCCGCTTCCAGGTGGGACTTGTCGCGAGAACTGAACTCCAGTGTCTTCACGTCGCCCTCGTATTCCGCGTACGGCCGCTCGCCGTAAACGAGCAGCGCGACGTCCGGCAGGGAAGCCGCCGACCCTGTCCCCAATTCTGAGAATTGCCGGTATTCCACCGTTCCACCTGTGCCTTCCACAGCCGCCGTGATCCCACCCAGGATGCTGGTGGCGCCGGGGAAATCGGAGTTTTCGATATCGTCGCCCTGCCAGGTCATCGACCAGCCGCCCAGTTGACTGGGGATATCGGATGCCGCGGCGCCGGCCACGAGGACCCTGGATTTCGGTTCAATCGGCAAAACGCTGCCTTCGTTCTTCAGCAGGACCAGCGATTCCCTGACCGCCCGGCGGGCCAGCGCGCGGTGTTCGGGATGACCGATCCACTCGGAACGGCTTACCGTGCCGCTTTCGCGTTCCGGCGCAAGCGGGCGCGACGAGGGGCGCGGCGCGTCCAGCAGTCCGGCGCGAAGCTTGACGCGCAGGATCCGCCGCACGGCGTCGTCCAGCCGCGCACCCGCGATCTCTCCCATGCGGACCTGGCGAAGCAGGTTGCGGTGCAGGCGCTTCCACTGCTTCGGAGCCATGAACATGTCCACGCCGGCGTTGAATGCCTCCGGGCAACTGCCCGCGCTGCAGCCCGGAACCTGCGAGTGGCCGTCCCAGTCCCCGACCAGGAAGCCGTCGAAACCCATTCGGCCCTTCAGCACCTCCTGCAGCAGGTAGGGATTGGCGTGCATCTTCAGGCCGTTCCATGAACTGAAGGAAACCATCACCGTTTGCGCTCCGCTCCCGAGCGCCGTGCGGTAGCCGGAGGCGTGAATCCGCGCGAGTTCATCTTCGCCGACCTCGGTATTGCCCTGGTCCACGCCGTCGGTGGTGCCGCCGTCGCCCAGAAAGTGCTTTGCGGTGGCCAGCACCTTGCCGGGCGCCATGAAGTCCCTGCCAACGGCACCCTGCATCCCCTCGATCAGCGCGGCGCCCAGTTCGGCCACCCGGTCGGGCTGCTCGGAATACCCCTCGTAGGTCCGCCCCCAGCGGTCATTGCGCGGTACGGCCAGCGTGGGCGCGAAATTCCAGTAGATCCCGGTGGCCGCCACCTCGCGCGCGGTTGCGGCCCCGATCAGCTCCAGCAATACAGGGTTGGCGGTGGCCCCCAGTCCAATGTTGTGCGGGAAGAGCGTCGCGCCGAACACGTTGTTGGCGCCGTGTACGGCGTCTGTGCCCCAGATGACCGGGATTGCGGGCCGCCCGTCATTGCGGTCGATGGAGGCCTCGTGGTAGGCGTCGGCCAGCGCCAGCCAGTCGGCGGCCGAAGCGTGCCGGTCCTTGCCCGGAAACGACCCGCCGCCGTTCAACACGGCGCCAAGGCGGTAACGCTTGACGTCCCTGGGGGACACGTGCTGGATTTCCCCCATGATCACCTGCCCCACCTTGTCGCTCAGCGACATGCGGGCAAGGATCCCGTTCAGACGGGCTTCTTCGGCGGCATCGGCCGGGAACGGGCTGGACTGTGCCGGCCACTGCGACGAATCGGCCGCCGCGCCGGCCGCAACCAGAAGGAGTGTCCAGACGAACGACTGAAGTTGTCGCATTCTCATATCAGCCTGCGAGGACCCACTGTGAAAAAACGACCCAGATCAGCAACACCAGGAGCACAACGCCCGCGCTCAAGGCGACATCGCTACGCCAGCCCGGCCGGCCCCGCATGTCCTCGCGCCGCACCGTGAGTTCGGATGCGCCGCCGCCCGTGGCGAGACTTACGCCGACCAGCACCGCGGTCGAGATTGCGAACAGGGCAATGGCGACGTGCAGGAAGTTGATCTCCGCAAGCGCAAGCCACAGGCTTCCCTCGAAGGCCCCCGGGTTCATTCCGGTCATCACCTCGATGAACAGCCGGGCCAGGCCCAGCACGGCCCCCACGGCCAGCGACCACTTCGCGCCGGAGGCATTGGCGCCGGGCCAGAGCACGCCCACCAGGAACACGGCCGCAATGGGCGGGGCGATATAGGCCTGCACGCTCTGCAGGTAGGTGAACAGTCCGCCGGAAACAAAGTCCATGAACGGGATCCACAGCAAGGCCAGGACCACCATCACAACCGTTGCCGCGCGCCCCACCGTCACCAGGCGCGCCTCGCTCGCATCCGCGACCACCCGTCGATACAGGTCCACCGTGAAGATGGTGGAGGCCGAATTGAAGACCGACGAAAGAGAGCTCATCAGGGCCGCCAGCAGGCCGGCCGCAACCAGGCCCTTCAGCCCGGCCGGAAGCAGGGCGCCGATCATGGCCGGCAACGCCTGATCGGGGTCGTCGAGTTGCAGCGCGCCCGTGTTGCTGAGTGCCAGCGCCAGGACGCCAGGCAATACGAAAAGGAACAGCGGAAGTTGCTTGAGCCACGCGGCGAAGATGGTCCCCCGGCGCGCGTTTTCGATCCCGTTGGCCGCCAGCACTCGCTGCACGATGAACTGGTCCGTGCACCAGTACCAGACCGCCAGGATGGGCGCCCCGAACAGGATGCCGGTCCACGGGAACTCCGGATGGTTGACGCTGCGCCACAGGCTGAAGGCCTGCGGCTGCACCGCCGCCTGCATGCCGTCCCAGCCGCCCACCGCGTTCAGGCCGATCACCGTTACCGCAATCGCCCCGCCCAGGAGGACGAACATCTGCACCATGTCCGTGTAGAGCACCGCCCGCAGGCCGCCCCATGCGGTATAGACGCCGGTAAGCGCAACGATGGTCAGCGCGCCCCACCAGAACGGAATACCCATGAGGGTTTCGAACACGATCCCGCCGGCCGCGACCGTGACGGCGATCTTGGTCAGGACGTAGCCGACCACCGAAATGACGGCCAGGTAGGTACGCGGACCCCTTGAGTAGCGCTTCTCCAGGAATTCCGGCATCGTGAAGACGCCGGAGCGCAGGTAAAAGGGCGCGAACAACCAGCCCAACAGCAGCAAGGCGAAGGCCGCAAGGATTTCGAACTGCGCAACCGGCACTCCCTCCACGGCGGCGGAGCCCGCCAGCCCCACCAGGTGTTCGGAGCCGATATTGGAAGCGAAGATCGAGGCCCCCACCACGAACCAGCCGACGTTGCGTCCGGCCAGGAAGAACTCCGCCCGGCCGGCCTGACGCTTGCGGCCAACCGTCCAGGCCACCCACAGAATCAGAGCGAAGTAGGCCCCGACAACAACCCAGTCGAGTATGGAAACGAGACGATCCTCCCCTTTACAGAGGGCGCAACTCTAACAGAACGCGCCCCCCGCCATGGCGCCGGATACTCTCTGCAGAAACGCCGAGATGTCCGCAAGTTGCGGTCCGCACACCTGGTGTCCCATTTCGTACTCGCGCCACTCCACGCGGCAGCCCGCGGCTTCCAGTCTTGCCCTCGAATCCAGCCCCAGGCGCAAGGGGAGCACGTCGTCGTAGCGGCCGTGCGCCGCGAAGCACGGCAGACCGTTTGCCGATGCGCTTGGCTCCAGTGGCTCCAGAGGCGGCAGGAACGTGGAAAGGGCCAGCACGCCGGCGACCGGCCTGTCGCCCAGCAAGGCGGTGCGCAGGGCGATCGCGCCGCCCTGCGAAAAACCGGCCAGCAAAATTCTGTTTCGGGCAATACCGCGCCGCTCCTCGCTTCCGATCAGTTCCTCCAGCGCGCGGCAACTCGCGGCTATGCCGTCGTTGTCCATGGGGCTGATGCTGTCGCGCGAAAGAAAGTCGAACCAGGCCCGCATCGGCATGCCGCCGTTGATCGTGACGGGCCGAACCGGCGCGTTCGGGAACACGAACCGCCATGCGGGCGAAGCGGGAAGTCCGAGTTCCGGCACGATTGGCCAGAAATCGCCGGCGTCCGCGCCCAGGCCGTGCAACCAGATTATGGAATACAAGGGGTCGGGGCCCGTATCCCGCTCCAGGCAATCGAGCATGATGAGTCCGCCGGGCCCTCAGCCCTGCGCGGCCGATCCGGCGGCGGCAATCCGGGCGTCGATATAGCTCAGCGCCACGTCGAGCCGCATGAGCGTCCTGGAGCGCCCCGCGAGATAGAGCGTGGTGTCGATCGGCGGCGAAACCCCACCGCCGGTAACCGCCACCCGCAAGGGCTGGCCCAGCTTCCCGAAGCCGATGCCCAGCGATTCGGCCGTTTCCGCAATGCAGGCATGGATGTCCGCGGCGGTCCATTCCGCCAGCCCGGCCAGCGCCGCGCGCACCGCCGCCAGCGGTTCGCGCACCACCGGTCGCAGGACTTTCCTGGCGGCCTTTTCGTCCAATTCGATCTCATGGCTGAACGCCCATCGGGCCGCTTCCGCCACCCCGGCCAGCGTTTCCGCGCGCTCGCGCCATGCTTCCGCCACTTCTTCCAATGGCGGGCCGTCCTCCGGATTCAGGCCGATGCTCTCGAGCTGCGACTCAAGACTTTCGCACAGAACTTCCACCGCCGCCGTCTTCATATGCTGCTGGTTGATCCAGCTCAGCTTGTCCGGGTCCAGCCGCGAGGCCGAGGCGCCCAGCCCGTCCCTTCCGAAACGGGAAATCAGCTCCTCGATCGTGAAGACTTCCCGGTCGCCGTGCGACCAGCCGAGCCGGGCCAGGTAGTTAAGCACGGCATCCGGCAAGTAGCCGGCGCGCAGGTAGTGCAGCGCGTCCGTGGCTTCATCGCGCTTGGAGAGTTTTTTCCCGTCCGGCGCCAGCAGCAGCGGCAGATGGCAATACTCCGGCGCGGTCCAGCCCAGCGCCTGAATGAGCTGCAATTGCCGGGGCGTATTGTTCAGATGGTCATCGCCGCGAATGACCTGCCGCACGCCCATGTCTTCGTCATCGACCACGCAGCTCAAGTGGTAGGTGGGCGATCCGTCGGCCCGCAACAGCACCAGGTCGTCAAGCTGCGAATTGAGATAGCGCACGTCCCCATGCAGCCAATCCCTGACGACGACCTCTTCCGTATCGGGGCGGCGAAAGCGAATGACCGGCTTGACCCCGGCGGGAGGCGGCCCCGTTTTGTCGCGCCATCGCCCATCGTAGCGAGGAACCTCGCCCCGCGCACGCTGCTCCTCGCGCATGGCGGCCAGCTCGTCCGGGGTGCAGTAGCAGTGGTAGGCGAAACCCGACTCAAGCAACTGATGGGCCACTTCGCGATGCCGCTCGACGCGCGACGACTGCAGCAGCGGTTCTTCGTCCGGATCCAGCCCGAAGCGCTGGAGCGACTCTACCAGCGCCCGTATGTGCTCCGGCGATGAACGCTGGCGGTCGGTATCCTCGATCCTGAGCAGGAACTCGCCCCCATGGCGCCTGGCGTAGAGCCAGTTGTAGAGCGCCGTGCGAAGACCGCCCAGGTGCAATACCCCGGTGGGGCTGGGCGCAAAACGGGTACGAACGGACATCGGCGTAAGGTCGGATTTTCGGCGCTACTTGCGGGCCGCGCAGGCGGCGGTCAATAATACCCGCCCACGGGCGATTAGCTCAGGGGGAGAGCGCTGCCTTCACACGGCAGAGGTCGCTGGTTCAATCCCAGCATCGCCCACCATTCTTCCGCTCCCTTTAGTCGGACTGCGATGCTGCGAGTTCGAGTTCGGCGGTTTTTTCGGACAGGAGTTCGGGATTGGCGCGGGTTTCGAGGTTGAGACGCATCAGCGGCTCGGTGTTCGAAGGCCTGAGGTTGAAACGCCAATCGGGGAAATCGACGGATAGGCCGTCGATGTGGTCCACCAGGGCGCCTTGCGCTGAATAAGAGTCGGAGAGTCGTTGAATCAGCGGCGCGGAATCCTCGCTGACGGGCAGGTTGATTTCGCCGCTGGTCGGATAGCGCCGGCGGCGTTCGGCAGTACGTTCGGCCAGGCCCCCGCCCTGCGCGGAAAGGATGCCGGCCATCAGGACCCAGGGGATCATGCCGGAATCGCAGTAGAGGAACTCTCGAAAATAGTGATGCGCGCTGCTTTCGCCCCCGTAGACGGCGTCCTCTTCGCGCATCCGCTGCTTGATGTAGGAGTGCCCCGCCCGGTTTCGGATCGGCTGGCCTCCGGCTGAGCGCACCTGTTCTTCGGTATCCCAGACAAGCGTGGGATCGTGGACCACCCGCCGGTCGACGGCGGGCTGGACAGGCAACAACGCGGACGCGAACATGCCGACCGTGTAGTAGGGATCGACGAATTCGCCGCGCTCGTCGAAGAAGGCGCAGCGGTCGAAATCGCCGTCGAACGCTACGCCGAAGTCGGCGTTGTTGGCGAGCACCGCGTCGGACGTGGCATTGCGGGTGCTTTCGAGCAGGGGATTGGGCACGCCGTTCGGGAAGTTGCCGTCCGGTTCGGCAAGCAAATGAACGATCTCCAGCGGTATGTGCTTCGAAAGCTTGTTTACGCTGGGTCCGGCGGCGCCGTTTCCGGAGTTGACGACGACCTTCAGCGGGTTCATCGGCAGGTCTTGCACGAATCCGAGGACGCGGCGGCGCCAGGCGCCAAGTATCTTCGCGCGGCGCCTGCGGCCCCGGGCGCCTCGCGGCGGCGGCGACTCCGCAAGGCGGGCAATCTCGGCCAGCCCGGTATCGGCGCTGATGGGACGCGCATCTTCGCGCACGAGCTTCAGCCCGTTGTAGTCGGCGGGGTTGTGGCTGGCGGTCACCATGACGCCCGCCCCGCAGCCGAGCCGCCCGGTCGCGAAATACACCTGCTCGGTGCCGCACAGGCCCAGGTCGGCCACATCGGCGCCCGCGCGGGTCACGCCTTCGGCCACGGCGTCGGCGATATCGGGGCTGGAGAGGCGGGCGTCGCGTCCCAGCACTACTTCCTTCGCGCCGGTAAAACGCACGAGCGCGGCGCCAATGCGGCAGGCGAGATCGGCGTTGAACTCCTCGGGGACCCGGCCCCGGACGTCGTACGCCTTGAACGGCGGCTGAAGTCCCATCAGGCGCGGCCGTAGACGTCTTCGAAACGCTCGATGTCGTCCTCGCCCAGGTAGTCGCCCAACTGCACTTCCACCAGTTCCGCGGGTTCTTTGCCGGGATTGTGGATCCGGTGCACGGCGCCCAGCGGGATCAGAATGTGGTCGCCGATCTTCAGGGAATGGCTCTCGCCGTCGCGTTCGGCCACCGGCGCGCCGCTGACGACCACCCAGTGCTCTTCCCGGCGGCGATGGCGCTGCAGCGACAGCGTCTCGCCGGGCAGGACACGCAGCCGCTTGACCTGGTAGCCATCGCCCTGCCCCAGCCCTTCGAAACTGCCCCAGGGACGAAACACTTCTTCGCCCACCGGATGCACGCCGGAGCCGTTGTCCCGGGCGATGCGCTCGCCGCGGCCGATGCCGAAGTAGCGGAAGCCCTTGTCCTTCATCACGTCCGGCGAATACAGGTTGCGCCCGTCAAAAATCACCGGCTGGCGGAGTCGTTCCCGGAGCTTGTCTAAGTCCGGCGAACGGAACTGCGGCCATTCGGTCACGATGGCCAGGGCGTCGGCGCCCCGAACCGCTTCCCCCGCACTTGGCGCATACTCCAGCCCGTCGCGCTCGCCCAGCAGCGAATTGCAGCGCTCGACCGCCACCGGGTCATATGCGCGCACGCGCGCACCCTGGGAAAGCAGGAATTCGATCAGCGCCAGGCTGGGCGCCTCACGCATGTCGTCGGTGCCCGGCTTGAAGGACAGGCCCCAAAGCGCGATCAGGCGACCGGCCAGAGTGTCGCCGAAATGAGCCTGAATCTTCTGTCCCAGCAGCGATTTCTGGCGCTCGTTGACGCGCGTTACCGCTTCGACGATCTCCGTGCGGTAGCCGTTCTCACGCGCGGTGCGGGCGAGCGCCGCGGTGTCCTTGGGCAGGCATGAACCGCCGTAGCCGCTGCCGGCGTAGAGGTAGTTGTAGCCGATGCGCTTGTCCGCCCCCACCCCGGCGCGCACCTGCTCGATGTCGGCGCCTACCAGCTCCGCCAGGCCGGCCAGTTCGTTGATGAAGCTGATCCGCGTGGCGAGCATGGCGTTGGCCGCGTACTTGGTCAGTTCGGCCGATTCGCGATCCATCACCAGCAGGCGGTCACGCTTGCGTTGAAACGGCGCGTACAAGGCGCTCAGAATTTCGATTGCGCGTTGGCTTTTGGTGCCCACGAGGATGCGCTCCGGGTGCATGAAGTCCGAAACGGCCGCCCCGCCCTTCAGGAACTCCGGGTTCGACACCACGTCATATTCGTGGTTCGTCCCGCGCTCGGCCAAAGCGGCGGCGATGCGCCTGTCCACCTCCGCGCAAGTCCCGACCGGCACGGTCGACTTGCAGGCCACCAGGCGATAGCCGGGCATATGGGCGGCGATCGACTCGGCAACGGCATACACCTGCCTGAGGTCCGCTTCGCCGTTGCCGCACGGCGGCGTGCTTACCGCTATGAACTGCACCTCGCCGTTTTCCACGCCTTCGCGGACCTCGGCGCTGAACATGAGCCGGCCGGAGTCGAGATTTCTGCGCACCAGGTCCTCGAGTCCCGGCTCGTGGATGTGCAGATCGCCTCTTTGGAGGCGCTCCACGGCGGTGCTGTCGATGTCGAGACAAATCACGCTCACGCCGGTCTCGGCGAAGCAGGCGCCGGTCACAAGGCCGACGTAACCGCAACCGTGAACTGTGATCTTCATGACTTTGCTATTTTAGGCAGGGCGCGTACGTCTCGATTGCAACCATCCGGACTCAGTCGTCGAGAAGTTTCGCCAGGGGCGGCTGCGACAGTGGATCGGCGGCGAGACGCTTGGCGTGTTCCACGCCCCACTGGTCGAAAGGGTTTACGCCCAGCAGCGTTGCCTGCACGAAAACCTTGTGTTCGTACAGCGCGATCAATGCGCCAAGGTGCCATGGATCGAGCCTTTCGAGCAGCAATAGGTTCGAGGGACGGCCGCCGGGCAGGGCCTTGTGCACCGCCAACGGATCGGAGGCGATCGCGCTCTGCGGCAGGCCGCGCGCCAGGGCCTCGGCTTGCGCCAGCATCTGGCGCAGCCCTTCCGAGTGCATTCGCGGATAGGCCCCGCCGCCGTCCCGCACGGCGATAAAGTCTGCGCTGGGCGCGCGCGCGCCCTGCTGCGCCCATTGCATGATCGAGTGTTGCGCGCTCGAACCGGTAACCCCCAGCAAGGCCGCCACGCCCTTGCCCGTGAGCGGACGGCCGTGCGCGTCGGCGCTCTTGCCGAGGCTCTCCATTTCCAGTTGCTGCAGATACGCCGGCAGCCACTTCAGACGCGTGTCGTACGGGAGCAGGAGTTGGGTCGAGTGCTCCAGCAGGGACTGGTTCCAGAACGCGAGAAGGCCCAGCAGCACCGGCATGCCGGCTTCGAGGGGGGCTTCAAGAAAATGGCGATCCATCCAGCGACCGCCGTCAAGAAACTCGTTCATGCAGGCGGAACCGAGCGACAGCCAGGCGCTCAGGCCGGCGGCCGACCAGATGGAATAGCGTCCGCCTATCGCATCCGGCATCAGAAACGCCATGTCGGGTGCGATTCCCCAGGCGGCCATGGCTTCGGCGTTGGCGGAAACAGCGGCGATATGGCGCGCCGGGGCGTCTTCGCCGAGCGCCGCCGTGAGCCAGTGCCTTGCCGAATACGCATTGGCGAGTGTTTCCGCGGTCGAGAAGCTCTTCGAGCACAACACGAACAGCGTCTCCGCGGGATCGCTCCGCGACAGCGCCCGCTCGAGCTCGACGCCGTCCATCTCCGCCACGAAATCCACCGGTCGGGAGTTGGCGTCCCCCAGCGCCGAACACAGAAGCCGCACGCCCAGGTCCGAGCCCCCGATTCCGATATTGACCACCCGCGTGAGCGGCCTGCTCCCGGCGCCCGGCACCTCGCCGGCCCGGAACCGCCGGGCGAACGCGCCCACTCGCTCCCGCTGCTCGGTCAGCAGCGCATTCACCGGGTTCGCGGCACGCGCATCCGGATGCAGCGCGGCGCGATTCTCGCTTGGGTTGACGACCTCGCCCGCGAACA